>NZ_JBJNOV010000017.1:0-135605 GCF_052166375.1 Serratia sp. CY83965 | reverse complement strand
GCTAATTACCGCTCGCCGGCTATCGCCCGTTCAAGCGCGGTAGCCCTCATTCGTCTGCGCACTGAATCCGCTTCCCCCATCTTCACCGCTTGGTTATAGTCAGGAAAGGCGACATCGCCGCCCGACGGACTTTGCGCCGTCTTCTGAATTGGGCTCCTGTTTCACCGGGCCGCGCGGCCCGTCAGCGCTAACAAGAAAGGAAGGCCGTTAATGCAATACCACCGTATTCCCCACAGTTCTTTAGAAGTGAGCGTGCAGGGACTGGGCACCATGACCTTTGGCGAACAGAACAGCGAAGCCGACGCCCATGCGCAACTGGACTATGCATTGGCCGCAGGCGTGAACCTGATAGACACCGCCGAACTGTACCCGGTGCCGCCCCGCCCGGAAACCCAGGGCCTGACCGAGAGCTATATCGGCAGTTGGATCAAGGCGCGCGGCAATCGCGAAAAAATCGTCCTGGCCAGCAAAGTTTCGGGGCCGGTGCGCGGCACCGACAGCAGCATCCGCCCGCAGCAGGCGCTCGATCGCAAGAACATCCGCGCCGCGCTGGACGCCAGCCTCAAACGGCTGAACACCGATTATCTCGATCTTTATCAATTGCACTGGCCGCAGCGCGCCACCAACTGCTTTGGCAAACTCAACTATCAATACACCGACGACAAAGCTACGGTCACGCTGTTGGAAACGCTGGAGGCGCTGACCGAGCAGGTGCGCGCCGGCAAGATCCGCTATATCGGGGTTTCCAATGAAACGCCCTGGGGCGTGATGCGCTACCTGCAGCTGGCGGAGAAACATGAGCTGCCGCGTATCGTGTCTATTCAAAACCCGTACAGCCTGCTGAACCGCAGCTTTGAGATTGGCCTGGCCGAGATCAGCCAGCACGAAGGGGTGGAACTGCTGGCCTATTCCAGCCTGGCGTTCGGCACCCTGAGCGGTAAATACCTCAACGGCGCAAAACCAGCCGGCGCGCGCAATACGCTGTTCACCCGCTTCAACCGTTATTCAGGGCAGCAAACCCAGTTGGCGATCGCCGAATACGTGGCGCTGGCCAAAAAACACGGACTGGATCCTTCGCAGATGGCCTTGGCCTTCGTGCGTCAGCAGCCGTTCGTCGCCAGCACCCTGTTGGGCGCCACCTCGGTGGATCAGTTGAAAATCAACCTCGACAGCCTTGACGTGATTCTGGATGAGGACGTGCTGCAGGCGCTCGAAGAAATCCACACCCGGTTTACCATTCCGGCGCCTTAATTCCTCTGAGGGCGCAGCCAGGCTGCGCCCCGTTTCACCGCCGCTGAGACCACCACAATGCGCTAATCGCCAGCGCAAACACCACGCCAAACCCTACGCCGACGCCCACCACCGGCACCCCCAGCTTCACGACCAAAGAATACAGGCCCAGCATCAGCAACATGGCGGCGTTTTCACCCAGGTTTTGCACCGCGATCGCATTGCCAGCGCCGACCGAATGCTTGCCCCGCTCCTGCAGCAACGCATTGAGCGGCACCACGAAGAAGCCCCCCAGTATGCCGATGATCGCCAGCAAGACGTAGGCATTGAGCATGGTCGTTTGCAACGCAAACACCGCGACCGCGACGCCGATCAGGATCCCGGCCGGCATGCAGCGCTTCACCGTCTTCAGCGTGACGAAGCGCGCGGCGGCGCCGGCGCCGACCACGATGCCGACGGCCACCATGGCGTTCAGCAGCGTCGGCGTGGCGTTATCGGCAATGCCAAGCGCCACCGGCACCCACAGCACCAACAGAAAACGCAGCGTCACGCCGGCCCCCCAAAACAGGCTGGTGCCGATCAAAGAGAAACGCGTCTGCCCATCGCGCCATAATGTGACGCAGGCGGTAAGAAAGCTGTTCGTCATGGCCCGCGGCCGCCATGAAGCCCCTGGGCGCGCCGCCGCCAGACGTGGAATATACAGGTTGGCGACCACCGCCCCTGCGTAAACCAACGCGCAGGCCGCCAGCGCCGCTACCACGTGCCAGTCCGCCAGAATACCGCCGGCCACCGAACCGGTGAGAATGGCGGCGATGGTCGAGGCCTCCATCAGGCCGTTAGCCTTGACCAGCTTCTCGCCGCTGGTGATCTCGCCCAGAATGCCGTATTTGGCTGGAGAATACGCGGCGGCACCCACGCCGACCAGGCTGTAACCCCAAAACGGGTTCCCCCCAAAACAGATCATCAACGCCCCCGCCAGCTTCAGGGCGTTGGCGAACATCATCACCCGCCCTTTGGCGAAGCTGTCGGCCACCTGGCCGACAAACGGCGCCAGGATGATGTAGGTGGCGACAAAGGCCATCTGCAGGATCGGCTGGCTCCAGTCCGGATACAGCTGCTGCTTGATCAGCGCCAGCGTGGCGAACAGCAACGCATTGTCGCCGAACGCCGAGAGGAACTGCGCGCTGATCACCGCGATCATGCCGCGTGACAACAAAGGGGATTCGGTCGAAGGATTCATCAGGCACTCTCCGGCTGTTCGGCCATATGACGCAGGGTGACGAAATCAGGTTTGCCGCTGCCGAGCACCGGCAGCGTTTTCAACAGGCGAATATCGCGCGGCACCGCCAGCTCCGGGCTGCCCAGCTCGCGCGCCACCCGCAGCAATGCCTCGCGGGTAATGGCGGGATCGGTGGTGAACAGCACCAGCGCCTCGCCTTTGCTGCTGTCGCTTTTGACCGTGGCGGCATGCAGCTTTTCCGGCGACAGCCGTTGCGCCAGCAATTCGACACTCTCCAGCGACACCATCTCGCCCGCCAGCTTGGCGAAGCGCTTCACGCGCCCGCGAATGGTGCAGTAACCCTGCTCATCCAGGCTGACGATATCGCCGGTATCATACCAACCCGGCTGCAGCACGCCGTTCGCATCTTCCGCCGCCGGCGGTTCCAGCTCGCCGGGACGTTCAACCCGCAGATAGCCTTTCATGATATTCGGCCCCTTCAGCTGCAGACGGCCACCGTTATCGATGCCCGGCACCGCGATCAAGCGCGCCTCCATCTGCGGCATGATGCGGCCAACGGTGCCCACCTTGGTCGCCAGCGGCACGTTGATCGACACTACCGGCGCGCACTCGGTCACGCCATAGCCTTCCAGAATGCGGATGCCGTATTTATCCTGATAGATCTGTTTGGTGCTGTCCGCCAGTTTCTCCGCGCCGGCCACCACATAGCGCAGGCGGGCGAAATCATACGGATGCGCGAAGCGCGCATAGTTGTTGAGGAAGGTCGCCGTGCCGAACAGCACCGTGCAGTTACGGTCATACACCAACTCCGGCACCACGCGATAGTGAAGTGGGCTGGGGTAGAGGAAAATGCGGCTGCCGGTGATCAGCGGCGTAAGCAACCCCACCGTCAGGCCGAACGAGTGGAACAATGGCAGCGATGACATGAAACGGTCGCGCGGCGTGAAATCGGCGATGGTGCGAATTTGTTCTACGTTGGCCAGCAGGCTGGCATGCGAATGCACCACGCCCTTGGGGTGGCCTTCGGAGCCGGAAGTGAACAAGATCAGCGCCGCGTCCTCCGGGCGTTGCGGCAACGCCGCGCGCTGCGGTTGCAGCAAGTGCCGCAGGATCCACAGCTTGTCCGCCAGCGTAACGGTGTCTTTCAGATCCTCCAGATACACCCAGTTGGCCTGCGTCACCTGCTCCGGCAGGTGGGTCAGTTTGCCCTTCTCCAGGAACTGGCGCGAGGTGACGATGGTCTTGATGCCGGCGGCGGTCATCGCGCTGTTCAGGCCGTTGGCGCCGGCGGTGTAGTTGAGCATCGCCGGAATGCGGTTGCGCAGCGAAGCGCCGAAGATCGCCGCCGCGGTGATGGTGGCGTTCGGCAACAGCAGCCCGACGTGTTCCCCTTCGGCGGTAAAGCGCTGCAGAATGCGGCTGACGCCCAGCGATTTCTTGATCAGCGTTTGGTAGCTGTCCTCTTTGAAAGCGATGTCTTCGATACACGGCTTGCGACGCCCATAGCGGCGCTGCGCCGCCAGCAAGGCATGGAACAGCGTCTGCGGTTCGCGCGTCTCCATGCGCGCCCGCATCATGATCTGCATCAGCCGATCGCCCGCCAGCGCCCGACGCTCGCGCGCACGCGGCGCCTCCGGCATCGGCAGCGTGGTCGGCGGCAAGATGCGGATGCTGATTTGCGGAAACCAGCGGATCTTGAACACCCCGGCCATGCGGCCGAACGGACTGAATTCGGGGCCGTCGATCCGCACCGGCACCACGGTGGCGCCCGATTTGGCGGCGATAAACGCCGCGCCGTCGTAGATTTTCATCAGCGCGCCGGTCACGGTGATGCGCCCTTCAGGGAACACGACGATCGGCCGCCCCTGTTCGACCATGCGCACCAGCTGCTTGATGGCCATCGGCTTGGTGGGATCGAGCGAGACGAAATCGATGTAGGGCCGAAGCCAGCGCATGAACCAGCTCTCGCCGATGCTGGCGTAAACCGCAAACACCGGTTTTATCGGCAGGAACAGCGCCAACAGCACGCCGTCGAGGAAAGAGACGTGGTTCGGCGTAATCAGCAGTTTTTGCCGTTCGAAGTGCTGGACGCCCCCTTCGACCCGAACCCGAAACAACAGGCGAAACAGCGCGCGCAGCAGTGAAAAGATCATGCCCTTCTCCCTTGGCCATGGAGGCGTAAATCGTTGTAGGGAAAAGAATACTATATGGCAGGCAAAAAAAAACCTACGCATCCGCGTAGGTTGGTGCAATTGAAAATGGCTTCAACATACAGAGTATGCTGATTTCTCACCAATCAATACCTCTGGGATCACCTACTCTAGAGAGATGGCGTGCAGGAAACTACCGCCGAATCGCAAGAGTTCTGCTCCAAATGCAACCAGCTGTAAATTTCCCGCGATCTGCTGTAATAACTCAATGAAACTTAAACCTTCCCGCAGCGACGAAAATAAATATAACAACGACGAGCCAGTGACCCAGACGTGAAATCTTCACTCATCGCGCGCTGACCTCGACCAGGCAGCTCATGGCGTTCGGCCCCTGCGTCAGCGGCGAGGTGCCAATATCCAGCGTCAGCACATTCGGGTTGCCCGCCTGCTCGAGCGGCCGGCGCTGTGCGTCGAAACCCGGCTCGAACCAGGCACCGGTCGCCATCAACACCACGCCGCGCGTCACACCATCGGTGAGCGATACCCCCGCCAGACAGCTGCCGCGCGCATTGCTGACCAGCACTTCGGCGCCGTCCGCCACCCCGCGCGGCGCCGCATCGTCCGGATGCATATACAGGGTTTCGCGCCCGGCGGTCTTGTTGCCCTGCGCCAGCGGCGCCGGATCCATCTGGCTATGCAGGCGATCGCTCGGTTGAATGGAGATCAGGTGCAGCGGCCAATTCTTGGCCTGCGGCGCGCCCAGCCACTCCACCGGCGGCCGCCACTGCGGATGCGGAGCGAAATCTTCGTAGCGATAGCCGGCGATCCGCTCGCTGAACAACTCGATCTTGCCGCTGGGCGTTTGCAGCGGGTTAACCTGGGGATCGGCGCGGAACGCGTCAAAAAATACAAACTCTTTGGCCGGCGCGGGCAGCTCGACATAGCCCCGTTGCCAGAACGCCTCAAACTCGGGCCAGGCGACGCCGGCGCGCTGCTGCGCAGCGCCGCATTGCCGGTAGATAGCGTCGATCCAGGCCCGCTCGTCGCGGTTTTCGGTAAAGCGCTCGCGATAGCCCAGGCGCTCCGCCAGATCGGCGAAGATATCGAAATCGTTGCGCGCCTGATGCTGCGGCGCAATCGCCTGATGCATCGCCAGCACGTAACGATCGCGCGACGAGCCGCCGATGTCGTTGCGCTCCAGCGAACTGGTGACCGGCAACACGATATCCGCCATTTTGGCTGCCGCGGTCCACCAGATATCTTGGACGATCACCGTATCCGGCTTCTGCCAGCCTTCCACCAGTCGGTTCAACTGCTGATGGTGATGGAACGGGTTGCCGCCGGCCCAGTGCACCAGATGGATATCCGGATAATGCCGCGTCTCGCCGCAAAATTGATAGGCTTCGCCAGGGCGCAGCAGCATGTCGCAGATGCGCGCCACCGGGATCGCCAGCCCGGCCGGGTTATCGCCTACCGGCATGGTCGGTGCGGGGGTATCCACGCGCGGGTTGCCGACGCCGTTCATTGAGCCGTGGCCGAACGAGAACCCGCCGCCCGGCAGCCCCACCTGGCCCAACATCGCCGACAGCGCGATCATCATCCAGTACGGTTGCTCGCCACGATGCGCGCGCTGCACGGAGTAGGAACAGGTGATAAAACTGCGCACGCCGATCAGCTGCCGCGCCAGCAGCGCGATGCGCGCCGTCGGAATGCCGGTAATGTCGCTGGCCCAGGCCGGCGTTTTCGCCACGCCGTCGCTCACGCCGTTCAGGTAATCCGCCAACTGTTGATAACCCACGCAGTGGCTGTGCAGGAAGGCTTCATCCTGCGCGCCCAGCCGCTGGATTTCGTAAGCCAGCGCCAGCATCAGCGCCACGTCGGTATTCGGCCGGATCGGGATCCATTCCGCATTGACGAACTCGGGGCAGTCGTCGCGCATCGGGCTGATGTTGATCACCGGCGTGCCCTTGCGCGCCAGCTTTTGCAGCCAGGGCTTGAGCGCATGCTCCGCCGCGCCGCCGGAAGACACCTGGGCGTTTTTCAGCGCCAACCCGCCAAACGCCACAAACAGTTCGCAGTGCTCCACCACGCTTGGCCAACTGGTGACGCGCCCGGTCAACGGCGAGAAAGTGCCGATCACATACGGCAGGAAAAACTGCGCCGCGCCCCAGCTGTAGTTGCCCTGCTGATCGACGCCGCCGCCGCCGCTGAAGTAGAACCGCCGCACCAGCGAGCGGGCATGGTGCAGCCGCCCTGCCGACGACCAGCCATAAGAGCCGGTAAACAGCCCGGAGGCACCGTAGCGATCGCGCACCCGGCGATTCTCCTGCGCCACCAAATCGAGCGCTAACTCCCAATCCACCTCGACGAAATCTTCCCTGCCGCGCAGCGTACGGTCGCTGCCCTCGCGCTTTTGCAGCCACGAGCGGCGCACCGCCGGCTTGCGGATGCGTTTGTCGGAGTAGACCATCGGTACAATGGAATCGAGCAGCGGCGAAGGATCGGGATCGTCAACGAAGGGTTCACAACGGATAAGCCGGCCGTCTTCAACCACGGCGGTATAAGCGCCCCAATGGGCGAGCTGCGGATAGCGTTTAATGGACATGGCGTTCTCGGCGCAAATCGGAATGCACAGACGTTACCTCAGCCCGCCGCCAGTGCCAACGTACAAATTGCGCTATCGTTCGGTCGTCGATGGTTATGCGTACAGACTCGAAGAGATTCTGCAACGGCCGCCACAAGTTGCGCACGAGACCGCTTGCAGCCCCGGTTTTTTTCCGCAAAACTGGGGGATGTAAGCGATTACCCAGGATGTGTTGACTGATATGGCTACGATAAAGGATGTTGCCAGGCTGGCGGGGGTTTCCGTGGCCACGGTATCCCGCGTGATAAACAATTCCCCCAAGGCCAGCGAAGGGTCGCGCACCGCGGTGCTGGCCGCCATGGAACAGCTGCAGTATCACCCTAACGCCAACGCACGAGCGCTGGCGCAGCAATCCACCGAGACGCTGGGCCTGATCGTCTCCGACGTTTCCGATCCCTTCTTCGGCGCGATGGTCAAGGCGGTCGAGCAGGTGGCCTACGCCACCCACAATTTTCTGCTGATTGGCAACGGTTACCACGACGCCGAAAAAGAGCGTCAGGCGATTGAACAGCTGGTGCGGCACCGCTGCGAAGCGCTGGTGGTGCACGCCAAAAGGCTGAGCGATCAGGAACTTTGCGGCTGGATGCAACAGATCCCGGGCATGGTGCTGATCAACCGCACGCTGCCGGGCTTCGAAACGCGCTGCGTGGCGCTCGACGATCGCTACGGCGCCTGGCTGGCGACCCGTCATCTGATCCAGCAAGGGCATCAGCGCATTGCCATCATCTGCTCCACCCACCAGATTTCCGACGCCACCGACCGGCTGCAGGGCTATCTCGACGCGCTGCGGGAACACGGCATCGCGGTGGATGAAAAGCTGATCGCCTATGGCGAACCGGACGAGATCGGCGGCGAACAGGCGATGACAGAATTGCTCGGCCGCGGCCGTTCGTTCTCCGCCATTACCTGCTACAACGATCCGATGGCCGCCGGCGCGCTGTCGGTGCTGAGCGATAACAGCGTCGACGTACCGGGGGAGATTTCGCTGATCGGTTTCGACGACGTGCTGATTTCGCGCTACCTGCGCCCACGCCTGACCACCATTCGCTACCCGATCGTGGCGATGGCGACCCAGGCGGCGGAGCTGGCGCTGGCGCTGGCCAACCGGCAACCGTTGCCGGAAATCACCAACATGTTCAGCCCAACGCTGGTGCGCCGCCACTCGGTCGCCACCCTCAACAACGCGCACGAACAGCCGTAATCATGCCGCCGCATAACGCTGTGAAGCGGGCGCCAGGCGCCCGCCGGCTGATCAGATAAGTTCCAGCGCGATCAGTTCTTCGATGGTTTGGCGGCGGCGGATCAATCGCGGCTCGCCGTTTTCGAACAGCACTTCAGGCAACAGCGGACGGCTGTTGTAGTTGGAGGACATCGACGCGCCGTAGGCGCCGGTATCGTGAAACACCAGATAATCGCCGATCTGCACCGGCGGCAGCTCGCGGGTTTCCACGCCGCCGCCCGCCTGCTGGGTGAACACGTCGCCGGATTCGCACAGCGGCCCGGCGATCACCGTTTCGCGCAGCGCTTGCCCCGAGGTATCGCGCCCATCGGCCGGCAACAGCGAAATATGGTGGTAACTGCCGTACATCGCCGGGCGCATCAGATCGTTAAAACCGGCGTCCACCAGCACGAAGTGGCGGCTGCCCATGTCTTTCACCGCCCGCACCTCGGCCACCAAGACGCCCGCTTCCGCCATCAGGAAACGCCCGGGTTCAATCTCCAACTGCACCGGATGCCCCAGATGCGCGGCGATGCGTTCACGCGCCCGATTCCACAAACCGAAATAGTGTTCGGTATCGATCGCCTCTTCGCCGTACTGATACGGGATAGACAGGCCGCCGCCGGCGGAAATGGCGCTGATGTCATGACCGAGATCGATCACCTGCTGCACCATCGCATCGCAGACGCGCTCCAGATGCTGGTAATCGACGCCGGAACCGATGTGCATGTGCACGCCGATCAGTTGCAGGCCATAGCGGCGGATCTTCTCCACCGCCTGCGGCAGGTCGGCATACCAGATGCCGTGCTTGCTGTTCTCGCCGCCGGTGTTGGTTTTCTGGCTGTGGCCGTGGCCAAATCCCGGGTTAACGCGCAGCCACACCGGATGCCCTGCGGAAACCTGGCCGAGCTGATCCAGCATGTCGATGGAACCGGCGTTAACCGGGATCTTCAATTCGCTGACGCGCGCCAGCGTGGCGTGATCCAACACGTCCGCGGTAAACACGATCTCGCTCGGTTCGCCGCCCGGCTGAAAACCGGCCTGCAGCGCCCGTTCGATCTCGCCCAGCGACACCGAATCCACCTTCACGCCCTGCTCGCGCATCAAGCGCAAAATATGAATGTTCGAACAGGCCTTCTGCGCGAAACGAATGGTGTCGAAGTGGCGCAGCTGAGCGATGCGCTGGCTGATGATGTCCGCATCATAAGCCCAGACCGGGCAGCCGAAACGCTGCGGCAAAGCCAGCAGGTTAGCGGCGTTCAACGCGGTGGAGGTGTCGTGCAACGGGCGTGGCATGGCGATATTCCCAATTCGAAAATGACGGCAGATAACGCCATAGTGCCGCACGCTGAATCGAGTGAAAAATATCTATTTAGCCGTAGTCTATTCATTTATGATATGGCTTTCTCTACAGTCGAGCGGCCTCGCCATGCACAGTATCTCTTTGCGGCAGATCGAAATCTTTCGGGCGGTGATGACCACCGGCAACCTGACCGAGGCGGCGGCCCTGCTGCAAACCTCGCAACCGACCGTCAGCCGCGAGCTGGCGCGCTTTGAAAAGCTGATTCGGCTGCAGTTGTTCGACCGGGTACGCGGGCGCTTGTCCCCCACGGTGCAGGGCCTACGGCTGTTCGAAGAGGTGCAACGCTCCTATTACGGCCTCGATCGCATCGTCAACGCCGCCGCCGGCATCCGCCAGTTTCAGCAGGCGCAGCTGTCGATCGTGTGCCTGCCGGTATTTTCCCAATCGCTGCTGCCGGCGGTGTGCCAGCCCTTTATCGAACGTTATCCGGAAGTCAGCTTCAGCGTGATCCCGCAAGAGTCGCCGCTGCTGGAAGAGTGGCTGTCTGCCCAGCGCCACGATCTCGGGCTGACGGAAACCACCCTCACGCCGGCGGGCACCGAACGGGTGACGCTGATGACGTTGAACGAAGTGTGCGTGCTGCCGACGGGCCACCCGCTGCTGGTAAAAGACCAGCTGACGCCGCAGGACTTCGCCGGGCAGAACTTCATCAGCCTGTCGAGCACCGACAGCTATCGTCACTTGCTGGATGCGCTGTTCGCCGAGCAAGGCGTCGAGCGCCGCATGGTGATGGAAACGCACAGTGCGGCGTCAGTGTGCGCCATGGTGAGAGCCGGCGTGGGGGTGTCGATCGTTAACCCGCTGACGGCGCTCGACTATGCCGGCAGCGGCGTGCACGTGCGGCCGTTCAGCATCGACGTGCCGTTCACCGTCAGCCTGATCCGGCCGCTGCACCGCCCATCATCGGCGCTGGTCACGGCCTTTATCGACCATTTGCATCAGCAGGCGGCACGCTTCTCCGCCCGGCTGGCCGCCGCTGTCAGGCGCTGAAAGCGGCGTGGGAATATTGCCGAGGCCTTAGCGCAGCGTCGCCTGCCACTGCGGATCGGTGGCAAACCACTCCACCAGAAAGTCCAGCATGGTGCGCAAGGTGGCGGGCATCTGGCGACGCGAGGTGTAGATGCCGTAGATGCCCATCGACTGCGGCCGGTAATCCGGCAACAATTCGACCAGTTCGCCGCTGGCCAGCAGCGGGGCCGCCGAATAATAGGGCTGCATGGAAATGCCCGCGCCCTGCACCGTGCCGGCCATCAACACCACCGACTCATTGGCGCTCAGGTTGCCGCTGACCGCCACCGCCGATTTCACGCCCTGAGCATCGAAGTGCCACAGGCTTTTGCCGAAATAGGAGTAGGTCAGGCAGTTGTGCAACGCCAGATCCTGCGGTTGGCGCGGGGTGCCGTGTGCCGCCAGATACGCCGGCGCGGCGCACACCACCGATGCGCAGGTGGACAGCGGACGGGCGATCAGGTTGGGATCCAGCTCGTTGGTGATGCGCAGCGCCAGATCGATGCGCTCTTCCACCAGGTTCACCGCCCGGTTGTTCATCTGCAGATCGACCGCCACCTGCGGGTGACGCTTCAGATACTGAGCGACCGCCCCCACCAACGCCGTTTGCCCGAGCGACTGCGAACAGGTGATGCGCAGCAGGCCGCGCAGTTCGTCGCTCTGCCCTTCCTCCACCAGATCGATTTCCCCCGCCAGCGCCAACATTTGTCGGCAACGTTCCAGAGTACGCTCACCGGCGTCGGTCAGACTAAGCTTACGGGTAGTGCGGTGCAGTAAACGCGCCCCGGCCCATTGCTCCATCTGCGCCAGGTAGCGCGTCACCATCGCACGCGACATCTCCAGCGTTTCCGCGGCGGCGATCATGCTGCCGCGATCGACGATGGTGACAAAAACCTCAGCGGCGGTAATGCGATCCATGATTAGTCCGATTTATGCAACGAATAATTGCTTATTATCCGGTTTTTCTATCGCTTTATGCAACCTAACATCGTTACAACATTAACCGATACCTAAGGACCTCTGCCCATGTTTAAGAAATCACTGTTAACTCTGGCCTTCACCGGCGTCGCCACACTGAGCACTTACGCCACCGCTGCCGATACCCTGACCATGGAAGTGTATAACCCGGGCGAGAAAAGCGTGTTCCCGGTGTCTTCCGAAATCGTCAGCGGCCAACACGAAGTGGCGCTGATTGACGCTCAGTTCCAGCGTAACGATGCCGAAGAGCTGGTGAAAAAGATCAAGGCGACCGGCAAGAAGCTGACCACCGTTTATATCAGCCACTCAGACCCGGATTTCTATTTCGGTCTGGACGTGATTAAGGCGGCCTTCCCGGAGGCGAAAATCATCGCTTCGCCAGGCACCATCAAGGACATCAACGCCACCAAAGACGGCAAAGTCGCCTATTGGGGCCCGATCCTGAAAGACAACGCGCCGAAAACCGTGATCGTGCCACAGCCGCTGCAGGGCGACAGCTTCACCATCGACGGCCAGAAAGTGGAAGTGAAAGGCCTGAACGGCCCGACCCCCGATCGCACCTTCGTCTGGATCCCGGCGCTGAAAGCGGTCGTGGGCGGCGTCGCGGTCGCCGGTGACAATATCCATCCGTGGATCGCCGACAACCAGACCGAGGAATCGCGTCAGCACTGGCAGCAGACGCTGAAAAACATCGAAGCGCTGAAGCCGCAGGTCGTCGTGCCGGGCCACTTCCTGCCAGGCGCCGCGCAAACGCTGGCATCGGTGCACTTTACCCAGAAATACCTGACCACGCTGGAAGCCGAACTGCCGAAGGCCAAGGACTCCGCCGCGCTGATTGAAGCGATGAAAAAGCACTACCCGACGCTGAAAGACGAATCGAGCCTGGAACTGAGCGCAAAAGTGCTGAAAGGCGAGATGAAGTGGCCGCAATAAGCGCCCCTGCGTGATTGAACCAGCCCCGGCGCCGCGGCGAGTTGCCGCGCGCCAAGCGAGGAGTAAAGATGACCGAAACCACGTTACATTACATTTTCGATCCGCTGTGTGGCTGGTGCTATGGCGCCGCGCCGCTGGTGAAAGCGGCTCAGAGCCTCCCCGGGCTGAAGATCGTGCCGCACGCCGGCGGCATGATGACCGGCAACAATCGCCGCCAGATCACCGACGAGTGGCGCAACTATGTCATTCCGCACGACAAACGCATCGCCGAAATGACGGGCCAGCCGTTCGGCGAAGCCTATTTCAACGGCCTACTGCGCGACACCACGGCGGTGATGGATTCCGAACCGCCGATCACCGCTATCCTGGCGGCGGAAAAGCTGTCTGGACGCGGGCTGGACATGTTGCATCGCATTCAGCAGGCGCACTATAAGGAAGGCCGGCGCATCGCCGACACGCCGGTGCTGGAAGCGTTGGCGAAAGAGCTGGGGTTGCCTTCGGCGGCGTTTATCGCCGAAATGCGCTTCAACAGCGGCGCACCGACCGCGCAACACATCGCGGAAAGCCGGGCGCTGCTCGCCAAAGTGCAAGGCCAGGGTTTCCCGACCTTTGCGCTGCAGGACAGCGAAGGCCGCCTGCATCTGCTGCCGGCCGGGAACTATCTGGGCAATGTGGAAACCTGGAAGAACCTGCTGGGCGCCGCCGCGCTGGCGTAACCCTTCTCGCCCCGATCGCCGGGGCGAGTCATTCGACCCGCACGAACCGCCCTTCCGCCCGCACGTTGTGACCGAACCCGCAATCCCCCCGCGTATGCATCTCCAGCGCTTGTTCGCCAAACGCCATCGTCACGTCGCAGACCTGCGCGCTTTCCGCTTCATGCTGGTGGTAGACAGCCTTGCCGTGTTCGATCGGCAGCTCGGCGGTGAAGTCGCCCATGTTCGGCCCGTAATACAGCCCCATCTGCGGCATGGCGTAGCCGGAAAACGCGATCAACCAGCGCTCGCCCTGCGGCTTCACCGCCACTTCGCTCCACACGCCGCGCCCGGCGTATTGCCAATACACGCCGCCCGGCCCCTTGGGCTGCGGCTGCTGCGCCAGGCGTTGGCGCAACAGGCTCATGTTGTGCTGCGATTTGTCGTCGTGCGGCGCCAGCGCCAGATAGGCCTGCGCCTTGAGCAATTCCCCGGCGTGCATCAGCGACAGCGCCACGTTGTTGTAAGCCGTGGCGACAGCCTGCTCGCTCAGGCCGCAAAACTCGCTCCAGGCCGCCTGATCGCGAAAGATGTCGGCGGCTTTGGCGTAATCCTGCCGCTGATAGGCCTTTTTTCCCAGTTCGGCGTAGCTCGCCACCTTTTGACAGTCGGCGGCGATGTCCGGCTCGTCAATGTGCGCCCAGGCCCGGGCGCTGGCGAAGACGCCGCAGGTCAGCAACAGGGGAAACCAAGCCTTCATCGTTTATCCTTTCTGCAAAAATTCGGCGCCAGTATAACCGCCCTGCGCCGGAGTGTATGCCGCAATTGCGCCCGCCAGCGCGCCGCTGACGATTCAGCCGCCTTATTTCAAACGGTTAGCGGAGTCAAAACTGCTTACAGTCGCGGTTTGTTTGTTACCGGCCCGCAGCCCATGCTGAACAAAACACCGCAATTATCGAGCCGTTATGAACGCAACCCCCTTGCAGAAACACGCCGTGTGGCAGCTGATCAAACCCTTTTGGGTGTCTGAGGAGCGATGGCGCGCCTGGATGATGCTAACAGCCATCGTCGTCCTGTCGCTTGGTCTGGTCTATATCAGCGTGCAGATCAACCAGTGGAACCAGGTGTTCTACGATGCGTTGCAGAACAAAAACTACCCGGTGTTCAAGGCGCAGCTGTGGCGCTTCACCTATCTGGCGCTGATCTTCATCGTGCTGGCGGTCTACAAGATCTACCTGACTCAGGGGCTGCAGATGCGCTGGCGGCGCTGGATGACGGAAAAGTTCATGGGAAAATGGCTGGCGCACCAGGCGTATTACCATACCGAGCAGCAGCAGATCGTCGATAACCCCGATCAGCGTATCGCTGAAGATCTCAACGTACTGACTCAATATACCCTGTCACTGTCGCTCGGGCTGCTCTCCAGCCTGGTGACGCTGTTTTCCTTTATCGACATTTTATGGCACGTCAGCGGGCCGATGACCTTCGCGCTCGGTCAACACGCCATCACCTTGCCCGGCTATATGGTGTGGTTCGCGCTGCTGTATGCGGTGCTGGGATCGCTGCTGATCTGGTGGGTCGGCAAACCGCTGGTCATGCTGGGCTTTAACCAGGAGCGGTATGAGGCGAACTTCCGTTTCGGCCTGATCCGCATCCGCGAAAACAACGACGCCATTGCGCTATACCACGGCGAACCGCGCGAGGCGCAACAGTTGGGTGACCGTTTCGACACCATTCGCAGCAACTGGTGGGCGATCATGCGCATCACCCGGCGGCTGAACATCGCCACCAACTTCTACGGCCAGTTCGCCATCGTGTTTCCCCTGCTGGTGGCGGCGCCGCGCTACTTCTCCGGCGCCATTCAGATGGGCGGCCTGATGCAGATCGCCTCGGCCTTCGGCCAGGTGCAGGGTGCGCTGTCGTGGTTTATCGACGCGTTTAACGACTTGGCGACCTGGAAAGCCTGCGTTAACCGTTTGGCCGGCTTCAACGCCGCCGTCGATCAGGTTCACCATCAGCCGCGCGGCATTCAGCTGCGGGAAGAGACCGCCCATCCGTTGACGCTGGATAACCTCAGCCTGAACTTGCCCGACGGCCAACCGCTGCTGGCCGGCGCAGAGATGACGCTGCAACGCGGCGATCGCCTGCTGATCGTCGGCCCTTCCGGCTGCGGCAAGTCGACGCTGCTGCGGGCCATCGCCGGTATCTGGCCTTACGGCGCGGGCGCCATCGGGGTGGCGGCCAACGCCAACACGCTGTTCCTGCCCCAGCGCAGCTACATTCCGATCGGCACGCTGCGCGAGGCGCTGAGCTACCCGAGCCTGGCGTCAGAATACAGCGACGAACAGCTGATGCGGGTGCTGGAAAACTGCCGTCTGAAACACCTGCAGCGCTGGCTGGATACCTCCGCCAACTGGAGCCATCGCCTGTCGCCGGGAGAGCAACAGCGGCTGGCGTTCGCCCGCGCCCTGTTGATTCGCCCGAGCATCCTGTTCCTCGACGAGGCCACCAGCGCGCTGGACGACGAAACCGAGCAGCTGATGTACTGCCTGCTGGTGGATGAACTGCCGGACATGACGCTGATCAGCGTAGCGCACCGCAACAGCGTGGCGAAGTACCATCAGACCTGCTGGCGCTTCAGCCGCGGCGAAGACCAACCGGCGCGCCTGGCGCTGAGCCCGTTGCCGGCATAACTCCCGAAGCCGGGCGCGGGCGCGCCCGGTTTTCGTTCAGATGCCATCGGCCTGCGCGTCTTCGCACTTCACCCGGCGGCGTTCATGCCACAGGCTGGTCAGGCCGCGTTTACCGCACGCCAAAGCCATCTCGCGAAATTCATCCAGATTCAGCCCATCGCGCTCCAGCATCATTTCCGCCGCCAACTGCATGTTGACGCCGGTGAGCACTTCGCAATCGCCCTGCGCATCCGCCAGTTCGCAGGCGCTGCGAAACGGCGAACCGCCGAGCATATCGGTCAGGAACACCACACCGTCCGGCTGCGCCACCGCCGCCAGCGCCGAGCGTAGGGCGTCGTTGAGTTGCGCGGTGCTCATCTGTTCGGGGAAATCGACCGCCGCACAGTGCCGCTGCGGCCCCACCACTTGTTCCACCGCCTGCAACAGCCCGGTGGCAAAGCCGCCGTGGCCGGTAATCACAATGCCTGGCATAGCCCGCTCCTCACAAAATACCGATAAATTTGCCCGCCACGCCGATCGCTACGGTGACGCCAATCAGCTTCACCGGCGAGAAACCGCGCTTCATCAGGAAGAAAATGAGCAGCGTGAAGCACAGCGGCAACAAGTTGGGCATCAGCTTGTCCAGCACGTCGGTCTGCAGCGCCACGCTGGCCTTGCCGGCGCGCATCACCAGCGGCGTGGACAGGTGCACATACGAGGCCACCAGCGCGCCGATCACCGTCATGCCGACGATCGACGCGGCGTGAGAAATGCGCCGGGTGTGGGTCTTCAGCAGCACCAGCGCGCTGGTGCCGGCCTGATAACCGTAGTGCGCCAGCCCAAAACGCAGGCCGAAGTGGAACAGGTTGAACAGCAGCAGAAAGACGATAGGCCCGAACAGGCTGCCCTCCAATGCCAGCGAAGCGCCTATGCCGGCGCAGATCGGCAACAGCGTCAGCCAAAACAGCGCGTCGCCGATGCCGCCGAGCGGCCCCATCAGCGCCACTTTCACCGCGCGAATGGTGGAGATCTTCTCCTTGTTCTGCTCCATCGCCAGCACCAAACCGGACAGGAAGGTGACGTCGAACGGGTGCACGTTGATAAATTCCATGTGCATCTTCATCGAGTTGGCCAGATCCTGCGGGTTGCGGTGGATCTTGCGCAGCCCGGGGATCAACTGATACAGCCAGCCGCCCGCCTGCATGCGCTCGTAGTTGAACGACGCCTGCAACAGCAGCGAACGCCAGGCCATGCGGTTGATGTCGCCGCGCGTCAGCGCTTCGGCGGGCTGGCTGTCCAGATAATCGTCCTGCTCCACCTGGCTGGTGGCCAGCGCCTGCGCCATGCGCTGCTCGGCCTTTTGCGCCAGCAGATCGTCGGAATCGTTAAATGCCATCTTCGGCGTCCTCCTGCGGAGCGGGCCGGGCGGTCGCCTCTGCCGCGCCGCGTTGCGTGTTGAAGAAATCAATCAAAGCGATCGCCAGGGCGCCCAGCGCCACCGCCAGAATCGGCAGCTTGAGAAACGTGACCGAGATGAAACCGAGGATAAAATAGGCCACGTAGGTTTTTTTCATCATCACTTTCATCAGCAGCGAGAAGCCGATCGCCGGCATCATGCCGCCCGCCACCGCCAGCCCGTCCAGCAGCCAGCCCGGCGCCTTCTGCACCATGGCGCTGGCCGCATCGGCGCCGAAGTAAATCGGCAGGAACGCCACCACGAAATAGAAGATGAACAGAATGCTGATGCCCAGGTAATTCACCCGTTCGATGCCGCGCCAGTTCAGCGCTTTCACCATGCGATCGCAGCGGTGCATCATCGGTGAGTACAGCGTAAACAGCAGCGTGATGCAGCCCTGCACCGCAATCGAGAACGGCACCGCCACGCCGATCGCCACTTTAGGGTCGGCCTTGGTCAGAATGGCGAACGCGGTGCCGATCACTCCGCCGATCACCACGTTCGGCGGTTGGGCGCCCGCCAGCGGCACCATGCCCATCCACACCAGCTCCAACGTGCCGCCCACCAGCAACCCGGTGTAGACGTCGCCCAAAATCAGCCCCACCAGCGGCCCCATCACCACCGGCCGGTGGAAATGGGTCAGACCGTCGAACAGGTCAACCCCGGCCAATCCGGCCAACAACGCAATCAATAGCGCATCCGTCAACATGCTTCCCCCCTGGCTCAAAAGAGCAGTTTGCCGATCGCCTCGCCCGCTTCATCCGGCACCCGGCGCACTTCGCACTCCACGCCCAGTTCCGCCAGCGCGCGGAACGCGGCCACGTCGCCGTCGTCCAGCGACACCGTTTTGTGCACCTGCCGCTTCCCCTCGGCGAAGTGCATGTTGCCGACGTTGACGAAACGGATCGGCACCCCGCCGCGCACCAGCGTCAATACATCCTGCGGCGTTTTGCACACCAGGAAGATCTTCTGCCGATCCGCCGCCTTGTGAATCACGTCGATGGTTTTCTGCAGCGTGAAATAACGGGTCTGCACCCCTTCCGCCACCACCATGTCCATCAGGTTCTGCTGCACCGGATCGGCGGCAGCCTCGTCGTTGGCCACCACCACCAGGTTGGCGCCGAGGGTATTGGTCCAGGTCACGCCCACCTGGCCGTGCACCAGACGATTGTCGATGCGAGTCATTAAAATGTTCGGCATGTCAGCGGCCCTCCGGGTAACAGGCGGCGTGGTAATCATCGAGCACCTGCGTCACTTTATGCAGCACCCACTCCTGCGGATCGGCGCTCAATTCGCCGGCGTTCAGCGCCCGCGCCTGATCCGGCAGGTACTGGCTGAGCAGCGCCAGCGGCGCCGGGCTGCGGCGCAGGTTGTCCAGCAAACCGTCGACCGCCTGCTGCACCTGCGGCTGCGGCCAGTAGTAACGCACCCGATCGCTCAGGCTGTAGTGGCGATCGAGATACTGTTGGTGCGGCGTGCCGTGGTAATAGCGGCTCCACTGCTGCGGCTGCTCGCGCATCACCTGCTCCAGCGTGGCGCACAGCTGCGCCGACTGGCGTTCCCCCAGCCATTCGCGTTCGATGCGATCGAGGGCGAACAGCGCTTCGCGCAGCGCGAAGGTCAGCGCCGGCCCCACCTTCAGGATGGCGAAGTGATCGCGCACCAGTTGGCGGTAGGCCTGCGGCGGTTGGTAATCCGTAGAGTGCGCTTCATAGATCATGCCCGGCTGCCGTTCGATGAAATGGCTCAATGCGTCGGCGCGCTGCGGTTGGTAATGCTCAACGCTGTGGTGATCGAACTCGACGCCCGGCTGCACCACCAGCGCGATAGTTCGCTGCCAGGCATCGTTCAGCTCGGCTTTTTGCCAGGCGATACGATGCGTTTCCAGCGTTTGCGCCACCGCCTGCGGCGTGGTGACCTGCAGACCCGCCAGCGCCTCCTGCGCGCCGCCCGGCACCGGCACCTCGGTGCCGATCACATAGACCGGCGCTTCGCCGCCGCTCTGCGCCCAGGCGCGTTCCGCCACCGCGCACAAACGCGCCGCCCGCTCGGCAACCGTGGCATCCCCCAGGGGCGAGGGATCATCGGCGCACGACATGGAACAATCGAGGTGAATTTTGCGAAATCCGGCGCGAACGTAATCGTCTATCAAGATTTCCGCCAGCGCCATCGCTTCCTGAGCCGGGCGATCTTGCCAGGCGTTTGGCCCCAGATGATCGCCACCCAGCCATACGCGCTCGCGCGCCAGGCCCACTTCATCCGCCAGACGCCACAGCCCATCGCGGAACTGGGCCGCCGTTTGGCCGGTATAGCCGCCGAATTGATTGACCTGGTTGGACGTCGCCTCCACCAACACCGGCGTGCCGCGGGCTTTGGCCTGCCGCAGCGCGGCCTTCAGAACCCAGGGATGGGCGGAACAGACGGAAAAGATCCCGACCGGCATACCGGCCTTGTGCTGCTCGACAAGCTGTAACAACTGCTGCATGAAGCCCCCATGCAGGCGCCCTGCTACCGATCGGCGATGATGACCTCCACGCCCAGCTCGGTTAACGCCCGCTCGTAATCGTCCGGAAGACGGCTGTCGGTGATCAGCCGATGGATTTGTCCGGCTTCGCGAATCATGCAAAAGCTCTTGCGACCAAATTTGCTGGCATCCGCCACCGCGATAATCTCGCGCGCCACCTCGCACATCACGCGATTGAGGTGCGCTTCACCGGGGTGAGGCGTGGTGATGCCGGCGCTCAGATCGAACCCGTCGACGCCCAAAAACAGCTTGTCGAAGCGGTACTGACGCAATTGCTGCTCGGCAGCCGGACCGTAGAGCGAGTAAGAGTTGCGGCGCACGCTGCCCCCCAGCACCATGACTTCCACCCCGTCGTTTCCCGAAAGCTCGTAGGCAATGTTCAGCGCATTGGTCATCACCACCAGATCGCGCCGCCCCTTCAGGAACGGCACGATCTGCGCGGTGGTTGAACCGGAATCGAGGATCAGCGCATCGCCGTCGCGCACATAGCCGGCCGCCGCGTTGGCGATCAGCGTTTTGACGTCGCGATTCAACCGCCCTTTGTCCCGCAGCGGCCGATCGAAAGCGAATTGCTGATTGAGCATCGCGCCGCCGTAAGCGCGCAGCGCACACCCTTTTCGTTCCAGAAAGCGCAGATCGTTGCGGATCGTCACCGTGGATACCGCAAACTGTTTGCTGAGCTGTTCCACGCGCACGCTGCCGTGCTCGCATAACAGATCGATAATGTGTTCACGTCGCTTTGCGGTATTCACTGGCATGAGCTGCGGTCCTCAGGTTTCCGGCATCGCCGGGGAGAAGATGGCTTTCGCTCTACTGCGCTCGCATTACAGCAAAGCGAAAGCAATGAAATTGTGATCGGGATTACAGCCCCGTTTTAGCAAAAAAACCGCCAAAAAACCTTTCGAATCGAAACGGATCGAAAAGCCCAAAAGCGGAAGGGGGAAAAAGTGAAATGCCATGACGGGCGATACCCCCGGAGCGCTGAGGCGTGGGCTGCACGGAAAGCGAAAGCGGCGCATGGTGCGCTCCGCGCCATGACTTTTAGTTCACTCAGTGACCAAGATCACATAATGGCAATTATCCGGCGGCCGGCGGGGATTAACCGCCGCCATCCCGCCGGGCCGTACCCTTGTCAGCACGAGCCATCTTCCCTACACTGGCGATCGGATACCGTCGATTTTCGGTACGTAAGCGTTAACGTCAATCAACGCATCACGCCATGCAGCACTGATTGACTGCATGCCTTGGTGCGAGGAACCCATGCCGCAACCCGCTTCACCCCCAGCGTCCACCGCGACCCCGCGTCGCCGGTTACACCGCCCTATTCTGCTTATCGTCGGCATTATGCTGATCGCGGCCAATTTGCGCGCCGCCCTGACCAGCGTCGGCCCGCTGCTGGAGCAGATCCAGCAACAGCTGGCGTTGTCCGCCACCGCCGCCGGCCTGATCAATTCGCTGCCGCTGATCCTGTTCGCCATCCTCTCGCCGTTGACCCCGGCGCTGGCGAAACGCATCGGTATTGAGCGCACCCTGGGCCTCGCCCTCGCGCTGCTGATCTGCGGCATCGCCCTGCGCTCCCTGCCGCAAGACGCCATGCTATGGCCGGGCAGCATCCTGATCGGCGCCGCCATCGCCTTCGCCAACGTAGTGCTACCGACGCTGGTGAAAAGAGATTTCCCACATCGCGCCGCCGCGATGATCGCCGCCTATGCGGCGGTGATGTCGCTGGTTGCCGCCATCGCTTCCGGTCTGGCCGTGCCGCTGGCTTCGCTGGCCGACCTTGGCTGGCGGTTCTCCTTGTTATGCTGGGGCTTGCCTGCGCTGTTGGCGCTGCTGGTGTGGTTGCCGCAACTGCGGCGCTCCGCCACTCCCGCCACTAGAGAGCCGCAGCCGACGGAGCCGCAACGCTATCGCTCTCCTTGGGGCAGCGCGCTGGGCTGGCAAGTGGCGATGTTCATGGGGCTGCAATCGATCGCCTTCTACACCATCATCGGCTGGTTCAGCGCTTTTGCCGCCAGCCACGGCACCTCCGCTCAGCAGGCGGGTTTCGAACTGTTCGTTTACCAGGTGGTGGCGATCGTCGCCAACTTTGTCATGGTGGTGATTTTGCCGCGGGCGCGCGATCAGCGGGCGATAGCGTTGGGCAGCTCGCTGCTGATCTTCATCGGCGTCGGGGGATTATTGGTGCAACCCGCCAGTTCACTGGTGTGGCTGACGTTTGCCGGGTTGGGGGCGGGGAGTTCGCTGGTGCTGGCGCTGTCGTTCTTTGGATTGCGCAGTCAGCATCATCATCAGGCGACGCTGCTGTCGGGTATGGCGCAATCCGTCGGTTATCTGTTGGCGGCGCTGGGGCCCACCCTATTCGGCCTGCTGCACGATCTGACGGAAGGCTGGCGCTTGCCGTTGATCGCCCTGCTGGGCCTGACCGTCTTGCAAATGCTGTTCGGCGCGCTGGCCGGCCGCAGCCGCGTGATCAGCTAACGCTGCGGCGCAATGGGGGCCGCGCCGGCTCAGAGTCGGTGTCCTGCCATAAATCTTCAATAAAGGCGCGCTGCTCATCGCTCAGCACCCATGACGGCGGAATTTTGGACTGTGCGCGACGCTCAGCGCCCTCACGGTTTTTAGCCTGCTTTTTGTTCACGAATCGCCTTCCTGCTTAACCTGCTAACTCAGTAACCAATAAATCACGGCGGCGGTTAACAGCCAGAACAGCCCGCTACCGATAAACACACACAGCCATGCTCTACGTTTGATATCAGATCCATCCTTGCTCACCACAGCGCCCTCAACCAATAGATTAAACCATTCAAACCACAATTATCGATCTGTTTTAACGATCGATAAAGTCGTTTTTTCCTATGGAAATTTAAAAAACAGCTGCTAGCCATAGACCTGCATCACCGCCTCAGTAAGAACGGCACCGTGGATATCACTGTTATCGGCAGGCGATAACTTGAATTGATAGGCGAACGAACGTGCAGTGTGCCATATCTTTAAAGGTCAAAATTAAACCACTGGTAAATAATTCAACTATCAATTACTTGACTGGCCATAAGCCAAATCGGCAACAGACAGCGCTGAAGGCGGGGGATAAAATGAAGCGACGTACTGGGATCATGCGGAGAGAAGCACCGGCCCGCTTTAGTCTCGCTCGGGCCGGTGTGAGTTAACCGATTCTGCTGACGGAATCCCGGCTGGCGTGTTCACGCTCGCTGCCGGTCAGCTCACGTAAATGACCCGAGCGCATCTCAAGCAGCCGATCGGCGTGTTCGAAATAGTGATCGTCATGGCTGATGGCAAACACCGTTTTGCCCAGCGCGCGCAGTTCTGGCAACAGCTCGCGATAGAAAATGCGCCGGAATTGCGGATCCTGATCCGCGGCCCATTCATCCAACAGCAAGATATCGCGCTGTTCCGCCACGGCCAGCAGCAAAGCCAGACGCTTGCGCTGCCCCTGCGACAGTTGCGGGTTGGTCACCCTGGCGCCGTCGAACTGCAGTTTGCTTTTCATATTCAACCGCTCGAGCCAGCCGGCGACCAGTTCCGCATCGGGCTCGCCGCCTTCCGGCCCTTGCAAACGATCGAACTGATGAAAATCGGTGAAAATCGCCGAAAACAGCCGACGATAGCCCGGCATATCCGCCGCGGTCTGTGCGACGCCATCCAGAACGATGTGCCCGCTCACCGGCCGGTACAACCCGGTCAACAGCATCGCCAGCGTTGACTTGCCGCTGCCGTTGCCGCCGATCAAAAAGACCAGCTCGCCACGCCGCAGCGTCAGATTAAGCGGCCCGACGGCAAAACCGGGCTGTTGCGCCGTATCGGCATAGTGAAAAACCACGTCGCGCAGCTCCAGCGTCTGCCAGGAACGGCCTGCGGCGGCAGGAAACGCCGGTTGGTACTCGGCCAGGCGCAGCGTCTTCAGCTTGTTGAAGGCGACTTCGGCGCTGACCAGCGTCGGAAACGCCCCGACCGCCTGCAGTAATGGCGTGCGCAAGAACAGCAGCGTCAGGGAATACGTGGCGGCCACCGCCGAGTCCGCCCATCCCAGGCTGTTAGCCATAAAGAACACCAGTCCGATCGCCCCCAACATCATGATATTTGACCAGTTGAGCGCACTCAAATGGAAGGTATCGGCGCGAATGATATGGTGGCGGTAAGCTTGCGCATCGGGTTGATAGGTCTGTTCGTACAGCGCCTGCGCTCGCTTGCGGTTTAACGTCAGTTCCTTACGACCGTCAATCACCGATTCGTAATGATGATAGAGGCGCTCTTCCGACTCGCGCAAACTGGCCATATGGCGATAAACCCGCGAGACCAGGCAGCCGCTGCCCACCACGGTGACGGCGACCCACACCGCCGTCACCGCCAGCATTTTCGGCGATAGCCACCCCAGATAGGCCGCCGACCCCAGGGTTAAAATCACCCCTTGCACCAGTTCGGGCAAGCGCACGAAGGCGACGGTGATATTGCGGACATCGCTGGAGAGGCTGGCCAACAATGAGGCGCTGCCTAACTGTTCAAGGCGTTCAATATCGGTATCCAGGATGCGCTTCACTAACTGCCCGCGCAGGCGGTAGACGAAGTAATGGCCCAATGTCGTCAGCGCCAATTGCGATCCCAGCGTGACCGCCATCAGCAATGCCAGCAGGGCGAGAAACATCGGCAGCACAGCCAATGCATCGCCGCCGGCGTCCATCAGGTATTGATTGATAAACGCAATGATACCGATGCCCAAGCCGGCGCTGGTCATGGTCAATGCCATAACCGCCAGAAATGGCCAACGATACTGGTGATAAACCACCCGTAGCAGTTCCATGAAAAAACCTCTGAAGTCGCGATCTGGCAGGCATTGTAAGCGGCGCGAGAATGAGATCAAGACGAATTCTCATTGCTCGCGCAGCCTCTGATTTCGACGCCAAGGGCATTTTGATGATTGCTTATTGAAACGAGAGACTTACACTGGCGCCACTTGCCGCTGAAGGGAACAGCCGATTATGCTCGCGACTCACGAATACGCCAACGACCTGATTCTGTTTGCCCTGATTGTCGACTGCGGCTCGTTCAGCAAAGCCGCGGAGAGCGCCGGCATCACCAGCTCGGTGGTCAGCAAACGCATCGGGCGGCTGGAAAAATCGCTGGGCGCCCGCCTGTTGTACCGCACCACCCGCAGCCTGACGCTGACCGAAAGCGGCCAGGCGCTCTACCAACAGGCCAAAGAGATCGGCGCCAAAGTGCAGGAGGCGCTGTACGCCGTCAGCGAAAAGAGCGAAGAGTTGACCGGCACCATCCGCATGTCGGTGCCGACCATTTCGGGCGAGCTGCTGCTGAGCGAAAGCGTGGCGGAATTTTGCGCCCTGCATCCCAGCCTGAAGGTCGAAATGCGGCTGGAAAACCGCTTCGTCGATCTGGTGGAAGAAGGCATCGATCTGGCGATCCGTACCGGGACCATGCCGGACTCCAGCCTGATTGCCCGGCCTATCTTCGATTCCCGCTGGGTGATCGTCTGCTCGCCGGGCTACCTGGAAAGCCACCCGGAACCGCGCAGCGCCGACGATCTGCTGAGCCACAACTGCCTGACCTACACCTACCAAGAGAGCGGCACCGCCAACTGGCTGATGAAGCGGCCGGGGCGCAACGACATCTACGAGCTGCAGGTTAACGGCAACCTGTCGGCCAACAATGCGCGGGCGATCCGCAAAGCGGTGATCGGCGGCCACGGCATCGCCATGGTGCCGCGCTGCATGGTGTATGAAGATTTGCAGGACGGTAAACTGACGGAGATCCTGGCCGGCCACTGCGGCAAAGTGCTGGGCATTTACGCCGTTTATCCTTACACCCGCAATCTGCCGTTAAAAACCCGTCTGCTGATCGAACATATCATCGGTTCCTACCAAAATATCAGCCATTATTTTTGAGTTTTCCTCTCGGATTATTTCCCCGCTACCGCGAAAGACCGCGGGGATTACGGCATTTTTGGACATAATCTATTGAACATTACCGCCTAATTAATGTGAGCTCGCGCACTTATCGCACATCAACACTCCCTATCATGCTGATTTTAAATCAATTAATTTAACCCCTTCTACCGGCGTTTTTCCCTGCGCCGACGCCGTTCGCCGATGTTAAAAAATTACCGCATGGCATCATCGCCAACGTTGTGATTAGAATGAAAATGTTGCGGTAATTAACCTTTCAGCTACATCTCTCTGCCCATAAAAATAATAACCCTGAGGATCTTATGCCCCTGCTTTTCAGTATTGCGCCCATCATCCTGCTGATTTGGATGATGACTAAAAGGAATGGCGTGCCCTCTTACCTCGCCCTGCCGCTGACGGCCGCCGTGGTGTATGCCGTACAGCTCCTGTGGTTCGATGCCTCGCTGCGGCTGCTGCATGCCAATATCATCACCGCGCTGGTGTCGACGCTGACGCCGATCACCATCATTGCCGGCGCCATCCTGCTCAACAAACTGATGCAGGTAAGCGGCGCGGAAAACGTGGTGCGCCGCTGGCTGGAAACCATCAGCCCCAATCCCGTGGCCCAACTGATGATTATCGGCTGGGCGTTCGCCTTTATGATCGAGGGCGCCAGCGGCTTCGGCACACCGGCCGCCATCGCCGCGCCGATTCTGGTCGGGCTGGGCTTCAACCCGCTGCGCGTCGCCCTGCTGACGCTGGTGATGAACTCGGTGCCGGTCTCCTTCGGCGCCGTAGGCACCCCCACCTGGTTCGGCTTTGCCAACCTCGGCCTGTCGGACGCCAGCCTGCTGGATATCGGCCGGCAAACCGCGCTGATCCACGTTGTCGCCGGCTTCGTCATTCCTCTGCTGGCGCTGCGCTTTATCGTTTCCTGGCAGGATATCCGCCGCAACCTGCCGTTTATCCTGCTCAGCGTGCTGAGCTGCACCCTGCCCTATCTGCTGTTGGCCCAGGTGAACTATGAGTTCCCTGCGCTGGTCGGCGGCGCGATCGGCCTGGCACTGTCGGTGCTGCTGGCGCGCGGTGGCATCGGCCTCGCCCGCGGCGACAAACCGCAGAGTGCCGCGCAGGCGGTGCCGTTCATGCAGGTGGTCAAGGCCATGACCCCGACCCTGCTGCTGATTGCTATTCTGATAGTGACGCGCGTCCACCAGTTGGGCCTCAAGGAGCTGCTCAACAACACCGCGCTGCTGTGGCAGGAAAACCTCGGCTGGCTCGGGGAGCTGCGCATCAGCCGGGCGCTGATCGTCGAACTGCAGCAGGTGCTGGGCACCGCCGCCGCCGCCGGCTACAAAACGCTGTATGTCCCGGCGCTGATCCCGTTCCTGTTGGTGGTGCTGCTGTGTATTCCGCTGTTCCGTCTGAATGGCGGCCAGGTGCGGCAAATGTTCAGCGAAACCGGCGGGCGCATCGCGCGGCCCTTTATCGCCCTGTTCGGCGCGCTGGTGATGGTTAACCTGATGATGCAGGGCGGCGACAACGCGCCGGTGATCCTGATCGGTAAAGCGCTGGCGGCGCTGACCGGCGACAGCTGGCTGCTGTTCTCGTCGTTCCTTGGCGCGCTGGGCTCGTTCTTCTCCGGCTCCAATACCGTTTCGAACCTGACGTTCGGCGGCATTCAGCAGTCGATCGCCCAGAGCAGCGGTCTTGATGTCAACCTGACGCTGGCCTTGCAGTCCGTCGGCGGCGCCATGGGCAACATGGTGTGCCTGAACAACATTATCGCGGTCTGTTCGATCCTCGGGATCGGCAACGCCGAAGGCAAAATCATCAGAAAGACCGTACTGCCGATGCTGGCGTACGGCGGGATTGCGGCCGGTATGGCAACGATCCTCACGCTCTGACCGAACACTCGTTATCGCAAGCAAGACAAGAAGGTAAACACTATGATCATCTCCGCGTCAACCGACTACCGGGCCGCCGCCCAGGCCAAACTGCCGCCGTTTCTGTTTCACTATATCGACGGCGGGGCCTACGCGGAGCATACGCTGAAGCGCAATACCGCAGATCTGGCCGATATTGCCTTGCGCCAGCGCGTGCTGCGCAATATGTCCGAACTAAGCCTGGAGACTACGTTGTTCGGCGAGCAGCTGGCGATGCCGGTGGCGCTGGGGCCGGTGGGGCTGACCGGCATGTACGCCCGCCGCGGCGAAGTGCAGGCCGCGCGCGCCGCGGCCAAAAAAGGCATCCCGTTCACGCTGTCCACCGTGTCGGTCTGCCCGATCGAAGAGGTGGCGCCGGCGATCGATCGGCCGATGTGGTTCCAGCTCTACGTGCTGAAAGATCGCGGCTTTATGCGCAACGCGCTGGAGCGCGCCAAAGTCGCCGGCGTGAAAACGCTGGTGTTTACCGTCGACATGCCGGTGCCCGGCGCCCGTTACCGCGACGCCCACTCGGGGATGAGCGGCCCCAACGCCGCCCTGCGCCGCGTGCTGCAGGCGTTTACCCATCCGCAGTGGGCCTGGGATGTCGGCCTGTTCGGCAAGCCGCACGACCTGGGCAACGTCTCGGCCTACCGCGGTAAACCGACCAGCCTGGAAGATTACATCGGCTGGCTGGGCGCCAACTTCGATCCATCGATTTCCTGGAAAGATCTGGAGTGGATCCGCGAGTTCTGGGACGGCCCGATGATCATCAAAGGCATTCTGGATCCGGAAGACGCCAAAGACGCGGTGCGCTTCGGCGCCGATGGCATCATCGTCTCCAACCACGGCGGCCGCCAACTGGACGGCGTGCTGTCGACCGCGCGCGCCATGCCGGCGATCGCCGACGCGGTGAAAGGCGACATCACCCTGCTGGCCGACTCCGGCATCCGCAGCGGCCTGGACGTGGTGCGCATGATCGCGCTGGGCGCCGACAGCGTGCTGCTGGGGCGCGCCTTCGTCTATGCGCTGGCGGCGGCCGGCGAAGCCGGGGTGGCTAACTTGCTGGATCTGATCGACAAAGAGATGCGCGTCGCCATGACGCTCACCGGCGCGAAAACCATTGCGGAGATCAACGCCGGATCGCTGGTCAGAAACGCCTGAATCAAAGCGGCTGTACCCCTTCCGGGTAGGCGTTGTAGCTCATCTTGCTGATGAACGCCCCGGCCGGTGACACCAACACTCGGCCGGCGGCGTCCAACCCGAGGAAGGTGCCGGTGCAGCGCCCGGAGACAAAGTCGAAGAAGAACACCGAGCACACCGGGATAATCTTTTCCCGGAAGGTGAACAGGAACATCTCGTCCTCAAACTTGTAGTAAGTGGCGTAGTCCATGTCGCCGTGGCCGAATTGTTCGCCGCGCAGGTTTTGCCAGGCGTAGCGCTCGGTGTTGACGTAGAAGTGTTCGTAATAGTGGTTGGGGCTGTAGACGTTCAGCGTGCGATAACCGATCAGCTCGCGGGTCAGATGCGGCGCGACGCCGCCCGGCGTGACGCCGGCAATCAGCCCAACGTGGAAGCTTTGCTTGAGGCGGGATCCCTTTTCCACCGTTTGCTCGGGCAGCAACGTGCTGCGCACCAGCAGCGCCCGGCCGCTGTCGCGGTTGAGCACCAGCGTCAGGCATTCGTTGCCCGGCGTCTGCAGCGGAATATTGAAGAAATAGCGCGCGGCGGAGGTTTGCACCTCTTCGTAAGCGTCCTCGCCGCTCTCCCCGCCCCAGGCCCACAGCACCCGCTGCCGATCGGCGCTGAAACGCAGCGTGATTTCCCCGCCGCCTTCAAAGGCGATCTGCAACGTTTTGCCGCGCCAGTCCTGAGTGCCCGGCAGCCGGTTGGTGTCGATGCCGCGCGCGAAATCGTCGTAATTCTTCCAGTCCGGTTCGGCATTTTGATTCAGTACGGATGGTTCTGCTGACATCTTCGCTCTCCTTGATTGAATGGGATGAAAACCGCCTCAGACGTCGGCGACGCCCGCCGGTTTCACCGCTCGGCGGTTCACCACGGCAGGGGCGGTTTCATCGAGAAAACAACTCAGTACCCCGGCGCACACGGCGCCGGCGGCCGCGAGCCACATCACGCTGACCAGCCCGTAGCGATCGGCGATCAGCCCGGCGATAAACGGCGCCAGGCAGCCGCCAATCACCTCGCCAATCCCCATCACCAGCCCCAACGCGGTAGCGATGCGGGCCGGCGACACCGTTTCAGACGGGATGGTGGCCATAAACAGCGTGAAACAGCCAAGGCCGGTATAAGACAGGAACACCAGCACGCCCAGCAGCCACGGATTATCGACGTAGCTCAGAAACAGCGGGCAGCACACCGCCAGCAGCGAAAAGAAGATCAGCGTCGGCTTGCGGCCGAAGCGATCGGAGATCGCCGGCACCGCCACGCCCCAGAATACCCAAGCGGCGCCGATGGCGCTCATGATGCCGCCCATCGTGCCTTCGCCGAAGCCGCGGTCGGTCACCAAAAAGTTGGGGGTGAAGGTAATGATGATCATGAACCAGGTGACGAACACACAGGAGATTAGAATGCACAGCGCCACGTTCTTGATTTTGAACAGCTCCCCGTAAGCACCTTTGTTCGCCGCCTTGTCGACCGCCGGCGGGGCGCTGAAAGCGGGATCCTTCTTGCCGTTCACATAGCGATAGATCAGCCACGCCAGAATGATGCCCGGTACGGCGGTCAGGTGAAACGCCATGCTCCAGCCCCACTTCTGCGCCAGATAGATGATCAGCGGCGGCGCGATAATGCCTCCCAGCAGCCCCGGCGCCGCGCCCTGGATCAATCCCATGTTGAAACCGCGGCGCTGCGGCTGCGATTTTTCCACCATCAAAGACTGTGCGATCGGCAATACCGGCCCTTCGGCGATCCCCATCAACGCTCGGAAGATCAATAGCATGGCAAAGCCGCTGACCAACCCCGACAGCGCGGAGAACAGCGAAAACACCAGGATCGACAAGATCAGCATCGGTTTACGGATATTAAAACGATCGGCTATCGCCCCCAGCCCGGCGCCAGACAGCGCCCAGGTTAACGCCAGCACCGCCGACAGGGTGCCGAGATGCACGTTGCTGAGCTTGAGGTCGGCGGCAATCATCGGAAACAGAAACGAGATGGTCAGACGATCGACGAACACGCAGCCGAAAACGAAAAATAAAATAATCAGCAACCGGTTCTCTTCACTTAATGCACTGCGAGGCTCTGGCGATGTATTCATAGCGTCATGTGTCCATAAGTTAACTTATGAATGGCAAGCCGCCATGGCATAAGTGTGTTAAGCGCACGGCCAAGAGAGATATTGGCCCTCCGTCACGACAACAACTCATTAACATGTTAATGACATAAAATTATCGTAAGCCGGCGGTCTGTCAACCGGCGCTTTCTTAGAGACGAATGAAGTTTTTATTCGGTACTATTTCAAAATCGCATTATCACAAAAAGATATTTTACCCCTCTGTTTTTACAGACAATAAAATAATAACGGGTATTTTTCTTCGGTTAAAAATGCCTATTTCCACGCCATTCCCGAATAATCTCAACGATCACTCTTCAGGCTTATTAATTTTTTATCCGTATTGAATGAACGCTGGGGAATATTCAGTTTTACTTTTATCTATTGAATCATTTAGTTTTATTTTATTTCCGCACAACAAACTAACTCTTATGAGGGAAAGGCTATTGGCAGGGTTACATAATTTCATCTGGACAATAGCAAAAGCGCAGAGCGTGACGTAAATCACGGCAATCATGCCGTATCCTGCAAAGCAATTATGCTCGCAACAGCAATTATCTATTGCGATTAGGGCTGTTTATCTCAAATTAGCGCCATGCAACACTTCGGGCCATCGTTCGACACCGCGCCGCAAGGCCTGAGACGGAGTGACACATGAGCATCGAAAGACTAACCCGGGAGCCGCTTTCCATCGGCATCGAGTTGCCGCTGGACAACGATTGGTCCACCAGCGGGCAGCTGAAACGCCAGCAGGACGGGCGACCGTTCGGCGTGCCGGACATGAGCGAACACGCTGCGCGCATCAAGCTGGCCGATGAGCTCGGCTTTCGCGCCGCCTGGGTTCGCGACGTGCCGCTGTACGATCCGGACTTCGGCGACGCCGCGCAGGTGTTTGAGACCTTTACCTACCTCGGCTACCTGTCCAGCCTGACGCGCAATATTCTGCTGGGCACCGCGGCCGTGGTGCTGCCGCTGCGCCAGCCGTGGCTGGTGCGCAAAGCGGCTTCCACGCTGCAAACGCTGAGCGGCGATCGTCTGCTGCTCGGCGTCGCCAGCGGCGATCGCCCCGTGGAGTACCCGCTGTTCGGCGCCGATTACGCCGCGCGCGGTGAAAACTTCCGCACCAGCGTCGGCATTCTCAAAGGGGAAGCCGACAGCGCGCTCCAGCCTGGATTGCGCCTGCTGCCGGCCACGCCGCCGCCGCCGCTGCTGGTCGCCGGGTTGGCGCAGCAAACGCCCGAGTGGGTGGGCAAAAATATGGATGGCTGGCTGTCGTATCCCGGCACGCCTGCGGACCACGTTTCGCGAGTCAAACTCTGGCGTAACGTAGCCGGTGACAAGCCCTACGTCAGCTTTATTCATCTCGACCTCACCGATAACGCCGACGCGCCGATTCAGCGCCATCGCTTCGGCATCAAGAGCGGCCGTAATGGATTGATTCAGGAACTGAGCGCCATGCGTGACGCCGGGGTCAACCACATCGGCCTGCATTTCCGCCGTAACCAGCGGCCGCTGGAAGAGACGATGCAGGAGATCGGTCAACTGGTGTTGCCGGAATTCCATCGCGCCTGACGCCCGCTTTAGCCCGCTATTCCGACCTGAGCTGGTCTTTGCCCCGTTACCGGGGCTTTTTTATTTCCGCCGCTGCTGATTCATAACAACTCAGTCTAATCCCTGCGGCCAAACTGCGGCATGATGACGGGGAAACGAGCCACCATGGGGAATGAGCAATGACGGCAAAACTGACAGAAGCGGGCTTTTGGCGCAAAACCGCCGACTCTTCATCGCTGCGCGTGCCGCGCGTGCTGATCCGGGTCTACGTCGACGAAGGCGAGATCGACCGCGCCATCGCGTTTTACGAGCAGCTGCACGGCGTGGAAGCGGATATGCGTTTCGACTTTCCCGCGCATCGGCTGGTGCTGGCGGCGGTGGGGCCGTTTCTGATCCTGGAAGGCTCGGAAGAAAGCCTGCGCCCTTTCCGCAGCACCGTCGGCACATTGCTGGTCGATGACATTTATCCCTACCATCAGCGGCTGCTGGCCGCCGGAGCCGATATCTTCTTTGGCCCGGTGGAAGTGCCCACCGGCGCCTGTTTCAATGCCCGCCTGCCGGACGGCACGATTATCGAATACGTGCATCACCGGCCGCGCGCGGACGAATAAACCGCCTCAGGGGAGCGCCGGCGTCATGGCGTAACCGCGCAGATCCTTGCGCAGGCTGACCATGTACAACACGATCACCGCCGAGAACGGCAGGCCGCACAGCACCACCGCAGTCTGCATCGCGCTGAAACTGCCGGCGTACAGCAACCCGGCGCAGATCAACGTGGTGACCGCCGCCCAAAATACCCGCAGCCAGGCCGGCGCGTCATCGTGGGCGGAACCGCCCTGGCAGGAGAGGTTCGCTATCATCAGCGTGCCGGAATCGACCGGCGTCAGGAACAGCACGAAACTGATCGCCACCACAAAACCGGCGGTCAGCTGGGTATAGGGCAGGTATTCGAACAGCTTGAACACCGCCATCGGCGGATCGCTTTGCGCCACCTGCCCGAGGATCGCCTGCCCGCCTTCCAACACCAGGCTGATGGCGGTATTGCCGAAGATCGACAGCCACGCCAGCGTGAAGCCCAACGGGATCAGCAACACGCCGAAGATCAGCTCACGAATGGTGCGCCCTTTGGAAATGCGCGCGATGAACAGCCCGACAAACGGCGCCCACGCCACCCACCAGGCCCAATAGAACAACGTCCAGGCGCCCTGCCACTGGCGCGCCTTGCCGTACAGATACATATCGAAGCTGCGGCTGACCAGCGAAGTGAGATAATCGCCAAGGTTCTGCAACATGCCGTTGAGCAGATTCAGCGTCGGGCCGGCCAGAAACACGAACAGCAGCAACAGGCACAGGAAGCCGACGTTGATGTTCGACAGCATGGCAATGCCCTTCTCGACGCCGGTGACCGCCGCCAGCGTGGCCACCACCATCATCACCACGATCAGCGCCAGCAGCACGCCGGTGCTTTGCGGAATGTCGAACAGATAAAACAGCCCCGAGTTCACCAGCAGCGCGCCGATCCCCAGGTTGGTCACCATCGAAATCACCGTCACCAGAATGCCGAAACTGTCCACCAGATGGCCGGCGCCGCCGTGGATGCGCTCGCCGAAGATCGGGTATAACGCAGAGCGCAGCGCCAACGGCAGGCCGCGGCAATAGGCGAAATAGGCCAGCGCGGTGGCGATCAGCGCATACAGCGCCCAACCGTGCAGCCCCCAGTGCAAAAAGGTCAGCGCCATCGCCTGCCGCGCCGCCTGCACGGTGCCGCCGCTGCCTTCCGGTGGCGACAAGAAGTGATCCAGCGGTTCGTAGGCGCCGTAGTACACCAGCGCAATGCCGATGCCCGACGAGAACAGCATCGCCACCCACGAGGGATAGCTGAACTGCGGCGGTTCGTCATCCTGGCTGAGGCGAATATGGCCGAAGCGCGACAGCGCCAGCCAGAAGACGAACACCATGCAGGCGACCATCAACAGCATGTAGTACCAGCCGAACACGTCGGCGACCCAGCTTTGCGCGGCGTTCAACCACTGTTTGCTGGCGGCGGGAAACAGCACGACCAGCGATCCCAGCAGCAGGATCACCGCCGCCGAGCCGAAAAATACCGGAACATTCAATCTGACAGGTTCTTCGTCAAGCGATGGAGGAGTTTTTGTTGTCATTGGCAGGCTTCCATGATGCGAAAGACAGACGATTTAAATGCAACTTTTAATTAACATTCTATCGTCATTTATTTGACATTTTCGCAGCATATAGAGTATTGATTGACCGTTCAATCAATCAAATTCAAAGTGTGATTTGCCTATCAGTTGGGGAAAATATGTACCGCAGAGACATTCCTGAGCAGCGCAAGGAGCAGTTGATTAACGCCGCCTTCGAGACCATAAACGTCGTCGGGCTGGCCGGCGTCACCCTGTCTCAGGTGGCGAAAGAAGCCGGGCTGTCGACCGGCATCGTCAGCCACTATTTTGGCGATAAAGAGGGGTTGCTGAGCGCCACCATGCGCAAGATCCTGCGCGATCTGCGCGACGCGGTGGCCGAGTGCCGCGCGCAAGCGGCGAGCGACAGCCAGTCACAGCTGTTCGCCATTATCCAGGGCAACTTCCACCCCAGCCAAACCAACGCCGTGTCCATGCGCGCCTGGCTCGACTTCTGGGCCGCCAGCATGCATCAGCCGGTGCTGCGCCGCCTGCAGCGCGCCAACGATCGGCGGCTCTATTCCAATATTTGCAGCCAGTTCCGCCGCGAGCTGCCGCTGCAGCAGGCGCGCGACGCGGCGCGCGGGCTGGCGGCGATGATCGATGGGCTTTGGCTGCGCGGCAGCCTGGCCGGCGACGAGACAGACCTAAAACAGGACTGCCGCATCGCCTGCGACTACGTGGCGCAGCGGCTCAACGCCGCCCAGCAGCAGGGATGAACGTGAACGGTGGCTCCATCAGTGCGGTTCCTGCTCTTCACTGTACTGGGTTTGCCACATGGCGGCGTAGCGGCCGTTCGCGGCCAGCAACGCCTCGTGCCCCCCGCGCTCGACGATCTCCCCCGCCTCCAGCACGATAATTTCATCGGCGTCCACCACGGTGGAGAGCCGATGAGCGATCACCAGCGTGGTGTGGTTGCGGCTCACCTCGCGCAGGTGCCCCTGGATTTCGCGCTCGGTCTGGGTATCCAACGCGCTGGTCGCCTCGTCAAACACCAGGATGGCCGGATTTTTCAGAATGGTGCGCGCAATCGCCACCCGCTGCTTTTCCCCGCCCGACAGCTTCAGCCCGCGCTCACCCACCCGGGTGTCATAACCGTCGGGCAGACCGACGATAAAATCATGGATATGCGCCAGCCGCGCCGCCCGCTCGATTTCTTCATCGCTGGAGCCGGTTTTGCCGTAACCGATGTTATAACGCAACGTATCGTTGAACAGCACCGTATCCTGCGGCACGATGCCGATCGCCTGCCGCAGGCTGGCCTGGGTCAGTTGGCGAATGTCCTGGCCGTCGAGGGTAATGGCGCCCCCCTGCACGTCGTAAAAGCGAAACAGCAGGCGCGACAGCGTGGACTTGCCCGCGCCGGAGGCGCCGACCACCGCCACCGTGTGGCCCGCCGGAATGGTAAAGCTCACCTGCTTGAGGATCGGCCGACGCGTGTCGTAACCGAAGCTGACCGCGTCGAACTTCACTTCTCCGCGATCGAGGCGCAGCGGCTGCGCATCCGGGCTATCGACGATCTCACGCGGTTCCTGCAGCAGATCGAACATGTTCTCCATGTCGATCAGCGCCTGGCGCACCTCGGAATAAATAAAGCCGAAGAAGTTCAGCGGCTGATACAGCTGCAGCAGATAGGCATTGACCAGCACGAAGTCGCCGACCGTCATCGTCCCCTGCGTAATGCCCTGCGCCGCCATGGTCATCATCACGATCAGTCCGATCGAAATAATGGCGGTTTGTCCCAGGTTGATCGCCGTAAAACTGAATTGGTTCTTGATGGCGGCGTATTCGTACAGCCGGCGCGAGAGGTCGAAACGCTCGGCCTCGAACTCTTCATTGCCGAAGTACTTCACGGTTTCATAGTTCAGCAGGCTGTCGATGGATTTGCTGTTGGCGTCGGCGTTGGCCTTGTTGAGCTCGCGGCGAAAGCGGGTGCGCCAGCTGACCGCCAACACGGTGAACAGGATGTAGCAGCCGACCGTCGTCAGGATCGCCAGCGCGAACCAGCCGTTCAGCATATGCCACATGATCGCCGTGACCAGCGAGAGCTCGAACAGGATCGGCACGATGGAGAACAGCAGCCGCGACAGCACCGTGGACACCGCCTGAGTGCCGCGCTCGATGGACAGCGACAACCCGCCGGTCTGGCGCTCCAGATGGAAACGCAGGCTCAGCGCATGCAGCTGGCGGAACACCCGCACGCCCAACAGGCGCGTGGCGTTCTGGCTGACGTGGATAAACATTACGTTGCGCAGTTCCTCAAACAGCGCGCCGCCCACCCGCGCCACGCCGTAGGCGACGATCAGCCCAAGCGGCACCGCCAGCATTTTCGCCGTCTCACCGCTCAGCGCATCGACCATCGCTTTATAAGCCAGCGGCACCAGCGTGGTGCTGACCTTGGCCGCCACCATGAACACGAAGGCCACCACCAGATACCCCCGCAGCCGCGGGTTGTCTTTCGGCCACAGATAGGGCAGCAGGAATTTCAGCAAACGGGAACGATCCATCATGTAATATTCATCTTCTCGATCGGGATCGCGGCGCACAGCCGCGCGGGGTTATGAGTTTGGCCTGGCCGACGGCGAACGCCGCACCCTCCCATTTTCCTGCGGCGACAACTCAGCATCATCCGTCAGGAGAAGCGGCGGCGGCTCGGGCAAAGTTCAGGCATGGAGGAGACAATCACATGACCCAGACGTATGCAAAGCGCTTTGCGCTGGTCTTTGACTATATCGACCGCCACCTGGACGAGGCGCTCACCGTCGAAAAACTGAGCGAAGTGGCCCACTTTTCGCGCTTTCACTTTCAACGCCAGTTTAGCGCGTATTGTGGCATCTCGGTGTGGCGTTATATCCAGTGGATGAGGCTCAAACGCGCCTCGTACCGCCTGGCGTATAACCCGCTGGAGCCGGTGATTGACATCGCGCTGGACGCCGGTTTTCAAAACCCGGAGTCCTTCAGCCGCGCCTTCAAACAGGCGTTCAGCCAAACGCCAAGCCAGTTTCGCAAACGGCCGGCCTGGATCGATTGGCAGCAGCGCTTTCCCGAGCCGAAACACAAAAGGAAACAACCCATGAAAGTAGACATTGTCGACTTCCCGGCCACGCCGGTGGCGATGATCGAACATCGCGGCCCGTCCGCGCTGGTCAACGAAACCGCCGCACGCTTTATCGAGTGGCGCAAAACCAGTGGCCTGTCGCCGGTCAGAAGCAGCCGCACTTACGGTATCGCACCGCACGATCCGGCCACCACCGAAGCGCAGGACTTCCGCTTCTTCATTTGCGGCGAGGTCACTGCGCCGATCCCGGAGGACAACGCCTTCGGCGTGGTGAACGGCACGCTGCCGGCCGGGCGCTGTGCGGTGCTGCGCCATCTCGGATCGCTGGATGGGCTCTCGGAAAGCGCCCGCTATCTTTACAGCGAGTGGTTGCCGGCCAGCGGCGAGGAGCTGCGCGATTTTCCGCTCTATTTCCACTACCACAACTTCGTGCACGAGGTGGCGGAATATGAACTGGTGACCGATCTTTATCTGCCGCTGAAATAGCTGACATCCGGCTCCGCAAGGAGCCGGATTGACGTTAACAGGACGGCGACGAACCCTGCGGCGGCAGATAGCGCTGCGGATCGAGCGCGGTGGCGCGATAGCGGATCTGGAAATGCAGGAACACCGAATCGGTGCCGGTGCTGCCCATAGTGCCAATCTTCTGCCCCGCTTTCACATCCTGGCCGTTGCGCACCAACGTAGTGTCGTTGTGCGCGTAGGCGGTAATAAAGTCTTCGCCGTGCTTAATCATGATCAGGTTGCCGTAGCCGCGCAGTTGGTTGCCGACGTACACCACTTTGCCCTTGGCGGAAGCATAGATCGGCTGGCCGCGTTTACCGGCGATATCGATGCCCTTGTTGCCGCCATCGGCATTGGAGTACGCCTGCGCGATCCGGCCGCTGGCCGGCCAGCGCCAACAGCGGGCGGCGCCCGGCGGCGGCGTTTGCTTGGCGATCGCGGAGGAAGACGTTTTACGGCGCGTGGCGGCGGTTTTGGTCGGCGCGCTGCCGCTCAGCCGCAGCTTTTGCCCCACTTCCAGGCTATAAGGCGGGCGTATCTTGTTGATTCTGGCCAGATCGCTGACTTCGCTGTCGGTGATCCAGGCGATGTAGTACAGCGTATCGCCCCGTTTGACGGTGTAGGACTTGCCGGTGTAGCTGCCCTTCGGCAGTTTGTCGTAGTCGCGGTTGTAGGTATTTTTACCCGAACACCCGGCCAACAATAGCCCCAATGTCAGACACACCGCGATGCGGCGCCACCTCGCCAGCTTGCTTCCTGTGCTCAAATCCTGTCCCCAATCGTCTTTTCGGTTCTGATACGCCTCAGCCGCACAGTGTAACATTTGCGCCGGGTCAGTCAAAAAGCGGGAAAGAGGCAACTATCGGAAAACAGCGGGCACGGAGGCCGCTGCGGCGCGATCGGCGGGAGGAAAATGGCGCCATAAGGCGCCAAACCATGCAGCGATGTCGGGATTACTGTTTACCTGAGGTCAGCAAACTGAAGCTGGTCATCAGATTGCGATAGTCAGGAATATGTTGAGAGAACAGGTTCCCCAACCCTTCGATATCATTTCGCCAATCGCGGTGCAATTCGCACGCCGCGCCAAACCAACTCATCAGCTGCGCGCCGGCCAGGGACATGCGATCCCAAGCCGCATCGCGCGTAATCGCATTGAACGTGCCGGATGCGTCGGTGATGACGAAAACCTCATACCCCTCTTCCAGCGCAGAGAGCGCAGGAAACGCCACGCAAACCTCGGTCACCACGCCGGCGATGATCAGTTGTTTCTTGCCCGTGGCCTTTACCGCCTTGACGAAATCTTCATTATCCCAGGCATTGATATTGCCGGGACGAGCAATATAGGGGGCGTCAGGGAAAGTTTGCTTTAGCTCTGGCACCAAAGGGCCGTTCGGTCCGTTTTCAAAACTCGTGGTCAGTATCGTCGGTAAATTGAAGTATTTAGCCAGATCGGCCAGCGCCAAAACATTATTTTTGAATTTATCCGGATCCTGATCTCTAACCAGGGACAGTAGCCCCGTCTGATGATCGACTAATAAAACGGCGGCCTGTGTCTTATCTAATCGGTTATATTTAAAAGTCATTCCCTTCTCCTTTATCATCAAAATCATCAAATTCCGATCGCCCCATGCATTCCAAGCATGTAGCATGCTTTCAAACGCTCCGACATCAGGCTAGCAATGAACCAGCCGGGTAAATAGCACGATTATTGGGAATGAGTGTTTCACCACTGGGAAGGTTAATTTTATATGATAGATTTCAATGAGATGGTTATGTTTGCCAGAGTAGTTGAATGCGGTGAATTTCTTTCCGCCAGTAAGAAGTTTGGTATACCCAAATCGACGCTATCAAGACGAATATCCAATTTGGAAAAAAGGCTTAATGTCAGGCTTATTCAGCGCTCAACGCGAAACCTCATGGTCACCGATATAGGAAAAGAATATTTTCAGTACTGCCTGCAGATGATTAGCACCGCAGAGAAAGCGGAATGCCTTATTATTAACAAAAGCGAAAAACCCACTGGAAAAATAAAACTGACCTGCTCAAACATTCTCCTGGATCTTGGCCTAACGGAAGTGCTGGCGAGATTCATGCTGCAATATCCCAAGGTCAATTTGCATGTGAAAATATTTAATCGCAACGTGGATATTATTTCTGAAGGGTATGACCTCTCATTAAAACTCATCGCCGATGAGCCCAAAAACAGCAATTTGGTGATGCGTCGAATTTGCGCTGTGCCCACCGCATTTATGGTCGCCCCCTCTGCAGCTATTCAGTACCAAAGTATAAATACGCCCGAAGATCTCTCCAGTTTGCCAACGGTCGGGTGGTTATCGACCCATCTTCAGGCCGCCTGGACGTTTCAACAAGCCGATCGCGAAGTCAAAATAAACAACGAGTCGCGCATGGTGTGCGATGACATTCGCCTGATCAAGGAATCGATCGTAAAAGGCGTCGGCGTTGGCTGTCTGCCGCTGAAATTAGCCCGCCAGGAACTGCTCGACGGCAGCCTGAAAACGCTGCTCGACGACTGGACATTGGAACAACACAAGATTGTCGCGTTTTACCCTTCCAGACAAGGACTCCCCCCTTCGGTAAGGGCGCTGATTGATTTCATCGTTGATGAACTGGCCGAATAACACGCCGCTTCCAAGCATAAACGCCACGCCGGATTTACCGCAGCGATTAAAAAGTGACTACTATAATAGAGCGCTCGGAAAAAATAGAGTGCCCCCGAGGATCGCAACAAAGAGAATGGAGCTGTAACATGCTAAACCTTGATCGCAATAATCTGCCCCTCCTGAGCGAAGAACTGCTCAAAAAGCAACGCACCACCCTGCTGATCATCGCCTTCCTGCTGCTGGCGGGCGGCATACTGTGCCTGGTCAACCCTTTCGCCTCCGGCGCGGCGCTGAGCATCGTGGTCGGCGTCCTGCTGCTGTTGAGCGGCGCCGGGCTGATTATCGCCATGATCGCCAACCGGGCGCAGAATACCTGGCCGATGATCGGCGGCATTCTGCTGGGCGTGGCTTACCTGATTATCGGCTATGTGTTCATCACCAGCCCACTGGCGGGCATTCTGGCGCTGGCGGTGTACCTTGCCGTGCTGTTCGCGCTCGGCGGCATCGCGCGCCTGGCGTCCGGCTATATGCGCCGCGGATTGCCGGGCAACTGGCTGCAGTTCGTTATCGGCGTGCTCGATTTGATCATCGCCTGGATGCTGATCGGTTCAGGCCCGGCGGCGTCGGTCACGCTGGTGACGGCGATCGTCGGCATCGAAATGCTGGTCAGCTCCTTTGCGCTGTTCCAGGCGGCGAATCTGTTTAAACGCGCCTGACTCTACCGGCCCGCCATCGCGGGCCTCATCGATTTCGTCGCTTCCAGACACAACAAGGCGATACCCCCTCGGCTTGTCCGTGGTTATCTTCATCGGTAAGTGCCAATATAGGCGCAGACAAGGGAGCTGAAACCGATGACAACCCATTCCACCCCGTTGAACTCGCGGGAAGTCTGCCTGCAATTACGCCATTTCAATCAGGTAATCGGGCAACAATGCCGCAATATGGCGCGCCAAAATACCACCTGCCCGTGCTGCCTGACGGACATCGCCACCGGTTGCGACGCCGGTATCAAACTGTGCGGCCAGCAGTTGGCCAAACCCAACCCGCAAACCCCGTTATTCCGGCAGATTCGCAACTTGCTGCTCGATCTGCGCGCAGAAGCGATAGGGGTTCACAGAATAGACGTCCTGAACCGCACCAATAACGAAATATCCTGGCTGTTGCGCGAGCTGTATTTCGAGACGTTCTGACCCCGCATTTTATCGGGGCCGCTAAAGCGAAAACCGAAAGCGAGATACAGGCTGTTGGCGACGCGATTATGTTCATCAATCATTAACGTCACCGGCTCCACGTCATACAGCCTGAACTCCGCGAGCAGTCAGCGGGAGGAGCCCGTTTAAAAGCGGCTCTGGCAAAGGAAACGTCCACCGGCGCGGGATTAACCGGCGGCAGCGGTTTTCGGCAACACGAAGTCAACCCGCCGATTCTTGGCCCGGCCCGTCGGCGTGTCGTTGGAAGCCACCGGTTCAGCCTCCCCTTTTCCCCGTTCACTCAGACGAGATTTTTCTACCCCATGTGCGATCAGCCAAACAGCCACCGCACGTGCGCGTCGCAGCGACAGATCCCGATTATATTTATCGCTGCCCACCGCATCGGTATGCCCCTCGATCACCACGTTCCCTACCGGTTCGGCCGCGATAAATTGCGCCACCTGTTGCAGCGCAGGCTCCGCTTTAGCAGCAATCGCATCGCTGTCGAAGGCGAACAGCACATCGCTGCGCATCGATAACGTTACGGCATTTTTGCTGTCTCTGACGGAAATGTCGGCGGATTGTTTAGCCAAATCCGCTGCCTTACTCTGCAGATCAAGGACGCCGGCATTCAGCCCCGAAGGCAAACCAACCAAATCCAGCCGGGTGGCCTTAAGATCGAGTATCACCGGTTTCCCCACGGATGCCGGCTCTCCGCTGTCAGCCCATGAACCCAATGACACCAACCCAAAGGCTAACATCCCCCCCACACAGGCGGCTTTCCTGAGGCCGTTCATCGCTCAACGATCCGTAATGGCTATCGGCCCGAGCGGCTCGACATTGGCGATCGTCAGGTACACCTCTTTCACATCAGGTGGAGGCGCAGGGAAGCTGCCAAACCAGGTGGCGACATAGGGAATGCCTGAACTTGAGCTGAATGACACGCTGGGAGAGGCCAGTGGGACATTATTGCTATCGGTAAGCAGCAGGTATTTTTTATTACCCACCAGAATATAGAAGGATTTCTCAAGACTGCTTTTATCCAGACTGCTATACAAGCCTTGTCCATTAAGGTTGTCTTTCAACCCTTTGAAACGCACTTTGATGGTCAGGATTTCACCGTGGCGCACGGCCTCGGTCACTTGCGCTTCGGCTACGCCGCTGCTGACGATCCCGGTAGCCAACGGTGTCACGGGGGGATCTTCCGCGAAGGCCATGCCGGGGAACATTATCGACGCAAACAGGCAGGAAATGACGAATTTTCTGACATGCTGCATGATCGGAGTCCTTATTCAGGGGGAATTGAAGATTGTTCTTTCAACAACCAGGCAATGCCACTGCGGTCACTCTGTCCCGGAATTATAGTAAAGCACCTCATATTCATGAGAGTTATCCCTGAAAGCGTAACCTTGGTCACGTTATGCTTGCGCATGAATTCTCCCCCGTTAGCGCTTATTTTGCTGAATGACGGCTTCATACCAGCATTCCCTTCCGCTCATCCTCTCTGCTGTTCATCCCACTTTACGACCGCCGTCACACCTCGCCACCGCTAAATTGCGTTGGTTATAGAGTCGTCTACAATTCAATCGAATTACCCCCTACAACATCAGAAATTATTATTATTAGAGGTGATTATGTTACAGAAACACGAAAACGTAATAAGTATGACTGTACTAAGCCCGCAAGCCACCCAACAGCTGATGCCATCGTTCTCCTTCTTGCCCCACACGCAACACGCCGACGGCAAATATCGCCTGCGCCGTTATTCGGTCGTTAAATACCTCAACCCCAACGTCGCCGAAGTAGGGCCGCGCACTTTCATGCAGTCGGATCAGATCAACCACTTCCAGGGCAATGTGGTGCGCCGCTTCGAACCTATCGACAGCGCCGTGTTGCAGAGCGCCGGCATGGCAGAGATGTGCAACCTGTTTGCAGAGAGCAACGACCTGCCGGAAGGCGCCGAGATAGAGATCCACCAGATGCGCGTGGTCGCTATCGAGAAAGACACCCAGGTGGCGCCGGAAGGCATACACCAGGACGGTTTCGACCATATCGCGATGATCGCCATTCACCGGCACAACATCGTCGGCGGTGAAATCATGCTGTATGACGACAGCCGCCACGATCCTTTCTTTAAAAAAGCGCTGGCGGACGGTGAGGCCGTGCTGCTGGCGGACAGCAAACTGTGGCACAACGCCACGCCGATCAACGCCGTGAGCCCGGAAGAAGAAGGTCATTTGGATCTCTTTGTCCTCACCGCGCGGGGGGAGAAAGCATGACCTTTACCCCCGAGCTCGCCCGCGCCCAGTTCAGCGCCCTGTCACAGCAGATCGACGGCAAACCGGCCATCTTTTTCGACGGCCCCGGCGGTGCGCAAGTTTCACGGGGCGTGCTGGAAAAAATGACCGACTACCTGGGAAGGTACAACGCCAACCTGGGCGGCCACTATTTCTCGAGCCGGGTCACCGGCGAGGTGATGGGTCAGACGCGGGAATCGGTGCGCGCCTTGTTAAATGCGCCGTCGCCCGACAACATCGTCTTCGGCATGAACATGACCACGCTGACTTTTCATCTCAGCCGCATCATCAGCCGCGACTGGCAGGCCGGCGATGAAGTCATCGTCACCGCGCTGGATCACTACGCCAACGTCTCCAGCTGGCAGCAGGCCGCCGCCGACAAAGGGGCCACGGTACATCAGATACCGCTGGAGAGCGCCGACTGCGCATTGGATGCCGCGAAAGTGTGTGAGCGCATCAACGCCAACACCCGTCTGGTGGCGGTCAGCTACGCCTCCAACGTCACCGGCGGCATCGTCGATATCAAAACCATCGTTGAAGCCGCGCATCGGGTCGGCGCGCAGGTGTATGTCGACGCCGTTCATTACGCGCCGCATAACCTGATCGACGTGCAGGCGCTGGGCTGTGACTTCCTGGTGTGCTCCGCCTACAAGTTCTTTGGCCCGCACGTCGGCATGGCCTACATCGCGCCGCAGTGGCTGCAGCGCCTGCGGCCGTACAAAGTCGAGCCGGCCACCGACGTCGGCCCCGGCCGTTTCGAGACCGGCACGCAAAGCTTCGAGGCGCTGGCCGGCGTCGCGGCCGCTATCGAGTATCTGGCGCAGTGGGGCGCGCCCGGAGCGCCGTTAAGGCAGCGCTTGCAGGAGAGCTTCGCCGCCTACCACCGGCATGAAGAGGCGCTGTGCAGTCACTTTTTGCAACGGCTGCAGCAACTCGACGGCGTGCGGCTCTACGGCAATCCCCAGGCGGACAGCGCGCGCCGCACGCCAACCTTCGCCCTGACCTTCAGCGGCCATACGCCTGACGCGATCGCCCGCCGCCTGGGGCAGCACAACATCTGCGCCGGCAGCGGGCATTTCTATGCGTTGGGCTTGGTGCAACAGCTGGGGCTGCAGGACGGCGGCGTGCTGCGCATCGGCATGATGCACTACAACACTCAGGGCGAGATCGATACGCTGTTCAACGTGATCGCCGAAGATATTCTCAGTTAACCCGGCCATATCGGCCCGTTCATCTTATTGGGCAGGCCGAATAAGGTATCAAACTGCCCGTCTTTTCTTCCACCGCGTCCACGGCACGCAGATGCGTGCCTTTCTTTCCCCGCGTTACGAAATGCGGAGATAACGGACATATAATGCCGGAACGGGAAAAGAGGCCGGGATCGGCGCATCGTGCGGTTGTCACCCGATACGGCCGGGGCAGCGCATTGCGCGCATTCTCTTTTGGCTCAGCAGTGGGCATAATGACAAACACGGTCTGGGTCAGATGAGTATGAATGGTGAAGTCGCAGCGAATTACGTTAAATGACATTGCTGTACTGGCTGGTGTCACCAAAATGACGGTCAGTCGCTATCTGCGCACGCCGGACAGGGTTAAACCGGAAACGGCTGCGCGCATCGCCGCCGTGATCGAGGAAGTCGGCTATCAGGCCGATCCCGACAATCCCGCCCTCTATTCCAATAGCCCTCCCCTCATCGGCGTTCTGGTTCCTTCTTTTAACAATCTGATATTTGCTGATGTCCTCGCCGGCATTGAATCCGTGACGTCTATACAGGGTTATCAGACGCTGGTCGTCAATTATGACTACAACAGCAAACGCGAAGAGGAGCAAATTGCCGCGATCCTGGCTTTTAAGATTAAAGGGCTGCTGCTGACCGAGTCGGTCCATAGCCTGCGGGCGGAAAAACTCCTGAAGGCGGCAAAAATACCCGTTGCTGAAATCATGGGGCTGTCAGGCAATGCAGATCGAATTAACGTGGGTTTTGATAATGTGAAAGCCGGCTACGATATGACCACCATGTTGCTGGCCAGCGGTAAAAAACGCATTATCTATTTTGGTTCAATGTCTGATATCCGCGATGAACAGCGTTACACGGGATACTGTCAGGCAATGGCTAACCATGATTTGCCTACCGGTCGCATTTCCCCCAATAAGATCTCTTCCATTTCGATTGGGACAGGCATGATGACGCTTGCGAGCCAAATGTATCCGGATATGGACGGTATTCTCTGTACCAACGACGATCTGGCCGTGGGAGTGTTACAGGAATGCCTGGCAAACGGTATCGGCGTTCCAGCGCAAATTGCCATTGCCGGATTTCACGGTCTTGAGATCGGGCAGATCATTACCCCCCGGTTAGCCAGCGTACTGACGCCACGGTATGAGATGGGGAAAGTGGCGACAGAGATCATAATAAAAAAAATTAAAGGGCTGCCGACCATTGAACATGTCGATCTCCACTTCCGCCTGTCAATGGGGGAGACAATATAGCGTTCCCCGCCAGTGACTTCATCACTGGCCATAGCTGCCCGCGTCGTCAGAAGAACATCACTCGCTATCCCGGCCAGAAATTCGGCCAGATGGCGTCACCCACCTGACCGAATGCCCCCTCAACGTGCCTTGCGGCGCCGGAGCCAGAATAGGATCAGCAGAATAATGACGACCGCCGTGGTGGCCATGCCAGGCAGAATCATCGGCTGTGCGCGCGCCAACAGCGGTTTCGGCCCCCCGGCGCGCACCTCACTCACGTCGGCCTCGCTCACGCTCAGCGTGCTGTTGCCGTATTTCTGCAGCACGAAGTTAGCGATATCGGCAACTTGCTTATCCGTCAGTTCTCCGACATAGGAACCGGCGCCAAAGCTCGGCATCAGGACGTGCTTACCGTCAACCCGGCGATCAACCCCCTGCAAAATGGCGGCAATCAGGTTTGACGGGTTGTTCGCGGCCGTGGTGGAGTTGTTGAATAGCGAAGGGTAAGCCTGGTTCAAACTGCCGCTGCCGTCCGGCTGATGGCAACTGGCGCAGTAGCCGCTGTAGAGCGCCTCGCCGCTATTGAGCGTGTGGTTGGCGTTGGGCGAATTCATGCCGCGGAGATGGTGCTCAACGTTGTAGTGCGACTGACTGAGGCCATTGCCCTGGCGCCCCTCGCCCTGTGACGGCACGGTCTTCAGGTAAGTTGCAATCGCCTGCAGCTGCCGGTCGGTCAGGTATTGGAAGCTGTGCTCAACGGCTTCAGCCATTGGCCCCGCAGCTTGTGCGCGCCCTTCCGCCCGACCGGTTTTCAGATAGTTCACTAACTCCTGCTCGCTCCAGTCGCCGATCCCTTCCTGGCGATCGGCGGTGATATTCGGCGCGTACCAAGAACCCAGCGATGCCCCCATCAGGAAGCGCGAATTGTCTTCCGCCATCAGCACATTACGCGGCGTATGACAGGTTCCGCAGTGAGCCGGCCCCTGCACCAGCGCGGCCCCCTCGTTCCACGCCTCACCTTTCGTCACATCCGGGGTGAAACGCCGATTATCCAAATAAAGCATGTTCCACACCGCCATGGAGAGGCGGATGTTGAACGGAAACGGCAGATCGGTTTGGCGCTTGGCTGGCTCATCGACCGGGGCAACGCCATGCATGAAATAGGTATACAACGCGTGGATCTCGTCATCACTCAGACGGGTGTAGGCGGTGTAGGGCATTGCCGGATAGAGATACGTCCCATCTTGCCGGATCCCCGAGCGCAGAACGTCGGCAAACGCCGCTTCGGAATAGCCGCCGATGCCGTATTTTACCGATGGGGTTATATTGGTGGCGTAGATAGTGCCCATGGGAGAAGCAATGCCGTACCCCCCGGCAAAAGGCTTGCCCTGCTGCTGCGTATTCGTATGGCAGGCCATGCAGTCCGAGGCGATAGCCAGCGCTTGCCCTTTAGCGATCAGATCGCCGTCCTGGGCATGCGCCGCGAAGCCGCTTCCCAGCAGCAGCGTCGCTGCCAACGAATGGGTGATTTTATTCATTTGCTCTCCAGGGCGCGCAGTACGTCATTGGCCGCCTTGAGTCCAAGCGCCGCCATCGTCAACGTGGTGTTGACAACGCTGGCTGAAACCATGGCGCCTCCACCCGGGATCCAAAGGTTGTCATGATCGTGGGCGCGGCAATTGCCGTTCACCACCGAGTTCGTGGGATCGCTGCCCATGATCGTGCCGCCCATAATGTGGTTGTTGGCATTCAGCTTGTCGTTAATCACAAACTCTTGCGCATCGAACAAGTCGCCAATCTGCCGTAGCTGGGTTTTGACCACTTCCAGCCCTTTGCGCACGTAATCGCCGACGTCGTAGTGGATGTCCGGGCAGGCCAGGCCATGCTTGTCTTTGCGGGTGGAGCTCAGAGTAAGACGGTTGTTCGGATCCGGCAGCGGTTCCAGGCTAATGGAGAGATCCACCGAGCGGCTGGCGCGATCGCGCACTTCATCCTGCAGCGCCTTGCCGACCTTGCCCGATTTCAGTACTTCAAGGGCGGAGGGGATCACCCGGTTGATGTTGTTGATGATGATCTTGTTGGCGGAGTGGTCGCTGCGGAACGCGCCGTCACGATACCCCACCATGCAGCTGCTCTGCGCTGGGCCGCGGCCAACCCACAGGGCCTCTCGCGCCAGGAAGGAGCAGTGCAGGCCAGAGTGATCCATCATGTTGCGCCCCACCTGATCCGAGCTGTTCGCGATGCCGTTCGGGTTCTTTTCGTTGGCCGCCAGCAGCAGTAAGCGCGGGTTCTCAATCCCATTACAGGCCAGAACGAACGCTTTACCGATCGCCCGATGGGAGTTATGCGCCGTGTCGTACCAGTGAACGGCGGTGACGCGGTTATTGTCGTCGGTGTCAATTTTGTACACCACCGCCTCGGGGATCACCTTCGCCCCCTTGTGTTCGGCCCGTTCAACGTGGTGAATGCCGTTGTACATGGCTCCGATCGGGCAAATCGGCTGGCAATTGTTATTGCCGCAGCAGGTGGGCCGTCCATTCCAGGGCCGGGTGCTGCGGCCTTGCGGAATGGGCACCGATTTAAAGCCGTGAGGATTAACAATCTCAGCAATGCGTCTGTCGCCGTAGGCCCAGGGCACCATGTCCATCGGGTAAGGCCCGCTGCGTTCCGCAGGGGACTGCCACTCCGGATTATTCGGGCCGGCAACGCCTATTTCCTCTTCGGCTTTCGCGTACCACGGTTCGATATCTTCGTAGGAAATAGGCCAGTCTCTCCCCACGCCATAGAGGGATTTCATGCGAAAATCATTGGGATGGTTGCGCCAGCAAGAAGCGGCCCAGTGCCAGGTGGTTCCCCCCACCACACGCAAATAGCCCTGTTTAAAGCCTGAGCCATTGGGGCCGGTCAGTTTGATATAGTCGTTCTCCGGGAAATAGAGCGGCGCGGTGGCGTACTCCGATTGCGGGTAAAGCCCCTGAAAATCCGACCCCGCACGATTGTGCAGTGGCATATTGCGCCAGTTTTCCACAGCCTGTGCGCGCTCAATGCGCGGGCCTGCCTCAAGTACCAGCACCGAGTAGCCCTGGCTCACCAAAGCATCCGCCATCAGACCGCCCACAATACCGGAACCGACAATGACGACATCGGCCTCTGCATCGCCGGAAGCATTAATTATTGGGCTTTTCACACGCGATCCTCATATTTTTTATCGGCTACGGCAGGCAAATCTGTTGCGGGAATGGAAGGTTGGCGGGTAACGCCCGGCGGCAAGCCGGTCCACCACAGCGGGCCAAAATTACACCAGGTCGGCACAATCAGGGCATCCTGAACCGTGCGATACATCAGCGCCTCTTTATAACTAATCAACTGCCCCTGCTCGGCGCTTGAAGGATCTACGGTTCCGGTATACCACGCGGTCACGATCGCCTGGATAAGCTCCCTTTGCCCCTGTTCAATCGCATGTCGGTTCAAGGTTTCCGCATCGGTGGCTTGCTGGCTCAGGATGAACAGGGCGTTGAGTTGCGAGTTCAACTGAGGAAAATGTTCGCGCAGTGCGGAAAAATAGCGGGCGGAGAGTGTGACGTCCAAATCATCAAACTCGGTAATTTTTCTCGAAATTTGTAAAAATTGCGCGTACTCAACGGGCGAGGCGGCAATTTGCGCCCGTTCGGCATAGGTTATATTTGAATAAGGCAACAGGCTGGCGGCGACGATGACGCCCACCATTTTCCCCAGCGCCTCCCTGCGGGTAAGCACGATTTGCAACGACATTATTAGCTCCGAAATAATTTATTTTTATATAGTTTTTTTAATATCTATCAGAACGCAGGCAAACCAAAATAAAAAATTGTGCTAATGGGGAGGAATCGCATTAAAAGATCAAGGCGTTATGAGATTGGCTACATCTACGACAGAGGTAAACTCACGGCCTTTAATGATGTAATCTGAACCTGAAGCAAATATCCCTGTAAATAATACGGCGTAATCTCTGCCGTAAATTTATTCAACCCAACTCAATTTTTAAAAGTTAGGGGCTATGGCGTTGACGGGAAAGGCGTATTCTTCGGAATCGCGGCAGACGGCGGATGAGCGAGGCTTTCCGCCGGGCAGCCTGAAGTAGCGATACCAGCCGCCGCTGAACGTCTTGCTACGTCAGCAGGGCGCCGTCGATTTTCGCCACAATTTTGCGCAGAACTGCCGGTGTTGTGCAGGTACTCATCGGGCGATGCAGCTCCCCCGGAAAGATAACGGCAAGTTCACCGGGTTGCAGGTGGATGAGAGTCTCACCGGGGATCGCCGGGCTAAACCCAAGGTCGTGCGCCTCGTTAAATGGCTCACTCAGGGGCAAAGGCAGCCCCAGAACCCCGGCGCCAATCACTTCTCTCCCTTCCAGGACAAGATGGATATCCAGATACTGGCGATGAAACTCCGGCTTCTGGTCGGACAATAGTTTGGTTTCCCCTTCAACGACGTTAAAGAACATCTGTTTACCCTGCACCTGATAGTGGCCGATAGGTAAATTGTACGGCTCACTTTCAATAATGCTGGCCAGCATTTTTCGAATGGCTGCCGGATAGAATCTATTATTTACGGCAGTGGTTAAGGCATCAATTATCATAATATTTTCTCTGGTCAATATCGGCTCGGTATTTCACCGACAAAAACAATGACTGGGTAGTTTTATGACAACACGCAATCTCGGCGTAATTACGGTAGAATCGCTATTAGTTCGCTCTACGGGCGCCACTATGAATAAGCAACAAAGCAAACCGCTTTGTTTCTAATATTTACAACCTATCTCCACTGTGAGTAAACTCCACCTGAAAGGCTATTCGGCATGGTGAAATAAGTCATGGCCTATCTCACGGTTTTTAGCCGCTTAAAACTGTGACAAAAGTCACTTAATTAAGTGTTACGAAACAACGTTACTTATCCTGTGATCCACGGCAGAAAATCACTGGTTATTCACCGCTCTCGCCAAAATCGATCGATTTCGCATTCTCCTCCTACGGGCATAATGGGTTATTTGCCCCGATAGTCACTGACAGAAGCCATGAAATTGCACACGAGATCACGCCAGCAGTAACATGCTTTTTTAACACTCTTTGGCGTGATGCAGATCGCAAAAATAAGCGGTAAAAAAACGTCTGATACAGGGTATCCCCTATTTTTCAGACAGGATCGCAACGATGCACACTGACACTCAACCTACCATTTTGCTTATCGCGCCGGTGATGGATGCTTTACAGGCCGCGTTGGACGCCCGTTACCGGGTATTCCGTCTCTATGAACAATCAGATATTCCAGCCTTCCTGGTTCGCCATGGCGCAGACGTTCAGGCGGTGGTCACCCGTGGTGATGTGGGGGTAACCCGGGAGACGCTGGAACAGCTGCCGCAGGTGGGCATGATTGCCGTCTTTGGCGTGGGGACTGACGCTATCGATCTCAACTACACCCGGGAACGCCATATCAGCGTCGGGATCACCGCCGGCGTGCTGACCGATGATGTGGCAGATCTGGCTCTGGGGCTAATGCTGTCCGCCAGCCGCCGCCTCTGCCAAGGGGACCGATTTGTACGTGAAGGCCGCTGGGAAACGACGCCGCCACCGCTGGCGACCAAAGTGAGCGGTAAACGCATCGGTATTTTCGGCATGGGGAATATTGGCCAAGCCATCGCCCGCCGGGCGAAAGGCTTCGATATGACCATCCTGTATACTGACCGCCAGCGCAAAGACGGCCTGGATTACCAGTGGTGCGCCGATCTGCACACGCTCGCAGCACAGAGTGATTTCCTGGTGATCGCGGCATCCGGCAGTGCGGAAAACCGCGGGATTGTTGATGCCAGCGTATTTAACGCCATGCCCGAACGCGCCTGGCTTATCAATATCGCCCGCGGCAGCCTGGTCGATGAGACGGCGCTGATAACGGCGTTACAAAATCATGTTATCGCCGGGGCCGCTCTGGACGTCTTTGAAAACGAACCCCATGTCCCGACAGCGTTCTTTGCGCTCGAGAATGTTCTGCTTCAACCCCATGTGGCCAGCGCTACCGTAGAAACTCGTCAGGGAATGAGCCAATCCGTTTTGGATAATCTGGCAGGTTATTTTTCACATCAGGATATACCTGGGTTAATTCAATAAAAATGATCGTTTGAGTTACGAATGATCATTTTATCCGCCGACACAATATCCTTTGTGAATGGCGGATATCATCGAGACGCTATTATGACCGATAAAATACCAGGAACTCGCTGGCTGCGGGTTATCGCGCCGATCCTTATCACCTGCATTATTTCATTTATGGATCGCGTTAATATCAGCTTTGCTCTGCCGGGCGGCATGGAACAGGATTTAGGCATTACCAGCCAGATGGCTGGCGTGGCCAGCGGTATCTTTTTTATTGGTTATTTATTTCTGCAAATCCCTGGCGGACGACTTGCGGTTTACGGTAGCGGGAAACGTTTTATCGCCTGGTCGCTCGTGGCCTGGGCGGTTGTCTCTATCGCCACCGGGTTCGTCACCCATGAATATCAACTGCTCGTGCTGCGTTTTATTCTCGGGATCTCCGAAGGGGGAATGTTGCCCGTTGTGCTGACCATGGTCAGCAATTGGTTCCCGGAAAAAGAACTGGGCCGGGCCAATGCCTTTGTCATGATGTTTGCCCCACTAGGAGGGATGCTGACCGCCCCGGTTTCCGGCGCAATTATTGCCGCCCTCGACTGGCGCTGGCTGTTCATTATCGAAGGCTTATTGTCGATCGTGGTGTTGACCATTTGGTGGCTGGTGATCAGTGACCGCCCGGAAGAAGCGCGTTGGCTGCCGGCGAAGGAACGCGACTATTTATTGACCGAACTGGCCCGGGAGCGCAAAGCGCGGGAAGGGATGGCGCCGCCGGCCAAAGCGCCGTTAAAAGCGGTATTTCGCAACAAGGGATTGATGCGCCTGGTCGTGCTGAATTTCTTTTACCAGACCGGGGACTATGGGTATACGTTGTGGCTGCCCACCATCTTGAAAAACCTGACCGGTGGCAGCATGGCCAATGTTGGGGTATTGGCGATTCTGCCGTTTGTTGCCACTCTGGCGGGGATTTATGTGATTTCGATGTTCAGCGATCGCAGCGGTAAACGCCGTTTGTGGGTCAGGATCTCCCTGTACTGTTTTGCGGCGGCGCTGATAGCCTCGGTGATCCTGCATGAGCATGTGGTGGCCGCCTATATCGCGTTGGTGGTGTGCGGCTTCTTCCTTAAAGCGGCGACCAGCCCCTTCTGGTCAATTCCCGGACGCATTGCGGCGGCGGAAGTGGCGGGCAGCGCACGCGGGGTGATCAACGGGCTGGGCAACCTCGGTGGGTTTTGCGGCCCCTATCTGGTCGGCGTCATGATTTATCTGTACGGACAGAACGTCGCGGTTTGCGCGCTGGCGGCATCGCTGCTGCTGGCGGGAAGTATCACCTTCCTGCTGCCGAAAGAATGCGATCGCACCTGCGAAGAAGCGGATAACCGCCTGCCATCCGGGGCCAAACAGAAATGGAGTTAAGCGGCAATAACGCGGTGTGGGCAGCGACGGCGGCTCACACCCGCATCAGGATTGGGCGGCGCGTTGTGTTATCGCGGTTAAATGCCAGGCCAATGGCTTGAGCGACTCACACGTCAACCCGCACCAAACGGTGATGCATCGTTGAGAATCAGCTTTTCTGAAAACGGTTATAACTCAATGGGGTGATGCATAGGGAGATTTTGGAGCGGGTGAAGGGAATCGAACCCTCGTATGCAGCTTGGGAAGCTGCCGTTCTACCATTGAACTACACCCGCATCGGTGTGCGACAGGCATTATAACCGGTTATCGGCGGCGGGCAAGCGGAGATGGCGCGTAACTGCCGATGTTTTAAGCGGTTAAGTCCCGTAGACGAAAAAAAACCGGCGCAGTCGCCTGCACCGGTTTTTGCACGCTAAACGGGATTATTTCTGTGGGCGCATCGCCGGGAACAGAATCACGTCGCGGATGGTGTGACTGTTGGTGAACAGCATCACCATGCGGTCGATGCCGATGCCCAGACCGGCGGTCGGCGGCAGGCCGTGCTCCAGCGCGGTGACGTAGTCTTCGTCGTAGAACATCGCTTCGTCGTCGCCAGCGTCTTTAGCATTCACCTGATCGGCGAAGCGCTGCGCCTGGTCTTCGGCGTCGTTCAGCTCGGAGAAGCCGTTGCCGATTTCACGGCCGCCGATGAAGAACTCGAAGCGGTCGGTGATTTCCGGGTTCACGTCGTTGCGGCGCGCCAGCGGCGACACTTCAGCCGGGTACTCGGTGATGAAGGTCGGCTGAATCAGATGGCTTTCCGCCACTTCTTCGAAGATCTCGGTCACGACGCGGCCCAGGCCCCAGCTCTTCTCAACCTTGATGCCGATGGATTCGGCGATGGCCACCGCTTTGCCCATGTCGGCCAGGTCAGCCAGATCGGTTTCCGGACGGTATTTCTTGATCGCCTCGGTCATGGTCAGCTTCTCGAACGGCTTGCCGAAGTCGAACACTTCATCGCCGTACTGCACCTGAGAGGTGCCCAGCACTTTCTCGGTCAGGGTGCGGAACAGGGTCTCGGTCAGCTCGATCAGGTCTTTGTAATCCGCGTAAGCCATGTAGAGTTCCATCATGGTGAACTCTGGGTTATGACGCGGAGAAACGCCTTCGTTGCGGAAGTTGCGGTTGATTTCGAACACGCGCTCAAAGCCGCCGACCACCAGACGCTTCAGATACAGTTCCGGCGCGATGCGCAGGTACATGTCGATATCCAGCGCATTGTGGTGAGTGATGAATGGACGCGCGGACGCGCCGCCCGGGATCACCTGCATCATCGGGGTTTCGACTTCCATGAAGCCGCGTTCCACCATGAAGTTGCGGATAGCCGACATCACCTGCGAACGCACTTTGAAAGTGTTGCGCGATTCTTCGTTGGCGATCAGATCCAGGTAACGCTGGCGGTAACGGGTTTCCTGATCCGCCAGGCCGTGGAATTTATCCGGCAGCGGACGCAGCGCTTTGGTCAACAGACGCAGTTCGGTGCAGTGGATCGACAGTTCGCCGGTCTTGGTTTTGAACAGCTTGCCGCGCGCGCCGAGGATATCGCCCAGGTCCCACTTCTTGAACTGCTCGTTGTACACGCCTTCAGCCAGATCGTCGCGCGCGACGTACAGCTGAATGCGGCCGCCCACGTCCTGCAGCGTGACGAAGGATGCCTTGCCCATAATGCGGCGGGTCATCATGCGGCCGGCGACGGTCACTTCTACGCCCAGCGCTTCCAGCTCTTCGTTGTCTTTATCGCCGTACGCAGCGTGCAGTTTGTCGGAGGTGGAATCGCGACGGAAGTCGTTCGGGAACGCAATGCCGTTCTCACGCAGGCCGGCCAGTTTCTCGCGGCGGGACTGCAGTTCGTTATTGAGATCCAGCGCCTGATCGGCGCCCTGTACTTGTTGTTCAGACATTTCTATTCCTCATAACCCGGCTTTCAAACTTGCCTCAATGAATTTATCCAGGTCGCCATCCAGTACGGCCTGCGTGTTACGCGTTTCGACGTTGGTGCGCAAATCCTTGATGCGGGAGTCATCCAGCACGTAAGAACGGATTTGGCTGCCCCAGCCGATGTCGGACTTGTTGTCTTCCATCGTCTGCTTATCAGCATTTTTCTTTTGCATCTCAAACTCGTACAGCTTGGCTCGCAGCTGTTTAAACGCTTGATCCTTGTTCTTATGCTGAGAACGATCGTTCTGGCACTGCACCACGATGTTGGTTGGCAGGTGAGTAATACGTACGGCGGATTCGGTTTTGTTGACGTGCTGACCGCCCGCACCGGAGGCGCGGTACACGTCGATACGCAGATCCGCCGGGTTGATTTCGATATCGATATCGTCGTCCACTTCCGGGTAGATGAACACCGAGCTGAACGAGGTGTGGCGACGGCCGCCGGAGTCGAACGGGCTCTTGCGCACCAGGCGATGCACGCCGGTTTCAGTGCGCAACCAGCCGAACGCGTAGTCGCCGATGATCTTGATGGTGGCCGATTTCAGGCCCGCGACGTCGCCGTCGGACTCTTCGATCACTTCGGTCTTGAAGCCCTTGGCTTCGGCCCAGCGCAGGTACATGCGCAGCAGCATGCTGGCCCAGTCCTGCGCTTCAGTGCCGCCGGAACCGGCCTGGATATCCAGGTAGCAGTCGGCGCTGTCGTATTCGCCGGAGAACATGCGGCGGAATTCCAACTGATCCAGTTTGCTCATCAGTTGATCCAGCTCGGCGACCGCTTCGTTGAAGGTCTCTTCATCGTCGGCTTCCACCGCCAGTTCCAGCAGCCCGCCAACGTCTTCGCCGCCCTGCTCCAGCTGATCGATGGTTTCAACGATGGCTTCCAGCGCGGCGCGCTCTTTACCGAGCGCCTGTGCGCGCTCCGGCTCGTTCCAAACGTCCGGCTGCTCCAGCTCGGCGTTGACTTCTTCTAGGCGTTCCTTCTTGGCATCATAGTCAAAGATACCCCCTAAGAACCGCAGTCCGCTCGGACAGGTCCTGAATTCGGTTTTTTACCGGGTTAATTTCAAACATGGTTTCGTTCTTTTACGTTGATGTCGTCGATGGCGGAATGCCATTGGAACCGCTAATTCTAACGGATCCGGGCGGCAGTTTATAGCGAGTTGGTCAGTTTTTGTGGCGATCGGGAAGGTTGCCGGGGATTGGAGAGCCCAATCCCCGAATTGTGTTCAATTTCGCCTCAGCGCGGCCAAAGATGCTGGATCAGCAGCTGCACGTTGCGGTTGCCGCGAAACTCGTTGACGTCGAGCTTGTAGGCCAGTTCCACTTCGCGCACGCTGCTGTCCGGCCACAGCGTGGTATCCACGTTGAACGCGATGCCGTCGAGCAGCGGGCCGCCGCCGAGCGGCTCCACCATCAGCTTCAGGTGTTTCTCGCCCACCAGCCGCTGCTGCAGGATGCGGAACTTGCCGTCGAAGGTCGGTTCCGGGAACGCCTGGCCCCACGGGCCGCCCTCGCGCAGCAGCTCCGCCGTGGTCAGCGACAGCTCCTGCATCGCCAGTTCGCCGTCGGACCAGATCACCCCCTCCAGCATCGCCGGATCGAGCCATTCGCCCACCAGCTCGCCGAAACGCTGGCGGAACTCGTCGAATTTGGCTTCTTCCAGCGACAGCCCGGCCGCCATCGCGTGGCCGCCGAACTTCATCATCAGCCCGGGGTTCAGCATATCCAGCCGCTCCAGCGCGTCGCGCATGTGCAGGCCGGGCACCGAACGGCCGGAGCCTTTCAGGATGCCGTCACCCGCCGGCGCGAACGCGATCACCGGGCGGTGGAAACGCTCTTTGATGCGCGAAGCGAGGATGCCCACCACGCCCTGGTGCCATTCCGGGTGATACATCGCCAATCCGTAAGGCAGCTCGGTGCTGGTGCGCTCCAGCTGATCGCACAGCTGCAGGGCTTCCACCTGCATGCCCTGCTCTATCTCGCGTCGCGTCTGGTTCAGCGCATCGAGATCGTTGGCCAGCATGCGCGCCTGCGCGATGTCGTCGCTCAGCAGCAGCGCCACGCCGATCGACATGTCGTCCAGCCGGCCGGCGGCGTTGAGCCGCGGCCCGAGAGCAAAACCGAGATCGTTGGCCGCCAGTTGACGGGCGTCGCGGTTGGCCACCTCAAGCAGCGCGCGGATGCCCGGTCGGCATTTGCCGGCGCGGATGCGGTTTAATCCCTGATACACCAAAATGCGGTTGTTGGCGTCCAGCGGCACCACGTCGGCCACGGTGCCGAGCGCCACCAGGTCCAGCAGCTCCGCCAGATTGGGCATCGCCAGCGCGCGCTGCTCGAACCAGCCGCTGTCCCGCAGGCGGGCGCGCAGCGCCAGCATCAGGTAGAACGCGACGCCTACCCCCGCCAGCGACTTGGACGGGAAGGCGCAGCCGCGCAGGTTGGGGTTAACGATCGCTTCGGCCGCCGGCAGGGTCTCGCCCGGCAGGTGGTGATCGGTCACTAGCACCTGCATGCCCTTGGCGTGCGCCACGTCGACGCCGGCGTGGGAGGAGATGCCGTTATCGACGGTGACAATGAGTTCTGCGCCGCGCGCCGCCGCCTGCTCCACCACTTCGGGGCTCAGGCCATAACCGTCTTCGAAACGGTTAGGCACCAGATAATCGACGGCTGCGCCGCCCATGCTGCGCAGCGCCAACACCGTCAGCGCGGTGCTGGTGGCGCCATCGGCGTCGAAATCGCCCACCACCATGATGCGGCGGCCGTCGGCCAGCGCCTGCTGCAGCAGGCCGACGGCGTCGTCGATGCCGTCCAGCTGTTGCCAGGGCAGCATGCCTTTGACGCCGCGTTCCAGCTCTTGCTCAGCCTGCACGCCGCGCAGGGCGTAAAGCCGACGCAGCAGCGGCGGCAAACTGGCGGGCAGATGCGTGTCGTCCGCCGCCGGGCGGCGGCGTAGTTGCGTTTTGATACTCACCGGCGATTAACCACCGGCTTTGGTGGCGGCCTGGTGCGCATCCAGCATGGCGGCCATCTCTTTCGGCCCCTGATAGCCCGGGATCATCATGCCGTTCTCCAGGATGATGGCCGGCGTGCCCTGAATGCCGAACTGCACGCCCAGCTCGTAATGCTTGCTGATGTCGGTTTTGCAGGTCGCCGGAGAAACGGCGTCGCCCTTCATGGCGGCGTCAAACGCCTTGGCCTTGTCGGCGGTGCACCAGATCGACTGCATGTCTTTTTCAGCCTGGGAAGCCAGCCCCTGGCGCGGGAATGCCAGATAACGCACGGTAATACCCAGATCGTTGTACTCTTTCATCTGCTGATGCAGTTTGTGGCAGTAACCGCAGGTGATATCGGTGAACACGGTGATCACGTGTTTCTCTTTCGGCGCTTTGTAAACGATCATCTGATCTTTCAGCGCGTCCATCTTGCTGCTCAGCAGTTGGTTGGTCACGTTGACCGGCTCTTTGCCGCTGACGTCGAACAGCGGGCCCTGCAGGATATGCTTGCCGTCTTCGGAGGCGTACAGCACGCCGCTGTCGGTCAGCACGGTTTTCAGGCCGTTGACCGGCGAAGGCTGCACGTCCGCCTGCTGGATGCCCAGGCTGGCGAGCGCTTTTTTGATCGCCGCGTCATCGGCATGGGCGGCGCCGGCCACCGAAGCCACCAGCAGAGAGAGCAGCATTAAACCTTTTTTCATTGTTCCAATCCTTTCGAACCCGCCGCTCAGGCGCGCGGGTGATGCTGTTGATGTAGCTGTTTCAGTCGTTCGGTCGCTACATGTGTATAAATTTGCGTGGTCGAGAGATCGCTGTGCCCTAACAACATCTGTACGACACGGAGATCGGCCCCATGGTTCAGCAAATGGGTAGCGAACGCGTGCCGCAACACGTGCGGCGACAGACGCTCGCTGTCGATGCCCGCAAGGATGGCATAGTGTTTGATGCGATGCCAGAACGTCTGTCGGGTCATTTGCTGGCAGCGGGTGCTGGGGAACAGCACATCCAGCGTCTGACCGTTGACCAGCCACGGGCGCCCGTGCTCCAGATAATTTTCGATCCAGTAGACCGCCTCTTCGCCCAGCGGCACCAGCCGCTCCTTGTTGCCCTTGCCGATCACCCGCACCACGCCCTGACGCAGGCTGACGTCGCTGATGTTCAGCCCCACCAGCTCTGAAACCCGCAGCCCGGTGGCGTACAACACTTCGAGCATCGCCTTGTCGCGCAGCTCCAGCGGCTGATCGACGCAGGGCGCCTGCAGCAACGCATCGACCTGCGCCTCGCTCAGATCCTTCGGCAAGCGCTGCGGCAGTTTGGGGGACGCCAGCTGCGCGGTGGGATCGTCGGCGCGCAGCTTTTCGCGGTACAGATATTGAAACAGGCGCCTCATGGCGCTCAGCAAACGCGCGGAGCTGGTGGCCTTGTAACCGCCATCCACCCGCTCGGCGAGAAACGCCTGCAGATCCAACGCCTGCGCCTGCAGCAAATCGGTCTTCTGCTGGCCAAGCCAGGCGCCCAGGGCCTGCAAATCCAGCCGATAGGAGGCCAGCGTATTTTCCGCCAGATTGCGCTCAAGCCACAGCGCATCCAGGAATTGTTCAATCAGCGCATTGTCTTGCTGTTGCACGCGGTCCTCTCTTTGTTGCATTTCCACCCGCGCCATTATGCCTTAAGCCGGAGCAAATCAGGTATACTCGCTGCAATTCTCTAAACAGCAACGTAACGGTTTACACATGAAGATTGGTCTGTTTTACGGCTCCAGCACCTGCTACACCGAAATGGCGGCAGAAAAAATCCGTGAGATTCTGGGTGAAGACCTGGTCGACCTGCACAACCTGAAAGACGTCTCGCCCAAGCTGATGGAGGACTATTCCATTCTGATCCTCGGCATCCCGACCTGGGATTTCGGCGAACTGCAGGAAGACTGGGAAGCGATCTGGCCGCAGCTGGCGGCGCTGGATCTGAAAGGCAAAATCGTCGCCATGTACGGCATGGGCGATCAGCTCGGTTACGGTGAGTGGTTCCTCGACGCGCTGGGCATGCTGCACGATCACATCGCGCCGCTGGGCGTACAGTTCATCGGCTTCTGGCCAACTGAGGGCTTCGAGTTCACCAGCCCCAAACCGCTGAGCGCCGACGGCAAACATTTCGTCGGCCTGGCGCTCGATGAGGTCAACCAATACGATCTGAGCGAAGAGCGCCTGCAGCAATGGTGCGAACAGATCCTGTTGGAGATGGAGCCGCTGCTGTAGCCGCTATCGGGCGCGTAACGCGCCCGATTTCCCTCACTTATTTCCACAGACGAAAGCGTGGCTCGTCTTCCCCGGCCGGCGTTTCCTTGGTCAAACGCGCCGGATCGGCCACCTGATACCAGTCCAGCTTGCGCGTCAATAGCATAATGCCCGCCAGAATGGCGAACAGCAGCCCCGCCCCCAGCACCAACGCATTGTCCTCCGACTGCAACAGCAAATAGAGCACGCCGTACAACAGCAATAGGCTCGCGGCGAACAGCGCACCGCGCAGCTTGCCGCGCAGCACGGCGCTCAGATAGAAGCCGATCAGTCCGCTGCAGGCGATGCTGGCCGCCAGGTAAGCGAGAGCGAATCCCAGGTGTTCGGAGAAGGCCAGCAGAATCAGGTAGAACAACACCAGCGCCGCACCGACCAGCAGGTACTGAATCGGGTGCACCCGCAGCCCGGTCAGGGTTTCGAACAGGAAAAACGCCATAAACGTCAGCCCGATAAACAGCAGCGCGTATTTGACCGCACGCTCGGTCAGCTGATAGTGATCGACCGGTTCGACCAGGCTGGCGCTGAAGGCCGGCAGCTTGTCCTCGTCGATAATGCCATCGTCGTAATGGAACGCACTGTTAATGTTGTTGGCGAACCAGGTGCTGCGCCAGCGAGCGCTAAACCCTTGATCCGTCACCTTACGTTCGTCCGGCAGGAAGTTGCCGAGAAAATTCGGGTGTGGCCAGTTGCTTTGCAGTTGCAGCTCGCTGCTGCGCCCCAGCGGCACCAGCGATAGGCTGCTGGTGCCCGCCAGCGTCAGGGTGAAGTCAGCGTTCAGCCCCTCTTTTTGTTGCAACGCCGCCAGCGTCAGCGGTGCGTGGATCCCCTGGCGCAACGAACCCACGCCGGTGCCCGGCTCAAACGCCACCGGCTGCGGTGTTGCCAGCGGGGAAATGCGCTTGATGCCGCGAGAGTCGCTCAGCGCCACCAGCAGGAACGGCTGGCCGACGGCCACGTTGGCGCGCTGCAAATCCGTCAGCTCCGGCTGGCCGAAACGCACCTTGAAGTTCAGCGGCCCCTGATAAACCTGCGTCTGATAGATGCCTAGCTTGCGCACTTCCACCTTCGGCGCGCCCTGCACCTGAAGCGACTCCGGCAGCAAATAGCGGTAATGCTGCACCCGCTGCACCACCGTTTGCCCTTTCTCGTCTTTCTTCTCTTCGCGTTCGATATAGGGAATGACAATCAACGGGCCGAGCACGCGCTGCGCCCCGCTGGTGCTTTCGCTCACCTGCCCGACCACGCTTTGCCGATAGCCGCTGCGTTCGTCGATCACGCTCATCAGTTGGGCGATGGGGATCAACATCACCACCATCAATCCCAGCAACGTGGTTATTTTCCAGAAAAGTACCGATTTCATCATGCTCGCTCCTCGTAGGTAATGAGGCCACGATAAAACCCGCAGGTGAAATCAGAATGTGGTTATGTGAAGGGAAGGTGAAGTCACAGCGATAACATGAAAGTCGCTTCCACCCCGTGCGGCCGGCGGTTGCGCAGGCGAATGCCGCCATGATGCAGACGGGCAACCTCCTGCACGAAGTTCAGGCCCAGCCCGCTGCTTTTAGGCCGTTCGGCGCGCGGCAGCGAATAAAAACGCTCGAACACTTTATCGAGCGCATAGTCCGGAATGCCGCTGCCGTCGTCACAGACGCTGATGCAGTAATGCTGTTCCCGCCGTTCGCCTCGCACGCTGACGCAACCGCCCGGCGGGGTAAAGTCGATCGCGTTGTCCAGCAGGTTGGTCAGCGCCTGGCTGATCAGCAATGCATCGCCGTTCAGCGTCACCTCCGCCAACGCCTCCAGTTGCAATCTGACGCCGCGCTGCGTCGCCTGCGCCTCTTTGCCCGCCATCGTCTGGCCGATCAGCGCCGCGATCGCGATGGGCGCGGTCTCCATTTCTGGCCGGCTCTCCAGCCGCGCCTGCACCAGCAGTTTATCCACCAGTTGCTGGATGCGTGCGCTTTGCTGTTCGATATTGGTGAGAAAACGCCGGGCGGTCTCCGGCGGTGGCAGCTCCTGCAACAGTTCCGCCGCCCCCCGGATCGCCGCCAGCGGGCTTTTCAGCTCATGCGTCAGGGTATGTGCATACTGTTCGATATAAGCTTTGCCTTCCAGCTTCAGACGCATGCTCTCCAACGCCTGCGCCAGCTGCGTCAATTCCCGGCCGCCCACTTTGGGCAACGGCGCGTTTTCTCCCTGCGCCACCCCGTCGGCATAACGCACCAGACGGCCTATGGAACGGTTGATCCACCAGACGAACGCCGCCCCGATCAGCAGCGCGATCCCCAGCAGCAATGCGCCGGCCCACAAAATGCGCCGTTCGCTGCGTTTGATCACCGGCGCCATGGTGCTGTTGGGTTTGCCCACGGTAAGCACGCCGATAATGCGCCCTTGTTCTATCACCGGCGCGGCCACATACATCACCGAACTGTTTTCATCCTGCGGGTCGCTGCGGGTGCTGCGGGCGCCGTACTGGCCGCGCAGCGTCCGATAAACGTCATTCCAGCGCGAATAATCCTGCCCCTGCGCGCGGCCGGCGGAATCGAAGATGACCTTGCCTCGCGCATCGGTAAGATAGACGTGGTATTCGCTGCGATCCTTGCGGATGCCGGAGATATTGGCGCCGATCGGCCGCTGGTTCAGCTGCGTAAACGCCTGCGCCAGTTGGCCATGCGCCGCATCGCCGCGCTGCATGTCCTGACGGGCGATCTGCGCCAGCAGGTTGGCAGTGTCCACCAGCGTGCCTTCGGTAGCGCGCCGCACGCCGGGCTTCACTTCCTGGACGAAAATGCTCAGCACGAAGTACCCGGCCACCGCCACGATCAGAAAATATCCCAGCAGCAGGCGCAGGCCAATTTTCATGGCTGGCGGCTCACGCTGTAGCCCAATCCGCGGTGGGTGTGGATCGGCGGCTCACCGGGATCCACCGCACGCAGCTTGGCGCGCAGGGTTTTGATGTGGGTATCGACGGTGCGATCCAGGCTTTCTTCCGCCTGCGCCCAAACGCTTTCCATCAGTTGCTGCCGCGAGAACACCCGTCCAGGCGCCAACAACAGCGTCTTCAGCAGCAGGTATTCGTAACGGGTCAGCGGCAGCGGCCGCTGATGGTAGGAGATGGTGGCCGCGTCTTCGTCGAGGGCGAAAGCGCCGAAATGGTAGCGCGCGCTCTGTTGCAGGCGCTGCTGCTTATGCAGGCGGCGCAAAATGGTGCGCACCCGGGCGCTGACCTCGCGAGGGGAGAACGGCTTGGCGACATAGTCGTCGGCGCCGATCTCCAGCCCGATCAGGCGATCCACTTCATCACTGCGGGCGGTAAGAAACAGAATCGGCAGGTCGGCCGCCTGAGCCAGCAGGCGGCGACACAATTCAAAGCCGTTGATATCCGGCAAACCGACATCGAGGATAGCGAGCGCTGGCGCGCCTTCTTGCGCCAGCGCCTGCAACGCTGGCTCCGCGCGTTCGAACCAGCGTACTTCGAAGCCTTCGCTCTCCAGCGTGTAAACCAGCGTATCGGCAATGCTGGGTTCATCCTCCACCAACCAGAGTACGGGTTTCATCAGGGTTCCTCGCCGTTACCCGCCGGCGGATGCAGCAACAGCTGCCGCAGGTGGCGCCACTCCTCTTTGCTCATGCAGTCGGAAGCCAGCCACAGCCGGCGACGCTTTTTGCCCTCCATCGGCTGCAGCGTCAACAGCATGCCGTAACCCGGCATCCACGGTTTTTTCGCCAGCCGCCACTCGCGGCCGTGCCAGCTGAAACGCCTGTCCGCCAGCAGCCGCAGCTCGCCCTGCACCGCGGCGATGCGCTTCTGGCTGCGAATGCACTGAAACACCACCAGCGTCAGCAGCACCAGCCAGAGCGGGCCAAAGCCCTCAGGCCAGGGCGAAATCAGGATCAGCAGGATCAGAACGCCGTGGGTCAACAGTGAAAACAGCTGGGTGCGCCAGGAAATGCGGATATCACATCGCCACTGGGCCACGGTCTTTATTTCGCGTTTGGATCAGGGTCACCATTCTCTGCAGCTCGCCGTCCTGCGGCGCGCCATGATTCATCAGCCAGTTGAACAAATCGGGATCGTCACACTCCAGCAGGCGGATAAACAGCGCCTTGTCCGCGTCATTCAGGCTGTCGTATTCGTATTCGAAGAACGGCATGATGGAGATGTCCAGCTCGCGCATGCCACGACGGCAAGCCCAGTGAATACGTGCTTTGTTGTTAATATCCATGTTGTTATGACTCACCTCTTTTCAGCGCGGCAGCGCCAGCGCAGGGTTCAAATGACACACTGTATGGCAACGCCGTCGCAATATAATTCCATCAGCCGGGGATCTGTCTGCAAGGGTGCCCTGGCCGCAAGCCTATAGAGTAACAATTTGACATACACGCCGGGAAGGCGCTTTGCTGCGGAAAACGCAATAAAGCGCAAAATGCCAAAAAAAGCGCACCCCGGCGCCACGGCGCGAATAACAGTTTGCAAAGCCCGCCGCCTCTTTTACCATGGGCTCAATACCCTTCAGGTAAGCTAAACGTTGAGCAGGAACTTACTATGGCGCATAACATTCCATTCCCACCCCGTCAGCCCTCCGCTTCCACCCATCTGCCCCTGACGCTGATCTCGCTGGAAGATTGGGCGCTGGTGACGCTGAACGGGCCGGACACGGTGAAATATCTCCAGGGCCAGGTGACGGCGGACATCGACGCGCTTGCGGCCGATCAACACGTGCTGTGCGCCCACTGCGACGCCAAGGGCAAAATGTGGAGCAACCTGCGTCTGTTCCACCGAGGCGAAGGCTTCGCCTATCTGGAACGCCGCAGCGTGCTGGACAGCCAACTGGCGGAAATCAAAAAATACGCGGTGTTCTCCAAAGTCACTATCGCCGCCGATAATGACGCGGTATTGCTGGGCGTCGCCGGTTTCCAGGCGCGCGCCGCGCTGACGGGCCTGTTCGCCACGCTGCCGAGCGCCGAGCACCCGGTGGTGCAGGACGGCGAGACCACGATTCTGCACTTCGCTGCACCGGCGGAACGTTTTCTGCTGGTGACCCGCCCCGCCGTAGCCGAACAGCTGATCGGCAAACTGCATGACCAGGCGGAACTGAATGACAGCAGCCAATGGCTGGCGCTGGAGATCGAAGCCGGTTATCCGGTTATCGACGCCGCCAACAGCGCGCAGCTGATCCCGCAGGCCACCAACCTGCAGGCGCTGGAAGGCATCAGCTTCAGCAAGGGTTGCTATACCGGTCAGGAGATGGTGGCGCGCGCCAAATTCCGCGGCGCCAACAAGCGTGCGCTCTACTGGCTGGAAGGTAAAGCGGCCCGCGCCCCGCAGGCGGCGGAGGATCTGGAGCTGCAGCTGGGGGAAAACTGGCGCCGCACCGGCACCGTACTGGCGTCGAGTCAGTTGGCCGACGGCACGCTGTGGGTGCAGGTGGTGATGAACAACGATCTGGATGCCGACAGCCAGCTGCGGGTGCGCGACGATGCCGCCAGCCAGTTGGCGATCAAACCGTTGCCCTACTCGCTGGCCGAAGAGAAATAATCCGTCGGCCGCAGGCCCCCTGCCTGCGGCCATCTTCATTACTCGTCCAATTCCCCGTCGCGCTGCACCAGATAAATCAGCACCAGAATGATGGTGACGAAGAAGCGAAACGCATCCGGCACGCCGTTCCACTGCTTCGACATCCACATGCCAAACCACTCGCCCCCAATCGACATAAAGCCGACCTGCCAAGTGAGGAAGCCCAGCGTCAGCCCCACTACCGCCAGCTTTTTCCGGCCGTTAAAGGCGTGCGCAGGCAGTTTCAGGCCACACAGCAGGCGCAGGCCGCCAATCCAGCACAGCAGCGCGGTCAGGCTCTCCAGCGCAATGATGAAAATATAACCGGCGTGATGCAGCCACGGCGTCTGTATCGAGCGGTAGCCGATGGTGGCGTCGGGGAAAATCGTGTCCATCATAAAGACGTGGCGCACGAAGGCGAAGTTGGAACCGTAGTCGGTGATGTTGCCGAAGGCGACCAGCGAAGCGAACAAGGCGATAGCGCAGACCAGCAGCGCTTTGGATAAGCGAACGATCATCTTGGTGAGTCCTGAACAGAGGTTAAAGAAACGGTATGCGGGCTCAGAAATGAAGGAACGGGCTTGCTGGATACCCGAAAGAAGCAAGCGCCTCTTTTTTAAAACAAAAGAGGCGCCAGTTCAATACGCATTCAGACGTAGCGTGAACGCTTAGACGTAGAGGTAGATCGCCATGAAATGGCAGGCGCTGCCGCCGAGCACGAAGGCGTGCCAAATGGCGTGGCCAAAGCGAATGCGCTTGGAGGCGTAGAAAATCACGCCCAGGGTATAGACCACCCCGCCGATCGCCAGCAGCGTGACGCCGCCGGCCTCCAGCCGCGTAACCAGCTGATAAATCACGATCAGCGACAGCCAGCCCATCGTCAGGTAGGTCACCAACGACAGGGCTTCAAAACGGTGGGCGAAGGCCAGTTTGAACAGCACGCCGAGCAGCGCCAATCCCCAGATTACCGCCATCAGGCCCTTCGCCAGCGGCGAATCCAGTCCCACGAGTAAAAATGGGGTGTAAGTGCCGGCAATCAGGAGATAAATGGCGCAGTGGTCAAATTTTTTCAGCCAATGCTTGGCCTTCTGATGCGGGATCGCATGGTAGAGCGTGGAAGCGAGAAACAGCAGGATCATGCTGCCGCCGTACAGGCTGTAACTGGTGATGGCCGTCGCATCGGCGCCGGTATTCACCGCCTGCACCAACAGCAATACCAGGCCGACGATGCCGAACACCAGCCCGATACCGTGACTGATGCTGTTGGCGATCTCTTCCGCCCACGGATAAGCCGCGGCGACCATCTTATTGCTTCCGGCTTTCACTACGTCCGTTTTCCCCATAACGCGCAACCCCTCAAAATGCCCTGCTTTGTGCGAAATTAACGCAAAGCAGCTTAACTGAGAATAATTCCAGTGTACACGTGTACGCTAAAATAAAAATGTGAACGCGTGTAACCATCGAAATCCCCCGCCCGCTGGTCTACAATCGTCAGGCTTCAACCCACCCATCTTGAGGTTTACACCATGTCATCCGCTGTACCCGCGTTAGATTTCGGTTCAATGACCCAGACCATCCAGTTCCTGATGGAAATCGATAAGTTGAAAGGCGTACAACGCCGCACCAAGGTACTGGGCACCCAACGCCAGGAAAACTCCGCCGAACACAGCTGGCACTTCGCCATCGCCGCCATGAGCCTGGCGCCCTACGCCGGTGATGACGTAGACATTCAGCGCGTGATCCAGATGGCGCTGCTGCATGACATCGTGGAAATCGACGCCGGCGACGTGCTGGTCTACGATCTGGCGGCCCGCGCGGCGATCCACGATCAGGAAGTGGCGGCGGCTCGCCGTCTGTTCGGCATGTTGCCGGAGGCTCAGCGCGAGTATTTCACCGCTTTATGGCAGGAGTATGAAGATGGCGAAAGCGCCGATGCGCGCTTCGCCTTGCTGCTGGATCGCACCATGCCGATGCTGATGAATCTGCACAACGAAGGCCAGAGCTGGGTGGAAAACGGCATCAGCCTGGAGCAGGTGCTGGCGCGCAATGCGTCGATCGCCGACGTACACCCCGAGCTGTGGCACCATATGGAGCAACATCTGCGGGACGCGCAGCGCAAAGGCTGGTTGAAGTAATTGTATCTGCTGCAGTGAGTACACTGCAGCCTATTGATTTCACAGTGCCGCCTCATCTCCAGAGGCGCCATAGCTTGCTTTTAGCCGCCATCGTAGCGGTCAGTTCAAGGCAAAGCCACTGCTCCCTAGCCAGACACGTAGCCTGTCTCATACTTGCTTAAGCCCAAATTCTCTTCTTTACTTACCTTTTGCGAATCTATTTCTCTGGGAAAAGTCATGAGCTCAATCTTCGTTCAACGCGATGTCGCCGCATTATTTTATGCCATCATAGGGAAAAAAGCCGACATCAAGGACATTGATTATTTTTCAAAAAAATCAACGCAAGAAAATTTCTCCTTTTCTACATTAGCAAATAAATTAATCAATTCTGAATTAGGTCAAGCACGCCTGTCAGAGTTAAATGAACGTGAGAAAATACAGTTTATTTACCACAATATTCATGGTGCCGACGCATCGGAAGAAACTCTCACTTATCTTCTCAGTCGATTGGAGAAGAGCGGTGATCTCGGTAGCCTTGCCGCTTACATGAGCAACGATCTTCTGCACTACTCCGGGCAAGATGCCCTCTTGCAAGAACAACAAGCTGCGTTGATTGAAACCGTTAATCAAACGCTATTTCCCTCTTTTAACAGCTCAGTATCAGACGGGGCTGAATGGGTGCAAGGTTTTTATTATGCAGTGAAATCCACGATGACGTCCGATGGGATAAACTATTGGGGTAATGTGATAAATAGTCACCCTGAAAAGTTAAATTTGATTGCACAAAAGTTTGTCGAAGGTAAAAAAACGTTGTCGAACCTTAGCGACAAGGATTTCGTCCTCAAAATCTATGAAAATATTTTTGGATCAGCCCCCGATAACGACCAACTACAAAAATATACTACCGGGTTAAATACCAATACAGAAAGCCGTGGTGATGTCATAGTACGCATGATTAATGATATCCGCAATGATGAAACCAGCGTTCATGCTGATGCCAAAGCAATTTTTTTGGCTAACACGCATGTTTATGCTGCTGGAGAGTTACCCGCACCGGAGTATCAGGAAGCCATCACTGCAATATACTTGAGCATTGCCGGTTATTATATTGATGCCAATGCATTGGATACCTACAGTAAGCAATTAGCCGCTGGGCGATCCGAGAGTGACATCCTCGCCATGTTCTCTAAGCAACCTGCTTTCGCCAAAGCCGCCTCGTACCAGATAATATTCAATAACCTATGGGGAAGACCCATGACGACAGCCGAGTCTGTCGCAATTATGAACGAAAGTGGCAACGATGCACTGAAGGCGACACTGGCTGTATTGGCGCACTTCCGTGCTAATGAGAGTATTATTGCAGGCAATGGCGGAGCACCAGGCAGTTATGCAGTCCAACAATTCGAACAAAAGATCGGGGCCAACTTAAACTATGTCAAACAGGGCGTACTGACAAAAAGTGGTGAAAACGGAGAGTTAACGGGGATAATAAATAATCATGGCGTCGAACATATTATCTCCAACGCTGAGTTATCCATGCTGAATGACATTACGTTGAACGTCGTAACATCAGGCACTATCGATATTAGTCAATTGAGTGGGTGGCATACTCTTACCATCGACGGTACTGAAAGTGTTTTGCTGAAGTTGTTCGCTCAAGCGCTCAATAATATTGATATATTCCTGAAAAACCCGAATGTCACCTTGGTAAACCCTATTACTGGAAACAATCAAAATATCATCATCACAGCAGATGCTGATATGGCGCATGCCACCGGTGAGCTTCGATTCAACTTTGCAAAAAATATCAATGTGCAATGGCAAGGCAATAGCATCAATGACGGCGCCAATAGCGTCAGCGATACGTTCAAAATTAAGGGGTATGACCAAGGCTCGGTATTAGCGGCTAACCTTATCACCAAGAATGTTTATCTCACTACGGGTGTCGATGGTGCGCTTTCCGGCACGATTGCCACCAATGTAGGTAACTTTACGCTTTTTCCCCAGCTCGATTTGGCGGGCTATCGAGGTACGGGTTCTATCTACGTTGACGGACAATTAGTCGGCAACGAGGGCAGGCACGTATTTGATATAGGTCTCTTGGCCGATCTCTCTATCGCTAATATACACAACAAGGATTATACGCATGTCACCGACCTGAAAGCCCCCGAACTTTGGGATCCTGCGTGGGGAATGCCAAACGGCTTTACGGGTTCATACGGTTTTACGCTGTCTGGCTTTGCCGATAACGTTACGGTGATTAATGTGCCGGTAGATTCATTTATGGATGCCCCTTTTAGCCAACGCGCCCTGGAAATCACCGGTAATGCCGGTGAAAACAGCCATATTACCTTTGAGTACGCTCCCGATTACCGCTATAAAAACTTTTCGCCAGTGATGACCATCACTTTTGATGCAAAGAATATCACTCACGCTGATGCCGGTACCTTATCGTTCAAAACCGATACTGTCTATATTGACTCTGACATTCCGGAGGTCAGAGAGTTTTTGGAAATATCATCTAAAGGGGATGCGGAAAATACCCTACGCCTTGAGGGCCATGACAACCATATCAGTGAAATTAACATTACTGGCGATAAGGCGCTTAACCTCACCATCAAAAACAATTTCAGCGAAGAATTGAAATCTATCACCAGTCACATGGCTAATAGCACACCACTGAATTTGACCTTGGAACAAGGGGGGACCGGCGGCGGGTTGTTCTATCAGGTGCTAAAACAATTAGACGGACTGACGGGATACGCTACCATCATGTCCCAAATGGCCGGTTACCAACTGTCGATCGCTAACGACGCCCCCACGACCAACGGCATCCAGGCTAATCATCTCTACAACGTAATGGGCAATACGAGTCTGGCAACCGGCCAAGGCGCGGATACGGTGGTATTCAGCCACAGTACCATTGATAACATGGTCACCTTTAACGATTACGAAAACAGCAGCGCGCAAAATGCATCATGGGTCGAAGGCGACAACATTGTCGTCGGTGATGTCGATCGGCAGTGGCTCTTTTCCGCAGGTGGCAGCAAGACTATCGATCTCGTCGGCAGTTTATCCCTGAATGACCTGACAGTGCTACTCTCCGGAATGAATGTTCAGACGAATACGACTCCGCAACAATTGTTCATTGAACTGGTCTCTAAAGTCACTCAAGGCCACAGTCAGAATACATTGAGCGAAGTCAGCGCCTTATCGTTGAATGGATCCTATTTTGTGATGGTGGATAAGAACCTGAATCACAGTTTGGACAACGATGACATTATTTTTGGTCTCACAAACGACAATGCCTTCAAAATGGCCCATTACGATTCACCTGTTCTGGAAGTTAATGGCATTGGCAGTTTTACTCACGATGCCGTCGCTGCATAGCTGTTATTTATCATGCGTAACTTTCACGCCGGGCTTTAACCCGGCGTGAAAGTTACTACGGTTTGTGCGCCCTCTCCTTCGCGGCAATCACCGCCCCCCGAATGCAGGCCAGCGACGGCCCGGCATAACGTACCCGGGACAGAAACGGTTCAGTGATGAGTAGCGGTGGCGCGCCATCTATTGGGCATGCTGCCAGGCGCACTGTATGAGTATTTCACCGCTTTATGGCAGGAACACGGAGCAACATCTGCGGGACGCGCAGCGCAAAGGCTGGTTGAAGTAAGGGAACCGGGCTGCCGCCTCTTGGCCGCAGCCCGTCTTTGTCACGCGAACGCCTGCTGGCGTTCCAACGCTTCCTCATAGCTCGGCATCGACCCCGCCGCCCCGGCGCGTTCCACGCAGACCGCCGCGTAGGCGGCGGCGAAGCGCACCGCATCGGCTAACGGCACCTGATTCGCCAACTGCGCCGCCAGGGCGCCGTTAAACGCATCCCCCGCGCCGGTGGTGTCTTTCGGCTGCGCCGGAAACGCCGGGATCAGCTCACTGTGTTCCCCATCCGAGAACAACGCCCCCTGCGTGCCCAAGGTCACGATCAGCAAACGAATGCCCTTGGCGTGCAGCACCTGCGCCGCCTGGCGCGCCGAAGCCACATCCCGCACCGGCACGCCGCTCAGCAATGTGCATTCGGTGGCGTTGGGCGTCAGCAGATCGACCTGCGCCAACAGGCTGTCCGGCACCGGTTGAAACGGCGCCGGGTTGAGAATGATGAACGTCCGCGCCTCGCGGGCGATGGCGATCACTTGTTCGATCGCCGGCAGGTTGTTCTCCAGTTGGGTCAACAGAATATCCGCCGCGGCGATCGCCGGGCGGCACTGGCGCACCTCGTCCTCGCTGACCGTCAGGTTGGCACCGGGATCGACGGCGATCATGTTCTCCGCATCCTCGCCGGCAACGTAGATAAGCGCATTGCCGGTCGGGCAATCGCCGGTCGAGAACAGCGTCACCGCATCGAAACCGGCCGCGGCGAGATGGCGCCGGGCGAAGGTGCCGAAGTCGTCGCGCCCCACCTTGCCGATATAATGTACCCGCGCCCCGGCGCGCAGGGCGGCGGTGGCCTGGTTGGCGCCCTTGCCGCCCGCGCCCATCATGCTGTTACGGGCGATCAGCGATTCGCCAGGCTGCGGAAACCGCGCCATGCCGGCGACGATATCCAGGTTGAACGAACCGAACACGCAGACTTTGCCTTTCATTGCTGGTACTCCCTGCTTAATTGGAAGTGGCGCCGTGCGGCCAGACAGGCGCCTTTGCTGCCGGTTTCATCGGTCAGGCGGCTGATGGAGATCGCCAGCCCCTGTGCCGGCTGCGGCCCGCGCAGATGACGGCGGATCTCTTGCTCCAGCCGCGCCAACGGAAAACCGCGCATGGCGATCACGCCGCCGCCCAGGATCAGCCGTTGGGGGTCGATCACGTTCATTTCGATGGCGATGGTCTGCGCCAATCGTTCGACGAAACGCTGCAAATCCGGATGATCGCCATGGCGCTCGAACAGCCGGTCGAACGGCGTTTGCGCCGCATTGGCGCGCGCCCAGCCGGTCAGCCAATGGCCGGAGGTCAAACTCTCGACGCAGCCCCGTTTGCCGCACGGGCACTCGCCCAGATGGCCCGGCCAGGGAATGTGCCCCAACTCGCCGGCGGCGCCGTGCGCCCCGTGGTAAAAGTCGCCGTTAAGCCACAGGCTGTTGCCCATGCCGGTGCCCAGATACAGCCCCACCGCCACCTGCGGCAGCGCCGGCAACTGCTGCAAATCCCACCACAGCAGATGGTTGACATCCTTGTCCATTCGCACCGGCAGCGCCAGCAAATCGGCCAACAGCGCCGCCACCGGCTGGGCGTCCAGTGCCGGAATGAACGGCAGCGACAGCACCCGCGAGCGATCGCGGCTGAGGATCCCCGGCAACCCAAGCATCACCTGCGCCACCTGACGATCCTGGCTATGCCCGGCGATCAGGCGGCCCAACGCCGCCAGCGGATCGGCCTGCCGCGCCCAGTCGGCGGTCGCTATCTTGCGGTAAGCGCTAAACTCGCCGTCATCATCCATCAACAGCAGGCGGGTATTGGTGCCGCCAACGTCAACGCCAAGAAAATGCCGCATCATATCCCCCGCCTCAGGCCGCCTGCCGCATTTGATCCAGCATTTTTTCCCATGCCGTCTCCAGATCCGGATCGAGGTTGAACAACCCGGAGCTGCCGACGATCAACACCTCCGCACCGGCGCCCATCAGATCGCGGTAGGTGCGCTGATTGCAGGATCCGTCGATCTCGATCAGATAGCGCAGATTTTGTTGGCTTTTCAGATCGCGCAACTGGCGGATCTTGTCCAGCATTTCGGGAATGAACGGCTGCCCGGCATAGCCGGGATCGACGGTCATCACCGTGACCTTGTCCAGCAGGTGAAGGTAGTGGCGGATAAACTCCACCGGCGTGGCCGGGTTCAGCACCACCCCCACTTTTTTGCCCAGCGCGCGGATTTGATTGATCACCCGAAACGCGTCGCGGTTGATGGTTTCGGCGTGCGGGCAGATAAAGTCCGCGCCGGCGCGGGCGATCGGGTCGATGAAATCGGTCGGGTTCTCCACCATCAGATGCACATCCAGCAACAACGAGGTGTGCGGGCGGATCTGTTCGATAAAGAACGGCGACAGCGTGATGTTTTTAACGTAGTGCCCGTCCATGATGTCGATATGCAGCATATCGGCGCGGCGATTCAGCACCGCCAATTGCTGGCGAATATCCATCAGGTTCATGCACATCAGTGAAGGTGAAATCTGGTATTTCATTAGCGTTATCCTGCGCAAAAGGGAAAAGGGATCAGTGGCCCGCCGCGGTTCTGGCCTGGGCCGCGCTGCGGCGCATCGCCCGCCGCTGCCGATAGCGATGCCGGAAAAACTTCATCGCCAGCACCGCAATCAGCACCGCGCCCCACATCGCCAGACTGAAATGCGGGCTGACGTTCATCAGGTTCAAACCGGTCGCGATCACCTGCAGCACGATCAGCGCCAACACCACGCCGCTGACCCGGCCAAAACCGCCGAACGGATCGGTGCCGCCCAGAATGATCGCCAGCACCGTGAGCAGCAGGTAGGAGTCGCCGTAACCCATGCGCGCCGAGTTGAAGCGCGCCATCATCACCAGCCCGGCAATGACGCACAGCAGGCTGGAGAGGGTGTAAATAGCGATCAGCACCCGATGGGTATTCACGCCGCTGAAGTGGGTGGCGTTGATGTTGCTGCCGCTCATGTAGATGCATTTGCCGAGCCGGGTTTTCTGCAAGAACAACGCCAGCAAGGCGGCGACCGCCAGGAAGATCCACAGCGGTACCGGCACGCCCAGCACGCGCTCAGCGCCGATAAACCGCACGATCTCCGGCATGCCGCTCAGGGCCGCGCCGCGCGTCAGGTAGATGCCGATGCCGTTGACCGTGGTCATGGTGGCCAGCGTCACCAGAATCGGATGCGCGCCGACGTAGGCCACCAATGCGCCGGTCGCCGCGCCGATAAGCCCGGCCAGCAGCATCGCCGCCGCCAGCGCCAACGCCAGCCACAGCGCCTGCAAGCCCAGCCCGGCGTCCGCCGGCAGATAGCTGATGAACAGCCAGGCCATCAGCAGGCTGGTCAGGTTGGCGCTGGCGATAATGCACAGGTTCAGGCCGCCGCTGAGGATCGGAATGAACATCGCCAGCGTCAGCAGGCCCAGCTCCGGCAGCTGGAAGGCCACGCTGGTGAAGGTGGCGCCGCTTAAGAAGCGCCCCGGCATCAGCAGGCTAAAGGCCAGCACCACCGCCAGCAGCAATGCCAGCAGACCGACGGCGACCCCGTCCGGACGAAATTTCAGGTTGTTGCCCATCAGGCGCTCCTCAGGCGAAACCAACGTCGGTTTCTTTGCGTTTCTTGTAGTGAGTGACGGTGATCGCCGCGACGATCACCAGACCGATCACCACGTTCATGAAGTAGCTGGACACGCCGATCAGGTTGAGGCCGTTTTTCAGCACGCCGATCAGGAAGACGCCCATCAGCGTGCCGACCACGCTGCCCTTGCCGCCGTTCAGGCTGGCGCCGCCCAGCACCGCCGCCGCCAGCACGTCGAGCTCCCCGCCCACCAACGCGTTGGGCACCACTTCCCCCATGCGATACACCTGCACCAGGCCGCCGATCGCCGCCATCGCGCCCAGATAGCCATAGGCGAACAGATGCAGCAGGCCGACGCGGATGCCGATGCGCCGCGCCGACTCCGCATCACCGCCCACGGCAAACAGCTGGCGCCCGAGGTGCGTTTTGTTCAGCAGCAGCCAGGTCAACAGCGCCACCGCCAGCATCACCAGCGTCGGCAAACCGAGCTGATAGCTCTGTTCACCCAGTTGGAACGGCAGCACGCTGCGCGGCAACGTCCACCAGTCCGGCAATGCGTACAGGCTGCGGCCGTTGGTCAACCACATCAGCATGCCGAACAACAACGCCTGCATGCTGATGGTGACAATGATCGAGACGATACGCAGGCAGTAGATCAGCAGCGCGTTGACCATGCCGAGCGCGGCGCCGAACGCCAACGCCAGCAAAATGCTGCCCGCCGGGTTGGCCAGGCCGTAGTGCGTCGCCAGCGTGGCGATCAGGTATTGCACCACCGAGGCGACCGCGGCGAAGGAGATATCGATGCCGCCGGTCACCAGCACCACAAACAGGCCGAGGGCGAATATGCCGCTCACCGCGTAGCTTTCGCTGAGATCGAGCAGGTTTTGCACCGTCAAAAAACGATCGCTAAGCAGTGAAAAGACGATGACCGTCAGCAGCAGTACCCAGGCCAGATAGCCTTCGTTGCCGCGCGGTTTCAAACTGAATCTACGCATTGACCGCCTCCGCCAGCTGTTGCTGGCTCACCTGCCCCGGCAGGTATTCGCCGATCACGCTGCCGCCGCTGAAGTGCAGCACCCGATCGCAGTTGTAATACACCTCCGGCACCTCGTCGGAGATCAGCAAAATGGCGATCCCCTCCTGCGCCAGCAGATGGATCAGTTGGTAGATGCTGGCCTTGGCGCCGACGTCGACGCCGACGGTCGGCGAATCGAGGATCAGGATCCGCGGCTGGGTCAGCACCCACTTGGCCAGCACGATCTTTTGCTGATTGCCGCCGGACAGCGTCGAAACCGCCTGATCCGGATCCGCCACCCGCACGCCGAGCTTGGCGATCCACTCCGCGACGATGCGATTCTTGCGGTAGTCGTCGATCAGGCGAAAGCGCCCGCGCAGCTTATCGAGAATGGTCAGCACCGCGTTATCCGCCACCGACTGTTGCTGCACCAGCCCCAGCGTCAGGCGATCCTCCGAGACGTAGCCGATGCCGGCCTTGATCGCGTCCTCATGGCCGCGAAAGCGCACCGGTTTACTGTCGAGGTAAAGCTTGCCGCTGTCCGGCCGGGTCATGCCGAACAGGCTCAGCGCCAGCTCGGTGCGCCCGGAGCCGAGCAACCCGCACAGCCCGAGCACCTCCCCCTGATGCAGCCGGAAGCTCACATCCTGATACTGCCCGGCGCGGCTGAGACGATCCGCCTCCAGCATCACCCGATCCTTATTCATGCTCGGTGACTTCAGGCGATAATCCAGCTTCAAGCCGGTCATCAGCTCGGTCAGACGATCGCCGGTGATCTCCGCCGCCGGCCAGGTGCCGACTTTGTTACCGTCGCGGATCACCGTGACGCGATCCGAGATCTCCAGCACTTCGTCCAGCCGGTGGCTGACGAACACCACGCAGATGCCCTGCGCTTTCAGATAGTCCACCGTACGCAGCAGCTGGTTGACTTCGGTGCGGGTCAGCGAGGCTGTCGGTTCATCCATGATCACCAGCCGCGCTTCCGCCACCAGCGCGCGGCAGATCGCCACCTGCTGGCGCTGGGCGATCGGCAGCTCCGCCACCCGTTTGTCGAGATCCAGATTAAAACTCAGCGCCTGCAGCAGGCGCTCGGCGGCGCGCCGCAGCCTGGCCGGGCGGTGCCACCCCAACAGCCCGCGCAGGTTGTGCTCAAAGGCGATGTTTTCCGCCACCGTCAGGTTGGGAAACAGCGACAGATCCTGATAGATCACCTGAATGCCGAAGGCGCGCGCCTGATCCGGCGACAGTCGGCCGAAGGTTTGCCCATCAAGAGTAATGCGGCTGCCATCATCCGGTTGATACACGCCGGCGATCGCCTTGATCAGCGTGCTCTTGCCGCAGCCATTGGTGCCGGCCAGGCAGTGCACCTCCCCCGGCATCAGCGCCAATGAAATATCGTTCAGCGCGCGCTGCCCGCCAAAGGTCATCGACAGCTGTTGCAGTTCGATAAGCGGCGCGCCCTGCATTGCCGTATTGCCGGAAATCGCCATGATTACAGCCCCATCTTCACCAGCTTCGGCAAGTTTTGCTTATCCAGGCTTTCGGTGGCGTTGCCGAGAATGGTGTGCTGCTGCGCATCCACCTGCACCTTGCCCATGCCTTCGATGGTCATGCCATCGGTGATTTTTTCGCCCTTGTGCATCATGTCGGCGATGCGCACGAACACTTCGCCCGCCACCATCGGATTCCAGATATAACCGCCCTTGATGGCGCCGCGATTGACCAGCGAAGCGCCCTGCCCCGGGCTGAACGGCCCGATGACGCAGATATCGTTGCTTTTGCCGCGGTTGAGCACCGCACGCCCGGCGCCGATCGGCCCCTGCGAACCGAACGCCAGCACGCCTTTCAGATCGGGATACTTGGCCATCAGATCGTTGGTGGTGCGTACGCTGTCATCCAGCGACTCCCCCACGCCGAACTTGTCGCCCACCAGCTGCATGTTCGGGTAGTGCTGCTTCTGGTAGTTGATGGCCGAGTCCGACCAGGTGATGTGCAGCGGCACCGTCAGGCTGCCGACGTATACCGCGTACTTGCCCTGCTCTTTCATGCAGGCGGCCAGCGCTTTCATGTGGTTGACCCCGTGCTGCGAGGCGTCCACCAGCTCAAAATCCCAGTCGGCGTACTTCTGGCCGGGGGATTCGTGCACGATCACCTTGATGCCCGCTTCCTGCGCGCGCTTGAGCACCGGCTCCAGCACCCGGGCGTCGTTCGGCACCACGCCGATGATGTCCACCTTCTGCGCAATCAGATCCTCGATGGCGCGCACCTGCAGCGCCGGATCCGCCGCCGTCGGCCCGACCATCCAGGCGTCGATGCCGCGTTTGGCGCTCTCGCTTTTGATGCCGGCCTCCATGGCGTTGAACCAGGGAATGCCGCCGATCTTCACCACCACGCCCATTTTCAGCTTGTCCGCCGCCTGCGCGGAGACCGACAGCAGCAGCGAGGCAAACAGACCGACCAGTACGGATTTTTTCATTGTTCTCTCTCCACAAGTGTTGGCTGTAATAAAGGGTTTTCGTTGTTGTTATCGCGCCGCCCTTTTCGCGGCGGGTGAAACTTCAATCACGTCGACGTTGTTCCAGGCCAGTTCCTGACGAAATTCGTCGTCGCCAAGCCTGTCGGTGATTAAGGTATCTATCTCCCGGTAGTGGCAGATACGCGCGAACGAGCGGCGGCCGAACTTGTTGCTGTCCACCAGCAGAAACTTGCGCTCCGAGGCCAGCAGCATCTGTTGCTTCAACCGCGCATGGTGCTCGTTGCTCTCGCGGATGCCGCCGTCCTGGCAAATGCCGTGGCAGGAGAAGAACAGCTTGTTGATCACGAACTCTTTCAGCATCTGCTCCGCCAGCACGCCGATAAAATCCTCGTACTTGGCGGAATACTCGCCCCCCAGGCCGATGGTGCGCACGTTGGCCTTGCAGGCCAGCGTCTGGATGATGTGCAGCGAGTTGGTCAGCACCACCAGCGAGATATCCGGCAGCTGGCGCGCCAAAAACCAGCTGGTAGAGCTGCTGTCCAACAGCAGGCAATCCCCCGGCGCGATAAACTCCAGCGCGCGTTTGGCGATGCGCGTCTTCTGCTCCGGCGCCTCGTTGCTGCGCTGGCGGAAAGATTCCCCCTGGTCTATCTCGGCGGGCACATAGGTTTTCTCCGCCGCCGGCGGCTCGACGAACACCGCGCCACCGTGGCTGCGCAGCAGCAGGCCGCGCCGTTCAAGCAAGGCCAGATCACGCCGCGCCGTCTCGATAGAGATGTGGCACAGCTGCGCCACCTCCTGCACCATCACGCGGCCGCGCTGGCTCAAGACTTCGGTGATAAAGCGATGACGTTCTACAGGCAGCATGTTTCTTTTCTCCTCCACAACGTTGATTACGATATCGATTTGCCGCGTCGCGTTTTGCGCGCGGACGCAAAGCGCATCGCCCTGCGATCGGTCAACGATCGCGATGTGATAGTTGTCAAAAAAATCGGGAAGGAAATGAAATGAATAATTACGAAAGTGTGGAGTAACAGGCAGTTATGATGCGCGTACGCCTGAGGTAAACAGGAGAGAAACGGTAAACGGTCACAATTCCACGCTCCGCAGCATGACCGTTAATGACCGTTTGTGTGGTTTTGACCGAGCGCCGCAATTAGACCGCCGGCGTTGATAACGCATTACCTGAAAAAACAGCAAAAAAAATCCGGTGAGAACCTCACCGGATCGTTAGCCGCCTGGCACACATTATTCCCCGTGTTCATGCTCTTTCAACATCGCCTCACGCAACACGGCGTTCAGGCGTTTCTGATAGCCTTTGCCTGGCCGCTGAAGCCAGGCCAACACATCCGCATCGATGCGGATGGTTTTCGATACTTTCATCGGTTTATAAAAACGCCCCTGAACCGCAGCCTGCCACTTTTCCTCATCCAGTGCCGGCGCATCGGCATAATCGATGTCCTCGTCCGGCAACGCACTCAGTGAAGCAATTTGCGCTTTCTGCTCCTCCGTCAACGGCGGGAGTACGCTATGGGCCAGATTTTTGGCGGAATTTTTGCGCTTCATCTCTTCCCCTCTCTTTGGCATCGGCCTTGCGTGCTGAAATGATACGCACGATCTCTACTGTATCGCCTTCGACATCCGTTTCGATCGTCGTATGTGCCACCAGCAATAGCAAACAGGATCCGACCATACCGATCGTTTGCCAACGTTCTTCTCCATCCTCGATCCTTTCCAGCACAGCCAAATGGTTGGGATCCAGAAAAACCTGTGCGCTATCTCAAAACTGACATGGTGTTTGCGCTGGTTACTGTGATTTTTATCCTGATTCCATTCAAAATAAACATACATTTTTGTAACTACATTTTGGTTGTTATTTAATCAAAATACCTCACCTCCGAAGGGATGTCAAAATTCTCCGAATGCGTTCAACGCCCGCCTGCGGCCTCGATAAAGGTGCCGGTCACGTAAGACGCGGCGTCAGACAGCAGCCAGGCGATCGCCTCCGCCACTTCTTGCGGCTGGCCGCCGCGCTGCATCGGCAAACTGCCCTTCACGCGATCCACCCGGCCGGGTTCGCCGCCGCTGGCGTGTATCTCGGTATAGATAAGTCCAGGCCGCACGCCGTTGACGCGGATGCCCTGCGCCGCCACCTCCAGCGATAGCCCGATGGTCAACGAATCGACGGCGCCTTTCGAGGCGGCATAATCCACGTACTCCCCCGGCGCGCCTAAACGAGAAGCGGCGGAAGACACATTGACGATAGCGCCGCCCTGCCCGCCATGACGCTGCGCCATACGTTTCACCGCCTCGCGGCAACACAGGAAGTAACCGGTGACGTTAGTGCCGAGCACCTGATTGATGCGCTCGGCGGTCAACTGTTCAATGTTCGCCTGCCGGAACAGAATGCCGGCGTTGTTGACCAGCGCGCTGAGCGTGCCCAGCCCGGCATCCAGCGCCCTGAACATCGCCATCACCTGCGCTTCATCGGCCACGTCGGCCTGCAGCGCCAACGCCTTGCCGCCCTGCGCCTCGATCTCCGCCACCACCTGGCGCGCCGCATTTTCGTCACGCAGGTAATTCACGCCCACCGCATAGCCCTGCCGGGCCAGCAGCAGAGCGGTCGCGCGGCCAATCCCCCGGCTTGCGCCGGTTACCAATGCCACTTTCGTCATACTGTTTTTTCTCTGGTTAACGATATCAACACAGCGGCCTGCCCGCAGGCGCCCCGTATGCCCGTCAGAGTATAGAGCGGCATCCTAAAAACCGCTTCAAAGCTGAGCCAGGCGGCGCAGCTGCTTTTTAATGCGCGACTTGGCGCAGCCGTAAGCATCCGTCGCCGCCGCCTGATGCACCCGCTGCAAAGCGGAAGCATGATGGCCGCCGTGGCTATGGCTCTGCGCATCACCGCGAAAAGACAACAGCAACAGAACGAGCAGCATCGCCACGCTTGAATACATCAGCCGCCGCGAGGCGCCCGCGTTCGGGAAACCTTCAGTCTGCATGTTTCGCTCCCCCAGCCATGATTTCGAATGGCAGCAAAATAACTGAAATTCTTCCGTGCTCCCTTAACGCGAGATTAAAGCCAGATTAAGGTTTGCTTAAGAACGCGCAGGCCGAGCAGGTTTCCCCGTTGTCTTCCCGTCAGCGTTATAGTTAGATAAGCGCGACTCAAGGATCTCAGCGGAAATAACGTGAACATACTGTTGGTGGAAGACGACCTGCAATTAGGCAAGGCGCTGTGCCGCGCATTGGAGCTGGCCGGCTTTAATTTGTGCTGGGTGCGCCTGATCGCCGACGCGGAAAATAAACTTTCATCCGGCGGATTCGATCTGATGCTGCTGGATCTCACGCTGCCGGACGGCGACGGTTTGCAGAAGCTGATCGCCTGGCGCGCCGCCGGGCAAAATATCCCGATCATCATCCTGACCGCCCGCGACCGCATTGAAAGCCTGGTGAACAGCCTGGACTCCGGCGCGGACGACTTTCTGGCCAAACCCTTTGCGCTGCCCGAACTCATCTCGCGCGTCAAGGCGGTCAACCGGCGCATGGCGGGCTTCGCGTCACAAACCTGGAGCCTCGGCGCGCTGTATCTCGATCCGGTCAACCATCAGGTCATGCTGGATAACGAATTGCTGATGCTGTCGAAAAAAGAGTATCACCTGCTGCACGAACTGATGCGTTGCGCCGGCACCGTGGTGCGCAAAGCGGTGTTGGAACAGCGGCTGTTCGGCCACGGCGACAGCGTGGAAAGCAACTCGCTGGAAGTGCACATGCATAATTTACGGCGCAAGATCGGTAAAGAAAGAGTGATTACCGTACGCGGCATTGGCTATTTGCTGAAGAAAGAGTAGCGGAATGATCGGTTTCAAATCCTTCTTTATGCGCACCATTATTTTCCAGGTGCTGGCCATTTTATTATTGTGGGGGCTCCTCGTCGCCTGGGTGAAATATTGGTATTACCCCGACATGGAGAAATATTTCGATAACCAGCAACGCATCGTCGCTGCAGGCATCGCCAATATTCTCGACGAAACAGGCACTGACAATATCGATTACCGCGGCATCATCAAGACTATTGAAGGCATGTACATTGATTCCATCAATAACGGCATGCAGGATGAAATCGACTATCACCCGCTGTTTGTGGTTTACGATCGAGACAACCGGGTGCTTTACAGTTCGCAAACGCAGGGAGAGCCGCTGCGCCTGCCGCCTTCGGTGCTGTCCGGTTCCGTCAATTACGCCGGCGCCAACTGGCATCTCGCCGGCAGCTGGAGCGAAAAGCGCCAGTACCGGGTGATCGTCGGCGAATCGTTCAACGATCGCACCACGCTGTTCGGCAATCCGGCGGAGAGCACCGCTGTACCGCTGCTGGGCATTCTGGCGGCCATCATCGTCACCTTGCTGTTTACCGCCTATTTCAGCCTGCGGCCGCTGCGCCAGATCGCCCGCACCATCTCCGATCGCCAGCCTGGCAACCTGTCGCCGATCAACGTCAGCGAGCAGTATCAGGAAATCCGGCCGGTGGTGATGGAGGTCAACAAACTGATGGCCCGCATCGACGCCGCCAATCAGCGCGAGAAACGGTTTATGGCCGACGCCGCGCACGAACTGCGCACGCCGATCGCCGCCGTGCTGGCGCAGCTGCATTTGCTGACCCAGGTCACCGAGCAGCAGGAACGCCGGGAGATCATCGGCGACATGCAACAAGGGCTGGATCGCGCGGCGTCGCTGTCACGCCAGCTGATCAACCTGGCCAAGCTGGAGGCGGAAGATTTTCCGCTGAAGATTGAGGCGGTGGACATCTACGCCGAAATTGGCAAATGCATCGCGCAGCACGTTCCCTATGCATTGGAAAAGGATGTGGAACTGTCGCTCGACGGCAGCGAGGATGTGGTGGTGAGCACCGATCGCCGTGCGCTGATCGCCATCTTCACCAATCTGCTGGACAATGCGCTCAAGTACGCGCCCCCCGGCAGCCGTATCGAAGCCAATATCCGCTCGCTGGCGCCGCTCGGCTGCTATATTACGTTGCGCGACAACGGCCCAGGAGTAAGCGAAGAACACCGTTCCCGCCTGTTTGAGCGCTTTTACCGCGTGCCCGGCACGCAGCAAACCGGCAGCGGGCTCGGATTGGCCATCGCCCGCAACCTGGCCGACAAAATCGGCGCGCAGCTGCGCGTCACCGAAGGCCTCGACGATCGCGGCATCGGCTTCATCATCGATTTGCCGGAAAGTTACCGGCCACAGACTGAGAGTGAACAACGACCATGATTGCCCCTGTTCTGCTACAACGGCAGCAACTCGACCGGCTATGGGATATCGACCGCAGCGAAATTATCGACACTCTGTATCGCCTGCAGGACGGCAAGTTGCACCCCTACCCGGACTACTACGATGTGCGCGGCTGGGATCCGCACGATCGGGAAACCTATACGCCGATCCACGAAGCGTGCTTCGATCGCGGCGGGGCGTTCTTCGCGCTGTTCGAAGGCGAGGAGATCGCGGCGGCGGCGGCGCTGGACACCGAACCGCGCGGCCCACAGCGGGATCTGCGCCAGCTGCTGTTCTTTTATGTCAGCGCGCACAAACGCGGCCAGGGGTTAGGCAGGCAGCTGTTCCAGCTCTGCCTGCGTCAGGCGGCGCAAGAAGGCGCCGCCGGGCTGTATGTCTCCTCCATCCCCAATAAAAGCACCGTAGACTTCTATCTGGCGCAAGGGTGCCGACTCATCGAACAGCCGGATACGGAATTGTTCGCCCGTGAGCCGGAGGATATTCATCTGGTCTGCCCTTGCCGCTAACGGCCGGGGCTTAACGGGCGATGCGCATCACCGAACGCACGTCACTTTTCTTGTTCAGATCCCACACCTCGGCGATCTCCGCCAACGCGTGTTCCTGCGTCTCGATAGTGAGCGCTCCGGTCGCCGCCAGCGCCAGAATCTCGATCGCGTAGCGCTGCATTTCCGGGATCGGTGGGAAGTTGCCGGTGCCGCTGCCGAGGATCTGCAGCTGATTACTGCGCAACACCGCCGCCGGCAGCCGGATGTCCGGCGCGGCCATCGAACCGACGTTGACCAAGCGAATGCCGCGTCCGCCGGCGTAAGACGAGAGATCGTGATTATTGAGGGTCGCGAGCAGCGCTTCGGTCGCCGGCCCCCAGATGTAATCGACGATCACCTGATAACCGCCCGGCCCCGCCGCCGCCGCGAAGGCCTGCGTCAGCGCCTCGCCCTGCAGGCTCAGATCCACCGTGGCATCCACGCCCAACGCTTCCAGCACGCTCAGCCGACGGCCGGCGGCAACGATACGCCCTGCCCCTGCCTGACGCGCCGCGGCAACCGCCAGCTTGCCTGAGGTGCCGGTGGCGCCGATGATCAGCACCGTTTCACCGGGCTGCAGATCCGCCCGCCAACGCAGCGGCAGCCAGGCGGCGAAGGCCGGATTGATCAGCGCTGCCGCCGTGGCGTCGTCCACCGCCTCCGGCACCGGCACCGTCCATGACGCGACGCTGCGCTCAGCCATCGCACCGTAAGGGCGGCGGAAGGAGGCAAAGTACACCCGTTTTCCGTCCGCCGTACGGCCCACGCCGTCGGTGCCGGGCACAATCGGCAATTGCTTCGGGCTGGAATAGTGGGTGCCGGCGACGGTGGCGCGATCCAGCTGTTTGATGCCGGCCGCCAGAACGTCGATCGGCACTTCATTCGCCTGCGCCTGGGGCTCCTCAAAGGTGCCGAAAACCGGGGCTTGCCCCAGCGCTGTTACGATTGCCGCTTGCATGGTGACTCCTCAAATCGTGGGAACGTACAGGAAAGAATAGGCCGCTATAAAATAAAAAGGGACACCGCATGATGCGGTGTCCCCCGAACACAAACTTTGCCGAACGTGTTATTCGTAATCGCTCATCGGCACGCAAGAGCAGAACAGGTTACGGTCGCCGTACACGTCGTCCAGACGCTTAACGCTCGGCCAGTACTTGTTCTCGCGTACGCCGGCCACCGGGAACACCGCCAGCTCGCGGCTGTACGGGTGCTGCCAGTCGTTGACCAGTTCCGCCTGCACGTGCGGCGCATTCACCAGCGGGTTGTCTTCCAGCGGCCATTCGCCTTTGGCGACGCGGTCGATCTCGCTGCGGATCGCCAGCATCGCATCGATAAAGCGATCCAGCTCCACTTTGCTTTCCGACTCGGTCGGCTCGACCATCAGCGTGCCCGCCACCGGGAACGACATGGTCGGCGCGTGGAAGCCGAAGTCAATCAGGCGCTTGGCGATGTCCATTTCGCTGATGCCGGTCTCTTCCTTCAGCGGACGAATGTCGAGGATGCATTCGTGCGCCACGCGGTGATCGCGGCCGGTATACAGAATCGGATAGGCGTCTTTCAGACGGGTGGCGATGTAGTTGGCGTTCAGGATCGCCATCTGGCTGGCCTGCTTCAGGCCTTCCGCGCCCATCATGCGGATGTACATCCAGCTGATCGGCAGGATGGAGGCGCTGCCGAACGGCGCCGCGGAGACCGCGCCCTGCTGGGTGGTTACGCCGTCGATCTGCACGACGCTGTGGCCCGGTACGAACGGCGCCAGGTGCGCTTTCACGCCGATAGGGCCCATGCCCGGGCCGCCGCCGCCGTGCGGGATGCAGAAGGTTTTATGCAGGTTGAGGTGCGAAACATCCGCGCCGATGTAGCCCGGCGTGGTGATGCCCACCTGGGCGTTCATGTTGGCGCCGTCCAGATACACCTGACCGCCGAACTGATGCACGATCTGGCACACTTCACGGATGGTTTCTTCATACACGCCGTGGGTCGACGGGTAGGTCACCATGATGCAAGAGAGTTCTTCGCCTGCCTGCTCCGCCTTAACGCGCAGATCGTGCAGATCGATGTTGCCGTTCTTGTCGCAGGCGACCACGACCACGCTCATGCCCGCCATCTGGGCGGAGGCCGGGTTGGTGCCGTGCGCCGAGCTCGGGATCAGGCAGACGTGACGGCCCGCTTCGTTGCGGCTTTCGTGGTAGCGGCGGATCGCCAGCAGGCCGGCGTATTCGCCCTGCGCGCCGGAGTTCGGCTGCATGCACACCGCGTCATAGCCGGTCAGCTGCACCAGCCACTGAGACAGTTGGCCGATCATCTGTTGGTAACCGGCAGCCTGCTCCGGCGGGCAGAACGGGTGCAGTTCGGAGAATTCAGGCCAGGTGATCGGGATCATTTCCGCCGCGGCGTTCAATTTCATGGTGCAGGAACCCAGCGGGATCATCGCCTGGTTCAGCGCCAGATCCTTACGCTCCAAGCGATGCATGTAACGCATCATCTCGGTTTCGCTGTGATAACGGTTGAATACCGGGTGGGTCAGGATCGGATCCTGGCGCAGCATGGCGGCCGGGATCGATTGACTGTTTTTGCTCACCGCCGCGTCCAACGCGTCGATGTCCAGACCGTGATTGTCGCCGGCCAGCAGTGCGAACAGCGTTTGCACGTCTTCACGCGAGGTGGCTTCATCCAGCGTGATGCCCACGGCGCCGTGGATGTCGGTACGCAGGTTGATGCCGAAGCTCAGCGCACGTTCCAGCACGGCGGCCTTGTCTTTCACTTCAACGGTCAGGGTGTCGAACCAGGTGTTGTGGCGCAGCGTCAGGCCGGCCTTCTGCAGCCCGGCGGCCAGAATGTCGGTCAGGCGATGGATGCGCCCGGCGATGCGCTGCAGCCCTTGCGGGCCGTGATACACCGCATACAGGCTGGCGATGTTGGCCAGCAGCACCTGCGAAGTACAGATATTCGAGTTGGCCTTCTCGCGGCGGATATGCTGCTCGCGGGTCTGCATTGCCATGCGCAGCGCGGTGTTGCCGGCGGCATCGCGGGAAACGCCGATGATGCGGCCCGGCATCGAACGCTTGAACTCGTCGCGGCAGGCGAAGAAGGCGGCGTGCGGGCCGCCGTAGCCCATCGGCACGCCGAAGCGCTGCGCGGAGCCGAACACCACGTCGGCGCCCTGCTTGCCCGGCGCGGTCAGCAGCACCAGGGCCATGATGTCGGCGGCCACGCTGGTGATGATTTTGCGCGATTTCAGTTCGGCCAGCAGCGCGCTGTAGTCGTGCAGTTCACCGGTGGTGCCCACCTGCTGCAGCAACACGCCGAACACGCCGTCCAGCTCCAGCACTTTTTCCGCTTTATCGACGATGACGTCGAAGCCGAAGGTTTCGGCGCGGGTGCGCACCACGTCCAGCGTTTGCGGATGCACGTCGTCAGCCACGAAGAAACGGTTGGCGTCTTTCAGCTTGCTGGCGCGTTTGGCCAACGCCATCGCCTCGGCGGCGGCGGTGGCTTCATCCAGCAGCGATGCGGAGGCCAGATCCAGGCCGGTCAGATCGAGGGTCACGGTCTGGAAGTTCAGCAGCGCTTCCAGACGGCCCTGCGACACTTCCGGCTGATAAGGGGTGTAAGCGGTGTACCAGCCCGGGTTTTCCAGCATGTTGCGCAGGATCACCGGCGGCGTCAGCACGGCGCTGTAGCCCATGCCGATATAGGATTTGTAGCGCTGATTCTGCGAGGCGATCGCCTTCAGCTCAGCCAGCGCCTGGTGTTCGGTCGCCGCGTCGCCAACCGGCGGCGGCCCCGGCAGCTGAATGTCCGCCGGCACGATCTGTTGGATCAGCGCGCTGAGCGAGCGAGCGCCCACCGCTGCCAGCAACTCCTGGCGTTGTTCCGCAGAAGAGCCGATGTGGCGTTCGATGAACGCTTCGCTGTGTTCGAGTTGGCTGAGTGTCTGAGTCATTGCTACAAATTCCTGAATGCTTGCGTGATACGGGATATAGCTTGAACGGTAACTAAAACGCCCCGGCCGAAAGGCCTGGGGCGTGGGCACGATTACTCGTCGATCGAGGCCTGATAAGCCGCGGCGTCCAGCAGGTTCGCCAGCTCGCCTTCGTCGGAGGCTTTAATCTGGAACAGGAAGCCGTCACCGTAAGGTTCGCTGTTCACCAGCTCCGGGGAGCTTTCCAGCTCGCCGTTCACCGCCACGATTTCACCGCTGATTGGTGCGTAAATGTCCGACGCCGCCTTGACGGATTCTGCCACGGCGCAATCTTCACCGGCGGCGACTGTGCGGCCCACTTCAGGCAGATCGACAAATACCATATCGCCCAGCAGTTCCTGCGCGTGTTCGGTGATGCCTACGGTGTAAACGCCGTTACCTTCTGAACGAACCCACTCGTGGGAGGATGCGTATTTCAATTCTGTTGGCACATTGCTCATCGCCGGTTACTCCTTCGAAGAAATAAAAAATCAATCAATAGAAATTAATTTGCCAGCGGCTTGCCGGCGCGAACGAAACCGGGCTTGGTCACTTTAACCGGCATCTCGCGGTTGCGGATCTGCACGATAGCCTGCTCGCCGATGCCCGCCGGCACACGCGCCAGCGCGATGCTGAAGCCCAGCGTCGGGGAGAACGAACCGCTGGTGATCACGCCTTCGTGGGTTTGCCCCGCCGCGTCGGTGAAACGCACCGGCAGCTCATTACGTAATACGCCTTTTTCCGTCATGATCAAGCCGACCAGTTGCTCGGTGCCCTGCTCGCGCTGTTGTTCCAGCGCTTCGCGGCCGATGAAACGGCGATCTTCCGGCTGCCAGGCGATGGTCCAGCCCATGTTGGCGGCCAGCGGCGAAACGCCTTCATCCATCTCTTGCCCGTAGAGGTTCATGCCCGCTTCCAGGCGCAGGGTGTCGCGCGCGCCCAGACCGGCCGGCTTGACGCCCGCGGCCAGCAATTTTTGCCAGAAATCCGCCGCCTGCTCTTTCGGCAGCGCGATCTCATAGCCGGCCTCGCCGGTGTAACCGGTGGTGGCGATGAACAGCTCGCCGGCCTGCACGCCGAAGAATGGCTTCATGCCTTCGACCGCGCTTTTTTGCTCCGGGGTGAACAGGGTGCCGGCGCGCTCTTTGGCCTGCGGGCCCTGCACCGCGATCAGCGCCAGATCGTCGCGCACCGTCAGCGCGACGCCATACGGCGCGGCGTGCTCTTCGATCCAGGCCAGGTCTTTGTCGCGGGTGGCGGAGTTCACCACCAGGCGGAAATAGTCTTCAGTGAGGAAATAAACGATCAGGTCGTCGATCACGCCGCCGGAGGCATTCAGCATGCCGGTGTACAGCGCTTTGCCGGGTTGGGTCAGTTTGGCGACGTCGTTCGCCAGCAGGTAGCGCAGGAACTCGCGGGTGCGGGCGCCGTGCAGATCCACAATGGTCATGTGAGACACGTCGAACATGCCGGCATCCTGACGCACCGCGTGGTGCTCATCGAGCTGCGAGCCGTAGTGCAGCGGCATCATCCAGCCGTGAAAGTCTACCATGCGCGCACCGCACGCCACGTGCTGGTCGTACAGTGGGGTTTGCTTTGCCATCTTTTCCCTCTTTCCACTCGTCGCTAGAAGTTAGGGTGCTGCCACGCAATGCGGCGGAGACTGGCTCGCGGCCCGATCGCCATGGCGCACTGACTGCTCAACACAAATGCTGCGCCGGGACGGGCGGAAACTGCGTGCAACCGCCGTGACGCAAACGATACCTTTCCCTCGAACTTATCACCGAACGACCACATTAACCATAAGTTAAAATAGGCTCATCGCCGTTCCCGGGCGGTAAAACGCCGGGCTAGTGTGCAGAGTTTTTCACTGGAAAAATGCGCCTTAAGGCACAAAATTAACAATTAAAGCGGCAAAACACCGAACTTATATAACAAACCTATGGCCGCACATGGGATCCGGACTTTTGATAACCGAACATGGAATTAGAAAAAGTAATGATAAAAAGCGGCTGAAATTAGATTATTTCAAATGAGGGGTTATATAAGGAAACGCGATGGCATAAGGCGAGAAGCGCGAGCCCGCTGCGGGCTCGCAGAAGGCAGGTGTCAGGCAAGCCACTCGGGCAGATCGTTCAGGCCCATCGCCTGACGCACCAGCTTCGGTTTGACGCCCGGCAGGCTGTCCGCCAGCCGCAGCCCCACGTCGCGCAACAGCTTTTTGGCCGGGTGGTTGCCGTCGAACAGTTCGCGGAAACCCTGCATGCTGGCCAGCATCACCGCCGCGCCGTGTTTGCGGCGGCGCTCATAGCGGCGCAGATAGAGGTGTTGGCCAATATCCTTGCCCTGCCGTTGCAGGCGACGCAGTTCGGAAATCAGCTCGGCGGCGTCCATAAAGCCCAGGTTCACGCCCTGTCCGGCCAGCGGATGCACGGTATGCGCCGCATCGCCCACCAGCGCCAGGCGGTGCGCCGCGAAGCTGCGCGCATAGCGGCCGGTCAGCGGGAACGCCAGCCGTTCGCTTTCCAGGCTGCAGGCGCCCAGACGCATATCGAAGGCCATCGCCAGTTCGCGGTTGAATTGTTCCGGCTCCAACTGCTTGAGACGCTCGGCCTCTTCCGGCGCGACCGACCAGACGATGGAGCTCAAATGCGGATCGCTGAACGGCAGGAACGCCAGAATGCCGTCGCCGTGGAAAATTTGCCGCGCCGTGGCCTGATGCGGCTCTTCGGTGCGGATGGTAGCCACCAGCGCGTGGTGGCGATAGTCCCAGAAGGTAAGCGGGATATCGGCATGCTGGCGCAGCCACGACTGGGCGCCGTCGGCGCCAATCACCAACCGCGCGGTCAGCATACGGCCGTCCTCCAGCGTGATGAAGGCGTCATTCTCGCCCCACGCCACCTGCTTGAGCGCGGCCGGGGTAATCAGCGTGATGTCCGACAGGCTTTCGGCGCGTTTCCACAGCGCCTGCTGGATCACCGAATTTTCGATGATGTGGCCGAGATGGCTGAAGCCGCACTCATCGCCGCGGAAGGCGATTTTGCCGAAGCTGTCGCGATCCCACACTTCCATCGCGTTGTAGGCGCTGGCGCGCTGCTGGAGGATGTCGTCCCACACGCCGATGTGCTGCAGCAACCGCTCGCTGGCGGCATTGATGGCGGAGACGCGCAGCGCAGGCTGCTCCGACGGCGGCGTCATCTCCGGCTGGCGCTGCTCCAGCACCGCCACGCGCAGCCCGCTGCCCTGCAAGCCGCAGGCCAACGCCAGCCCCACCATACCGCCACCGGCGATAATCACGTCAAATGATTGCATGCTGCTCGATTTCCTTAAATAACGCGCGACGCCTTGCCGCGCCGCGTTTTTGGGCGCGCCACAGGGCGCCCGATTCTGTGTCTAACGTTCCACCCAGCCCAGCGTACGCTTGGCGAAGGCGTCGCGCACCGCCGGCAAACGCGCCATCGCCATCAGCCCCAGATTGCGGCCGACCACCAGCGGGCTATAACGATTGGCGAACAGGTGGATCAACCCATCGGTCACGCCGATCGTCGCCTGCTGATCGTTTTGCCGCCGCTGCTGATAGCGGCTCAGCAATGCGTAACCGCCGGCGTCTTCGCCGCTGTCTGCCGCTTCCGCCAGCGTTTCCGCCAGCGACATCACGTCGCGCAGACCAAGATTGAACCCCTGCCCGGCGATCGGATGCAGCGTCTGCGCCGCGTTGCCCACCAGCGCCAGCCGGTGGCTGACATGGCGATCGGCGGTCAGCAGGCCAAGTGGATAACTGTGCCGCTTACCGGCCTTGAGGATGCGCCCCAGCCGCCAGCCGAAAGCCTGTTGCAGCTCGGCGATAAAACGCGCGTCGTCCCAGGCATCCACCCGGGCGCGATCTTCGCGCGCATGGCACCACACCAGCGAACTGCGCCCCTGCGACATCGGCAACAGCGCCAGCGGCCCATAACGGGTAAAGCGCTCGAAAGCTCGCCCCTGCGGATCTTCCGCCGTGGTGACGTTGGCGATGGTGGCGAACTGCGGATAGTCCTCCTGCCGCCACTGCACGTTGCAGGCCTGCGCCAGCGCCGAACGCGAACCGTCGGCCGCCACCAGCAGCTGCCCGCGCAGACGCTGGCCGTTGTCCAGCAGCACTTCCGCCCGCTCCGCGGTGCGGATCACGTCCACCACCCGCGCGGGGCAGTGCAGCGTGACGCCCGGCGCCTTCGCCAGCAGCGCAAACAGCCGCTGCCCGGCGTCGTGCAGTTCGATCACCTGCCCGAGCGCATCGACCTGATAATCCTGCGCCTGCAGATTAACGAAACCGGCGTGACCGCGATCGCTGACGTGCACCTGAGTGATCGGCGTGGCGCAGTCGCGCAGCGCCGGCCAAACGCCGATGCGCGCCAGCTGTTGGCAGGTGCCCTGCGCCAAAGCAATGGCGCGGGCGTCAAAACCAGGATGGCTGCGGTCGTCCGGCCGGGTCGCCTCGACCAGATCCACCGCCATTCTTCCCTGAGTAAGTGACGAGATAGCCAGCGCCAGCGTCGCGCCCGCCATACCGCCGCCAACGATAATTACGCTCATGCTATGACCTTGCCGCCGCCATCAACGCTTCGATGGCATCGGCATCTTTCACTACGGTGGCGGTCAGGTTTTCATTGCCGTCGGCGGTGATCACGATGTCGTCCTCGATGCGGATGCCAATGCCGCGGTATTCCTCCGGCACGTCCGCATCCGGTGCGATGTACAGCCCCGGTTCCACGGTCAGCACCATGCCCGGCTCCAGCAGCCGATCGCGGCTCGGCGTGCCGTAGTGGCCGACGTCATGCACATCGAGCCCCAACCAGTGGCTCAACCCGTGCATAAAGAACTGACGGTGGGCCTGCTCGGCGATCAATTGATCGACTTCACCTTTCAATACGCCCAGCTCCACCAGCCCGACCACCATGATGCGCACCACTTCGTCATTGACTTCGCGGATGCTGGTGCCGGGTTTGAACAGTTCCAAAGCGCGCTGCAGCGACGCCAGCACAATGTCGTACACCGCGCGCTGCGGCCGGCTGAACTTGCCGTTGACCGGGAAGGTGCGGGTGATGTCGCCGGCGTACCCCTGGTACTCGCAACCGGCGTCGATCAGCACCAGATCGCCGTCGCGCATCTGGCTCTCGTTCTCGGTGTAGTGCAGGATGCAGCCGTTTTCGCCGCTGCCGACGATGGTGTTGTAAGACGGATAACGGGCGCCGAGGCGGGTGAATTCATGATGAATTTCCGCTTCCAGCTGGTATTCGAACATGCCCGGGCGGCATTTTTCCATCGCGCGGGTATGCGCCAACGCGCTGATCTCACCGGCGCGGCGCATCACCGCCAGCTCTTCCGGCGATTTGAACAGGCGCATGTCGTGCAGCCACGGCCGCCAGTCGGTAACGGTGGCCGGCGCCTGCAGATTCTGGCGGAACCCCTTGCGCAGCTTGTCCAGCGCGCCGAACAGGATCTGATCGGCATAGGCGTATTCGCCCTGCGCGTGGTAGACCGCATCCAGGCCGTTGAGCAGCAGGTGCAGTTGGTCATTGATTTCATCGAACGGCAGCGCGCGATCCACGCCCAGCTTCGCCGGCGCGGCGTCTTGCCCCAGGCGGCGGCCAAACCAGATTTCCGCCGTCAAATCGCGCACCCGGTTGAACAACACGCTGTGGTTGTGCGTTTCATCGCTTTTAATCAGCACCAGCACCGCTTCGGGCTCATTGAAGCCGGTCAGGTACCAAAAGTCGCTGTTCTGCCGGTAGGGATAGTCTGAATCTGCACTGCGCGTCGTTTCCGGCGCAGAGAAAATAACCGCCGCGCTGGCCGGCGCCATTTTCGCCAACAGCGCCTGGCGGCGGTTGTTGAATTCCTGCTGAGTCATTGCCTTCTCCTGAAATCATGCCATCCGCACCGCCGGCGGAGGGGCGATAAAACGTTTAGTGCAACGTCGGTTTGATGTTTTCCGGCGCCGTCGGCTTGTGACGGGCGAATTCGCCGTGGCACATGATGGCGGCGACCCGCACATACTCCGCCACTTCTTCCAGCGACTGTTCCAATTCTTCCTGATCTTCGTCTTCGTCGTAGCCCAGTTGCGCGATGTTGCGCAGGTCGTCGATCGCTTCACCGACTTCGTCTTTCACCTGGGCCAGCTTCGGCTGCATCATGCCCAGCCCGAGCAGGAAGTGGTTGACCCAACCGGCCAGCGCGTCGGCGCGATCGAACACGCTGACGATCTCTCCTTCGGGCAGCATCAGTTGGAACAGGAACTCGTCATCTTCCAGCGTGTCGCGCGTCGCTTCATACAGCTGTTGCAGCGGTTGGCTGAGCGCCTGCGGGAAGGCGACGCCTTCGTTGGTCAGATCGTGCACCAGCGCCTGCCAGCCGGCGTCACGGCTGCCGCCGCACAGCAGGCCGCTGATCAGGCCGTGCATTTCTGCCGCGGTCAACGCCACCGACTGCTGGTTGAGGGCCACGGTTAAAGATTGGTAACTTGGAAATGTATTCTGTATAGACATGCGCATTCGTCATCGTTGGCAGGATAAGTTCGTGTTATGCTACCACCAAGGTCCGTCGCTATACCAGATAAGCGCGACACCTCAGTGGCTAGTTATAATCGCGATGTGGCAGGTTTCACACTGCGCCGGCGGGGGGCGAAAGTGCGGTAAATACGCATTTTGAAACCCTTTTTTGACTGGCAATGTGCGCCACAGTAGATTACAACCAGGTACTGAAAAAGGGGTTGTATCTTGGTACCGAGGTATATATAGTGGCGCCCGCTTTGACGGCCCGGCCAGGGCGGACAAGGCTGGCGCGAAATTTAGGCAGGAAGGTGGCATGTCTGCACAACCGGTAGATATTCAAATTTTTGGCCGCTCGTTAAGAGTCAATTGCCCGCCAGAACAACAAGATGCGTTGAATATGGCGGCGGACGATCTTAACCAGCGGTTGCAAGATCTTAAAGTTCGCACTAGAGTCTCCAATACTGAGCAACTGGTTTTCATCGCGGCATTGAACGTCTGTCACGAACTTGCTCAAGAACGGTTGAAAACCCGTGACTATGCGTCCAATATGGAACAACGCATACGGATGCTGCAGCAGACCATTGAACAAGCGCTGCTTGAACAAGGTCGCATCTCTGAACGTCAGGATGCACAATTCGAATAACTTAAGTTGTTGAAATCAAAGTTTCGGCAACGAGTACAAAATTTCTCTGAGATGTTCGCCAGCGGGCCAGTCCCCTGAGCCGATATTTAGTACAAACAGAATGTGTTGCTCCGCGATCGGTGAGCACGCTCGGTGCGCCGAGAAGCCTTAAGATTGCGACGGCACGTTCACCTTGAACCATGGGTTCAAGGGTTACAGCCTGCGACGGCATCTCGGAGATTCCCCTTCTCAGCGGTTTATGTGTGCTGAACGCCACACTGAGCAAGCCTGATACGATGTCTTTTCAACCCCAATTCGCGCAGCAGCGCCAAGCCATTCGTCAACTCATTCGCCAACGTCGGCGCGAGCTTACGCTGGGCCAGCAACGCTTTGCCGCAGACAAGATAGCCGAACGCCTCGTCGCGCATGAACGCATTCAGGCGGCGCACAGCATCGCGGTGTTTTTGTCGTTTGACGGCGAACTCGATACCGGGCCGCTGATCGAGCGGCTGTGGACGCTCGGCAAACGGGTTTACCTGCCGGTGCTGCATCCGTTCAGCCCAGGCCACCTGCTGTTCCTGCGCTATGCGCCGGAAACGCCGCTGGTGCGCAACCGCTTCAATATTCTCGAACCGCGCCTCGATGTGCGCCAGGTGTTGCCGCTGGGTGAACTTGACGTCGTGCTGACACCGCTGGTGGCGTTCGATCATACCGGGCAGCGTCTGGGCATGGGCGGTGGCTTTTACGATCGCACCCTGCAAAACTGGCGCAGCGGCGGCCCCTATCCCATCGGCCTGGCCCATGATTGCCAGCAGGTGGAGCACCTGCCGACCGAACATTGGGATATCCCGCTGCCGGAAATCCTCACCCCGCTCTGCAGCTGGGCGTGGCATGAGCCCAAATAGCAAAAGGCCGGATCGCTCCGGCCTTTTTCGTTGCGGCATGCCGCCGAATCAGAACAGCAGGCGGGCGCGGATGGTGCCGTCGATGGCCTTCATGCGCTGCAGCGCGGCGTCGGCGCGCGCGGTTTCCGCTTCGATGTCGATCACCACATAGCCGATTTCCGGCCCGGTTTGCAGATACTGCGCGGCGATGTTAACCCCCTCTTCGGCGAAGATCTGGTTAATCTGCGTCAGCACGCCCGGACGGTTTTCGTGGATGTGCAGCAGGCGGCTGGCGTTCGGGCCATGCGCCGGCAGCGACACTTCCGGGAAGTTGACGGCGGACAGAGTCGATCCGTTGTCGGAGTATTTCGCCAGCTTGCCGGCCACTTCGTCGCCGATGTTCTCCTGCGCTTCCTGCGTGGAACCGCCGATGTGCGGCGTCAGCAGCACGTTGTCGAACTCACACAGCGGCGAGTTGAACGGATCGCTGTTGGTCGCAGGCTCTTCCGGGAAGACGTCGATCGCCGCGCCCGCCAGGTGATTGCTGGCCAGCGCGTCGCACAGCGCGGGAATATCGACCACGGTGCCGCGCGAGGCGTTGATCAGAATGGCGCCCGGTTTCATCAGCGCCAGCTCTTCCGCCCCCATCATATTTTTGGTCGATGGTGTTTCCGGCACGTGCAGCGTCACCACGTCGCTCATATTGAGCAAATCGGACAGATGGCGCACCTGCTGCGCATTGCCCAGCGGCAGCTTGTTCTCGATGTCGTAGAAGAACACCTTCATGCCCAGCCCTTCGGCCAGAATGCCCAATTGGGTGCCGATATGGCCGTAGCCGATGATGCCCAGCTTTTTGCCGCGCGCCTCATAGGCGCCCACGGCCAGTTTGTGCCACACGCCGCGGTGCGCCTTGGCGTTGGCGGCCGGAATGCCGCGCAGCATCAACAGCAGCTCGCCCAGCACCATTTCGGCCACGGATCGGGTATTGGAGAACGGGGCGTTGAAGACCGGAATACCGCGTTTGGTCGCCGCTTTCAGCTCAACCTGGTTGGTGCCGATGCAGAAGCAACCCACCGCAACCAGTTTTTCTGCGGCGGCGAACACTTCTTCGGTCAGATGCGTGCGCGATCGGATGCCGACGAAGTGCGCATCGCGGATGGAGGCCTTCAGCGATTCGGTGTCTAACGCACCCTTGTGGTATTCGATATTGGTATAACCGGCGGCACGCAAATTATCGACCGTGCTCTGATGAACCCCTTCCACCAACAGGAATTTAATCCTGTCTTTCTCCAATGATACTTTTGCCATTTACCCGACCCTATGTTCAGACTTCAGAAGCGGCTGTGACGACACAGCTCCCATCCAACATAACAAAAATAACGCGGGCGGCAATACAAACGATTGCCTGCCCGGCAGGACAAGGCGCAGCGTTGATGGCGGTTTACGGCAGAAAATGCCATAGGGAAAGTTTTCGGCAGAAGCTTTGGGGAGTCAGTTTTCACAATGTGACATAAGTCACCAAATTTGCCGTTTTTCAGAAAAGATATTTTAACCGAAGAATTATGCGGCCCGGCACTGCCGGGCCACAGCCGGCAGAAGTTTATTTGACCACTTTCACGCCTTCCGGGGTGCCGACCAGCGCCACGTCCGCACCGCGGTTGGCGAACAGCCCCACGGTCACCACGCCGGCGATGCCGTTGATCTTGTTCTCCAGCGCCACGGCGTCGGTGATGCTCAGGTTATGCACATCGAGGATCACGTTGCCGTTGTCGGTCACCACGTTCTGGCGATACTCCGGCAGGCCGCCCAGTTTCACCAGCTCACGCGCCACATAGGAACGGGCCATCGGGATCACTTCCACCGGCAGCGGGAACTTGCCCAGCACGTCCACCTGCTTGCTGGCGTCGACGATGCAGATGAATTTCTTGGCGATGGCGGCAATGATCTTCTCGCGCGTCAGCGCCGCGCCGCCGCCCTTGATCATCTGCATATGGCCGTTGATTTCGTCCGCGCCGTCCACGTAGATATCGAGCGAGTCCACTTCGTTGCTGTCGAACACGTGGATGCCGAGGCTTTTCAGCTTGGCGGTGGAGGCATCGGAGCTGGACACCGCGCCTTCGATCTGGTGCTTGATGGAGCCCAGCGCGTCAATAAAGTGGGCGGCGGTAGAGCCGGTGCCGACCCCGACGATGGTGCCCGGCGTCACGTATTCCAGCGCCGCCCAGCCCACCGCTTTTTTCAGTTCATCCTGCGTCATAATATGTCCCTTGCCTCTGTACGAAAACGTGTGCGTATTATAGGGTAAAACGCTGTTTTTCACGCCGGCAGGATCACACTTATTTACCGCAGCCCGCATTTTTACCCGCTTGGCGGCGAGCTGGGGGCGTGATTTTTCCACCTGCGCCATGCGTAAAATGTGGCATAGTGCCGGTATCATTCTAATTTAAGGGATATCTTTCCGATGAAACGCCCAGACTATCGTACGCTGCAAGCGCTGGACGCGGTGATCCGTGAGCGCGGCTTCGAGCGCGCCGCGCAAAAACTCTGTATCACGCAATCGGCGGTATCCCAACGCATCAAACAGCTGGAAAACCTGTTCGGCCAACCGCTGCTAGTCCGCACCGTGCCGCCGCGCCCGACCGAACAAGGGCAAAAGCTGCTGGCGCTGCTGCATCAGGTGGAGCTGCTGGAAGAAGAGTGGCTCGGCAATGACACCGGCGTCGATACGCCGCTGCTGCTGTCGCTGGCGGTCAACGCCGACAGTCTGGCGACCTGGCTGCTGCCGGCGCTGAAGCCGGTGCTGGCGGACTCCCCCATTCGTCTGAATCTGCAGGTGGAAGATGAAACCCGCACCCAGGAGCGGCTGCGCCGCGGTGAGGTGGTGGGCGCGGTGAGTATTCAGCCGCAGCCGCTGCCGAGCTGCCTGGTGGATCGGCTGGGGGCGCTGGACTACCTGTTCGTGGCCTCCAGCGGCTTCGCCGAGCGCTATTTCCCGAACGGCGTCACCCGTTCCGCGCTGCTGAAAGCGCCGGCGGTGGCCTTCGACCATCTCGACGACATGCACCAGGCATTCCTGCAGCAGAACTTCGATCTGTCGCCGGGCAGCGTGCCCTGCCACATCGTGAACTCATCGGAAGCCTTCGTCCAGCTGGCGCGTCAGGGCACCACCTGCTGCATGATCCCGCATCTGCAGATCGAAAAGGAGCTGGCATCCGGTGAACTGATCGATCTGACGCCGGGGCTGTACCAGCGCCGCATGCTGTACTGGCACCGCTTCGCGCCGGAAAGCCGCATGATGCGAAAAGTGACCGACGCATTGCTGGAACACGGCCACCAGGTATTGCGCCAGGATTAAAACGAAAAAAGGTTCGCCGTCGCGAACCTTTTCTTCAATACAACGCCCTTACTGCGCGGCGTTGCGCTGCAGCTCAAACACCACATCCACCTGATCGTCGAAGTGAATGCTTTGCTGTTCATAGGTTTGCGCCGCGTCGTTTTCCGCCGCCGCGCCGGCCGCCTTATACATCCGCGCCACCGGCATCGGCTGATAGTTGGCGACCCGGTAGCGAATGCTGTACACCGGCCCCAGCTTGGCGTGGAAGCCTTTGGCCAGGGATTCGGCCTGCTGAGTCGCGTTCTCGATCGCTTTTTGCCGCGCCTGCTCGCGATATACGTCCGGTTTGGCGACGCCCAGCTCCACCGCGCGGATCTCGTTCAGGCCGGATTTCAGCGCGCCGTCCAGCAACTCGTTCAGCTTGTCCAACTGGCGCAGGGTGACCTGCACCTGGCGCACCGCCCGGTAGCCCTTCAGCACCGACTCGCCGGTTTTCAGGTAGTCGTATTCCGGCTGAGTGCGCAGGTTGGCGGCGCTGATGTCTTTTTTCTCGATGTTGTTTTTCTGCAGGAAATCAAAGTACTGCGCCACGCGCTCGTCTACCTGCTTCTTCGCCTGAGCGGCGTCTTTGGAGGAAACGCTCACCTCGATCGCCAGGGTGGCGATATCCGGCGTGGCGTCCACGCTGGCGGTGCCGGAGGTGACGACGTGCGGCCCTTCAGGCACTTCAGCCGCCTGCAGCGCCATCGGTAACGTCCCTAATCCGACCATTGCGGCCATAGCCAATGCTTTTAGCTTCACAGTGTCTCCTTAATGACAGGCTGTCTCTGATCGCCGGCTTTTCCCTGTGAGAACCGCCGGATTCCTGGCATCAAACGTAGCATATCGCACGGCGTTTTGAATTCGGATTAGTGACAAATTCTTATAAATTTGCCCCCTGCCAGGCCAGCTGCAGCGCGATGCCCCACATCACCAGCCCGACCAGCGCGTTGATGATGCGCTGCGCCCGCTGCGTGTTCAGCCACGGCGCCAGCCAGGAGGCCAGCAGCGCCAGGCCAAAGAACCACACCGCCGACGCGCTGACCGCGCCAAGCGCGAACCAGGAGCGCACGTCCGCCGTCAGCTGCCCGCCCAGGCTGCCGAGCACCACAAAGGTATCCAGGTAGACGTGCGGGTTCAGCCAGGTGACCGCCAGCATGGTGACCACGAGGCGCCAGCGGCTCTGCGCCAGCTCCTGCGCCGCGGCCTGTGCCGGTTGCGGGCTGAAGGCGGAACGGAACGCGCCCCACCCGTACCACAGCAGAAACGCCACCCCGCCCCAGGTGACCAGCGCCAGCAGCAGCGGCGAGCGGGTCAGCAATGCGCTGCCGCCGAAAATCCCGGCGCAGATCAGCACGATATCGCTCAGCGCGCACAGTGAGGCAATCATCAAATGATACTGGCGGCGAATGCCCTGGTTCATCACGAATACGTTCTGCGGGCCCAGCGGCAGGATCATGGCGGCGCTCAGGGCAAACCCCTGCAGGAAGACGGCTAACATGGGAGATTCCTCGAATGATAAAAGGCGCCGGACGAAGGCGCGTGTCGGTCAACACGCGCATCATACGAGGAAGCGATCATTAGGTGAAATTGATGTTTCTAATCTAGTATCAGAGATGCTAATACTTAAATCGGCGTGACGAACCCCAGCTCCTGAGAGATGCGTTGCGCGGTGGCCAGCACCGGTTTGATCAGGCTTTTGACGCCGATCTGCTGCAGCTTGGCGGTCGGCAGAGAAACCGACACCGCATAAGGCACGCGCTGTTGAATATCGAACACCGGTGCCGCCACGCAGGAGACCCCCAGCTCGTTTTCCTCGCGATCCATCGCCATGCCGCGCTGACGAATATCGGCCAACTCCTCATACATCTTCGGCAGCTCGGTAATGGTATTGCGCGTCAGCGTCTGAATCTCCTGCTGGTGAGTCTGCCAGTAGTGAGCCGGGTAATCATCGTTGCCGTAAGCCATGAAGATTTTACCCATCGCCGAACAGTACAGCGGCATATGCTGGCCGATATAGGCGCGGGTGCGCATCATGCCGGTGGTCGGCTCCAGCTTGTAGATCAGGATGACGTGGTCGTCTTCGCGGCTGGAGAAGTTGACCGTCTCGCCCACTTCCAGGTTCAGCTGTTCCAAATGCGGCGCGGCCACGTGAATGATGTTGAGTGACGACAGCGCCTTCTGGCCGATGGAAATGAACTTGGTGGTCAGGCGGTAGCTGCCCGGCGACGGCGCCTGGGTCACATAGCCGCTGGTGTGCAACCCCTGCAGCAAGCGGTGCACCGTGCTCTTGTTCATGCCGGCCAGCTCGGACAGATGCGCCAGCGGACATCCGTTGGGGAAATTGCTCAGGATCTCAATCAACTGCAAACCGCGGAACAGGCTTTGGCTGCCCAACGGTTTGTCTTTCTTGTCATCTTTCTCGTCGACGGCTTTCAGGCTCATAGCGAAAATCTCTCCAGTGTCGAACCGCCAACCGGCGCTGCGGCGAAGTCAGCAGGCTCTTTGCCGGGCATGTTACCCCAAGGCCCGCATCAGGTGAAGACGGAACGCCGTTTCATTGTCCGCAGCGGGCCAAAAATCCGCAATATTTCCCCCACATTGAAGTGAGCCATCGATCACATTTCCGCAAAGTAAAAAATAACTCATTGTTTAATAACAACAATTAAAACCTCATCGCCTTTGATTTAGCGCAACGAACGTCATATTATTTTTGAAATTGAATTTCGCATGTTGAAATTTAAAGGCCAGATACTCACCAGCGGTTTAGCTGATTTGCCCGGCATCTTCGCACGGGCGCAACACCAGGGGCGCATCACATGACTATCGATAATGCGGCACAACCCATCCTTACCCTCAACCACATCGTCAAACGATTTGGCGGCAACGTGGCGGTCAACGACGTCAGCCTACAGGTGATGCCGGGCGAGGTTCTGGCGTTGCTGGGCGAAAACGGCGCCGGTAAATCGACGCTGATCAAAGTGCTGGCGGGCGTCTACCCGCGCGACGGCGGCGATATTCGCTTTCAGGGCGCAAGCATCGCCTCCGCCGCCGCGATAAAAAGCGCCAGCCGCCAGCCGATCGCTTTTATTCATCAGGATCTCGGCCTGATCGAATGGATGACGGTGGCGGAAAACATGGCGCTGGTGATGGGGTTTCCCCGCCGCTTTGGGTTGATCGACTGGCGCGCCATTCGCCGCCGTGCGGCGCAGGCGCTGCACGACGTCGGCATCGCACTCGATCCCGATGCGCGCGTTTTCGAACTGTCGCGCACCGAAAAATCGCTGCTGGCGATCGCTCGCGCGGTGGCGGTCAATGCCGAGCTGCTGGTGCTGGATGAACCGACCGCCTCCCTGCCCGCCAACGACGTGCGTCATCTGTTCGCCGTGATCAACCGGCTGCGCGCCAAAAAGGTCGGCATGATTTACGTCACCCACCGCCTGGACGAAGTGATCGAAATCGCCGACCGGATCTGCGTGATGCGCGACGGGCGCTATGTCGCCGGCGGCCGCACCGCCGACTACTCGCTGCGCGATCTGGTGCAAACCATCGTCGGCGAAGCGATGGCGGACGACCAGCGCGAACCGCTGCCGGAACATCGTCCGCCGGTGCTGCAGCTCGATAGCGTCACGGTGGGCGATATCGGCCCGGTGAGCTTCGACTTGCAGCCGGGCGAGATGCTGGCGCTGGCCGGCCTGCGCGGGGCCGGACAAGAAGAAATTGGCCGGCTGCTGTTCGGGTTGCGCCAGGCCGACGGCGGCACGATTCGGTTTCGCGATCGACCCTATCAGGCGAGCACCCCGCAGCAGGCGATGGCCTGCGGCGTTTCGCTGGTGGCGGGCGATCGCACCGGCGAAAGCCTGGTGATGTCGATGACCGTGCGTGAAAACCTGTTTATCAACCCCTGCGCCAGCGGCCACCGGCTGCTCTCCCGCTACGGACGGCGAGCGGAGATCGGCGCCAGTTGGTGGAAGGTGCAGCTGTTCGACGTACGCCCCAAGGACGTCAATATCGATATCAGCGCACTGTCCGGCGGCAACCAGCAAAAGGTGGTGATGGCGCGCTGGATGCATCTGGGGGCGCCGCTGCTGATCCTGGAAGATCCCACCGCCGGCGTGGACGTCGGCGCGCGAGCGGAAATCTACCACCTGCTGAATAAATCCCTGGCGGAAGGCGTGGCGGTGCTGGTTATCTCCAACGATTTCGAGGAGATCGCCCATATTTGCAACCGCGCACTGGTATTCAACCGCGGGAAAGTGGTCGGCGAGCTGAAAAATCAGCAGGTGTCATTCGCCAATTTATTGGAGCTGGCCTCAGCCAGCACCGGGGAAAGCGTCGCAATCACGTCAGAATCCGAGGTAGGCCATGTCTAAAACATCCGTTAAATCAACCGCGCTGGAGCAGCGCGTCAGTCTGGCGCAGGACGGCGCCGGCCCGTGGCTGATGCAGGTTCTCACCCGCTATGGCCTGCTGCTGCTGTGCATCGCGCTGGTCGTGCTCTTCTCACTGCTCACCCCCTCCTTCGCATCGATGCTGACGCTGCAGGCTATCTTGTCGAGCAAGGCCAAAATCGCCCTGTTGGCGCTGGCGGCGACCATCCCGATGATCGTGGGCAAGATCGATCTTAACGTCGGTTTCGGCATTGTGCTGTGGCACATTCTGGCGATCACGCTGCAGGTGGAATATGGCTTCTCCTGGCAGATGGCGGTGCTGACGGTGCTGGCGATCTCGGCGCTGTACGGGTTGCTGAACGGCATTCTGGTGGCGCTGGCCGATATCGACAGCTTCGTCGCCACCCTCGGCTCCGGCACCGTACTGTATGCCATTGCCCTGTGGCACTCCGGCGGGCGGCAGATCGTCGGCGACTTGCCGGATGCCTTCATCGCGCTGCACCACACCGAGATCGCCGGCATTCCGATCGTGGCATTTTACGTGCTGATCGTCGCGGTGGTGCTATGGCTCATCACCGAACACACCCCGCTCGGCCGCTGCATGTATGCGGTGGGCGGCAACCCGGCGGCGGCGCGCCTGAACGGCATCTCGGTCAATCGCTTTACCATCGGCGCCTTCATCGCCTCCAGCGTGCTCACCGGTTTCAGCGGCGTATTGATCGCCGCCGAACAGGGCGTCGGCCAGGCCAGCGTCGGCATGGACTATCTGCTGCCGGCGCTGGTCGGCGCCTTCCTCGGCAGCACCACCATTCGCCCAGGGCGCGTCAACGTCTGGGGCACCGTGGTCGGCATCGCCATTCTGGCAATCGGCATCGCCGGCATTCAGCAGTTCGGCGGCGAATTCTGGGTCGAACCGCTGTTCAACGGCGCGACGCTGTTGCTGTCGATCACCCTGGCCGGCTATGCCCAACGCCGTCGGCTGCTCAATCAGAAAGCGGTACAACGCAGCCAGGCGACGCCGGCTGACAACAACAATCAGACAGCGACCCACCCTTAAACCAGGAGCACACCATGAAACGCATTTGGCTGTTACCGGGGTTCACGACCTTGCTGCTCGCCGCATCGCCGGTCTGGGCCGACGCCTATCTCGATCAGGCCACCGCCGCCGTCGCGAAGGCCACCGCCAGCGCCACCCAGTGGGACGGCCCCACCAGCGGCCCGCAGCTGCAGGCCAACAAGAAGATCATTTTTATCGCCTCCGACATGAAGAACGGCGGCGTGCAAGGGGTGCAACAGGGGTTGAGCGAAGCGGCGAAAGCCGCCGGCTGGAAGCTGGAAACGCTCGACGGCGGCGGCTCGGTGAAAGATCAGCTGGCATCGCTCAATCAGGCCATCGCCCAGAAACCGGACGGCATCGTGATCGGCGGCTGGAACCCTAACGTCGCCAAGATCCCGCTGAAAAAGGCCGTACAGCAGGGCATCGTGCTGACCGCCTGGCACGCGGTGCCGGAACCGGGCCCCATCGCCAAATACAACGTGTTCTATAACGTCACGTCGGATTCCAACGAAGTGGCGCGCATCGCCGCGCAATACGCGGTGGTTCAGTCCGGCGGCAAGGCGAGCGTGTTGATCTTCACCGACTCGCTGTACCAAATCGCGTTGGACAAGGCCAACGTCATGAAAGAAGAGATCGCCAAATGCAGCGGCTGCACGCTGCTGGAATTCATCGACACGCCGCTGGCCGATACCGCCAACCGCATGCCGGCGATGACCTTCAGCCTGCTGCAGAAGTACGGCGACAAATTCCAATATGCGCTGGCGATCAACGATCTGTACTTCGACTTTATGGCCCCGGCGCTGAAGACCGCCGGCAAAGGCGGCAAGAACGCGCCTTACAACGTGTCGGCCGGCGACGGTTCGATCTCCGCTTACCAGCGTATCCGGTCAGGCGACAGCCAGTCGGCGACGGTGCCGGAGCCCTTGAAGCTGCACGGTTGGCAACTGCTGGACGAATTCAACCGCGCCTTCGCCAAGCAGCCGCCTTCCGGCTACGTCACGCCGGCGCACCTGGTGACACGCGACAATATCGCCGCCGACGGCGGCGCCAATAACCTGTATGACCCGCAAAATGATTATCAGGGCCATTACAAAGCGATCTGGGGCGTGAAGTGAACGGCGGCATTCGGCATTCATTGCGCACGCACGCTCAGCTCGAGCGCTTGTGCTCACCGGCGATTTGGGCCGAAGGGCCGGTCTGGCTACCGCAGGAGGATGCGGTGGTGTTCAGCGACGTGAAAGGCAATCGCATGTTCCGCTGGTCACGCCGGGGTGAGCTGGCCCTATACCGTTCGCCGTCGCACTACGCCAACGGCAATGCGCGCGACGGCGAGGGGCGCGTGGTCAGCTGCGAACACGGGCGGCGTGGCATCAGCCGCACCGAAAGCGATGGCGAAGTGCGCCTGTTGATCGACCGCGTCGACGGTAAGCGCTTTAACTCGCCGAACGACGTGGCGGTGCGTTCCGACGGCACCCTGTGGTTCACCGATCCGCCCTACGGCATCATCGGCGACGAAGAGGGTTACAAATCGGAAAGCCAGGTGATCGGCTGTTACCTCTACAGCTTCGATCCGCGCGACGGTTCGCTGACCATCGCCGCCTGCGACCTGCAGCGCCCGAACGGTCTGGCGTTTTCACCGGATGAAAAATGGCTGTACGTGGCGGACATGTCGATCGTGGATTTTCCGACGCTGGGCCGCCGCGAGCTGCGCGTCTATGCGGTCAACGGCCGCAAGCTGGAAGCCGGCCGCCGTTTCGCCACGGTGGAGCCCGGTTTCCCGGACGGGTTCTGCGTCGACCGGGCCGGCAATCTGTTTTGCAGCTGCGCCGACGGCGTGCTGGTCTTTGATCCAGAGGGGCGACAGATCGACAAAATCAGCGTGCCGGAACGCGTCTCCAATTGCACCTTCGGCGGCCCGAACGGCGATGAGCTCTATATCACCGCCACCACCTCGCTCTACCGCATGGTGTTGAACACCCGCGGTTAGCCGGGGTCTTGCAAGACGCAGGGTGGGTTTCGACCCGCCCTGCTTTGCCACGTCTGAAGCACGCCATCTCCACCAAAATGTGGCGACGATCACAAAATCACCACTCAATTTTAACGTCATGTTTTTCATGAATAATTTTACTCCCCCTTGCTTTGACTTCCCTGAATCGCCGGGATAGCATTTATTTGAAATGCAATTTCGCATATTGAAATTTAGCGAACCAAAAACAGACGATTCGCACAGGCGGAGAACCGGCATGAGAGTGAGTTACAGCGAATTAAAACAGCAATTCAAACGCGTGCTGCTGGCGCGCGGCGTGGCGGAACATCTCGCCGACGACTGCGCCGGCATGTTCGCCGACACCACCGCCAGCGGCGTTTACTCCCACGGCGTTAACCGCTTTCCGCGCTTTATTCAGCAGCTGGACGCCGGCGATATCGTGCCAGACGCTGAACCCAGCAAACTGTTGTCTCTGGGGGCGATCGAGCAATGGGATGCGCACCAGGGTATCGGCAACCTTACCGCCCGCCGCATGATGGATCGCGCCATGCAGTTGGCCGACGATCATGGCATCGGCCTGGTGGCGCTGCGCAACGCCAACCACTGGATGCGCGGCGGCGGTTACGGCTGGCAGGCGGCGGAGAAAGGCTATATCGGCATTTGCTGGACCAACTCGATCGCCGTGATGCCGCCGTGGGGCGCCAAAACGTGCCGTATCGGCACCAACCCTTTGATCGTCGCCGTGCCGGGCAACCCGATCACTATGGTGGACATGTCGATGTCGATGTTTTCCTACGGCGCGCTGGAGCTGAACCGGCTTGCGGGCAAAACCCTGCCGGTGGACGGCGGCTTCGACAACGACGGCCATCTGACCCGCGATCCGGCCACCATCGAAGAGAATCGGCGCATTTTGCCGATGGGGTACTGGAAAGGATCGGCGTTGTCGATCGTGCTGGACATGATCGCCACCCTGCTGTCAGGCGGCGCCTCGGTGGCGGAAGTGACGGAAGATCACCGCGACGAATACGGCATCTCGCAGGTGTTCATCGCGATTGAGATAGACCGGTTGATCGACGGCGACAGCCGCGATCAAAAACTGCAGCGCATCATGGATTACGTCACCAGCGCCGAACGGGACAACCCCGACGTCGCCATTCGCCTGCCAGGCCACAAGTTCCCGCGCATTCTGGCAGAGAACCTGCGCGACGGCATTCCGGTCGACGAACGAGTCTGGGCGCGCATTCAGGCGCTGTAACGGGAGGATCATCATGATATTCGGCCACATCGCCAACACCGCGCCCGAGCAGTACCCGACGCCGGTCGCCAACGCCGTCGCCTATTTGCAGCGCACCGATTTCAGCGTCTTGCCCGCAGGGCGCTATGAAGATCCCGCCACCGGCTACGTGGTGCAGGTGCTGGATCTGCATACCCAACCACCGGACGCGCTGCGCCCGGAAGTCCACCGGCAAAACGTCGACGTGCAGTTTCTGGTCAGCGGCACCGAACTTATCGGCGTAGCGGCGGACAACGGCGACAACGTCGTTCATCAGGAGCTGCTGGCGCAGCGCGACATCCTGTTTTATCAGGACGTGGCCGACGAATCCTGGCTCACGATGCGGCCCGGCAACTTCGCGGTATTTTTCCCACAGGACGTGCATCGCCCGGCCTGTATTAACCAACGCCCCAGCGCGATACGCAAGGTGGTGGTGAAGATACCGCTGGCGTCGTTTAGCGCCTGATAGCCGCCACACCCGTAACGATAACAACACCGGTCCATGGGCCTGTGCGGGCGCCCCTGCGCCCAAATCAAGCAAAACAATAACGCCCGACCCTACAAAAAAGCGAACATCGAAAGAGGTCCTTATGAATACAGCCTCCGTTTCCGTCAGCCAAAGCCAGGCGATCCCCAAGCTCCGCTGGCTGAGGATCGTGCCGCCGATCCTCATCACCTGCATCATTTCTTACATGGACCGGGTCAACATCGCCTTCGCCATGCCCGGCGGCATGGATGACGAACTCGGCATCACCGCCTCGATGGCCGGGCTGGCCGGCGGCATCTTCTTCATCGGTTACCTGTTTCTGCAGGTGCCCGGCGGCAAGCTGGCGGTATACGGCAACGGCAAGAAATTCATCGGCTGGTCACTGTTGGCCTGGGCGGTGATCTCGGTGCTGACCGGGCTGGTCACCAACCAGTATCAGCTGCTGTTCCTGCGCTTCGCCCTCGGCGTTTCCGAAGGCGGCATGCTGCCGGTGGTGCTGACCATGATCAGCAACTGGTTCCCGGATAAGGAGCGCGGCCGCGCCAACGCCATCGTCATCATGTTCGTGCCGATCGCCGGCATTCTCACCGCCCCGCTGTCGGGTTGGATCATCACCGCCTGGGACTGGCGCATGCTGTTTCTGGTGGAGGGCGCTCTGTCGCTGGTAGTCATGGCGCTGTGGTACTTCACCATCAGCAACCGCCCCCAGGAGGCCAAATGGATCTCGCAGGCGGAAAAAGAGTATCTGGTAAAGACCCTGCACGACGAACAACTGCTGATCAAAGGAAAAACGGTGCGCAACGCCTCGTTGCGCCGGGTGCTGGGCGACCGGATCATGTGGCAGCTGATCCTGGTGAATTTTTTCTACCAGACCGGTATCTACGGCTACACCCTGTGGCTGCCGACCATTTTGAAAGGGCTGACCCACGGCGATATGGAGCAAGTGGGCCTGCTGGCTATCCTGCCCTATATCGGCGCCATCTTCGGCATGCTGATCATCTCCACCCTCTCCGATCGCACCGGCAAGCGCAAAATCTTCGTCGCCCTGCCGCTGGCCTGCTTTGCGGCCTGCATGGCGCTGTCGGTGCTGCTGAAGGATCACGTCTGGTGGTCTTACGCTGCGCTGGTCGGCTGCGGCGTATTTATTCAGGCGGCGGCCGGGGTGTTCTGGACCATCCCGCCCAAATTGTTCAACGCCGAAGTGGCCGGCGGCGCGCGCGGCGTGATCAATGCGCTGGGCAACCTCGGCGGCTTTTGCGGCCCGTATATGGTCGGCGTCCTGATCAGCCTGTTCAACAAGGATGTCGGTGTCTACAGCCTGGCTGCCTCGCTGGCGATCGCCTCCGTGCTGGCGTTGATGCTGCCCAATAAATGCGACCACAGTACGAGGAGCGAATGATGGAATATTGGCTGGGGCTCGACTGCGGCGGCACCTTCATCAAGGCGGGTTTATACGACCGCAGGGGCCATGAACACGGCGTTGCGCGGCGCAATCTGGCGATCGTCGCGCCGCATCCCGGCTGGGCCGAGCGCGATATGGCATCGCTGTGGCGCACCGCCGCCGACGTGATTCGTGAAGTGCTGTCCGCCAGCGGCGTTGCCGCCGGCGCCATCCAGGCCATCGGCATCTCGGCGCAGGGCAAGGGCGCGTTTCTGCTGGATAAGCAGGGGCAGCCGCTGGGCAACGCCATGCTCTCTTCCGATCAGCGCGCGCTGGCGCTGGTGCAGGAATGGCAACAGCAGGGCGTGCCGCAGGCGCTGTATCCGCAAACGCGCCAAACGCTGTGGACCGGGCACCCGGTCTCACTGCTGCGCTGGCTGAAGCGGCATCAGCCTGAACGTTACGCCCGCATCGGCAGCGTGCTGATGGCGCACGACTACCTGCGCTATTGCCTGACCGGCGAGCTGGCCTGCGAAGAAACCAATATCTCCGAATCCAACCTGTATCAGATGCGCAGCGGACGCTATGACCCGGCGCTGGCGCAGCTGCTGGGCATCGGCGACATCATGCCCGCCCTGCCGACGATTGTCGGTTCGGCCGACATCGCCGGACGCGTCGCGGCAAACGCCGCGGCCATTACCGGCCTGCAAATCGGCACCCCGGTGGTCGGCGGGTTGTTCGACGTGGTGTCCACCGCGCTGTGCGCCGGCCTGCAGGACGAAACCCGGCTCAACGCGGTGATGGGGACCTGGTCGGTCACCAGCGGCATCACCGACGCCATCGTCGAGGGTTTCGATCATCCCTTTGTCTATGGCCGCCACGCCGAAAACGGCCAATACATCGTGCACGAAGCCAGCCCCACTTCCGCCGCCAACCTGGAATGGTTCTGTCACCAATGGGGGCTGCAGGACTACGACCAGCTTAACCGCTGGGTCGCCGCCCTGCCGAAAGCCGCCGGCGATCTGCTGTTCGCCCCTTTCCTGTATGGCTCCAACGCCGGCCTGGGGCTGAGCGCCAGCTTCTACGGCCTGCAGGCCTTCCACCAACGCGAGCACCTGGTGCAGGCGATCTACGAAGGCGTGGTGTTCTGCCACATGACGCACCTTAACCGCATGCGCCGGCGTTTCCCTGAGGCGCAGGCGCTGCGCGTGACCGGCGGTCCCGCCAAATCCCTCCCCTGGATGCAAATGTTCGCCGACGTCAGCGGCCTGCCGGTTGAGCTGCCGCAGGTGGAGGAAACCGGCTGTTTGGGCGCGGCGATGGCGGCCATGGTCGGCAGCGGCGTCTTCAGCGATTTTACCGCCGCCCAGCGCCGGCTGGCGCCGCGTATCGAGCGGCTGCTGCCTGATGCGGCCGCCGCCGAAGCTTACAACCACAAACACCAACGTTATCAGGCGCTGATTGCTGCATTGCAAAATCTGCAGCCCGCCAACAAGGAGGCCCCATGAGCACGAAACCGCGCCTGCAGCTGGCGCTCGATCAAACCCGTTTGGATACGGCGCTGCGCACCGCCGAGCCCCTCAGCCCCCATGTGGACATCATCGAGGCCGGTACCATTTTGTGCATCAGCGCCGGCATTCAGGCGGTTAGCGCGCTGCGCGAGCGCTGTCCGCAGCACACGCTGGTGGCCGATCTCAAGGTGGCCGACGCCGGTGCGACGCTGGCCGAGCAGGCCTTCGGCCAAGGCGCGGACTGGATGACGGTGATCTGCGCCGCGCCGTTGGCCACCATGGCCAGCGCGCGGGAGGTCGCCGAGCGTCACGGCGGCGAAATCCAGATCGAACTGTTCGGCCGCTGGACATTGGAGGATGCGCGGCAATGGCGCGGCCTTGGCATTCGCCAGGCGATCTATCACCGCGGCCGCGACGCGCAGGCCAGCGGGCAAACCTGGGGCCGGCAGGATCTGGATCGGATGAAGGCGCTGTCCGATCTGGGCATCGCGCTGTCGGTGACCGGCGGCATCACGCCCGCCGACCTGCCGCTGTTTAAAGAGATCGCCGTCACCGCCTTTATCGCCGGCCGCTCGCTGGCCGAGGCCGGCGATCCGCCGGCGGCCGCCAGGCAGTTCCGCGCCGCCATCGATGACATCTGGAGATCATGATATGCGTCAGCACCCGTTGGGAATTTACGAGAAAGCGCTGCCGAAACACCTGAGCTGGCCCGAGCGCCTGGCGCTGGCCAAGGCCTGCGGCTTCGACTTCGTCGAAATGTCGGTGGACGAAAGCGATGAACGCCTGGCGCGCCTGAGCTGGAGCAAGGCGCAGCGCTTGGCGCTGGTGGACGCCATGCTGGAAACCGGCATCCGCATCCCGTCGATGTGCCTCTCCGGCCACCGGCGCTTTCCGTTTGGCAGCCACGATCCGGCGCTGCGCCAGCGCGCCTTCGACGTGATGGAACAGGCCATTCAGCTGGCCAAAGACGTCGGTATCCGCACCATCCAGCTGGCCGGCTACGACGTGTATTACGAAGAGCAGGACGAGGGGACGCTGGCGCGCTTTAGCGAAGGCATGCAGTGGGCGGTAGAGCGTGCCGCCGCCGCCCAGGTGATGCTGGCGGTGGAAATCATGGATACCGCCTTTATGAACTCGATCGGTAAATGGAAAGCCTGGGACGCCCTGCTGGCCTCGCCGTGGTTCACGGTGTATCCGGACGTCGGCAACCTCAGCGCCTGGGGCAATGACGTGCCGCGCGAGCTGGAGCTGGGCATCGACCGCATCGCCGCCATTCACCTGAAAGACACCTACCCGGTCACCGCCGTTTCGCCGGGACAATTCCGCGACGTGCCGTTTGGCGAAGGCTGCGTCGACTTCGTCGAGGTGTTTCGCACGCTGCAGCGCCTCAATTACCGCGGCGCATTCCTGATTGAGATGTGGACCGAAAAAGCCGAGGAGCCGGTGGCCGAGATCGTTCAGGCACGCCGCTGGATCGAACAGAAAATGCAACAAGGGGGCATGACATGCTGACTCAGTTAAAACAACAGGTGCTGGAGGCCAATCTCGATCTGCCGCGCCATAAGCTGGTGACCTTTACCTGGGGCAACGTCAGCGCGGTGGATCGCGAACGCGGCCTGGTGGTGATCAAACCTTCCGGCGTTGAATACGAGCATATGACGGCGGAGGATATGGTGGTGGTCGATCTGGCCAGCGGCCGCACCGTCGAGGGGGTAAAAAAACCGTCGTCGGACACCGCCACCCATCTGGCGCTGTACCGCGAATTCGCCGATATCGGCGGCATCGTGCACACCCATTCGCGCCACGCCACCATCTGGGCGCAGGCCGGGCTGGACATCCCCGCCTGGGGAACCACCCACGCCGACTACTTTTATGGCGCGATCCCCTGCACTCGCCTGATGACCCAGGATGAAATTGAGCACGATTACGAACTGGAAACCGGCAACGTGATTATCGAAACCTTCCGCCGGCGCGATATCAATCCCAACGCGATCCCGGCGGTACTGGTCAACGCCCACGGCCCCTTCGCCTGGGGCAAAGACGCCCACAATGCGGTGCATAATGCGGTGGTGCTGGAAGAAATTGCCTACATGGGCATTTTCTCGCGCCAGCTGACGCCGGGCATTCACAGCATGCAGCGCGAACTGTTGGACAAACACTACCTGCGCAAACACGGCCAACACGCCTACTACGGGCAGTAGCGCGCCGGGGCTTTAACCGTGGCACCCGATGCTTTGCCGCATCGGGTGCCAACGGGCATAAGGCGCAGTGTAGCGAAAACCGCATTCGCCCATCGGCGAAAAATTCGCTATCATCCGCACCCACCCTCCAGCCGGCCGCCCGATGTCTACGATCACCGATACCTTTATCGCCCCGCCATGCCATGACCAGATAGAGATCCTCTATCAGGACGATCATCTGGCGCTGATCAATAAGCCGGCCGGGCTGCTCAGCCTCTCGGGCAAGAATCCGCAGAATCTCGATTCGGTACACCACCGCCTGGTACAGAGGTTCCCCGGCTGCGCCCTGGCGCACCGCCTGGATTTCGGCACGTCCGGTTTGATGGTGGTGGCCCGCAACAAGGCCGTCAACGCCGCGCTCTGTCGGCAGTTCAGCGAACGCACCGTCGGCAAAGTGTACAGCGCGCTGCTCTGCGGCCATCTGGCGGATAACGAAGGGGTAATAGACGCGGCGATCGCCAAAGATCCGGCGTTGTTCCCGCTGATGTCGATTTGCGCCCTCCACGGCAAGCCCGCCCGCTCCCGCTATCGGGTCGTCGAACGTTTTTATCGTGAAATGGAAGGCGGGATCTCGCTGCCGCTGACGCGGGTGCAGCTCACCCCGGAGACCGGACGCACCCACCAGCTGCGTATTCACAGCCGGCAATTGGGCCATCCTATTTTAGGTTGCGATCTGTATGGCGGGCGCCTGCTGCCGGGTACCGAACAGACGCCGCGGCTGATGCTGCACGCCAGCGAGCTGGACTTTGTGCACCCCATCAGCGGAGAGCGGATAACCGCTCGTCACGCAGCGCCGTTCTGAACGCGGCTTACCACATCAAATCGTCGGGCACTTTAAAGTCGGCGTACGGATCGTCTTCATCCTGTTCTTCCTGACTCAGCGCGCTGTGCAGCACTATGCTGGCCGCATCGCGCTGCGCGATTTTATCGGCGACGCTCGCGGGGATAATCGCGTATTCACACTCTTCCCGATTCTCGACCACCAAGCGGGCAATGGCGAGGCGGCCATTGATCAGCTGCGTCTGCGTCGCCTTATCCACCAGGATTTTTTTAATCAGGTTGCCGTCGGTGAAGTTGAAACCGATATCGCCTTTCGCCAGGACGATGCGGTTCATCTCGATCAGCTGCTTCACCTGCGCCTTGTACTCTTTGGACAACGCGGCCTGCTTTTGCTGCTCGCTCAGCTGCTTATCGCGCTCAAGCTGCGCCTTTTTATTCTCTTCCACCGCTTCTCTGGCCTCGCGGGCCTGAACGCGTGATTTTTTAGCCGTTCTCTGGACTTTGGCCATTTTCTTGCTGGTTACCAAGCCCGCTTTGAGCATCTGCTCTTGTAAGGTGAGTTTTGTCATGTTCGTGTCTGAAGCCGTGGGATCATGGAGGGATTATACCCGTAATTTTTCAGGCTGCACCAGGTTGCCGGCCCAACCCACCGGCGGTTTGCGCCGCAGGGCAACGGCGGTAAACCGCCCCGAACGCCAGATCATGAATACCGCTCATGTGGTAATGAAATTAAGTCTCTTTCACTCCCACCGGGACTCTGGCAAAAATAGACCTCATTAACGACAGACAATATGAAATCGGCTGAATGAAAAAAGAGAAAAACAAACCATTGAAATAAATGGATAAATACAGCCTTCATATCATATAACAGGATGCTATAAGACGATGAATAGAGACTTTACCTTTACGATTAAGAGCAGTTCTTTCGATGAAGATTATAACCCTTCTGAAAGTACGCGTATCACCACCAACTTCGCCAATTTGGCCAGAGGGGAAAATCGCCGGGAGAACCTGCGCAATACGCTGGTGATGATTAACAATCGCTTCAATACGTTGGCGCATTGGGATAACCCCAAGGCCGATCGCTATTCGGTCGAGCTTGAAATCATCTCGGTTGAGATGCGCATTGAAGATCAGGGCGCCAGCTTCCCGGTGATCGAAATCCTGAAAACCAACATCCTTGATAAAAAAACGCAAAAGCGTATCGAGGGCATCGTTGGGAACAATTTCTCCTCTTACGTGCGCGATTACGACTTTAGCGTCTTGCTGCCGGCGCACAATAAAAACACGGCGGAATTTACCATTCCGGATGATTTCGGCGATTTGCACGGCAATATCTTTAAGCACTTCGTCAATTCAAACGAATACCATGAAAATTTCAGCAAACCGCCGGTGATTTGCCTCAGCGTGTCCAGCAAAGACACCTACCATCGGACGGGCAATCAACACCCGGTGTTGGGCGACGAGTATCGGCAAGACGGCGCTTCGCTGACCGACCGGTATTTTAAAAAAATGGGCCTGCAGGTGCGCTACTTCATGCCGAAAAATAGCGTCGCGCCCCTGGCGTTTTATTTCCCCGGGGATTTGCTGAGCGATTACACCGATCTGGAACTGATCGGCACCATCAGCACGATGGAGACCTTCCAGAAAATTTATCGGCCTGAAATTTACAATGCCAACTCGGCGGCGGGGCAATGCTATCAGCCCAGCCTGAATAACCAGGATCATTCATTAACCAAGATTGTTTACGATCGCGAAGAGCGTAGCCAGTTGGCGATTGAGCAGGGGAAATTTACGGAAGAGCAATTTATCAAACCCTACAAACCTCTTCTTGAGCAATGGTCTGCTCACTACGCGCTTTGATTCACTCAAATACAGGTCATCTATCATGAAAATATTGCTCCCTACGTCGACCGCCGGCAGCTTGCCCAAACCTGTCTGGCTGGCCCAACCGGAAACCCTGTGGTCGCCCTGGAAATTGCAGAATGAAGAATTAATCGAAGGGAAACAGGACGCCTTGCGTTTGTCGCTGGCAGAGCAACAACAGGCCGGCATCGATATCGTCAGCGATGGCGAGCAAACGCGTCAGCACTTCGTCACGACGTTTATCGAGCACCTCAGCGGCGTCGATTTCGAGAAACGCGAAGTGGTTAAAATCCGCAATCGCTACGAAGCGAGCGTGCCAACCGTTGTGGGGGCGGTCTCGCGCCAAAAACCCGTTTTCGTTGAAGACGCCAAATTTTTACGCCAGCTGACCAAGCAGCCGATTAAATGGGCCCTGCCGGGGCCGATGACCATGATCGACACGCTTTATGACAACCACTATAAAAGCCGCGAGAAATTGGCCTGGGAGTTCGCCAAGATCCTCAATCAGGAAGCCAAAGAGCTTGAGGCCGCCGGCGTCGACATTATTCAGTTTGATGAGCCCGCATTTAATGTGTTCTTTGACGAGGTGAATGACTGGGGCATCGCCGCCCTGGAAAGAGCCGTTGAAGGGCTTAAGTGTGAAACGGCCGTACATATCTGCTATGGATACGGCATTAAGGCCAATACCGATTGGAAAAAGACGCTGGGCTCTGAGTGGCGGCAATATGAAGAGGCGTTTCCCAAGCTGCAAACGTCGACTATCGATATTATCTCGTTGGAGTGCCATAACTCGCACGTGCCGATGGATCTGCTTGAACTGATTCGCGGTAAAAAAGTGATGGTCGGCGCCATCGACGTAGCGAATCATGCCGTTGAGACGCCGGAGGAAGTAGCCGCTACGCTGCGCAAAGCGCTGCAGTTTGTCGATGCCGACAAGCTCTATCCGTCGACCAACTGCGGCATGGCTCCCCTGCCCCGTCAGGTCGCCAGCGGCAAGCTGAATGCCTTAAGCGCAGGCGCCGAAATCGTGCGCCGAGAACTGTTGGCCAAATAACCGCGCCAGCGCCCGCCGCAGTAGCCTCCTGCGGCGGGCGATTATCATCGACTCCCCCTCCCCGCAACGCTCCCGCTCTGGTGTATACTCGGATTTCTACGCGATGCCAGCCAAAGCGGCCTGAACGGCCCCTCAGCCAGCCCACACCGGCTTAATAACAGTGGAACCCTCATGAGCCCAGATACCGCTCGCATCAGCGAAATTATCGATCGCGCCAAGATCTCGCCTTATCAAATTCTCATCCTCGCCCTGTGTTTCCTGATCGCCCTGCTGGACGGCTTCGATACCGCCATCATCGGCTATATCGCCCCGGCGCTGCGCGAAGAGTGGGGCCTGCAGCCAGCGCAGCTCTCCCCCGCCTTCGGTGCGGGATTGTTCGGCCTGCTGATCGGCAGCCTGCTGTTCGGGCCGCTCGCCGACGCCATCGGCCGCAAACGCGTGCTGCTCGTCGCGGTGCTGGTGTTTGGCGGCTGCACCCTGGCTTCGGCCTATGCGCATTCGATCGAATCCCTGACCCTGTTGCGCTTCATCACCGGCATTGGCCTCGGGGGCGCGATACCGACCTGCATCACCCTCAGCTCTGAGTACTCACCGGCGCGCCGGCGCATGCTGATGGTCACCCTGAGCTGGAGCGGCTTTACCGCCGGGCTGGCCTTGGGCGGCCTGCTGGCCGGGCAGATCATTCCTGCATTTGGCTGGCGCGGCCTGCTGGTGGTCGGCGGCATTGCGCCATTGGCGCTGCTGCCGCTGTTAGCCTGGCAGATGCCCGAATCAGTACGCTTTATGGCCGCCAGCGCCAAACATGCCGATCGGCTGCGCCGGGTGGTCGAGCGCATCACCGGCCAGCGTTGGGCCGGTGTGACGATTGTCGATGACGAGCGTCCGGCGCAGGTCAAATCGCCGATCTCGCATCTGTTTATCGAAGGGCGCGCCGTGCGCACCCTGCTGCTGTGGGCGGCGTTCTTCTGTTCGCTGTTCGTGTTCTACCTGCTCACCAGCTGGTTGCCGACGATACTCAAAGACGCCGGTTACGATATCGCCCACGCCTCGCGCATCGGAGCCATGGTGCCGCTCGGCGGCACTCTGGGCGCCATCCTCATGGCGCTGCTGATGGATCGGGTCGGGCCCTACCGCGTATTGGCCGTCTCCTACCTGGGCGCCGCGCTGGTGATCGGCGCGACCGGGTATCTGATGGGCGACGTCTACACGCTGGCCGCCATTGTGTTCCTTATCGGCTTCGGCGTGGCCGGCGCGCAGAACGGCCTGAACCTGGTTTCCGCCACCCTTTACCCGACCGCAGCCCGCGTCACCGGCGTCAGTTGGGCCATGGCCAATGGCCGCTTCGGCTCGATCGTCGGCTCGATGCTCGGCGCCTGGATGATGACCGCCGCCGGATCGCCAGAAGTGTTCTTCCTCTGGCTGGCGTTGCCGGCGCTGCTGGGCGCAGCCGCCATCTTCCTGCTTTATCGCCTCAGCCTGCGCCGCCGCGCGCCGCTGACCGAACCGGCGGCCGGCATCTGAACTCGCGGAAATAAAAGGCCGAGACGCCATCGGTAGCGTCTCGGCCCGCAATAAAAAAGGGGGCCAAGGCCCCCTTCTGTGTTATTCCGCCTTGGCGGAAGCGTCTTCGGTGCGATACAGGTGCACGTCCATCTGCGGGAACGGAATGCCGATGTTGTGGGCATCCAGCGCGCGCTTGAAGTTTTCCATCAGATCGAAGTACACGTTCCAGTATTCCGCGTTAGTGGTCCAGGAACGGGTCACGAAGTTCAGGGAAGATGGCGCCATCTCGTTCAGACGCACGGTCACGCCTTTAGCGTGCATGATGCGCTTGTCGGCGGCGATCACGTCGCCCAACACCTTTTTCACCACGTCGATATCGGCGTTGTAGGCCACGCCTACCACGATATCCACGCGGCGGTTCGGTTCGCGGGAGTAGTTGATGATGTTGCCGGCGATGATTTTACCGTTCGGCACCACGATGGTTTTGTTGTCTGCGGTGCGCAGGGTGGTGGAGAAAATCTGCACCTGATCGACGGTGCCGGCCACGCCGCCCAGATCGACATACTCACCCACGCGCAGCGGGCGGAAGATCACCAGCAGCACGCCGGCGGCGAAGTTGGACAGCGAGCCTTGCAGCGCCAGACCGACGGCCAAACCGGCGGCACCCAGCACGGCGATCACCGAGGTGGTCTGCACGCCGACGCGCCCCAGCACCGCGATGAAGGTGAACGCCAGCACGCCGTAACGTACGATCGCCGACAGGAAGTCAGCTACCGTGGCGTCGATGCCGCGCAGTTTCATCACGCGGTTCAGCGCATTGCCGACCACGCGGGCCACGATCGAACCGATGATCAGGATAACGATGGCGGCGACGATATTCACCGCGTACTGGATCAACAGATCCTGGTTCTTCACCAACCAGTCGCCGGCACCGTTGATGCCGTCTACTACATTCAAATCTTTCATTCGTGTCGTCCTAACTCAGTCCCTAACGGGAGAAACTCGCAAAAATACACTGGCTTCGGCAGCCAGTAGGAAACCACCGCCTAAGGGTAACCAACATTAAAGGCTCATGCCAACCGTCAGCGTTAAAAATAGCCGAAACCGCCCGCCGCTTCTTCTATGCTGAAAACAGCGCGTTGGCCATTTCACGACAAGAGATCCGTTCTTCATGCACATTCGCTCTTCGCTCAAACACTATTGGCAAGTGCGGCCCAGGCTGCTGTTTTCCGTCGGCGCGGGGCTGTTGTGCTTTCTGCTGCTGCCCGCCCAGCTCTCGTTGCTGCAGCGCCTGATGATCGGCTGGAATACGCTGGCCTGGCTCTATCTGCTGTTTCTCTGGCGGCTGATGCTGGTCAGCACGCCGCAGCACATTCGCCAGATCGCCCGGCGACAGGATGAAAGCGCCAGCACGGTGTTAGCGCTGGTCAGTTTCGGTTGTCTGGTGAGCATTCTGGCGATCCTGTTCGAATTGAGCAGCGCCAAACAGGCCAGCGACTCGCTGAAAACGCTACATCTGGCGTTAACCGGCGCAACGCTGGCAGTCTCCTGGCTGCTGCTGCCGACCGCCTTCACCATGCACTATGCCCATCAGTTTTATCGTCAGGGCGCACAGCGGGATCCTTTGCCGCTGCTGTTCCCCGGCAATCTCACCGAGCCGACCTATCTGGACTTCGCCTACTTCTCCTTCACCATCGCGGTCGCGTCGCAAACCGCCGACGTGGCGGTCGGCGCCGCGGAGGTGCGTAAAATCGCACTCGTGCAGTCAGTTATTTCGTTCGTGTTCAACATGCTGATCCTGGGCCTGTCGATCAACGTCGGCGCCGGCCTGCTGGGCTGAAAACAAAAAAGGCTCCCCGCAGGGAGCCTTTTGCATCGTGCAACAGGTGCCGAAGATTACAGAACGTCTACCGCGTTCAGATCTTTGAAAGCCTGCTCCAGACGCGTCACCATGCTGGTCTGCGCTGCGCGCAGCCATACGCGTGGATCGTAGTATTTCTTGTTTGGCTGATCGGCGCCTTTCGGGTTGCCCAGCTGGCCCTGCAGGTAAGCTTCGTTCGCTTTGTAGTACTGCAGGATGCCGTCCCAGGTCGCCCATTGGGTATCGGTATCGATGTTCATCTTGATCACGCCGTAGCTGACGGACTCTTTGATTTCCGCATCGCTGGAACCGGAGCCGCCGTGGAACACGAAGTTCAGGCTGTTATGCGGCAGGTTGAATTTCTCGGAAACGTATTTCTGAGAATCGCGCAGGATGGTCGGAGTCAGCTTAACGTTGCCTGGCTTGTACACGCCGTGCACGTTACCGAAGGAAGCTGCGATGGTGAAGCGCGGGCTGATGGCGTTCAGTTTTTCGTACGCGTAAGCCACGTCTTCCGGCTGGGTGTACAGTGCGGAAGCGTCCATATGGCTGTTGTCCACGCCGTCTTCTTCACCGCCGGTGCAGCCCAGTTCGATTTCCAGCGTCATGCCGATTTTGGCCATGCGCTTCAGGTAGGCGCTGCAGATCTCGATGTTTTCTTCCAGAGACTCTTCAGACAGATCGATCATGTGGGAAGAGAACAGCGGTTTGCCGGTAGCGGCGAAGTGCTTCTCGCCGGCGTCCAGCAGGCCGTCCAGCCATGGCAGCAGTTTCTTCGCGCAGTGGTCGGTGTGCAGGATCACCGGCACGCCGTAGTGTTCAGCCATCTGGTGAACGTGGTGTGCGCCAGAAATGGCGCCCAGAATCGCTGCGCCCTGAGGCACATCGGTCTTCACGCCTTTGCCGGCGATGAACGCGGCGCCGCCGTTGGAGAACTGAACGATGACCGGCGCGCGCACTTTAGCCGCGGCTTCCAGCACTGCGTTGATGGAGTCGGTACCCACGCAGTTTACCGCTGGCAGCGCAAAGTTGTTCTCTTTAGCAACTGCGAAGACTTTCTGAACGTCATCACCCGTGATGACACCCGGTTTTACGAAATCAAAAATTTTAGACATGTTACTTTGTCCTGTTTCGTCGGCCGTAGATGGATGTAAATCGATGTTTTCACGCCGCGCAGCGTTAGCCGCGCGGTATAAAACAAACGGGCGGCTTTCGCCTCCCGTTGTCTGAATTACTGCTTAGCGCGCTCTTCCAGCATCACGACTGCAGGCAGCGGTTTCCCTTCAACGAATTCCAGGAATGCGCCACCGCCGGTGGAGATGTAGGAAATTTTGTCAGCGATACCGAACAGATCGATGGCTGCCAGAGTGTCGCCGCCGCCAGCGATAGAGAAAGCGTCGCTATCGGCGATCGCGCGGGCGACAATTTCGGTGCCCTTACGGAAGTTAGGGAACTCGAATACGCCAACCGGGCCATTCCACAGAATGGTCTTGGCGTTCTTCAGGATAACGGCCAGACGCTCGGCAGAGACGTCGCCCATATCCAGAATTTGCTCGTTGTCCTGGATCTCGTTGGCCTGCTTCACGGTCGCGGTTGCGGTTTCGGAGAACTCGGTCGCTACGCGCACGTCGGTCGGCACCGGAATGTCGCAGGTTTCCAGCAGTTTCTGCGCGTTCGGGATCAGGTCAGGTTCGTACAGGGACTGGCCCACGTTGTTGCCCTGCGCCGCCACGAAGGTGTTGGCGATGCCGCCGCCGACGATCAGCTGATCGGCGATTTTGGACAGGGAATCCAGCACGGTCAGTTTGGTGGACACTTTAGAACCGCCCACGATGGCGACCATCGGACGGGCCGGGTTGCCCAGTGCTTTGCCCAGCGCTTCCAGTTCGGCGGACAACAGCGGACCGGCACAGGCGACAGGCGCGAACTTGCCCACGCCGTGGGTGGAAGCCTGCGCGCGGTGCGCGGTGCCGAATGCATCCATCACGTACACGTCGCACAGCGCCGCGTATTTCTTGGACAGGGTTTCGTCGTCTTTCTTCTCGCCCTTGTTGAAGCGGACGTTTTCCAGCACCACCAGTTCGCCTTCGGCGACGTCGACGCCATCCAGATAATCCTTCGCCAGACGCACTGGGGATTTCAGGTGTTCTTTCAGGTAGTTGACCACAGGCAGCAGGGAGAATTCTTCGTTGTACTCGCCTTCGGTAGGACGACCCAGGTGGGAGGTTACCATCACGCGGGCGCCTTGCTTCAGCGCAGCTTCGATAGTCGGCAGGGAAGCGCGGATACGCGCGTCGGAAGTCACTTTACCGTCTTTTACCGGCACGTTCAGATCGGAGCGGATCAGTACACGTTTACCCGCCAGATCCAGATCGGTCATCTTAATTACAGACATGGTGAACCCTCTTTATTGAATCTCTATAAAATTGCCTGAGCAGCGCGCCAATCACGCCGGCGCCGCCGTACTAGAAACCGCTGGCGGCCATTGCCCGTGTTGTATCCAACATCCGATTGGCAAAGCCCCATTCATTGTCGCACCAGACCAAGGTCTTTATCAGGTGCTGCCCGCTGACCCGAGTCTGCGTACCGTCGACGATAGCGCTGTGCGGGTCATGGTTAAAATCGATCGAGACCAATGGTAATTCCGTGTAGTCAACTATACCACGAAATGATTCCCGTGCGGCCTTTTGCAACAGCTGGTTGACCTCAGCCACCTTCACCGCGGCGCTCACGCTGACGCTGAGATCGATAGCCGTCACGTTGATGGTCGGCACGCGCACCGAGATCGCCTCGAAGCGATCGCAAAACTGCGGGAAGATACGGGTGATGCCCGCAGCCAGCTTGGTATCGACCGGAATGATCGACTGGCTCGCCGCGCGGGTGCGCCGCAAATCCGCGTGATACGCGTCGATCACCGGCTGATCGTTCATCGCCGAGTGAATGGTGGTCACGGTGCCGGATTCAATGCTGTAGGCGTCATCCAGCAGCTTGATCACCGGAATAATGCAGTTGGTGGTGCACGAGGCGTTGGACACGATGCGGTGTTCCGCCAGCAGCGTCTGATGGTTGACGCCGAACACGATGGTGGCGTCCAGATCGTTGCCGCCCGGATGGGCGAACAACACTTTCTTCGCCCCCGCCGCCAGATGGGCTTCGCCATCCGCCCGGCTGCCGTACACGCCGCTGCAGTCCAACACCACGTCGACGCCCAGCTCGCCCCAGGGCAACTGCTCCACCGCCGGCTGGTGCAACAGGCGAATCGCGTCGTCTCCGACGCTCAGCGTGTCGCACTCCTGCCGCACATCCCAGGCGAAGCGACCGTGGCTGGAATCGTACTTCAGCAGATGGGCCATGCCTTCGGCGTTCGCCAGCTCGTTGATCGCCACCACGGAGATTTCCGCCCGTCGTCCCGATTCGTACAGTGCGCGCAATACGCTGCGGCCGATGCGGCCAAAGCCGTTTATCGCTATGCGGATGGTCATGCTGCTCCTGAAAAAGGGCCGTCCACGCCGGGTGACTCACCGGCGCCGCCCGGCGCTGACTGGTTGTCTCACTAACCCGCATAGAGTAGTGGATCGCACCGCCCGCTGTGAATCGCCGAGTTTGCATTATTCCCGCGCTTCAGCGGCTTTTCGCCGCCGTCACATCGGCATTTCTGTCGAAGAGTGCTTCAACTGAAACGCTTCAGCTGAGCATAAACCAAAGTTTTGGCAAAAGAAACAGGTGCAACAGTTCCTCAGGTAACGGAGGGGAGTTTTACGAGCATAAGATGATCTGGCGCACATTTTTGGCCTTAAGGCCGCGGTGGATTTTCGCTCGCCGGCCCCGTTTCGCCGTAGTGCTCGCGGAAATAGTCGCGCAAAAATTCGACCGTCACCCGCACTTTCGCCGACGTTGCCAGCCGGGAAACGTATACAGTTCGGAAAAGATCGCCGCTAACGGTTTAACTCTGTAAACGGAACGCCCGCATCAGCGGGCGTCCTGATTAGGCTTTCGGGAATATCCACAGATGATCGGCCGGCAGGGAGAGCCGGCATAGCGCCCGATCGCGCGCCTCCTGGCCATAGGCGCGCACCACGAAATCTTCGGCCACGGTGCGGAACAGGTATTCCCAGCGATCGCCGAGATACATGCTGGTCAGCAACGGCAGCTCAAGCTGGTTGCCCTGCGGATCTTCGCCCAACCGTACGCGCTCCACGCGGATCACCGCCGTGCCCTCCTGCCCGACCTGCACGCCGGCGCCCGCTTTGCCCCACAGCGCCCAATCCTTGCCTTCGATGCGCGCCCGGTCGCCTTCCCGCGCGACAACCTTGCCCGGCAAGCGGTTGTTGCTGCCCATGAACTCGGCGGTGAACAGCGTGGTGGGTGAACCGTACATCTCCTGCGGCGTGCCCTGTTGTTCGATTTTGCCGTTATTGAGCAGCAGGATGCGATCGGAAATGGCCATCGCCTCGTTCTGATCGTGGGTCACCATCAGCGCCGACAGACCGAGCTTGATGATCAGCTCGCGCAGGAATACCCGCGCCTCTTCGCGCAGCTTGGCGTCGAGATTGGACAGCGGCTCATCCAGCAGGATCACCGGCGGGTTGTAGACCAGCGCACGCCCGATCGCCACGCGCTGCTGCTGGCCGCCGGAAAGCTGGTGCGGGTGCCGCTTGGCCAGATGCCCCAACCCGAGCTGATCCAGCACCGCCTGCACCCGCTGGGCGATTTCCGCCGAGGCGGTCTTACGCAGCTTCAGCGGGTAAGCGACGTTCTCAAACACCGTTTTATGCGGCCACAGGGCATAGGACTGAAACACCAGCCCCAGGTTGCGCTCTTCGGCGGGAATTTCGCTGCGCGCGCTGCCGTTGTACACGGGGTTATTGCCGATGACGATCCGCCCCTGGCTCGGTTTCTCCAGCCCGGCCACCGCCCGCAGCAGCGTGGTTTTGCCGCTGCCCGACGGGCCCAGCAGCGAGACCACCTCGCCCCGTTTCAGATCCATCGACACCCCTTTCAGCACCGGGTTGTCGCCATAGGTCAAATGCAGATTCTCTACCGAAAGTTCAATCATGTAATTTCACTCCAAAGCGCAAGGCGATCCCCAACCCCAGCACCACCAGCAGGATATTGATGAACGACAGCGCGGCGACGATATCGATAGCGCCCGCGGCCCACAGAGAAACCAGCATCGAGCCGATGGTTTCCGTGCCCGGAGACAGCAGATACACCCCGGTGGAATATTCGCGTTCAAAAATCAGGAACATCAGCAGCCAAGAGCCGATCAGGCCATAGCGCGACAGCGGAATGGTGACGTGGCGGGTGATCTGGCCGCGGCTGGCGCCGGCGCTGCGCGCCGCCTCCTCCAGCTCCGGCCCCACCTGCAGCAACGTGGAAGAGATCAGCCTCAGGCCGTAGGCCATCCATACCACGGTGTAAGCCAGCCAGACGCTGAAGATAGTGCTGCGCAGCGAACGCAGCCAGACAATCCAGTTAGCACGCAGCCACTCGGCCATCGGCAACGCCGACAGCCAGCCCTCCTTGAGCGATTTGTCCAGCCACATCGGCAAGAACAGGAACACCCACAGGAATGCCAGACCGGCCAACAGCCCCGGCACCGCGCGCGGCACCAGTACGCTGTAGTCGAGGAAGCGCGTGGCGCCATCCGGCTTGCGGTGCATGGCGATGCCGATAAACAGGTAGCACGCCACCGCCAGCGCCCCGCCGATCACCCCGATCGCCATCGAGTTGACGATGGCGCGCAGCAGGTTGGGCTGCGCCCAGATGGTGCGGAAGGTGTTGATCGACAGCTCGTCCCAGACAGACACGCCCACGCCCCAGTTAGAGATAAAGGCGCGCAGCACCACGCCGATCAGCGGCACGCCGATGGTCACGGTCAGCCAGAACACCACCACCGCGCCAGCCACCCAGCGCCATTTGCCGAGCGGCAGCGCGCGGGCCTGCGAGGCTTTGCCCTTGACGGTGACAAAGCGATTGGCGGTGCGCATCAGCCGGCGCTGCAGCATCACCAACGGAATAGTGATGCAAATCAGCACCACCGCCACCGCCGCCATCAGATGGTAAGACGGCGTGCCCAGCTTGTTGGTCAACTGGTACAGGTAGGTCGCCAGCACCAGGTTGCCTTCCGGATCGCCCAACACCAGCATCAGGCCGAACACTTCCAGCCCGAGGAAGAACAACAGCACCCCGGCGTACAAGATAGACGGCCGCACCATCGGCAGACTGACGGCGGTCATCACCTGCAGCGGCGTGGCGCCGGCGGTGCGCGCCGCTTCTTCAACGTCGGAGCCCACGCTGCGCAGCGCCGAGGAGATGTACAGATACGCGTGAGGCACGTGCGTCAATCCGGCTATCGCCACGATGCTGGCCATTGAGTAGATGTTCCACGGCACGAAACCCAGCAGCGCCTCCGCCCACAGCGAGAAGAAACCTACCGGTCCCGCCGCCACCACGTAACCGAAACCCAGCACCATCGGCGACACGAAGATCGGCACCAGAATCAGCGGTTCGATGATCCGCCGCCCCGGCAGATCGGTGCGCACCATCAGGAAGGCCAAAACACCGCCGAGCGGGATGGCGATAATCACCAGGCCGAATGCCAAAATAAAGCCGCTTTTCAGCGCCTTGTAGAAATCCGGATCGGTAAAGATGAACTCGAAGGCCTCAAGGCTGAAAACCTTGGAAGGAGAGAAAAACGGTGCCGAGAGGAAGCTTTGAATGATGATAAACGACAGGGGGACATAGATAACCAGCGCGGTTATCAACACCACCAGGCCGCGCGGCAGACTCTGCCACTTTCTGCGCCATGCTTGCATAAATGCTCCCTATGGTTGTAAACGACGACCAAAGGGCGCGCGCCCGTGCGACAGGCGCGCGTCCGAATGCAGTCCCTGTTATTTCGCCGCGGCGGCGCGCCATTGTTTGATATAGTCGAGACGCTTGGCCGGCTGCAGATATTCCAGCAGGCTGTCATCGACCGGGATCGGTTTGAGCGCGTTACCCAACAGCTTGGTCATGCCATCGATGTCGTTCTTGCCTTCGATGTCGTTGCGGATCGAGGGGATATCCGCCTGATTGGCGAGAATATTTTGCCCTTTCTCCGACAGCACATAGTCAAACCACAGCTTGGCGGCGTTAGGGTTGCCGGCCTCTTTGCCGATGAAGCTCACGCGCGACAGCACCAGGGTATAGTCTTTCGGATAGACGATGCCGAGCGACGAGTCGCTCTTGGCGCGGGCCTCGGCGTATGAACCGAGGATATTGAAGCCGATCAGGTTTTCACCGGAGGAAACGCGTTCCATCATGGTGCCGGTGGAGGATTGCACCGCCAGGCCACCCTTGGCCACGTCGGCCAACGTTTTGAAGTAGTTAGGATCGGCCTTGAAGTCCTGCACCGACAGCATGAAGCCGACGCCGGATTTTTCGATGTCGTAGGTGGTGACTTTCTTCTTGAATTTGTCCGTCTGGCCGGCGATCAGCTTGGCCAGCGCCGCATGCGAATCCGGCACATCGCCTTGCGGGATCAGGCGTTTGTTATAGATAAACACCACCGGCTCATAGGTGGTGCCATACACCTTATCTTGCCATACCGCCCATTTTGGCAGTTGAGCCTGCTCGGGAGAGGCGTATTCCTGCGCGTAATCGCCCGCCAGTTTCAAAATGGTGTCCATCGACGAACTCCACACCACGTCGCCGCTGGTGCCGCCGGCCGCCTGCTCGCTGATAAAGCGGTTATACAGTTCGGTGCTGTTCATGTCGTTGTATTCGACCTTGATGCCCGGATACAACGCCTCGAACCCCTGGATCAGCGGCGCCGCCGCCTTGGTGTCGGTGGTCGAGTAAATCACCACCTTGCCTTCTTTCTTCGCGCCGTCGACCAGTTTCTGGTAGTCGGCGGGGTAGCCCGCCGGGAAGGCCGCATAGGCGGAAACGGAGCCTAGCAAAGTGATTGCCGCTACGGTCGCGCTGATTTTTTTCATCATCATCATCCATCCCCTGATCACATTTAATAAACTAAAAATTAACATATAGTTAATAACTGTGACGAGGCAACGGCGTTGCTTTGTTATCTTTCGGTTTTGTGAGGTTGGACGTTTTTCAGCCAATAAAAAAGCCCGGCAGCGCGGGCTTTACGGCGCTTCCTGTCGCAAACTATTCGGCCAGGCGAGAACGCCGCAGCAGGCGAATTCGCTGTACGATGGCGACCCCCAGCAGGGTCAGGGCAAACCCCGCCAACTGCACCAGCGACAGCGCCTCGCCAAACAGCGCGTAAGCCTGCAGCGCCGCCGCCGGCGGCACCAGCAGCATCAGCGCGGTAATGCGAGTCAAATCGCCGTGGCGCACCATCCAGATAAACAGCGCGGTGCCGCCCAGCGACAACACGCCGGCCGACCACAGCAGCGAGAACCACAGCGTCGGCGAATTGTCCCAGGCGCCGGAGCCCATCACGGCCGCCAACGCGCCGGTCACGATCGCGGCGCCGAGGTGCTGAATGGCGCCCGCCGCCCGCAGATCGGCCGCCGCCAGCGAAGACTTCTGCACCATGATGCCGATCGTCAGCGCGACGATGCTGCCAAACCCCATCAGGATCGGCAACAGCGCCATATTGCCGACGTCGATACCGGTCAGTCGAGGGGAGAGCACCAGCGCAACGCCGATAAAACCGACCGCCAGCCCGGCCCAGGAGCGTAACCCTATCGATTTGCGCAGCACCAACGCGAAAATCAGCGCGGTGAACAACGGCTGCAATCCGCCGATCAGCGACATCACCCCGGCCGCCAGGCCGTTCGCCACCGCCCACCAGCTTGCAGCGAGATAAACGCCATTCATCAACATGCCGGTCAGCAGGTGCATCACGAACTGCCGCCCCTTGGGCCAGGCGCAATGCAATGCCAGCAAAGCGAATACCGCGGCGGCGATCAAAAAGCGAAAGGTCAGGAAAAGGTTGGGATCGGCATGATCCGCCACCGCACGCGCGGCAATAAAACCCGTCGACCAAATTAATATCAGGAAAAACGGCGCGATAAATGCCTTTCGCCGATCGCGTTTTTCACGCGGGGTTATTTCCATATCACTACCTGAAAGAATGCGGTTGATGAATGAGGGCATACTAACCAATTTAACACGGGCTTAACAGTGCCGAGCGAACGCCCAAGTTCAGGTGGCGCACATAATTACCGGTGAATAATGAAGTTTCAATTTCATATAATTCATCGAGCTTATAATTAATTGCGCTACGTTACGATAATGTAAATTAATTGCTACATCAGGTATAAATATTCCCCTATCGGCGACATTGTCGGGATAATTCCCCTTTGCTAGCCTTTCTGAAGCCATTTAATTAACGGGACTGACTCATGGCCGAAATCACTGATTTTATGAAACTGGATATGCGTATTGGCGAAATTATTTCCGTGGAATATAACGACAAGGCGTTAAAACCCGCCTATAAGCTGCGCATTGATTTCGGCGAGGAAATTGGCATTAAAAACAGTTCGGCGCAATTATGCGAAAACTATCAGGAAGATGATCTGCTTGGCAGAAAAGTCATCTCCGTCGTTAATTTCCCCGCCAGGCGGGTTGCCGGATTTAAATCCGAAGTGCTGGTTCTTGCCGCGGTCACCAGGGATCAAGGCACCGTCTTGCTGAAACCCGATTTCGACGTGGAGATCGGCAGCAAGATTTTATAATCGCCCCATCATTCGTGAGGCCTCCGAGAAATGCGACAGTTATCTCTGCTTGATGAAGTTAAGAAGGCATACCAGGAACACCGTTCAGCCTTTATCCCCGGCGCTACCATGCAGGCAATCCTGCTGGCGCTGGGCGCGCGGCCGGAAGATTTCGCCAGGCTGCAGCAGGTCAGCGCCAATCTGGCGGACGATCCCACGCTGCCTTTCCGCAAGTCCAGAAACGGCCGTTTCTGTTTCGACTTCGATCGCGCCCGGATTGAGCGGCTGGAGTTCCAGCCTTTCGTGCTCTCGGTCGAGGAAGACTTCATCCGCTACGATTCGGGAAAGGTGCGCCATTTCCGCGGCATCAACGACGATCTGCAGTTGAATACGGCATTTCAGGCGCTGATGAAATTCAAAGCCTACGTGATCGATGGCGTGAGCGTGACGCCGCGCCCCCGGCTTAATCAGGAGATCAACAAGTTCGTCTGCACGGTGTTCAACCTGCGCACCGTCACCACGCCGCAGATGCTGGGCGAACCGGCGCTGGAAGGCGTGCACAGCGACGGCGTCGACCACACCATGACGACCTTCCTCGGCTGCGACAACATGACCGACGACAGCGCCAAGACCTTTATTCACGATATGCGCGAAACCAGCGGGATCAAATTCGATCGGGCCCGGCCGGAATGGATTTTGGGCGCAATACAGCATCGGCATTTCCTCGATACCCTGCTGATTGTCGACCATGAACGCAAACACAGCCTCTCACCGGTGGAAGCGCAGGACAAACGTAAGAATTCAACCCGCGATATGCTGATCTTTTTCACCCGAAAACCGGTCGAAGACGGCCACGTCTCCTTCGCGTATGACTCTTTTAAACCGCATATCGAAATCCCGCTGTCGATAGACATGGTGGCGCGCGCGAGCTAACGCGCTGCCGGGCCGGCCGCCAGGATTCATCTGTGCGGCCGGTTCACGCAAGGATAAACAGCGCTGGATTAATCAGGTTTTTGTCGCCGAATTATTATATCCTGCCGGACGAAAATTTTTGCGGGCGCTCGCTGCCCCACGCGCCAGCCCTCTGCAGGCAGGCCGTTTATTTCATGAATACAGGCAGTGCCATACCGTTATGACCAAGAGTTTATCCCCGAAAGACATTATCGCCCTGGGCTTTATGACCTTTGCCCTGTTTGTCGGCGCCGGCAACATCATCTTCCCGCCGCTGGTGGGACTGCAGTCCGGCGAACATCTGTGGCCGGCCGCTATCGGGTTTATGGTGACCGCCGTCGCCCTGCCGGTGATCGCCGTGATCGCGTTGGCGCGCGTCGGCGGCAGCATCAGCCTGCTGACCGGCCCCATCGGCCGCACCGCCGGCTTGCTGCTGGCGACCGTCTGCTATCTGGCGCTTGGCCCGTTATTCGCCACGCCGCGAACCGCCAATGTCTCTTTCGCCCTCGGCATTGCGCCTTTCACCGGCGACGGCGCCCTGCCGCAGTTCATCTACAGCCTGCTGTTCTTTACCCTGGCGATGATTGTGTCGCTTTATCCCGGACGGTTGCTCGATAACGTCGGCCATATTCTGGCGCCGCTGAAAATTCTGGCGCTGGCCGCGCTCGGCATCGCCGCCCTGGTCTGGCCCGCAGGCGCGCCGCTCTCCGCCGTCGGCAGCTATCAAGCCTCGGCGTTTTCCACCGGCTTCGTACAGGGTTATCAAACCATGGACACGCTGTCGGCGCTGATGTTCGGTTCGATTATCGTTACCGCCGCCCGCTCACGCGGCGTCAGCGACAGCGGGTTGCTGCTGCGTTATACGCTGTGGGCCAGCCTGATCGCCGGCGTCGGCCTGACGCTGGTCTATATCTGCATGTTCAAACTCGGCGCCGGCAGCGGTAGCCTGATCGAGAACGGCGCTCAGGATGGCGCGGCAATCCTGCACGCCTATGTACAGCACACCTTCGGCGATCTGGGCAGCGTCTTTATGGCGGTGCTGATGTTCATCGCCTGCCTGGTGACGGCGGTCGGCATGACCTGCGCCTGCGCGGACTTCTTCTCCCGCTACCTGCCGCTCTCTTACCGCACGCTGGTGGTCATCCTCGCCCTCTTCGCCATGCTGGTCTCCAACATGGGGCTGGCCAATCTGATCCGGGTCTCGCTGCCGGTGCTGACGGCGATCTACCCGCCCTGCATCGCGCTGGTGTTGCTCAGCTTCAGCCAGAACCGCTGGCGCAGCGCCAGGCGCGTCTTCGCGCCGGTGATCGCCACCAGCCTGGTGTTTGGCCTGGCCGACGGCCTGAAGGCTTCCAGCTTCAGCGGCCTGCTGCCCGCCTGGTTCGATAAGCTGCCGCTGGCCGAACAGGGGCTGGTCTGGCTGCAGCCTACGCTGCTGGTGCTGTTGCTGGCGGCGGCTTACGACCGGTTGCGCGGCGTCGAAAGCGCCAATGCCGCGTCGTAAGCGCGATTTCCGCCCATAAAAAAAGCCGGTCATGATGACCGGCTTTTTTATCGGCTTGCGCCAGACCGCTTACTTCAGCAGCGCCTGCGCCTTCGCCACCACGTTGTCCACGGTGAAGCCGAACTCGGCGAACAGCTGCTCCGCCGGCGCCGACTCACCGAAGGTGGTCATGCCCACGATGGCGCCGTTCAGCCCCACGTACTTGTACCAGTAGTCCGCGATACCCGCTTCCACCGCCACACGCGCCGTCACCGCCGCCGGCAGCACCGACTCGCGGTACGCCGCATCCTGCTTGTCGAACGCGTCGGTCGACGGCATCGACACCACCCGCACCTTGCGGCCCGCTGCGGTCAGCTTGTCCGCCGCTTCCACCGTGATGCCCACTTCAGAGCCGGTGGCAATCAGGATCACGTCCGGCGTGCCCGCGCAGTCTTTCAGCACGTAGCCGCCGCGGTACACGTTCGCCAGCTGCTCTGCGGTGCGCGGCTGCTGGGTCAGGTTCTGGCG
>NZ_JBJNOV010000016.1:0-218323 GCF_052166375.1 Serratia sp. CY83965 | reverse complement strand
CGCCAGAACCTGACCCAGCAGCCGCGCACCGCAGAGCAGCTGGCGAACGTGTACCGCGGCGGCTACGTGCTGAAAGACTGCGCGGGCACGCCGGACGTGATCCTGATCGCCACCGGCTCCGAAGTGGGCATCACGGTGGAAGCGGCGGACAAGCTGACCGCGGCGGGCCGCAAGGTGCGGGTGGTGTCGATGCCGTCGACCGACGCGTTCGACAAGCAGGATACGGCGTACCGCGAGTCGGTGCTGCCGGCGGCGGTGACGGCGCGTGTGGCGGTGGAAGCGGGTATCGCGGACTACTGGTACAAGTACGTGGGGCTGAACGGCGCCATCGTGGGCATGACCACCTTCGGTGAGTCGGCGCCGGCGGAGCAGCTGTTCGCCGAGTTCGGCTTCACCGTGGACAACGTGGTGGCGAAGGCGCAGGCGCTGCTGAAGTAAGCGGCCTGGCGCAAGCCGATAAAAAAGCCGGTCATCATGACCGGCTTTTTTTATTCCATCACCCGATGAATCTGCAAATACTGCAGCAGCATGATGGTCTTGCCGTCTTTAATGCGGCCATCGGCAATCATCGCCACCGCGTCGCTGAACGGCAGTTCGATCACTTCGATATCTTCATCTTCAATGCCGCCGCCGGCCGCGCGCCGCTCATCGTCATGGTATTCGGCGATAAAGAAGTGCACGATCTCGGTCACGCCGCCCGGCGACATGTAGGCTTCGAAGATTTTCTTGACCTCGCCCACCTGAAAACCGGTCTCTTCCACCGCTTCGCGACGCGCGCACTGCTCCGGCGAATCGGCGTCCAGCAGGCCGGCGCAGGCCTCAAGCAGCATGCCGCTTTCGTTGCCGTTGACGTAGGTCGGCATGCGGAACTGGTTGGTCAGCACCACCGTGCCCTTGGCGCGGTTGTACAGCAAAATGGTGGCGCCGTTGCCGCGATCGTAAACCTCGCGCATCTGTTGCACCGAACCGCCGTTTTTGCGTTTCAGATCGAACGTGTACTTGTGCAGCACATACCAGTTGTCCGACAACAGCTCTTTCTTCACATTCTCAATTTTCGACGACATGACCCTTTTTCCTTGAGTTGCAACGTGAAAATCATACCGCGATTACGCTGCGCCGCAGCAGACGATTTGCAACAAAAATCACAACGCCTCTCCGGGCAAACCAGGATTAAAAAGACATCGTGGGCAGACGCATAATCTGACAGACGAATCGCATCCGCAAAGACAAATCCTCAGTGGAAACCGGGCGGCGGCTGAACATCGGCGGGCATTTCGCTATTCATTTGATTACACGACGACAATTGTTCCCGTTTTGTTGACAACTTGATACAAATCGCGGTGCAATTTAGTTGCAAAAGTTATAGTTTTGCTTTCGAATGAAACTGGCGCAGCCCTCACCTGAGAGAAAAGGATTCCGTGATTGCTTGTTAAACGTTCCGTGACCGGCAGCCTGGCCAGGGCGCTGTTCGGCATCGTGATACTGTCGGTGCTCGCCACCGGGTTGGCGTTGACGACCGTCGCCGGCAGCCAGAGCGATGCCGAGGCGATCAACATCGCCGGTTCGCTGCGCATGCAAAGCTACCGCCTGGCCTTTGATCTCGATCGACAGAGCCCGGAGCTGGAGCTGCACCTGCAGCAGTATCGGCAATCTTTGCAGGCGCCGGCGCTGCAAAAGCTGGCGCGCTTTTACGTCCCGGCCGAGGTGCGCAACCACTATCTGGCGCTGCAACGAACATGGCAAGCGATGGAGCGGCAGATCCGCGACGGGCAGGCCGCCGCCTACCGGGCGGAGGTCGCCGGCTACGTCAACCGCGTCGATCATTTTGTTTCCGCTCTGCAGCGTTATTCCGAGTTGAAACTCACCCTGGTGGCCGCCGTCAGCGTACTGGGCTACGCCGCCATCATCGGCCTGGTGCTGTTCTGCATCCGCTTTATGCGCCGCCAGGTGGTCACGCCGCTGCAGCACCTGGTCGACGCCAGCCAGCGCGTGCAACAGCGCGACTTTCGCCACCCGCAGCTGGACGTGGCGCTGCCGAACGAGCTCGGCGTGCTGTCGCAAACCTTCAGCGCCATGTCGGACGAGCTGGCCCGGCTCTATCAGTCGCTGGAGCTGAAAGTGCAGGAAAAAACCCAGCGCCTGCAGCAGGCCAACGAAACGCTGGAGGTGCTGTATCGCTGTTCACAGGCGCTGAGCGTGCGCCAGATCGATCAGCAGGCATTCGAGAATGTGCTGCGCATCGTGCGCCAAAGCGAACGACTGCGCTGCATCCGGTTGAACGTGGCGGACGATCATGGCCAGTGGCAACTGAACGAAGGAGAGCCGGCGCCGGCGCAAACCTGGAGCGCGCTGCCGATCACCCAAGGCGATAAACTGTTGGGTGAATTGCGATGGCAGCCCGAAGCGCAGCCGCCGCATCCTCACCTGATGCAGAGCCTGGCCAACATGCTGGGGCGCGGCGTCTACTTCAACCGGGCGCAAAAGCAGCACCAATATCTGCTGTTGATGGAAGAGCGTGGGACCATCGCCCGCGAGCTGCACGATTCGCTGGCGCAGACGCTGTCGTTCCTGCGCATCCAGCTGACGCTGCTCCGGCGCGCCGCCGACGATCCGGCGGCGCAGACGATTATCGACGATTTCGATCGCACGCTGGCCGATGCCTATCGCCAGCTGAGGGAATTGCTGGCCACCTTCCGCCTCAACATTCAGGAGGCGGATCTGAATGCCGCGCTGGAGCAACTGTTGCAGCCATTAAAGGCGCTAACCCCCGCGCGGATTCAGTTACACTGTCGGCTGCCCTCGCAGGCGCTCAACGCCCAGCAGCAGGTGCACGCGCTGCAGATCGTGCGCGAGGCGGTGCTCAATGCCGTCAAGCACGCAGGAGCGAGCGAGATCGCGGTGTGTTGCGAGGTCAACGCCGCAGGCGACAACGTATTCAGCATTACCGACGACGGTTGCGGCATCGCCAGTCTGGAAGAACCGGAAGGGCATTACGGCTTGACCATCATGAGCGAACGCGCGGCGCGACTGGGAGGAACGCTGCGCATCCGGCGCAGAAGCCGCGGCGGCACGGCGGTCTGCCTGACATTCTCGCCCTGACCTTGCGGCTGTTCACTCTGCGTTACGGTTGCCGCCGGGCAGAAGGCCGCCCGGAGAGGTTTGCGGTGCAGAATGCCGCTATTTTTGAAGAGACAGTCCCACTGTGAAGCACGCCTCCGGGCGCGTTTGAGTGGCTTTACTTGCTACAGGGAGCATTTTTCATGGTGATGAAGCAATACCGAGTCATGATCGTTGACGATCATCCGTTGATGCGGCGCGGCATCAAACAACTGCTGGGACTGGATGCGCGATTTGGCGTGGTGGCGGAGGCCGGCAACGGCAGCGAGGCGGTTGCGCTGGCGCTGCAGCACGCGCCGGACGTGATCTTGTTGGATCTGAACATGAAGGGCATGTCCGGGCTGGATACGCTGCGGGCTCTGCGCGACGAAGGCGTAGACGCGCGCATCATCGTGCTGACGGTCTCCGACGCGCGCAGCGATCTGTATGCGCTGATCGACGCCGGCGCCGACGGCTATCTGCTGAAAGACAGTGAACCGGAGCAGCTGCTGGAACACATCAGCGCCGCCGCCGAGGGGCAAAACGTGATCAGCGACGCCATGGCCGACTATTTGCTGGCGCGCAGCGAGCAGCGCGATCCCTTCACCGCCTTGACCGAACGCGAACTGGACGTCTTGCAAGAGGTGGCGCGCGGCCTGTCCAACAAACAGGTGGCGGCGCAGTTGCATATCTCTGAAGAAACCGTGAAGGTGCACATCCGCAACATACTGCGCAAGCTGGACGTGCGTTCTCGCGTGGCGGCGACGGTGATGTACCTGGAGTACAAAAGCCACTGATCGCCCCGCCCCGGCCAATACGCCGGGGCCGCCTACTCGATGGCGCCGAGCAGCGCCTGATGATGCTGATGCACCCAGCTCTTGTTGAACGGCCCCCAGCTTTCCAACTGATAAAAACCGTCGTTGTTGCGCACGCCCTGCTGCACGAACTGCAGCTCGACGCCCATGCCGGGCAGCGCCTTCAGCACATCCTGCAACGTGCGGCGCGGCCAACCGGTCAGCGCCATCAACCGCGGCACATTGGGCCGTTCACTGTGGCTGATCAGCCAGCATAAATAAAGCCGACGGGCAAATACCGGGTTAATTCCCATGCCAAGCTCCTGCTGTAAGGTGAATCCAGTTTTTACTTTCGGTTACCTGCGGCGAAGAGATGCGCAAGGCCTTTGATAGTAATAAAAATGTCTTAATAGCGTCCAATTATCGGCGTCGGTGCATCCGCGCCGTTTTCCGCTACCGTTATTTACACTATCTCCTTTTTTTCTCCACGCTTTCCTCGACTATCCCGAGTAAAGTGCAATAGCGCCGGAATCCTTCCCTGCCGCTGAAATGCATATTTCCGATGCGTTTTAAAGATAGAACAAGTCATAACGAGGTTCGCGCTGCATGGCCAATTTTTTTATTGATCGCCCGATTTTCGCCTGGGTGCTGGCAATTATTCTTTGCCTGACCGGGGCATTGGCGATTTTTTCTTTACCGGTAGAACAATACCCGAATTTGGCGCCGCCGAACGTGCGCATCAGCGCAACTTACCCAGGCGCTTCGGCGCAAACGCTGGAAAACACCGTCACCCAAATCATTGAGCAAAATATGACCGGCCTCGACAACATGATGTATATGTCGTCGCAGAGCACCAATACCGGCCAGGCGACCGTCACGCTGACGTTCGAAGCCGGCACCGATCCCAACGAGGCGATGCAGCAGGTGCAAAACCAGCTGCAGGCGGCGATCAAACGTTTGCCGCAGGCGGTGCAGAATCAGGGGGTCACGGTCTCGAAATCCGGCGACACCACGCTGATGATGGTGGCGTTCGTCTCCACCGACAACAGCATGGACAAGCAGGACATCGCCGATTACATCGTCTCCAACCTGCAGGATCCGCTCAGCCGCATCAACGGCGTCGGCAGCATGGACGTGTATGGCTCGCAATACGCCATGCGCATCTGGCTCGATCCCAACAAGCTCAACAGCTACCAGCTCACGACCCAGGACGTGGTCAAGGCCATTCAATCCCAGAACGCCCAGGTGGCGGTCGGCCAGTTGGGCGGCACGCCATCGGTCGATAAACAGGCGTTGAACGCCACCATCAACGCCCAGTCGCAGCTCCAGACGCCGGAACAGTTCCGCCAGATCACCTTGCGGGTCAATCAGGACGGCTCGCTGGTGACGCTGGGCAACGTCGCCACCGTCGAACTGGGCGGCGAGAACTACAACTACCTCAGCCGCTACAACGGCATGCAGGCCGCGGGCATGAACATCAAGCTGGCCTCCGGCGCCAACGAACTGCAAACCGACCAGTTGGTGAAGGACAAGATCGCCGAGCTGTCGCAATACTTCCCGCACGGGCTGGAGGCCAAAGTGGCCTATGAAACCACCCCGTTCGTCAAAGCCTCGATCAAGGACGTGGTGAAAACGCTGCTGGAAGCCATCCTGCTGGTGTTCCTGGTGATGTATCTGTTCCTGCAGAACTTCCGCGCCACGCTGATCCCCACCATCGCCGTGCCGGTGGTGCTGATGGGCACCTTCGCCATCCTTTCCGCCTGCGGCTTCAGCATCAACACCCTCACCATGTTCGCCATGGTGCTGGCGATCGGCCTGCTGGTGGACGACGCCATCGTGGTGGTGGAGAACGTCGAACGCGTGATGAGCGAGGAAGGCCTGCCGCCGCGTGAAGCCACGCGCAAATCCATGGGGCAGATCCAGAGCGCGCTGGTCGGCATCGCCCTGGTGCTGTCGGCGGTGTTCGTGCCGATGGCGTTCTTCGGCGGCACCACCGGCGCCATCTATCGCCAGTTCTCCATCACCATCGTCTCCGCCATGGTGCTGTCGGTGCTGGTGGCGATGATCCTGACCCCGGCCCTGTGCGCCACGCTGCTCAAACCGATCGCCAAAGGGCACCATCACGGCAAGCGCGGCTTCTTCGGCTGGTTCAACCGCATGTTCAACCGCAACGCCGAACGCTATGAGCGCGGTGTGGGGCGCATTCTGCACGCCAGCGGCCGCTACATGGTGATTTATCTGCTGTTGCTCGGCGGCATGGCGCTGCTGTTCATCAAGCTGCCGACCTCGTTCCTGCCGCAGGAAGACCGCGGCATCTTCACCGTGCAGGTGCAACTGCCGGCGGGCTCGACCCTGCAGCAAACCTCCAAAGTGGTGGAAAAGGTCGAGCGGTACTTCCTCACCGAAGAGAAACAGGACGTATTGTCGGTGTTCGCCATCATCGGCTCCGGGCCCGGCGGCAACGGCCAAAACGTGGCACGCCTGTTCGTGCGGCTGAAAGACTGGGACCTGCGCACCTCGGGCGCCAACAGCTCGTTCGACATCATCGATCGCGCCACGCTGGCATTCAACAAGATTAACGAAGCCCGGGTGATCGCCAGCAGCCCGCCGGCGATCACCGGTCTCGGCAACTCCTCCGGCTTCGACATGGAGTTGGAAGACCACGCCGGGCTCGGCCACGCCAAACTGATGGCGGCGCGCGATCAATTGCTGCAGCTGGCCGGGCAAAATCCGCTGCTGTCGCGCGTGCGCCACAACGGCCTGGACGACAGCCCGCAGCTGCAAATCGATATCGATCAGCGCAAGGCTCAGGCGCTGGGCGTATCGATCGACGACATCAACAATACCCTCTCCACCGCCTGGGGCTCGACCTACGTCAACGACTTCGTCGACCGCGGGCGGGTGAAAAAAGTCTACGTGCAGGCCGCGGCGCCGTTCCGCATGCTGCCGGATGACATCAATAAATGGTATGTGCGCAACAGCGCGGGCGGCATGGTGCCGTTCTCGGCCTTCGCCACCTCGCACTGGGAGTACGGCTCGCCGCGGCTGGAGCGCTATAACGGCAGCTCGGCGCTGGAGATCGTCGGCGAGGCGGCCAACGGCGTCAGCACCGGCACCGCCATGGCAGAAATGGAAAAACTGGTCAGCCAACTGCCGACCGGTTTCGGGCTGGAATGGACGGCGATGTCCTATCAGGAACGGCTGTCCGGCTCGCAGGCGCCGGCGCTGTACGCCATTTCGCTGCTGGTGGTGTTCCTGTGCCTGGCGGCACTGTACGAGAGCTGGTCGATACCGTTCTCGGTGATGCTGGTGGTGCCGCTGGGGGTGATCGGCGCGGTCGCCGCCACCTGGCTGCGCGGTCTGGAGAACGACGTCTATTTCCAGGTTGGCCTGTTGACCATCATTGGGCTGTCGGCGAAAAACGCCATTCTGATCGTCGAGTTCGCCAATGAGCTGAACCATAAAGGCCAAGATCTGATGTCGGCGACGCTCGACGCGTCCCGCATGCGCCTGCGGCCGATCCTGATGACCTCGCTGGCGTTCATCTTCGGCGTGCTGCCGATGGCCACCAGCAGCGGCGCCGGTTCCGGCAGCCAGCATGCGGTCGGCACCGGGGTGATGGGCGGCATGATCTCCGCCACCCTGCTGGCGATTTTCTTCGTGCCGCTGTTCTTCGTGCTGGTACGGCGCCGCTTCCCGGGTAAAGCGCATCCGGCAGGCAATACGCCGGCCAGCGGGGACTGATCCGCGGGATATAAAAAAAGCAGCGTCGGGTTACCGATGCTGCTTTATTTCGAACGAAAATCTCGTTCCCAAGGCGTTTCAGTGACGTTCCAATGACTCAACCTTGCCATCTGCTTCAACGCTGTGTCAGTTGCCCAACATCTCATCAATGAAGTCTTTCCAGTTTCCTAATTCACGATCAACCATAATACTTTACAACCTCAATTATTTGACGAAGCGGATTCTACGCCTGTTTTTTGACCATGTGAAGGGAAACGGGAACGATGCCGGGCCCGGAAACCGGGCTTAGCGCACATTTTCGTATTTATCTGATCAATGTTTAGTGCCGCTATTCCCTTGTGATATCAATTTCTCCGCGGTAGCGTGTAAAAGGTATAAAAATACGCCAATGGAGCGTCGATCATGTCCAGCTCTTTGTCTCTCTCGCAGTTGAAAACGCAGGGCCGCTATCAGGAGGCGACCGCGCTGGCGCTAAGGCAACTGACGGCAGAGCCGGAAGCGGCGATGTTGCACTTTCAGCTGGCCTGCCTGTATGACGTACAGGGCCTGGAGCAACAGGCCATTCCCTGCTACCTCGCGGCGTTGGCTCGCGATTTGCCGCCCGCCCAGCGCCGCGAGGCCTGGCTGGGTCTCGGCAGCACCTACCGCGCCCTGGGAGAATATTCGGCGTCGCTACGGGCTTTCGACGACGGCCTGGCCGAGTTCCCGCAGGCCAACGAGCTGATGCTGTTTCGCGCCATGGCGCTGTACAACCTGGGTGAAAATAAACGGGCCGTGACCGATCTGTTGCTGCTGCTGGCGGACACCTCGTCAGACCCCGACATCCGCGGTTATCAACGCGCCATTCGGCACTATGCCGCCGATCTCAGTCTTATCGGTTAGAGGAAAACGATGGAAATTATCACCGATCCGAGCCGCCGCGCCATCGACTGGCAGCGGCTGTGTGAATTGCTGGAGGCCGCCGGGCTGGGCAAGCGCGATCCGCACACCTTGCGGCGCGTTTACCAACACAGCCAGTTTTGCTATTGGGGTTTTATCGGCGACGAGTTGATCGCCACTGCACATGCCATCAGCGATCTGACATCGGTCGCCTACCTGGCGGACGTGGCGATCGATCCGCGCTTTCAGGGACAAGGGCTGGGGCGCAGGTTGATGGATCGGGTGATGCAAGATCTGGCGCCGCTCGGCAAGATTTTCATCTATTCGGTGCCGGAAAAGCTGGCCTTCTATAAAAAGTACGGCTTTCACGATTTGACCACCGGCATGGTGTATGCGGACGGCGCTGCGCTGCAGCGCCTGCAACAAGGAGGCTACGTGCGTTAAACGCGCATCACAAGGTTTTGCTCATAAAGATACGGCGAGTTCCCGGCGGCAAGCAAGGCACTTCACCCATACGCTGCCAGCCATGCCGTTGATAAAAATCCGGCGCCTGAAAGCTTATGGTGTACAACACGGCAGAAAGGCAACCGCGCCGGCGGCCTTCCTGCTCGAAACGGCGCAACAGTTCGCTGCCCAACCCCGCGCCGCGCAGCGCTTCCGGCAGATAAAAGAGCTCGAGAAACAGCAGCCCTAACGATGAGCGTCCGGTAATCCCCCCCAGAACTTCCCCACTGTCGGGATCTCTTACCACCACCGCCAGCGGCAGACGATCGCCGTAGCCGATATGTTGATCATTAAAACGATCCAATCCCTCCGCGATACAGGACGTTATTTCCTGCGTTACCCGCTCGGAAATTTCGATATGACATTTTTTCACGTCGGCTCTCCGTATCAATCATCCACGTTCACACTCTGATTACAGCTTAAAACATCGCAGTTTCTTTGTTTAGAATTATCTTTCTCTCAATTTCAACGTTAATATTTTCATGACTTCAGCGCCGACTTTAGTGACGTTCAAAATAAGTCCATTCATCGTGACAAAACCAAGAAAAATCTTAATTATTAATCCATTAAGCTAAAACAGCCACCGCTATATGATCGTCAAAACCGATTGTTTATCCTATTTTGATAGCCTTAATCTATGTTAATTCCTTTTAATTACCGCGGTATTAATAGAAGATGTCTATTCTATTAGCCTTACCTTGCTTAAAAATTCGGTTGAAAAAAAGATTTACTCTTTATAAATCATGCTAGTATATAACCTTCCCTTCAAAGCTGGCGCCCAGATAACGCTCATTCATTTGCGACGCAAGAAAAGTTCAACATGAAATTATTTAGATTATTTCTTTTTTTATGTTTTAAGATAGCCATCCTCACCGGGAAATAAAAAGTAAAGGATTATAATAAAATGGAAATTGATATTTTTAGCGAGTGCGCCTATACCACCGTCGGCATCCGACAACTCATTAACCAAACCTGGGCGGAAAAACGCGCACCGGCCGGCTTTAGCCGCAAAAGGGTCTGCTTTATCGATGTCACTATCGCCAACTTTGAAGCGCGTTACCGCGATGAATATGCCAACCCCAATACCTACAAAATAATCATTATCACCGACTGCCTGCATGAGATGGTGATTGTCGACAATAAGACCATTATATTATCAAACCTTATATCATTGAGCCGCTTCAGCCACCTGATCGGCGACTTATATAAGCGTTACAGTCACTATACCGAGCCGCCGCAACTCTCTCAGCGCGAATCGCATTTTCTCTCGGAGTGGTCGACGGGAAAATCGCTGGCCGACATCAGCAATGCCATGAATATCAGAAATAAAACCGCCAATCATTACAAATCACGAATCATGAAAAAACTCGGCGCCAGCAGGATAAAACCGCTGTTGCATATTACCCGCGTGCGTTGCTTGACCGAGCGTTTAAACATAAGAATCAATAAAGAGTAGTTCTCCCTCCCCGCTCCGCATTGGCGGCAGAACGCGTTCGCCGGCGTCTTTTAAGCACATCGCCGGCGAAGGTCGCCGTTTCATCAGTTTGCCAACCTCTCACCCTGGCGCCCAATCGTGTCTCGCGCGCATCGTTGTCTGGATCTCGCCGCCGCTTTACTGGCATTATCTCTGCTATCGCCGGGCGGCGAGAAGGCCTAAGACCGCGCCCGCCGCTCAGTATCGACTCGACGAAACAGGTAGCTTTACGCCATGGCAAACAAACCGCAACAAACAACGCTGACGATGTACGGCATCAAAAACTGCGACACCATCAAAAAAGCCCGCCGCTGGCTGGAAGATCGGGGCGTGGCCTATCATTTTCACGACTACCGCGCCGACGGCCTGACCGAACAGCAACTGCGCGGTTTCGTCGCGCAACTGGGTTGGGAGCCGCTGCTCAATACCCGCGGCACCACCTGGCGCAAGCTGGATGAAGCGCAGCGCAACGCCTGTGATAATGCCGACGCCGCCATCGCGCTGATGCTGGCGCAGCCGGCGATCATTAAACGTCCGCTGCTGGACGACGGCAACGGCCACGCCCTGCTCGGTTTTAACGCCGACGCATACCAACAATTTATCGCCGAGGTTGCCGTATGACTTGCCCGGTTATCGAACTGGCCCAGCAGTTGATCAAGCGCCCTTCCCTCAGCCCGAATGACGAAGGCTGCCAGCAGCTGATGATCGACCGTCTGCAGGCGATCGGCTTCACCGTCGAAGCAATGGACTTCGAAGACACCCAAAACTTCTGGGCCTGGCGCGGCGAAGGGCAAACCCTGGCGTTTGCCGGGCACACCGACGTGGTGCCGACCGGCGATGAAACACGCTGGGAAAACCCGCCGTTTGAACCGGCGATCCGCGACGGCATGCTGTATGGCCGTGGCGCGGCGGACATGAAAGGCTCATTGGCCGCAATGGTGGTGGCCGCGGAACGCTTTGTCGCCGCCAACCCGAATCACCGGGGCCGCCTGGCATTTCTGATCACTTCAGATGAAGAAGCCAGCGCCACTCACGGCACGGTTAAAGTGGTCGAAGCGCTGATGGCGCGCAACGAGCGGCTGGATTACTGCCTAGTCGGCGAGCCGTCCAGCACCGAACGCGTCGGCGACGTGGTGAAAAACGGCCGTCGCGGCTCCATCACCGCCAACCTGCATATCCACGGCGTACAGGGGCACGTCGCCTATCCGCATTTGGCGGACAACCCAGTGCACCGCGCCATGCCGGCGCTGAATGAACTGGTAGCGATCGAATGGGATCGCGGCAACGAGTTCTTCCCGCCGACCAGCATGCAGATCGCCAACGTGCAGGCCGGCACCGGCAGCAACAACGTGATCCCGGGCGATCTCTACGTGCAGTTCAACTTCCGGTTCAGCACCGAACTGACTGACGCGATGATCAAGCAGCGCGTGGAAGAGCTGCTGGAACGCCATCAGTTGAATTACAGCATCGAATGGCGGCTGTCCGGTCAACCGTTCCTCACCTCGCGCGGCGCGCTGGTGGATGCGGTGGTCAACGCCGTCGAGCACTATTCTGAATTGACGCCGCAGCTGCTGACCACCGGCGGCACCTCCGACGGCCGCTTCATCGCGCAGATGGGCGCGCAGGTGGTGGAACTGGGGCCGGTCAACGCCACCATCCACAAGGTCAACGAATGTGTCAACGCCGCGGATCTGCAGCTGCTGAGCCGCATGTATCAACGCATCATGGAGCAATTGGTCGCATGATCAACGCAGAGATGCTCACCGGCCGCTCAACCGAACACCTGGCGCCGCTGAGCGGCAACCACCGCCTGCAGCCGCAGGCGGTCAACGCCTTCCTGGCGATGCAGCAGGCGGCGCGTGAGGCGGGATTCGATCTCCAGCCCGCCAGTACCTTCCGCGATTTCGACCGTCAGTTGGCGATTTGGAATGGCAAATTCTGCGGCCAGCGGCCAGTATTAGATAAGGACAGCCAACCGATCGACGTCGCGCCGCTGTCCGCCGCCGAGCGCTGTGAGGCGATCCTGCGCTGGTCAGCCTTGCCTGGCGCCAGCCGCCATCACTGGGGCAGCGATTTGGACGTGTACGATCCGTCGCTGTTGCCGGAAGGGCAAAAGCTGCAGCTGGAGCCGTGGGAATATGAAGAAGGCGGGTACTTTGCGCCACTCAACCAGTGGCTGACGGCGCATATGGCCGAGTTCGGTTTCTATCGCCCCTTTACCGAAGACAGCGGCGGCGTGGCGGTGGAGCCGTGGCATCTGAGCTACCGGCCGCTGGCGCAAGAGGCCGAACATTTGCTGACCCCGGCGCTGTTGCTGGCGGCCTGGCATGATAAGGAGGTCGCCGGTGCCGAATGGCTCGAACGCCATCTGCCCTCGATTTTTTCGCGTTTTATACGCAGTGAAGGAAAGGAGTAGCTATGCAATGGTTAGCTGATTACTGGTGGATTATCCTGCTGGTTCTGGTGGGGATGGTCGTCAGCGGCATCAAGGAACTGCGCCGCGTCGACGTGAAAAGCTATCTGGCCAACAAGCCGGAGATACCGCCGCACCGCGACAACAACGCCCAGTGGGATGACGAAGACGACTGGCCGAAAAAGAAATGACATCAGGGCGCTCATCGGCGCCCTGAGTTTTCAGCGAAAGGCGATCAGCTCGCCGCGCTTGCCGGACAATGCCTCGTCCCAGTAGCGCTGCGGCACGTAATAATGCAGCCTTTCCAGCGCGGCGTTCATCATGCCTTGGTTGATTGCGTGCCCGACGTTTTCCTCCACGTCCAGCGTGAAATCGGCGCCGCCGGCCCGTAACGCTTCCGCCGCCGCGTGAGCGTGCTGCACCGCGATCACCGCGTCCTCTTCACCGTGGATCAAATGCACCACGCTGTCGCCGAAAGCCTGCTCAGGCAACTGGGCGAAACGCCCGCTGAACGCGACCACGCGCCCGGCCAGTCGGGTTTCCGCTTTTAACGCTTCCAGCGCCATGATCGCCCCCTGCGAGAACCCCACCAGCGCCGTGCCGGCATAGCCTACGCCGCTCAACTGCTGCCAATGGCGCACCACCGCCACAAACTGCGGCATCACGGCTGCGATGCGGGCCGCGCGGTTCTCTTCGGTCACGTCCTGCACCGAAAACCACTGGCGCCCGGCGCCGTTGCCAAACGCTTCGGGGCCACCGATGCTCACCACCTGGGCCTGAGGAAACTCTTTGGCGAAGTAACTGCCGATCTCCCCCATCGCCACCGGGTTGTCGCCGACACCGTGAAACAGCAAGATCAGCTGCGCCGCCGGGGTCGCCGGGCTTTGGACAACGAAATGCTCATGTTTCATCGATGACTCCTTAGTTGTAACCAGACCTGGTGCGGCGACAGTCGCCGCCGCACCGCTGACAGTGACTATACGCCGTTGAGAAATCGGGAAAATCGGGTTTTATTGAGCGAGTTATTCAATTTATTGCAACGACTGCGCCCAGTCGCGCCAGTAGCGGCAGTGCTGCGCATTCAGCTGTTCCAGCGCCTGCGCCGTTTCGTGCCGCCAGTAGCGCAGCAAGGCTTTCTGGCCGCTTACGCCCGTCTGCTCCACGCAGGCCGCCGGGGATTGCCGCCGCTGCAGATGGCCGCGCAGCGCGGACAGCGGCAGACTGCTGGCCAACAGCAAACGCTGCAATGCCCCCAGGCTGGCCTCCAGCGGCCGATGGGCGAAAGCGAACCCGGCCAGCTCGCGCCAGTCCTCTTCGCCGAGCGACGTATCGCCGTCGTCGCCCGGGATCGCCAGCGTCAGCTCGATACGCTGCCGCAGCCAGGGCCAGTCACGCGCCAGGTGCTTGTGCGCCGCATGCCGCAGCGCCTCCCCTTGCTCGCTCAGGGGCAAGATAGCCATCGCGGTATAGCAGCCGCTGCTGGCCTCCGGCTTGCTGCCGATGCGCACCAGCTCGAAACCGCAGGATTGCCAAAAGCGCCACAGCGGCTCGGTATAGCCGAAGCTGACCGACAGGAAGTCCAGACCCTGCGCCTGGCAGCGTTGCCGCTCGACCAGCTGACGCGCGATACCCTGCCGCCGCAGCGCCGGCAGCGTCGCGATGCGGGTAATGCGCCGTGACCGCAGCGTCGGCGCCCACCACTGGCCGCCATGCGCCGCCAGCGACTGCGCCACCAGGTTGCCGCGCGGCCGGCGGCGGCCGGCCCACACGTCGTGCGCCAACTCGGCGCTCAAGCCGCCTTCTTCCGCCAGCCACACGGCGCCGACCACTTCCTGTCCGGCCTGCGCCAGCCCGAAATGCATGCCTGGCGCATCCATCAGCCGGCGTAAGTCCAGCGGCGAGGTGCGGTAATGCGCGCTGCTCAGCAGAGCATAGAAACGCGCCAGCCGCTGCGGATCGGCGCACAGTTCACGCTGCTCCGCCTGGCTGTAATCGATCGCCTGGCCGTCCGCCGGCCAGGCGGGCAGCTCGTTGAACAACAGCGCATTGTCCGTTATCCGTTCCAGCGCATCCCCCTGCGCCCAGCGCATCGGCTGTTGCAGGCTCAACGCCTGATAGGACGGCAGCCCGGCGCAAAACTTCAGCAGAAAACCGCGGCCGGTGCCTTCATAGCCCTGCACCGTGGTGGTCAACAGCACGCGAGGAAAATAACCGATCAACTGCTGCAACAGAGGCGCGGGGATCGCCGCCGCCTCATCCACCAGCAGCCAGCCCACCTCACTGACGTCGCCTTCCCGGCACTGCGCCAGCAAGGCATCGGGCGCCCAAAACTGCGCGCGCCCCTGCGCCCATTCCCCGGCCACCTCAGTGGCGGCGCGGCTCGGCCCGGTGATCCAGCAGGTCAGCGGCGACTGCGCCACCAGCATGCCGGCCAGCGTCGATTTGCCGCGGCCACGGGCGGCGGTCAGCACCCACACGCCGGACTCGGCCTGCAGCAGCGCCGTCAAGATCGCCTGTTGTTCCTCGGTCGGGCGGCCATCCGGCGGCTGCCACCCCTCACGCGCCGGCAGCGCGGCCAGCGTCAGGGGCTCATCCTGCCGCCAGATCGTCACTTCGCTGTCATCGGCCAGATGCTGCTGCAGATGATGAATGAAATGCGGCGTGGTGATCGGCTGCGGACAATCGCTCCAGCGCAGACTGTCGCCGTCCGGCAACTGAGGCCATTGCCGCCAGGGCGGCGTCAACAGCAGCAGCCAACTGCCGGCGCGCAATGCGCCGCACAGCGCCGCCAACGCCTCCACGTCCAGCGACTGACCGGCGTCGAACACTGCGTGCAGCCGCTCCTGCCCCAGCAATTGGCGCACCGCGCGGCTCGGCAAAGCCGTCAGGCCGGGCGGCGGGTTTTCCCCCACCCACGGCCAGTCGCCCGGCAGCGTCGCCGCCAGCCGCTGCGCCTGTTCGCGGCACCAGTCAGGTTCACCGCTGAGCACCAGCAGGCGCCGGATGCCCTGCCGCCGCATGAGTTGTTGCGCTGCCTGTAACATAAGGCTGTATCTCAATCCGAAAAAAATGCCGGAGTCAGGCTCCGGCACTTGAGGCGTTAACGGGATGCAAAGGTGTTGCAGGTATTGGGATCGCCGCTGTCGAAGCCTTGTTTAAACCAGGTGTAGCGCTGCTGCGAGGTGCCGTGAGTGAAGCTGTCCGGCACAACGCGGCCCTGGCTCTGCTGCTGCAACCGATCGTCGCCAATCGCCTGCGCGGCGTTCAGCGCCGCCTGCAGGTCGCCCTCTTCCAGCATCTGCTGCTTCTCGGCGTATTTACCCCACACGCCGGCGAAGCAGTCCGCCTGCAGCTCCATTTTCACCGACAGGCGGTTCACTTCCGCCTGGCTGGCGCCCTGCTGCATCTGGCGCACCTTCGGCTCGATGCCCAACAGGTTCTGCACGTGGTGGCCGACTTCGTGCGCCACCACATAGGCCTGAGCGAAATCACCGCCGGCGCCCAGCTTGGTCTTCATGTCCTGATAGAAAGACAGATCGATATACACCGTTCTGTCGCCCGGGCAGTAGAACGGCCCCATCGCCGACTGACCGGTGCCGCAGCTGGTGCGCGTCACGCCGCGATACATCACCAGCTTCGGCGGTTGATAGGTTTTGCCCATGCGCTGGAAAATCTCTTTCCAGTTGTCCTCGGTCGAAGCCAGCACCACCGAGGTGAATTTGGCCAGCTCATCGTCTTTCGGACTGATGCTGGCGCTCTGTTGTTGACCCTGCGGCGCGACGTTACCGCCGTTCAACAGCGGCGACAGATCGATGCCGTAATAACCGGCCACCAGCACCACCACCAGAATGACGATGCCGCCCTTGCCGCCCACCGGCACGCGGAAACCGCCGCCACCGCCGCCCAAACCTGAAGACTGCCCGCGACGATCCTCAACATTGTCACTTTCCCGACGCCCTTGCCAACGCATAAATACACTCCAGATATTTCCCCTGCTCGTTGAAGTTGCGCCGCGATCGTAAGCGCAAAGGCAGCTTCAAGCCTGAGTGGGATAGGTTTTAGTCATCTCGCATCCATCATTATAAATGGTCTGCCGCGGAGGAAATGTAGAAATTTTCTGGAAAAACGCAGAATAGCGGGACGATCCGGCCGGATCGCCCCGAATGGCGGTGCCGACGCTTAGTCGAGTTTCACGCCGATGCGGCGCGCCACTTCTTCGTAGGCTTCGATCAGGCCGCCCAGGCTTTGACGGAAACGGTCTTTGTCCATCTTGTCCAGGGTGTTTTTGTCCCACAGGCGGCTGCCGTCCGGCGAGAACTCATCGCCCAGCACCACTTCACCGTTGAACAGACCGAACTCCAGTTTGAAGTCGACCAGGATCAGGCCGGCGTCGTCGAACAGCTGGGTCAACACGTCGTTGGCGCGGTAGCTCAGCTCGCGCATGCGTGCCAGATGCTCTTTGCTCACCCAGCCAAAGGTTTCGCAGTAGGATTCGTTCACCATCGGATCGTGCATGGCGTCGTTTTTCAGGAACAGATCGAACAGCGGCGGGTTCAGCACCAGGCCTTCTTCGATGCCCAGACGCTTCACCAGCGAACCGGCGGCGCGGTTGCGGATCACGCACTCCACCGGCACCATGTCCAGCTTCTTCACCAGCACTTCGTTGTCGGACAGCAGACGCTCCATCTGGGTCGGGATGCCGGCTTCTTCCAGTTTGCTCATGATGAAATGGTTAAACTTGTTGTTCACCATGCCTTTGCGATCGAACTGCTCAATGCGCTGACCATCCAGTGCTGACGTATCGTTGCGGAACTCCAACACCAACAGATCGGGATTCTCGGTGGTGTAAACGGTTTTTGCCTTTCCGCGATACAGCTCAGCTAGCTTTTGCATCTTACTTACTCCAGTGATGTATCCCCGTTGTCTCCCGAGCGCGGCCCGAAATTAGGGGGTATAGAATTGACCTAATGAATTCTTTGGCGTGCCGGACACTATTGTGCCAAACCTGCGACGCAAACGATACCGTATAGACAAAACAAAAAGGGGCCGAAGCCCCTTTTTGATTAGTTAACGCTGGTTTTGCTGAAGGCTGACTGGAATGCCGCCACCAGTGCGTCGTTTTTCGACTGGGTGAGCGGTTTGCCTTTCGGATCGATGAATTGCAGGCTGGTGCGGTTGTTGAGATCGCCGACCTGCAGTTTGTAATCGCCTTCCGTCAGTTCAGGATCCTTGACGCCCAACGCATCCCAATCGCTGCTGCTCAGGGACTTGTAGGTCACGGCGACGGTGCCCTGCGGACGGCTGCGGTCACCCACTTTCATCCCCAGTTTTTCGAGCGCCGGCGGCAGGCGATCCCACACTACGGTGTACGGGCCGCGCACCACCAGCATCGGCAGGCCGGTGTCATCGGCGCCGCTCTGCACGTCCAGCGCGCCGAAGCGGCTGGCCGTCTGGCTGCTCGCCAGGTTATCCTGCTTGTCCAGGCCTTCGATCAGGGTGTTGATCATCATGCCGTTGTAGCGCTGGATCTCAGACTGATCGGTCACCTGCTCGGTCTTGCCCTGCTGCTGCAGGCCAACGCTTTTCACCACCAGCGCCTGCTGGTAGCCCTGCTGCTGCACGCTGATCTGATAACGGCCTTCGTACTGGTTGTCTTCGTCCAGACGGTTCCACTTCACCCAGTCGGTGGTCAGGGTCTGACCGGCGTCCTGGCGGGAAGCGATCGCGATGTTCTTCGCCTGCAGCAGGCTGACCACGCGCGACCACAGGTTCTGGTTCTGCGGGCTGTTTTCCAGCAGCAGCGTGCCGCTGTCGCCGGCGTATTGCGCGCGCGAACCGCTCAGCAGCGCCAACGGCTGCACCGGCGGACGAATGTCCAGCTGCTTGCCGACGTTGCCTTGCACCGTTGTGGCCGGCACGTCATAGTTGCCGCTCTGCACCGGCAGGATCATGCCGGACGGCGCGTTCAACGCCTTGAGCGGAGCCGCGTCGAGGTAGGCCTCGTCGCCGCTGACCTGGCGCTTGTAGCGCTGATCGCTGCTGCAGGCTGCCAGCATCATCACCAATGAGATGCCCACTACTTTTGCTACCGTCGACTTTTGCAATGAATAAGCCATCAAATTTCCCTTAGAGTTACAGCAAACCGACGCTTTTCAGCGCGCGCTCCACCACCGGGCGGGCGGCCTCGCTCAACGGCGTCATCGGCAGACGCAGCGTATCGGTTGCCATCAATCCCAACGCCTTACAGGCCCACTTCACCGGAATTGGGTTTGCTTCTACAAATAGATCCTGATGCAACGGCATCAAGCGCTGATTTAAGCGGCGCGCTTCGGCAAATTTGCCCTGCGCCGCCAGCGCGCAAAGTTCCGCCATCTCGCGCGCGGCCACGTTGGCCGTCACGGAAATCACCCCTTTGCCGCCCAGTTGCATGAAGTCCAGCCCGCTGGCGTCGTCGCCGCTCAGCAAAATGAAATCTTCATCGTCAACCAGCACTTGGATCTGACTAACGCGACTTAAGTTCCCCGTCGCTTCTTTTACAGCAACAATATTCTTGATTTTCGCCAGCCGAGCGATGGTCGGCGGCAGCATGTCGCAGCCGGTGCGCGAAGGCACGTTATACAGGATCTGCGGCAGTTCGGTGCTCTCGGCGATCGCCTTGAAGTGCTGATACAGCCCTTCCTGCGTCGGCTTATTGTAGTACGGCGTCACCGTCAGGCAGCCCACCACGCCGGTGTTGGCGAAGCGGGTGGTGAGCGCGATGGCTTCGGCGGTGGCGTTGGCGCCGGTGCCGGCGATCACCGGAATGCGGCCGTCGGCCAACTCCAGCGTCTGCAGCACCACGTCAACGTGCTCGTCATGGGCAAGCGTTGCGGACTCGCCGGTGGTCCCTACGGAAACGATCGCCGCGGTGCCACTGGCTACATGATAATCGATCAATTTTTTCAGGCTCGCGCGATCGACAGCACCTTTGTCGTCCATCGGCGTAACCAGTGCAACAATACTTCCCGTAAACATTGGCCGTCCCCTCCACAAACAAGTCACTCATGGTACTTTTGCTGCCTATCCAAAAGCAAGCGCACAACCGCGTTGTAAGCGCTTGGCAGGCGGTTTTTTTTATGTTTACCATGGTAACCCCATTGAGCACGACAGGAAGCGCTATTTTGCCTCAGTCAGACGAACACTATCTCGTGATTACCGCGCTCGGCGCCGACCGCCCCGGAATCGTCAATACCATCACCCGCCACGTCAGCAGTTGCGGATGCAATATCGAAGATAGCCGTCTGGCCATGCTGGGAGAGGAGTTCACGTTCATCATGCTGCTGTCCGGCAGCTGGAACGCCATCACCCTGATCGAATCCACCCTGCCGCAAAAAGGCGCGGAGCTGGATCTGCTGATCGTGATGAAGCGCACAAACTCGCACGAAAGGCCGCCGATGCCGGCCACGGTGTGGGTGCAGGTGGAAGTGAAGGACTCGCCGCACATCATCGAACGCTTTACCGATTTGTTCGACTCCAGCCAGATGAATATCGCCGAACTGGTCTCGCGCACGCAGCCGGCGGACGGCGACCTGCCGCCGCAGCTGTATATCCAAATCACCGCCCACAGCTCCGGCGATCGGGACGCCTCAAATATTGAGCAAGCCTTCCATCGCCTATGTACAGAATTGAACGCGCAAGGCAGTATTAGCGTGGTGAACTATCCACAGCATGACGAGAAAGATGGAGAGTAGTGATGAGCCCATTGAAAGCCGGTGACACAGCGCCGAAATTTAGTTTGCCTGACCAGGACGGTGAGGAAATTAATTTGGCCGACTTCCAGGGACAGCGAGTATTGGTCTATTTTTATCCGAAGGCGATGACGCCGGGCTGCACCGTGCAAGCCTGCGGCCTGCGGGACAACATGGACGAATTGAAAAAGGTCGGCGTCGAAGTGCTGGGCATCAGCACCGACAAACCGGAAAAACTGTCGCGCTTCGCCGAAAAGGAGCTGCTCAACTTCACGCTGTTGTCTGATGAAGATCATCAGGTGTCACAACAGTTTGGCGTGTGGGGCGAGAAAACCTTCATGGGCAAGACCTACGACGGCATTCACCGCATCAGTTTCCTGATCGATGCCAATGGCAAGATTGAAAAAGTGTTTGATGATTTCAAAACCACCAATCACCACGACATCGTTCTGAACTACCTGCAGCAGTAATTCTCACGAAGCGCAGTGGCCTGCTGCGCTTCGTTTCTTCCCAGTCAGTCGGCCTTGTCTTCCACCTCGACCCGCAGTTCATCCGGCCAGGCATGGATCACCGCCTTCACCAGCGTCGCCAGCGGTATGGCGAAAAACACGCCCCAAAAGCCCCACATCCCGCCGAACACGATCACCGACAGGATAATCACCAGCGGATGCAGGTTGACCGCTTCGGAGAACAAAATGGGCACCAACAGGTTGCCGTCCAGCCCCTGCACCACCAGATAGGCGACGATCAGCGTCCAGAAATCGGCGCCGACGCCCCACTGGAACAGCGCCACCACCACTACCGGTATGGTGACCAGCACCGCGCCGATGTAGGGGATCAACACCGAGAAACCCACCAGCACCGCCAGCAGCAGCGAGTAGCGCATGTCCAGCACGGCGAACACCAGGTAGGTCGCCACGCCGACAATCACCATCTCCAGCACTTTGCCGCGAATGTAGTTGGTGATCTGCTGATTCATCTCGTTCCAGACCTGCCCCGCCAGGCCGCGATTGCGCGGCAGCACGCGGCGCACCGCGTTCAGCAGCTGCTCTTTGTCCTTCAGCAGGAAGAACATCATCATCGGCACCAGGATCAGATAGATAGCCAACGTCAGCAGGCCGACCAGCGACGCCAGCGAGAATTTCACCACCGATTCGCCCATGCCGGACAACCGGCTGCGCAGGTTTTCCGCCATCATGTCGATGATGCCGGCATCCACCAGCGCCGGATAACGCTTCGGCAGCGTCGCGGCGAAGTTATAGAACTGGTTGAGCATGCCCGGCAGATCGCTCATCAGATTGATGCCCTGCTGCCAGGCGGTCGGCGCGACGACAAACACCAGCAGCATGGCGACGCCCGCGAACACCAGCAGCATGACGCTCGCCGCCCAGGTGCGCGAACAGCCGATGCGCTGCAGGCGCGCGGTCGGCCACTCCAGCAGATACGCCAGCACGATGGCGACCAGCAACGGGGTCAGAATGCCATGCAAAAAATAGAGAATAAGGAACCCGGCAACCAGGATCACCAGCAGCGCGATGGCCTGAGGATCGGTGAAGCGGCGGCGGTACCACTGTAATAACATCTCCAGCATCAGAGCGGGCTCCTTGAGATTTGGCGGGCGGGCATGGCGATTCCTGTGATAGGCCTGATTAAAGCATAGATAGAATGGGCGCACGCGGGATGTGCAAAGCACTCAGAGTACTCAAAGTTCGCCATACATCAACAGCGATCTGGCTGATTTTATCGCGCGGGCAGGCGATCGACGCAAAAATCCGCAGACGCGGCGACTGGCGCGATGAGCGGCCCCGAACGGGGCCGCGGAAGATTACAGCGAAGTAACGATAGAAAGGGGCGAACCGACCGCCAATGCGAACAACAACACACAGCCAATCGCGATCGCCGCCGCCAGATCATTTTTCATTGTCCCGTCCCCTGATGCTTAAACTGGTTATCGTCACGAACTCTGTCGGTTCTACGTTCACGGCCTTTTCTGATGCACGTCATTAAAAACCCCCGCCGCGGCGGGGGAGAAAACGTTCTGGTGCATCAAGTGTTACAAGGAGGTCATGAGGGATTGCTAACCCTAAATGACTATTTCAAGCTAGGATTATTCTCAGAGCATGGCAAGCGATCGCGTCGAGGTTATCCGCACTTTGAGATAAACCTCATAAAAAAATCCCGCACGGCAGCGGGATGAAGGGATGATAACGTCATGAATTTTTTATGCGGACAATGAGGCGGTATTGTCGTCATTTGGCGACAATACCGCGCCGGCACGGTGGTCACAAGGGAAATTTGGCCACGGTGAGGAAATCAGAATTTCGCCAATGCCCGCGCTCGTGCGCCCGTCAGCATCAACGAAAAAATGGGATTTTCGTCAGACAGCCACCGGGCAAAAACCGGTAGCATGGCCGATATAATCCCAAATGCCGTAGGGGGAAAAATGAACAGCAAACCGTGTGAATTTGATGAAGCCATCTGTCTGGCGATCGGGCGTGGCGTTTGCGAAGTCGTAAAGATAGGAGATGAAATCAGCGTCTTCTCCCTGTTGGAAGCCATCGAGAGCTTCATCGAACGGCAGGCGCTCAGCGAAAGCGAAATCGCGGCGGCGGACGACGCGCTGGATTTGATCAGCGGTTTGGTCCGCCGCCAGTGCTGACGCCTGTTACGAGGCGCAGCCGATGAGCCGTTGCTCTACCGTGACGCCGGGCATCATTTGCCGTAAACCGGCAATCAATTCGTCGCCCGCCTCGTGCAGCGCCGTCAACGGCATCGCCGGCAGGCTCTCCAGGATGAACCACATCCGCTCGGCCTCGGCGCTCAACCGGGTTCTGACCCCCTGGCGCCAATTCCAGCGGCGGCAGGTCACGCCGCGATCGTCGCGCCAAACCACCTCCCCCGCCTCCGGCGATTCATGGATCAGCGCCCCCTCTTTGACGGTATCAAACAGTTCGCTGCCATCCGCGACGATCAGCCGCGGCTCGCCGACATAGGCCGCGATATTCTCGCCCCCCACCGGCACTGCATAACGAATGCTGACGGCGTTATAGAGATCGACGACCGGATCGATGCTGGGCATCGTGCCGTCGCGCAGCGCGCGCTTGCGCAGGGCGTCGGCGGAACAGGGCGTACGCTTGGGTTTGGCGCCAAACTGCATGAACACCTCGCGCCAGGCCGTGAGATGCGCCTCTGCCCAGGGTGCGTCTTCCTCGCCGAGGGCGCGACAGGCTTGCGCCAACGCCAATGCCCCCACGTCCGGATGGGTTATGGGAGCCGCAACCGCGGTAATGCTTAACGCCCGGAAACCGGGTGCCAGCGCAGCGACGGCCGGATCGATTGACGGATCGACTAAAATCATTGAATAATCCTATATTGACCATTTTATTTCATAATATTGACCGATGAACGCCAAAGTCAACAGACCGACCGAGTTCGGCGCCGACGTGCAAACCGTCAGCGAAGCGGTGTCGCACCGCATCAAGCAACAAAGAAAAAGCCAAAAGCTATCGCTGGATGAGCTGTCGCGCCGGGCGGGCGTCAGCAAAGGCATGCTGGTGGAGATCGAGAAAGGCGCCGCCAATCCCAGCATCGCCATCCTGTGCAAGCTCGCGGCGGCGCTGGGTCTGTCGGTGGCGGACATCGTCAACGTCACCCGCGCGCCCGCCGCCTACCTGATTGAAAACCAAGATATTCCCACGCTGTGGCATGGCGATCGCGGCGGCTCGGCCCGTTTGCTCGCGGGCACCCAAGGCCCGAACATGATAGAACTGTGGCGGTGGGAAATGGCGCCGGGGGAAGCCTATGCATCGGGCGGCCACCCGACGGGCACCTTCGAGCTGCTGCACGTTGAGCAAGGCGTCTTGAGCCTGGCCGTCGAACAAACCGAGCTCATGATTGCGCCGGGCTGTTCGGCGGTCGCCAAAACGGACGGCCCGCACCGGTACGCCAACGAAGGCGAAGACACGCTGATTTTCACCATGACGGTCGCCGAATTGCACGCCTGAACGGCGGCCCTGACCTGAACGCTTGCACAGGAGAAGAACCATCATGACAACCCCTGCCCCACGGGAGTGGCGGCGTGCGGACTATCTCGTCAGCACCGATCCCGTTCTGCTGGATCTCGATGCCATCCACGCTTTTCTGACCCGTTCGTCATGGGCGGAGGGAATCGATAAAGAGACCGTCCGCCAGTCGCTCGCCCACAGCCTGTGCTTCGGTTTGTATCACGAGGCCAGGCAGATCGGTTTCGCCCGGCTGGTCACCGATTACGCCACTTTCGGCTATCTGTGCGACGTGTACGTGCTGGAAACGTACCAAAAGAGCGGGCTGGGCCTATGGCTGGCAGAATGCTGCCAGGCCCATCCGCTGATGGCGACGCTGCGGCGAGTCATGCTGGTCACGAGCACCGCCCCCTGGCTCTACGAAAAAGTGGGCTATAGCGCCATCAACCGCCCCGACTTTGTCTGGCAGATCGCCCGGCCGGACATTTACCGACGGTAGCGCTATTTCAGCGCCTGCTCGGCCAGCAGCCCGAGGGCGATGACGATCATCGCCGCGCCGGAAATGCGCCCCACTACCTTCGCGGCCTGCGGGCGCGTGCGTAGCACCGACTGCGAACCAAACCCCACCAGCAGATACACCAGGCCGCAGCTGATCAAATGCACGACGCCCAACGCCAGCATCTGCATCGGCACCGACCATTCGGCTCGGGCGTCGGTAAACTGCGGCAGCAGCGCCAGAAATAGCAGAAACACCTTGGGGTTCAAGCCGCTGACGCACACGCCCTTGCCGGCCCAGCGCAGCCAGGAATCGGAACGCTGATCTTCACCGGCGCCGGGCACTGGCGGGTGCAGCAGCATGTTGAAACCGATCCACAACAGATAAGCCGCCCCCAGCAAGGTGAGCGCCGTCAGCGCCAGCGGGTTGCCGACCAGCAGCGCGCCGACGCCCGCCACCACGATCGCAATCATCAGCAGGTGGCCAAACAGCAAGCCGGCGACGGCGGGCACCACCACCCGGCCGCGAATGCCCGCCGAGATCACATAGGCCCAATCCATACCTGGCGTGATCACCAACAAAATCGACACCGCCCAAAACGCGGCGAAAAGAGCGAGCGTCATGCCAGCGCCCTCTCAAACGCGCCGCGCCACATCGAACAGAGAACCATTGCGCTTTCCTCGTGGAAGAAGAACGGCCTCCGCCTGCCGCGGCGGCCGTAAAACCGTTCAACAGATGGCAAGAATATCCTCATGACGTTAAAATGTGCTTTCAATTACTTGCCTGAAATCGGCATAAACGGGGAAATTTTTCCAAATGGATAAGATTGATCGCAAGATTCTTGCTGAACTGCAGGCCGACGGCCGTTTGTCGGTGACCGAGCTGGCCGAGCGGATCGGTTTGAGCGTGTCCCCCTGCCACCGCCGGGTGCGGGCATTAGAGGAGTCCGGGGTGATCAGGGGTTACCGCGCCCAGCTCGATCCCGGCAGCCTGGGCTATAACTTTTCCGCCCTGGTGTTCGTCACCATGCGCGAAGGCGATCGCCGCGCCGTTGAAACCTTCGAAAACGCCATGGTGGACATTCCGCAGGTGGTGCAGGCACAGCGGCTGTTTGGCGACCCCGACTATCTGTTGCACGTGATCGCTCGCGATCTGCCCGCCTTTCAGCAGCTTTATGACGAGAAACTCTCCGCCCTGCCGGGCGTGCAACGCCTGAGCTCCACGCTGGTGATGAAAACCGTGGTGCCGGAGCGTTCATTCCTGCCGTTGGGAAAATGACGACGGGAACGTTGCCGCTCCCGTTTTGACGACCTTAAGGCACAATCACGAAATCCGGATTGGCGATGGCGAACAGCGCCTCGCGATCCGCCGCCGGTGGATAAATCCACTGCGTGTTGATCTCCTGCTTAATCTTTTTGCCTGCCTGACGGGTAAAGCGCACCTGGCGCTCCCAGCCTTCGGTATACAGCGCCCCCCAGGGGCCCAGATCCAGACAGGTCACATACTTCGGCTGGCTGTACGGGTGCGTCGGCAACCCCGCCAGCTCCGCCGCCGCATTGTGGCCGGCCACGCGGCCAAGGCTCAGCGCATGCTGGCAGGTCATCAGGTTGTGGTTACCGAGATCGTCGGTCGCCGCCTTCACCGTATCGCCGGTCACGAAAATGCCCGCCGCCGCCGGCGCGCGCAGGAAGGCGTCGCCGATCACCCGGCCGCTGCCGTCGCGCTCGCCGGGGATTTGCTCGGTCAGCGGGTGTGCACGCACGCCCGCCGCCAGGATCACCGTGTTGGCGGCGATGCGCTCACCGTTCGACAGCATCACTCCCTCAGCGTCGATGGCCGAGACGCGCAGGCCGGCCCGCGCTTCCACACCGCACTCCGCCAGCGCCTGGCGAATCACCGCCCCCGGCTCCGCGCCCATTCCGGCGCCCACTTCCGGCGCGCTATCGACGATCACCACGCGCACGTTCTCGTCTTTGCCCAGCGCATCACGCAGCCGTTGCGGCATCTCTGCTGCACTCTCCAGGCCGGTCAGCCCCGCCCCCACCACCACGGCGGTGTTGCGCGCCGGCGTCGACGGTTTGGCCGCCAGCGCTTTAATATGGGCATCCAAACGCTGCGCGCTTTCCAGCGTATCGACGTTGAAGCCGTATTCGGCAAAGCCCGGCACCGCAGGCACGGACAGCCGACTGCCGGTGGCCCACACCAAACGATCGTAGGCCAACTCCAGGGGTTCCCCCGCCGCCGGCGCCACCGTGAGCGTTTTAGCAGCGGCATCGATACGCTCTACCGTCCCGGCCAGGTGGCGCACACCGACTACGGCAAGCTGCGCGGAAATGTCCGGGTTCATGTTTTCCAACACGGCTTCATACAGGCGCGGCCGGATGGTAACGGTTGGCGTCGGTGAAACCATGAGCACCTCGATATCGTCATGCTTACCGGCAAGGGTAATGGCGCGCATGGCGGACACGGCGGCCCAAAAACCGGCAAAACCGGAACCGGCAATCACTATTTTCTGCGTCATGGGATGACTCCTTCATACAGGGTTAACCGGGCGACAAGGCTGCCCGCAGTTTTTTCGGATGAACGATGCCGTTCCGCTCCCGTAACAGGGTGCAGAAGACCCGCCCGCCCCTTCCGAAGAGGCGGGAAAAAGTGTGTTTCGCTTTAAGGAAAGGCGGCGATTAGGTCTTGGCGCGCGCCGTTTTGCCGCTGCGCGCGGTGCGTTCCGTCATGCGCTCGTCGAGCCAGAGGTTGACCTCGCCGAAAAAGCCCTGCGGCGCTTTGCGGCCAAAACGGGCGGCGACGGCGCCGAGGGTCTGCGCCGCCAGCGCATCGCGCATCGCCTTCTCCGCCTGCAGCATCACCGCATGGATAGCGCATTTGCCGGAGACCGCCCAATCCGGCGGGGAATCATCGAACACCGCACAGCGCCCGCGCACCTCTTGGCAATCGAACAGCGGCTTGTGCCCCTCGATGGCGTCGATAATTTCCAGAAAACTGATCTCATCCGCCGGACGGGCCAGCCGGTAACCGCCGCGCACCCCTTCGCTGGCGGCGACGATCCCCGCCTTTTCCAGCTTGGGAAAAATCTTGGCGAGAAAGCTGGGGGAGATGCCTTGCAGCTCGGCGAGTTCGCGGCTGCTGAGCGCGCGCTGGTTATCGCCGACCAGCCACAGCAGGCAGTGAATGCCATATTCAACGCTGGTTGTGATGTACGCCATATGTCCGTTTTCGACCGTCAGTGAATCTTCAATAACGCAGACTATATGAGTCTGCGTTTATCTTGTCAATAAAACACAGACTAAGCTTGTCTGTGTTTTATTAAAAATGCATGTCGCCAGCGACAAAAAAGCGCCCTTCAAAATGAAAAATAAAACTTTTTTGCTCGATTCGCGCTTGGCTAACGTTTCCTTGTCGCCTGCGGCTGACTATGATGTGATGGGTGCCGCCGCCGCGGTTTGTGAGCCGCCGCACTTTCGCGCGGATTGCGCCGCGGGAATAAAGAACTCTTGTCTGCTGCTGACGTCTTAGAAATGATTATTTAAGGGAAACGCCTGACTATGACCAACCGGTTGACCAAAACCGCGTTAGCGGTGCTGCTGCTCAGCACGCTGAACGCCACCGCCCTGGCGCCAGCACAGGCGGAAAGCCAGGACCAGTTGCCGGATATGGGCACCTCCGCCGGCGGCACCCTGAGCATCGGACAAGAACTGGCGATGGGCGATTTCTATGTGCGCCAACTGCGCGCCAGCGCCCCGCTGATCAACGATCCGCTGCTGAGCCAATACATCAATCAGCTGGGCAACCGGCTGGTGGCCAGCGCCTATTCGGTGCGCACGCCGTTCCATTTCTATCTGGTGCGCAACGACGAGATCAACGCCTTCGCCTTCTTCGGCGGCAACGTGGTGCTGCACTCCGCGCTGTTCCGCGTCAGCGACAACGAAAGCCAGCTGGCTTCGGTGCTGGCGCACGAAATCTCGCACGTCACCCAGCGCCACCTGGCGCGCGCAATGGAAGATCAACAGCGCAACGCCCCGCTGACCTGGGTGGGCGCGCTCGGTTCCATTCTGCTGGCGATGGCCAACCCGACCATGGGCATGGCGGCGCTGAGCGGCACCATGGCCGGCACCCAGCAGGGCATGATCAGCTTTACCCAATCGAATGAACAGGAAGCCGACCGCATCGGCATTCAGGTGCTGCAACGCGCCGGTTTCGATCCGGAAGCCATGCCCGACTTCCTGCAGAAACTCTCGGATCAGTCGCGCTACGCCTCCAAGCCGCCGGAAATGCTGCTGACGCACCCGTTGCCGGACAGCCGCCTCTCAGACGCGCGCAACCGCGCCAACCAGATGCCGAAACACATCGTGCAGTCTTCGCAGGATTACCTGATGGCCAAGGTGCGCGCACTGGGCATGTACAGTTCGGAAGGCTATGGCCTGAACGAAGAGCTGCTCGGCTCGCTCAGCAAGGGCAACGTGCGCGAACAGGCGGCCGCCAAATACGGCCGCGCCATTCTGTTCTATGAAGCGAAAAAATACGACGACGCGCGCAACATCATTCAGCCGATGCTGGCGCAGGATGCGAAAAACGTCTGGCTGATCGACCTGATGACCGACATCGATCTCGGCCAGAAACGCGCGCCGCAGGCGATCGCACGCCTGCAGGCGGCCAATGCCGCCCAGAACAACAACCCGGTGCTGCAGCTCAACCTGGCCAACGCCTATGTCGAAGGCAACCAACCGGCGCAGGCGTCGAAGATCCTGAACCGCTACACCTTTGCCCATCCGGACGATCCGAACGGCTGGGATCTGCTGGCGCAAGCCAGCGCCGCTCAGGGGCTGCGCGATGAAGAGCTGTCGGCCCGCGCCGAAAGCCTGGCGCTGACCGGCCGGCTCGATCAGGCCATCGGCCTGCTCAGCAATGCCAGCTCGCTGCAAAAACTCGGCAGCCTGAAACAGGCGCGTTACGATGCGCGCATCGACCAGCTGCGCCAACTGCAACAGCGCTTCCGCCAATACCAGCGCAGCTGATTCAACAAGGAATGAACGCCATGAAAAACGTCACAATTTACCACAACCCACGCTGCTCCAAGAGCCGTGAAACCCTGGCGCTGCTGGAACAGCACGGCGTCGATCCGAAGGTGGTGCTGTACCTCGATATGCCCCCTACGGTCGATGAGCTGAAAAAGCTGTTGAAGGAACTGGGCTTCACATCGGCGCGCGATCTGATGCGCAAAAAAGAAGATCTGTATAAGGAATTGAAGCTGGCGGATGACAGCCTGAGCGAAGAGCAACTGTTGGCGGCGATGACGGCGAACCCGAAACTGATCGAACGCCCCATCGTGGTGAAAGGCAGCAAGGCGCGCATCGGCCGGCCGCCGGAGCAGGTGCTGGAGATTTTGTAAATTCGAATTCGGGCGCGGACTATTGCGCCCTTTCTTTTACGGTAGCGGCTACAGCCCCAGAATTTCTTTAACGAACGGAATGGTGAGCTTGCGTTGGGCAGTGATCGAGGCGCGATCGAGCTGATCGAGAGTCATAAACAGCGTGCGCATCTCGCGATCCAGCCGTTTCAGCAGGAAGCGGCCCACGTCTTCCGGCAGCTCGAAGCCGCGCAGTTTGCCGCGCAGCTGCAGCGCCAGCAGCTTCTCTTCGTCCGACAGCGGCTGCAGCTTGTAGATCTGCCCCCAGTCCAGACGCGAAGCCAGATCCGGCAAACGCAGGTTCAGCTGACGCGGCGGGCGATCCCCGGTGATGAACAAACGGGTGCGGCCGGTTTCCAGGATGCGGTTGTAAAGGTTGAAGATCGCCATCTCCCACTCTTCGTCGCCGGCGATGCATTCGATATTGTCGATGCAGACCAGCGCCAGCTGTTCCATGCCGTCCAACACTTCAGGCACGAAGTAAGCGCGCTTGTCGAGCGGCACATAGCCCACCGCTTCCCCCTTCTGCGAAAGCTCGGCGCAGGCCGCATGCAGCAAATGGCTGCGCCCGCCGCCTTCACGCGACCAAAAATAGATATAGCTGCCATGTTCCTGACGGACGGCGGATTGGATCGCGGCTAATAGGGATGGGTTCTCGCCCGGATAAAAACTGGCGAAAGTTTCATCATCGGGAAGATAAAGTGGCAGTGAAAGCTGTGCCGGCGTATTCAGAGAAGCACCTCAACCAAAACTGGCAGAAAAACGTGGGCAGTTTAACACAGAAAACGGGCGCTGTTGAACCGGCTGGATCTTATGCCGCAATAGTGAACAATGCCTAAGCGCCGCTTGATTGGCTGCGGCCCCCGCCAAGGCAAGAATTATCCGAGTTAATTCCCTAACCCCATGCCTGCGCAGGTTAAATTTGTCATTTAAGCCAAATCTGGCCTAGTATAGGTAGGCTAAACGCAATCACCATCAACAAGGTTTCTGCAAGGATATAGACGATGAAAGTATGGAATAAAGTGCTGTTGGCCTCCTTTATCGGGTTGTTGGTTGCCGGCTGTGATGACTCGTCCAAGGTTGACGCCAACCTGGATAAAGCCAAAGACAGCGCCGAGCAGATGAAAGACGCCGCCCAGAAAAAAGCGGACGATCTGACAGACAAGGCGAAAGCGACGGCGGATGAAATCAAAAAAGAGGCCGCCACTCAGGCGGATCAGCTGAAAGACAAAGCTTCGGCGATTAAAGAAGACGCCGCCAAGCAGGCGGACGCCATCACCAACGACGCCAAGGCCAAAGCCGCCGCGATCAAAGACGACGCAGGCAAACAGAGCCAGCAGTTGGTGGATCAGGCCAAGGCCATCAAAAACGACGCCATCAACGGCGCCAACGATTTGACCGAGCAGGCCAAGGCGAAGACCGAAGCCATCAAGAACAGCGCCGAAAACAAAGCGCAAGAGTTGAAACAAGAAACCGATGCGGCGGTGAACGGCAATACTCAGCCGGCCACCCAGCAGTAAGCTATTCTCAGCCACAAAAGAAAGGAGCAGTAAATGGGGATTATTTCCTGGATTATCTTCGGCCTGATCGCCGGTATTTTGGCTAAGTGGATCATGCCCGGCAAAGACGGCGGCGGCTTTATTCTGACCGTCGTGCTGGGGATCATCGGCGCCGTGGTCGGCGGCTATATCAGCACCTTCTTCGGCTACGGCAAGGTTGACGGCTTCAACTTCGGCAGCTTCGTGGTGGCGGTTATCGGCGCCATCGTGGTGCTGTTCGTGTACCGCAAAATTCGCAGCTAAGGCGAATGCCATAAGTCAAAAGGGCAGCCCTTGGGCTGCCCTTTTCGTTACTTCTGCTCCGCCGGTTCGTCCGGCGCGTCGAGCACCTCTTCTTCCTTGCGGAACAGGCTGATGACCTTGAACAGCAGGCTCAAGCCAATGCCGACGATGGTCGCCAGCGCCATGCCTTTCAGCTCCGCCGCGCCGATATGCACCTTGGCGCCGCTCACGCCGATAATCAGGATCACCGAGGTTAAAATCAGGTTTTGCGCTTTGTTGTAATCCACTTTGGATTCGATCAGCACGCGAATGCCCGAGGCGCCGATCACGCCGTACAGCAGCAGGGAAACGCCGCCCATCACCGGCACCGGCACCGCCTGGATCGCCGCCGCCAGCTTGCCGATGCAGGACAGCAGGATCGCCAGCACCGCCGCGCCGCCGATCACCCAGGTGCTGTAGACCTTGGTGATGGCCATCACGCCGATGTTCTCGCCGTAGGTAGTGTTCGGCGTGGAGCCGAAGAAGCCCGAGAATACCGTCGAGATGCCGTTGGCGAACATCGAGCGGTGCAGGCCCGGATCGCGGATCAGGTCTTTCTTCACGATGTTGGCGGTCACCACCAGGTGGCCGACGTGCTCGGCGATCACCACCAGCGCCGCCGGCAGAATGGTGAAGATGGCGAACCACTCAAAGCGCGGGGTGTAAAAGGTCGGCAGCGCGAACCAGTGCGCCTCGCGGATCGGAGTCAAATCCACCACGCCCATGAAGAACGACAGCGCATAGCCCACCAGCACGCCGATCAGGATCGGGATAATCGCCAGGAAGCCGCGGAACAGCACCGAGCCGAGCACCGTGACCGCCAGCGTCACCAGCGAAATGGTGATGGTGGTCGAGTCGGCGCTGGCGCCTTCCGCCGGCAGCAGGCCCGCCATGTTGGCCGCCACGCCCGCCAGCTCCAGGCCGATGACGGCGACGATCGCCCCCATCGCCGCCGGCGGGAACATCACGTCCAGCCAACCGGTGCCGGCCTTTTTCACGATCAGCGCCACCAGGCAGAACAGCACGCCGCACATGATGAAACCGCCCAACGCCACTTCGTAACCGAGCGGCAACAGCAGCAACACCGGCGAGATAAACGCGAAACTGGAACCGAGGTAGGCCGGGATCTTGCCTTTACAGATGAACAGATACAGCAGCGTGCCGATGCCGTTGAACAACAGCACGGTCGCCGGGTTGATCTTGAACAGGATAGGCACCAGCACGGTGGCGCCGAACATGGCGAACAGGTGCTGGAAGCTGAGCGGAATGGTCTGGAGCAGCGGCGGGCGCTCGCTGACGCCGATGGCGCGACGGGTCATGGGTGCTTTTCCTCTGAGTCATTAATCGTTATGCAAGCTGAATTGTCTATGCTCAATGGATTTCAAGTTACAGCCAGGCGGCCAGGGCAATAATCCCCAGAAGCTTATATCAAATAAGTGACTGGGGTTATTGCCTGCAGCCAACAACGCTGTAGCTTGAAAGACGAAGAGCATAAAAAAGCCGACTCGTTAAGTCGGCTCAAATGTTTACTTGGTACCAAATATCTTGTCGCCCGCATCGCCCAGGCCCGGCACGATGTAGCCCTTGTCGTTCAGACACTGATCGATGGAGGCAGTGTACAGCTCAACGTCCGGATGCGCTTTCTCCAGCGCGGCGATGCCTTCCGGCGCCGCGACCAGGACCAGCACCTTGATGCTGTGGCAGCCGGCTTTCTTCAGCAGATCGATAGTGGCGATCATCGAACCGCCGGTGGCCAGCATCGGGTCGACGACCAGCGCCATGCGCTCTTCGATGTTGGAAACCAGTTTCTGGAAGTACGGCACCGGCTCCAGGGTTTCTTCGTCGCGGTATACGCCCACCACGCTGATGCGCGCGCTCGGCACGTGCTCCAGCACCCCTTCCATCATGCCCAGACCTGCGCGCAGGATTGGCACTACGGTAATCTTTTTCCCTTTGATCTGATCCACTTCAACTGGCCCGCACCAGCCTTCGATGGTGACTTTTTCCGTCTCCAGATCGGCGGTCGCTTCATAGGTCAGTAAACTACCCACTTCTGAGGCCAGCTCACGGAAGCGTTTGGTGCTGATGTCATTTTCGCGCATCAGGCCAAGCTTGTGTTTTACCAGCGGGTGTTTCACCTCAACGATCTTCATCATTTTTCTCCTATTAAGGTGGTTGCGGCCAAAAAAATCGCGGGATTATACCTCCTTTTTTTCGCCGCGCCACCCACAATAGCCCGATCGGGATCAACAAAAGTTTGAATATCAGTATAGATGACGAAAAAGCGGAGCCGGTTCACAAGCCGCTCGCAAACGTTTGCCTGCGCTGTTAGAATTGCCGCGCCTTATTCCGGAATCAACATCGGAAGCACAGTTTTCAAACCGCAAACCGTCGTGGGGAATCGCGCAGTGACCGACAAAACCTCTCTCAGCTATAAAGACGCAGGTGTCGATATCGATGCAGGCAACGCATTGGTAGATCGCATCAAAGGTGTAGTTAAACAGACCCGTCGCCCGGAAGTGATGGGCGGTCTGGGCGGGTTTGGCGCCCTGTGTGCGTTGCCGCAGAAATACCGCGAGCCGGTGCTGGTTTCCGGTACCGACGGCGTGGGCACCAAGCTGCGTCTGGCGATGGATTTGAAACGCCACGACACCATCGGCATCGATCTGGTGGCGATGTGCGTCAACGATCTGGTGGTTCAGGGCGCCGAGCCGCTGTTCTTCCTCGACTACTACGCCACCGGCAAGCTGGATGTGGACACCGCGGCCAGCGTGATCACCGGCATCGCCGAAGGCTGCAAGCAGTCCGGCTGTGCGCTGGTCGGCGGCGAAACCGCTGAAATGCCGGGCATGTACCACGGCGAAGACTACGACGTGGCCGGTTTCTGCGTCGGCGTGGTCGAAAAATCCGAGATCATCGACGGCAGCAAAGTGCAGTCCGGCGATGCGCTGATCGCCCTGGGCGCTTCCGGCCCGCACTCCAACGGCTACTCGCTGGTGCGCAAGATCCTGGAAGTGAGCAACACCGATCCGACCGCCACTCAGCTGGAAGGCAAGCCGCTGGCCGACCACCTGCTGGCGCCGACCAAAATTTACGTGAAGTCCGTGCTGGAGCTGATCGAGAAGGTTGACGTACACGCCATCGCTCACCTCACCGGCGGTGGCTTCTGGGAAAACATTCCGCGCGTGCTGCCGGAAGGCATGCAGGCGGTGATCGACGAAGCCAGCTGGCAGTGGCCGGCGGTGTTCACCTGGCTGCAGCAGGCCGGCAACGTCAGCCGTCATGAAATGTACCGCACCTTCAACTGCGGCGTAGGCATGGTCATCGCCCTGCCGGAAGCCGAAGTGGAGGCGGCCATCGCGCTGCTGACCGCGGCAGGTGAAAAAGCGTGGAAAATCGGTAAACTGACCGCCTCTTCCGACGAACAACAAGTGGTCATCAACTGATGAAAAAGATCGTGGTGTTGGTCTCCGGCCAGGGGAGCAATCTCCAGGCGCTGATTGACGCCTGCCAGCAGGGCCGCATCGCCGCCGAAATCGTGGCGGTGTTCAGCAACAAGGCGCAGGCTTATGGCCTGCAACGCGCCGAAGCGGCGGGCATCGCCGCCCAAGCGCTGGATGCCAAGGCCTACGCCGATCGCACGGCGTTCGACGCCGCGTTGGCGGACGCCATCGACCAGTACCAGCCCGATCTGGTGGTGCTGGCCGGCTACATGCGCATCCTCAGCCCGCAGTTCGTGCAGCGCTATGCCGGCCGCATGCTGAACATCCACCCTTCCCTGCTGCCGAAATACCCGGGGCTGCATACCCACCGTCAGGCCATTGACAACGGCGACAGCGAACACGGCACCTCGGTGCACTTCGTGACCGAACAGCTCGACGGCGGCCCGGTGATCTTGCAGGCCAAGGTGCCGATTTTCGCTGACGACGAAGAGGATGACGTGGTTGAACGGGTACAAACCCAGGAACACACGATCTATCCGCTGGTGGTGAGCTGGTTCGTCGACGGCCGCCTGGCGATGCGCGACGGCGCCGCCTGGCTGGACGGCGAACGCCTGCCTGAGCAGGGTCACGCCGCCGACTGATGCGCGCAGCCTGAACCTTGCCTAAACGGCGCCCACGCGGCGCCGTTTTTTTTCGCCTTCATCCATTCTGTGAAGTTATACTTTGCACAATTTCACGGCACAGAGGAGCCCACATGTCCAGCACTGCCAGCGTCAGGTTACGCCCATTGGAACGGGACGATCTGTCGTTCGTCCACCAGATGGACAACAACGCCAGCGTCATGCGCTATTGGTTTGAAGAACCCTACGAAGCCTTTGTCGAGCTTTCCGATCTCTACGACAAACACATCCATGATCAGAGCGAGCGCCGTTTTATCATCGAGCACGAAGGCGCCAAGGTCGGCCTGGTAGAGCTGGTGGAGATCGATCACATCCACCGCCGCGCTGAGTTCCAGATCATCATCGATCCCGCCCACCAGGGCAAAGGCTATGCCAGCACCGCCGCCCGCCTGGCGATGGACTACGGTTTCTCGGTGCTGAACCTGTACAAGCTGTACCTGATCGTCGATAAGGAGAACCCGAAGGCGATCCACATCTACAGCAAGCTGGGCTTCAACGTGGAAGGCGAGCTGATCGACGAGTTCTTCGTCAACGGCGAATACCGCACCGTGCTGCGCATGTGCATCTTCCAGCCGCAATATCTGGCGAAGTTCAAAACGCCAAGCGATAAGCCGCTGGTGAAGTGACAATTCGCGAGAAAAAAGAGAAAACCCGCCCAGGCGGGTTTTTTATTGGAAAATAAGCGACTAGTATTAATAGATGCTATTTTATCGTCAGGAAATAACCTGATGAATGCGGAAATAAATAATATTTAACCGAAATAATTAATCGAAAAATAATTAATAGTAAGAATTACCCTCTGCCTCTACAAAGGAAAAATGCCATGACGACCGTCTCAAACCTGCTGCTTTTTATCGGCCTGGCGATGCTCGCCATCGCCGCCGGCCTGAATACCTATAGCGGCTACGCGCCTGCAGATCCCAATAGCACCCCGCTGTTTTCCCCGCTCTGGTGGACGCGCTGGTTCCCACTCTATGCCTCGGGCGCTGCGTTGCTGCTGGTGGGGTTGGTGCTGCGGGTTTCGGCTAAAGGCCGCGCGCATTAAGGATTACCATTTCAGCACCGCCGAGCCCGCCACAGCCATTATCGACATGAACAATTATATTGATCATCACCGACAACATAATTGTGGTTGATAATAAATTGCAGAGAATGGATTGAATTCCACATGATGAAAAATGAATAAAACAAGCTCGCCGGCAATCAGACTTATGCCATGCCTTAATTCATGCCGGCTTAATGCGCGGGTAAAATAAAACAGCAGACGCAGGCCGACTGCAACGGCCATTGCCGGCGACGGAGCGAAAACCTCCGTCGCTCATCCCTCACCCATATCGCCCGGTAATATAATCCTCGGTGCGGCGCTGGCGCGGCGAGGTGAAAATGGCGTCGGTGTCGTTGTACTCCACCAGCCGGCCCTGATGAATAAAGGCGGTGTAGTCGGAGACGCGCGCCGCCTGCTGCATGTTGTGCGTCACCAGCACCACGCTATAGCGCTGCTTGAGTGCGGAAATCAGCTCTTCGATGGTCAGCGTGGAGATCGGATCGAGCGCCGAGGTCGGCTCGTCGAGCAGCAATACTTCCGGCTCGATGGCGATGGCGCGCGCGATCACCAGGCGCTGCTGCTGGCCGCTGGACAAGCGGAACGCATTTTCGCGCAGCCGGTCCTTCACCTCATGCCACAGCGCGGCGGCGCGCAGCGAACGCTCCACCGCTTCATCCAGCAAGCGCCGGTCGCGCACGCCCTGCAGCCGCAGGCCGTACACCACGTTTTCATAGATCGATTTCGGGAACGGGTTCGGCCGCTGGAACACCATGCCCACCCGCCGCCGCAGCGCCGCCACGTCGATCTGCGCGCCGGAGATCGCCGCGCCGTTCAGCTGCAGATCGCCCTCGATGCGGCAGTTGTCCACCAGATCGTTCATGCGGTTGAAACAGCGCAGCAGCGTCGATTTGCCGCAGCCCGAGGGACCAATCAAAGCCGTCACCCGGTGCTTCGGGATACGTAACGAGATATCGTGCAACACCTGCTTGTCACCATAAAACAGGTTCAGGCCGTTGACCGCCAGTGCGGTCTGTTCATCGTCGAGATGCTGGACATCCAGCCGGGGCAAACTGCCTGGCGTCATCAAACCCATTACGCACTCCCCAAAAATAGCGTCATTGTTACTGCGACCATGCTCGGTACCGCTCCCTCAACGAATGGCGGATACCCATCGCCGCCAGATTCAAACTCACCACGATCGTCACCAGCAGGAAGGCGGTGGCGAACACCAGCGGCCGCGCCGCCTCTACGCTCGGGCTCTGGAATGCCATATCGTAGATCTGGAAGCTCAAATGCATGAACTTCCGCTCCAGGTGCAGATACGGGAAAATCTCGTCCACCGGCAGCACCGGCACCGATTTCACGACCCCCACCAACATCAGCGGCGCGGTCTCCCCGGCGGCGCGCGCCACCGCCAGGATCAGGCCGGTCATCATCGCCGGCGCCGCCATCGGCAGCACGATGCGCCACAGCGTCTCGGCCCGGCTGGCGCCCAACGCCATCGAGCCCTGCCGCAGCGAGGTGGGAATGCGCGACAGCCCTTCCTCGGTGGCGACGATCACCACCGGCAGCGTCAGCAGCGCCAGCGTCAGCGCCGCCCACAGCACGCCGGGCGTGCCGAAAGTCGGGTTGGGCAAGGATTCAGGATAGAACAGCTGATCGAGCGTGCCGCCGATCATATAAACGAAGAAGCCGAGGCCGAAGACGCCGTAGACGATCGAGGGCACGCCGGCCAGGTTGACCACCGCGATGCGGATCACCCGCGTCAGCAGATTGTTGCCGGCATACTCGTGCAGATATACCGCCGCGATCACGCCAAACGGCATCACCACGATCGACATCAGGATCACCATCAACACCGTGCCGAAAATGGCCGGGAACACCCCGCCTTCTGTATTCGCTTCGCGCGGGCTGTCGGTGAGGAACTTCTTCACCTGCTCGCCCCAGTGCGCCAGCTTCTCGGCGGTGTTCATGGCGTTCGGGTACCAGGCATCGCGCACCTGACTGAGCGGAATGGTCAACGTCTGCCCGTGCATGTCGCGCAGCAGCAGCGCGTCGCGCTGGCGATCGCGGTTCAGCCCCGCCAGACGTTCGGACAGCAGCTGATACTGCCGCTGCAGCTCCAGCCGTTCGGCCTTGATGGCGTCCTGCGCGCGGGCGTCCAGCTTATCGTCGCGCTGCAGGCGCTTTTCCCGCAGCCGCAGCGCGTCAAACTGCTGATTGATGCGCGCCATGTCGCGGAATTGAATGTCGTGCGCCTGGCGCGAGAGCGCGGCGATTTGCGGCAGCCGCTGCTGCAGCGCCTGCCCCAGATTGCGGCCGGTCAGCGGTTGCCCATCCTCCAGCAGCCCTGCCAGATAGCCGTAGGCGGTGCCGTGGCTATCACGCTCCAGCACCAGCAGGCTGCGCGGCGTGCTTTGGCTGCGGATGTCTCTGGCCAGCAGCGTGCGGAAATCCTGCCCCTCGCGCTCGCGGTTGCCGACCTTAATCAGATAGCGTTCGACGCTCTGCGCCTCGCCCGGCGGCGTGACGCCCGCCTCGGCCAGCTGGCGCCGGGAAATACTTTGTTGCTGGTACAACTCACCGATCACCGTCACCGGCCCGGCGCCGTTCTGATTCAGTTCGAACTGATAAACCGGGCTCGGCCAGAAATAGCGCATCCCCTGCCCGGCCAGCAGCAACAGAATGCCGATCAGCGCCAGCAGGCTGACGGCCACCGAACCGGCGGTCAGCCATATCCACGGCGACCCGCTCTTCACCCAGCTCTTCATGGCGCCTCCTGATTCGGCGTGTAACGCTTGCGCAACCGCAGGCGCACCGCCTCCGCCAGCGTGTTGAACACGAAGGTGAAGACAAACAGCACCAGCGCGGTCAGGAACAGCACGCGGTAATGGCTGCTGCCGGAGACCGCCTCCGGCATTTCAATGGCGATGTTGGCCGCCAGCGCGCGCAGCCCCTGGAACAGGCTGCCGTCGATAATCGGCGTGTTGCCGGTGGCCATCAGCACGATCATGGTTTCCCCCACCGCGCGGCCAAAGCCGATCATCAGCGCGGAGAAAATGCCGGCGCTGGCGGATGGCAGCACCACCTTGATCACCGTCTGCCACTGGGTGGCGCCCAGCGCCAAAGAGCCCTGGCTCAGGGTCGCCGGCACGCTGAACAGCGCGTCCTCCGCCAGCGAGAAGATGATCGGCACCAGCGCGAAGCCCATCGCCACGCCCACCACCAGCGCATTGCGCTGATCATAATTATCCCCCAGCCAGAAATGCAGCGGCTCACCGAACAACGCCACCTCCAGCCGCGGCCCCAGGCTGAGCGCCAGCCACACCGTCAACACCAGCAGCGGTAATAGCAACAGCAGATCGACGCCCGGCCGGCAGCGCGGCATAAAGCGATGGGTCAACGCGCCGCACAGCAACACCGCCGCCGCCAACAGCAGCGGCAACGCCAGCACCGCCAACAGATACTGCTCGATGATCGGCGCCAGCCAAATGCCGGCCACCAGCCCGATCACCACCGTCGGCAGCGCGCCCATCACTTCGATAGCCGGTTTGATCACCCGCCGCAGCCCCGGCGTCATAAAGTAAGCGGTATAGATGGCGCCGGCCAAGGCCAGCGGGATGGCGAACAGCATCGCGTAAGCCGCCGCCTTAAAGGTGCCGAAGATCACCGGCATCAGGCTGAATTTAGGTTGGTAACTGTCTTCGCCGGAGGTGGACTGCCAGACATAGGCCGGCTGCGGGTAGTTCTCATACCACACCTTGCCCCACAACGAACGCCAGGTGACGTCCGGATACGGGTTGTCGAGCGCATAGCGCTGCCAGCCCTGCGCGCTCTCCAACAGCAGGCCATCGCCGCGCGGCGCGAACGCCATCTGCCGCACCTCGGCGCCCAAACGGGTATTCAGCAGCGGCTGCGGTTGAATGGCGGAGAACAGCGAGAAGCCGCCATCGGGCCGCAGGGTGGCGAACACCCGGCGATAAGGTTCAGCCACCGTCAGCTCCTGCCCGTCGGCGCCGTGGTCGAAATGCTGCACCGGCGTCAGGCGCCAGCGCCGATCTTTTTCCACCTCGAACCACTCGCGCAGGTTGCCGTCGGCGCCCTTGATCAGCAGCGCGCTGCCGCCGGGCAGCGCCGTCATCTGATACGGTGCATGTTCGCCAAGGGTACGCGTTTCACGCAGCTGCACCTGTGCGCCGTCGATCTGATAACGCGCCAGCCGGTTGCCGGTCAGCAGATAAAGCTGGCGGCCATCCGGCGTCAGCACCAGCTGCTCCCCGTCGTGCTCCAGCGGCCGCTCACTAAACTGTGGCGGCCGGTCGGGGCTGAAGCGGCCGAACACCAGCCGCCGATCGTCGGTCACTCCGGCCAGCAGATACTGCCCGCGATGCGCATCCGCCAGCGACAGCAGTTTCAGCGGCTTGCGCTGTGGATCCAGCGCCAATGGCTGCTGCCCGAGCGGGAACTGCCACTGCGGCCGGCCGTTTTCCGCCGTGGCGAAATCCGCGCGCGCCACCACCAACCGGCCGTCAGCCTGCGCCAACGCAAACAGATCGCGCTCGCCGGCGGCCTGCGCGAGCAGCGTCGGTTTGGCCAACAGCGTCTGCTGCGCCAGCGGCGTCTGGGCCTGGCCGCTCGGCGCCGGCGTCAGGCGATAAAATTGCCCCGAGCCCTGCGCGTCGATGCGATAACCGACGCGCTGCTGCACGTCCATGCCCAGCGCCAGCGCCGGGGCCGATACCGTGAGCGGCAGCGGCTGCGCCTGGCCGAGCGAGGCCGGTTTGAACAACGGCAGCACCGCAAACAGCAGATAAACGAAGATCAGCATCAACGTCATCAGCACCATCAGCCCGCTGGCGGTCACTGCCGCCTGCACGCCGCGGTCGATGCGCCCGCGCATGCGATCTCGGGGATGTTGATTGGCCGTCGTCTGTATCATGTGTCTCGCTGTCGCTGATGTAATCGGGCTTGCGCCGTAAGATAACCGGGCATCTTATGTCAGTTTTATGACGTTTGCATGACAAAGTTACCCACCATAACCCAGGTTTTTTACACTGCAAAAAGACAATATGGCTTTGATATATTGCTGAAAAATGAACGTAAACACGCTTAATATCACCAAGAATAAGTCTGCTAATCGTCATTTCCTGCTGTTCATTTCGCCACCTGGCGCCCCACCTCTGAGAAAATTTATTGCCGCCGAAAAACGCCGCGCGCCAACGCAATGGATATGTTGGACTTTCCTGTCAATCTCTCGCAATAATGATGAAGGACACTAGAGCGGCATCCGGGCGCTGCGTCCCGGATCCTATTCTAAATTTGAACTGGAGTGGCAATGGGTCAGGAAAAGCTCTACATCGAAAAAGAACTAAGCTGGTTATCCTTTAATGAGCGCGTGTTGCAGGAAGCCGCAGATAAGAGCAATCCCCTGATTGAACGTATGCGTTTTCTGGGCATTTACTCCAACAACCTCGACGAGTTCTATAAAGTCCGCTTCGCCGATCTCAAACGGCGCATCCTGATCAGCGAAGAGCAAGGCTCCGCCGGTTCCTCACGCCATCTGCTGAAAAAGATCCAGGCCAAGGTGCTGAAAACCGATCAGGAGTTCGACGGTCTGTACAACGATCTGCTGCTGGAAATGGCGCGCAACCAGATCTTCCTGATCAACGAACGCCAGGTGTCCGAGAACCAGCAAATCTGGCTGCGGCAATATTTCAAACAGCACCTGCGCCAGCACATCACGCCGATCCTGATCAACCACGACACCAACCTGGTGCAGTTCCTGAAAGACGATTACACCTATCTGGCGGTGGAGATTATCCGCGGCGCGCGCACCGACTATGCGCTGCTGGAGATCCCGTCGGACAAGGTGCCGCGCTTCGTCAATCTGCCGCCGGAAGCGCCGCGCCGCCGCAAGCCGATGATCCTGCTCGACAACATCCTGCGCTACTGCCTGGACGATATCTTCAAGGGCTTCTTCGACTACGACGCGCTCAACGCCTATTCGATGAAGATGACCCGTGACGCCGAGTACGATCTGGTGACCGAAATGGAATCCAGCCTGCTGGAACTGATGTCCTCCAGCCTGAAACAGCGCCTCACCGCCGAGCCGGTGCGCTTCGTTTATCAGCGCGACATGCCGAACGAAATGGTGGAGCTGCTGCGCGGCAAGCTGGGCATCTCCAACTACGATTCGGTGATCGCCGGCGGCCGCTACCACAACTTTAAAGATTTCATCAGCTTCCCGAACGTCGGCAAAGCCAACCTGGTCAACAAGCCGCTGCCGCGCCTGCGCCACATCTGGTTCGACGGTTTCCGCAACGGCTTCGACGCCATTCGCGAAAAGGACGTGCTGCTCTACTACCCGTACCACACCTTTGAGCACGTGCTGGAGCTGCTGCGCCAGGCGTCGTTCGATCCGAGCGTGCTGGCGATCAAAATCAACATCTACCGGGTGGCGAAAGATTCGCGCATCATCGAATCGATGATCCACGCCGCGCACAACGGCAAGAAAGTCACGGTGGTGGTCGAACTGCAGGCGCGCTTCGACGAAGAGGCCAACATTCACTGGGCGAAGCGCCTGACCGAGGCCGGCGTACACGTGATCTTCTCCGCGCCGGGGCTGAAAATCCACGCCAAACTGTTCCTGATTTCGCGCCGTGAAGGCGATGAAATTGTGCGCTATGCTCATATCGGCACCGGCAACTTTAACGAGAAAACCGCGCGCATCTACACCGACTATTCGCTGTTGACCGCCGACTCGCGCATCACCAACGAGGTGCGCCGGGTGTTCAACTTTATCGAGAACCCCTACCGGCCGGTCACCTTCGACAACCTGATGGTGTCGCCGCAGAACTCGCGCCTGAAGTTGTATGAGCTGATTGACAACGAAATCGCCAACGCCCAGGCCGGGGAACAGGCCGGCATTATGTTGAAAATAAATAATCTGGTGGATAAAGGGCTGGTAGATCGGTTATATACCGCGTCCGGCGCCGGCGTGAAGATCCGTCTGCTGGTGCGGGGCATGTGTTCCCTGATTCCCAACCTGCCGGGGATCAGCGACAATATTCAGGTGATCAGCATCGTCGATCGCTTTTTGGAACACGATCGGGTTTACGTTTTCGACAACAAAGGTGACAAACGGGTGTATCTGTCCTCCGCCGACTGGATGACCCGCAACATAGATTACCGTATCGAAGTGGCGGTATCGCTGCTGGATCCGGCGCTGAAACAGCGCGTTCTGGACATTCTGGAGATCCTGTTCAGCGATACGGTCAAGGCCCGTTATGTGGATAAAGAACTGAGCAACCAGTACGTGCCGCGCGGCAACCGCCGCAAAGTGCGCGCCCAGGTGGCTATTTACGAGTATTTAAAAGCTCTGGAACAACCAGGACAGTAGGCCAGCAACTATGCCGCTAAAAAACACTGCAACGAACAAACCGCAGGAAATCGCCGCCATCGACCTTGGGTCGAACAGTTTCCACATGGTGATCGCCCGCGTCGTCAACGGCGCCTTACAGGTATTGGGCCGTTTAAAACAGCGGGTGCATCTCGCCGACGGATTGGACAGCAACAACGTACTCAGTGAAGAGGCGATAGAACGCGGCCTGGCCTGCCTGGCGCTGTTTGCCGAACGGCTGCAGGGCTTCCCGGCGGATAACGTCACCATCGTCGGGACCCACACCCTGCGTCAGGCGGTGAACGCTGAAGTGTTCCTCAAGCGCGCCGCCAAAGTGATCCCCTACCCGATCGAAATCATCGCCGGCCAGGAAGAGGCGCGTCTGATCTTCATGGGCGTGGAACACACCCAACCGGAGAAGGGCCGCAAGCTGGTGATCGACATCGGCGGCGGCTCGACCGAGCTGGTGATCGGCGAAGACTTCGAGCCGCTGCTGGCGGAAAGCCGCCGCATGGGCTGCGTCAGCTTCGCCCAGCTGTTCTTCCCGGGCGGCGAGATCAGCAAAAACAACTTCCGCCGCGCGCGGCTGGCGGCGGCGCAGAAGCTGGAAACGCTGGCCTGGCAGTACCGCATTCAGGGCTGGCAGTACGCGCTGGGCGCCTCGGGCACCATCAAGGCCGCCCACGAAGTGCTGGTGGCGATGGGCGAAAAAGACGGTCTCATCACCCTGGATCGTCTGGAAATGCTCGCCGAACAGGTGCTGCAGTTCAAAAGCTTCGGCTCGTTGAGCCTGCCGGGGCTGTCGGAGGATCGCCAATCGGTGTTCGTGCCGGGGCTGGCTATCCTGTGCGGCGTGTTCGACGCGCTGGCGATCCGCGATCTGCGCCTGTCCGACGGCGCGCTGCGCGAAGGCGTGCTGTATGAAATGGAAGGCCGCTTCCGCCACCAGGACATCCGCAGCCGCACCGCCAAAAGTCTGGCCGATCACTACAACATCGACCGCGAACAGGCCAAGCGGGTGCTGGAAACCACCGAGCTGCTCTACTCGCAGTGGATGGCGCAAAACACCAAGCTGGTGCATCCGCAGCTGGAGGCCCTGCTGAAATGGGCCGCCATGCTGCACGAGGTGGGGCTGAGCATCAACCACAGCGGCATGCACCGCCATTCGGCCTACATTCTGCAAAACTCCAACCTGCCCGGCTTCAACCAGGAACAGCAGCTGCTGCTGGCGGCGCTGGTGCGTTTCCACCGCAAAGCGATCAAGCTGGAAGAGCTGCCGCGCCTCAATCTGTTCAAGAAGAAACACTACCTGCCGCTGATCCAGCTGCTGCGTCTGAGCACCCTGCTCAACAACCAGCGGCAGTCGACCACCACGCCGGAAACGCTGCGCCTGACCACCGACGACAACCACTGGACGTTGCGCTTCCCGGCCGGCTACCTGGCGCAGAACAACCTGGTGCAGCTGGACTTCGAGCGCGAGCAGGCCTACTGGAACGACGTCGTCGGCTGGAAGCTGCTGATCGACGAAGAAGGCTCGCAAGACGAACAGCGCTCCGCCTGATCCTCCGCCCCCTGCCAGCCAGGGGGTTTTTCTTTCCGCCCCCGCTCCGCCAACCTAAACGAAACCCTAATACGGCGCGCCGCTCGCCGGAAAAAAATGGACAACTTTTGTCATCAGCGCCTAAAATCCGGTTACAAATTCTCGAGCGAATAACACAGGACACCGGCATACCGGGTGATATATGCGCAAGAAAACCACCGGACAGATGACGAAGATAGTGTTGTTTATCAGCTTTATCATTTTAGTCGGCCGACTGCTGTACGCCGCCGTGGTGGCGGTGCCTCATCATCAGGAAAAAAAGCAGGCCGCTGCGCAAAACGCCGCCGAAGTCAGCGCGCCGCAACAGGACGCCTCCTCTGAATAACCGCCGCGCCCCGTCCGTTTCATAAAAATGACGCCGGCACTCGCTATGCTCTATCTTTTAATGAGCCTGCGTCAGGAACGCCGAGCGCCCGTTAAGGAACACCATGTCAGCCGCAACCCATAACGTCAAAAAAGTCGCTGAACACCGCCAGCGCATTCTCACTCTGCTGTTGAACAATAAGGAATTGGTCGACGGCATTCTCGGCCGGCCAGGGGATGAACACGCCCTCAGCCAAAGCGAACTGCTGAACCAAACGGCGGAAATTACCGGCCTGCTTGACGACATGCACGCCGCCGACCTGGCGGACCTGCTGGAAGCGCTGCCGCAGGACGAACGCATGGCGCTGTGGCGGCTGGTGGGCAACAGCAAGCGCGGCCAGACGCTGGTGGAAGTCGCCGAACCGGTCTGGGACAGCCTGATCGAAGAAATGAGCGATAAAGACCTGCTCAAAGCGATCAAAACGCTGGACGTGGACGAACAGGCCTATCTGGCGCAATACCTGCCGCGTAACCTGATGGGCCGGTTGCTGACCTCGCTGGAGCCGGAACAGCGCGCCCAGGTGCGCGAGATGAGCCAGTACGCCAAAGACAGCGTCGGCTGGATGATGGATTTCGAACTGGTGACGGTGCGGCCGGACGTCACGCTCGGCGCGGTGCACCGCTTTTTGCGCATGCGCAAAACCATTCCCGACGCCACCGATAAACTGTTCGTCACCGACCGCAAAAACACCCTGCTGGGCGAACTGCCGCTGACCGCTGTGCTGCTGAACGCCCCGGAGATCCCGGTGCGCGAGGTGATGGACAGCGATCCCGCCACCTTCCAGCCCGAAGACAAGGCCGATGAAGCGGCCGGCGCGTTCGAACGTTACGACCTGATCAGCGCCCCGGTGGTTGACGCCAAGGGCAAACTGATGGGCCGCCTGACCATCGAAGAGATCGTCGACGCCGTCAACGAAGAGAGCGACACCAACCTGCGCCGCATGGGCGGTTTGAGCCCGGAAGAAGACGTGTTTGCCCCGGTCAGCAAGGCGGTCAAGACCCGCTGGGCCTGGCTGGCGATCAACCTCTGCACCGCGTTCGTCGCCTCGCGCGTGATCGGTCTGTTCGAACACACCATTTCCCAGTTGGTGGCGCTGGCGGCGCTGATGCCGATCGTCGCCGGTATCGGCGGCAACACCGGCAACCAGACCATCACCATGATCGTGCGCGCGCTGGCGCTGCACCAGATCGAAGTCGGCAACATCTCGCGCCTGATGCTCAGGGAGCTGGGCGTCGCCATCATCAACGGCGTGGTGTGGGGCGGCATCATGGGCGTGGTCACCTGGCTGCTTTACGGCGACGCGGCGATGGGCGGCGTAATGACGCTGGCGATGCTGCTCAACCTGCTGCTGGCGGCGCTGATGGGCGTGGTGATCCCGATGACTATGCTCAAACTGGGCCGCGATCCGGCGGTCGGCTCCAGCGTGCTCATCACCGCGCTGACCGATACCGGCGGCTTTTTCATCTTCCTCGGCCTCGCCACTCTGTTCCTACTGTAATACGCCAAAAGCCGGCCCTGTGCCGGCCCTTTCCACCGGATGACATCGTTGAAAACGTGCCCTGATGATTCGCCAGAATAACAGAGCCCCCGCCGCCATTTGCCGCGTTCAAACCACGCCGTATTCCCTCATCCGTCACATTATGTTAACCAAGACAAGATTAGTGATATAAATAACACCTGAGGCTTAAACGATTAAGTAAGATGAAGCGCCCATGCGAGTATCAGCGTATCCGTTGATTTTCCTCGACATGTGATGGCTCAGGGATAAGGGACTATGGAAAAGAAATGGTTTTCCGCCAGGGAACTGATGGGTAAGGCGGGCTTGCCTTCAACTCCGCAAGGGGTCAATTTGATGGCCCGGCGTGAAGGCTGGGTCAGCCGCCGCCGCAGCGGCGTACAGGGCAAAGCGCTGGAATACCATATCGATAGCCTGCCGTTCGGCGCGCGCAGCCTGTCGGCCTTGCGCGAGGCCGATCATCCGGACTACGACGTCAAACGTCAGGATCCGATACGGGTCTGGATCGAGCATTACTACCACCTGACGCCGGCCGAGCGGGAAAAGCTGCTGGCGTTCCTGATGCGCGAGGGCATGAGCCGCCTGCTGCAGCTGATCGACGCCCCTCGCTAGCTCTGCGTTCAACTCTCCCCTTCCGGCGCCCAGCCGTCGTTGTGCCACAGATGCAGCGTGGCGTAAGAACGCCACGGGCGCCAACGTTCGGCGTAGCGTTCTATCTGGCGCGGCGTCATGCCGGGAAAACGCTGTTTGATCAGATAATCGCCGGCCAGGAACACGTCCGGCCACGACCAGGCGCGCATCGCGATATAGCTGGCGGTCCAGCTGCCGATGCCCGGCAGCGCGGTCAGCGCCTTGATGCCCCGCTCGATATCCAGCACGTTGTCGAGCTGCAGCCGCCCTTCGCCCAGCGCGCGGGCGATCTCGATCAGCGCCGCCGCGCGCTTCAGCTGCACCCCGAGCGGGCGCAGTTCTTCGGGCTGCAGCCGCGCCACCCGTTCTGCGGTGGGGAAGACATGGGTGATGCCCTCATGCGGCGTCGCCAGGGCTTCCCCCCAGCGTTCGGCCATCCGCCCGGCGAAGGTCGCCGCCATTTTTACGCTGACCAACTGGCCCAGCACCGCCCGCGCCGCCTGCTCGAAACTGTTCACGCAGCCCGGCAGGCGCAGCCCCGGCGCATCGGCCGCCAGCGAGCCCAGCGCCTCATTGATGCGATCCGGCGCGGCGTCCAGATCAAACAGCAGGCGCACCCGGCGCAACACCTCCGTCGTCACCAGACTGAGCGCAGGCGCGATCTCGACCCGAACCCGATTGCGCGCCTCTTCCGGCTGCACGCTGACCCAGCCGCAGTGTTCCGTGCCGCCCTGGCTGACGGCGATCGAGCGCAGGTAACGGCGTCCGTCGACCCGTTCCACGCCCTGCACGGCGCGCGCCTGCAAGAAATTCAGCATGCGCTCCCAGTCATAGGGCGGCCGATAGCCCAGGTGAAACACCAGCCCGCTGGCGGCGGCCCGTTCACCGCGCGCGCCGCCGCTGCGCAGCGCTGACGGGATCAGGCGGTAGCGCGCCTTGAACAGCTCGTTGAAACGCCGCAGGCTGCCGAAGCCGGCGGCGAACGCCACCTCGCTGAGCGGCAGATCGGTATCCGCCAGCAGGCGCTTGGCTTGCAGCAGCCGGTGCGACTGCGCGTAATCGATCGGCGAAGCGCCAAACTGTTCGGCGAAGATGCGCCGCAGATGGCGATCGGAAATGCCCAGCCGCGCCGCCAGCGCTTCGCAGCTGTGTTCGGACAGATATCCCTGCTCGATGAGCTGCACCGCCACCTGCGCATAACGGTTGCCCAGATCGATCAGCGCCAGACCGGGCGCCAGCTCCGGCCGGCATTTGAGGCAGGGGCGAAACCCCGCCAGTTCAGCCGCCGCCGCGCTCGGATAAAAGGTGCAATTTTCCCGCTTCGGCGTGCGGGCGCTGCACACCGGACGGCAATAGATACCGGTTGAAGAGACGCCGACGAAAAAGCGTCCGTCGAATTTGCGGTCACGCGCGCGCAGCGCGTCGTACAACGCTTGCTGTTGAGTATTCATGGCAACGCTCGGGGTCGGTTTTTTCGGCATTATGGGGCTCGGCTGGCGCGCTGACGTGCGGAATTCGGACATTAAGTTACGCGCCTTCCCGCCGTCCAGATTAGCGATTGTCTTTAATGATTATGCGTCTTAACAGCGTTCAGACGCACCATTTTTACCGCCACCGACATAAAGCCCCGCAGCCCGACGATTTATTGCCCCTGGCGCGGTACCCCCAATGCCCGACGCATCAGCCCATCGAAGGCGCGATCGGACAACAAGCGCCGCAGAAAAATCAACGGTTTCGCGCCAAACCCCACCGCATAGCGCGTTTTCGGACGATGGGCGGCGACGGCTTTGGCGATCGTATCGGCAATCACGCTCGGCGGCGATTGCCGTTTCTTGCTGGCGTCGCTGACCATGGCGTGGGCGACAGCATGAGCCTGAGCGGCGTACTCGCTCTGGCCGGAAACGCCGATCAGTTTTTCCGCGGCGATATCCGCCCATTCACTCTGGATGCCGCCGGGTTCGATCACCACGACGTCGATGCCGAAAGGTTGCACCTCCATGCGCAGACAGTCGCTGATGGCCTCCAAGGCGAATTTGGTGCCGTGATACCAACCGCCCAGCGGCGTATGTATTTTTCCGCCCATCGACGTAATATTGATGACGGTGCCGGAGCGCTGCGCTCGCATGTGCGGCAAAATCAGCTGCGTCAGCCGAACCGCACCGAACACATTCACATCAAATTGAGCGCGAGCCTCATCCGCAGAAACGTCTTCAATAGCGCCATAGGAGCCGTAGCCGGCGTTATTGACCAGCACATCGATACGCCCCGTTTCGGCGATGATGGTCTTTACCGCCTGCGCCATGGAAGCATCGTCGGTGACGTCCAACGGCAAAACGCGAATGCCAGCGGCAACCAGAGCCTGCATGCGCTCAACCCGGCGGGCGGCCGCATAAACGGTGTGCCCGCGCTGCTTTAACGTGACGGCGGTGGCTTCACCAATACCGGACGAAGCGCCGGTCACCAGGATCACTTTGGACTTCATACTGACTGCTCCTTATTAGGATGATTGCGTTGGCGACTGCCTGCGCAGTCTGTATGTTGTCCACTTTAAGCGACGGGCCCTGCCGCAACCATGTCGAACCGCGCCAATCAACTCGCAGAATGCGCCAACGTGAACAGCGCCTCTCGGCTAATTCAGCCGCATCGCCTGGCGAGCCGCTTCCGGCGTTTGCCCTGTCCATTCGTGAAAGGCGCGAAAGAAAGAGTTCGGCTCTTCAAAACCGAGCAAAAAGGCAATCTCTCCGCTGGTAAGGGTCGAATGCTTAAGATAGTGGCGCGCCAATTTTTCCCGGGTGCCATTGCTCAGCGAACGAAAACTCTCGCCCTCATCTTCCAGACGCCGCTGCAGCGTCCGGCGGCTCATGCCCAATCTTGCCGCCACCGCATCGATGCCGGCGGTATTGCTGGGAATCAACTCCAGCAGCACCGCACAAACGCGCTCTCCGGTGGTTGCCGTGGCGTCCAGTTCACTGAGGCGACGACGCAGCTCGGGTTCGAAAACGCGCCACATGCCCTCATTCACTGTCAAAAAGGGACGCAAGGCATCTGCGGAGGAGAAAGTAATGCCCGGCCCTGCCCCAGGCGTTACCGCGCAGCCGAAGAAGGCTGCCAAGGGGCGTGAAAGGGCTGCAGGCGGCAGTTCAGGCAAGGTGATACGGCGCGCTTTTACCGGTTCGCGCGTGGCAAGCTGCGCCAGCCGAACATAAAATGCCAGCTCAGCCACCAGCAAAGACGCCGGTACTGCCTCCTCCGCCAACAGCCAGCGGGGTGAAATCGTCATTTCGCCTTCAGGGCCGATGGCGAGCTCCAGGCTCATCGGCGCCGTAAGTTGCTTGTATTTCGCTAACCGCTGGACAGCTTGCGCCAGATTGGCGCTGCACAGGGCGGCGAATATCGGAGGGTCAAACGATTCCGTTGACATCAGCGCAACGATTTTCAACGGAAACAACGGGTCGCCCGTTCCTTCCTCCATCGCGCGCCAGAAGCGGAAATATTCTTCCGTTGTGATCCCTTCAGCGGTGCGTGACAACAGATCTTCAGGCAATGCAGCCCGGCGTAAAACATCCGTCGGCTGGAGTCCCAGATCTTTCAGCAGGGTTCGCCAGCCGATATTCATGAGAAAGGTAGAGTTGCGCGTCATGGAATCCTCATCGCAGAGTCATAGGGAAAGGCATTCCCCGCTCGGAATACCTGTTGAGTATAAAGAAATGGCGTGCGTCTTGATGGGCGAAGCACGCCATTTTCATAGCCGACTGTGCCATTGCTGCGGCTTGAGCGTTATTCACACTGAGAAAGTTCGCGCACGCTAAATTTTTCGACACTCGCGCATTGGCGCATTGCCCGCCGGCCCCGTCTCGGGTAAAGTCGCCCCCCTTCATTGGCATGGGGACAAAAAAGAGATGTTTATTGGATTCGACTACGGGACAGCCAACTGTTCCGTTGCAGTGATGCGCGACCACGGCCCCGAGCTGTTGACGCTGGAAAACAACGCGCCCTATCTGCCTTCGATGCTGTGCGCGCCGACCCGCGAAGCGGTGAGCGAATGCCTGCACCGCCATTGGCAGATCCCGACCGGCAGCGAAGAAAACCAGCAGTTGCTGCGCCGCGCCATCAGTTACAACCGCGAAGAAGACATTCCGGTCAACGGCGACAGCGTGCTGTTCGGTCTGCAGGCGCTGGCGCACTACATGGAAGATCCGGAAGAGGTGTACTTCGTGCGCTCGCCGAAATCCTTCCTCGGGGCCAACGGCCTGAAACCGCAGCAGATCGCGCTGTTCGAAGACCTGGTGTGCGCCATGATGTTCCACATCAAACGCCAGGCGGAAAACGTGCTGCAGACCGGCATCGATCAGGCGGTGATCGGCCGGCCGATCAACTTCCAGGGCATCGGCGGCGACGAAGCCAACCGGCAGGCGCAGGGCATTTTGCAGCGCGCCGCCGAACGCGCCGGTTTCAAGGACATTGAATTCCAGTTCGAGCCGGTGGCGGCGGGGCTGGACTTCGAAGCGACGCTGAGCGAAGAGCAAACCGTGCTGGTGGTGGACATCGGCGGCGGCACCACCGACTGCTCGGTGCTGCTGATGGGGCCGCAGTGGCGCGACCGCGCCGATCGCCAGCAGAGCCTGCTGGGCCACAGCGGCTGCCGGGTCGGCGGTAACGATCTGGACATCATGCTGGCCTTCAAACAGCTGATGCCGCTGTTCGGCCTGGGCGGCGAAACCGCGAAAGGCATCGCCCTGCCGGCGCTGCCTTACTGGAATGCGGTGGCGACCAACGACGTGCCGGCGCAAAACGATTTCTACAGCGCCGCCAATGGCCGCGTGCTGCGCGATCTGATCCTCGACGCGGCGGAGCCGGAAAAGGTCAAGCGCCTGCTGAAAGTGTACCAGCAGCGCCTGAGCTACCGATTGGTGCGGGCGGCAGAAGAGAGTAAGATCGCCCTGTCCGGCCAAACGGCCATCAGCGCGCCGCTCAATTTCGTGCAGGCCGATCTGGCGGAGAACATCAGCCAGGCTCAGCTCGCCGACGCCATCTCGCAGCCGTTGATGCGCATTCAGGAGCAGGTCAGCGCCGCGCTGGCCAGCAGCCAGACCGCGCCGCAGGTGATCTACCTGACCGGCGGCAGCGCGCGCTCCCCCCTGCTGCGCGCCGCGCTGCAACAGCAGCTGCCGGGCATTCCGATCGTCGGCGGCAACGACTTCGGCTCGGTCACCGCCGGGCTGGCGCGCTGGGCGCAAACGCTGTTCCGTTGACTGCCCACGGGCGCGGCTCGCCGCGCCCTTGTTCATTGGAGGCTATGCATCATGTCGACCATCCTTACCCTCGACAGCGCCAGGCTGCGGCTGCGCCCCTGGCGTGATGACGATCTGCCGGCCTTCGCCGCGCTCAACGCCGATCCGCAGGTGATGCGCTATTTCCCGGCGCCGATGACGGCCGAGGGAAGCCGCGCGCAGGCCGAACGCATCCGCGCCTTCATGCAACAACACGGCTGGGGGCTGTGGGCGGTGGAAGTGAAAGGCGGCGCGCCCTTTATCGGTTTTGTCGGGCTGGCGCGGCCGGGCGACGACCTGCCTTGCGCCCCCTGCGTGGAGATTGGCTGGCGGCTGGCGGCGGCCCACTGGGGCAACGGCTACGCCGCAGAGGCGGCGCGCGCCGCGCTGGCGTGCGCCTTCGACACGCTGCACTTGCCGGAAGTGGTGTCCTTCACCGCCGAAGATAACCAGCCGTCGCGCCGGGTGATGACGCGCATCGGCATGCGCTTCGACGGCGAAACCTTCCTGCACCCGCGTCTGCCGGCGGGCCATCCGCTGCAACAGCACGTCTTGTACCGGCTGAACCGGCAAACGTGGCGCGAACGCCACGGCAATTAATACAGCGTATCCTTCAGTCGCTGCGGCAGCGCGCTGTCGTACTCCTCACCGTCGAAGCGCGTTTGGCTCACCGCGGCCAAAATATGGCCGGGGCTGGGCAGCGCCGAACGTTCGAGGCGGCTGCCCTCTTCCCACAATCCCGAACGCAAGATCGCCCGGCTGCACTGGAAGAACACCGCCTCCACCCGAATGCGCAGCACCGAACGCGGCAACTGGTTGCGGTGGGCGAAGCGCTGCAGCACCGCCGGCGCCACCACGATCTCCGCCCGCCCGTTAATCCGCAGCGTTTCGCCGATGCCGGGGATCAGCAACAGCAGCGCCACCCGGTTATCGTGCAGGATATTGCGCAGGCTATCGATGCGATTATTGCCGCGCCGGTCCGGCAGCAGCAGGGTTTTCTCGTCTTCGATCTGGATAAAACCGGCCGGATCGCCGCGCGGGGAGACATCCATGCCGTCCGGCCCGACGGTCGAGAGGGCGGCAAACGGCGCCGCCTCGATAAACGGACGGTACGCCGGGTGGATATAGCTGACTTCTTTAAAAACCGAGGGCGCGGCGGGTTTGCCGTAAAGCTGTTCCAGCGCCGCGAGGTCGTTGATGATATCGCCAGACATTGCAGTTTCCTGAATAAGTCATATTGACCCCTTCAGCATAGAGCAAAATCGCCGGCGACTCTTACTCAGCGCTGGCGTGGTTCAGCGTCTGAATGTCGTCCGCATCCAGCGTCAGGCGGGTGGCGCTGACCAACTCATCCAACTGCGGCAACGAGGTGGCGCTGACGATTGGCGCGGTGATGCTCGGGCGCGCAATCAGCCAGGCCAGCGAGACCTGCGCCGGGGAGCTGCCGTGTTTGCCCGCCACCTGATCCAGCGCCGCCAGAATGCGGAAACCGCGCGGGTTCAGGTAGCGTTCGACGATGCGATCGCCGCGCTGGCTTTTGCCCTCGTCCGCTTTGCTGCGGTATTTGCCGGTCAGAAAACCACTGGCCAGCGCGAAGAAATTGATCACCCCGAGCCCGTGGCGCTGCGCCACGCCTTCCAGCTCGGCTTCATACCCTTCGCGCGCATACAGATTGTACTCCGGCTGCAGGGTTTCGTAGCGCGCCAATCCGTTGCTTTCGCTCACCCGCAGCGCTTCTTCCAGGCGATCCGCCTGATAGTTGGAGGCGCCGATCGCCCGCACCTTGCCGGCCTTGATCAGCACATCGAACGCCGCCAGCGTCTCTTCCAGCGGCGTATCGCGGTCATCGTCGTGCGACTGGTAGAGATCGATATAATCGGTTTGCAGACGGCGCAGCGAATCTTCCACCGCCTGCTGAATATAGCGCGGCGACAGCCCCTGTTTGCCTTCGCCCATCGGTTTGCCCACCTTGGTGGCGATGATCACCTGGTCGCGCTTGCCGCTCTTCTTCAGCCATTCGCCGATGACGGTTTCCGATTCGCCGCCCCGGTTGCCCGGCGCCCAGCTGGAATAGACGTCGGCGGTATCGATAAAGTTGAGCTGATTGTCCACCAGCGCATCCAGCAGACTGAACGAGGTCGCTTGATCCGCCGTCCAGCCGAACACGTTGCCGCCAAAGGTCAACGCCGGCACCTGAATGCCCGAACGGCCCAGTTGTTTCTTGCTCATCACAAAGGCTCCATGGGTTAAATGATTTGCCTGTTAATTATTAGCGCCAAATGCAGGAAATCGTTAAAACGTATTGGCTATAAGCCGGAATAAATCACTTATAAACATAGCACGCGCAAATCACCCACTTATTAAGACAATGCTGACGGTTCCTCCATATTTCCTTCATTTTTATGCCGTCTTCGCTGGCTAAACTAGTATCCTGTAAGGAGTGTCATTTTTGTGGCAATGAGTGCCCGCGCCCCTGCCTTTTGGAGAGAATTTTCACCACCATGAATGCAAAACCCCAACGTCGTTCCCTGCTGCTGCGCCTGCTGGCTGCGGCGATTGCGATCATCGTCGCCGTTCTGGCCTGGCGCCATTTCAGCGCCGTTCAACCGACCGCCGGGACGACGCCGGGCGCGCACCAGGCCGCCGGTAAAACGGGAGCGGGCCGCGCGGCGGGCGGCAGACGCGGCGCGCCGATGTCGCCGGTGCAGGCGGCGACAGCCACGCAACAAACCGTGCCGCGCTATCTTTCCGGCTTGGGCACCGCCACCGCCGCCAATACCGTGACCGTCACCAGCCGGGTCGATGGCCAACTGATGGCGATCCACTTTACCGAAGGCCAGCAGGTCAAAGCCGGCGATCTGCTGGCGGAGATCGATCCCCGGCCGTTCCAGGTGCAGCTGACCCAGGCTCAGGGGCAGTTGGCAAAAGATCAGGCCACGCTGGCCAACGCCCGGCGCGATCTGGCGCGCTATCAGCAGTTGGTGAAAACCAATCTGGTTTCCCGTCAGGAGCTGGATACGCAGGCCTCGCTGGTGCAGCAGACCGAAGGCGCGATCAAGGCCGATCAGGGCGCGGTCGACAGCGCCAAACTGCAGATCACCTACAGCCGCATCACTGCGCCAATCGACGGCCGCGTCGGCCTGAAACTGGTCGACGTCGGCAACTATGTCACCAGCGGCAGCACCACCGGTCTGGTGGTGATCACGCAGACGCACCCGATCGACGTAGTGTTCACGCTGCCTGAAGGCAACATCGCCGATCTGCTCAAGGCGCAAAAAGCCGGGCCGGTGAGCGTCGAAGCCTGGGATCGCACCAACCAGAACAAGCTGACGACCGGTTCGCTGCTGAGCCTGGACAACCAAATTGATACCGCCACCGGCACCATCAAGCTGAAAGCGCGTTTCGCCAACGAAGATGACGCGCTGTTCCCCAACCAGTTCGTCAACGCGCGGCTGCAGGTGGATACCCTGCACGACGCGGTGGTGATCCCGACCGCCGCGCTGCAGATGGGCAACGAGGGCAACTTCGTCTGGACGCTCGGCGAAGACAACAAGGTCAGCAAACATCGGGTCACCGCCGGCGTGCAGGACAGCCGGCAGGTGGTGATCAGCGCCGGCCTCAACGCCGGCGATCGGGTGGTGACCGACGGCATCGATCGCCTGACCGAAGGCATGCAGGTGGAAGTGCTCGCGCCGAGCGAAGCGCCTGCGGCGGCCAACCCCAAGCGCGAACCTGACGTTCAGAGGAAGTCCTGATGCAGGTGATGCCTCCCAACGCCGGCGGCGGTCCGTCCCGCCTGTTTATTCTGCGCCCGGTCGCCACCACGCTGCTGATGGTGGCGATATTGCTGGCGGGGATTATCGGCTATCGCGCGCTGCCGGTGTCCGCCCTGCCGGAGGTGGATTACCCCACCATCCAGGTGGTGACGCTATACCCCGGCGCCAGCCCGGACGTGGTGACCTCCGCCATTACCGCGCCGCTGGAACGCCAGTTCGGCCAGATGTCCGGCCTGAAGCAAATGGCGTCGCAAAGCGCCGGCGGCGCCTCGGTGGTGACGCTGCAGTTCCAGCTGGCGCTGCCGCTCGACGTCGCGGAGCAGGAAGTGCAGGCGGCGATCAACGCCGCCACCAACCTGCTGCCGAACGATCTGCCCTACCCGCCGATCTACAGCAAGGTTAACCCCGCCGATCCGCCGATCCTGACGCTGGCCGTGACCTCCACCGCCATGCCGATGACGCAGGTGGAAGACATGGTGGAAACCCGCGTGGCGCAAAAAATTTCTCAGGTGACCGGCGTCGGCCTGGTGACCCTGGCCGGCGGCCAACGCCCGGCGGTGCGCGTAAAATTGAACGCCGCGGCGGTCGCCGCCTATGGCCTGGACAGTGAAACCATCCGCGCCGCCATCAGCAACGCCAACGTCAACTCGGCGAAAGGCAGCCTTGACGGCCCGACCCGATCGGTCACCTTGTCCGCCAACGACCAAATGAAATCTGCCGACGACTATCGCCAGCTGATCGTCGCCTATCAGAACGGTGCGGCGATCCGCCTGCAGGATATCGCCACCATCGAACAAGGGGCGGAAAACACCCGGCTGGCGGCCTGGGCCAACAAGCAGCAGGCGATCGTGCTGAACATTCAGCGCCAGCCCGGCGTCAACGTCATCACCACCGCCGACAGCATCCGCGAAATGCTGCCGACGCTGATTAAAAGCCTGCCCAAATCGGTCGACGTCAAGGTGTTGACCGATCGCACCACCACCATCCGCGCCTCGGTCAGCGACGTGCAGTTCGAGCTGCTGCTGGCGATCGCGCTGGTGGTGATGGTGATCTACGTGTTCCTGCGCAACGTGCCGGCGACCATTATCCCCAGCGTGGCGGTGCCGCTGTCGCTGGTCGGCACCTTCGCCGCCATGTATTTCCTCGGCTTCTCCATCAACAACCTGACGCTGATGGCATTAACCATCGCCACCGGTTTCGTGGTGGATGACGCCATCGTGGTGATCGAGAACATCTCGCGCTACATCGAGAAAGGGGAAAAACCGCTCGACGCCGCGTTGAAAGGGGCCGGCGAGATCGGCTTCACCATCATCTCGCTGACCTTCTCGCTGGTGGCAGTGCTGATCCCGCTGCTGTTCATGGGCGACATCGTCGGCCGCCTGTTCCGCGAGTTCGCCGTGACGCTGGCGGTGGCGATTTTGATCTCCGCCGTGGTATCGCTGACGCTGACGCCGATGATGTGCGCCCGCATGCTCAGCCACGAATCGCTGCGCAAGCAGAACCGCTTCTCCGCCGCCTCCGAGCGCTTTTTCGAGCGGGTGATCGCGCGATACGGCCAGTGGCTGAAAACGGTGCTTAACCACCCCTGGCTGACGCTCGGCGTGGCCGTGGGCACCCTGGCGCTGACGGTGTTGCTGTACCTGCTGATCCCGAAAGGCTTCTTCCCGGTGCAGGACAACGGCATCATTCAGGGCACGCTGGAGGCGCCGCAGAGCGTTTCGTTCAGCAATATGGCCGAGCGCCAGCAGCAGGTCGCGGCGCAGATCCTCAAGGATCCGGCGGTGGAAAGCCTGACCTCGTTTGTCGGCGTCGACGGCAGCAACGCCACGCTCAACAGCGGCCGGTTGCAGATCAACCTGAAGCCGCTGAGCGAACGCAGCGACCGCATTCCGGCGATCATCAGCCGCCTGCAGCAGCAAACGGCGCAGTTTCCCGGCGTGAAGCTGTACCTGCAGCCGGTGCAGGATCTGACCATCGATACCCAGGTCAGCCGCACCCAGTACCAGTTCACCCTGCAGGCGATGTCGCTGGACGATCTCAGCCTGTGGGTGCCGCAGCTGATGGATGAGCTGAAACAAACCCCGCAGTTGGCGGACGTCACCAGCGACTGGCAGGATCAGGGGTTGGTGGCCTACGTCAACGTCGATCGCGATTCGGCCTCCCGCCTCGGCGTCACCATGAGCGACGTGGACAATGCGCTGTACAACGCGTTCGGCCAGCGCCTGATCTCCACCATCTACACCCAGGCCAACCAATACCGCGTGGTGCTGGAGCACGACGTCAGCGCGACACCGGGGTTGGCGGCGCTCAATGAGATCCGTCTGAGCGGCAACGATGGCGCCGTGGTGCCGCTGAGCGCCATCGCCAAAATCGAAGAGCGCTTCGGCCCGCTGTCGGTCAACCATCTCGATCAGTTCCCGTCGGCCACCGTTTCGTTCAACGTCGCCGACGGCTACTCGCTCGGCGAGGCGGTGGACGCGGTCACCCAGGCGGAAAAAAATCTCAACATGCCAAGGGACATCACTACCCAATTCCAGGGGGCGACCCTGGCCTTCCAGGCGGCGCTCGGCAGCACGCTGTGGCTGATTTTGGCGGCGGTGGTGGCGATGTACATCGTGCTGGGCGTGCTGTATGAAAGCTTCATTCATCCGGTCACCATCCTCTCCACCCTGCCGACCGCCGGGGTCGGCGCGCTGCTCGCGCTGATGATGGCCGGCAGCGAGCTGGACGTGATCGCCATCATCGGCATCATCCTGCTGATCGGCATCGTGAAGAAGAACGCCATCATGATGATCGACTTCGCGCTGGCGGCGGAACGCGAGCAGGGCTTATCGCCGCGCGACGCCATCTATCAGGCCTGCCTGCTGCGTTTCCGGCCGATCCTGATGACCACGCTGGCGGCCCTGCTCGGCGCGCTGCCGCTGATGCTGAGCACCGGCGTCGGCGCGGAGCTGCGGCATCCGCTCGGCGTCTGTATGGTCGGCGGTTTGATCATGAGCCAGATCCTGACGCTGTTCACCACGCCGGTGATCTACCTGCTGTTTGACAAACTGGCGCGCAACACGCATCGCCAGCCGGATACGCAGGAGTTGCCGTGAGATTCTTCGCCCTGTTCATTCACCGGCCGGTGGCCACCACCCTGCTGACGCTGGCCATCGCCATCAGCGGCGCGATCGGCTTTCGCCTGTTGCCGGTATCGCCACTGCCGCAGGTGGATTTTCCGGTGATTTCGATCAGCGCGTCGCTGCCGGGCGCCTCGCCGGAAACCATGGCGTCTTCGGTGGCGACGCCGCTGGAGCGCGCGCTGGGCCGCATCGCCGGGGTTAACGAAATGACGTCGATGAGCTCGCTCGGCAGTACCCGGGTCATTTTGCAGTTCGATCTCGATCGCGACATCAACGGCGCCGCGCGCGACGTGCAGGCGGCGATTAACGCCGCGCAAAGCCTGCTGCCGACCGGCATGCCGAGCCGCCCCAGCTACCGCAAGGTCAACCCTTCCGACGCGCCGATCATGATCCTGACGCTGACCTCGGACACCTACAGCCAGGGGCAGCTTTACGATTTCGCCTCCACCCAGCTGGCGCAGAAGATCAGCCAGACTGAGGGCGTCGGCGACGTTTCCGTAGGCGGCAGCTCGCTGCCGGCGGTGCGGGTGGAGCTGAACCCTTCGGCGCTGTTCAATCAGGGCGTGTCGCTGGACACCGTACGGCAGGCCATCGCCAACGCCAACGTGCGCCGCCCGCAGGGCGCCGTGGAAAACCCGCAGCAGCGCTGGCAGATCCAGGCCAATGACGCGCTGAAAACCGCCGACGCCTACCGCCCGCTGATCGTTCATTACAACAACGGCTCGGCGGTGCGTTTAGCCGACGTGGCCGAGGTCAAAGACTCGGTGCAAGACGTGCGCAACGCCGGGATGACCGACGCCAAACCGGCGATCATTCTGGCCATCAGCCGCGCGCCGGACGCCAACATCATCGAAACCGTCGATCGCATTCGCGCCGAGCTGCCCGCCCTGCAGGAGAATATCCCGGCCTCGATTCAACTCAACGTCGCACAGGATCGTTCGCCGACCATCCGCGCGTCGCTGGCCGAGGTGGAACAGTCGCTGGCGATCGCCATCGGGCTGGTGATCCTGGTGGTGTTCATCTTCCTGCGCTCCGGGCGCGCCACGCTGATCCCGGCGGTCGCCGTACCGGTATCGCTGATCGGCTCGTTCGCCGCCATGTATCTGTGCGGGTTCAGCCTCAACAACCTGTCGCTGATGGCGCTGACCATCGCCACCGGCTTTGTGGTGGACGACGCCATCGTAGTGCTGGAAAACATTTCCCGCCACGTCGAGGCCGGCATGAAACCGATCAACGCCGCGCTGCTGGGCGCGCGGGAGGTCGGTTTCACCGTGCTGTCGATGAGCGTTTCGCTGGTGGCGGTGTTTATCCCGCTGCTGCTGATGGAAGGCCTGCCCGGCCGGCTATTCCGCGAGTTCGCCGTCACCCTGTCGGTGTCGATCGGGCTGTCGCTGATCGTCTCGCTGACGCTCACGCCGATGATGTGCGCCTACCTGTTGCGCCACCAGCCGCCGCGTTCGCAGCGGCGGGCGCGCGGCTTCGGCAAAATGCTGCTGGCGCTGCAGCAGGGCTACGGGCGCTCGCTGAACTGGGTGCTCGGCCACTCTCGCTGGGTGCTGGCGGTGTTCCTCGCCACCGTTGCGCTCAACGTCTGGCTGTATATCAGCATCCCGAAAACCTTCTTCCCGGAACAGGATACCGGGCGTCTGATGGGCTTTATTCAGGCCGACCAAAGCATTTCGTTCCAGGCAATGCGCGGCAAACTGGAAGACTTCATGAAAATCGTGCGCGAAGATCCGGACGTGGAAAACGTCACCGGTTTTACCGGCGGTTCGCGCACCAACAGCGGTTCGATGTTCATCTCACTGAAACCCCTGTCGGTACGCAGCGACGACGCGCAGAAAGTGATCGCCCGCCTGCGCGCCCGCCTGGCCAAAGAACCGGGCGCCAGCCTGTTTTTGATGGCGGTGCAGGATATCCGCGTCGGCGGCCGGCAGGCCAACGCCAGCTACCAATATACGTTGCTGGCGGACGATCTCGCCGCGCTGCGCGAATGGGAGCCGAAGATCCGCACCGCGCTGGCCGCATTGCCCGAGCTGGCGGACGTCAACTCGGATCAGCAGGATAAAGGCTCGGAGATGGATCTGGTCTACGATCGCGAAACCATGGCGCGCCTCGGCATTTCGGTGTCCGACGCCAACAACCTGTTGAACAACGCCTTCGGCCAGCGACAGATTTCGACCATCTACCAACCGCTCAACCAATACAAAGTCGTGATGGAAGTGGCGCCGCCCTACACCCAGGACGTGAGCTCGCTGGACAAAATGTTCATCATCAACAACGAAGGCAAAGCGATACCGCTCTCCTACTTCGCCAGTTGGCGGCCGGCCAACGCGCCGCTGTCGGTCAACCATCAGGGGCTGTCCGCCGCCTCGACCGTCTCCTTTAACCTGCCGGACGGCGGCAGCCTGTCGGACGCCACCGCGGCGATAGAGCGCACCATGACTCAGCTCGGCGTGCCGTCCACGGTGCGCGGCGCGTTCGCCGGCACCGCCCAGGTGTTCCAGGACACCCTGAAGTCGCAGCTGATCCTGATCCTGGCGGCGATCGCCACGGTGTATATCGTGCTCGGCGTGCTGTATGAGAGCTATATCCATCCGCTGACCATCCTTTCCACGCTGCCTTCCGCCGGCGTGGGGGCGCTGCTGGCGCTCGAGCTGTTCGGCGCGCCGTTCAGCCTGATCGCGCTGATCGGCATCATGCTGTTGATCGGCATCGTGAAGAAAAACGCCATCATGATGGTCGACTTCGCGCTCGAAGCGCAGCGCAACGGCGGCATCAGCGCCCGCGAGGCGATTTTCCAGGCCAGCCTGCTGCGTTTCCGGCCGATCATGATGACCACGCTGGCGGCGTTGTTCGGCGCGCTGCCGTTGGTGCTGACCAGCGGCGACGGCGCGGAGCTGCGCCAGCCGCTCGGCATCACCATCGCCGGCGGCCTGGTGATGAGCCAGCTGCTGACGCTGTACACCACCCCGGTGGTCTACCTTTACTTCGACCGGCTGCAGGCGAAGTTCCGCCGCAACAAGCAACTGGCTCCGCTGCCCCATTAATGGCCGACTGATGCTGATGAAACACGCCGCCACGGTACGCTGGCAACTCTGGATAGTGGCATTCGGCTTCTTTATGCAGACGCTGGATACCACTATCGTCAACACCGCCCTGCCCTCAATGGCCGCCAGCCTGGGGGAGAACCCGCTGCGCATGCAGTCGGTGATCGTCTCCTATGTGCTGACGGTGGCGGTGACGCTGCCGGCCAGCGGCTGGCTGGCGGACAAAGTCGGCGTACAGCGGGTGTTTTTCAGCGCCATCGTGCTGTTCACCCTCGGCTCCCTCCTCTGCGCCCGTTCGGAAACCCTGAACGAGCTGATCGCCTCGCGCGTGCTTCAGGGCGTCGGCGGCGCGATGATGGTGCCGGTCGGGCGCCTGACGGTGATGAAGATCGTGCCGCGCGAGCAGTACATGGCGGCGATGACCTTCGTGACGCTGCCGGGCCAGATCGGCCCGCTGATGGGGCCGGCGCTGGGCGGTTTCCTGGTGCAATACGCCAGCTGGCACTGGATTTTCCTGATCAATATTCCGGTGGGCATCGTGGGCGCCATCGCCACGCTGCTGCTGATGCCCAACTACCAAATGCAGACCCGCCGCTTCGATCTCAGCGGCTTTATCCTGCTGGCGATCGGCATGGCGTCGCTGACGCTGGCGCTCGACGGCCATAAAGGCATGGGGCTGTCCGGCAGCGCCATCGCCGGCCTGGTGGCGCTGGGCGCAGCGGCGCTGTTGGGGTATGTTTGGCATGCCTACGGCAATAGCCGCGCCCTGTTCTCGCTGCGGCTGCTTCGCACCCCGACCTACAAAATCGGGCTGCTGGCCAGCCTGCTGGGGCGCATCGGCAGCGGCATGCTGCCGTTCATGACGCCGCTGTTCCTGCAGGTGGGCATGGGGTTCACGCCGTTCCACGCCGGGCTGATGATGATCCCGATGATCATCGGCAGCATGGGCATGAAGCGCATCGTGGTGCAGGTAGTCAACCGCTTTGGCTACCGCAACGTGCTGGTGGCCGCCACGCTGCTGCTGGCGCTGGTCAGCCTGAGCTTCCTGCTGGCGGCGATGCTCGGCTGGCTGTGGCTGCTGCCGGTGGTGCTGTTCTTCCAGGGGATGATCAACTCACTGCGCTTCTCGGCGATGAACACTCTGACGCTGAAAGATCTGCCGGACCGGCTGGCCAGCAGCGGCAACAGCCTGCTGTCGATGGTCATGCAGCTGTCGATGAGCCTCGGCGTCAGCGTCGCCGGCATCTTGATCGGCAGCTTCGCCCATCACCAGGTGGTGGCCGATAGCCCGGCCATCCACAGCGCATTCATTTACAGCTACTGCTGTATGGCGTTGATTATCGCTCTGCCCGCGCTCGCCTTCGCGCGCGTGCCGGCCGATAGCGCGCCCAACCGCACGCTGACCAAAGAGCCGGGTACCGGCTCAACGAGGTTGCAATGAGGATAGGCATTACCGGAAAACTGTTCCTGGCCATTTTCGCTACCTGCATGCTGGTGTTGATCACCATGCATTGGGGGGTGCGTGTCAGCTTTGAGCGCGGCTTTATCGATTACATCAAGAGCAGCAACGAGCAGCGCATCAACATGCTGAGCGAAGCGCTGGAGGAACAGTACAGCCATCATGGCAACTGGATATTCCTGCGCAACAACGATCAGGTGGTCTACCAAATCATGCGTTCGTTCGAGCAGAATAGCGACAGCAGCCACAATCTGCCGCCCAAGGGGTGGCGCACCCAGTTTTGGGTGGTGGACAGCCAGTTCAATCGGCTGGTCGGGCATTCCGGCCCGTTGCCGAAGGAAGGGCCTCGCCACCCGATCCGCTACAACAACGAGATCGTCGGCTGGGTGCTCACCACCCCGGTCGAGCGCCTGACGCGCAATACCGACATCAACTTCGATCGCCAGCAGCGGCGCACCAGCTGGATTATCGTCGCGCTCTCCACCCTGTTGGCGGCGGCGGTGACCTGGCTGCTGTCGCGCGGCATGCTGGCCCCGGTCAAGCGCCTGGTGGCGGGCACCCACCGCCTGGCGGCCGGCGATTTCACCACCCGCGTGGCGGTCAGCAGCCAGGATGAACTGGGCAGGCTGGCGCACGACTTCAATCAGTTGGCCACCTCGCTGGAAAAAAACGAGCAGATGCGTCGCGCCTTTATGGCCGACGTGTCGCACGAGCTGCGCACGCCGCTGGCGGTGCTGCGCGGCGAGCTGGAGGCGCTGCAGGACGGCGTGCGCCAGCCGACGCCGGCGTCGCTCAGCTCGCTGCAGGCCGAGGTATCCACCCTGACCAAACTGGTCGACGATCTGCACCAGCTGTCGCTCTCCGATCTCGGCGCGCTGGCCTATCGCAAGGCGTCGGTGGACTGCGTGCACCTGGTGCAGATCGCCGTCGCCGCCTTCCGCGAACGCTTCCGCGCCAAAGGGCTGGAGATCGTCACCCATCTGCCGGCGCAAGCGCCGCTGTTCGGCGATCCCGATCGCCTGAACCAACTGTTCAATAACCTGCTGGAAAACAGCCTGCGTTACACCGACGCCGGCGGCCGGTTGGAGATCGGCGTCGAGCAGCTGCCGGGGCGGTTGCTCCTTTACTGGCAGGACAGCGCGCCGGGCATCAGCGATCAGCAACTGACGCGCATTTTCGAACGTTTCTACCGGGCGGAAGGTTCACGCAACCGCGCCAGCGGCGGTTCCGGGCTGGGGTTGGCGATCTGCCACAACATCGTGGAAGCGCACGACGGGAAAATCCGCGCCGAGCATTCGCCTTTAGGCGGCGTGCGCATTACAGTAGAATTTGCTACCCCGATAAAAAATAAGGCGCCCTGATGGACATTCAGAATCAACCCGTGCAGATCATGATTGTTGAAGATGAGCCCAAGCTGGGCCAACTGCTGGTGGATTATCTCCAGGCGGCGGGCTACGCCACCCGCTGGCTGACCAACGGCAATGAGGTGGTGCCGACCGTGCACCAGCATCCGCCGGCGCTGATCTTGCTCGACCTGATGTTGCCGGGGGCCGACGGCCTGACGGTGTGCCGCGAGCTGCGCCGCTTCAGCGACGTGCCCATCGTGATGGTGACGGCGAAAATTGAAGAGATTGACCGCCTGTTGGGGCTGGAGATCGGCGCCGACGATTACATCTGCAAACCCTACAGCCCGCGCGAAGTGGTGGCGCGGGTGAAAACCATCCTGCGCCGCAGCTATCGGCCGCAGGAGAACGCGCGGGAAGATGACCTGCTGCACATCGATGAACCGCGCTTCCAGGCCAGCTATCAGGGGCAGTTATTGGATCTGACGCCGGCGGAGTTCCGCCTGCTGAAAACGCTGGCCAGCCAGCCGGGCAACGTGTTTTCACGCGAGCAGCTGCTGAACAACCTGTACGACGACTACCGGGTGGTCACCGACCGCACCATCGACAGCCACATCAAAAACCTGCGTCGCAAACTGGAACTGATCGACGGGGAAAAATCCTTCATCCGCTCGGTATACGGCGTGGGCTACCGCTGGGAAGCCGAGCCCTGCCGGCTGATGAATGGGGTTTAGGGGAAATCAGCGCGTCCAGTCTTCAACCGCCAACCCGGGCACCATGGCGAATGCGCGATCGTTGGTCACCAGCGTCGCGCCACGGCTCTGCGCGTGAGCGGCGATCAGTTGATCCATCGCGCCCATGATTTTGCCCTTTCTCTCCATGGTTGCCCGCATTTCACCGTAGCAACGGGCGGCCTCGCTATCCCATGCATAGACCGTCACTGCAGCAAGAAAGGCCTCGACCATGCTTTGCAACGCCTTGTTCCGCCGTTTAGCCACACCGTAAAGCAGTTCCGCCTCCGTGACGCTGGAAATACATACGGCAGAAGGCGGGAGCTTTTCCATGACGTTAAGCACCTGCGGATGCTGCCGAAACAAGTGGCTGACGGTGTTGGTATCAAACATGTACATCGCCTACTCTTCCTCTGAGAACGGATCGCGGTCTGCCACCCCTTGCTGACGATCTTCCGCGCCAAGAAATTCTTGCGGCACCGGCGTTTGGGCGATAATGCTCAGCAGCGGTGCCCAGCTGTCCGGCTTTGCCGGATATTTGGATAAAATCACGTTGCCCTCCCGATCGCGACGGATATAGACACGATCCGTATCAAATTCAAATTCCACCGGTAATCTCACCGCCTGATTTCTGCCGTTTTTAAACAGCTTTGCGATTCTTTCCATCTTGACACCTCCACAGCAGGCATAGGCCAAAGCATATGCCTGTAGCGTTTCGATGCCAAGATATATCGCTCATTTTTCATCCACATTGACGAAACGGCCAAACAGTAACGCACAATCTCACGGGGTGAAACCCTGTTCCCCTTGTTATGCGGCGCACTGCGCAATCGCCGTCCGCTCCCTTAGCTTCCCGTGCGGCGCTGTGCTTCTCGGACGAAAACTCCGCGCCGGCGCAAAAAAACTGCGCATTTTTTCGACTAAGCTGCTGTGAGGTTTAGCCGCCGATTTTCAAGCGATTGGCTACACTTACATCACGAATCGGAACCTACAGGAGAAGAACCATGGCAATCGGTCATTACGAGCTGAAAAAAGCAAAGAACGGACAGTACCACTTCAACCTGAGAGCCAGTAACGGCGAGATCATTCTGGCCAGCGAGATGTATGCCAGCAAAGCCTCGGCGGAGAACGGCATCGCCTCGGTGCAGACCAATTCACCGCACGAAGCGCAGTACGAACTGAAGCACAGCGCCAGCAATCAGCCCTATTTTGTGCTGAAGGCCAAGAACCATCAGGTGATCGGCGTCAGCGAAATGTACAGCTCCGAAAGCGCGGCCAAAAACGGTATCCAGTCGGTGACGAAAAATGGCCCGACCACCGACATCCGCGATTTGAGCGCCTGATCCACCGTTTCGCCCGCGCGGTGGCCGCCACCGCGCGTTTTCCGTTTGACCGGGATCAATCTCCCTTGAATAAATCCGGTTAACTGCTGATTTCTTGCCGCGCTGCGGCTACAATCCCCCGCTTTTACTGCGCCATCAGGTGGCGTGGTGCTGACCTGAAATCAGACCGAGACACACTATGTTTACACCGGAACTTCTCTCCCCGGCCGGCACGCTGAAAAATATGCGTTACGCCTTCGCCTACGGCGCCGATGCGGTTTACGCCGGCCAGCCGCGCTACAGCCTTCGGGTGCGCAACAACGAGTTCAACCATGAGAATCTGGCGCAGGGCATCAACGAAGCGCATGCGCTGGGCAAAAAATTCTACGTGGTGGTCAACATCGCCCCGCACAACGCCAAGTTGAAGACCTTCCTGCGCGATCTGAAGCCGGTTATCGATATGGGCCCGGATGCGCTGATCATGTCCGATCCTGGCCTGATCATGATGGTGCGCGAAGCCTTCCCGCAGATGGACATCCACCTGTCGGTGCAGGCCAACGCCGTTAACTGGGCGACGGTGAAGTTCTGGAAGCAAATGGGCCTGACCCGCGTGATCCTGTCGCGCGAACTGTCGCTGGAAGAGATCGCCGAGATCCGCGCCGAAGTGCCGGACATGGAGCTGGAAATCTTCGTCCACGGCGCGCTGTGCATGGCCTACTCCGGCCGCTGCCTGCTGTCCGGCTACATCAACAAGCGCGATCCCAATCAGGGCACCTGCACCAATGCCTGCCGCTGGCAGTACAAAGCGGAAGAAGGCAAAGAGGACGACACCGGCAATATCGTGCACCTGCACGAACCGATCCCGGTGCAAACCGTCGAGCCGACGCTGGGCATCGGCGCGCCCACCGACAAGGTGTTCATGCTGTCTGAAGCGCAAAAGCCAGGCGAATATATGAGCGCCTTCGAGGACGAACACGGCACCTATATCATGAACTCCAAGGATCTGCGCGCCATCCAGCACGTGGAGCGTCTGACGCAGCTCGGCGTGCATTCGCTGAAGATCGAAGGGCGCACCAAGTCCTTCTACTACTGCGCCCGCACCGCTCAGGTCTATCGCCGCGCCATCGACGACGCGGCCGCCGGCAAACCGTTCGATCCGACCCTGCTCACCACGCTGGAAGGCCTGGCGCACCGCGGCTATACCGAAGGCTTCCTGCGCCGCCACGTGCACGAAGCGCAGCAGAATTACGACTACGGCTCCTCGCTCTCCGAGCGCCAGCAGTTCGTCGGCGAATTCACCGGCGTGCGCCGTGATGGCTGGGCGGAAGTCGACGTGAAGAATAAGTTCGCGCTCGGCGACAGCGTCGAAATGATGACACCGGGCGGCAACGTGGTGTTCACCCTCGAGAGCATGAAAAATAAGAAAGGCGAATCGATTGAGGTGGCGCCGGGCAACGGCCATATCGTTTATTTGCCGATCCCGCAGGATATCGATCTCAATTATGCGTTGCTGATCCGCAATTTGGCGGAAGAAAATAGCGCCGGGGCATAAAAATGAATCGCCGTCATTCGGCGGCGATTTTTAGCAAATATTAGAATTGGATCACATCAATGTGCGCGCAGCTTGGTTACTATCACGCTGCTTAAAACGAACAACGAAAATATTTGCATAGCAATACTAGGAACCACCTCCTTAGCCGGCCCAATCTCCCTTGGGCTGGCTTTTTCTTTATGGGTGCGCCTATTTTTTTCCACCACGCCTATTTCCATAACTTATTCCCATTATCCGTTTTAATAATAATAATCACGCCGCTTCGATATATAAATAACGCTACAGCGATTAATCCTCGCTTCTTTAACACTTTGCTTATTTCCGCGTAAAATTCAGATAAATTCGCATTGCTTCATATTCACTGAGCGCCGGGAAATAACCGGAATTAGCTGAATATTCTGATGGCTTGGCGGCGTAGGCTGGTTTATCTTGAGGCATTATTGGTTTTCCGCCGGAGGATATCGGCAATGCCTCAACACACACATGCGCCCGCCCTGCTTATCATCAACGGCAAAGGCGCCGGTAACGAAGAGCTGCGTCAGGCGGTCACACGGCTGCGTGCAGAGCAAATCGAGCTGTACGTGCGCGTGACCTGGGAACACGGCGATGCCGCGCGCTATGTCGCGGAAGCTGCACAACTTGGCGTCGGCACCGTCGTCGCCGGCGGCGGTGACGGCACCATCAACGAAGTGGCCGCCGCGCTGGTGCAGCTGCCGGCGCACAACCGGCCGGCGCTGGGCATCCTGCCGCTCGGCACCGCCAACGACTTCGCCATGGCGTGCAATATCCCTCCGTCCCCCGAACTGGCGCTGCAGCTGGCGATCAAGGGCCGTTCAGTGCCGATCGATCTGGCGAAGGTCAACGGCGAGCGCTACTTCATCAACATGGCCACCGGCGGCTTCGGCACCCGCATCACCACCGAAACGCCGGAGAAGCTGAAGGCGGCGCTGGGCGGCGTGTCCTACTTTGTGCACGGCCTGCTGCGCATGGATACGCTGCAGGCCGACCGCTGTGAAATCCGCGGGCCGGACTTCCGCTGGGCCGGCGAGGCGCTGGTGATCGGCATCGGCAACGGCAAACAGGCCGGCGGCGGCCAGGAACTGTGCCCCAGCGCGCTGATCAACGACGGCCTGCTGCAGCTGCGCCTGCTGATCGCCGATGAATTGCTGCCGGCGCTGGTCGCCGCCCTGTTCAACGACGAAGAGAGCAACAGCATCCTCAGCGCGGCGCTGCCGTGGCTCGAGATCGACGCGCCGCATGAGATGACTTTCAACCTCGACGGCGAACCGCTCAAAGGCCGCCATTTTCGCATCGAAGTGTTGCCACAGGCCATCGAATGCCGCCTGCCGCCTAACTGCGCCCTGCTGGGCTGACCTTGTCGGGCGCAGCCGCTGCGCCCCGCTTCTTCCCCTCCGTTCATCCGCTTCCACTCGCGATCAAATGTGATCCTCTCCGGCAAATTCATTAATTCATACTTGTATGGTAGTTAGTTCATGGCGTATTTTCGCGCTATCTCTCCGCAGCTACAGGATGTGAAGGTTATGAAAATCGTCAACGCCGAGGTGTTCGTCACCTGCCCGGGGCGCAACTTTGTCACGCTGAAAATCACCACCGATGACGGCATCATCGGCCTCGGTGACGCCACGCTGAACGGGCGCGAATTGCCGGTGGCCTCTTACCTGAAAGATCACCTCTGCCCGCAGTTGATCGGCCGCGACGCGCAGCGGATCGAAGACCTCTGGCAATTCTTCTACAAAGGCGCTTACTGGCGGCGCGGCCCGGTGACCATGTCAGCCATTTCCGCCGTCGACATGGCGCTATGGGACATCAAGGCCAAGGCCGCCAATATGCCGCTGTATCAGCTGTTGGGCGGCGCCTCGCGCTCGGGAGTGATGGTGTATTGCCACACCACCGGCCACTCGATCGACGAGGTGCTCGACGACTACGCCAAACATAAAGAGCAAGGCTTCAAGGCGATCCGCGTTCAATGCGGCGTGCCGGGCATGAAAACCACTTACGGCATGGCCAAGGGCAAAGGACAGGCTTATGAGCCGGCCACCAAGGGCGACTGGCCGGAAGAGCAGCTGTGGTCGACGGAAAAATACCTCGATTTCACCCCCAAACTGTTCGACGCGGTGCGCACCAAGTTCGGTTTCAACGAGCACCTGCTGCACGACATGCACCACCGCCTGACGCCGATCGAAGCGGCGCGCTTCGGTAAAAGCGCCGAGCCGTATCGCCTGTTCTGGATGGAAGATCCGACGCCGGCGGAAAATCAGGCCTGCTTCCGCCTCATCCGCCAGCATACCGTCACGCCGATCGCCGTCGGCGAGGTGTTCAACAGCATCTGGGACTGCAAACAGCTGATCGAAGAACAGCTGATCGACTACATCCGCACCACCCTGACGCACGCGGGCGGCATTACCGGCATGCGGCGCATCGCCGACTTCGCCTCACTGTATCAGGTGCGTACCGGTTCACATGGCCCTTCCGATCTGTCGCCGATCTGCATGGCGGCGGCGCTGCACTTCGATCTGTGGGTGCCAAACTTCGGCGTGCAGGAATACATGGGCTATTCCGAGCAAATGCTCGAAGTGTTCCCGCACAGCTGGACGTTCGACGACGGCTATATGCATCCGGGCGACAAGCCGGGCATCGGCATCGAGTTCGATGAAAAGCTGGCGGCCCGTTACCCGTATGAACCGGCCTACCTGCCGGTCGCGCGTCTGGAGGATGGCACCTTATGGAACTGGTAAACACCATGCGCAGCGTCGTGATCGAACAGCCCGGGCGCCTGGCGATCCAGACGCGCGCGCTGCCGCTACCGGCGGCCGGCGAAGTGCGGGTCAAGGTGAAATTTGCCGGCATCTGCGGCTCCGACGTCCATATCTATCACGGCCATAACCCGTTCGCCCGCTACCCGCGGGTGATCGGCCACGAGTTCTTCGGCCTGATCGATGCGCTGGGCGAAGGCGTCGATCCGGCGCGCCTCGGCGAACGCGTCTCGGTAGACCCGGTGGTGAGCTGCGGCCACTGCTATCCCTGTTCGGTCGGCCGCCCCAACGTCTGCACCTCGCTGCAGGTGATCGGCGTGCACTGCGACGGCGGCTTCAGCGACTACGCCTGCGTACCGGCGCGCAATGCCTACCCGGTTCCGTCGGCCATCAGCGATCGCCACGCCGCGATGATCGAACCCTTCAGCATCGCCGCCAACATTACCGCCCATCTGCAACCGCGCCCCGACGACATCGCGCTGATCTACGGCGCCGGGCCGATGGGGCTCACGGTGATCCAGACGCTGAAAGGGGTGTATGGCGTCAAGCAGGTATGGGTCGTCGATCGCATCGCCGAGCGGCTGGACATGGCGCGCGCCAACGGCGCCGACGAAACATTCAACAACGCCGAGGCCGCATTGCCGCAGGCGCTGCAGCAGCGCGGCGTTCAGCCGACGCTGATCGTCGATGCCGCTTGCCACCCCGCCATTTTACCGGAGGCGATCGCGCTGGCTTCGCCGGCGGCGCGTATCGGCATCATGGGCTTTTCCGGCGACGCCTGCACCCTGACCCAGCAGAGCATCACCAGCAAGGAGCTGTCGATCTTCTCTTCGCGCCTGAACAGCGCGCGCTTCCCGCAGGTGATCGCCTGGATGGCGGACGGCAAGCTGGAGCCGCAGCGGCTGCTCACCCACTGCGTGCCCGCCGACGACGTCGAACGGGCGATGCAGATGTTCGAGCGGGATCAGCGCACCTGCTGCAAGGTGCTGCTGCAGTTCGAGTAACGCCAAGGCGGCATCGGGGCATGGGGCGGCGCCCGCCGCCCGTGCAAACAACGAAGCATCACGATTAAAACGACACCCAGTGGAGTGCTTTATGTTTAAAAACCTGCGTTGGACCATCGTGTTCCTGCTGTTCATGGTCTACATGATCAACTACCTCGATCGCGTGGCGCTGTCGATCACCGTGCCGATGATCGAACAGGATCTGATGCTGAACGCCGAACAGTTCGGTCTGATCTTCGGCAGCTTCTTCTTCGGCTACGCCATTTTCAACTTCGTCGGCGGGCTGGCGGTCGACCGCTTCGGCCCGACGCTGGTGCTGGGCGTGGCGGTCGGCCTGTGGTCCATCTTCTGCGGCATGACGGCGATCGCCACCGGTTTTTACTCAATGCTGATCCTGCGCGTCCTGTTCGGCATGGCCGAAGGGCCGATCTGCGCCTCGGCCAACAAGATGATTAACGGCTGGTTCCCGAAGAAACAGGCGGCGACCGCCGTGGGCCTGCTCAGCGCCGGTTCGCCGTTGGGCGGCGCGGTGGCCGGGCCGATCGTCGGCTATCTGGCGCTGGCGTTCGGCTGGCGGCCGGCGTTTATGATCATCTGCGCCATCGGCATCGTCTGGATGCTGGTGTGGTTCTTCGTGGTGGCGGATAACCCGGCGAAAAGCCAACGCGTCAGCAACGAAGAACGGGCGCTGATCGCACGGTTGAAACAGGAAAATCTCGGCGAGGAAAGCGCCTTGAGCGACGCTCCGCACGGGCTGGGTTACTACCTGAAGCAGCCGATCATTCTGGTCACCGCCTTCGCCTTCTTCTGCTACAACTACATCCTGTTCTTCTTCCTGAGCTGGTTCCCCTCGTATCTGGTGCAGGCGCACAACCTGAACATCAAAGAGATGAGCCTGACCACGATGATCCCGTGGATCGTCGGCTTCGTCGGGCTAGCGCTCGGCGGCTATATTTCCGACAAGATCTTCAACATCACCGGCAAATTGCTGCTGTCACGCAAGATCGTGCTGGTCACCAGCCTGCTGGCGGCGGCGGTGTGCGTGGCGTTGGCGGGCACCGTCAGCAGCGTGGTGCCGGCGGTGATGCTGATGTCGGTGTCGATCTTCTTCCTCTACATTACCGGCGCTCTCTACTGGGCGATCATCCAGGACGTGGTGCATAAATCCCGGGTCGGCGGCGCCAGCGGGTTCATTCATTTGATCGGCAGCGTCTCCGGCATCATCGGGCCGATCGCCACCGGCTACATCGTGCAGAACACCGGCAAATTCGACAGCGCCTTTATGCTGGCGGGCGGCGTCGCCGCGCTGGGCGCGCTGCTGGTGCTGCTGGTGATCAAGGCGCCGCGCGCAACGGCGGGCGTGCAAATCTTAAAACCCTAACGCCAGACGGGGCGGCTTCGCCCCTTTGCTTACCTCTCCAGGGACATTGAACATGAGACTTTCCGACCACAGCGCGCTGCCGGCCGCCGTTATCCGGCCCGGCTACGCACGTGAGCGCGTGAAACCGCGCATGGCGCATATCGGCTTCGGCGCGTTTCACCGCGCGCACCAGGCGATGTACGCCGACAGGCTGGCCAGCGAGCACGGCAGTGACTGGGGCTACTGCGAAATCAGCATGCAGCACGGCCGGCAAAAGATCGTCGATCTACGGCAACAGGACCTGCTGTTCTCGGTGTCGGAGATGGACGACGACGGCTGGCGGGGCCGGGTCATCGGCGTGGTGCGCCAGGCGCTGCACCTGCAAACCGACGGGTTAGCGGCGGTGCTGGCGGCCCTGACGCAGCCCGAGATCGCCATCGTCTCGCTGACCATCAGCGAAAAGGGCTATTGCCACCACCCCGCCAGCGGCCGGCTGATGGCGGAACACCCGGCGATCGCGCATGATATCGCCCACCCGGCTCAGCCGCAGTCGGCGCCAGGGCTGCTGCTGGCGGCGCTGCGCCTGCGCCGTGAACACGGGCTGCCGCCGTTCGCCGTGATGTCCTGCGATAACATGCCGGCCAACGGCCGGGTCACGCGCCAGGTGCTGGTCGAACTGGCGCAGCGGCAGGATCCGGCGCTGGCCGACTGGGTGCGTCAAGAGGTCGCCTTCCCTTCCACCATGGTGGATCGCATCGTGCCGGCGGTAACGCCGGAGGCCCGCCGGCAGTTGCGCACCTGGCTGGGCGGCGTCGAAGATGAGGTCGGCGTAGCCTGCGAGCCGTTCAGCCAGTGGGTCATTGAGGACCGATTTCCCCAGGGGCGCCCGGCCTGGGAAAAGGTCGGCGCCGAACTGGTGAGCGACGTGCTGCCGTACGAGGAGATGAAGCTGCGCATGCTGAACGGCAGCCATTCGTTTCTCGCCTACCTCGGCTACCTGGCCGGTTATCAGCACGTCGGCGATTGCATGCAGGATGCGGATTTTGTCCGCGCCGCCCGTCACCTGATGCTGGCGGAACAGGCGCCGACCCTGCAGGTGCCGAACGTCGATTTGGCGCAGTATGCCGACTCGCTGCTGCAGCGTTACCGCAACCGTGCGTTGAAGCACCGCACCGCGCAGATCGCCATGGACGGCACGCAGAAGTTGCCGCAACGGCTGCTGGACGCGATCCGCTGGCATCTGGCGCGCGGCAGCCGCTTTGACTGCCTGGCGCTGGGCGTCGCCGGCTGGATGCGCTACGTCGGCGGCCGCGATGAACAAGGCGAGCCGATCGCCATCAGCGATCCGCTGCGCGAACGCCTCGCCGCGTTGGTCGCCGGCAGCGAGGAAGGCCGGCCCCGCGTCCTGGCGCTGCTGCAACTCGACAGCGTCTTCGGCCGCGATCTGCCCGATTCGCCTGACTTCGTCCACGCCGTCAGCCACGCTTATCACCAATTGCTGAGCCGGGGGGCCAAAGCCGCCGTCGCCGCTCTGCCGCTTACCGACCGGGAGGTTTCCGATGACCGTCACCACGCATAACGCCGTCAATACCGGCAATCAACCGCTGCTGCGGCGCGTCGCCAGCGCTTCGGCCATCGGCACCGCCGCCGAATACTATGATTTCTTCGCCTACGGCACCGCCGCGGTGCTGTTCTTCGGCCAGCTGTTTTTCCCCAGCGCCGATCCGCTGATCAGCACGCTGGCGGCCTTCGCCACCTACGCGGTCGGTTTCCTGGCGCGTCCGCTGGGCGGCATCGTGTTCGGCCACATCGGCGACAAGGTCGGCCGCAAGAAGGCGCTGGTGATCACCATCCTGATCGTCGGCCTCGGCACCTTCTGCATCGGCCTGCTGCCCACCTATGAGCAGATCGGCATCTGGGCGCCGATCGCGTTGATCTTTATCCGCGTGCTGCAGGGCTTCGGCGTCGGCGGCGAACAGGCCGGCGCGGTGCTGATGACCGCCGAATATGCGCCGCCGCCGCGGCGCGGCTTCTACGCCAGCTGGGTGCAGATCGGCGCGCCGGCCGGCTTCCTGCTGCCGTCCGGGCTGTTCGCGCTGCTGACCGCCGTGCTGTCACCGGCGCAAATGCTGGACTGGGGCTGGCGCATTCCGTTCCTGCTCAGCCTGCTGCTGGTGCTGGTCGGGCTGTTTATTCGCCTGAAGATCGACGAATCGCCGGTGTTTACCCAGATCCGCGCCACCAAAGCGGTGGAGAGCCGGCCGGTGGTGGAAGTGGCCCGCCGCTATCCCGGCCTTATCGCCAAAGGGGTGTGCGCCAAGCTGATCGAAGCCTGCGCCTTCGCCATGTTCACGGTGATCGTGCTGGCCTACGGTAAGGCCAACCACCTCAACGAAAGCATTCTGCTGGAGGCGATGATCGTGGCGGTGCTGCTGGAGATTTTCGCCATTCCGCTGATGGGCCGCCTCTCCGATCGGCTGGGGCGCAAACCGGTTTACATCGCCGGCGCGCTGCTGCAGGTGGTGTGCATCGTGCCGTTCTTTATGGCGATCAACCTCGATAATTTCTGGGTGACGCAGAGCGCCATGATTGTAGTGCTGACCTTCGGCCACAGCATGTGCTACGCGCCGCAGGCCTCCTACTTCCCGGAACTGTTCCCCACCCGCGTGCGCTGCAGCGGCATCGCGCTGATCTGGCAGATCGGCTCGCTGATCGGCAGCGGCATTCTCGGGCTGCTGGCGGTGAAGATCCTGCAGGTGACCGGCGGCCATTACTACGGGCTGGCCGGCTACATGATGGTGCTGGGCGTGGTGTCGGCCCTCGGCCTGAGCCTGATGCCGGAAACCGCGCCAGAGCGGCGCAAGCAGGAGTATCAGGATTGGCATCACTGAGTTACCCTGCCCGGCGGGTGGATTTATCCCCCCGCCCTCAACCAATAATCTGCTAGTATGGTGGCATTCGAATTCCAGCCAGATGCCTGATTGTCGCCATGTCTGAAACGTACAGTCTCACCAACAACGTCCCGGTCAACCAGCAGATCTATCGCTTCCTGCGCAAAGATATCGTCGACTGCACCATCCCCCCCGGCACCCTGCTGTCCGAGAAAGAGATCTCCACCCGCTTTTGCGTTTCGCGCCAGCCGGTGCGCGAAGCCTTCATCAAGCTGGCGGAGGCCGGTCTGGTGCAGATCCTGCCGCAGCGCGGCACCTTCGTGATGAAGATTTCCGCCAAGCGCGTGGCCGACGGGCGCTTTATCCGTCAAGCGGTGGAATGCGCCATCGTGCGCCGCGCGGCTGAGCGCGCCACTCCGGCGCAGCTGATGACGCTGGAGCATAACCTGCACCGTCAAGAGCTGGCGGCGCAGAACGGGCAAACGCGCGAATTTTTGGCGCTGGACGACGAGTTCCACCAGCTGCTGACCCAGTTTGCCGACTGCCCGCTGGCGTGGGAGACCATCGAAACCATCAAGGCCACCATGGATCGGGTGCGTTTCCTCAGCCTGAGCGAAGTCTCGCCGCCGGAGAGCCTGATCAAGCAGCACTACCGCATCTACGAAGCGCTGAAAGCGCGCGATGCCGAGGCGGCGGAGCGCGCCATCCACGATCATCTGCAGGAGATGATCTACTCCATCACCCCGATCGCCCTGCAGAACACCGAGTGGTTCGAGATCGAATAATCAACCGCTTAGCAAGCCGGGGGCGATCGCCCCCGCGTATTTGGCCACGCCAATGGCATTTCCTCTCAATCGCATCTATTGTTTGTCCTTGCCGGATCAAGTTCGGTAGCATCGCTTTACAGCTTCAATCACCGCTTTTTACTGCGCCGGTGGTCAAAAACCCTTGCATTGCCGGTGTATGAAGAAGCTTAATCGGGAGTGAATCATGACTGATATTGTGCAGTTGCTAGGAAAGGAAGCGGAAGATCTGCTGCAACACCGCTGTACCACTATCCCCGCCGAGAATCTCTACCTGCCGGGCGCCGACTTCGTCGACCGCGTAATGATCGATAACAACCGCCCCAACAGCGTGCTGCGTTCGATGCAAACCCTGTTCAACCACGGCCGCCTGGGCGGCACCGGTTATCTGTCTATCCTGCCGGTCGATCAGGGCATCGAGCACTCCGCCGCCGCCTCGTTCGCCGCCAACCCACTGTATTTCGATCCGAAGAACATCGTCGAGCTGGCGATTGAAGCCGGCTGTAACTGCGTCGCTTCCACCTACGGCGTGCTGGCGTCGGTATCGCGCCGCTACGCGCATAAGATCCCGTTCCTGGTCAAACTCAACCACAACGAAACGCTGAGCTACCCGACCCAGTACGACCAGACCCTGTACGCCAGCGTCGAGCAGGCGTTCAACATGGGGGCAGTGGCGGTCGGCGCCACCATTTACTTCGGCTCCGAACAGTCGCGCCGCCAGATCGAAGAGATCTCGATCGCCTTCGAGCGCGCGCATGAGCTGGGCATGGTCACGGTGCTGTGGGCCTATCTGCGTAACCCGGCGTTCAACAAGGACGGCGTGGACTACCACTCCAGCGCCGATCTGACCGGCCAGGCCAACCACATCGCCGCCACCATCGGCGCCGACATCGTCAAACAGAAAATGGCCGAAAACAACGGCGGCTACCGCGCGGTGAAATTCGGCTATACCGACGACCGCGTCTACACCAAGCTGACCACCGATCACCCGATCGATCTCGTGCGCTACCAGCTGGCCAACTGCTATATGGGTCGCGCCGGGCTGATCAACTCCGGCGGCGCCGCCGGTGAGAACGATCTGCAGGAATCGGTGCGCACCGCAGTGATCAACAAACGCGCCGGCGGCATGGGCCTGATCCTGGGGCGCAAGGCGTTTAAGAAATCGATGAAAGACGGCGTGGCGCTGATCAACGCCGTGCAAGACGCCTACCTGGACAAGAAGGTCACCATCGCCTGATGTGACGGACCGTCTGTCCCAAAGCCCGGTTCGCCGGGCTTTTTTGTGCCCGTTATCCCGCCTCACGCGCCGTTCACCTTCTCTTTCTTTCACTTTAAACTTTCAAAATAAAATATTTATCTTTCAAATTGTGATCTATTTAAAACAAATAGCCCAACAAAGTGACTACTGTAAGGCCCATGGCGACAGAGCCGCCGTTCGCTCCAGGCCATATCAGTCCATTACAGGAGAACATAATGATTGAGCTAATCACCCACGGCGCCGAGTGGTTTATCGGCCTGTTTCAGAAAGGCGGTGAAGTGTTTGTCGGCATGGTGACCGGCATTTTGCCCTTGTTGATCAGCCTGTTGGTTATCATGAACGCGCTGATCAAATTTGTTGGCCAGGAACGTATCGAACGATTGGCGCAGCGCTGCGCGGGCAACCCCGTTTCGCGTTATCTGCTGCTGCCGCTGATCGGCACCTTTGTCTTCTGCAACCCGATGACCCTCAGCCTGGGGCGCTTCATGCCGGAGAAATACAAGCCGAGTTACTACGCGGCGGCCTCCTACAGCTGCCACTCGATGAACGGCCTGTTTCCGCACATCAACCCCGGCGAACTGTTCGTTTACCTCGGCATCGCCAGCGGCCTGACCACCCTCGGCCTGCCGCTCGGCCCGTTGGCGGTGAGCTATTTCCTGGTGGGGCTGTTCACCAACTTCTTCCGCGGCTGGGTCACCGATCTCACCACCAGTCTGTTTGAACGCAAGATGGGCATCCGTCTGGATCGCCAGGTGCAACTTTAATTCGTGGAGTGCAGCATGAGTGCTTATATCCGTATTGAAAAAGGCGCCAGCGGCTGGGGCGGCCCCCTGGAGCTGCCGATAGAGCCCGGCAAAAAAGTGGTGTACATCACCGCCGGCACCCGGCCTTCCATCGTCGATCGCCTCAGCGAATTGACCGGCTGGCCCGCCGTCGACGGTTTCAAAGAGGGCGAACCGCCGGCGGAAGAGATCGGCGTGGCGGTGATCGACTGCGGCGGCACCCTGCGCTGCGGCCTGTACCCGAAACGCCGCATTCCGACGGTCAACATCCATGCCACCGGCCAGTCCGGCCCGCTGGCGCAGTTTATCCTCGAAGACATCTATGTCTCCGGCGTGCGTGACCACAACATCAGCCGAATCGACGCGGCGGAGAACCCACCCGCCGCCGCGGTTGCAGCGCCGCCCAAGGCGCGCGACTACGACACCAGCAAGAAGATCACCGAACAAAGCGACGGGCTGCTGGCGAAGGTCGGCATGGGCATGGGATCGGTGGTGGCGGTGTTCTTCCAGGCCGGACGCGACACCATCGACACCGTGCTGAAGACCATTCTGCCGTTTATGGCGTTCGTCTCGGCCTTGATCGGCATCATCATGGCCTCCGGCCTCGGAGACTTTATCGCTCACGGCCTGACGCCGCTCGCCAACAGCCCGATCGGCCTGGTGACGCTGGCGCTGATCTGCTCATTCCCGCTGCTGTCGCCATTCCTCGGCCCCGGCGCGGTCATCGCCCAAGTGATCGGCGTGCTGGTCGGGGTACAGATCGGCCTCGGCCATATTCCGCCGCAGCTGGCGCTGCCCGCGCTGTTCGCCATCAACGCGCAGGCCGCCTGCGACTTCATTCCGGTCGGCCTGTCGCTGGCGGAAGCCAAACAGGACACCGTGCGGGTCGGCGTGCCTTCAGTGCTGGTTGGGCGCTTTCTGACCGGCGCGCCAACGGTCCTGATCGCCTGGGCCGCCTCGGCCTTTATTTATCAATAGCATGATTTCCAGGGAGACGTTTATGCACACCATTTTTCATACCACCATCACGCAGATCGGCGGCTGCGCCCGCGACGCGTTGCTGGACAACATGCTGATCACTTTCCGTGAAGGCGCGCCGGCGGATATCGAAGAGTTCTGCTTTATCCACCGCCACGGCGCAACCGCCGGCGAGCTGCAGGTCGGCGGCGTGATGGAACTGGCGCAGCAGCGCTACGCCATCACCGCCGTCGGCAGCGTCGCCACGCAGAATCTGCGCGAACTGGGCCACGTCACCGTGCGCTTCGACGGCGAAGCCGAAGCCGAATTCCCCGGCTCGATCCACGTATCCGGCCCGACGCCGACTGATATCCCGTTGGGCAGCACGCTGTCATTTATCGCATAAGGAGTAGACCATGTCTGAAGTAGCTGTAGTGATTGGCGGCGGCCAAACGTTAGGCGCCTTTTTGTCCCACGGGCTGGCGCAGGCCGGTTATCGGGTGGCGGTGGCCGATCTGAACGCCGACAACGCCAATCGGGTGGCACAGCAGATCAACGAAGAGTACGGCACAGGCAGCGCCTGCGGTTTTCAAGCCGACGCCACCGACGAGCAGAGCGTGATCGCGCTGGCGACGGCGGTTGACCGGGCGTTCGGCCAAGCCAACCTGCTGGTGTACAGCGCCGGCATCGCCAAGGCGGCGCCAATCACCGATTTCCCGCTGGGCGACTTCGACCGCTCGCTGCAGGTGAACCTGGTGGGCTATTTCCTCTGCGCCCGCGAGTTCTCGCGCCTGATGATCCGCGACGGCATCGCCGGGCGCATCATCCAGATCAACTCCAAGTCCGGCAAGGTCGGCAGCAAGCACAACTCCGGCTACAGCGCCGCCAAGTTCGGCGGCGTGGGGCTGACGCAGTCGCTGGCGCTCGATCTGGCGGAGTACGGCATCACCGTGCATTCGCTGATGCTCGGCAACCTGCTGAAGTCGCCGATGTTCCAGTCGCTGCTGCCGCAGTACGCGCAAAAACTGGGCATCGCGCCGGACCAGGTGGAGCAGTACTACATCGACAAGGTGCCGCTGAAGCGCGGTTGCGACTATCAGGACGTACTGAACACCCTGCTGTTCTACGCCAGCGATAAGGCCTCTTACTGCACCGGCCAATCGATCAACATCACCGGCGGCCAGGTGATGTTCTGACGCCATCGACGCCCCCTTCCACGGAAGGGGGCCTAAGGAGAACCCCATGACACAAGCTTTGATCGCCTTCGCGCTGCTGGCCTGGCTGCTGCAAATCGCCTTCGGCTGGTGGCAACTGCAACGTTTCAACCGCGCCTTCGACGGCTTATGCCGACTGGGCGCCGTCGGCGTCGGCCGCTCCGGCGGCCGTTTTCGCCCGCGGGTGGTGCTGGCGCTGGCCTTCGACGCCGATCGGCGGGTGTGCGGCAGCCTGTTGCTGCGCGGCCTGACCGTTTTCGCCCGGCCCCGCCCGCTGCCTCATTTGCACGGTTTGCATCAGCGGGATTTGCGCCCGGATGTGATCTTCCCCGAGGATCGCGCATGCCAGTCTGCACTATCGTTAGCGATTGACCCCAAATCGTGATATTTTCACATTAAAAGACATTACCTTTCATAGTGAATTATTCAGCGAGGGGAAATGCCCAACTCTTGTGAACGGGAATCGCGATGAAACCAAAGCAGCGGCAGGCCGCTATCCTTGAATATCTGCAGCGGCATGGCAAAACGGCGGTGGACGCCCTGGCCGAGCATTTCTCCACCACCGGCACCACCATCCGCAAGGATCTCACCCTGCTGGAAGAAGAAGGCGAGGTGATCCGCACCTACGGCGGCGTGGTGCTCAGCCGCGACGACGGCGATCAGCCAATCGACCGTAAAACCCATATCAACACCGAGAAAAAGCGCCGCATCGCCAGCGCCGCCGTGGCGCTGATCGCCGACGGCGACTCGCTGATCTTCGACGCCGGCAGCACGGTGCTGCAGATGGTGCCGCACCTGGCGCAGTTCAATAACATCACGGTGATGACCAACAGCCTGACCATCGTCAACGCGCTGGTGGAACTGGACAACGATCAGACCATCCTGATGCCCGGCGGCACCTACCGCAAAAAATCGGCCTCGTTCCACGGCAGCCTGGCGGAATCGGCGTTCCAGCAATTCAGCTTCGACAAGCTGTTTATCGGCGCGGACGGCGTCGATCTCAACGCCGGCGTCACCACCTTCAACGAAGTGCACAACGTCAGCAAAGCGATGTGCGAAGCCGCCGGCCGCATTATTCTGTTGGTTGACTCCTCGAAATTCGGCCGCAAGAGCCCGAACGTGGTGTGCGAACTCAGCGCCGTCGACACGCTGATCACCGACCGAGACATCAACCCCGATTACCTCGCCGCCCTGCAGGCGAAAGGCATCAATATCATTCTGGTAGGAGACCCCGATGAGTAACGCCAACGCCCTGCTCGCCTTCGCCCGCGAAACGCTGGAGATCGAGTTGACCGAAGCGCAGCGCCTGCTGGCGCGCCTGGATGACAACTTCGTCTGCGCCTGCGAGCTGCTGCTGAACTGCCGCGGCAAAGCGGTGATTTCCGGCATCGGCAAGTCCGGCCATATCGGCAAAAAAATCGCCGCGTCGCTGGCCAGCACCGGCACGCCGTCATTCTTCGTGCATCCGGCGGAGGCGCTGCACGGCGATCTCGGCATGATCGGCGCCGACGACGTGGTGGTGTTCATCTCCTACTCCGGCCGCGCCAAAGAGCTGGATCTGATCCTGCCGCTGCTGGCGGAGAACGGCATTCCGGTGATCGCCGTTACCGGCGGCAAAGAGTCGCCGCTGGCGCAGGCCGCGGCCTGCGTGCTGGATATCGGCGTCGAGCGCGAAGCCTGCCCGATGGGGCTGGCGCCCACCTCCAGCGCGGTCAACACCCTGATGATGGGCGACGCCCTGGCGATGGCGCTGATGCGCCAGCGCGGCTTCAACGCGGAAGACTTCGCCCGATCGCACCCGGGCGGCAGCCTGGGCGCGCGTCTGCTGAACCGCGTGCATCACCTGATGCGCACCGGCGATCGCCTGCCGCGCGTGAGCGAAAGCGCCAACGTGATGGAGGCGATGCTGGAACTGAGCCGCACCGGGCTGGGGTTGGTGGCGGTCTGCGACGCGCAGCAGCGGGTGGTGGGCGTATTTACCGACGGCGACCTGCGCCGCTGGCTGGTGAAGGGCAACAGCCTGCAGGATCCGCTCAGCCCGGCGATCACCCGCCCCGGCTATCGGCTGCCAGAGCAGTGGCGCGCCGGGGAGGCGCTGGAAGCGCTGCACGAACAACACATCAGCGCGGCTCCGGTGGTCGATATGGACGGCGTGCTGGTGGGGGCGCTCAACCTGCACGATCTGCATCAGGCCGGCATCGGCTGATCAACGCCGGGGGCGCCATCACCGGCGCCCCCCGGTCAGATCATTTCCAATCGGGATTGTTCTCGAACTGCTGCTTCAGCAGCGCTTTCATGTCGTCATTCGGCTTGCCGAGCCACTGGTACTTGGCATACTTCTTCGGATGATCGACGGCTTCCGGCCGATCTTCCACTTCCACCCGCACGCCCCAGGCCTGGGATTTGTCCGCGCTGAACGCCACGATCAAAAAGTTATTGCCGCAGTCGTGGGGCTTGCACAGGTTGCCGACCAGATACTCTTTGCCCTTCCAGTTCAGATTCTGCGCCGGCGTAGAGGTGCCGACGCCCTTGCGCGCCCAGCCCGGCATCCGCGCCTGGCCTTTCACCATGTTTTGCCAGCTGGCCTGATACCCCGGCTGCTGAATCAAATCCGATGTGGTGACGATTTGTTGGGCAAAGCTGCCCGCGCTGAAGCTGAGCAGTGCGCCAAAGAGGGCGCAACGCAGCGCCTGGTGTCCCGTCATAGTCCTTCTCCCTAGGTTAAATCAGGTTTCGCCCATAAAACCGGGCCTGAACTAGTCAGACCACGGTTGCGGCAAAAAGTTGACTCACCACCAGGCGTGAAAATGATGCACCGGCCCGATGCCGTGCCCCACTTCCAGCGTATCCGCCTGTTGCAGCGCTTGTTGCAGGTAACCCTTGGCGGCGGCCACCGTGGCCGCCCAGTCGGCATGGCGCGGACGCAGCGCCGCCAGCGCGGCCGAGAGCGTGCAACCGGTGCCGTGGGTATGGCGGGTGGCGACGCGCGGCGCGGTAAAACGCTGCTCTCCTTCGGCGGTAAACAGCCAGTCCGGGCTCTCGCTTTCGCTCAGGTGGCCGCCCTTCATCAGCACCGCCCGGCAGCCCATCGCGAGCAGCGCCCGCCCCTGCTCGCGCATCTGCGCTTCATCTTCCGCCGGCGCGCACGCCAGCAGCGCCGCCGCTTCCGGCAGGTTCGGCGTAATGATCGACACCAGCGGCAACAGCTCGCGTCGAATCGACGCCACCGCCTCCGGGGCCAGCAACGGATCGCCGCTTTTCGCCAGCATCACGGTGTCCAGCACCACGAATTCCGGCCGGTAATGGCGCAGCCGTTCGGCCACCGCCTGCACGATATCGGCGTTGGCCAGCATGCCAATCTTGACGCTGTCGATGCGCACGTCGCTGAACACCGAGTCCAGCTGCGCGGCGACGAACGCCGGATCGATGTAATACACCGACTGCACGCCGCGGGTATTCTGCGCCACCAGCGCGGTGATCACCGAGGTGCCGTAGGCGCCAAGCGCCGAGAAGGCCTTCAGATCGGCCTGAATGCCGGCGCCCCCGCTGGGATCGGTGCCGGCGATGGTCAGCGCGTTAATGCGTTTCATCACAGATCCTCCCCGCGCAGCTGATACAGGGCGTCGAGGAACGCCGGCGTAAAGCTGCCCGGCCCGGCGGCCTGCCTGGCCGCGAGGCCGCCGCAGTGGGACATCACCCGGCAGGCGGCCGCCACGTTGTCCAGGCGATCGCCCGGCAGGGCGCAAAACGCCGCCGCCACCGCCGACAGCGCGCAGCCGGTGCCCACCACCCGCGTCATCAGCGGGGAGCCGCCTTCGATCGCCCAATCGCGTTGGCCGTCGGTGACGTAATCCACCGCGCCGGTGACCGCGACTACCGCGCCGCTGCGCTGCGCCAGCTCACGCGCGGCGGGCAATGCCGCCAAGGAATCGTCGCCGCTGTCCACGCCGCGGCCGCTGGCCAGCAACCCGCTGAGCGCCATGATTTCCGAGGCGTTGCCGCGTATCGCCGCCGGTTTCTCGTCCAGCAGCTGTTTGGCGAAGGCGGTGCGGTAGGAGAGCGCGCCGACCGCCACCGGATCCAGCGTCCAAGGCTTGCCGGCCCGATTGGCGGCGGCCACCGCCGCGCGCATCGATTCGGCGCGCAGCGCGTTGAGGGTGCCGACGTTGATCAGCAGGCCGTCGGCCAGCGCGCTGAACTGCGCCGCCTCTTGCGGTTCCACCACCATCGCCGGGGAGGCGCCGAGCGCCAGCAGCACGTTGGCAGTCAGCGATTGCACCACTTCGTTGGTCAGGCAGTGGATCAGCGGAGGCCGCTGTTGGAATTGAGTCAGGCAGGCCGCGGCGCGAGCGCCGGGTAGTGCATCAGGTCGAGCGATCATATTCCTCCCAACCGGCGTTCAAGAAGGCGGCGCCGGTTGGGCGGCCGTGACTTCCCTACGCTGGCATTATCCAGATCAGGTAATACGGGTATTTCTCAGCCTTCACGCAGAAGGGCACCCCGAGTCATGAAAATCAATAGGTTGTGATCAACGTTGCGTTAATCCCTGAGCGGGATCATGCCAGCGGCGGCGCGGACAAACAAGCGAATAAATTCGCTCGCGCCTAAGCGATGTTGCCCTCTTTTCCCGCCAGATACAGGCTCAGCACGCCGGGCAGCTCCGCCAACGTAAACGCCACGCTCTGCGGTGCCGTTTTGAAGATGTGATGCAAGGTGCCGGCCACCAGGCTTTGCAACAGCCGGGTTTGCTGCAGGATCTCCGCTTCGGCGGTCTCGGGGCGGCGCAGCTGCAGCACTCGGGCGATCAGCGCCAGGAAGCTGGACTTTTCGTCCGGCAGGTTCATTTCCCGCATCACCGGCAGGTAGTCGGCGTGCTCGCGCAGGTACTGCGCATAGGGTGAAAACAGCCGCTGGATCACCGCTTCAGCGGAGAGGCGCCGCCACTCGTCGTCGCTGGCCAACGCCATGTCGCGCACCAGCGCCTCGATCGATTCAGTGTGCCGATCCGCCAGCGCCTTGATCACCGCGTGGCGATCGGGGAAAAAGTGATACATCGAGCCGATGGAGGTTTTGGCGTGTTTGGCCAGCCGCTGCATGCTGAGCGCCGCCAGGCCATCCTGCGCCACGATCGCCGCCGCTGAATCCAGAATGGTTTGTACGCGTTGCCGCCCTCTTTCCTGCTGCGGCTCTCGCCCGGTGATGTGTTCGTCGATTTGCATATTCGTTTCTGCCCGCTGTCATCAACGCATTATACCCATTTGCCGCCGCGAAGGCAGGGTGACACAAAAAACTAGATTAACTCCTCTAATTTAGAGTAGAGTATTTATTCTAGTTTACCCTTGCGCAAGCATGAGGGTGACAAACAGTGACCTCACTCACTGAAAAAGAGTCATTTCATTCGGCCCGTCGACCAAGCCAATCGCCAGAGAACGCCCTATGCCCGACAAAAAACTGCTTATCACCTGCCTGACCGCGCTGTTGCTCACCGGGTGCTCGCCGGCACCGTCCATGGTGGTGTTCGGCGCTTCGTTCCCCGACTGGCTGTTTTGCCTGTGCGGCGGCGTGGCGGGCATGGTGGCGATCCACCTGCTGCTGCGCACCCCGGAAAAACGCGCCTGGCTGGCGCCGCAGCTGCTGACGTATCCGGCGCTGACCGCGCTGATCGCCATGCTGACCTGGTTACTGGTTTTCCCCCACTGAGACTGACGCCATGACCCAACCACAAACCTCCAACAAGCGCAGACTGCTGGTGCTTACCATCCTGGCGTTGACGCTCATCGTGGCCGCCGTCGTCGTCTGGCGGGTGGAAAACGCCCCCACTACCGACGATGCCTACGCCTATGCCGACACCATCGACGTAGTGCCGGAGGTGAACGGCCGCATCATCGAGATGCCGATCCGCGACAACCAGGAAGTGCGGCAAGGCGATCTGCTGTTCCGCATCGATCCGCGCCCTTACCAGGACGCGCTGGCGGCCAGCGAAGCGCGCCTGATCACGCTGAATGAACAGATCAAGCTGACGCAGCGTTCGGTCAACGCGCAGCAGTACAACGCCGAATCGATGAACGCCATCGTCAAACGCTCGCAGGCGCTGGTGGCGCAGGCGACCGACACCCTCAACCGCCGGCAGAAGCTGCTCGGCAAGAACTACGTTTCGGCGGAAGAAGTGGAAACCGCCCGCACCTCCCAACGCTCGGCGCAGGCGGAACTGCAGGCCGCATTGCTGCAGGCGAAACAGGCGGAAGCCGCCGTCAGCGGCGTCGAAGCCCTGGTCGCGCAGCGTGCCGAAGTGCAGGCCGACATCGCCATCGCCAAACTGAACCTGGAGTTCACCGAGGTGAGAGCGCCGTTCGACGGCCGCATCGCCTCCCTGAAAACCACCGTCGGCCAATATGCCTCCAGCGCCAAACCGGTGTTCACGCTGATCGACACCCGCCACTGGTACGTGGTCGCCAACTTCCGCGAAACCGACCTGAAAGGCGTGCATCCCGGCCTGCCGGCCACGCTGTATTTAATGAGCGACGCCGGCCAGACCTTCAGCGGCAAGGTGGAATCGATCAGCTACGGCGTGCAGCCTGACGACGGCGGCACAGTGCTGGGCGGGCTGCCCAACGTGTCGCGCAACATCAACTGGGTGCACGTTTCGCAGCGCTTCCCGGTCAAGATCGCGGTAGAGGCCCCCAACCCGGCGCTGTTCCGCGTGGGCGCTTCGGCGGTGGCCAAGCTGAACCTGCGCCATGAAGAATAAAACGATGTCTCACGGCTGGCTGTACCAGTTGATCGACGAGCTGCGCCCTTCGGACAGCCGCATCAACCTGGTGATCCGCGCCCTGCTCTCCAGCGCGATCGCCATCGTGATCTCGCAGACGCTGCAGGTGCCGTGGCTGGCGCTGTCGCTGATCGCTGTCTTCTTTATCACACAGTCCAATATCGTGATCACCCGCGCAATCGGCATCCTGTTTTTCGTCAGCTCCACGCTGGCGATCGGCGCCGCTATCCTGGTGCTGAAATTCACCTACGACTACCCGATGCTGCGCATCCTGCTCTCCAGCGCGCTGTTTTTCCTCAGCGTGTTCCTGATGCGAGTGACCAAGGTTGGGGTGCTGTTCTTCCTGATGGCGCTGGTGGTGATCTACACGCAAAGCTTTGTCGATCTCACTCCGCAGGCGGAAGTGGTGATACGGCTGGTGCTGTGGGTATGGGTGGCGATCAACTACGCCATCCTGCTCACCCTGATCGTCAATACCCTGCTGCTGCCGGCTGAACCGCTGAAACAGCTAAAGGGCCGGATGAACGCGGTGTTGGACGAAACCCGCGCTATGTTGGCCAACGGCGGCGAGACGCGCGATCTGAGCGCCATCTCGCAGCACGCCACCGAGCTGCACAAGCTGCTGCGCTTTTCGGTGATGCGCAGCGATCGCTGCCGCGCCAACGAGCCCGGTTATCTGGCGCTGATCACCTTGGTGTTGCAGCTCAATATTCTGGCCTACCAGCTGCCGCCGGCTTTCGGCACGGCCGCGCGTCAATTGGCGCAAGAGATAGACGCCGCCTGCCGCGCGCTGCAAACCGCGATCAGCCACGACAGCGCGCTGCGATTTTCCGTCGCGATCGCCGGCAGCGACGATCCGCAGGTGCCGGCGCCGCTCAATGAAATGGCCGGCCTCCTGCAGGTCTACGCCAACCGCAGCGACTACGCCGACGCCCTGCAGGCCACGCCGCCGCAAAAAGTGCCCTTCTTTACCCCTGATGCCCTGACCAACCCGGTTTACATCCAGTTTTCGTTGAAAACGCTGCTGACCGTGCTGGTCGCCTACGTGTTTTATACCGCCGTCGATTGGTCCGGCATTCATACCATCATGCTGAGCTGCCTGATCGTGGCGCAGCCCAGCCTCGGCGCCACACAGCGGCGGGCGCGGCTGCGTCTCGGCGGCGCGGCGATCGGCAGCCTGCTGGCGCTGATCTCGGTGGTGTGGATCATGCCTCACCTCGACAGCCTCGTCGGCTTGCTGCTGCTGACGCTGCCGGTGATCGCCCTCTCCGCCTGGATCGCCGCCGGCTCCGAGAAAATAAGCTATGCCGGGGTACAGATCCTGTTCACCTTTTCCCTGGCGCTGCTGGAAAGCTTCGGCCCGGTCACCGAGCTGACCGAGATCCGCGATCGCCTGATCGGCATCGTGCTGGGGGTAGGGTTCGCCACCTTCATTCACGCCACGCTGTGGCCGGAATACGAAGGGGAGTCACTGCGGCAGCAGGTTGCCAACGTGCTGCGGGAACTGTCGCGCTTCCTCGGCGGCGAGAACACAAACGCCATCGGCATCTGGCAAAAGATCGAGGGCTGCGAAGCGGTGGTGGCCCGGGTGACGCTGGAGCCCACCTGGCAGCTGGCGGACGATAATCATGAAAGCTTCACCCGGCATATCCAACTGATCTTTAACCAGACGCGCAGCCTGTTGCTGACCAGCGAAAAGCTCAACACCTATCTGGCAGGCGGCGGCGCGGCGCTGTCCGCGCAGGAACGCCAGGCGCTGATAGAGGTGCAACGTCAGGGCGGGCGCGTTCTCGCCGAGTATGCGGCGCAGCTTTCCCGCGCGCCGCAAGCGTTGCGGGCGCCCGACTTTCATCCACCGTCGGCCGCCCTGCACGCCGACACCGTGCGCCATCTTGCTCAGGAGCTGAGCGACGGAGTCAATCGCCTGCCCGCCTGGGGCGACGCCTAGCATTTTCCGTTTGTGGCCATGCACGCCCGGCGCCATGCGCTATAGTGAGCACAAACCACCGGGAGATGTCATGCAAATAAGACCTTACCAAGAGGCCGATCGCCCCTTCCTGCGCACGCTGTACCTGGCGTCGCGCAAGGCGGCGTTCGGTTGGCGCAATACCTCAAACTACCAGTTGGAAGATTTCGACCGCGCGACGCTGGGCGAAGCGATTTGGGTGGCGGAAGACGGCGGCGTGCTGCTGGGATTCGTCTCCATCTACCGCGAAGACAACTTCATTCATAACCTGTATGTCGATCCCCATCAGCCGCCGCGCGGCGTCGGCAGTGCGCTGCTGCAAGCGGCGCAAGCCACCTTCACCGCCACCGGCTCGCTGAAATGCCTGGTGAAGAATGAAAAGGCGCTGACGTTCTACCGCAAACACGGTTGGCGTATTATCTCTACCGGCAACGACGGCGAAGAAGATTATTACCTGATGCATTCGCCGGCCCGCTAGCTATTACCCTAGGCATCCGGCATCCCGCGCAGCGTCAGCCGCCAAAACAGCAGCGCGCTCAGGCTGACGCCCGCCCCCAGCCAGCAGACGCCGCTCCACCCCGCCCAGACGTACATATGGGTGCCGGCAAAGGCGCCCAGCCCGCTGCCGACGGCGTAAAACAGCATGTAGCAGCCCACCAGCCGGCTATGCGACTGCGGGTGCGCGCGGAAGATCATGCTCTGGTTCAGCACGTGGATCGCCTGGCCCGCCAGATCCAGCAGCACGATGCCCGCCACCAGCCAAACCAGGCCGCTGCCGAGCAAACCGAGCGGCAGCCAGGCCAGTGTCAACAGCAGCAGACACGCGCCGCTGGCCGCCTGCCCCAGCCCGCGATCCGCCAGATGCCCGGCGCGCACCGCCGCCAGCGCGCCCACCGCGCCGACCAGGCCGAACGCTCCCACCGCGGCATGGGTGAAATTGAACGGCGCCTGGCTCAGCGGCAACACCAGCGAACTCCAAAAGAGGCTGAAAGCGCCGAACATCAGCAGCGCCAACATGCCGCGAATTTGCAGCGTGCGGTCATGCAGCAACAGGCTCAGCATTGAACGCAGCAGCGCGGGATAACTCAGCGTGCTGGGAGCGGTGCGCGGCGCAGGCAGCAGGCGCGACAGGATCGGCAGCAATACCAGCGTCACTCCGGCGGAGAAGAAGTACACCGTGCGCCAGCCGCCAACGTCCGCCAGCGCGCCGGACAAGGTGCGCGCCAGCAGCAACCCCAGCACCACCCCGCCCTGCGCCGCGCCGACCACCCGCCCGCGCTCCTGCGGCGGCGCCAGGGCGGCGGCGAACGCGATCAGGCCCTGCGTCATGGCGGTGCCCAGTAGCCCCACCAACATCATCCCCACCAGCAGCCAGGCCGCACTGGGCGCCCAGCCCACCAGCAGCAGCGCAGCGATCAGCCCCAGCTGTTGCCCCGCCAGCAATCGATGCCGGTTCAACCGATCCCCCAGCGGCACCACCAACAGCAACGCCAGCGCGCAGCCCAACTGAGTCACGGCGATCACCATGCCGACCGCCGCCAGGCTGATGGAAAAATCGCGGGCGATGGCGTCTAACAGCGGCTGCGCATAGTAAACGTTGGCCACGCTAAAGGCGCTGGCGGCGGCCAACAGCAGCACCAGGGCGGCCGGCAGGCGCCCCAATGCCGCACAGGGAGGTTCCAGCAGTTTGTCGCTCATCGCACACCTCAATGTGGTTTCATTATTAAACCCAATGAACTTTAGGCGCAGAGGTTTTATAATGCAACCAGAATGTGCAGCAGGAGATAATCGTCGTGAAACGTAAGAGCCTGGAAGACGCGCCGTGCCCGGTGGCGCGCACGCTGGATGTGATTGGCGACTGGTGGTCGCTGCTGATCGTGCGCGACGCCTTCGACGGCATCACCCGCTTCAGCGAATTTCAAAAAGGGCTGGGGATGGCGAAGAACATCCTTGCCACCCGGCTGCGCGCCCTGGTGACGCACGGCGTGCTGGAGATCGTGCCCGCCGCAGACGGCAGTGCCTATCAGGAGTATGTGCTGACCGAGAAAGGCCGCGCGCTATTTCCGGTGATCGTTGGCCTGCGCCAGTGGGGGGAAGATCATTTGTTCGCCGAAGGAGAGGCGCATTCAACGCTGGTGGAAAGCGACAGCGGCCGCCCCGTGCCGCGCCTGACGCCGATCGGCAACGCCGGGCAGACGCTCACCCCGCTTAACACCCGGGTGGTGAAGGTGGGGGAACGGTTTGAGCCATCTTTTAACAATCGCCAATTAGCTATAAAAGAAACACTTCCAGCCGAAATCGCCGCACAGATCGACGCCGCATACAATGTGCTGACAGAGCAACTCGGCGAGACACTCTTGGGCATCCATCTGTATGGATCTGCGGTCGATGGCGGTCTTAAACCCAACAGCGATATCGACATCTTGGTCGTCATCAGCAAGCCGCTGATGTCAACCACTCGGGCCGCCCTCATGAAAGCTTTGCTGACCGTGTCGGCTCCGCCAGATGCCGACAGTATTTTTCGCCCGCTGGAAGTCACCGTGCTGGTACAGACCGACATCAAACCTTGGCGCTATCCGCCACGACGTGAGTTACAGTTTGGCGAATGGCTGCGTGAAGAGTTGCTGGTGGGAATTGTCTCCCCCGCCACCTTGGATCCTGATGTGGCGATCCTGCTTACCAAAGCCCGGCAGCATCATCGACATCTGTTCGGCGCCTCCTTTGAACTCCTGTATGACAGCGTCCCTCGCAGTGACTTCATCGCCGCGCTCACCGATACCCTGAGTCAATGGAACGAACCTGATGACTGGCATGGCGACGAATGCAACATTGTGCTTGCGCTGGCGCGCATCTGGTTCAGCGCGGCAACCGGTCGGATCGCCCCCAAAGATGTGGCCGCCGAATGGCTGCTGGAACGCTTGCCATCTGAACACCAGCCGGTACTTAGCACCGCGCGGCGAGTTTATCTCGGACAAGCGATAGATGACCTGTCTCAGCATCAGCAGCCGTTGGCGGCATTCATCGGCTATGCCAAAACGACGATCGCAAGTCTATTGACGACAACAGCATCGCAATAAGACGCAGGCCTGTCGACACCACTTATCGTCTGCACTTTTTGATGCAGGGACGGATTTTGTTCATAGCCGCCGCCCCCTGCATGATTCGCTTCGCAGCGCCATCCGGGTAATGTATAGTCCGCGTTTTACGGAGATCCCATGCTGACCAACTCATCCATTCGTTTGAACAAATACATTAGCGAGAGCGGCATCTGCTCACGCCGCGACGCCGATCGATACATCGAACAGGGCAACGTTTTCATCAACGGTAAACGCGCCACCGTTGGCGCCCAGGTATTTGCCGGCGATGTCGTGAAGGTTAACGGTCAGCTGATCGAACCGCGCAATGAAGAAGATCTGGTGCTGATCGCGCTGAACAAACCGGTCGGCATCGTCACCACTACCGAAGACGGCGAGCGCGACAACATCGCCGACTTCGTCAACCACAGCAAGCGCATCTTCCCGATCGGCCGCCTGGACAAGGATTCGCAGGGGCTGATCTTTCTGACCAACCACGGTGACCTGGTCAACAAGATCCTGCGCGCCGGCAACAATCACGAGAAAGAGTATCTGGTGACGGTCAACAAGCCGGTGACCGACGAGTTTATTCGCGGCATGGGCGCCGGCGTGCCGATGCTGGGCACGGTGACCAAAAAGTGCAAGGTGAAGAAAGAAGCGCCGTTCGTGTTCCGCATCACGCTGGTGCAGGGGCTGAACCGTCAGATCCGCCGCATGTGCGAACACTTCGGCTATGAGGTCACCAAGCTGGAACGCACGCGCATCATGAACGTCAGCCTGAAAGGCTTGCCGCTGGGCGAATGGCGCGATCTGACCGATGACGAGCTGATTGAGCTGTTCAAGCTGATTGAAGGCTCTTCGTCAGAGGCCAAGCCGACGAAGAAAGCCCCGGCCAAATCTGCCCCGGCGAAAAAGCCGAGCGCCGGCGGGCCGAAAAGCGCCGATAAAACCGCTGCGCCGGCCGGCCGCAAGCGCTTTACCCAGCCGGGGCGCAAGAAAAAAGGGCGTTAAACGCCTTCCCCCGCTCAGCCCGCCGTTGCGCGGGCTTTTTTATCATAAAAGTCAGTCGCAGGCCGCCACTGAGTTCTCACCATAAAAAAGGCCCGCATCAAGCGGGCCAGTCGGTACCAGAGAAGTCTAGAGGGAAAATCAGAACGACCAGCGCAGGTTGGCGTTGACCGAATTAACGCGGGTATCGGCGCCGAATTGCCCCTGATAGCCGACATCCAGCGTCGCGGCGCGCGACAGTTTCACGCTCACGCCGATATCGCCCACCATCATGTTGTCATCCACGGCCTGGCCCTGCGTGACGAACGCGTCGCTGCCGGCAAACGCCATGCGCGATGAGGTGCTCTTATCGCCGTAAGCATGTTGCCATCCGAGCGAGCCGTAGAGGCTGACGTTCTTCGGCAGTTCGGTCACGCCGCGCACCCCGAGCGTGGAGTAGAAGGTATTCATCGTTTCATTGCGCACGCTCAACGCCGCCGCGCCGCCCGACTCCTGGAAGCTGTCGGTATGCAGGCGGATATAGCTCAGGTTAATGAACGGTTCGACGTTCATCTCCGGCTGGCCGAAACGGTAACCCGCTTCGGTGAACGCCAGCAGCGAGTTCGCGTCGTAATCTGACTTCAGCCGATCCGAGAAGCCGCTGAAATCGACGTTGCGCTTGCCTTCAATCTTGTGCCAGGTGTAACCCAGCGCGCCGCGCAGTGAGAACGCATCCTGCTGCCCGGCCGCATACAGACCGAGGTGGTAGTTGTCGGTATCGGCCTTGGAGCGGCGGCTGTCAACGTCGTAGTCGCCGCGGCTGTAACCGAAGTAACCGCCGATGCGCACGTTATGGTCCGCCAGTTTGCGATCAGCCCCCAACAGGAAGCCGGTGGTATTGCCATCCAGCTTGCCCACGTTGCCGTTGCCGCTGTTTCTGCCCCAGGAACTGAAGGTCTGCCCCCAGACGCCGCTGTTTTGCGCCTGCGCCGGTTGCACCAGCGACATCGCCAACGGCGGTACCGGCAGGCTGTCGTTGTCGAACAGGCGCAGCATGCGCTGGTTCAGCACGTTGAACAGCTGGGTGCTGCCGGCGATCAGGTTAGACTGCATCGACGGATAGACTTCGCCGGACAGCTGATTGAACGCTTCGCGCGCTTCCGGCGCGCTCAGCAGCAGCAGCGAGTTGTACAGCGCCAGCGAAGGGCCGCTCTGCGTCAGCGTCGAGAGCGCGCCGGCGGTATTCCACTGGTTGCCGCTTTCGGCCACCGTTTGGAAAATGCCCGGCTTGCCGCTGCCTGGGTTCTCGCCCCCCGGGTTTTCCCCGCCCGGGTTCTCGCCCCCAGGATTCTCACCGCCCGGGTTTTCTCCGCCCGGATTCTCACCGCCCGGGTTTTCTCCGCCCGGATTTTCACCGCCCGGATTCTCACCGCCCGGATTCTCACCGCCCGGGTTTTCCCCGCCCGGATTCTCGCCGCCAGGGTTTTCCCCCCCCGTGTCTTTCTGCGCGATGGTCAGATCCACGGCGTTGGCGCTGTGCTTCAACGCCACATCGAGGAAGGCAGACTTGGAGACCGCCGCCGCGAACTGGCCTTCAATGCCGCCGTCCGAGGTCAGAATGCGGTAGCTTTGGCCAGTTTTATAGCTGGTTTGCGGATCCAGCGCCGTCACCTGCACTTTGGCCTGATCGCTGATGGTGGTTTTGCCCGCCACCAGCAGTTGATCGCTGCGTCCGTCGCCGGCGATATCGACGTCATAGAAGGATTCGCCGATAAAGTTCAGGTAGCGTTTCAGCGTCAGCGTGCCGATATTGCCGTCGCCGGGCGAGATATGGCCGCCGGACAGGATCTCGGTCTGGCCCAGCGTGCCGTTGCCGCCCAGCGTGCCGCCGGCCTTGATCGACGCTGCGCTGCTGTAGCCCTGCCCGTTATTGACATCGGCGCCCGCCGTCGCGTTGAGGATCAGCGTGCCGCCGTTCTCGGCGCTGAGGGTTTGGATCTCAAAGATGTCGTCTTCTTTCTGGGTGTTGATGTCGCTGGCGATGATGAGCTTGCCGCCGCGCGCGGTGACGTTCGCCTGCAGGCCAGTGAGATCGCCGTTCAGCGTCGTATGCCCGGCGGTGTTGATCACCTCGCCTTCGCCGCTCATCTTGTTGCTGAAGACGTAATTGCCGTCGGTATGGTTGAAGTACACATAGCTGCGGAACAATCCGCCCCGCAGGGCGATCGCCGTCTGGGCATCGATAGTGCCTGCAGCGCCCGCCGCGCCGAGCGTCGGCTCGGTCAACCCGGTGCCGGTATCCATGTTGCCGCGGCTGCCGATAATCAGCGCGCCGCGGTTAGAACCGGAACCGGCCTTGCCCAGCACCACTTCGTTGCCGCCGGCGGAGAATGTCCCGCCGTCCATGACCGCCAACACGCCATTGCCGTAATCGCCGACGTTGACACTGCTGCCGCTGGTAAACCGTGAGCCGTTGCCGGCGATCGTCAGCTCGGCGGTTTTACGCGCGCCCGAGACGCCCGCCACCTGAATATTACCGACGTTGACCGCGCCGCCGTTCAGCACGTCCAGATCGCCGTAAAGCGTGAGCGCGCGGCCGACGTTCCATTGGGAATTGGCCCCCGTGACCGTGGCTTTCGGGCTCAGCGTATCGGTCTCGCCCGGCCCGCTGCCATTGCCGATGCGCGCGTCAAAGGCGGTGTTCAGCACCGCGCCGTCTTCAATCGCCAGCGTGGATCGCGCCCCTAAGTCGGTGCCGACGCTGAGAAAATTGCTGGTGACGCGAGAACCGGCGCCGGTGGCGATAAGGTGGCTGTCGTAGCCGCGGGTGGTGCCGACCACGATCTCTTTCGCGCTGGCCAGCGCGCCGTCTTCAACCCGCAAAGTGCCCCGCCCCAGATTCAGGCCGCCGCGCAGCACGAACTGATCGTTCACCGCGTTCAGCTCGGCGTTCGGCCCGCGGACCGTGACCAGGCTGTCATGAATTTGGCCGTTGAACATCCGGCCGATATTGATGTTATAGGCGCTGATCTTGCCATTCTCGATCAGCAGGTTGCCGCTTTGATTACGGCCGACGTAAACATCCCCGGTGTAGGCCAATGATTCGGTAATTTTTGAGTCGCCGTCAAAAATGGCATCGTCTGCGCGAGCGATATCGGCAGGCGCCAGCATCAACAACGGCGCGGAAAATAGAGCGAGGTAAAGTTTGGAAAGCGGTGTTCTAACCGCTAAAGGGTGCGATGTCTTGTCATTCACGGGCTATCTCCGTACTCGTTAGCGTGATGTCGCGAAATTTATTGTTATAGGGAACTCAATACACTAGAGGAGGTGTGAGGCGTTATTTCGCGCACGCCGGTTTAGTGATCGTCGAAGCAAAAGCTTATTGCCCCCCGGCGCTGACGCTCCGACGATGAAAAACCAGGAAGCGGTAATACCGCCCCCCAAAGCGAATTATTTATGCGTGACCACCGGCGTACAGGTCGGCGCGCTCAGCGACGGCGATGAACCTAAAATTCCCGGCATCATCAGCGACGAGCAATCGAAAATGCGGCCTTTTTCCGTGGTGGCGCGATAAGAAAGTTTTTGGCCGCCCAGCGCATCCGGCTGCGCGCCATTGACGTTGGTCACGGTAATTTCGTCCGACGATCCCAGCCCCAGCATTTTGGCGGTTTCCGCCTGCAGTAATGGAATGGCCTGATCGGTTTTCAGGGTGGAACAACCGGCTAGCATCATCGTAACGGTTAAAGCGATAAGTGGTTTCTTCATAAATTATCCTTTATAACCAATCAGTTAAAATTACCGATTGGCTTTATGTTTTCTCTTATCCAAATCCTCGAATAATATATTTCCCTTTCCTAAACGAAAAAACCCTCCTAAAGTAGGGAGGGTTGATAATAATTCATCAGACCTATCTGATATTTGAAGGCGAAAGGAGAATCCTTTGGGGCAGGATTATGCGTTGGTCGTTGATGACCATCCATTGGTAGCAAGCGGCATCGCCAATTTTCTCAGCACGCATTGCCGATTCAAACAGGCGCATGTGGTGACCAATGAAGAAAGTTGCTACCGCCATATTAGGGAAAATGGCCCACCGCGTTTACTGGTGATCGATTTTTGGCTCTCTTCCGGTACAGCGTTGAAATTACTCAAAGAAGTAAAACAACGTTATCCGCAGGTGCGGATTTTGGTGGTCAGCGGCGACGAGAATAACGATATCTGGCAGAAAGTTAACAATGCCGGCGGGCATGGATTCGTGTTAAAAAACGAACCACCGGAATTATTCGCCAGGGCGGTTTTTGCGCTGAATAATAATCAGGAATGGTTCCCTGACGGTAATGAAGCCACCGTTAAAAGCCACCATGAACACTTAAATAAATTCAATTTAACGCCGAGGCAAATCGACGTATTAACTATGATGCTGCGCGGCCTACCAAATAAAAGAATTGCGACGCAACTGTCTATTTCCGAACCCACCGTAAAAGAACATATCAGCAATATATTGAAAAAGATCGGCGTCAACAGCCGGGTGGAAGCCATCACGCTGTTGCACGGCAAACGGGATCCGTCGTCATGAGGTTTTTCCAGCATTTACAAAATGATGGCATCTCCCCGCGCGCGCAGATCCGCCTGCTGGACAACACCTTCATGCGGCTGGTGTTCAGCTTCACCGCCGTGCCTTTTGTCGGCATCCCTTTCGCCATCTGGATTTATTTGCTGGGCGACAAGCTCGGCCCAACCATTGCCTGGATCATCGTTTACCTGCTATGCGCCGTGGCGATCCGAATAGGGCATCGGCGCTACCAGCGCGAAGCCAAAGAAAATGATGAAGACGCCGTGCTGCGCCGCTGGCTGCCGCGTATTAATAAGGTGGCCTTTATTCACGGGTTGGGGATCTCATCACTCTATTTAATTACGCCGCAGACCCATAACTTTGACTTTTTCCTGCTGCTCAATATCAGCATCGCCGCGATCGTCGCCGCCAACGCAACGCACCTGACGCCCGTCATCAGCACCTTTACCCGCTTTTTCTTCGCCTCCTGGGGGCTGCTGAACCTCGGCATCATCTGGCGGCTGGAAGACGTGATGTTCATCGTGCTGATGCTGAACTTGTTGTACGGCTTCGCCATTTACCGCCACGCATTAACCTCGCATGCGTTCTTTATTCAGCAGGCGCTGCTCGAAGAGCAAAGCTCGCGCCTGGCGGAGCAGTTCCGCCAGGCTAAAGAAGAGGCGGAACAGGCGCTGTTGGACAAGAACCAGTTCCTGACCACCGCCAGCCACGATCTGCGCCAGCCGGTGCACGCCATGGGCTTTCTGATCGAGGCCATCATCCACAAAAACCGCGACGACAGCCTGACGCCGCAGCTGCTGGATCTGCAGCAGAGCGTGCGTTCGGTGCATTTGATGTTCAATTCGCTGCTCGATCTCAGCAAAATCGAATCCGGCAACGTGCGCACCGCCGCCACCCATGTGGATATCGGCGCCCTGCTCGACTCGGTGGTCACCCTGTTCCGCGAAGAGGCCAACAGCCGCGCCCTGACGCTGCGCACCTGGCGCCCCAGACGGCGTATCAGCGTGATGGGCGATCCGCTGCTGGTGCGGCAATCGCTGATCAACCTGATCCAGAACGCCCTGCGCTACACGCAACGGGGCGGCGTGCTGATCGCCATCCGCCCGCGCGGCGCCGAGTGCCTGGTGGAAGTGTGGGACACCGGCGTGGGCATCGCCGACGAAGAGAAAAGCAAAATCTTCTCCCCTTACTACCGCCCCGAGCTGGCGTGGAAAATCGACAGCGCCGGCCACGGGCTGGGGCTGGCGGTGGTGGCGCGCTGCGCCAAGCTGATGAAGGTGAAGTACGGCATGCACTCCGTCGAAGGCAAAGGATCGCGTTTCTGGATGCGCTTCACGCAATACATCGGCGAAGACAAAGCGCCGGAAACCGCGGCCGCCTACGACAACACCGCCACGCCTACCCGCTATGCACCACTGCGCGGCGCCTGCCTGGTGGTGGACGATGATCCCTTGGTGACCTCCGCCTGGGAGAGCCTGATGAGCACCTGGGGCATCACCGTGCGCTGCGCAGCCTCCGCCGAGGAGGCCTTCGCCATCGTCGACGACGGTTTTACGCCGTTCGCCGTGCTGTGCGACCAGCGCCTGCGTTCCGGCGAGAGCGGTTTCGACATCCTGAAAGCGCTGTTCGAACGCCTGCCGGACGTGAGCGGCGCGATGGTCAGCGGCGAGTTCAATTCGCAAATATTGCAAGAGGCCGAGCAGGAAGGCTATCTGGTGCTGCGCAAGCCGCTGGAGCCGGCCAGGCTGCATGCGCTGCTGACCCAGTGGGGGGCAAGTTAACTGCGTCGATGGCGCACGTTATCCGCCAGCAATAAGGCAGGCTTAATGAATAAAACATTAAGCCTGCCGCATATTACGCTGCGTTATCTAAATACGATTAATCGCATTTAGGCGGTTTTGGTTTGCAGACCGGCGGCTCAGGTTTACATACCGGCGGTTTTGGTGTGCAACCGCCCCAGGCATTATTCCACGCGTTTCCCCAGCTGTTAACAACCTTGCCGATGATAGCCAAACCCAGGCCAATCGTTGCGCCGTTCACCTGCTGAACTTCTGTTGAGTTTAATTCTCTCATTTTTCATCTCCATTCACTAAAAAGAATCAATTAAAAAAGACTGCCTTTTATGAACCGTCGGTTCACGTTTTAGGTATAAGACGCTCAATAAATTAACTCAATAACGAAAATCTTAATCAAAGATGAAATAAATATAAAATTTTATATTTCATCAAACAATTATGTCATTGTATTTACAGGTTGCAATGTAATTACCCGATCTGCCGATGCAATCGTCGATGGCCGATGAGCAATGATAACGCGGGTCATTTTCAACGAGGATATGGCTTCGTTCACCCTTTTTTCATTGTCCAGATCCAAATGACTAGTCGCTTCGTCCATAAACAGAATACTGGGCCTTCGATATAACGCGCGGGCGATAAGAACCCGCTGTTTTTGTCCGCCGGAAAGGTTCCCCCCCAATTCGCCCACCAACGTTTCATATCCCATCGGCATTTTCATAATATCGTCGTGAATATTGCAATGCTTGGCGCATTCAACGATAAATTCCGTATCGGGATGAGCATCAAAACTGCATATGTTCTCGGCAATTGAACCAGCAAGCAGTTTATCTTCTTGCAATACACACGCGATGCACTCCCGATAATTATTAATGCCAATATCATGAATGTTAATGCCGTTGATAAACAAGCGCCCTTCCGTCGGTTCCAACAACCCACACATCAGCTTCATCAACGTGGTTTTGCCGACGCCTGAAGGCCCGACGATCGCCACGCTTTCTCCCGCCGCGATCTGCAGGCTGAGCCCGGGGATCACTGGGCGCGAAAGGCTGTCATATTGATAAAGCAGATCGCGCACTTCAAAAGTCACCGCCTCGTTGGGATTGCATATCTTGCGATAGGGCTTCTCTTCCTCTGTCGTAGAAAGCACGATATCCGCCAGCCTTTCATTATGCAAATTCAGCATTCGCAGCCGAATTACCATATCGATAAGATTTGACGCGCGATCGGAGAATTGCCCCCGATAGGCATTAAAGGCGACAAACATGCCTAATGTCATTTGACTGTCGATCACTAAAGACGCGCCTAACCACAAGATAACGATTTGATCGCAGGCCGCAAGAAACGCATTCACGCCGCCAAAGAACATATCGAGCTTCGTCACCCGAATATTGGCGTTTGCCGTATCGATATTTAAATTTAGCCAGAACTGCGAACGCGTTCCCGCCAACCCCAACGACTTCAGCGTCGCGATGCTGTACAACGTCTCCATAAAATGTGAGCTGGCTTTCGCCGACTTCACCAATTGCTCCTCGGACGCTTGCCGATAATAGCGATAGGTCGAAAGGCGCAGCAGAACATATAAGACCGTAAAGCCGGAGGCTACCCACACCAGCCAGCCGCCGTACATGAACATCATGATAAATACGCCGACCGACATGATGCCATCAATGATGCTGGAAACGATACTGGTGGTAAACGTGGTGCGAATGGCGTCCAGCGAGCCAAAGCGCGATTGAATATCACCCAGCTTGCGCTTTTCAAAATAGGCAAGCGGGAGCTTCATCAAATGATCAAACAGCCCTGATTTCCACTGTATATCGATCAGCGCGCCCATCACGATGGAGATCCACGAGCGAAACATCGAAACGCAGGTGCGGAACAAGATAAAAAACAGTAAACCGACGCAAATAATGACCAATAAATTATGGTCGCCGGCCTGAATGACGTGGTCCATCACCAACTGAGTCCCGACGGGCATCAGCAGGTTGACGGCCTCAATGACCAGCGACAGAGCGAAAATTTTTACCAGCGCGCTTTTAAGACCGGTGACATTGTTGAGCAGTTTTCTAAAGTGCAGGCGGTTTTTCTGCACCACAGGCGTGAATTCACTGCTTGGCCATACCTCTAAAGCTATTCCGGTAAAATGAAGGGAAAACTCCTGCAGGCCGATAACCCGGCGGCCAAATGCCGGATCGTGCAGGGTTATCCGTCCACCGCGAATGTTGACCAGGACCACAAAGTGATTCATATCCCAGTGCAATATGCAGGGCCTTTTCACCTGGTGAATCTCATCCAGGCTCAAGGATAAAGCCCGCGTTTTCAAATTGAGATTCTCGGCGATCGCGATCAGCGAGCTCAGGGTGGCGCCGCGGGCCGAGATATCAAACTTCTGGCGCATCGACAGCATATCGATGTGCATGCCGTAATAGCCGCACACCATCGCTAAACTGGCCAGCCCGCATTCGGCGGCCTCCGTTTGCAAGACCTGCGGCACTTTTCTTCTGAGCGACAGGTTTAGCTTGCCAACGATATTCTCATAAACTTTATTCACGAAGTGGCCCCGACACACTGTTTTTCATGTCATAAAATGGCGCGAACATCCATTGGTAGATGGGTCTTTTCTCCAGGAAAAGCGTAGCTTGCGCCTTCATGCCGCTTGAAAGGTTCAGCTGCTTTCCCTGATAGCCGAACTGCGTGTTATCGATAGCCACCAGCACTTTGTAGTACGACTCAACCAGTTCAGCCGATTGTCGAGTTGGCGAACTGCTGTAAGTGGACATTTCCTGAATTGATGCGGGAACATAAGCGATGCTTTCGATCACGCCGGGAAACTGACCAAATTTTTCATACGGAAAGGCGTCATAACGAACGTTGATATGATCGCCTCGGCTCACGTAAGGCACGCTGCTGTTGGGCAACCATAAAACCAAATAATAGATGGCATGATTACTGGGGATTAATTGCGCCAGGCTGTCCCCCGTATTGACCATTTGCCCAGGCGTCACGCTGAGCGATTCAACACGCCCGTCCGCCGGCGCATTGACAATCAATGAGCCGCTGGCGTCCGCTTCGGCCAGCTGCCGCAGGAGATCATTGCGCTGAAATTGATATTGCGAGATTTGATTATCGAAATCGGACGCTCTTGTCGCGAGATCGCTATTCAGATTAGTTATCTGCAAAGACTCTTGAATGCTTTGGTTATAGAGACTGTGGAACGTGCTCTGCTGCTGATAGTAGAGGTAAACCTGGTTATTCAGCTGATCCCGATTAATGAGCCCCTTACTGCGATACTCATCGTAATTTTTCATGGTTTCGCGCATAAAGTTAACGCCGTTGCGTGAATTTTCGACCATCTGTTTGGACTGGCTGTGCGCCAGTTTATATTGGTCAATCTGCGCTTGCAGATTGACCAAGGTCGTTTTCTTGTTCGCCTCCAATTTGGCGATGATGCTATCGACCTGCGCCAGTTGATTTTCTATCGCCTGCCGCGTGCTTGCGCTGACGGTGCCGGAATCCGTCACCCTGCTGACGTCTATCTGATAAAGATGCTGCCCTTTTTTTACCTGATCGCCCACATTGACAAAGCGTTGTGCAATGAATCCCTGCTGAGTAGCAAATATGTTGACCGATCTTGGCAGCGTCGTGACCTCTCCGCCCACGCTGATACGCCGGGTATAACCGCCATAGGTCACGAAAATGATCAGCACAGAAACGAATGAAAGTGAAATGCCCGCGATGACCCAGGCCGGCAACCCTGCAATTAACAATGCTTTTCCTGCCCATTTAGAACGACTATGCGATAAGGCCTCTTCCCTAAACAAATTCTGACCTCTCCATATATAGCGACACCGTTCATTTTTATCTTATCCATGGCCCAACACGGCGCTTATTTAGATTTAGTCCTTGTTGGCAAAACCCACAAGTAATAATAATCTTAAAAATCATAAAACTGCTTAAACGTCACAAAAAGTGCGACCCTAATATTATCGTCGGCGTTATGAGTTGCATATTGCAACGCCGACCTCTTTAATCTAAGCGTATTCTCATCAAGCCGTCATTCACAGAGGCCGCGAGAATTAAGTGGCGAAACGCTTTACGTTTCGTTCCTGAGGCATAGGGATAAAGTTGAAAGGATTTACTATGAAAGAGCTAAATACTGCAGAGATCGAAATCGTTTCTGGTGCTGGGATTATTTCCGATACGGCAAGCTTTGTATCAGGATTTGCCGGCGATGTTGTCATTGATACCGTAAAATTGGCCAATGATGCGCTTAATACCCGATTGATCTCTTCCGTAGGCCAAGGGTTCAACGCGATCGGTTTTGGCTTGGGCGCCGTTCATAATGTCGCGGACTCGCTTGGCTATGCGGCATTTAAAAGCGTTGCAGCCGTAGGCTCCCTGCTGGGCGGGGATGCAAGCCGTATCGAATATCATTACGAGAAAGAATGGGGTGCTTGAAAACAAGCGACTCCCTCTGAAAGATTAATAATGCTAACCACCTGCCCAATCAGGTGGTTATTTCAATTACGCACTCACTAACTCTTCTGTTTGAAAACCGCTTTGGTCAATGGAGAGGAGAACACGTTGTGCGGATCATACTTATTCAGCACGTTGCAGGCATGATTCCAACTGTCATTTTTCCCTGCCCCGGCATTAAAGCTGCGCGGAATTTTTTCTTCGAGTACGGTTTTATCCTGCCACGCTGCCTGTGAAGTATAACCCCAGCCTTTACTCCACTCTACGCGAACCGTCGCATAGTCGCCCGCATAGTGGCTAAAAATCCATTTTTCCATTTCACTGTAGAATTTATTGGCATCCGGCGTATCGGGCATGGTCAGAATATCCAACCAGATCGCGACATCCCATTCCGGATGGGATTCAACGGGGCGAATGGCCGAAAGATCGGGAACAATGGCATTGGCCACCGCGCTCTCTTTTGCACTGTCCAACCCGGTGACGCGAATTTCAATTGGGCCATTCATCGGAAATGAATTTTTGCGCTGGTAATCGGCCACCATTTCTTCATATTTTTTCGTGAAATCGTGCAATACATTCTGAATATTGCTCCGTTTCGTGATTATCGCGTAACCATTGGCCGTCACGCGCAGCGTTGTCGGCTTCACATACAACAGCAGATCCTTGCTCCACCCCCACAGATCCGCCGACACGGTGGCCCCTAAACCAATGCTGACCAACTCCATCTGCGCCTTGCCGAGTGTCGGGGTCAGCTCCGGGTGGCCATTATTGATTTTTTTAATGATATCTGAAATTTTAACCGGCAAATTATCCGAGAACGGATAGTTAAATGGACCATTAACCGGTTTTGACACTTTTGGGAAGCTATCTTCTTGCTTCCACACTTTCAGCCATGGTTTTTCCGTGAACGGGAACCAGATGACTTCAACGCGCCCGCACAGATCCAAGAAATGGCTGAAGGTATTTTTTGTCGTGCTCGCAGTGGAAAAAAGATCCGCCGCGGTGACATTAACATAACTTTGACAGCGTAAACGCCTGTTGCGCGGCACCTGCAGCGTCACTTCGCTGATAAAAGCCCGGCCGACATGCACCAGGAATGCCGAGCTCTCCGCATTATCACGCGTAAACTCCTTTAATACATACTTCGACCGTGCCTGATCCCAAACGACAGCTTTTAGCGACACCACGCTATTGCTCACGGAACCAAAGCTGGCAAACTCAGCCAGACGCTCATCTTTTGCCGGGATGCAGGTTCCATGGCCGCCGATGGCGAGCACGCCACCCAGGGTCAGATCACCAGGCGCCGGCGTCGCATAAAAGCCGAGTTTCTTTTTTTCTAATTCAGTGAGCAAAGCCTGCATTGTCACCCCCGTTTGCGCGGTGACGTATCCATGCTCTTCCACTTTATTGATTGAGATGTTTTTGAATTTCCTGGTGAGGTCGATCAGCACGACATTGCTGTTATCCTCCCCGTTTGCAATAACGAGCGGTGACCAGTTGTGCTTGATGCCAACCGGACGCACGCAATATTTATTCTCATGCGCCCAGTTAATCACGGCCAAGAGCTCATCCGTATTTTGTGGATAGCAGGTCAGAATATGATTGCCGGAGATTTCTTTTGACCAATTAACAAAGTTGACATACTCATAACCCACAGGGAACGTGTTCAAACTAGAACTAGTCATAACTGACTTCCTTTTAAAATTAAAATCGATAGAGATAAAAACGGCAACAGCCCGAGCGCTAATTAATCACCCTGATAAGCACCTCCTTTTCCTTGGGATACCCCCCTCTGTTTTACTGCCCGAATAGCGTCAAGACTTGCCAATATAAACCAACACCTTGACGTTAAGTTCTGCGTATTGAAAATTCTTTTCTTTATGCAATTCAATTAAAAAGCCGTTTCTTATTCGCACGCCAAGCAAAGGAAGATAGGCGTCATAGATGCTGTCAAAAAAAAACCAGGTATTCGTTCAACCTGCCGTTAAACTCGAACAACAAATACTGCCCTCTTATCAACGTCAGATTGCGTGTCTCGTAGTACCCTTTGCTGAGCGTTACCTCCCAACCGGATGATGCCAACTTTACCGTGCGCATTGACGTATCGGTGTTTTTCCCTGTGCGGCTGCTGTATTTCTGTCGTTCCTCTCCTCCAGAGCTGGAAGCGCTCATCGAATGATAGAGAAAAAACTTATATCCCTTAAGCAGGTATATGTTCTTGGGCATTTCGACAAAATGATATGCTGACGGATTTTGTATTAAAAAAGGAGGGAGGTGCTTGGAAAAGTCCCATTCCTGGCTCGTTCTAAAGTCCTTTGGGCTCTCACCGAAAAAGCGTTGAAAGGCGCGGCTAAAAGCCTGCTGCGAGCTAAAGCCGATAGCAGTAGCCACTTCCAATACTTTTAAATCAGACTGTTTGAGCATAACGGCGGACTTGCTCAGGCGCCTATTTCTGATATACGTCGCTATTTTCATTCCCGTATAACGCTGAAACATTCTTTGCAAGTGCCATTTCGAATAACCAGACAAATCCGATAACTTTTCTATCGAGAGATCATGCTGTATATTCATCTCGATCAAATTAACTAGCTCGACCACGATACTATGCTGGTAACTCATAATGACATCCATGCCCTAACAAAACCCACCCTCAGACAACCTGTTCATTGGGCTTTTATCCATTAAAATGAAAAACAAAGCGCTGCCGCAATCATGCAATTAGGATTAGAATGTGAAAAACGATGAACCTTTCATAGTTGATTGACAGAGAGATACTTCTTTTGGGGTAGACGTCCTCCGCGTGACGTTATTGGTATAATTCTTATAAAGCTTTTCCCTAGTGAAGGCTTTTCCTGTCTCTTTCATCTCGACCAATATCCATCCTGAAGTTGTGCAACTAAGCAGTCAAAAGAAAGCATGTCCTGGTATCCATTGATAAATCACTTGCCTCCCTCTCGGCGGTACATTTTAATACCCTTACATTTAGAGTAGCCTATGTAGATAGCTTAGAAAATATCAAATGCCAGATAATTATACAGTTCGCACTTTATGTTACGACGATAATTAAAAGATAAGAAAAATCATACAATTATAATTTCAACTCCAAGAAACTAATGCTGATAAAACTTAGAATCCGCCCTTGAGAATCGTTATTAAATACAATGAAACCGCTAATTTCCCTAATAAAAACAGAAGGAAAGATTTATAAAATAAGAAATAGACTAATTCGCCATATCCTTCTGATATATTTATTCGTCAGACCAAGTATTTCAGAAAAATCCCATAAAAAGGCTTGCAGAGTCCTTTAATTTTCGCAGAGGATTAATTAGCTACGCTATAGCCCGATGCCGATGAGTCGACGCGCCTCAATACGGCAATTCATTTTAATGCCGCGTCCCGGCGGGTACGGTGAATAAAGACCCGTTATCCGACGATATCGTCGCGCCGACGAAGTGCGCGTGGTTGCAGAATACCGTGCTGCGGATAGGCGCAAAGCCGAGATGGAAAACGCCGCGTCTCAGGAAATGAGCCGTAAGCAAAGCGCGGGCTGCTCCGTGCGGACTGTCTTCTCCGTTCGCCCCTCTCTCAACCCAGCCCTCCTTTCGGCTCGGAGGCCGTCTACGGCTTAGGGCGCCAAACATCGGGCATAAAAAAACCCGCCGTTAAGCGGGTTTGGTTCTCATGTGTGGTTCACTGACGCCAGCCTACGCCGGACGCGGGATTACTCCCTCTCGATTATAAACAAAACAAAAATATCAATATAAATCAAAAACATAAATATAAAAAAATTGCAAAGACCATGAACAATACCATACTCAAAATGGCTCAAGGGGATTACACCACTCGATTTTAACTAATTATCCTTTTTTCTTAACAACGTAACGCAAGGGCCTACTCTGCTTCTCCAAAACTCCCTCATCAATCAGACGTTGTAACCATGCCTTGGCCTGTAAGTTCGACACATTCAACGCAACTGCTACTTCGGCGTCATTCATCGGAGTGCTCAAAAGTTGCTGGATCGCTGCGCGTACAGCTGTGAAGAGCACCTCGGCCGGCGTTGCTTCAGCATGCTCAAATTTTTTAATGTCCTTTGTGGATGCTAAAGACTCTTTTGTTAATGGGGATAATTCTTCCGATGCCTCAGCTTTTGACTGTTCTTCAAGAACAATGTCAGCAGATTCTGACAGCTCAATCTCGGTCTGCGAATCCGATCTGCATGAGACTTGCTCTGCTGTTTTGACGTCAGCCAACAATGTGCCCTCTTTCGACGACAGAGAAAGATCTAACTGTGGAGAGGCTGCAGGCATTGGCATCGCTATATTGAATACGTCTTTGAAGGATTCAACGCTTTGCGGGTTGGGCCAAGGAAGTGCGCCTTTCTTTTGTAATCCGATTAAACCTTCGGAAGCTTCGCCCGTCGAGCGAATAAAAACAGGGACGAACCTTAGTGTCTCCAGTTGTTCAATGGCACCAGCCCATGTCCCCCCTTTATTAAGGTCGGAATTCACCACCAACGATGTATCCGCCAATGCATAAATCAACTTATTGCGCTGCATGGCATGCCCAATGTTGAAACCAGCGTTTGGATCATAGGCAGAAACTAGTGTGAGGTTACCGTCACGTAAACGATTTCTTTCTTCACGATTCATTACGGCCTTTTCAAGGTGTTCAGCAAGCACACCAATACTCTTTCCGCCTGACTCCAATGCACCACGCATGGCAGCTTGATCAATGCCTCTTGCCCCCCCAGACACAATGGCCCGTCCAGCACAGGCGGCTAACCGTCCAATGGACATGGTATAGTCAATTAATGGCTCACTCACATTGCGCGATCCAACAACTGCTAGCCCACCTGCGTCAAGTAGCCTAATATCGCCACAGCCATAAAGTATTGCTGGAGCGTCTTCACGCAGCCGAGCTTTAAGGCGGCGTGGATATCCAGGATCTGCACGACTTACAACCCAAATAGCTCTCGCTTGCCAGCGTTCCAGCACCTGACTTAATAGAAAACCACGAGCCAATAGACGTTGCATACGACTCTGATCAATCACTGTTTGGCAAGCGCGTAAAATCTCATCAGCGTCTGGGGTTAAAAGGTCTGCTGGTTGACGGTGAATCTCACGCAAATGACGAGCAAGACGCTTGTATTCTCCCGGAGTTAAAAGCTCAGCTGACGGCATCCCACGTCCTGCAATCAGTGGTGCCGTCAGTAGCAGAATCGCTTGAGTATTAGGTGAAATCTTTTGCATCAGTCATCGTGCCCAGTTTGTGAAAGAGCTATTGGCCAAACCTCACCGCTCCCAGCCTTTCGGAGGAGCCATGCTGCCACTGTTAGCGTCCATCGAGAATTAACAATGTCATCAACAAGTAACACTGGTCCACTAGGAATAGGCTCATTGGCTAATGCAAGAGAGCCATCAAGGTTACGTGCCTGCTGAGAGGAGTTCGCCATAGTCTTTTGCTCTGGCCTATCTTCAGTTTTTACGAGCACTTGATGAAAAGGCAGCCCTACGGCAGCGGCAAGTCTTTTAGCAAAACTCGGAACAATATCTGGATGCTTCAAAGATGGGATAGCTGTGACCCATTCAGGGGCTGGTGTGGGCCCCCATTGATGAAACATCTCAGCACATGCCTGAACCAATTGTTCAGAAAAATATCCATCTTTATAGCGATTTTCTCTTACAATACGTCCCCAACCAGCATCCCCCCATACACAAAGTGCTTTACCCGAATTAGCTCGATATGCAGGAGCGATGACTCCTCTAACGTCATACTTAGGCATTCCGCCATCAGGCCACTTCTTGCGGGGTTCAATAGGCAAGCTAGTGCGACAAAGAAATTCTATGGCTGCTTTGACCAGTGCTTCATTAACGGTTGAGGGCAGTGGGGGTAAGGTAGGTGCTGTAACACTTGATGGGTCGCCATCTAGAGCTCCAATTAGGAACCCCATATGATCACCGTACTGTAGGCTCGCGTAATGCTGCATCTGTTGATGCTCTTCCTGACGGAGCGCTGTGAGGCGTTCAGCCCGCTCCCAGAACGATTCGCTCAGCGTTGCAACGGTGAGTTGCCATTTAGTGCCATGTTTTGCAATGGGGGCCGGTGACTCAAGAGAAAGAAGTGCAATCGTCTTATCTACACGCCCTTTACTGAGATTGATACGGTTCAACAACTCGGGAACTGATAACCCCTCGGGCTCGTCTTCAAGCGCTTCCAATACATATCTAACCTCATGGCGTCTCGGGAAGGCGCTACGGATAAACCAGTCAGTGATATCTGACTCTTCCTGACCACTTAGGAGGATACCATAAGCGGACTCCATTGCTCGCCCTGCACGCCCCACTTGCTGATAGTAGGCGACAACCGAGCCCGGCATCTGGAAGTGAATAACAAACGCCAAATCTGGTTTGTCATAACCCATACCTAATGCAGTTGTTGCAACCAGAGCTTTGACTTCATTGTTGAGCAACGCCTCTTCCAACTGCTCGCGCTGAGCACCGGTTTCACCTGTATAGGCTTCAACATTGTAGCCTTGAGCTTTCAACCATTGTGCCACTTGATTAGCATCACGTACAGTCAACGTATAAATGATGCCATTACCTTTTAGCGTACCTAGCTGTTCTGCCAGCCAAGCTAGACGCTCGGCCTGACTTGGTAAGCGGATAGTTTGCAGGGAGAGGGAGGTCCTGTTTAAGTCTCCACGTGAAACGTGAAGATTCGGACCTAGGACAGAAGCAAGATCTTCCATCACTCGGTTGTTCGCCGTCGCAGTGGTGGCGAGCAACCGCAGGTTTGGCGGGAGAGTTTTGACGATTCTCTCAAGCAGGCGATAGTGTGGCCGAAAGTCGTGGCCCCAGTCTGAAATGCAATGAGCTTCATCAATGACCAGCATCGAAATTTGTGCTGCGATACTGGACAGAACCTGTGTTCTGAAGCGCTCATTCGCCAAACGCTCAGGTGAGATCAGTAGTATATCGATTTTACCCTTGGCCAATTCACCTTCAATTACAGCCCATTCATCCATATTATCAGAGTTTATTGTCGCGGCACGAACCCCCATCCGCTGTGCAGCAGCTATCTGGTTTCGCATGAGAGCCAACAGTGGAGAAATCAATAACGCTGGGCCATTTCCATTTTCTCGCAATATTTTAGTCGCGATAAAGTAGACAAAGCTCTTACCCCAACCAGTCTTTTGCACGACCAGCAAACGCCCCTTGCCTTCGACAATATGACGTATGGCATCTTCTTGGCCATCACGAAAACTTGCATCCCCGCGTCCGGAGCCGATTTGAAGAAGTTGTAACGCGCGTTTTGGATCAAAGACCATTAACCCCCCCAGCCTACCACTGGCATCAATATATTTTTTACTGCGCAACTTCTGTTGCTAGTATGTTTGGTACATTTTTGGCGTATAGGGCGAAACTATAACTCAAGTCTCAGGCTCTGATTCTGCCAAAAATTTATGGACTGACGCCGCCGAGGTGACTGTGACGCCGGGCCCGGTTGTAGAACACTTCAATGTAATCGAAGATATCCGCCCGGGCCAGATCCCGGGTTTTGTATATTCTCTTCCTGATGCGTTCTTTTTTCAGTGAACTGAAGAACGATTCGGCCACTGCATTATCCCAACAGTTACCACGCCGGCTCATACTGGGTGCCAGGTTATTGGCCCGACAGAACCGTTGCCAGTCGTCGCTGCCATACTGGCAACCCTGGTCTGAGTGCACGATGACCTCGCTGTCCGGTTTACGTCGCCAGACCGCCATCATCAGCGCATCCAGTGCCAGTTCGCGTGAGAGGGTCGGCTTCATCGACCAGCCCACCACGTTACGGGCGAAGAGGTCGATAACCACCGCCAGATACAACCAGCCCTGCCAGGTGCGGATGTAAGTGATGTCGGTGACCCAGACCTGATTGGCCCGGACAACGGTAAACTGCCGCTGTACGTGATTAGGGGCAACCACCGAAGGTCGGCCGGCGATACGCCGTGGTGCTTTATAGCCCCGCACGGCTTTAATCCGGTTCAGTTGCATAAGACGGCCCACCCGGTTTTTGCCGCAGGTTTCCCCGATTTCGTTCAGATCGCTATGAACCCGCCGGTAACCGTATACGCCTCCGCTCAGTGAATATGAATCACGGATAAGCGTCAGCAGACGCTGGTTATCTTTATCACGCGCCGAGACCGGGTTGTGCAGCCACGCGTAGAACCCGGCCCGGGCGACATGCAGTACCCGACACATCGTCGTCACACCCCATACAGTGCGGTGCTCATTGATAAAGCGGTACTTCAGTCGGGCTCCCTTGCAAAGTACCGCGCGGCCTTTTTCAGGATATCCCGTTCTTCTTCGGTACGTTTTAGCTGTGCCCGTAGTTTCAGGATCTCGCTTTTGGCTTCCAGTAAATCCCTGGCATGCTGTTCGCTGGTATCAGGTTTGATAGCTCGTAGCCACTTATAGAGGCTGTGTGCAGAAACACCCAAACGGTCAGATACTTCGGCAACGGAATAACCGCGTTCCGTTATCTGACGGACGGCTTCTTCCTTAAATTCAGGTGTAAATCGTGGTGTGCCCATACGCTCCTCCTATGCTCAAACTATAGGGCAGGATCGTCTACCGGGGTGGGGTCAGTCCATACCATAACTCAACCGAAATTTATCACATGGTACTTTTTCAAACCTGAATTCGAAACCAGAGAGTACCATCAAAAATTCCATTGAAAAAACCGTGCTTCCCGTTGCTAACGGCTGCCAGAAAGTGCCAGACGCAAAAACAAAAAAGCCCGCTGTTACGCGGACTTAGAGGTACTTTACTGCTTTTACGTGCAGGCTGTTGCCAGACGTTAAATCATTCCCACTCAATCGTCGCCGGCGGCTTGCCGCTGATGTCGTACACCACGCGGGAGATGCCGTCCACTTCGTTGATGATGCGGTTGGAGACGCGGCCGAGGAAGTCATACGGCAGGTGCGCCCAGTGCGCGGTCATGAAGTCGATGGTTTCCACCGCACGCAGGGAGACCACCCAGTCGTATTTGCGGCCGTCGCCCATCACGCCGACCGAACGCACCGGCAGGAACACGGTGAACGCCTGGCTGACTTTGTTGTACAGGTCGGCTTTGTGCAGCTCTTCGATGAAGATGGCGTCGGCGCGGCGCAGCAGATCGCAGTACTCTTTCTTCACTTCGCCCAGCACGCGCACGCCCAGACCTGGGCCCGGGAACGGGTGACGGTACAGCATGTCGTACGGCAGGCCCAGCTCCAGGCCGATCTTGCGCACTTCATCTTTGAACAGCTCTTTCAGCGGCTCGACCAGGCCCAGCTTCATCTCTTTCGGCAGGCCGCCCACGTTGTGGTGCGACTTAATCACGTGCGCTTTGCCGGTGGCGGAAGCGGCGGATTCGATCACGTCCGGATAGATGGTGCCCTGCGCCAGCCATTTCACCTGCTCTTGCTTGCAGGCTTCTTCGTCGAACACTTCAACGAACACGCGGCCGATAATTTTACGCTTGGCTTCCGGTTCGTCCACGCCCGCCAGTGCGGTCAGGAAGCGGTTTTCCGCCTCAACGTGCACGATGTTCAGACCGAAGTGGTCGCCGAACATTTCCATCACCTGCTTGGCTTCGTTCAGGCGCAGCAGGCCGTTGTCGACAAACACGCAGGTCAGGCGCTTGCCGATGGCGCGGTGCAGCAGCATCGCGGTGACGGAGGAGTCAACGCCGCCGGACAGGCCGAGGATCACGTGGTCTTCACCCACCTGCTCGCGGATGCGCTCGACCGCATCTTCGATAATGGTGGCCGGCGTCCACAGGGCTTCACACTGGCAGATGTCCAGTACGAAGCGCTCCAGCATGCGCTGCCCCTGACGGGTGTGGGTCACTTCCGGGTGGAACTGCACGCCGTAGAAGCGTTTTTCTTCGTTGGCCATAATGGCGTACGGGCAGGTATCGGTGCTGGCGACGGTCACGAAGTCGGACGGGATCGCGGTCACTTTGTCGCCGTGGCTCATCCACACGTCCAGCAGCGGTTTGCCGGCCGGGCTGATGGCGTCTTCGATGTCGCGCAGCAGCGCGCTCTCGTTGACGATTTCCACCTGCGCGTAGCCGAACTCGCGTTCGTTGGAGCCCTGCACATGGCCACCCAGCTGCATCGCCATGGTCTGCATGCCGTAGCACACGCCCAGCACCGGCACGCCGGCGTTGAACACGTAGTCAGGGGCGCGCGGGCTGTCGGCTTCGGTGGTGCTTTCCGGGCCGCCGGACAGGATGATGCCGCTTGGGTTGAATTCGCGGATCTGCTCTTCGCTAACGTCCCAGGCCCACAGTTCGCAGTAAACGCCGATTTCGCGCACGCGGCGGGCGACCAGTTGGGTGTATTGCGAACCGAAGTCCAGTATCAGGATGCGATGCTTATGGATATTTTGTGTCATGTGAGGCGAATTCCAGCAACAAGAGAAAAAGAGCGAAAATGTATGTTTTCGGGATGGGGCTTGGCGCCCCACCCCGGCCTCTCACTCAGGAGAGGTTAAGGCATCAGCCCATGCGGTAGTTCGGTGACTCTTTGGTGATGGTCACGTCGTGCACGTGGCTTTCCTGAATGCCGGCGCCGCTGATGCGCACGAACTCCGCCTTGGTGCGCAGATCGTCGATGGTGGCGCAGCCGGTCAGGCCCATGCAGGAGCGCAGGCCGCCCATCTGCTGGTGCACGATGGCTTTCAGCATGCCTTTATAGGCCACGCGGCCTTCGATACCTTCCGGCACCAGTTTGTCGGCGGCGTTATCGGTCTGGAAGTAACGGTCGGAAGAGCCTTTGGACATCGCGCCCAGCGAGCCCATGCCGCGGTAAGATTTGAACGAACGGCCCTGATACAGCTCGATTTCGCCCGGGGATTCTTCGGTGCCCGCCAGCATGGAGCCAACCATCACGCAGGATGCGCCCGCGGCGATCGCTTTGGCGATGTCGCCGGAGAAGCGGATGCCACCATCGGCGATAACCGGGATGCCGGTGCCTTCCAGTGCTTCCACCGCGTCGGCGATGGCGGTGATCTGCGGCACGCCCACGCCGGTCACGATACGGGTAGTGCAGATGGAGCCAGGGCCGATACCCACTTTCACCGCGCTCACGCCGGCTTCAGCCAGCGCTTTGGCGCCCGCTGCGGTCGCGACGTTGCCGCCGACGATCTGCAGATCCGGGTATTTGGCGCGGGTTTCGCGGATGCGCTGCAACACGCCTTCGGAGTGGCCGTGCGAGGAGTCGATCAGCAGCACGTCAACGCCTGCCGCCACCAACGCGTCGACGCGCTCTTCGTTGCCGGCGCCGGCGCCGACCGCCGCGCCCACGCGCAGACGGCCGTGCTCGTCTTTACAGGCGTTCGGCTTACGTTCCGCTTTCTGGAAGTCTTTAACGGTGATCATGCCCAGCAGATGGAAGCTGTCGTCCACCACCAGCGCTTTTTCTACGCGCTTTTCGTGCATCTTCTGCAGCACCACGTCGCGCGCTTCACCTTCTTTCACGGTGACCAGGCGATCTTTCGGCGTCATCACCGCAGTCACCGGCTGGGTCAGATCGGTCACGAAGCGCACGTCGCGGCCGGTGATGATGCCGACCAGCTCGTTGTCTTCGGTAACGACCGGGTAACCGGCGAAGCCGTTGCGCGCGGTCAGCTCTTTCACTTCCTGCAGCGTGGTGGCCGGAGTAACGGTCTGCGGGTCAGTGACTACGCCGCTTTCATGTTTCTTCACGCGGCTGACTTCTTCAGCCTGGCGCTCGATGGACATGTTTTTGTGGATGAAGCCCAGGCCGCCTTCCTGCGCCAGCGCGATGGCCAGACCGGATTCGGTAACGGTATCCATGGCTGCGGACAGCATAGGGATGTTCAGGCGGATGGTTTTGGTCAGTTGAGTGCCGAGCTCTGCGGTGTTAGGCAGAACCGTGGAGTGGGCTGGAACCAGGAGGACGTCGTCAAACGTCAGAGCTTCTTTAGCGATACGTAGCATGGGCAATATCTCACCAGGGTGGGCTGTGAAAAAGATAAAATATTGCCGCGGCATTATACAGAGCGGAATCGGTTGCCTCCAGCACTTTCTTACAAAAAGTCTTGATTACCTTTTTCAGCCATGTAGTATCGACCAATTAAGTGATTGTTTTGAAATTTGATCTGGGTCACATGTCGCTACCTGTTTCGCCTTCCATTTTTACCGTAAGCCGCCTCAATCAGACGGTTCGCCAACTGCTGGAAAGGGAAATGGGGCAGATTTGGCTCTCCGCCGAGATCTCCAACCTCTCCCAGCCCGCCTCCGGCCACTGGTATTTCACGCTGAAAGACGATCGCGCCCAGGTGCGCTGCGCGATGTTCCGCAACAGCAACCGCCGCGTCACCTTCCGGCCGCAAAACGGCCAGCAGGTCTTGGTGCGCGCCAGCATCACGCTGTATGAACCGCGCGGCGACTACCAGCTGATCGCCGAGAGCATGCAGCCCGCCGGCGACGGCCTGCTGCAGCAACAGTTCGAGCAGTTGAAACAGCGCCTGAGCGCCGAAGGGCTGTTCGATCAGCAGTTCAAGCAGCCGCTGCCCGCGCCGGCCAAACGCGTCGGGGTGATCACCTCCGCCAGCGGCGCGGCGCTGCACGATATCCTGCAGGTGTTGCAGCGGCGCGATCCGTCGCTGCCGATCGTCATCTACCCCACCTCGGTGCAGGGCGCGGAAGCGCCGATGCAGATCGTGCGCGCCATCGAGGCCGCCAACCGCCGCGACGAATGCGATGTGCTGATCGTCGGCCGCGGCGGCGGTTCGCTGGAGGACCTGTGGAGCTTCAACGACGAACGCGTGGCGCGGGCGATCTTCGCCAGCCGCATTCCGATCGTCAGCGCCGTCGGCCATGAAACCGACGTCACCATCGCCGACTTCGTCGCCGACCTGCGCGCGCCGACCCCTTCCGCCGCCGCCGAACTGGTCAGCCGCAATCAGCTTGAGCTGTTGCGCCAGCTGCAGTCGCAGCAGCAGCGGCTGGAGATGGCGATGGATTACTACCTGGCACAGCGCCAGCAGCAGTTCACCCGCATTCACCACCGTTTACAGCAGCAGCATCCGCATCTGCGCCTGGCGCGCCAGCAGACGCTGCTGTTCAAGCTGCAGCGCCGGATGGAAGACGGCATGCAGCAGCAGCTGCGCCAGGCCGCCCGCCGCAGCGAACGCGCCCAGCAGCGGCTGGCGCAGGTGCAGCCGCAGGGCCGCATTCACCGCTACCAGCAGCGCGTGCAGCAGCAGGAATACCGTCTGCAGCAGGCGATGGAGCGGCAGCTCAACGCCTACCGCCAGCGCTTCGGCGTGGCCTGCAGCCAACTGGAAACCGTCAGCCCGTTGGCGACGCTGGCGCGCGGCTACAGCGTGACGCAAACTCCGCGCGGCGAGCTGCTGAAAACCACCAAGCAGGCGCAGGTCGGCGAACTGCTGAAAACCCGCCTGCAGGACGGCTGGGTGGAAAGTGAGGTGAAAACCATCACCGTCGCCAAAAAGCCGCGCAAGAAACGCGCGGCCGAGTAAGCCTTACTCCAGCGTAAAACGCTCGCCCGGTTCGCCGTTCACCCACAGCGCGCGCGTTTCGCCTTCCGGCAGACTGAGTAGCAGCGTGCGCCAGGCCGGGCGGAAACGCCCTTCCGTCGTGATATCCAGCATGATGCGCTGAGGGTCGCAGCGCATTTCCCAGCGTAGCCACAGCGCATCGCCCTGCCGCCAGCCTTCGCTTTCACCGTCGTCCTCAAACAACAGCCCGCTGCTTGCGCCGCAGCCCTTGAGCGGAAACAGCCGCAGCTTGCGCCGATCGTCGGCGGCCACGTCCACATGCGCCAGCCGCTGCGACAGCGGTAGCGCCGCCCCGGCGCGCACCAGCAGCGGCAGACGCTCCAGCGGCGCCGCCAGCGTCACCGTCTGGCCGCCGCCGAACCACTGGCCGCTGTAGAAGCAGTACCAGCCTTCGCCGTTATCCGGCAGATACACCGAACGGCGACGTTGCCCCGGTTCCACCACGCTGGCCACCAGCAGATCGCGGCCGATCAGAAAATCGTCGTTCTCGCCGAAGGTGCGCGCATCCTGTTCGTGATCGAGAAAAGTCGGGCGCAGCATCGGCTCATCGTCGGTGCAGGCCTGCCACAGCAAGGTGTAGAAATACGGCAACAGCCGGTAACGCAGGTTGATCGCCTCGCGCACCGCCGGGGTGGCGCCCGGGTACATCCAGGGCTCGTTGACCGTAGCATCGTCGTTCCAGGAGTGGATGGTGAAACGCGGGTGCATCACGCCATTTTGCACCCAGCGCACCAGCAGCTCCGCGTCCGGTTTGTCGCCGGAGAAGCCGCCGACGTCGTGGCCGAGGTTATACAGCCCGGACAGGCTCATGCCCAGCCCCATGCGGATGTTGTAGCGCAGCGTCTGCCAACTGGTGCGGTTGTCGCCGCTCCAGGTCTGCACGTAGCGCTGCATGCCGGCGCAGCCGGAGCGCGAGATCAGGTACGGCCGCCGCTGCGGCGCGAAGCGCTGCTGGGCCTCCATCGAGGCGCGCATCATCAGCAATGGCATCACCGGTCGGATATGCTTGATGGCGATCGGGCGCCCGAAGCCGTGGCAGCGCGCTTCGCCGTCCCACACTTCGTATTCGTTGTTGTCATTCCAGGTGGAATCGATGCCCATCTCCAGCAACTGCTGCGTGACACCCTGCTGCCACCAGCGCACCGTCGCCGGATTGGTGAAGTCGAGGTGCGATCCTTCGTCGTCCCAGAAGCTGGAGCGTTCCGGCGCGTCGCTTTGCGAATCGCGGATAAACAGCCCCTGCGCCGCCACCGCCTGATACTGCGGGTGATCCTGCAGCAGGCACGGCTTGATGTTGGCCGCCAGCCTGAGGCCGGCGTCGTGAAACGCCTGGCTGAGCAGCCTGGGCTGCGGCACCTTGTCGTAGTTCCAGTTGAACACGTAGCGCTTGTTGTTGATCGAGGTGTAGCCCGACGACAGTTGGAAAGAGTCGCAGGGAATGGCGTGCTGGCGGCACAGCGCAATGAACTGTTGCAGCTGCTGCTGGGCGTCCGGCGCGTCGGTGTAGTGCATGGTCGAGCCGCTGTAGCCCAGGCTCCACTTCGGCCCGAAGTGGGTGCGGCCGGTCAGGCGCACGAACGCCTTGGTGACGTCCAATACCTTCGGCCCGAGGAACAGGTAGTAATCCAGATCGCCCGCTTCGGCCTGATAGCGGCGATAGGCCGTATGGTAGTTGTCTATCTCGTTGCCCAGATCCAGCCAGCAGCTGCTCAGGTTATCGTAGAACAGGCCAAAGCTCGCCTCCGGCCCACGGGTGATGGTGAACGGAATGTGTTTGTACAGCGGATCGGTGCTGGCCGCGTTGTACCCCATGGCGTCCAGATTGCGCATCTCGAAGCGGCGGCCGGTGCGCTCCAGATCGCCGGTTTTCTCCCCCAGGCCGTAATAGCGCTCATCGGCGAAGCGGCGTTGGTAGTGCGCCACGCCGTCGCCGTGCGCATTGAGCAGGTAGGCGCTGGTCGGCCGATCCGCCGCCAGCGGCCGCCACTCGCCAGCGGCATTGCAATGCTCCCATTCCAACCACAGCGGCTGATGCACCGTCACCCGCAGCAGCGGCGTGCTGACCACCAGCCGACCGCTCTCCTGGCGCAGCTGATAGCCCGGCAGGCTGAAGCCGGCGACGCTGAGCCGTTCGCGCCCTTCCCAAGGCACATCCTCCTGCGGCGCGATGCTCCAGGTGCGATCCAGCGCCAGCTCGCCGTTGCGCTTGATCAACACGCGGAACAAACCGTCTTCCAACACGTACAGACAGAAACGGTGACGTTCATCGACCAGCAGCTCGACATGGTCGGCATGCTGCGCCGCCAGCGTCCAATTTTTCAACGTTTTCATACATATTCCACTTAGCTGTGTGAAGGGGTTTTCTTACCGCCGCGCTCGGCGATCAGGGCAATCAGGAACACAGCGCCGATCAGATCGAAGAAGCCCATGGCGATAAACAGCGGGTTGAAGCCGATGGTGTCGGACACCGCGCCGATCAGCAGCGTGAACAGGAAGCTGGCGATCCAGGCGCTGGAGCCGCGCATGCCGTTGACCGTCGCCATCTGGTTTTTATCGAACGACTCCACCACCAGCGCGCTGAGCATGCAGGAGATCACCTGGTGGCCGAAGCCGCCGATCGAGATCAGCGCGATCGCCACATAGGGATTTTGGGTGATCGCGACGAACGCCAGCGACACCATCAGGAAAGCGCCGGTCACCGAGCTGGCGACCACCGAGTTGACGCGGCTGCAGCCGAACCATTTGCGATACAGGGTGGTGAGATAGCCGCTGGCGACGCTGCCGATATCTGCCGCCAGGAACGGCAGCCAGGCGAACATCGCGATCTGTTTCAGATCCATGCCGCGTTCGGTGGCCAGGTACAGCGGCACCCAGAAACTGAATACCGCCCAGGCCGGCTCGGCGAGAAAGGCCGGGATGGCAATGCCGTAAAACTTCTTGTTCTTGCACAGGCTGGCCAGCGAAGTGAAGAACGGCAGCTTCGGCAACACCGGCTCGTTGTCTTCGCGGATCAGATCCAACTCCTGCTGGCTAAGGTTCGGGTGCTGCTGCGGCGAGTGGTAGAACAGCCACCACAGCACTACCCAGATCAGCGCCAACCCGCCGGAGAACAGGAACGCCCCCTGCCAGCCGAAGGAGACGTGAGCGATGACAATGATCGGCGGCGCCAGCATGGCGCCGATGGAGAAACCGACGCCCGCCCAGCCGGCGGCGATCGGCCGCTCCTTTTTCGGGAACCAGTCGGAGATCGCCTTGGCGTTGGCCGGGGTGGCCGCCGCCTCCGCGCCCCCCATGAAGAAGCGCAGAATGGCCAATTGCAGCCAGCTGCCGGCGCCGGCGTGCAGCATGCATACCACCGCCCAAATGCCGGCGCAGATCAGAAAGCCCATCTTCAGGCCGATAACGTCGATCAGCCAGCCGCAGATCGGCTGGAACACTGTGTAGGCCAGCTGGAACGACGCCACTACCCAGGCATATTGCTCGGTGCTCATGTTCAGGCTGGATTTCAGCTCCGGCGCCAGAATGCCCAGCGAGTTGCGGGTGATGTAGTTGACCGTCACGCCCAGCAAGAACAGCGCCAGCATCCACCAGCGCAGCGATTTGAACTTGCGCCGGCCGCTCTGCGCGACCGCCTGATTGATCTCCACACTCATCGGTTCTCTCCCCGCGGCGGCCGGCTACGGCGACGCGCGTTTTGGTAGGGTACGTTGTGCTATCAAACACGGGACGGTGAAAACGGATCGGCGCCGTATCATTTGCCGACAGACAATCACAACCCCATGATTTATTTTTTGTTTTCTTTTTCGCACACCGTTAAAATTGGACTGACAGGTCGTTAAAATTGGTGTACCAATGCAGACTACTCAGCGATAGCGCACAGCGAAACGGGGTTTTTTGCAAAGATTTTCACTGGCGGGTGAAAAAATAGCCATAATGACCGTTAAATCCGGTCAAGACGCTGAAAATGCGCAGTGAAAATATTCTCATGGACGAATTTGAAGGAGATCACAAAATGAACGGAAAGCTGAAAATCCAGGAGATCGCCCGCCAAACCGGGCTGTCGATCAGCACCGTTTCCCGCGTGCTGGCCGGCAAGGCCAACACCAGCGCCGAGGCGCGCCGCAAGGTGTTGGACTGTGCGCAACAAAATGGCATTCTGCAGGGCATTTCCAGCGGCCGGCTGATGCTGAACAACGTGATGGTGTTCGCGCCGCAGCGCGCGTTCGACGTGCGCACCGACATCTTCTACTACAAGGTCATTCAGGGCATTGCCGCCGCGCTGATGGAGCACGAGGTGCGCATCCGCTACTGCGGGCTGGAAGAGCAACACAGCGACGGCGCGCTGTTTCTGGAAAAGATGAGCGATCCGCACACCGAAGCGGCGCTGATCATCGGCATCGACGACGAGCATATCCACACCCTGGCCGCCGATCTGCCCAAGCCCTGCGTGCTGATCAACTGCAGCGATCGGCAGATGCGGCTGGACAGCGTCTCGCCGGATCATCAGCTGATCGGCGATTACTCCGCCAGCTACCTGTTCCAGCAGGGGCACAGCCATATTCTCAACCTGCAGTGTCTGCGCCGCCACACCATGGAGCTGCGGCTGGCGGGCATCCGGCAGGCCTACGCCCGGCATCATCTGCCGTTCGACGACGGCCGCCATCTGATCACCACCTCCGGCTTCGGAGGCGAAGAGGCCGAGCAGGCGCTGACCACCTATCTCAACGGCATCCACGGTCACGCCCCGCTGCCGACGGCGATCCTGGCCGGCGGCGACTACATGGCGGTCGGGGCGGTCAAGGCGCTCAACAAGCGGGGGCTGAACGTGCCGGGCGACGTGTCGGTGATGAGCACCGACGGCTTCAACCTGGCGGAAATCCATGACGTGCCGCTGACCTCGGTGCAGGTGCCGCGCGACGAACTGGGTTACGAAGCGATCCAACTGCTGCAGCGGCGCATGCTGCGCGCCGACGCGCCGCCGTGCAATCTGCTGCTGCACGGCCGGCTGGCGGTGCGCGCCTCGGTGCGGCGCATCAGCCCGCACAAGACCGCGCCGGCGGTGAGCACGCATGACCACAGGCTTTATGACGAGTAGGCTACACTTAGGCACAGTGCATTCATTCGATGAGGTAAAATTTTTTGCCTAAGGAGAGCCACTATGCCAGCCCAGCGCATGCGTTCCGTCATTCCTCCCTACATGCTGCGCCGCATCATTGAACACGGCAACGCCCCGCAGCGCGACTGCGCGCTGCACACCCTGAACCACGTGCAAAGCCTGCTCGGCAACAAGCCGCTGCGTTCGCCGACCGAGAAAAACGCCCGAGCCGGCGAAGCGCTCCGCGATATCTACGACGCCCAGAACGGCACCCAACTGCCTGGCAAACCGGTGCGCAAAGAGGGCCAGCCCAGCAACCACGATGTGGCGGTGGACGAAGCCTACGACTACCTCGGCGTCACCTACGATTTCTTCTGGCAGGCCTACCGCCGCAACTCACTGGATAACCAAGGGCTGCCGCTGGTCGGCAGCGTACACTACGGCAAGGAGTACCAGAATGCCTTCTGGAACGGCCAACAAATGGTGTTCGGCGACGGCGACGGCGAGATTTTCAACCGTTTCACCATCGCCATCGACGTGGTCGGCCACGAGCTGGCGCACGGCGTGACCGAGAGTGAAGCCGGGCTGATCTACTACCAGCAGTCCGGGGCGCTCAATGAATCGCTGTCCGACGTATTCGGCTCGTTGGTCAAGCAGTTCCACCTGCAGCAAACCGCCGATAAAGCCGACTGGCTGATCGGCGCCGGGCTGCTCGCCAAGGGCATTAAAGGCAAAGGGCTGCGCTCGATGTCGGCCCCCGGCACCGCCTACGATGACCCGCTGCTGGGCAAAGATCCGCAGCCCGCCAGCATGAAGGATTACATCCAGACCAAGGAAGACAACGGCGGCGTGCACCTCAACTCCGGCATTCCCAACCGCGCCTTCTACCTGGCGGCGACGGCGCTCGGCGGCTTCGCCTGGGAGAAAGCCGGCTACGTCTGGTATGACACGGTGTGCGACAAAGCGCTGCCGCAAAATGCCGACTTCGCCACCTTCGCCCGCGCCACGGTGAAACATGCGCAAGCGCGTTTCGACCAGAGCGTGGCGGACAAGGTGCAGCAAGCCTGGCATCAGGTGGGGGTGGAATAATGAAACCGCTGCCGACGCTCAATCAGGATACGGTCATTGAGCTGGCGCGCGAGGGAGGCTTCGCCTACATTCCCAAACTGGCGGGCCAGCGCCGCATCGCGCTGGCCGATATCACGCCGGAACAGCGGCAGCGCCTGAATCAGTTGCTGAACCAGACGCTGCCCTATGCGCAGGAAGAAGGCCAGCCCAACTCCCCCGGCTGCGGTGACCAGCGCTACTACCGCGTACAGATCAACTACACCAGCCCCACCCTGAGCACCGAGATCGTGCTGTTAATCCCGGAAAGCAGCGCGCCGCAAGCGCTGGTGGATCTGTGGAAAACCGGCCAGGTGGATGAGTGAGGGCTTACAGCGGCTGATAGCTGAAATTCACCCGTTTTTTGGAGATCAGCCCGTGCCCGTTCTGGCACAGGTAATCCACCGCCCCGCAGGCCTTCAACTCTTGCAGCGGCTGCCCGCACTCCGGGCAGCTAGCCTGCTGCCGATAATCACGCTGACAGGCGGCACAATGGTAGTGACCCGCTACCCAATTCATGGTCTGACGACAGTGCGGACAATGCGCATCCATAACGGCTCCCAGGTTAAATCGCGCCCCATGAGCGCAAGAAATAGATCCCCAACGCGGTGGTGAAGAACGACCCGACGGTGGTGATAGCGATAATGTTAGCCGCCAGCGTGGCGTTGCCGCCCATGGCGCGCGTCATCACATAGCTGCCCGAAGCGGTCGGCGTGGCGGAAAACAGGAAGATGATGCCCAACGCCGCGCCGTGAAACCCGCACAGCCAGCCGGCCAGCGTCATCAGGAACGGCACCAGAAACAGCTTGGCCGCCGACGACAGCGCCGCCACGTTGGACGAGCGGAACATGGCGCGGAAATCCAGGCTGGCGCCGGTGCACAGCAGCGCCAACGGCAGCGACAGCGCGGAGATATAGCTGCCGGTCTGGCGGATCACGGTCGGAATGCCCAGCCCGGTTTGCGCATACAGCAGCCCGCACACTAGGCCGATGATCAGCGGATTGGTGACGATGCTGCGCAGCAGCGACAGGTGGCTGATTTTCTTGCCCTGCCCGCCCTGCAGGCTGCGCGTGAGGGTGATGACCGACAGTATGTTGAACAGGATCACCGTCACGGTCAGGTACAGCGAGGCGAGCGCAATGCCTTCGCTGCCGTAGGCGGTCATGGCGTAGGCCAGACCGACGATGGCGGTGTTGGCGCGAAAGCCGCCCTGTACGAACACCCCGCGCTCACGCGGTTCTTTCACCAGCCACTTGGCCGCCAGCTCCAAGAGCAGGAAGGTCGCCAGCGTGCCGACTGCGCCGAACAGCACCAGCGGCAGATTGCCAAGCAGTTGCGGATGGTTGGTGGCGATGCTGAAAAACAGCAGGCACGGCAGCGCCAAATTGAACACCAGGCGGGTCGCGCCGTCGACGAAACGGTCATCCATCAGGCGCCAATGGCGCAGCAGGATCCCCAGCAGCATCATCAGCAAATTCGGCACGGTGACGTTAAACGCAAAACTCCAGGTTTCCCAGGACATGGTGTTCCTTCAGGCAGGCGAGGTAATCCTCAGATAATAAAACGATTTCGGGCCAATAAAAAAGGGCGCGGCATCACTGCCGCGCCCCTCATGAGCGATTACTTGCTCTTTTTCAGGTGGCTCATCAGGCGCTTGCGCTTACGCATCTGGGTTGGCGTCAGCAGATTGCGTTTACCGGCGAACGGGTTGTCACCCTCTTTGAACTGGATGCGGATCGGCGTCCCCATCACGTTCAGCGAACGGCGGAAGTAGTTCATCAGATAGCGCTTGTACGAATCGGACAGATCGCTGACCTGGTTGCCGTGGATCACCACGATCGGCGGGTTGTAACCGCCGGCGTGGGCGTATTTCAGCTTCACGCGGCGGCCGCGCACCAACGGCGGCTGGTGATCGTCCACCGCCATCTGCATGATTTTGGTCAGCATCGAGGTGTTTACGCGGCGGGTTGCGCACTCGTAGGCTTCCTGTACCGATTCGAACAGGTTGCCGACGCCGCTGCCGTGCAGGGCGGAAATGAAGTGCACGCGCGCGAAGTCGACGAAGCCCAGACGCAGATCGAGCATTTCTTTCACATGCTCGCGATCTTCTTCACTCATGCCGTCCCATTTGTTGACCGCAATCACCAGTGAGCGCCCACTATTGAGGATAAAGCCGAGCAGCGAGAGATCCTGATCGGAGATGCCTTCACGCGCGTCGATCACCAGCAGCACCACGTTGGCGTCTTCAATCGCCTGCAGGGTCTTGATCACCGAGAATTTCTCGACGGTTTCGGTCACCTTGCCGCGTTTGCGCACCCCGGCGGTGTCGATCAGCACGTATTCACGTTCGTCGCGCACCATTGGAATGTAGATGCTGTCGCGGGTGGTGCCCGGCATGTCATACACCACCACGCGCTCCTCGCCCAGGATGCGGTTAGTGAGCGTAGACTTACCGACGTTCGGGCGGCCGACGATCGCCAGCTTGATCGGCAGATCCTGCGGGTTGAACGCTTCTTCCGGCTCTTCGTCTTCTTCGCCTTCCAGCGTTTCACCGTTTTGCTCAGCCCAGTAAGCGGCGTTGGCCTCTTCCTCGGTCAGTTCGACGTCCTCCGGTTTTTCCGGCACGAACGGCACCAGCACGTGTTCGATCAGCTGGGTCACGCCGCGGCCGTGAGAAGCGGCGATAGCAAACACTTCCCCCAGGCCGAGCGAGTAGAAATCGGCGGTGGCGGTGTCCGGATCCAGGCCGTCGGTCTTGTTGGCCACCAGGAAGGTCGCCTTCTGGCGGCTGCGCAGGTGCTGGGCGATGCCCTGATCCGCCGGCATCAGCCCAGCGCGGGCGTCGACCATGAACAGCACGATATCCGCTTCTTCGATCGCCAGCAGCGACTGGCCGGCCATGCGCGTTTCGACGCCGTCTTCGGTGCCGTCGATGCCGCCGGTATCGACGATGATGAATTCATTGCCTTCGATTTCAGCACGACCATACTTGCGGTCACGCGTCAGCCCCGGGAAATCCGCCACCAGCGCATCACGCGTATGGGTTAAACGGTTGAACAAGGTGGATTTACCCACATTCGGGCGCCCGACCAGCGCGACGACAGGTATCATTGTTGAAGCCTCATTACTTAATAATCAATGCGTTACTGCACTGTGGATAGACACCAGCGGTGCAGCTTATAAAATACGAAACGGCCCCTGAACATTCAGGAGCCGTTTTCCCCTTCATCTTTCGCGCCACAGCGGCGTTGTCTGCGCACCTTCGCCTCGGTCACTTAGCTCACTAAGCTCCCGAGGGCTCATGCGCTTGCCGCCTGGCTGCAACCCGAAATCTTTCGGGCGCAAGAAGGATCACGACGAGCGGCGTTAGCGGGTGAAAGCGTAAACTTTCCCGCCGCGAGCCTGGATGACCAGCTTGTCGCTGGCCACCATCGGCGCAGACAGGAAGCCGGAGCTGTCCACTTCCTGCTGGGCGACAAAACGGCCATCGGTGGTGTTGATCCAATGCAGATAGCCTTCGGCGTCACCGGTCACCAGATAACCATTATACATCACCGGCGGCGTCAGGTTACGGTGCAGCAGATCGCTCTGCGTCCACACGGTCACGCCGCCTTCGGTGCTGAGCGCCACCACGCGATCGTTCTGGTCGATCAGGTAGATGCGGCCCGCGTCGACGATGAAATCATTCACCGAACCCAGTTCGCGTTTCCAGATGATCTGGCCGGAACGCAGATCCAGCGCCGTCAGGTTGCCGTTGTAACCCAGCGCGTAGACCACGCCGTCAACGATCACCGGCGTGGTGTCCACGTCGTTCAGGCGATCGATTTCGGTCGCGCCGCTCGGCTGAGAAATGCGCTGTTGCCAGATAATCTGGCCCTGCTGCATCAGCACGGCGCTGACGCGGCCGTTGTCACCGCCGACGATGGCGGCGCCAAAGGCGACGGCCGGCGCGGATTCACCGCGCAGCGACAGCGAAGGCATATCCAGGTTAACCGTCCACTTCACCGCGCCGTCGGCTTCATTCAGCGCCTGCAGCATGCCGTTGGAGGTGTGCACCAACACCATACCGTCGCTGACAACCGGACGGGAGATCGCTTCGCCGGCCACTTTGGTCTGCCAGGCGATGGCGCCATCGACGGTGTTCAATGCGTAAACCACCGCTTTTTCGCTGCCGACGTAAACCTTGTCGCCCGCGACCGTCAGGCCGCCCGACAGCAGCGCAGACAGGTTGCTGGAGAAGAAGCCGGTCTTCTCGGAGAGATTGACCTTCCACTTCTCGTTGCCGCTGTCGGCATCCATCGCTTTCACGATGCCGAAGCGATCGGCGGCGTAAATGGTGCTGTCCTGATAGGCCGGACGCAGGTGGGAGTAATACTCACCGATGCCGTCGCCCACCGAGGTGCTCCACGCCTTGCTCGGCGTAAACTGATTTTCAACTTTCGGCAACGGCGACATGGTAACCACGTCTTCTTCGCTGTTAAACAGCGAGCAACCACTCAGCAAGGCAGCGGAAACCAGTCCGACCAAGAGTGTTTTACGCAATTGCATGGGAATTCCCCTTAGCTGGACAAGTTATTCAATTTCATGCGCAGCAGAACCTGCAGCGCCTGAGAAGCATTGGACTCAATGCCTTTGCTGTAAGCTTCGCGCGCGCCCTTGGCGTCGCCCTTGGCCAGCAATACATCGCCGCGCACATCCTGCATCATCGCCGCCCAGCCTTCGCCTTTCACGCCATCCAACGTTTTCAGCGCTTCATCCAGCTTTTTCTCCTGCAGCTGGACGCGCGCCAGACGCAGGTCGATCATCGCCAACAGGTTGTCGTCTTTGGTCTGGCCCTGCGCCAACGTCAGCTGCTGTCCCGCCTTGGCGAAATCATTCTGTTCGACAAAGTGCTTGGCCAACTGCAGCGCGGCCAGTACGCCGTAGCTGTTGCCGTTGGCCTGGACAAATTTCTCCGCGGCAGCCACGTCATCCGGCTTGCCGGCCGCCAGACGATCGCTGGCTTCCTGATAGGATTGCGATGCCGCCATCATGTTGGAGTTTTCATGGCTCTGCCAGTAACGCCAGCCAACCAGGGCACCAATTCCGAGCACCACGCCCACCGCCAGCGCTTTGCCGTTCTCGGCAAAGAACCGACGCAGTGCGTCGACTTGTTCGTTTTCAGTGGTATAGACTTCCACGGTGTCCTTCTCCTTAACCTAACATCAAAGCCAGACGCGCAGCGACTTCGCTTTGCGCCAGCGTTTCTTGTTCACCACTGCGCAGGTCTTTCACCACCACCTGCTGCGCCGCCACTTCGCTCTCACCCAGGATCAGCGCGATGCGCGCGCCCCATTTGTCCGCACGGGTGATCTGCTTCTTGAAGTTGCCGCCGCCGTAATTGGTCATCAGCTTCAGCTGCGGCGCCGCGTCGCGCACCTGCTCAGCCAGCCGCATCGCCGCGCTCTGGGTGCCCGCGCCGGAAGAGATGACGTACACGTCGATAGCCGACGGCGCCTTGAATTCCGGGTTGACCGCCTGCACCAGCAGCACCAGACGCTCCAGGCCCATGGCGAAACCGACCGCCGGGGTGGAGCGGCCGCCCAGTTGCTCGACCAGACCGTCGTAACGGCCGCCCGCGCAGACGGTGCCCTGCGCGCCCAGGCTGGTGGTCACCCACTCAAACACGGTGCGGTTGTAGTAATCCAGACCGCGCACCAGGCGCTCGTTAACGGTATATGGGATACCTGCCTGCGCCAAAAGTTCACACAGACCGGCGAAGTGAGCACGGGATTCTTCATCCAGGTACTCGGACAGGCGCGGCGCGTCGTTCAGCAGCGCCTGCACCTCAGGATTCTTGGAGTCCAGCACGCGCAGCGGGTTGCTGTACATACGGCGTTTGCAGTCTTCGTCCAGCACCTCGACGTGCTGCTCCAGGAACGCCACCAGCGCGTCGCGGTAGTTGGCGCGCGCCTCCAGCGAGCCGATGGAGTTCAGCTCCAGCTTGACGTGCTCGGCGATGCCCAGCGCTTTCCACCAACGGGCGGTCAGCAGGATCAGCTCGGCGTCGATATCCGGGCCCTGCAGGCCGAACACTTCCGCGCCCAGCTGATGGAACTGACGGTAACGCCCCTTCTGCGGGCGCTCGTAGCGGAACATCGGGCCGATGTACCACAGACGCTGTTCCTGATTGTACAGCAGACCATGTTCGATGCCGGCGCGCACGCAGCCAGCCGTCCCTTCCGGACGCAGCGTCAGGCTTTCGCCGTTGCGGTCTTCGAAGGTATACATCTCTTTTTCCACGACGTCGGTCACTTCGCCGATCGCGCGTTTGAATAACGGGGTCTGCTCTACAATCGGCAACCGGATTTCGCTGTAACCGTAGCCGCCCAGCACCTGCTTGAGGGTGCCTTCAATACGCTGCCATAATGCCGTTTCTTCCGGCAGGTAGTCGTTCATGCCGCGAATGGCTTGAATGTTCTTTGCCACGTGAGTTCTCTGTCCGTTGTCTGTAAAAATGAACCCGATTATAGGGACTTTGCCGCCCGGTATTCAACGCGGATGCGGTTTTCCGCCCTTCAGGTGCATAAACAAGCGGGCCAACAGGCCCGCCGTGTAGCGATAACGCTTATTTTTCCAGCAGATTGACCGTGATGCGGTTACTTTCGTCCATCATCGCGGCCTTGGCGCGAATTTTCGCCTCCAGCTGGTCGATCATCTGTTCGTTGTCGAAACGCTCTTTCTGGCGCACGCCGTCTTCATAGAAGCCGCTCTTCTTATGGCCGCCGGTCACGCCCATGGTGGACACCAGCGCTTCGCCCGGGCCGTTCACCACGCAGCCGATGATCGAAACGTCCATCGGCGTGATGATGTCTTCCAGACGCTGCTCCAGCGCGTTCACCGTGCCGATCACGTCGAACTCCTGACGCGAGCAGGTCGGGCAGGCGATGAAGTTGATGCCGCGCGCGCGGATGCGCAGCGACTTCAGGATGTCGAAACCGACCTTCACCTCTTCGACCGGATCCGCCGCCAGCGAGATGCGCAGGGTATCGCCGATGCCTTCAGACAGCAGCATGCCCAGGCCGATGGCCGATTTGACCGACCCGCTGCGCGCGCCGCCGGCTTCGGTGATGCCCAGGTGCAGCGGCTGATCGATGCGCGACGCCAGCAAGCGGTAGGATTGCACCGCCAGGAACACGTCCGACGCCTTGACGCTGACCTTAAACTGGTCGAAGTTGAGGCGATCGAGGATGTCCACATGGCGCATGGCGGATTCCAGCAGCGCTTCCGGCGTAGGTTCGCCGTACTTCTCCTGCAGGTCTTTCTCCAGCGAGCCGCCGTTGACGCCGATGCGAATCGGGATGTTCTTGTCGCGGGCGCAGTCCACCACCGATCGAATGCGCGATTCGTTGCCGATGTTGCCCGGGTTGATGCGCAGGCAGTCTACGCCATATTCGGCAACCTGCAGCGCGATGCGATAATCGAAGTGGATATCGGCGACCAGCGGCACGTTGACCTGCTGCTTGATCAGTTTGAACGCCTCGGCGGCGTCCATGGTAGGAACCGAAACGCGGACGATGTCGACGCCCACGCGCTCCAGCGCTTTGATCTGATTAACCGTTGCTTCAACATCGGTGGTACGGGTGTTGGTCATCGACTGCACGGCAATCGGCGCGCCATCACCAATAGGCACCTTGCCGACGTAAATGCGTGTAGATTTTCGACGGTTGATGGGCGCTTGGTTATGCATTACTTACTCTCCATTGCTGCTCTGACATCACGACCAGCCGCGCGATTACTGCGCGGCGACGGTCAGGCGAGCAACACGGTTTGACTTAACGAACCGGCTTAAATCAACCGGTTTACCCTGATACTGGATCTGAACTGCCGCCGGCGCGCCGATGGTCAGTTTATACGGCGCAGTGCCGGTCAGGTTCAGCTTGCCGCCTTGCTTCTGGGTGCCGCTGAACAGCGTTTTACCGCTCGCGTCGGTCACCTGCAGCCAGCAGTCGGCGGAGAAATCCATCACCAGCGCGTTCGGATCGGCCGCTGGCGCAGCCACGCCCGCATCGGCGGTCGGCAACGGCGCTTGTGCCGCCGGCGCGGTTTCCGGCAGGGTGGTCTGGCTTGGCGACACCACGGCAGGCTGCTGCTGGGCCGCGCTCGGCGCCTGGGCGGTCGCCACCGGCGCCTGAGTCGCTGCGCCGGTATCAGCCGGCGCGGCGCTGTTGTCGGTCAACGGCACGTTGGTGCCGGCGTCGGCATTGCCGTCGGTCAGCGGCACGGACTGCCCTTCGTTATTCTGTGAAAGCTGTGCCGAGGATTGATCGGCCATGGTGGCGATCTCTTCCTGCTGCGCCTTGTGGTTTTGCCACCACCAGGCGCCGGTCAGGCCGATCACCACGAACACGATAAGCCAGGTGAAGCTCATCAGCCAGCCGTCGCGTTTCTTGCGACGCTTGCCCAGCGAGAAACTTTGCATCGGCGCCACTTTCGCCATCTTCAACGGCGCCTGCTTGGCCAACATCGGCAGCAGTTCGTCTTCCGGCAGATGCACCAGCTTGGCGTAGGAACGGATGTAGCCGCGCACGAAGGTGGACGCGAGGTCAGCGGACACGCTGTCTTCCTCGATATCGCGCACGGTGGACATTTTGAGACACAGGCGTTCTGCAACGGTCTGTTGGCTCAGCCCGAGTTGCTCACGGGCCTGACGCAGGCGCTGGCCCGTCGTCATGGATACGGTTTTATCTTGGGAGGCTTCAGTATTCATTAGCTAAGAACTGCTGGTACTGTTTGGATTGTGGAAAACTTCGCGCTAGCTGCTTGCCATAGCGTTGAACGCTATCCTGGCGGCCGGCTAACGCGGCGAAACGAATCTGTAACCATAAGCTGCTGGCGCTGGCCGGCAGAACATGCTGATAAACATCCAATAAAAGTTGCGACTGGGCGCGCTTCCCTTCTCCAAATTGCTTTTCGGCCTCCGCCAGCAGCGGAGCGCCTTTGTCCGGATCGACTTTCAGCGCGCGGCTCAACAGCGTGCGCGCTTCATCGTTTTGTCCGGCCTTGAGAAAACAGTAACCTGCGTTTTCCAGGCTGTCGGCGACCTGGCCATAATCGGGCGCCAGCGCCGCAGCGCTAAACTGCTGTTGCGCCGGTACATACTGCCCTAAACCGCAAAGAAACGCACCGTAATTATTCAAGACGGTGCCATTGCCCGGCGCAAGTTTGAGCGCTTGCCGATAACGCTGTTCGGCCGCGGCGTTTTCACCGTTCCGCTGCGCGTAGAGCGCCATGCCCAACTGCGTGCGGTAATCCTGCGGGGCCGCGTCCAGCGCCTTTTCCAGGTTCTGGCGCGCGGCGTCCATGTCGCCTTGCTGCAGGTACTCCAGGCCCAGCTGCAACCGCGTCTGGCCCGCCTCAGAGACTTGCGCTTCCTTTTCCGGCGCTGAACCGGAACACCCGGCCAACAGTCCGGCCGCCAGCCACACACCCCACAGTTTCAGCTTCATGCCCGCATTCATTTCCTTATCGGCCGCCAGCTAACGCCCATTAGCGTGAATATTTCACATAACAGGCTGTTAGATAACAAAAAAATGGTGCTATAGGATTCAGACCGCCCGTACGTTGATAGGTTCCCCGGCCATTTTCTTTTTCAGGGTACGCTTGGTACGGTCGATCACTTCACCCGCCAGTTGCCCGCAGGCGGCGTCGATATCGTCACCGCGGGTTTTACGAACAATAGTCGTAAAGCCGTATTCCATCAACACCTTGGAGAAACGATCCACCCGGCTGTTGGAGCTGCGGCCGTACGGAGCGCCCGGGAACGGGTTCCATGGGATCAGGTTGATCTTGCACGGCGTGTCTTTCAGCACTTCCGCCAGCTGATGCGCGTCGTCGGTGCTGTCGTTGATATGATCCAGCATCACATACTCGACGGTGACGCGGCCCTGGTTGGCGTTGGATTTCTCCAGGTAGCGACGCACCGCGGACAGGAAGGTTTCGATGTTGTACTTGCGGTTGATCGGCACGATCTCATCACGGATGGTGTCGTTCGGCGCGTGCAGCGAAATAGCCAGCGCCACGTCGATCATGTCGCCCAGCTTGTCCAGCGCCGGCACCACGCCAGAGGTAGATAGAGTCACGCGGCGTTTGGACAGGCCAAAGCCGAAGTCGTCCAGCATGATTTCCATCGCCGGCACCACGTTGTTCAGGTTAAGCAGCGGTTCGCCCATGCCCATCATCACCACGTTGGTGATCGGGCGTTGGCCGGTCACCTTCAGCGCGCCGATGATCTTCGCCGCGCGCCACACCTGGCCGATGATTTCCGACACGCGCAGGTTGCGGTTGAAGCCCTGCTGCGCCGTCGAACAGAATTTGCACTCCAGCGCGCAACCTACCTGCGAGGAGACGCACAGCGTCGCGCGGTCGGCTTCCGGGATATATACGGTTTCGACCTGCTGATCGCCCACCTTGATCGCCCACTTGATGGTGCCGTCGGCCGAACGCTGTTCTTCCGCCACTTCCGGCGCGCGGATTTCCGCCACGCGCTGCAGCTTGCCGCGCAGGACTTTGTTGATGTCGGTCATCTGCTCGAAATCGTCGCAGCAGTAGTGGTAAATCCACTTCATCACCTGATCGGCGCGGAACGGTTTTTCGCCCATTTCGGCGAAGAACTCGCGCATTTGCTGGCGGTTCAGATCCAGCAGGTTGATTTTGGCCGCAGCCGGTTGCTCCACGTTAACGGAGGGGGTAATCAGCGAATTATTTTCAGACACGGTGTGCTCGGACGTGATGGGTTCTAACATAATGATCTCTGGCCTCGTTATTACACGTTATGGCGCTAAAGAATGGACAGTAAGTTGTGCATTTCAGCCCGCATGATTCGGGTGGCGGCACTAAAAACACGCCCCTGACAAGTCGTCTTATCAGGGGCGCGGCATTGTACAAATTTTAGTAGCGGGTTTCTATGGCTGAAAGGCATTCAGGGCATTTTTATTGTTTCAGCCGGTGAATGCCTGGCTATCAGCTCAGAAACGGCACGATTAACGTGCGCAGATTTCGCTTTCGTTGAAGAAGTAAGCGATTTCACGCTGTGCGGATTCAACGGAGTCGGAACCGTGAACGGCGTTAGCGGTGAAGCTGTCCGCGTAGTCGGCGCGCAGGGTGCCGGCCAGTGCGTTGTCCGGGTTGGTTGCGCCCATGATGTCGCGGTTGCGCTGCACGGCGTTTTCAGATTCCAGAACCTGCACCATGATTGGGCCAGAGGTCATGAACTCAACCAGACCGTCGAAGAATGGGCGGCCTTTGTGCTCAGCGTAGAAGCCTTCAGCTTGTTCGCGAGTCAGACGCAGCATTTTAGCGGCGATGATTTTGAAACCGGCGCGCTCGAAACGCGCGTAGATAGCGCCGATGTCGTTGTTGGCTACAGCGTTTGGTTTAACGATGGAAAAGGTACGTTCTACGGTCATGATGGCCTCTGTATGACTTCCAAAACAGGCCGGTCTGCAATGTTGCCGGCCTTCTCAAGTGGCGCAGATTATATGTGCGCCGTTAACGCTTGCCTACGGGAAAATCAACATTTCATTAAAAAAATATGATCTTCCTGCGGCATTTCCGACCACGCGCCGCGTTACTGGGTCTTGTCGGTGGACGGAATCAAATTGCGCAGCCAGCTGCCCCAGCGGCGCTGATAAAACGGCTGCGTATGGGCGATCAGGTAGTGGCTGATGCCGCGCTCTTTCTCCGACACCAGACAGAAATCCACCGGCTCGTCATTCGGCGCCGTTTCGCTGGCGACGCTGCCGGCCTCGTTGATCAACGCCTCGATCTCCGCCGGCTCGGCGTCCACTTCCAGCCCGATCAGCAGATTCGGCTTCTCGTCCGCCGCCTGGTCGTGCATCAGCGCCAGAAACGCGCGGCGCACCGGTTTGCGCTGGCTGAACAGCGTGGTCAGCGCATCCACCATCGCCGACGGGTACTCTTCGGGCTGCCCCAACAGGATTTGGGTTTCTTTGTCGACGTAATGCTCCACCGGTTTGACGACGCCGCCGGTCGCCAGCAGCATCGCCACCTCTTCCGGATAGAACTCTTTGCCGTACTCCGCCTTCGGGTTGAGGAACAGATCCGCGCCCTGGGTGATTTCGAACAGCACCCGCGCCGGCATGGCGATGAACGGCTGTTCGTCCTCAACGGCCTTCTGCAACGCTTCCAGCGAGGTGAAGAACGGAATGATGCTGCCGCCGTCCTGCTTTTCCCAATGCTGGATATTGACCGGCGTATCCGCGTTCAGCGTGATGTCGCCGTCCTGCTGCACCTGTTCGCTGTCGCCGAGGATCAACACCGTGGCATCGAGCAGTTCACGGAAGAACGCCGGGCGGTGGGCCGGCTCCGTCACCGCCAGCTTCAGCAGGCGTTCAAGCTCGTTCTCGCTCGGGGCGACATCGTGATGATGGGAACTCATGGCAAACTCCAGGGATCAAATAGCGAGGCCCAGCATGCTGGGCCCCGAAGATAATGCGCATTCTAGCGCCCGCCACGGCGGGCGTTCAATTATTTGGCTTTGCTCAGCAAGAGATTGGCCAGGGTGCGCACGCCCAAACCGGTCGCGCCGGCCGACCACTGATCCACCGCGCCTTTGCGATAGGTGGCGGAGCAGTCGATGTGCAGCCAGCCCTGTTGGTAATTCTTGACGAAGTGCGACAGGAAAGCCGCCGCGGTGCTGGCGCCGGCGGTGTAGGCCGGGCCGGCCACGTTGTTCAGCTCGGCGAAGTTGGACGGCAGCTGGCTGCGGTGGAACTCGGCCAACGGCAGACGCCAGAATGGCTCTTGCTCGGCGGCGGCGCTGCTCAGCAGCTCCTGCGCCAGCGCATCGTCGAAGCTGAACAGGGCGTGGTAGTCGTTGCCCACCGCGGTTTTGGCCGCGCCGGTCAGGGTGGCGCAGTCGATAATCAGTTGCGGATTCTGCTCAGAAGCGTCGATCAGGCCGTCGGCCAGCACCAGGCGCCCTTCCGCATCGGTGTTCATCACCTCAACGGTTTTGCCGTTGCGATAGCGAATGATGTCACCCAGTTTGAAGGCGTTGCCGCTGACCATGTTGTCGGCGCAGCACAGGTACAGCTTCACGCGCTGCTTCAGGCCGCGCGCCGCCGCCAGCGCCAGGGCGCCGGTGATGGTGGCCGCACCGCCCATGTCAGCCTTCATCGAATCCATAAAGGCGCTCTGTTTCAGGCTATAACCGCCGGTATCGAAGGTGATGCCCTTGCCGACCAGGCAAGCGAACACCGGCGCGTCCGGGTTACCGGTCGGGTTGAAGTCCAGCGCCAGCAGCACCGGCGGGCGTTCGGAACCGCGGCCGACGGTGTGGATGCCGGCATAGTTCTGCTCGCGCAGATCTTCGCCCTTGGTGATGCGGTAGCTGACGGCATCGCAGCCGACGTCGCACATCAGATCGACGGCGCGGGTCGCCAGTTGCTCCGGCCCCAGCTCTTCCGCCGGCATATTGATGGTGTCGCGCACCCAGTCAACGATCTTCAGGCGCTTATCCAGCTCCTGACGCGCGGCTTCCGGCAGATCGGCCCATTCGACGTTGCGCTGCCCTTTCGGCCCGCGGTAGCCCTGCCAAAACGCCCAGCTGTTTTCCAAATCCCAACCGTCGCCGGCCAGCTTGACGTTTTTGATGCCCTGGCCGTCAATTTTGCGGCCCGCGCGCTGGATCGCGCCCAGCTTGTCGGCGCCGGTCAGATGGATGGTCATCCCTTCGCCGTTGGTGCTCAGCAGCGCTTTCTCGCCCCAGCGGGCGTCGGCAGGTTGTTGCGACAGCATGACCTGCATGAATTCTGTTGTCATAGCCTTCTTACTCCGGATTATTCTTTTATTAATCTTGTCGGATACAAAATAAACGGGCCGCCTATGGCAGCCCGTTACGCTATTTACTCCGCTTCATCTAACCAGACCAGCAGGATCGCTTCCAGTATTTTTTCGTTGGAAGCCTGCGGATCATCATCGAACTCTTCCAGATCGCAGATCCACTGATGCATGTCGGTAAAACGCACGGTTTTCGGATCGGTGTCCGGGTATTGGTCGTACAGGGCTTCGCCGATTTCACGGCTGTCGGTCCACTTCAGTCCCATTATGATCTCCTGGTTGGCGCCGCGGCTAACAATTAATGCTCACGCGCGTGGTTGACGGTGTAGCGCGGCATTTCGACCACCAGATCTTCGTCGGCGACCAGCGCCTGGCAGCTCAGACGGCTTTCCGGCTCCAGCCCCCACGCTTTGTCCAGCATGTCGTCTTCCAGCTCGCTGCTCTCTTCCAGCGAATCGAAGCCTTCACGCACGATGCAGTGGCAGGTGGTGCAGGCGCAGGATTTCTCGCAGGCGTGCTCGATTTCAATGCCGTTGCGCAGCGCAACGTTGAGGATCGACTCCCCTTTTTCGGCTTCCAGAACCGCCCCTTCCGGGCACAGATCTTGATGGGGCAGGAAAACAATTTTAGGCATGGTTAAACCTCATCCACAGAATGGCCAGCCAGCGCGCGGCGAATGGAAGCGTCCATGCGGCGCGCGGCAAAATCTTGCGTTTGTGCATCTAATGTTTTGATGGCGTCTTCGATAGCGGCGGGGTCTTCACCCTGCGCCGCCTGCTGCAACGCCTGGGTCGCGGCGGCGATCGCCTGGCTTTCCGCCTCGCTCAGCAGCGCGGCGTCGGTGGCCAGCGCGCCCTGCAGGCTTTCCAGCACCCGCGCGGCTTCCACGCGTTGCTCCGCCAGCTTGCGCGCGCCCACGTCGCTTTGCGCGTTGGCCATCGAATCCTTGATCATGCCGGCGATTTCGCTGTCCGACAGGCCGTACGACGGCTTGACCTGGATCGAGGCTTCCACGCCGGTGGATTTCTCCATCGCGGTGACGCTCAGCAGGCCGTCGGCATCCACCTGGAAGGTGACGCGAATGTGCGCGCCCCCGGCAGGCAATGGCGGCAGGCCGCGCAGCGTGAAGCGCGCCAGCGAACGGCAATCCTGCACCAGCTCGCGCTCGCCCTGCAGCAAGTGGATCATCATCGCGCTCTGGCCGTCTTTAAAGGTGGTGAACTCCTGCGCGCGCGCCACCGGAATGGTGGTGTTGCGCGGGATCACTTTCTCCACCAGGCCGCCCATGGTTTCGAGGCCCAGCGACAGCGGGATCACGTCCAGCAGCAGCATGTCGCTGTCCGGCTTGTTGCCCACCAGAATGTCGGCCTGGATCGCGGCGCCGATGGCGACCACTTTATCCGGATCGATCGACGTCAGCGGCGTGCGGCCAAAGAAGGCGCCCACTTGCTCACGCACCAACGGCACGCGGGTAGAACCGCCGACCATCACCGCTTCCAGAACCTCGTCGGCGCCGACGCCGGCGTCTTTCAGCGCGCGGCGGCAAGCCATCAGCGTACGTTTCACCAGCGGGGCGATCAGCGCTTCAAACTGGGCGCGGGTCACTTCGCCCTGCCAACCGGCCACCTCAACGCGCACGCTGTCGGCATCGCTTAATGCGATTTTGGCGGCGATGGCGGCATCCAGCAGTTGGCGCTGCACGCCGTGATCGCTGCGATCGGCCACGCCGGCCTGCTCACGCAGCCAGTCGGCCAACAGATGATCGAAGTCGTCGCCGCCCAGCGCGGAATCGCCGCCGGTGGCCAGCACTTCGAACACGCCGCGGCTGAGGCGCAGAATGGAGATATCAAAGGTGCCGCCGCCCAGATCGTAAACCGCGATCACCCCTTCCTGGCCGGAATCCAGCCCGTAGGCGATCGCCGCAGCGGTCGGTTCGTTCAGCAGACGCAGAACGTGCAGGCCGGCCAGACGCGCCGCGTCTTTGGTGCCCTGGCGCTGCGCGTCGTCGAAGTAAGCGGGAACGGTGATCACGACGCCATCCAGCTCGCCTTCCAGCGCCGCTTGCGCGCGCGCGGACAGAGCCCGCAGGATGTCGGCGGAGACGCCGACCGGGTTAACCGGGCCGGCGGCGGTGACGATCAGCGGCAGGCCGTTGTCGCTGGCCTGAAATTGATACGGCAGGTTCGGGTAACGTTGCTGCACGTCCGCCAACGAGCGGCCCATCATGCGTTTGATGGAGCTGACGGTATTGGCCGGATCCTGCGCCGCCTGTTGGCGCGCATCCCAGCCGACGCGCTGTGCGTCCGCCTGATAATGCACCACCGAAGGCAGCAAATGGCGTCCCTGATCGTCAGCCAGCGTTTCCGCTTGCCCGCTGCGCACCGTGGCGACCAGCGAGTTGGTGGTGCCTAAGTCGATGCCGGCGGCCAGACGTCGCTGGTGCGGTGCGGCGCTGAGGCCAGGCTCACTAATTTGTAATAAGGCCATGTTGAAGCTTCCACAATCAGAATCAGAAGGTGTTACTCAAAACCCAGCAGTTTTTCTTCGAGTTGTTCAACCTGTTGCTGGAGTTTGTCCAAAAAGCGCAGCTTGCGCACGGTGTCGGCGGCATCCGCCCACTGTTCACTGTCCAACTGCTGCAGCATCAGCGCGCTGCGCTGCTTGATGGAGGTGGCCAGCCGCGCGCCGAAATCGGTCAGCAGGCTTTCCGCATCCGGCTTGCGCTCAATGGCGTCGAGCTCTTCACGCAGCTCCAGCTGTTCCATCAGAAACGCGGTGTCGCGCATCGTATGCTGTTCGTTGCCCAGATCGAAGCCGTGCAAAGATAGCATATACTCCGCGCGTTTTAACGGGTGCTTCAGCGCCTGGTAGGCTTCATTGATGGTCGCCGCCTGCTGCAACGCCATCAGGCGTTCGCGCTCCGGCTGGTTGGCGAAACGATCGGGGTGGAATTGGCGCTGCAGATCCTGGAAGCGGGACGCAAGCAGGCTGCCGTCCACGGTGTAGCGAACTGGCAGCCCGAATAAAGTAAAGTAATCCATAGCGTGCTCTGGGCGTTAGCGGATGAAGTTCCCCCGCCGAAACGGGGGAGCACGATGGACTGTCAGACGTTGAAACTCTCGCCGCAGCCGCACTCGCTTGAGACGTTCGGGTTGTTGAACTTGAAGCCTTCGTTCAGGCCTTCCTTAACGAAATCAAGCTCGGTGCCGTCAAGGTAGACCAGGCTCTTGCCGTCGATGATCACCTTGATGCCTTTGTCTTCAAATACGATGTCGTCATCGTTGGCTTCGTCAACAAATTCCAGCACGTACGCCATCCCGGAGCAGCCGGAAGTTCGCACTCCCAGACGCAGGCCAAGACCTTTGCCGCGGTTCGTCAAAAACGCCTGAACACGCTGCGCAGCGCTGTCGCTCATGGTAATAGACATCACAACCTCACACTTCACATCAAAGCCCGGCGCGGCCGGGCCGACTCAGACAAATTACTTGGCGCTATGCTTGCTCTTATAGTCGGCAATCGCTGCTTTGATGGCGTCTTCAGCCAGGATCGAGCAGTGAATTTTGACCGGCGGCAATTCCAGCTCTTCGGCGATCTGGGTGTTTTTGATCGCTTCAGCCTGATCGAGCGACTTGCCTTTCATCCATTCGGTCACCAGCGAGCTGGAGGCGATGGCAGAACCGCAGCCGTAAGTTTTAAAGCGCGCGTCTTCGATGATACCTTCATCGTTAACCTTGATTTGCAGCTTCATGACGTCGCCACAAGCCGGCGCCCCTACCATGCCGCTGCCGACGGTAGGATCTTCGTTGTCGAAAGAACCCACGTTGCGCGGGTTTTCATAATGATCGATTACTTTTTCGCTGTAAGCCATGACCTTGCTCCTGAAACCTGAGAATTAATGATGCGCCCATTCGATGCTGTTGATGTCCACGCCCTGCTTGAACATCTCCCACAGTGGGGACAGATCGCGCAGACGGCCGATGGATTTACGCACCAGTTGAATGGTGTAGTCGATCTCTTCTTCCGTGGTGAAACGCCCCAGGGAGAAACGGATCGAGCTGTGCGCCAATTCATCGCTCATGCCCAGCGCGCGCAGCACGTAGGACGGCTCGAGGCTGGCGGAGGTACAGGCTGAACCGGAAGAAACGGCCAGGTCTTTCAGCGCCATGATCAGCGACTCGCCTTCTACGTAGTTGAAGCTGACGTTCAGGATGTTCGGTGCGCCGTGCTCCAGATCGCCGTTCAGATACACTTCTTCCATATCTTTCACGCCGTTCCACAGACGGTCACGCAGGGTGCGCAGACGCGCCATCTCTTCGGTCATCTCTTCTTTGGCGATGCGATAAGCTTCGCCCATGCCGACGATCTGGTGGACAGGCAGGGTGCCGGAACGCATGCCGCGCTCGTGACCGCCGCCGTGTACCTGCGCTTCGATGCGGATGCGCGGCTTGCGACGCACGTACAGCGCGCCGATGCCTTTCGGGCCATAGATTTTGTGGCCGGAGAACGACATCAGGTCGACTTTCAGCTTGCTCAGATCGATAGGCAGTTTGCCCACGCTCTGGGTGGCGTCAACGTGGTAGATGATACCGCGCGCACGGCACATTTCGCCGATCGCTTCGATGTCCTGCACCACGCCGATTTCGTTGTTGACGTGCATGATGGAGACCAGGATGGTGTCATCGCGCAGCGCCGCTTCGAGATCCTGCAGGCTGATGATGCCGTTGCTCTGCGGCGCCAGGTAGGTGACTTCAAACCCTTCGCGCTCCAGCTGACGGCAGGTGTCGAGCACGGCTTTGTGTTCGGTTTTGCTGGTGATGATGTGCTTGCCTTTTTTCTGGTAGAAATTGGCAGCGCCTTTGATCGCCAGGTTGTCGGATTCGGTCGCCCCGGAGGTGAAGACGATTTCGCGCGGGTCAGCGCCCACCAGTTCGGCGATTTGGTTACGGGCGATGTCTACCGCCTCTTCCGCCTGCCAACCGAAACGGTGGGAACGGGAAGCCGGGTTGCCGAAAGTGCCGTCCAGGGTCAAAAACTGCATCATCTTCTCAGCAACGCGCGGGTCAACCGGCGTCGTTGCTGAGTAATCCAGATAAATCGGTAATTTCATTGCTCTTGTGCTCCGTACATCACTTCCAAAAACTAAAATAATTTCGCCAGCTGCTTATGCGCGCAGATTAACGTTGATAGTTTCTTGCGGACGGCCGTTGGCCGTGCGGCGCGTATCGTTGTTTTGACGATCCGCCACCACCAGCACTTCCTGGTTGTTGACCAGTTCTGCCAGCGTAATGTTGTTCAGGAACCCGCTGATGCGCTCGCTCAGATCGCGCCATAGGGCGTGGGTCAAGCAGCGATCGCCGCCCTGACAGCCTTCTTTGCCCTGGCAACGGGTTGCATCTACCGATTCATCGACGGCAGTGATGACAGCGCCAACGGCGATCTCACCCGCGTCTTTACCCAGCAGATAACCACCGCCCGGGCCACGCACGCTGGCCACCAGGCCATTCTTGCGCAGACGGGAGAATAATTGTTCCAGATAAGAGAGCGAAATACCCTGGCGTTCGGAAATGTCCGCCAGTGGCACCGGCCCTTCCTGGGAATGCAGCGCTACGTCGAGCATAGCGGTTACGGCATAACGGCCTTTGGATGTCAGTCTCATAGCTCAATGGTTACCTGTTGGTCAAATATGGCCGAAAGTCTGACATTCCTGAGTAAAACAGTCAACTATTTAACCCAGTAATTAACTCAAGTATTAGCACGTTTTGAACTTAGCAAGAACAAAGGTATATAAAATACATGTTATAACCTTTGGATAACTAATACTATTGTCACCCACCGTTATGCCACATCAATTAATTACCTTGATGTTTATCCTGTTTCTCTATCGACGTCAGCATGCCGCGCAGGATATTCAGCTCCTGCCCTTCCGGGCGCGCGCGGGTGAACAGCCGACGCAGGCGGTTCATCACCTGGCCCGGATGCGACGGGCGAATGAAACCGGTGCGCTGCAGCGTCTGCTCCAGATGCTGATAGAAACGCTCGAGGTCGTCCACCAGCGGATACGGCGTCTCTTCCAACTGCGGCGCGCCCGCCTGTTGGCGATCGAGGTAAGCCACGCGCACTTCGTACGCCAGGATCTGCACCGCCATCGCCAGGTTCAGCGAGCTGTAGTCCGGGTTGGCCGGAATGGCGACGTGGTAGTGGCACTTTTGCAATTCATCGTTGGTCAGCCCGACGCGTTCGCGGCCGAACACCAGCGCCACCGGCGCGTGCTCGCCCTCGTGTACCGCGCGCACGCCGCATTCGCGCGGCTCCAGCATCGGCCACGGCAAGGTGCGAGAACGTGCGCTGGTGCCCACCACCAGGCTGCAGCCGGCGATGGCGTCATCGAGGGTATCGACGATAGTGGCGTTGCCGATCACGTCGCTGGCGCCGGCGGCCAGGGCGATGGCCTGAGAATCGGGTTTGATCAGCGGATTAACCAGATAAAGGTTGGTTAACCCCATGGTTTTCATGGCTCTGGCGGTCGAGCCCATGTTGCCGGTATGTGAAGTCTCTACCAGAACAATGCGGATATTGTGCAGCATACAAACTCTGAGCGTGGCGGAAAATCGCAGCATCTTAACACAGCCGTAGGCAATTTGCCGAACAGCTGCTATACTTCGCGCCGTTTCCTGTTCTTTAACATCCTAGTTGGAAGATACCCATGCATCCGATGCTGACTATCGCCGTGCGCGCTGCGCGCAAGGCCGGTAACCTGATTGCCAAAAACTACGAAACCCCGGACGCTGTAGAAGCGAGCCAGAAAGGGACCAATGACTTCGTCACCAACGTCGATCGCGATGCAGAGCATCTGATCATCGACGTCATCCGCAAGTCTTATCCGCAACACAGTATCGTGAGCGAAGAACGCGGTGAGCTGATCGGCGAAGATCGCGATGTGCAATGGGTGATCGATCCACTGGATGGCACTGCAAACTTCATCAAACGTTTCCCTCATTTCTCCGTTTCCATCGCCGTACGCATCAAAGGCCGTACCGAAGTGGCCGTGGTTTACGATCCGATGCGCAACGAACTGTTCACCGCCACGCGCGGCCAGGGCGCACAGCTCAACGGTTACCGTCTGCGCGGCACCAACGCCAAAGATCTGGATGGCACCATCCTGGCGACCGGCTTCCCGTTTAAAGTCAAACAGCACGCCACGCCTTACATCAATATCGTCGGCAAGCTGTTCACCCAGTGCGCGGACTTCCGCCGCACCGGTTCCGCTGCGCTGGATCTGGCCTATGTCGCCGCCGGCCGCGTGGACGGTTTCTTCGAAATCGGCCTGAAGCCGTGGGACTTCGCCGCAGGCGAACTGCTGGTGCGTGAAGCTGGCGGCCTGGTCACCGACTTCGTCGGCGGCCACAATCACTTCAGCTCCGGCAACGTGGTCGCAGGCAACCCGCGCGTGGTGAAAGCCATGCTGGCCACCATGCGTGAAGAACTGAGCGAAGCGCTGAAGCGTTAATCGCCAGAAGCGAATCGAAAAAAAGCGCTGCCGATGCAGCGCTTTTTTTATGCCGGTTAGCGGGAGAAGGGGCGGATGCCGCCGCCGAATTCTGGCTGCGCGCTGACGTACAGCAACAGCCCGGCGGCCAACAGGATCAGACCGCCGGCCAGCGCCAGCGCCCCCCAGGCCACCGCGCTCCAGGCGGCGGGCGCGCGCGAACGGCTGAGGCGCACCGCCAGCCGGCGGCTGTAATGCACCAGCAGCGCCAGCATGGAGATGGTCAACGAGGTGCCGAACGCCATCGCCAGCGCGGAGATCACTCCCCAGCCGAACACGCCGATCACCTTGGAAAACAGCAACACCAAAATCGCTCCCGAACAGGGACGCATGCCCATCGCCAGCACGATGGCGGCCTGAGTGCGCCAATCGCTTCCCGCCTGCAGCTCGCTGTCGCTCGGCAGATGCCGGTGGCCGCAGCCGCAATTGGCGCTGTGCACATGATCCGCCGCCAGCGGCGTCAGGCTGTTGATGCGCAGCGCCGGCGCCGGGCGCATCGCCTTGATCGCCGCAAACAGGCGTTTCAGCGCGCGCCAACTCAGCAGCACGCCAAGCAGCATCACCAGGATAAAGCTGCCCTTCTCCAGCCAGAAACTGCTTTGATGCAGCTGGCGCGAAGAGAGCTGTAACACCACCAGCATCAACGTGACCAGCGCGATCGCCACCCCGCCCTGCACCAGCGAAGCGGCGAAGGTCAGCTTCAGGCTGCTTTTCAGCCGCGCCGGATGGGTGGCCAGATAGGTGGCGATCACCACTTTGCCGTGGCCGGGGCCGAGCGCATGCAAGACGCCATAGCCGAGGCTGAACAGCATCAGCGCCAGCCCGGCCTGCTGCGGCGCGGCCTTCACCTGCTGCAATAGCCCCGCCATCTGCTGGTGCAGCGCTTTTTGCCATACCACGCTCTGCATCAGCAGCTGCGGCCAATAGTGCCACGCCAGCAGCGCGGCGGCCGCCAGCGCCAGCGTAAACGGCAGCAGCGGCCACAGGCCGAAGGCCCAGTGGCGCCGGCTCGTCGTCGGTTGCGAGAGATTCAGCGACATTGCAGCGTCACCCGCTGGGCGAACTGCTGCCCCAGCGCCAGGTCTTCACCGGGCGAGTCGTTCTTGTCGAGCGACAGCGCATAGGCCTGCAGCGACGCATTCGGCTGGGGCGTCATCAGCTTGTAGCTGCACTGCTGCGCCATCTCCGGCGGCAAATGCAGCGCATTTTGATCTTTATAGGTCATATCCACGAAATAAGTCGGATCGTAAGTAGAAAGTTCGAACGGCTTGCCCGCCAGCGGCTGCGGTTCGGCCAACGGCAGCACGAACTCCAGCACCGCCTGGTTGCCCTGGCGCGACAGGTGATATTCGCTGGGCAAGTTCAGGTATTTCACCGGCTTGCCGTCGCGGTAAAGATCGGTGAAATAGTGCTGCCCCAGCACATTGGCCATCACTTCCGCCGCCAGCTTTTTCCATACTTCCGAATCGCTCTTGGCGTTTTTCGCATCGTAGAGCAGATCCGCCGAGGTGATTTCATCCATCACCCACACCATTTTCAGGCCGACCAGCCGCTGGTCCTTGGCGACAAAGGTGGTGTTCATGTCGATAAAGCTGTGTGGATGCGCGATCGCACCGGCGCTGAACACGGCGCCGAAAGCAGCCAAAAGACGACGTAACTTCATCATTATCCTGTCTTACCTGCATTTGTTATAACGTAACACAAATAACTGCCGAACGGCCCGCCTCTCCCGGCGATATTTGTGACGAAAGTTGTAAGCCGAAGTAAAAGCCGCGCTGTCATCCTGACGTTGCAAAGCCTTTTGCTATGCTTAGGCATAATCGCAACCTTTTATGCCGGAAGGTGATAATGAGCCTGGACACCTCTCCCGTGCCCGCGCTCTCCGGACAACAACGGCGCTGCCATCTGCTGCTGATGCTGTACACGCCGGAGCCCGAGTTACAACTGGAGACCCTAAGCCGAATCAACGGCGTCGCCCCCCCGATAACCCGGCAAGATATAGCCGAGGTAGCCAGTGAAATCCAGCGTTTCCATCACCTGGAGATCGCCGTCGATCCCGACCATGGCTACCAACTGCGGGGCAGCGCGCTTGACCAACGCCTGTGCCTGATCCATTGGCTGCGGCGGGCGCTGCGCTGCAGCCCGCTGTTTGTCGAAAGCCACTTCGCCCCGCGCCTGAGGCAAGCGCTGGCGGCCGATGCCGTCCCGACGTCTGCGCTGGCGGAGGCGATCGACGCCTGCGGGCCGCTGCTTAACCGCCACTTCGACGCGCGCGACCGCCAATTTCTGCAGCATTACCTGCTCTACTGCGCCTGGCAAAATCGCCTGCAGCAGCATCCGCGTTTCGACGCCGTTCAACGCGACTGGCTGCGGCAAAAGCCGGAGCAGCAAGCCGCCGCCTGGCTGCATCAGGCCTGCAACCGGCTGTTTAACCAGCCGCCGCAGGCAGACGAGCGCGATTTTTTGGCGCTGACCTTCACCCTGTTGAAAAATCACAGCTACCACAGCAATGACTCGGCGCAAGAGCAGCGGTTGATGACGGCGATCGACAGCATGGTCGAGCGTTTCCAGCAGCTTTCCGACATGGCCTTCAGCAACAAGGCGGAGCTGGTCAGCCAGCTGTTCGCCCACCTGGCGCCGGCGCTGGAGCGCTGCCGTTTCGCCATCGGCATCGACAATATGCTGCTGGAAGACGTGGTGCGCAAATACCCGCGGCTGATGCGCACCACGCAGGAAGCGCTGAAACCGCTGGAACAGGAGTACGGCGTGCATTTTTCCAACGAGGAGGCGGGCCTGGTGGCCATCAGCTTCGGCGCCTGGCTGATGCAGGACAACGCGCTGCAGGAAAAACAGGTGCTGTTGCTGACGCTGGACAACCCGCAGCTGGAAGAGGAGGTGGAATATCAGATCCGCGAGCTCACGCTGCTGCCGCTGAACATCAAGTATCTGCCGCTGAGCGACTATCTGCGCGGCGGAGCGCCGCAGGGCGTCACGCTGGTGATCACCCCCTACGCGGCGGTGCACAACGAGCCGCACCCGCCGCTGATCTATACCGAACTGCCGCTGGAAAACCGCCAGCGCCAGGCCATCCGCGCGCTGCTGGAAGCCCCTTAATCACCGGCTGACGCTGACCGCCGGCGGCCGGATGAACAAGGCCGGCACCGCGACCGCCGCCATCACCCAGAACACCCCGCCCTGCCAATGTTCGAACAGGAACCCGGCAATGACCGTCATGACGGCGATGCCGCCGCCCATCGCCAGCGCCGAATACACCGCCTGCAGTTGGATCACCTCTTGCCCCTGGCGCGCGGCGATAAAGCGCATCGCCGCCAGATGGCAGACGGTGAAGGTGCCGCAGTGCAGGATTTGGATCAGCAGCAGCCAACCCAGCTCGGTGCTGTAGGCCATCAGGCTCCAGCGCAACACGCCGCAACAGGCGGAAAGCAGCAGCAGGTTGCGCGCATTCCAGCGGCGGAACAGCACGTTGCTGCTGGCGAAAATAATCACTTCCGCCACCACGCCCAGCGACCACAGATAACCGATGGTCGAGGCCGAATAGCCCGCCTCCTGCCAGTAAATGGAGCCGAAGCTGTAGTAGCCGGCGTGCGCGCCCTGCAGCAGCGTGACGCACAGCAGGAAGCGCCACACCGGCCCCTCTTTCAGCAGCGCCCACAGCGAACGCTCGGCCCCGCCGTGCGTGCGCGCTTCGCCCTGCGGCATCACGCTCGGCTTCAGCAGCATGCCCAGCAGCATCGCCAGCACGCTGAGGATCAGGCTGTAGAGAATGGCGTTATGGCCCCACACCGCCACCAGTTGCCCGGTCAGCGCCGAGCCGATGACGAACGCCAGCGAGCCCCACAGCCGCACCCGGCCGTAGTCCATGCGGATCTGCTTTTGCCAGGTGGCGGCCAGCGCGTCGGTCAGCGGCACCAGCGGCGAGAAGAACAGGTTGAACCCCGCTATCACCAGCATCAGCCAGCCCCAACCGTTGCCGAAACAGAAGCCAACCGCGAAAGCCAGGGTCAGCAGCGCCAGCAGGCGCAGGGCGGCGACCAGATGAGAGGGATCTTTAACGCGGGGAGCAATCAGTAAACTGCCGAGGAAGCGGGCCACCAAACCGGCGCCGAGCAATATGCCGATGGTTTCGGGCGCGATGCCCTCGCCTTTCAGCCACACGCCCCAGAACGGTAAGAAAATGCCGTAGGAAAAAAAGTAGGTGAAATAACTGAGCGCGAGCCAACGCGTGGATTGCAGAACCATGATCCCTCCGGTGTGAGGGCAATACTTTGACAGAGCTCACACCGGCCCGCAATCTTCATTCCACTTCAATGCGTTAGAGTGCCAGACAGCTCACAGTTTGCCGCAAGCGGCCATAAAAAAACCCGCCGCAGCGGGTTTTGTCAGGCGAAAGCGGGATTAGGCGTAAACCGGCAGGCGGGCGCAGATATCCAGCACTTTCTTCTTGGTGCGTTCGATGGTGGCTTCATCGTTGATGTTGTCCAGCACATCACAGATCCAACCGGCCAGTTCGCGCACGTCGGCTTCTTTGAAGCCGCGACGGGTGACGGCCGGGGTGCCGATACGCACGCCGGAGGTAACGAACGGGCTCTTCGGATCGTTCGGCACGCTGTTTTTGTTGACGGTGATGTTGGCGCGGCCCAGGGCGGCGTCAGCTTCTTTACCGGTCAGGTTTTTGTCGACCAGATCCAGCAGGAACAGGTGGTTATGGGTGCCGCCGGAGACCACTTTGTAGCCGCGCTGCAGGAACACTTCCACCATCGCCTTGGCGTTGACCGCCACTTGCTGCTGGTAAACCTTGAACTCAGGCTCCATCGCTTCTTTCAGCGCCACCGCCTTGCCGGCGATCACGTGCATCAGCGGGCCGCCCTGGCCGCCAGGGAACACGGCGGAGTTCAGCTTCTTGTACAGCTCTTCGTCGCCGCCCTTCGCCAGGATCAGGCCGCCGCGCGGGCCCGCCAGGGTTTTGTGGGTGGTGGTGGTGACGATGTGCGCGTGCGGCACCGGGTTCGGGTACACGCCGGCGGCGATCAGGCCAGCCACGTGCGCCATGTCGACGAACAGGTAAGCGCCGATGCTGTCGGCGATTTCGCGCATTTTGGCCCAGTCAACCACGCCAGAGTAGGCGGAGAAGCCGCCGATGATCATTTTCGGCTTGTGGGTTTGCGCCTGTTTGGCCAGATCGTCATAGTCGATTTGACCTTTGTCGTCGATGCCGTAAGGCACCACGTTATACAGTTTGCCGGACAGGTTAACCGGGGAACCGTGGGTCAGGTGGCCGCCGTGCGCCAGGTTCATGCCCAGAATGGTGTCGCCCGGCTGCAGCAGCGCGGTGTAAACGGCGAAGTTAGCCTGGGAGCCGGAGTGCGGCTGCACGTTGGCGTAATCGGCGCCGAACAACTCTTTGGCGCGGTCGATAGCCAACTGCTCAACGATATCCACGTATTCGCAGCCGCCGTAGTAACGCTTGCCCGGATAGCCTTCAGCGTATTTGTTGGTCAGCTGGGAACCCTGAGCCTGCATTACGCGCGGGCTGGTGTAGTTCTCAGACGCGATCAGCTCGATGTGCTCTTCCTGACGCACCACTTCCTGCTCCATGGCACGCCACAGTTCCGCATCGTAATCGGCAATGTTCATTTCACGCTTTAACATCCGGCATCTCCTGACTTAAATCAGCTAACTAAAAAATCACCAAATAACTACCCGTTTGGGTTCTGGGTCACAGTGTAAACCGTTTCGCCCTACCGAAGATAGGTCTTGACAGAGGTTTTTACGCAAACGATTGGCTTAAGGCGGCGCAAGGCTTTGATCCGCGAAACGCTCCCGTTTATCAACGGACATTTCCTCATGCGAACAATGCGCTTTTTTCATGTTCTGTGAGCGCGATCGACGCCCGAAGAACACCGCAACGAAAACAAGGGTATTTACAAGCGGCGCGGAACCCAATAAGATGCATTTAAAATACATCATTACAATTGTCGTCAAGATCCCAACCCAAGGAGCGCCCCCATGCTGGATAGCCAAACCATCGCCACCGTGAAATCCACCATTCCCCTGCTGGCAGCAACCGGGCCGAAGCTGACCGCCCACTTTTACGATCGCATGTTCGCCCACAATCCGGAATTGAAAGACATTTTCAATATGAGCAATCAGCGCAACGGCGATCAGCGTCAGGCGCTGTTCGACGCCATCTGCGCCTATGCCGCCAACATCGAGAACCTTGCGGCGCTGCTGCCGGCGGTGGAGCGTATCGCGCAGAAGCACACCAGCTTCAATATCCAGCCGGAGCAGTACCAAATCGTCGGCGGTCACCTGCTGGCGACGCTGGACGAAATGTTCAGCCCGGGCCAGGAAGTCTTGGACGCCTGGGGCAAAGCCTACGGCGTGCTGGCCAACGTATTTATCCAGCGTGAAGAGCAGATTTATCAGCAGAGCGAAACCGACAACGGCGGCTGGCGCGATCTGCGCGCATTCCGCATCCTGAAGAAACAGCCGCAGAGCGACGTGATCTGCAGCTTCGTGCTGGCACCGGTGGACGGCGGCCGGGTGGCGGACTTCAAACCGGGGCAATACCTGGCGGTTTACATCAAGCACGACAGCCTGGAGCATCAGGAAATTCGCCAGTACTCGCTGACCACCTCGCCGAACGGCGAGTTCTACCGCATCGCGGTGAAGCGTGAAAATCAGGGTAAAGTGTCCAACTACCTGCACCAGCAGGCGCAGGAAGGCGACGTGATCTACATCGCCCCGCCGCACGGCGACTTCTTCCTCGACGTGACGCCGACTACGCCGGTGGCGCTGATCTCCGCCGGCGTTGGCCAAACCCCAATGCTCGGCATGCTCAACACCCTGCACGACAGCCAACATCAGGCGCAGGTCTACTGGCTGCACGCGGCGGAAAACGGCAGCGTGCACGCCTTTGCCGATGAAGTGGCGGATATTGCCGGGCGCATGCCGAATCTGAGCCGCCATGTGTGGTACCGCGAGCCGGGTGCCGATGACGTGGAAGGCCGCGACTACCACAGCCGCGGATTGATGGATTTGAGCGCGCTGCAAGGCAGCCTGGCCGATCCGCAGATGCACTATTACTTCTGCGGCCCGGTGGCCTTCATGCAGTTCGTGGGCAAACAGCTGCTGGAGATGGGGGTAGAGGCCGAGCGCATCCACTACGAATGCTTCGGCCCGCATAAAGTGCTGTAATGCGTGCGGAGCGCGGCCGTCAGACCGCGCTCCCTCTTCATTTCGCCTGCAGTTGGCGCGCGTCCTGGACCTGCTGTACCGTCACCGGCGCCGCCTGGTTGCCCCAGCTTCCCCGCAGATAGCTCATCAGATCCGCCGCTTGACGATCGTTCAACGCCCAGCCGTAAGCCGGCATGTCGAACGCCATCGCCTGCTGCGTGATCGGCGTATGCGCCCCTTCCAGCACCACCCGCAGCGCGGTCAGCGGATTGTCCGCCGTTACCGTGGCGTTGCCCGCCAGCGCCGGAATGGCGAAGTCGGTGCCTTCACCTTTATTGCCGTGGCAGGTCGAGCAGTACATCGCATAGGTCGCCTTGCCGCCCGAATTATCCGCCTGCACGACAGGCGCAGCGGCTTTGGCGGCGGTGTCCGGCGCCAGGCTGCGCAGGTACACCGCGATGGCGTTCAGATCGCCGTCGCTGAGGTACTGCGTGCTGTGGGTCACCACATCGCTCATCGGCCCGGCGACCGCCGCATGGCGGCTGCGGCCGGTCTTCAGCAGCGCCGTCACCTCTTCCGGCGGCAGCCCGCGCAGATTGGAGGCGTACCAGCCGTCCAGCTCGGCGCCGCTCAGGAACACCGGTTCCTTGCCGTCCAGCCCCTTCTCCTGCATCGCCCAGCCGCGCGGCGTATGGCAGCTGCCGCAGTGGCCCGCGCCCTGCACCAGATAAGCGCCGCGGTTCCACTCGGCGCTTTGCTGCGGATCCGCCTGATACGGCTGGTCGTCGTGGAACAGCTGATTCCACACCGCCAGCGGCCAGCGTATCGACAGCGGCCAGCTGATGTCGCTGTCCCGGTTGGCGACGTTCTGCGCCGGCACCTCATTCATCAGATAGTCATACAGCGCGCGCATGTCTTCCGCGCTCATTTTGGCGTACGAGGTGTACGGCATCGCCGGGTAGAGCCGGTGGCCGTCTTTGGCCACCCCCTGACGCATGGCGCGATCGAACTCCTCGAACGAATAGGCGCCGATGCCGTGCAGCTTGTCCGGTGTGATGTTGGTGGCGTAGATAGCCCCGAGCGGCGTCGGAAACTTCATGCCGCCCGCCAATTCTGCGCCGCCCGGCGCGGTATGGCAGGCGGTGCAGTCACCGGCTTTGGCGACGTATTCCCCGGCCGACATCGCCTGGGCAGAACCGCCGGCGGCCAGCAGGCTCAACAGGTACAGCGAGCGCAGACTCATGCTCCCTCCTTGGCGGCAATCTTGCCGTAGGCCAGTTCATTCACCGCACGCCACGCCTGATCGATCGCCGAGTTGGCGTACGGGCTCCAGTCGGCATCGGAGTTGGCGATAGCGATCTTGCCGATCGGCTGCCGCGCCGTTTCGATGATTTTCTTGGCTTCGTCTTCGTCATCAAACAGCCCGTTAAGGAAGTAGGAGTAACCGTGTGACCAGCGGTTGACAGTGATCGCCTGAATGTCGCGCTGATGATCGAAACCGGCCTCGCCCAGCATGCCCTGCAGCTGTTCGCGGATCATCTGTTCGTGCACTTCGAACGGCGTGCCCAGCAGCAGCGCGCGCCCTTTGCGCGACTGTTCGCGCGTGCTGAGGCCGCTGCCCGGCAGCGTCGGCACATACACCATATGCAGGCCGATCGGCCGATCCGGATCGCGCGGGTGCTGATACCCGCCCATGCTCACCGGATAGTCCAGCTTCACGCGGCTGTACGGCGCGGCCGGCGAATAGACCTCGTGCACGCCCAGCTTGATGAACGGCTGCCAGTTGCGGATCACCACCTTGCTGTACACCAGGGGCGCCTTGACGTTCTGCTTCAGCGCCTCCTGCTGCTCGTGCGCCATCTCCGGCACCAGATACGGGATCATCATGTTGTAGCCGGCCATCACCACCTGTCCGGCGCGCACTTTGGTCATCTTCTCGCCGGTCATGTAGGTGACTTCCACCTTGTCGCCGACGTTGGCCGCGTGCAGCCCGGTGCTGTTCAAACGCAGCTTCACCGGCGATTCCGGCCGATCGAGCTGGCTGTAGTCGAATTTAGCCAGCACCACGTCGTTCATGTCCTTGCCGGCCGGCGCCACCGCCGGGATCAGTTGGCGCACCATCAGGCGCGCCAGCGTGGCGTTGCCGTCCGGGAAGTGGAACACGTAAGGATCGTCGAGATCCGCCTGCGACTCTTCGTCCAGCGGCGGCAGATTCATGCCGTTCAGGCCCGGCAGATCGCAAATGCGCGCATCGCTGCACGACGTGCCGTCGATGCCCACCGCCTGGAAATCGTTGGTGGTCTGCTGGAAATAACGGATCGCCAGTTCGCTCAGGCCCACCTTCTCGCGCAGGAACTGGGTGTAGCTGTGGCTGTCGAGCCAGTCGACCTTCTGCTCCAGCGTCATCTCCGGCAGATAGTCTTTCTCCACCGTGTGCAGCGCGATCAGCGCCTGGCGATCGCTTTCCGGCAGCGGGAAATCGCCGATGAACGCTTCATAAGAGCGGCCGTTGAGGCGATCGCGCGGAATGTCGTCCGCCACCGTGCGGCCCGGATCGCCGCTCACCACCTTGTCGACGCCGAAGTTCTTGCGATCGAAGTAAACCCCGCGGCTCAAATTCAAATCCGGGTAGAAGGTGGTGTCGAAAGCCTGCTCCAGTTGGTCGATATCGACGCCGAGCTTGCGCAGCAGCCCCATCGCCACCGGGCTGAAGTTGGAGCGCGGCGACTGCAGCGATTCGCTGCCGCCGTAGCCGAGCAGCATGCCGTCGTCGCTGTTGAACTCGTTGCGCTTGGCGTGGCCGCCGAAGTCGTCGTGGTTGTCGATCAAAAGAATGCGCTGCTGGTCGCCTTTCAGCTGCTGCCAGAAACAGGCGGCCGCCAGCCCGCTGATGCCGGCGCCCACCACCACCAGATCGAACTCTTCAACGGCGGGCACGCTGCCGAAATCAAAGGTTTTGCCGTCGCGCCCCAGCTGGTGCGCATGCTCGAACGAGCCCGGATGATTGCCCCGCAGCCCGGTCAGCGCCGGCGGATAGTACAGGGTTTGATTGGCGGTTTGCGGCGACGCGCGCAAGATTTGCAGCGGCGTCAACCCGGCGGCGATGGTGATCGCCACTCCGTTGAGAAAATCGCGTCTGGTGATACCCATATAGGCTTCCTTTCAATTTTTATTATCATCAGCCGGCCGGAGCCGGCTCGAAGGCCGCGCTATTGTGCGGATAATTACTGTAAAATCAATGTTTGAACATGACATGACGAATGGCCGTGTAATCCTCCAGCCCGTACATCGACATATCCTTGCCGTAGCCGGACAATTTCTGGCCGCCGTGCGGCATTTCGCTCACCAGCATGAAGTGGGTGTTCACCCAGGTGCAGCCGTATTGCAGGCGGGCGCTTAAGCGATGCGCGCGGCCCACGTCGCGGGTCCACACGGACGACGCCAGGCCGTAGTTGGATTCGTTCGCCCAGGCCAGCACCTGCTCTTCGTCGTCGAACGGCGTCACCGTCACCACCGGGCCGAACACTTCGCGCTGCACGATCTCATCGTCCTGGCGCGCGCCGGCCAGCAGCGTCGGCTGGAAATAGTAGCCCGGCCCCTTCAGCTTCTCGCCGCCGGTCACCACCTGCACGTGCGGCAACGCTTTGGCTCGCTCGACAAAACCGGCCACCCGCTCCAGATGCTGGGCGGTAATCAACGGCCCCAGCTCGGTGCTCTCGTCGTCCGGCGCGCCGATCTTCAGGCTGGCCACCGCCTCGCCCAGCCGCTTGACCAGCTCGGGATAAATGTTTTTCTGCGCGTAGATGCGGCAGGCGGCGGTGCAATCCTGCCCGGCGTTGTAGAAACCGAAGCCGCGAATGCCGTCCACCACCTGCTGCAGATCGGCGTCGTCAAACACCAGCACCGGCGCCTTGCCGCCCAGCTCCATATGGGTGCGCTTAATGCCGGCGGCGGTGTGGGCGATGATGTGCTCGCCGGTGGCGATCGAGCCGGTCAGCGACACCATGCGCACCTTGTCATGCCCGGTCAGCCGATCGCCCACGCTGGCGCCGCGCCCGAACAGTACGTTGAGCACGCCCGGCGGGAACAGCCCGGCGGCCAGTTCGGCCAGTTTGAAGGTGGTCAGCGGCGTCTGCTCCGACGGCTTGATCACCACGCAGTTGCCCGCCGCCAGCGCCGGCGCCAGTTTCCAGGCCGCCATCATCAGCGGGTAGTTCCACGGCGCGATCGAGGCCACCACGCCGAGCGGATCGCGGCGGATCATCGAGGTATGCCCGGCCAGATACTCGCCGGCGGCCATGCCGGTCAGGCAGCGGCTGGCCCCGGCGAAGAAGCGAAACACGTCGGCCACCGCCGGCAGTTCGTCATTCAATACGCAGTGATAAGGCTTGCCGCAGTTGAGCGACTCCAGCCTGGCGAAGGTCTCGGCATGCTCGTCGATCAGATCCGCCAGCTTGAGCAGATGCTCGGCGCGCTCCTTCGGCGTGGTTTGCCCCCAGGCGGCGAACGCGGCGTCCGCCGCCAGCACCGCGCGATCGACCTGCTCCGGGCTGGCCTCCGCCACCTGCGCGATCACTTCGCCGGTCGCCGGGTTATACACCGGCTGGGTCGCGCCCTGGCCATTCACCAGTTGGCCGTCAATCAACAGTTGGCTTTGCATAGGGTTATCCTTTTATCAGAGGTCGGGTAAGGAAATTATTTGCCGCTGCCGGCGACGCTTTCTCCACCTTTGGTCAGGTAGTAAGCGCCGAGGATCGGCAGCATGGTCAACAGCATCACCGACAGCGCCACCACGTTGGTGATCGGCACGTCGCGCGGGCGACCGAGCTGGTTCAGCAGCCACAGCGGCAGCGTGCGCTCGTGGCCGGCGGTAAAGGTGGTCACGATGATTTCATCGAACGACAGCGCAAACGCCAGCATGCCGCCGGCCAGCAGCGCCGAGCCGAGATTTGGCAGGATCACATAGCGGAAGGTTTGCCAGCCGTCGGCGCCGAGATCCATCGACGCTTCGATCAGGCTGTACGAGGTGCGGCGGAATCGGGCGATGACGTTGTTGAACACGATCACCACGCAGAACGTCGCATGGCCGACGACGATGGTCAGGATGTCCGGCTCGATGTTCAGCGCCTTGAACGCCGCCAGCAGCGCCAAGCCGGTGACGATCCCCGGCAGCGCGATCGGCAGCAGCAACAGCAGCGAAATGCTGTCTTTGCCGAAGAAATCGCGCCGATACAGCGCCGCCGCCGCCAGGGTGCCGAGCACCAGCGCGATGGCGGTCGCCAGGCAGGCGATCTGCGCCGACAGCAGCACCGCATCGATAATGTCCTGCCGCCCGGCGGCGACATTGAACCAGTGCAGCGTGAAGCCCTTCGGCGGGAAGCTGAAGGCCGCGTCCTCGGTGTTGAAGGCGTAGATGGCGATGATCGCCAACGGGAAATGCAGGAAGACAAGTCCGCCCCAGGCGGCCAGCTTCAGCCCTAAGGGCGCGCGTTCAGAGTGCATCGAAAGCCCCCAGACGTTTGACGATGGAAAGATAGATGGCGATCAGGACGATCGGCACCAGCGTAAAGGCCGCGGCCATCGGCATATTGCCGATCGCGCCCTGCTGGGCGTACACCATGCTGCCGATGAAATAGCCCGGCGGCCCCACCAGCTGCGGCACGATAAAGTCGCCCAGCGTCAGCGAGAAGGTGAAGATCGATCCGGCGGCGATGCCCGGCACCGCCAGCGGCAAAATGACGTGGCGGAAGGTCTGCGCCGGCCGGGCGCCCAGATCCGCCGAAGCGTGCAGCAGCGAGGGCGGCAGGCGCTCCAGCGCCGCCTGGATAGGCAGGATCATGAACGGCAGCCAGATATAGACGAACACCAGAAAACGCCCCAGCCCCGAGGTCGACAGCGTGTTGCCGCCGACGCCGGGCACCGTCAGCAGCGAAGCCAACAGCGGCTCCAGCCCCAGGTGCTGCAGGAACCACTGCGCCACGCCGTCTTTCGCCAGCAGCAAAGTCCAGGCATAGGCTTTGACGATATAGCTGGCCCACATCGGCATCATCACGGCGATGTAAAAGAACGCCTTGACGCGGCCGCTGGTGTAACGCGCCATGTAATAGGCGATCGGGAACGCCAGCGCCGCGCTGGCCAGCGACACCAGCACCGCCATGGTCAGCGTGCGCAGGATGATGTCGTAGTTGGCCGGGTTGAACAGCGCCGCCAGGTTGGCGAAGGTCAGATCCGGCGTCACCGCCATGGTGAAATCGTCGAAGGTGTAAAACCCTTGCCACAGCAGCGTCAGCAGCGAACCGAGGTACACCGCGCCGAACCACAGCAGCGGCGGCACCAGCAGTAACAGCAGATACAGCGTCGGCCGGCGATAGAGCCAGGTCGACAGCGCGCGCACGGTACCGCCGCGCGCCGGGGGGGAATCGATGCTCATGTCCATCTCACCTCTCCTCCAGCAGCGGCACCATCGCCGCGCGCGGCCAGCAGGCGACGATCGGCTGGCCGATCTGCCGCTGTTGCCCTTCGGCGATCCACTGCGGATTGGCCTGGCTGACCAGCAGCTTTTCGCCGCCGTTCAGCGCGATTTCATAGCGTGTGGCCGCGCCCTGGTAATGGATTTCCTGCAGCGTGCCCTGCACCTGGATCTCGTCCTGCGCCGCGCCGCCTTGCTCCAGCAGGCGGATATGTTCCGGCCGGATCGAGAAGGTTCGGCTTTCGCCGAGCAGGCGCTGCGCCAGCTCGCTGCGCACCACGTTGGAGGTGCCGACGAACTCGGCGACGAACGGCGTCTTCGGCCGCATGTAAAGCTCGCGCGGCGTATCCACCTGTTCGATACGGCCGTTATTGAACACCGCCACCCGATCGGACATCGACAGCGCTTCGCTTTGATCGTGGGTGACGAAGATAAAGGTGATGCCCAGCTGGCGCTGCAGCTTCTTCAGCTCGCCCTGCATCTGCTCGCGCAGCTTGAGATCCAGCGCGCCGAGCGGTTCGTCCAGCAGCAGCACCCGCGGCCGATTGACCAGCGCGCGCGCCAGCGCCACGCGCTGCCGCTGGCCGCCAGACAGGTGCGCCGGCTTGCGTTCGGCGACGAAACCGAGCGCCACGCTCTCCAGCGCCTCTTGCGCCCGCGCCAGCCGCTCGCGTTTGGCGACGCCCTTCACCATCAGGCCGTAGGCGACGTTTTCCAGCACCGACATGTGCGGAAACAGCGCGTAATCCTGAAACACGGTGTTCACGTCGCGCTGGTACGGCGGCAGGTTGGCGGCTTCCTGGCCGTGGATGCGAATCGAGCCGGAAGTGAGTTGTTCAAAGCCGGCGATCAGGCGCAGGCAGGTGGTTTTGCCCGAGCCGGACGGCCCGAGCATGGAGAAGAATTCCCCGTCCTGAATGTCGATGGATACCCGATCCACGGCGCGAACATCGCCGAAAGTCCGCGAAACATCGATGAATTGCACGGCAATGGTCATTTTCTGTGCTCCATTCTGATGTAATTCGGGCGCAGCGGGCTGCGCCCCGCGGCTTAGCGGCCGCCCATGATGGCGATGTAATCCTGGGTCCAGCGGCTGTATGGCACAAACTTGCCGCCCTGCGCCTGCGGCGTTTTCCAGAAGGCGATTTTATCGAACTGGTTAAAGCCGTTGGTTTCGCAGCCCTTCTCACCCAGCAGCGTGCTGGCCTTGCAGCCAGCCGGCGAAGACGGCACCGACCCGAACCAGGCCGCCACATCACCCTGCACCTTCGGCTCCAGCGACCAGTTCATCCACTGGTAGGCGCAGCTCGGGTGTTTGGCGTCGCTGTGCAACATGGTGGTATCCGCCCAGCCGGTCACGCCCTCTTTCGGGAACACGGTGGCGATCGGCTGCCCCTCGCCCTTCAGGGCGTTGGCCTGATACGGCCAGGCGCTGGAGGCCACCACGCCTTCGTTTTTAAAGTCGCTCATCTGCACCGAGGTGTCGTGCCAGTAGCGGTGGATCAGCGCGTGCTGGCTGCGCAGCAGCTTCAGCGCCGCCTGATACTGCTCTTCGTTGAGCTGGTAAGGATCGCTGATGCCGAGCTGCGGCTGGGTGGCTTTCAGGAACAGCGCCGCGTCGGCGATGTAGATCGGGCCGTCGTAAGCCTGCACCCGCCCCTGGTTGCTCTTGCCGTCCGGCAGGTTCTGCTGCTGGAAGATCACCGCCCAGCTGTCCGGCGGCGTCGGGAAGGTTTTGGTGTTGTACATCAGCAGGTTCGGCCCCCACTGGTACGGCGTGCCGTAGGTTTTGCCGTCCACGGTGTACCAGGCGCCGTTCAACAGGCGCGGATCGATGTTCTTCCAGTTCGGGATCAGCGCGGTATTGATCGGCTGCACCCGCTTGCCGAAGATCAGGCGCAGCGAGGCGTCGCCGGAGGCGGTCACCAGATCGTAGCCGCCCTTGGCCATCAGGCTGACCATTTCATCGGAGGTGGCGGCGGTCTTCACGTTCACCGCGCAGCCGGTTTGCTTCTCAAACTGGGTGACCCAGTCGTAGTTTTTGTCGGACTGGCCGCGTTCGATGTAGCCGGGCCAGGCGATGATGTCCAGCCGGCCTTCGCCTTTGCCCAGCGACTGCGGCAGGTCGGCCGCCTGGGCCAGGCCACACAGCACGGTGAGACAGAGCGCGGAGACGGTGGTGGTGACTGCGGTAGTTTTTGCCATCGTAATTACCCCTGTGTTGCTTATCGGTATGCGGCAGGGAACGGCTGCCGCCTGATTTTTCTTGATATAACCGTTAGAAGCCGGCTTTGAACTTCGCCATTACGTGCCTGACAACGCTGTAATCCTGCAGCGAATCGCTGGACAGATCCTTGCCGTAGCCGGAGCGTTTCAGGCCGCCGTGCGGCATTTCGCTCGCCAAGGTGAAATGGGTGTTGATCCAGGTGCTGCCGTACTGCAGATGAGCGGCGATGTGCAGCGCCCGATCGATATTTTGCGTCCACACCGACGAGGCCAGGCCGTATTCCGAGTCGTTGGCCCACGCGACCGCCTGCTCCAGGTGTTCGAAGCGCGTGACGCTGACCACCGGGCCAAACACCTCGCGCTGCACGATCTCGTCGCTTTGCAGGCAGCCCGCCAGCAGGGTCGGCTGATAGTAGAATCCCGGCCCGGAGTGCGCCGCGGCGCCGGTGATCAATTCGATATGCGGTTGGCTGAGCGCCCGCTCGACAAAGCTGGCGACGCGATCGCGCTGGCGGCTGCTGATCAAGGGGCCGATCTCGTTGTCCTGATCGCGCTTGCGGGCGAAACGCAGGCTGGCGACCGCTTCGCCCAGCGCGTCCACCAGTTTGGGATAGATGCCCGCCTGCGCGTAGATGCGGCAGGCGGCGGTGCAGTCCTGGCCGGCGTTGTAATAGCCGTAGGTGCGAATGCCGTTGACCACCTCGTCGAGATCGGCGTCGTCGCAGACGATCACCGGCGCTTTGCCCCCCAGCTCCAGATGAGTGCGCTTGACGCTTTTGGCCGCCGCCTGGAGAATTTTTTGCCCGGTGACGATATCGCCGGTGACCGACACCAGCCGCACCTGCGGGTGCCCCACCAGCTGGCTGCCGACCCCTTCCCCGCCGCCGTAGACGATATTCAGCACGCCCGGCGGCAGGATCTCCTGCAGCGCCGGCACCAGCGCCAAAATGGTCAGCGGCGTGTGCTCGGACGGTTTGAACACCACGGTATTGCCCGCCGCCAACGCCGGCGCAATCTTCCACGCCGCCATCATCAGCGGATAGTTCCAGGGGGCGATCGAGGCCACCACGCCGATCGGATCGCGGCGGATCATCGAGGTGTGGCCCGGCACATACTCACCGGCCAGTTGCCCTTGCTGCGTACGCACCGCGCCGGCGAAGAAGCGGAACACGTCGACCGCCGCCGGCAGATCGTCATTGAGCGCCTGATGCAGCGGTTTGCCGCAGTTGAGGGCTTCCAGCTGCGCCAGCTGCGGCGCCTGCCGCTCGATGGCGTCGGCGATGCGCAGCAACAGCGTGGCACGCTGGGCCGGCGTAGTGCGCGACCAATGGCCAAACGCCTGCTGCGCGGCTTTCACCGCGCTGCCGACCTGCGCCGAAGAGGCTTCGGTAAGGGCGATCAGCGTCTCGCCGTTGGCCGGATTGACGATGCACTCCTGCTGGCCTTCGCCGTCGATAAGCTGACCGTTAATGAACTGCTGACAGGACAAACCTGAGAGAACCTGCACATCCGCCATCGCCTGACGCCCCTAAGTGACAAAAACGTTAACCAAATGTGAATAAGTTAGTTTTAATCAGCCTAAGCGAGCCTCTGGCGGGCAACAAATTCTAAATACTGAACGACGCGTTCGATTAAATCGAATGCTTAAGCCCGGCGGCGTGTTTGCTGCCGTTCTCGCGCGCGATGGTGAGGAACGGCGTCACCAGCTCCGGCCGCGCGCTGCCGCGCCGCCATGCCAACCCGATGTCCAGCGGCTCCAGCAAATCGTCCAGCTTGCGCGCCTCGATCATGTTGCCCTCCAGCGACCAGGCGCGGTACGCCATGTCCGGTTGGATGGAGACGCCCATCCCCGCCGCCACCAGGCTGCGCACCGCCTCGGTCGAGGCGGTCTTCATGGCGATCTCCGGCTTCAGCCCGGCGCGCGCCCAGATGCGCCGCGCGTGCACGTCCATTTCATCGGCGTTGAGCTGGATCAGCGGCTGTTTGGCCACGTCCGCCAGGCTGATGCTCTCGTGCTCCAGCAGCGGGTGCAGCGGCGGCAGCCACAGACGATACGGCGAGTGCATCAGCACCTCGGTCTGCAACGCGTCGCGGTCTTCGATATTCGACAAGATCAGCACGCCGATATCGATCTCGCCGCTGACCAGCAGATGCTCGATGTACGGACGTTCGTCTTCAACCACCTGCACGGTGACGTTGGGATAAGCCGATTTAAAGCGCGTGAGCAACTCCACCAGGAAGTAACCGGCCACCAGGCTGGTGACGCCGATGGTCAGCTTGCCGGTCAGGCTTTCGGTGCCGATCTGCAGGCTGCGCTTGGCGTTGTCCACCGTCGCCAGGATCAGATACGACTGGCGCAAAAATTGGTGCCCCTGATGGGTCAGCGTCATGCCCTTGGCGTGGCGATCGAACAGCCGCACGCCGATCTCGGTTTCCAGCTGCTGGATCGCCAGCGTCAGTGAAGACTGGGAAACAAACACCGCCTGGGCGCCGGCGGAGATCGACCCGGTTTCCGCCACGGCGATGAAGTGGCGGATTTGGCGTAATGTCATCATCCCCATCGCCTTTCAAGCCGCTGCGTTGTTGTCTGCGTTCGCTTACCCCAGTCACTTACTTGAGTAAGCTCCTGGGGATGCACGCCCTTGCCGCCTAGCCGCAACTTGAAATTCATTGGGGATCACCTTAATCAAAATAGTTACGTTGATTGTAGTTCTCGCGAGAGAAGCGATCGGGAAAAGTATCAAAAACGCGATAGCGTTCGCTTTTTTAGAATGCCGACAGGCAAAAATGGGGGGAACAATGAGGCGAAGAAGTGCGATGTGCGGGGGACTGAAATGACAAGGGCGCAGCACGCTGCGCCCTGATGGCCGATGATCCTGCGGAGGCTCAGATCGCTTCTTCGTCCTGCTCGCCGGTACGGATGCGCACCACGCGCGCCACGTCGAAGACGAAGATTTTGCCGTCGCCGATCTTGCCGGTCTGCGCCGTCTGCATGATGGTTTCCACGCAGGTGTCGACGATGTCGTCGGCAACCACAATCTCGATCTTCACCTTAGGCAGAAAGTCGACCATGTATTCGGCGCCGCGGTACAGCTCGGTGTGGCCCTTCTGGCGGCCGAAGCCTTTCACTTCGGTGACCGTCATGCCGGTGATGCCCACTTCGGCCAGCGCTTCGCGGACGTCATCCAGTTTGAACGGCTTGATAATCGCGTCGATCTTTTTCATCTTCTTTCCTTTTACCAATTTTTGCGGCCAAAACCGGATGTGATGGGGTAGCGGCGGTCTTTGCCGAAGTTACGGGCGGTGATGCGCGGCCCGACGGCGGCCTGACGCCGCTTGTATTCGTTGATGTCCACCAGGCGGATCACCTTACGCACGATCGCTTCGTCGAACCCTTCGGCCACCAGATCGGCGACCGACTTGTCGCGCTCAACGTAGCCTTCCAGGATCGCATCCAGGATATCGTACGGCGGCAGGCTGTCCTGATCGACCTGATCCGGCGCCAGCTCGGCGGACGGCGGACGATCGATCACCCGCTGCGGGATCACGTAGGAGACGGTGTTACGGTATTCGGACAGCTTGAACACCAGCGTTTTCGGCACGTCTTTCAACACGTCGAAACCGCCGGCCATATCGCCGTACAGCGTGGCGTAACCGACCGCCATTTCGCTCTTGTTGCCGGTGGTCAGCACGATGCTGCGGCGTTTGTTGGACAGCGCCATCAGCACCACCCCGCGGCAACGCGCCTGCAGGTTTTCTTCGGTGGTGTCGCGCTCGGTGCCGGCGAACATCGGCGACAGCTGGCCCATAAAGGCGTCGAACATCGGTTCGATGGAGACGATATCGAACTCCACGCCGAGGATTTCCGCCTCTTCCTTGGCGTCGGCGATGCTGATATCCGCGGTGTAGCGGAATGGCATCATCAGCGCCTGCACCTTGTCTTTGCCCAACGCATCCACGGCGATCGCCAGCGTCAGCGCCGAGTCGATGCCGCCGGACAGCCCCAGCACCGCGCCTTTAAAGCCGTTTTTGGTCACGTAGTCGCGCACCGCCAGCACCAGCGCCTGATACACCTGCGCCAGCTGCGGCAGTTCGGCGGCCGGATCGGCCATCGGCACCACATCCAGCTCGTTGAATTCCAGGCGGGTCACCTGCTCGTCGAAAGCCGCCAGACGGTGGGTCATGGTGCCGGCGGCGTCGAAGACCTTGGAGCAGCCGTCGAAGATCAGCTCATCCTGGCCGCCGACCTGGTTGAGGTACACCAGCGGCAGCTGGGTGCGCTGGCAGTGGCCGGCCATCAGCGTTTTGCGGATATACGGTTTTTCGCGGTTATACGGCGAGGCGTTGATCGACAGGATAATCTCCGCGCCGGCCGCCTTGGCGGCGTCGATCGGCTCAGGGAACCACAGATCTTCGCAAATCAGCAGCCCCAGACGGTAGCCCTTCAGCGCCACCACGCAGGTGTCGTTGCCGGCGTGGAAATAGCGCTTCTCATCGAACACGCCGTAGTTCGGCAGCTGCTGCTTGAAGTAGCGGGTCAGCAGGCGGCCTTCGGCGAACAGCGACAGCGCGTTATACAGCTTGTCGCCTTCGCGCCACGGGTGGCCGACCAGGATCGCCGTCTCGGCGGAAGCCTGCTGCAGGCGCAGCAGCTGTGCATCACAGCGCTCATAGAAATCATTGCGATACAGCAGATCTTCCGGCGGGTAGCCGGACAGCGCCAGTTCGCTGAACATGACCAGATCGGCTCCCGCCTTCTGCTGCTCCTGCACGATTTGCAACATGCGTTCGGTGTTGCCTTCAATGTCGCCGACCAGCAGGTTCAGCTGGGCCAGGGCGATGGAAAGTGATCTGCTCATTTGTGTACGATCCCGCTTAATACGTTCCATGGTGCTCTACGCCGGGGCGCGCCGCGGCAAAGAGAACGGAGTGTAAATCATTCCGCCGGATTTGTTGAGAACCTGCGTGGCAGGCGCCGGCGGGAAACTGTCATTCTTTAAAATCGTTGGCGTCCAGCTCGTGGCGCGACAGCAATTTGTAAAACTCGGTGCGGTTGCGGCCCGCCATGCGCGCGGCCTGGGTCACGTTGCCCTTGGTGATCTGCAGCAGCTTGCGCAGGTAATGCAACTCGAACTGGTTGCGCGCTTCGGCGAAAGTCGGCAGTGCGGTGTTTTCCCCTTCCAGCGCCTGCTCCACCAACGCTTCGCTAATCACCGGCGCCGAGGTCAGCGCCACGCACTGCTCGATGACGTTGACCAGCTGACGCACGTTGCCCGGCCAACTGGCGGTCATCAGCCGCTTCATGGCGTCGGTCGAGAAGCTGCGCACGAACGGCTTGTGCCGCTGCGCCGCTTCGCGCAACAGGTGATTGGCCAGCAGCGGGATATCTTCGGCGCGCTCGTTGAGTGCCGGGATCTTCAGGTTCACCACGTTGAGGCGGTAGTAGAGATCCTCGCGAAACTCGTTCTTCGCCATCGCCTTTTGCAGATCGCGGTGGGTGGCGGAGATGATGCGCACGTCAATGTCCAGATCGCGATTGCTGCCGAGCGGCCGCACCTTGCGTTCCTGCAGCACGCGCAGCAGCTTCACCTGCAGCGACAGCGGCATATCGCCGATCTCGTCGAGGAACAGCGTGCCGCCCGCCGCCGCCTGGAACAGCCCTTCGCGGCTGCTGACCGCGCCGGTGAAGGCGCCCTTGGCGTGGCCGAACAGTTCGGACTCCAGCAGTTGCTCCGGCAGCGCGCCGCAGTTGATGGCGATGAACGCCTTGCTGGCGCGCGGGCTGGCCGCGTGGATCGCCTGCGCCACCACCTCTTTACCGGTGCCGCTCTGGCCGTTGATCAACACGCTGACGTCTGACTGGGCCACCATTTTCACCTGCTCCAGCAGGCGCAGCATCAACGGGCTGCGGGTAACGATGTCTTCCCGCCAGGCATCGTCGCCGGCCGGGCTGGCCGACAGCGCGAGCGCCTCGTCGATGGCCTTGTACAGCGCATCGCGATCCACCGGTTTGGTGAGAAAGCTGAACACCCCCTGCTGGGTGGCGGCCACCGCATCGGGAATCGAACCGTGCGCGGTGAGAATGATCACCGGCATGCCCGGCTGATGTTTTTGGATCTCGGCGAACAGCGCCATGCCGTCCATCTCATCCATGCGCAGATCGCTGATCACCAGATCGATCTGTTCGCGCGCCAGCAGGCGCAGCGCTTCCTGGCCGCTTTCGGCGGTGGTGACGTGAAAACCTTCGCTGGTCAGGCGCATGCCCAGCAGCTTCAGCAGGCTGGGATCGTCGTCAACCAATAACAGGTTGGCCGGTTTGCGTGCGGTCATTGCGCGTGGGACTCCTTATTGGCGGGATGCGGCGTATAGGTGTCTTCCGGTTCAACCGGCAGCGCAGTGCCCTTTTCCGGTTCGTCCTGCGGCTCAGCCCCTTTGGCGGCCGCGCCGCTTTTACCGGCGGCGTCGCCCTTTTGCGAGCCCGCGCCGCTGTCCGGGATTTCCCCTTGCAGCTGCTTGCGCGATGAGAGCTGGCGCTCGATATCGGTCAGGTTTTCCAGCTTGCGCGAGGTGTCCTGCAGCTGCGACTGCAGGCGCGCCTGATTCTGGCGCAGCGAATCGATCTGGCTGTCGCTGCTCTCCTGCAGATGCTGATAGCGCGCTTTCTCATCGAACAACGTGATCTGCAGCATCTGCTGCTGGCGCCACAGCTGCGTCAACGGACGCAGCGAACCGGGGAACTCCATCCGGTAACTGTTGATCCTGTCGAGCATCTGGCGACGTTCGCCGGAGGTCGGCTGTGCGCTCCCCAGCAGGATGCTCTGTTTGAAAACGCCGGACCAGCTGTCACCCGGCACCGTTTTCGCCAGCGCACGCGCCTGGGTCGAGCCGATGCGATCGGCGCAGTCCATCGCGCGCAGCCAGTAGAGCGCGTTATCCAGCGCATCCTTGTCGTCCAACTGCCACAGGGTATCGCAAGCCGCGGTGCGGTAATCGATCACCTTGGTATCCGGGATCGCCTCTTGCTGCTGAGCGCTCAGGCCGCCGCTGACGGCGCGATCGACGCAGCCCGCCAGCAACAGCGGCATAAAGAAAACGGCGCCCAACCAGCTGATCGGGCGTTTGCCGAGCGGCGCTCTGTGCGTGGCACGCGGTGAACGTTCGGTCTGTGAAAGACGAAGGCGCTTAGACCATGTGTACATTATTTATTCATTCTCGGCGGTTAACGGCAGTTCAATGCGGAAGCAGACGTCTGCACCGGCGACCGTCGCCAGTTGCAGCTCACCGCGCATGCGACGGATACAGTCCTGAGCGATGCTCAACCCCAGTCCGCTTCCTTTTACCGCCCCTTTTCGCTGGTGACTACCCTGGAAAAAAGGCTCGAAAATCATGGCTCTTTCAGCCTCGGGGATCGGCGTGCCGGTATTGGCGACGTCGATTTGCACCCGTTGTCCAACCTGACGGCTGCGGATCCAAATGTTACCGGATTCCTTGCCGTAGTGCACCGCATTGGAGTAGAGATTATCCAGCACGCGCATTAATAGCGTAGGCTCTGCCCAGCAGATTTCCGCCTCCAGCGCGATTTCGGTGGAAATCATCTTCGCCCGCGCCGGCAAACTGTGCGCGGCGACCACCAAATCGACCATCTCGCGCAGCTCGACGTTCTCGTGTTCCGCCGGGCCATCGGCCAGTTTGCGGTTGTAATCCAGCAGCTGTTCAATCAGCTGCTGCAGGTGGCGACTGCTGTTGTCAAGGATCGCCACCACCTCTTTCTGATCGGAAGTCAGCGGCCCCGCCACCTCGTCGGCCAGCAGCTCGGTGCCTTCGCGCATGCTGGCCAGCGGCGTTTTCAACTCGTGCGAGATATGGCGCAAAAATTCGTGGCGCTGCGATTCCAGCCACGCCAACCGCTCGCTCAGCCAAATGATACGCTGCGCCAGCGAACGCAGCTCGCGCGGCCCTTTGAACGATGCGGTGCTGCCCAGCGCACGCCCCTCCCCCAAGCGGTTGATCATCCGTTCCACGGCCTTGACCGGCCCGATGATCATGCGGGTAAACAGCACCACCAGCAGCACGCTGACCAGGAACAACAGCAGCGCCTGCCAGCCGAAGAACTGGCCGCGCTCGGCGATGGCTTGCTGCAGTTGCTGGCCGCGCGAGAACACCACCGCACGCGTGGCCTGCACCATTTCGGCGTTGGAACGGGAGAACGATTCGAGCAAGGCCGAAGCCTCTTGGTCCGGCCCGCTGTTATGGCATTTGATCGCCGCCAGCTGGGTCAGCAACTGACGCAGCGTTTGGTAGTAGCGCTCGTCCGGCAGAATCGGCGCATGGGCGTCCAGCATCTGCGAATACTGTTTGCGCTGGTTCTGGTACAGCTTCTGCAGCGTAGGATCGACCAGCACGCAGTACTGACGATAGCTGCGCTCCATCTCCAGCGCCACGCTGGTCATCGCCTCGCTGCGCCGCGCGTCCACCAGCGTGGTGCGGTTAATGTCCGCCGCCTGCGCGCTGAGGTGATCCAGGCTCTGGTAGGCTTGATAGGCCAGCACCAACAGCGGTAGCAGCACCAACAGGAAGGCCAGCAGCACCAATTGCCGCAGCGAACGGGGGAATAAACGCCATTTTTTCAACGAAATCATCTCATTCTCTCAGCTCTGTCACGATGCTAACTGACTCGCCGGAAAGAGAAAAGCCCGGCAGGGGAGAATCCTGAACGCACAAGGAAAAAGCGGCAGAATCGGCGAACCGCGCCCATAGGCCTGGCCTGCCGACGGCATGCGGCCCCGGTAACATCAACCGGTGCGAAAACGAGCGTGTGGGGATAGCGTCTGCGTTCGAGGACATAGGCAACGAAAGGGGCATAAGCGCAGCGTTGAGAATTGACATCGGGGCAAGAAACTTGCCCCAACGCAAGGAAAGTGTGGATGCCCTTAAACCTCGTCCCCAGGGTGATGTAGCACAGCGGCTGGCATCGAACAGGACGAATAGCATCCGTAAGTATCCAGGATTGATGAACCCTTCATCACAGTTGGATACAGGCGGTGCCTCACTCCACGTGTCGCCCGATGCTTGATAAAGCCGCTTGCACGGTCTGTTATCGGTTTGGTTGGACGATAGGCACCATTTCTTTGGCATCATTCGGAGGCTTATGAGGCGATTTGCCGTCTAATTACGGCGCCGTCATAAAAAGGTGAATGAGCAGCCGCCGAGAATAATGCACGTAGCGTGCCAATTTTGCAATAAAAATCATAACACAATGATTCTATTTGAAAATAAAACAAAACAAGCAAATTCCATCGTCCATTACACGGTGATGAATGATGAAAAAAAAGCCGTGCTGTCGCCAAATGCAGACAACTAAAGTCAAACCTGATTACCGCCAATAAAATCAAATAGTTAAATGTCTCCATTTAGCGACACGAAAAATAGCGCCTGTCGCAAAATGCAGACACTGCCGCCAGACGGCGAACACCGGCCATAAAAAAGGGCGCAATTGCTTGCGCCCTCTGTACGGTGGTGGCCGTTTTTAACCCAGTTGCTTACGGGCGTTGCGGAACATGCGCATCCACGGGCTGTCCTCGCCCCACTCTTCCGGGTGCCAGGAGTTGCTGACGGTGCGGAACACGCGTTCCGGGTGCGGCATCATCACCGTGGCGCGCCCGTTGGCGCTGGTCACGGCGGTAATGCCGTTCGGCGAACCGTTCGGGTTAGCCGGGTAAGCCTCCGTGACCTGACCGGCGTTGTTGACGAAACGCAGCGCCACCAGGCCATGGCTTTCCAGCGCCGCCAGATGCGCCGCATCGCGCACTTCAACGTGCCCTTCACCGTGGGAAACGGCGATCGGCATGCGCGAACCGGTCATACCTTGCATGAACAGCGACGGGCTGGCCGCCACTTCCACCAGGCTGAAGCGCGCCTCGAAGCGATCCGACAGGTTACGCACGAAGCGCGGCCAGTGTTCGGCGCCCGGGATCAGCTCGCGCAGGTTGGACATCATCTGGCAACCGTTGCATACGCCCAGCGCCAGCGTCTGCGGACGGTGGAAGAACGCTTCAAACTCGTCGCGCACCCGCTCGTTGAACAGGATAGACTTCGCCCAGCCTTCGCCGGCGCCCAGAACGTCGCCGTAAGAGAAGCCGCCGCAGGCCACCAGCGTGTGGAAGTCCTGCAGATCGCGGCGCCCGGTCAGCAGATCGCTCATGTGTACGTCCACGGCGTCAAAGCCGGCGCGGTGGAACGCCGCCGCCATTTCAACGTGGGAGTTCACCCCCTGCTCGCGCAGCACCGCCACTTTCGGGCGAGCGCCCTTGGCGATGTACGGCGCGGCGATGTCTTCCTGCGGCGCAAAGGTCAGTTTCACGTTCAGGCCGGGATCTTGTTCATCCTGCTTGGCCTGATGTTCCTGATCGGCGCACGCCGGGTTGTCGCGCAGACGCTGCATCTGCCAGGTGGTTTCCGCCCACCAGGTGCGCAGCGTATTGCGGCTTTCGCTGTACAGCGCCTTGCCGTGTTGGTTGATGACGAAACGATCGCCGGCCTGCGCGCTGCCGATGTGATGCACGTTGTCGGTCAGCCCGTGCTGCGCGAACGCCCGCTTCACGTCGTCAAGACGTTCGGCGCTCACCTGGATCACCGCGCCCAACTCTTCGTTGAACAGCACCGCCAGCGCATCGTCGCCGAGGCCATCGAGGTTAACCTCTACGCCGCAGTGACCGGCGAAGGCCATCTCCGCCAGCGTCACCAGCAGGCCGCCGTCGGCGCGATCGTGGTAAGCCAGCAGCGCGCGATCGGCTACCAGCTGCTGCATGGCGTTGAAGAAGCCCGCCAGCTGCGCGACGTTGCGCACGTCGGCCGGTTTGTCGCCCAGTTGGCGATAAACCTGCGCCAGCGCGGTGGCGCCCAGCGCGTTATGCCCGTTGCCCAGGTCGATCAACAGCAGCGCGCTGTCGCCCTTATCGGTGCGCAATTGCGGCGTCACGGTATGGCGCACGTCTTCCACACGGGCGAAGGCGGTGATGACCAGCGACAGCGGCGAGGTCATTTCACGTTGCTCATTGCCTTCCTGCCAGCGGGTTTTCATCGACATGGAGTCTTTACCCACCGGAATGGTGATGCCCAGCGCCGGGCACAGTTCTTCACCCACCGCTTTTACCGCCTCGTACAGGCCGGCGTCTTCACCCGGGTGGCCTGCGGCGGCCATCCAGTTGGCGGACAGCTTCACGCGCTTCAGGCTGCCGATTTCCGTGGCGGCCAGGTTGGTCAGCGCTTCCCCGACCGCCAGGCGGCCGGAAGCGGCGAAGTCCAGCAGCGCCACCGGCGCGCGTTCGCCGAGCGACATCGCCTCGCCGTAATAACTGTCCAGGCTGGCGGTGGTGACCGCGCAGTCGGCCACCGGGATCTGCCACGGGCCGACCATTTGGTCGCGCGCCACCATGCCGGTGACGGTGCGGTCGCCGATGGTGATCAGGAAGGTTTTCTCCGCGACGGCCGGCAGATGCAGCACGCGCTTCACCGCGTCGGCCAGCGTGATGTTCTCACGCTGCACCGCCTGGCCCTGCGCCTGCAGACGGGTCACGTCGCGGGTCATCTTCGGCGTTTTGCCGAGCAGCACGTCCAGCGGCATGTCGATCGGTTGGTTGTCGAAGTGGCGGTCGTTCAGCGTCAGGTGCTGTTCTTCGGTCGCTTCGCCGATCACCGCGTAAGGCGCGCGCTCGCGGCGGCAGATCTCATCGAACTGCGCCATCTGCGCCGGGGCGATCGCCATCACGTAACGTTCCTGCGATTCGTTGCACCACACTTCCAGCGGGCTCATGCCCGGCTCGTCGTTGAGGATGTCGCGCAGCTCGAAGCGGCCGCCGCGGCCGCCGTCGCTCACCAGTTCCGGCATGGCGTTGGACAGGCCGCCGGCGCCGACGTCATGGATAAACAGGATCGGGTTCTGGTCACCCAACTGCCAGCAGCGGTCGATCACTTCCTGACAGCGGCGTTCCATTTCCGGGTTGTCGCGCTGCACCGACGCGAAGTCCAGATCGGCATCGGACTGGCCTGACGCCATCGATGACGCCGCGCCGCCGCCCAGGCCGATATTCATCGCCGGGCCGCCCAGCACCACCAGCTTGGCGCCGACGGTGATTTCCCCTTTCTGGACGTGATCGGCGCGGATGTTGCCGATGCCGCCCGCCAGCATGATCGGTTTGTGGTAGCCGCGCAGCTCGACGCCGTTATGGCTGTTGACGCGCTCTTCATAGGTGCGGAAGTAGCCCAGCAGCGCCGGACGGCCGAATTCGTTGTTGAACGCCGCGCCGCCCAGCGGGCCTTCGGTCATGATATCCAGCGCGGTGACGATGCGTTCCGGTTTGCCGAAGTCCTGCTCCCACGGCTGTTCAAAGCCGGGAATGCGCAGGTTGGACACCGAGAAGCCCACCAGGCCGGCCTTCGGCTTGGCGCCGCGGCCGGTGGCGCCCTCGTCGCGGATCTCGCCGCCGGAGCCGGTCGCGGCGCCCGGCCACGGCGAGATCGCCGTCGGGTGGTTGTGAGTTTCCACCTTCATCAGGATGTGCGCGTCTTCCTGATGGTAATCGTACGTGCCGTTGTCCGGCGCGGCGAAGAAGCGGCCGACCTGCGAGCCTTCCATCACGGCGGCGTTGTCTTTATACGCCGACAGCACGTAGTCCGGCGTCTGCTCATAGGTGTTCTTGATCATTTTGAACAGCGATTTAGGCTGCTGTTCGCCGTCGATGATCCAGTCGGCGTTGAAAATCTTGTGGCGGCAATGCTCGGAGTTGGCCTGCGCGAACATATAGAGTTCGATATCCGTCGGGTTGCGCCCCAAACCGGTAAAGGCATTCAGCAGGTAGTCGATCTCGTCCTGCGCCAGCGCCAGGCCGAGCCGGACGTTGGCCTGCTCCAGCGCAGCGCGCCCTGCGCCCAGCACGTCGACCGACTGATACGGCGCCGGCTGATGGTGCGCGAACAGCTGTTCGGCCTGTTGCAGCTCGCTGAAGACGGTTTCCATCATGCGATCGTGCAACAGCGCGGCGAGTTGGCGCCATTGGGTTTCCGTCAGCTCGGGCGCCTTGACGTAGAACGCCAGGCCGCGCTCCAACCGCAGCACCTGCTGCAAACCGCAGTTGTGGGCGATGTCGGTGGCTTTGGAAGACCAGGGAGAAATGGTGCCCGGGCGCGGCGTAACCAGCAGCAGCCGGCCTTCGGGAGCGTGTTCGGCGAGAGAAGGACCGTACTTGAGCAGACGCTGAAGCTTGGCGTGTTCTTCGGCACTTAGCGGTGCGCTGACATCGGCAAAGTGGACGTACTCGGCGTAGATATCACTGACGGGCAGGTGAGCGTCCTGGCAGCGGGACAGCAGTTTGGTAATGCGAAAAGCCGATAAAGCGGGCGAACCACGCAGAATTTCCATAATCAAAGTTCTCTCGTCTTCGAAGCGACGGATAAGACGCTTCATTGGGCGCAACAGGGGAAAACGCGCGCCATTATAGAGAATCCTCGCCGCCGACGAAACCGTTTGCGTAGGGATTATTGATAAAAGCATGCCGCACCGTCGAATTGTCATAACGTGTCAATAAAGTTGCACACTGGCGTTTTGTTGCGCAAAATGCCCCCCGCACTGGTGATTTAACCATGAGAAAAGTCGCGGTTGTCGTCGCCGGTGTACCTGTGCCACCACTGGATAACTATTTGAAACGTCTTAAAATAAACTACATCCTCATCGGCGTTGTCACCCTGCTTCTGGCTCTCGCGCTGTGGCCCAATATCACCTGGCGCAGCGGCCAGGGCGGGCAACTCCAGGAGATCATTTCCCGCGGCGAGTTGCGCATCAGCACGCTGAATTCACCGCTGACCTATTTCAACACCAAGCAAGGGCCGGGTGGGCTCGACTACGAACTGGCCAAGCGCTTCGCCAACTACCTCGGGGTGAAGCTGGTGGTGATCCCCCATCAGAACATCAATGACCTGTTCGACGATCTGGACGACGACGACGCCGACCTGCTGGCGGCGGGCCTTATCTACAACCAGGAACGCCTCAGCCGTGCGCGCACCGGCCCGGCCTACTATTCTGTTTCCCAACAGCTGGTGTACCGGCTGGGCACCCCGCGGCCGAAAAGCTTCGCCGACATCAAAGGCAAGCTGGCGGTCGCCTCCGGTTCCGCGCACGTCAGCACGCTAAAACAGCTCAAGCAGGATAAATACCCGGATCTCGCCTGGGAGTCCTCCAGCGATCTCACCTCCAAAGAGCTGCTGGAACGGGTGGCCGACGGCAAGCTGGACTACACCCTCGGCGATTCGGTGACCATCGCGCTGCTGCAGCGCATCCATCCGCAGCTGGCGGTGGCGTTCGACGTCACCGACGAAGAGCCGGTCACCTGGTATCTGAAACGCGACGGCGACGACAGTCTGTACGCGGCGATGCTGGATTTCTACAGCCAGATGGTGGACGACGGCACCCTGGCGCGGCTGGAAGAGAAGTACCTCGGCCACGTCGGCAGTTTCGACTATGTGGACACCAAAACCTTCCTGTCGGCCATCGACTCGGTGCTGCCCAACTTCCGCCCGCTGTTCGAGAAGCACGCCAACGAGATCGACTGGAAGCTGCTGGCGGCCATCGCCTATCAGGAATCGCACTGGAATCCGCAGGCCACCTCCCCCACCGGCGTGCGCGGCCTGATGATGCTGACCCGCGCCACCGCCGACGGCCTGGGGGTCAACGACCGCCTCGATCCGGAAGAGAGCATTCAGGGCGGCGCGCTCTACCTGCAGCGGCTGATGGCCAAGGTGCCGGACAGCGTGCCGGAAGACGAGCGTATCTGGTTCTCGCTGGCGGCCTACAACATGGGCTGGGGCCACATGCTGGACGCGCGCAAGCTGACCAAGACGCAAAAAGGCAACCCGGACAGCTGGGTCGACGTCAAACAACGCCTGCCGATGCTCAGCCAAAAGCGCTACTACCCGCAGTTGACCTACGGCTATGCGCGCGGGCGTGAAGCCTACAACTATGTAGAAAATATCCGCCGCTATCAGGTCAGCCTGGTGGGCTATCTGCAGGAAAAAGAGAGAAAGGCGGCGCAAGCGGCCGCCGAGCAGGAGGCGTTGGGGCAAGGCTATCCGACGGTGATGCCGGAACTGGCGCTCAACTACTGATTATTCCGGCTTATCCGCCGCCCGCTGCGCCAGCCTGAGCGCTTTTTTTTGTTCGCGGCGCAGGCGGAAGAAATTGCTCAGGGTGGCGGCGCATTCGTCCGCCAGCACGCCCGAGACGATCTCCACCTGATGGTTCATGCCCGGATGGCGCAGAATGTCCACCAGCGAACCGGCCGCGCCGGTTTTCTCGTCGGCGGCGCCATACACCAACCGGCGGATACGGCTGTGCACCATCGCGCCGGCGCACATCACGCAGGGCTCCAGCGTGACGTACAGCGTGGCGTTCAACAAGCGGTAGTTTTGCAGCACCGCGCCGCCCTGGCGCAGCGCCATGATCTCGGCGTGCGCGGTAGGATCGTGTCGGCCGATCGGGCGGTTCCAGCCCTCGCCGATGACCTGATTGTCCAGCACCAGCAGCGCACCCACCGGCACCTCGCCCTCTTCCTGCGCGCGCAGGGCCAGCTGCAATGCCTGACGCATCCAGTACTCATCGTTATATTCAGTCATCGCATAATTCCTCGTGCGCTTTTGCGGCGGGCATTATACACACTAGCCTCCCTTTGTCGTAGCCGCCCGCCAATGGCTATACTGGCCGAATCAGCATGTGACTCAGGGACAAGAAGCATGAAACTCAGTAAAAAGAACGCCGTCGTGGTGCGCAAGGCGCTGGACGGCTGGGTTGGGGAAGGCGCCATGACGCCCGAACAACGGCAGCAGTTGCTGCTGCATGTGGACGTACAACCTTTCGACTGGCGGCGGCTGGCGCGCTATGCGTTTCTCGCCGCGCTGGCCTCGCTGCTGATCGCCGTCACCAGCCTGTTCGCCGACAGCGCACTGCTTGCATGGCTGAGCGAACTGTTCCGCTTCGACGCGCCGGTACGCATGGCGATCGCCGGGGTGTTGGCGGCGCTGGCCTACGTCTGGGCGCTGCGCCGCCGCCAACGGCACCCGGAAAAACGCTACGGCAACGAGGCGGCATTGTTTGTCGCCGTGTTGCTTACCGCCTGCGCCTTATGGCAGTTGGGGGTCTGGCTGGATAACGGCAGCGGCCGGGTTTCCGTACTGCTGCTGGTCGCCGCGCTGCTGTACGGCGCGATCGGCTGGTTCAGCCGCTCCGGGCTGGTGTGGTGGTTCGCCCTGCTGTCGCTCGGCAATGCCTTCGGCGCAGAGACCGGCTACCTGTCCGGCTGGGGCGCCTACTGGCTCGGCATGAGCTACCCGATTCGCTTTATCGCCTTCGGCGCGGTGCTGATCGCCGCCGCATTGCTGCTGCGGCCGCTATTGGCGCAGCGCGGCCTGCAGCGGGTGTCGCTGGCGATGGGCCTGCTGTACCTGTTCATCGCGCTGTGGCTGCTGTCCATCTTCGGCAACTACGGCGATCTCGACAGCTGGTACCGCGCGCGCCAGATTGAGCTGTTCCACTGGAGCCTGCTGTTCGGGCTGGCCGCCTTCGCCGCCATCTGGCTGGGGTTGAAGCATGACGACGCCATGCTGCGCGGTTTCGGGCTGACCTTCCTCGGCATCAACCTGTACACCCGCCTGTTCGAGTTTTTCTGGGACAGCATGCCGAAGGCGATTTTCTTCGCGCTGCTCGGCCTGAGCCTGTGGGCGCTGGGGCATTATGCGGAGAAGATTTGGCAGCTCGGGCGCAAACCGCACGACGTAACCGACGACTGATCGCGGCAGCGATAACAGCAAAGGGCGGAATTCTCCGCCCTTTGTTTATTCCAGCTGCTGCAGCTCGCCCTGCTTGCTTACCCGCCAGCGGTGTTCGCAAAAAAACAGCAGCGGATTGTCCTGCTTGCTGTCGCTGTAACCGCTGTACAGCTTCAGCGGCGCGCCGAGCCGTTGCTCCAGCTGCACCACTTTTTGTACGCCCAGACAGCGCAAGGTCAGCACCCAACCGCCGCAGCGTCGCGTGATGCGGCTGCCGATCAACCGCACCCGCGGCAGAAACGCCGAATCCCGATACACCTGCGCCACCAGTTGCTCCGGCGAGCCGGTAATCAGCCACACCTCGGCATCGTGTTCATCCAAATACTGCCGCAGCCGCATTTGCACCACCGGAAACGCGGTCACCTTCTGGCGGAAAGCCTCGATAAACTGCCGCTCCAGCGCCTTCAGCGTCGCTTCGGAGCGCCCGAAAGTGATCGCCCACAGCAGCAGGCTCATCGGCCAACGCGCGGCGCGCCCCAGCAGCAGCAGCGCCAACCCGATCGGCGGCAGCAGCGGTATCACCAGCAACAGGTTCAGCGGTAAGCGGCGCAGCAGAAAGCGCAAGAAACTGCCGAACATATCCTCCTGATGCAGGGTGCCGTCCAGATCGAAAAAGACCACGCGGCGCCCCTCTGCGGCCGGTTGTTGCTGCTTGTCGCTCAAACGCTACTCCTCGGGATCGTTGAACCCCATCATCCAGGTGAAGAGAAAACCGGCGATAATCGTAATCAACATCCCCGCCAGATACAGCATCACCTTACCTGAGACGATGGTCAACGCCAAAGGCAGCCCCGAAATGCCGAAGGTGATGACCGTCGCCACCTTCCAGTAGCTGATTAACGCGCCGCCGACCGCGCCGCCGAGGCAGGCGCCGATAAACGGCCGACCCAGCGGCAGCGTCACCCCGAAGATTAGCGGCTCACCGATGCCGAGAATGCCGACCGGCAATGCCCCTTTGATCACCTGCTTCAGCCGCGCGTTGCGGGTTTTCAACAGCACCGCCAACGCCGCCCCCACCTGCCCGACGCCGGCCATCGCCAGGATCGGCAACAGCGGGTTGGAACCGTGTGCCTGCACCAGCTCGACGTGGATCGGCACCAGCCCCTGATGCAGGCCGGAGAGCACCAGCGGCAGGAACAGCCCCGAGAGCAGCGCCCCCACCAGCAGCCCGCCCTTGTCGATCGCCAGATTGGCGCCGTGGGCGATGGCATCGGAAATATAACCCCCGATCGGCTGCAGGATCAGGATCGCCAATGAGGCGGTGACCAGCGTGGTCAGCAGCGGGTTAAGGATCAGCTCGACCGACTCCGGCAACAGCGTGCGCAGGCGTTTCTCCACCCAGCACATCAACGCCACCACCAGCAGTACGGCGATCACCCCGCCGCGCCCCGGCTGCAGCGCCTCCCCGAACAACGTGATCTGCGCCAGCGCCGGGCTGGAGAGGATCCCGGCCATCACGCCGCCCATCGCCTGCGAGCCGCCGAATACCCGCGCGGCGTTGACCCCGACCAGAATGTTCATGATGGCGAACACCGCGCTGCCGAAGATCGCCAGCAGCCCCAGCGCGTTCGGGTAGTCCACGGCCAGTTGACCGGCGATGTCGGGCCGTTTCAGCAGGTTGATGATGCCGGTGATCAGGCCCGAGGCGATAAACGCCGGGATCAGCGGAATAAAAACGTCGGCCAGCTTTTTCAGCGCGCCGCTCATCGGCGCAGCGTATTTTTGCTTGGCCTGCGCCTTGGTGCGGGCGGCGTCACCGACGGCGGGCTGCGCGCTGCCGCTCAACAGCCCGCGCATGGCGTCCACCACCTTGGCAGCGGCGCCCGGGCCGACGATAAACTGATGCTGCTCACCCTGTTTGATATAGCCCTTCACGCCGGGCAACTGCTTGAGAGCGGCCAGATCCAGACGCTGCTCGTCGCTGACTTCGACGCGCACCCGCGTCATGCAGTTCTCCAGTTTGAGGATATTGCCCTCGCCCCCCACGCCCGCCAGGATCTGTGTCGCCAATGCCGTTGTCTTGTCCATCGCCGCCCCCACCGTGAATTAACGCGCCAGCGCCGCGCGCAGGTAGCCATCGTGCCGCTGCAGCCGCTGCTGCGCCTCTTCGGCGCTGACGCCGGCCAAAAGCATCAGGATCGCCGGTTTAACCTCAAAGCCGGTCTGCGCCAGCGCCGCTTCCGCCTGAGCGCGTTCGGCGCCGGTGGCCTCCACCACGATGCGGCAGGCGCGATCCACCAGTTTGACGTTGGTGGCCTTCACGTCCACCATCAGGTTCTGGTAGACCTTGCCCAGTTTGACCATCGCGCCGGTCGACAGCATGTTGAGCACCAGTTTCTGCGCAGTGCCGGATTTCAGGCGCGTCGAACCGGTCAGCGCCTCCGGCCCCACCACCGGCGAAATCGCCACCTGCGCTTCGTGCGCAATCGGCGAATCCGGGTTGCAGGAGATGGCCGCCGTCGGGCAACCCAGCCCGCGCGCATAGCGCAGCGCGCCGATCACGTAAGGCGTGCGCCCCGAGGCCGCCAACCCCACCACCATATCGACGGCGGTCAGGTTCAGCGCCCGGAGATCGGCCTCGCCCAGGGCTGCGTCATCTTCCGCCCCCTCCACCGCTTTGAGCAGCGCACCCGGCCCGCCGGCGATTAGCCCCACCACCACACCGTGCGGCACGCCGAAGGTCGGCGGGCACTCGGAGGCATCCAATACGCCCAGGCGCCCGCTGGTGCCAGCGCCCAAATAAATCAGCCGCCCGCCGGCCTTCAGCGCCGCCGCGGCCAAATCGACCGCCTGCGCGATCGCCGGCAGCACCTTTTCAATCGCCTCCGGCACCTTGCGATCTTCCTGGTTAAAGCAGCGGACCATGTCCAGCGTCGACATTTCATCCAGCCCCATGGTGGCCGGGTTGCGGGTTTCCGATACCAGTGCGCCTAAGTTCATCTGTTCACCTTTGAATTTTTAATTCACAAAACTTAATCAATATTTGAATATTTTATTCAACAAAGCGAGCGCTATTTGCTATTTTAACGGTGAGCTCACAAAAATTTTCACCGCGCGTTTTCGCCCTCTGCATGGCAAAATGGCCGCTGGTTTCCAGGGAAAGAACAATGAGTACCCTTCTGCGCATTCGCCAGATGTATCCGACACTGGCGCAAAACGACCGCAAGCTGGCGGACTTTCTGCTGAATAACGCCGAGCAGGCGCGCCATCTCAGCTCGCAAAAGCTGGCCCAGTTGGCCGGCATCAGCCAGTCGAGCGTGGTGAAGTTCGCCCAAAAACTGGGCTATAAAGGTTTCCCGGCGCTGAAGCTGGCGCTGAGCGAGACGCTGGCTCAGCCACAGGTTGAACCGGTAGTGACCGTTCACAACCACATCCTCAGCAGCGACACGCTGAAAACCGTCGGTGAAAAGCTGCTGGCGGAAAAGCAGGCGGCGCTGCGCGCGACGCTGGACATCAACAGCGAAGAACGGCTGCATCAGGCGCTGGACATGCTGCGCCAGGCGCGCCGGGTGATGCTGATCGGCATCGGCGCCTCCGGGCTGGTGGCCAAGGATTTTTCCTTCAAGCTGCTGAAAATCGGCGTGATGGCGGTGGCCGAAGCGGACATGCACGTCCAGTTGGCGGCGGTGCAGGCGCTGGACAAGCGCGATCTGCTGCTGGCTATCTCCTTTAGCGGCGAACGGCGTGAAATCAATCTGGCGGCGGAAGAGGCGCGCCAGGCCGGCGCCAGGGTGCTGGCGCTGACCAGCTTCTCGCCCAATGGTCTGCAGCAGCGCGCGGACCACTGCCTCTATACCATCGCCGAAGAGCCCCATACCCGCAGCGCGGCCATCTCCTCCAGCACGGCCCAGTTCGCCCTCACCGACCTGTTGTTTATGGCCCTGATCCAGCACGATCTCGATCATGCCCGCGATCGCATCAAGCACAGCGAACAGTTAATGAAAAAGTTGGTTTAACCGGTATAATCGCCGCTGCGAAAATACCCCTGTTAATAATGAGAGATACGTCATGGCCCTGCTAATCACACGCAAATGCATCAACTGCGACATGTGCGAGCCGGAATGCCCGAACCAGGCAATTTCGATGGGTGATGACATTTACCAAATCGATACCGATCGCTGCACCGAGTGCGTTGGTCATTACGATACGCCGACCTGTCAGCAGGTTTGCCCTATCGACAACACCATCATCACCGATCCGCAGCATCGCGAGACTAATGAGCAGCTGTGGGACAAGTTCGTGGTGTTGCACCACGCCGATCGCATTTAATCGCCGCAGGACTGACAAGGGCGCCACAGGCGCCCTTTCTCTTTTCAGCTTTCGACGATCACCGTCGCGCAGGCATAACGCCGTTCGTCGGCCAGCGAAACGTGGATCGCGGTGACCCCCATCTCCCCCGCCAGTTCGGCGGCGCGACCGTGCAAACGAATATTCGGCTTGCCCAGCGCATCGTTGAACACTTCGAACTGGTTGAACGCCAGGCCGTTGCGAATGCCGGTGCCGAACGCCTTGGCGGCGGCCTCTTTCACCGCGAAACGTTTGGCCAGAAAGCGGATCGGCTGCTGGTGCTGCTGATACAGCGCCCACTCGGCGTCGCTCAGCACCCGGCGCGCCAGACGATCGCCGCTACGCTCCACCACCGCTTCGATACGCGCCATCTCGACGATGTCGGTACCCAGCCCGAGCACCGCCATTACCGGCGCGCTTCCCGCATCAGCACTTTCATGTCGGCAACCGCGGCCGGCAGCCCGCTCATCACCGCCTGGCCGATAATCGCATGGCCGATGTTGAGCTCGTGCATTTCCGGCAGCGCGGCGATCGGCTGCACGTTATGGTAGGTCAGGCCGTGGCCGGCGTTGACCTTCAGCCCCTTCTCGGCCGCGTAGGCGGCGGCTACCGCGATGCGACGCAGCTCGGCCTGTACCGCCAGCTCGCCCTGCGCTTCCGCGTAGGCGCCGGTGTGGATTTCGATGTAAGGGGCGCCCACCGCCACCGCCGCGTCGATCTGGCGATGATCGGGATCGATGAACAGCGAAACCAGAATGCCCGCCTGCGCCAGGCGCTCAACCGCCACGCTCATTTTGTCCAGCTGGCCGGCGACGTCCAGGCCGCCTTCGGTGGTCACTTCCTCGCGTTTTTCCGGCACCAGGCAGCAGAAATGCGGCTGCAGCTCAATGGCGATGTCCAGCATCTCGTCGGTCACCGCCATCTCCAGGTTCATGCGCGTCTGGATGGTCTGGCGCAACAAGCGCACGTCGCGGTCGGTGATATGGCGGCGATCTTCGCGCAGATGCACGGTAATGCCGTCGGCTCCCGCCTGTTCGGCAATGAATGCCGCCTGAACCGGATCCGGGTATTGGGTTCCGCGCGCGTTACGTAACGTGGCGATGTGATCGATATTGACGCCCAGCAGCAAATCAGCCATGACAACCTCTAAATACGATTTTCAGTGCCAGCAGTTTACACGCGGGCGCAGGGCGGCAAAAGGGGAAAAGGTCAGGCGTCGTCGACCGGCGTATTCGGCTGTTTGCGCACGAATTGGCGGAACAGTTCGCGGCTCTTCAACGGCTTGCCGCCGAGGTAGGGCTTCAGCGCCATGCGGGTGAAGCGCTTGGCGGCGCGCAGCGTCTCGGCATCGGGAAACTGCCGTTCCGCCAGCGCGCGCAGTTCGCGCCCGGTGAAGCTGTAATGATCCACCACCAGGCTGGCGATAAAGCCTTTCTCTTCGCGGTAGCGGTAGGTCATGGCGTCATCCACCGGCAGGCCGCTGCCGGCGCAGTGCAGAAAATCGAGGCCGTAGCCGAGATGATGCAACAAAGCCAGCTCGAACTGGCGCAGCGCCTGTTCCGGCGAACTGTCTTCCGCCGCCAGCGCCTGCAGGCATTGCAAGTAGTCGAAGAACAGCACCGAGTAGTTGGTTTCCTGCTCCAGCACGCGCGCCAGCAGTTCGTTCACGTACAGGCCGCTGTAAAGCATCATGCCGCTGAGGGGTAAACCGAGAGAGACCGCTTCGGCGTTGCGCAGCGTTTTCACTTCGCCGCGGCCGCCCCAGCGCACTAACAGGGGGGTAAAGGGTTGCAGGCAACCCTTCAGATTGGAGCGGCGGCTGCGCGCGCCTTTCGCCAGCAAACGCACCCGCCCATGACCTTCGGTAAACAGATCCAGCATCAGACTGGTTTCACTGTACGGCCGCCCATGCAGGACGAAAGCGCGCTCCCAGCCGTCCATGGATCGTTACTTCAGATCGTCAACATAGCCCAGGCTGCGCAGCGCACGTTCGTCGTCCGCCCAACCGGATTTCACTTTCACCCACAGCTCGAGATGCACTTTAGCGTCGAACATCTGTTCCATGTCCTGGCGCGCTTCGATGCCGATGGTTTTGATCTTGGCGCCCTTGTTGCCGATGACCATTTTCTTCTGGCCTTCGCGCTCAACCAGGATCAGGCCGTGCACATCGTAGCCGCCGCGATCGTTGGCCACGAACTGTTCGATTTCTACCGTCACCGAGTACGGCAGCTCTTCGCCCAGGAAACGCATCAGCTTCTCGCGGATGATCTCAGACGCCATAAAGCGCTGGGAACGATCGGTGATGTAATCTTCCGGGAAGTGGTGTTCCGCTTCCGGCAGCAGCTTGCGCACGATGCCGGCGATGGTGTCGACGTTCATCCCTTTCTCGGCGGAGATAGGCACCACGTCGAGGAAATTCATCTGCTGGCTGAGGAACGCGATATGCGGCAACAGCTTGGATTTGTCGGTAACGTTATCGACCTTGTTGATCGCCAGCAGTACCGGGCAACGCAGGCTGCGCAGCTTGTTGACCACCATTTCGTCGTCGGCGGTCCAGTTGGTGCCTTCGACCACGAAGATCACCAGCTCAACGTCGCCGATCGAGCTGCTGGCCGCGCGGTTCATCAAACGGTTGATGGCGCGTTTTTCTTCGATGTGCAGCCCTGGGGTATCGACGTAGATCGCCTGATAGGCGCCATCGGTGTCGATGCCCATGATGCGGTGACGGGTCGTCTGCGGCTTACGCGACGTAATGGAAACCTTCTGCCCCAGCAGTTGGTTCAGCAACGTCGATTTGCCCACGTTCGGGCGGCCGACGATGGCGATAAACCCGCAGTGTTGTTTTACTTCGCTCATTCAAGCTCCAGCTTTTTCAGCGCTTGTTCCGCTGCCGCCTGCTCGGCTTTACGGCGGCTCGAGCCGGTGCCCACCACGGGCTCGCTCAAACCACTCACCTGGCAGTGGATGGTAAACTCCTGGTCGTGCGCTTCTCCGCGAACCTGCACCACCAAATAAGAAGGCAACGGCAGATGACGCCCCTGCAAAAATTCCTGCAAACGGGTTTTCGGGTCTTTCTGCTTATCGCCGGGGCTGATTTCGTCCAACCGGCTGCGATACCAGTCCAAAATCAGGCGCTCGACGGTCTGGATGTCGCTGTCCAGGAACACGCCGCCGATCAATGCCTCCACCGTATCCGCCAGGATTGACTCGCGGCGGAACCCACCACTTTTCAATTCGCCCGGCCCAAGCCGCAGACATTCGCCCAGGTCAAACTCGCGCGCCATCTCCGCCAGCGTGTTGCCGCGCACCAGCGTGGCGCGCATGCGGCTCATGTCGCCCTCGTCTACGCGAGGAAAACGGTGATAGAGCGCATTGGCGATGACAAAGCTCAGAATCGAGTCACCCAGAAACTCAAGACGTTCATTGTGTTTACTGCTGGCGCTGCGGTGAGTCAAAGCCTGCAGTAAAAGCTCCTGCTGTTGAAAAGTGTAGCCCAGCTTCCGCTGCAGCCTGTTTATTACGATGGGGTTCATGAGTTACCAATAGATCAAGAATGCGTCAAAAACTTGCAGCACACGGAACAGGCCTGCTTCGCCGAAAGCCGATCCAAAGCTGTTTCGTTTGCAGTGGCTCCCAGCAGGAGCCAACTTTTATCGCTCGAGAAAGTATTCTACAACGAGTGGAAACATAATGCTGTGTTTATATCCCCTTAATCTTTCACGCCGCAGTAGGCTGCGGCGTGAAATTGACAGGGAATAAATCAGCGATTAATGAATGCCGCCGATCCGGCTGAAACGCACGCCGGTAGGCCACTCGCCTTCCTGTTTTTCAAAGCTCATCCAGATGGCTGTGGCTTTGCCCACCAGATTCTTCTCCGGCACAAAGCCCCAGTAACGGCTGTCCGCGCTGTTGTCACGGTTGTCGCCCATCATGAAGTAATGCCCGGCCGGCACCACCCACTCCGCCAACGGTTTGCCCGGCTGTTGATAGTAAGCGCCCACCCGATCCTGCGCGTCCGGCACGGTCAGGATGCGATGCGTAACGTTGCCGAGGCTTTCCTGGCGCTCACGCATGCGAATGCCGCCCGACGGCACGTTATCGTTCAGCGGGATCTGATAGAAGCCGTTGCTGGCCTCGCCCATGCCGCTGCGGCTGAACAGCTGCACGAAGTCGCTCGGCTGCGCATCGGCGTAGGTCACGGCCAGCGCGGTATCGCAGGACTGCCCGCTGTTGCAGGACGGCTGCACCGTGACGCGCTTATTCACCGGATCGTAAGTAATACGGTCGCCCGGCAGGCCAATCACGCGCTTGATATAATCCAGCTTCGGATCCAGCGGATATTTAAATACCGCAATATCGCCACGCTTCGGATGGCCGGTTTCAATGAGCGTCGTCTGGGTAATCGGATCTTTAATGCCGTAGGCATATTTCTCCACCAGAATGAAATCGCCAATCAACAGCGTCGGCATCATTGATCCGGACGGGATCTGGAATGGTTCGTAAATAAACGAACGCACCACAAAGACCAGCAGCAACACCGGGAACACCGATGCGCCAGTCTCTACCCAACCAGGCTGCTTCGCCACTTTCGCCAGCGTTTTATCGTCGACGGCGCCCGCGGTCTGTTCGTTGACCGCCGCGATCTTCGCGCGGCGGGCCGGCGCCCATTTAAAGCGCTCGAAGCACCAGATGATCCCGGTGACCAGAGTGGCCAACGCCAGGACCAGGGCAAACATATTCGCCATGCAAACTCCCTCGTTTCGCGAACTCGTCGCGGTTACTTGCCGTCTTTACCGACGTGCAGAATGGCCAGGAACGCTTCCTGCGGCAGCTCGACGTTGCCGACCTGCTTCATGCGTTTCTTACCGTCTTTCTGTTTCTGCAGCAGCTTTTTCTTACGGCTGACGTCACCGCCGTAGCATTTCGCCAGCACGTTTTTACGCAGCTGCTTCACGGTGGAGCGCGCGATGATATGCGTGCCGATCGCCGCCTGAATCGCGATGTCGAACTGCTGACGCGGGATCAGATCTTTCATCTTCTCCACCAGTTCACGGCCGCGGTACTGCGAGTTGTCGCGGTGGGTGATCAGCGCCAGCGCATCCACGCGCTCGTTGTTGATCAGCACGTCCACGCGCACCATGTCGGAGGCCTGGAAGCGCTTGAAGTTGTAATCCAGCGACGCATAACCGCGCGACGTGGACTTCAGGCGGTCGAAGAAGTCGAGCACCACTTCCGCCATCGGGATTTCATAAGTCAGCGCCACCTGGTTGCCGTGGTAGACCATGTTGGTCTGCACGCCGCGCTTCTCAACGCACAGGGTGATGACGTTGCCCAGGTATTCCTGCGGCATCAGCATGTGACATTCGGCGATCGGCTCGCGCAGTTCCTGGATGTTGTTCAGCGGCGGCAGCTTGGACGGGCTGTCGACGTAGATCACTTCTTTGCCGGTGGTTTCCACTTCGTAGACTACCGTCGGCGCGGTGGTGATCAGATCCAGATCGTATTCACGCTCCAGACGCTCCTGAATGATCTCCATGTGCAGCAGACCGAGGAAGCCGCAGCGGAAGCCGAAGCCCAACGCGGTGGAGCTTTCCGGCTCGTAGAACAGGGAAGCGTCGTTAAGGCTCAACTTGCCCAGCGCATCACGGAAAGATTCATAGTCGTCGGAGCTGATTGGGAACAGACCGGCGTACACCTGCGGCTTCACTTTCTTGAAGCCCGGCAGCGCTTTATCCGCCGGCTGACGCGCCTGCGTCAGGGTATCGCCCACCGGCGCGCCGAGGATATCTTTGATCGCGCAGACCAGCCAACCCACTTCGCCGCAGTTCAGCACGTCGCGATCGACCTGCTTCGGCGTGAAGATGCCCAAACGATCGGCGTTATACACCTGACCGGTGCTCATGACCTTGATCTTGTCGCCCTTGCGCAGGGTGCCGTTCTTGACGCGCACCAGAGACACGACGCCCAGGTAGTTATCGAACCAGGAGTCGATGATCAGCGCCTGCAGCGGCGCCTCCGGATCGCCCTGCGGCGGCGGGATGTCGCGCACCAGGCGCTCCAGCACGTCGGGCACGCCGACGCCAGTTTTGGCCGAGCAGCGCACGGCATCGGTGGCGTCGATGCCGACGATGTCTTCGATTTCCTGCGCGGCGCGATCCGGATCGGCGGCCGGCAGGTCGATTTTGTTCAACACCGGCACCACTTCCAGATCCATTTCGATCGCGGTGTAGCAGTTGGCCAGCGTCTGGGCTTCTACGCCCTGGCCGGCGTCCACCACCAGCAGCGCGCCTTCGCAGGCCGCCAGCGAGCGGGAAACTTCATAGGAGAAGTCAACGTGGCCGGGAGTGTCGATAAAGTTAAGCTGATAGGTCTGCCCATCCTGCGCTTTATAATCCAGCGTCACGCTCTGCGCCTTGATGGTGATGCCGCGCTCACGCTCCAGATCCATGGAATCGAGCACCTGCGCAGCCATTTCACGGTCGGTCAAGCCACCGCAGATTTGGATAATGCGGTCAGACAGCGTCGACTTACCGTGGTCAATATGGGCAATAATGGAGAAATTTCGTATATGCTTCATTATAAAAGTTTTTCTGCCTTGGTATTTCTGAATTACTCGCCTATAGAAACCCGCATGGACCTAAAGCGACAGTGAATGGGTGAGGCCGTCTTGCACCTGAATCGCTGCATTCTACATGCCACACCACTGAAAACCTAGCGATCGGTGCAGTGAAGGCATTCTATTATGCGCCGCTAAATGTTACAGGGCGCCCCGGCGGGTGAAAACAGATGTTAACGCGGACGATGCGGCCTGAACCCAAGGCTTGCCGGTGCTTCGTGGCCGTCAAACTCCGGCATTAATACATAACCGGCCACAGCGCAATAAACCCTCTCCGAAATTATAAAAAAAGAATATTTGGATCAACCTCTTAGAATTCCATTTTGCCCCACTTCCTTTAGGAAAAACCCCATATACGCCACCACCGTCCCTCGGATAGAAAGGGCATGAGCTCCGCGACAAAACATTATTCAGGGCACTACATCGGCAGCCCACCGGGGTTCACCAGCATATCTGCGTACGTTGATTGGAAGGTGCATTATGATCGATAAAGGGCAAATGCTGAGCCGGCACGATTTTTCAAAGGTCAACTGGGGCATACTGGCGGCGGCGGCGCTGCTGTTTAGTGTGGGGGCGGCGCTGTTGGTGCTGCCGCTGCTGAGCAGCATTGACGAGAGCCAGGTCATCACGCTGTTGCAGGCCGGCGCGGGCACGATTTTACTCGGCTGTACGCTGCTGGCGCTGCGGCATTATCTGCGTCCGGCGCTGACTTATCGTCTGTACGAGCACGGCGTGCGGGTCTTTGACAGCCACCATCACAAAGAGCGTTTCATCCCGTTTGAGAAGATCAGCGACATCTATCGCTTTCGCGGCGGCCAGGCTTTTGGCGGGCTGTTTGACGTTACGGCGTTCCGCGCCGGTGCGGATCAGCCCTGGTGCACGGTTTTCAGCAACGTCGCCCACTCGTGGCGATTGGCGGACGTAATCGTCGACCAACAGCTGCAGCAGCGCGGGCCGCTGGCGCTGAATGCGCTCTATCAGGGGGGGACGGTGTCGTTTCACACCATAGAGGGCGACGCGCGCTGGCTGTGGCAGTTACTGCTCGGCAAGCGGCAAGGCACGCCGGCCGAAACGCTGCGGCTGAGCGCCACCCTGCTGACGACGGAACGGGGAAACGTGCCTATCGAACAGATCCGCACGTTGGAAAATCATCCGCAGCGCGGCATCCGCTTATTCGATGGCCAGGGAAATGTGCTGTTCGCGATTAACTACGATTCGCTGCTCAGCGCCGATCTGTTCATCGCGCTGTTGGAGCATATGATCCACAACCGCATCCCCGCCTATCACAACCCGGCGATGACGCGGCCATCGGTTTAAATCAGCGGGGAGTTTTCCGCCTGCAGGCGCATCGCGGTAGGCGGCAACCCAATCTGCAGCACCACCGGCTGGTAATCGGCCTGCTCACCCAGACGTCGAGCCAAGCGGCGAGCCAGCATAAAGGCCGCACCACCGCCCAATACGGCGCCGACTGCCGCCGAGGCGTCGCTGCCGAAACAATATTGCAGCAATGTGCCGCCCAACATCATGCCCAGCAGCGGCGTCAGGTAAACCAGCATGGCGGAGCGCAGCAGGCTGCCTTCCGCGATGCCGACCTCGACGCGCTGCCCCGGTTCGAGCGGCTGATCGATATGTACCTGCAGCTGATGCTCGGTTTCCGGCACCAGCTCGTTCAGCGCACGCGCGCCACAGCCGGAGCGCGCGGTGCAGCTGCCGCAGCCGGCCTTGGGTTCACAGCGCAGCAGCGCTACGCCCTGTTGCCACGATACCACCGTGGCCCACTCTTTCATCATTACGGCGATACCTTGAAAGAAATGCTGTCGGCGATGCGCTTGGCCGTCGCCGGCGGCAATTCGCCCACAATCGTGATTTCGTTGCCCGCGCGCACTTCGGTCTGAATGGTGCGGCGCCCCTGACGGTAGTACTGCTGCCCGGCGCCGCTGCCCGCCGGGCTGACGTTGACCGAGAAGCTGAACAGACCGTCGCTGTAGAGCCGGGACTCCACCGGCACGGCGACGTTCGGCAATTTGCGGCGATTGCGCGCCACCTCGTCCACGCCGGCCGGCAGCCAGCCGGTGCTCCAGCTGAGCTGGACGTTTTCCACCGCCGGCAGCGACAGCAGCGGCGGCAAATTGGCCTTGAGCAGCCCCTGCATCGCGCCCTGCACGTCGGCGCCGACCGCGAAGGAGATCACCCGATATTGCTCCAGCGTTTCGCCGTCGCGATCGAGTAGATCCACCCGCAGCGGCAGCTTGGTGTCTTCGTCCATCCAAACGATGTAGCTGTAGCGGGAACCGTCGCGCGCCACCACGCGCAGCACTTCACACGGCCGATCGGCGATGCGGGTGCTGCCCACGGAGATGAAGTCGTAATACTTCGCCAGACGAGTGAAATCAGCATAGACGATCGCCGGCAGCGCATCGACGATGTGATCGCCGGTGAGCGTGAACGGTTCCAGACCGGGTTCGAAGTAGCTGATCCCGCCGCCGCGCTGCAACACTTCGCGGCGCGGGCCGTCCATATGCAGCAGCTGGCCGAGCGGCACGTTGCCGATCACCGCATGGCGATAGCGCAACGACTCGATTCCCTGCTTGCTGACGCTGATGTAGGCGAGCTCGTAATTGAGAGAACGGCTGGCGCTGCTCATCTGTTGCAATAACGCCCCGGACGCAGTTGGCTGCGCCGGGGCGATGCTGGAATAGAGCAGGCTGCCCGTCAATAAACAAACGGAGAACCAGATTTGCTTCATTACTGCTGTTGCATTCCTAAAGACTGAGTTCCGGGAACCTGAATGGCAGCCTGTTGCGGGTTGCCTTGCTCAAGCTGCAGCTGATCCGAATGCAGGCGACGTTGCAGTTCATAGTCCTGCAGCATGGCGTTGATACGCTTGCGCTGTTCCTGCACCTGCTGCTGTTGGCCGCTGCCGGTGGAGAAACTGTCGGCAGGTACGCCCAGGCTGACCGGCGAGGCCTGGCCCATGATCGGCAGCGTGGTGAAGGCCGGCGATTCGGACGCGTTCGATGGCGCAGAAGGCTGGTTGTACTGCTGCACGCCGACGATCACCGCCAGCGACACGCAGGCCGCCATGCCGATTTGCGTAATCTGGCTCGCCCAAGGACGCACTTTGTCCCAGAACGGCATTTTCTGCCAGGTGTGAGGCTGCGGCTGAGATTCCTGAACGGCGGAAGGCACCAGCCGGGCGGGTTCTTTCTCAAGTGCAGCGGCGACGCGATCGGCGATGTCGAGATGCATCACTTGCCCGACATCACCTCGCAGTGTGTCACGTATCAGGTGATAGCTCTGCCAGCTTTGTTGAAGCGTTCGATCTTGCGACAGAGAACTCAACAGCTCGCTGTCGAACGATTCACCATCCATCAGAGCGGAAAGCTTTTCTTTCTGCATGCCTAAGTACCCTTCCTGTGCCCGCCATTGCTAACGCTGGATCAGCGGTTGAACTTTATTATCGATAGCTTCCCGGGCGCGGAAAATACGCGAACGTACGGTTCCGACCGGGCAATCCATGATGGCGGCTATCTCTTCGTAGCTTAGACCATCCAACTCCCGCAGGGTAATCGCCATGCGAAGATCCTCAGGGAGCGACTCAATGGTACGGAAAACTATCTGTCTCAGCTCTTCTGACAACATTAAGTTCTCAGGGTTCGAAATTTCTTTCAGTGCGCCCGCACTTTCGTAATTTTCCGCATCGTTGGCGTCCACATCACTGGATGGCGGACGGCGCCCCTGAGCAACCAGATAATTCTTTGCCGTGTTCACGGCGATTCGATACAACCAGGTATAAAAAGCGCTGTCGCCACGGAACGATTCCAGTGCGCGATAGGCCTTGATAAACGACTCCTGCACCACATCGGGCACATCGCCCTGCGGCACATAGCGGGAAACGAGACTCGCCACCTTATGCTGATAGCGCACTACCAGTAGGTTAAACGACTTCTGGTCGCCCTTTTGGACCCGCTCGACCAGAACTTGATCCGTTAACTGCTCGCTCATCCGAGGTAAACTCTCCCCAAATCCGTCTCCACGCGTAAAATTGTACTGCCAGCCATACATTATTTTCCTGAGCAAGCACTCGCTTGGAGTTCATATAGAACACGAAGTTCCATATCGCCATTGTTTTTTCTGTTGATGTCACCCTATCCGTGGCTTTTGCCCGGACAGTTAGGCTAACATGAAATTCACTCTTCTTCTGCACACATCATACGTTATGCAACCATCATCTGAACATGTTAGCGATGTCCTGATCGTCGGCAGCGGCGCTGCGGGCCTGTCACTGGCGCTGCGCCTGGCGCAGCATTGCAAGGTTACCGTCCTCAGCAAGGGGCCGCTCAGCGAGGGCGCCACCTTTTACGCCCAGGGCGGGATCGCCGCGGTGTTCGATGAGACGGACAGCATTGCCTCACACGTTGATGACACTTTGATTGCCGGCGCCGGCCTGTGCGACAAAGAGGCCGTCGAATTCATCGCCGGCAACGCGCGCCACTGCGTGCAGTGGCTGATCGATCAGGGCGTGCTGTTCGACACCGAGGTCAACGCACAGGGCGAGGCGCATTATCACCTCACGCGCGAAGGCGGCCACAGCCATCGCCGCATCCTGCACGCCGCGGACGCTACCGGTAAGGAAGTAGAGACCACGCTGGTGGGGAAAGCAAGCGCTCACCCCAATATTTGCGTGATGGAACGCCGCAACGCGGTTGACCTTATCACCTCGAACAAAATCGGCCTGCCGGGCACCCGCCGAGTGGTGGGCGCTTACGTCTGGAACCGCGAGCTGGAACGGGTGGAAACCTACCGAGCCAAAACGGTGGTGCTGGCCACCGGCGGCGCGGCCAAGGTGTACCAATACACCACCAACCCGGACATCTCCTCCGGCGACGGCATCGCCATGGCCTGGCGCGCCGGCTGCCGGGTCGCCAACCTGGAATTCAACCAGTTCCACCCGACCTGCCTGTTCCATCCGCAGGCGCGCAACTTTCTGCTGACCGAAGCGCTGCGCGGCGAAGGGGCTTACCTGAAGCGCCCGGACGGCAGCCGCTTTATGCCGGATTTCGATCCGCGTGGCGAACTGGCCCCGCGCGATATCGTCGCCCGCGCCATCGACCATGAAATGAAGCGCCTGGGCGCCGACTGCATGTACCTGGACATCAGCCACAAGCCGGCGGAATTCATCACTCAGCACTTCCCGATGATCCACGAAAAGCTGCTGACGCTGGGCTTCGATCTGACCCGGCAACCGATCCCCATCGTTCCGGCGGCGCACTACACCTGCGGCGGCGTGATGGTCGATCAGCATGGCCGCACCGATCTCGACGGGCTGTACGCCATCGGCGAGGTCAGCTACACCGGCCTGCACGGCGCCAACCGCATGGCGTCGAATTCGCTGCTGGAGTGCCTGGTTTACGGTTGGTCGGCGGCGGAAGACATTCTGCAGCGCCTGCCGTTCATCCAGCAGGCCAAACAGGTGCCGCACTGGGATGAGAGCCGGGTGGATGATGCGGACGAACGGGTGGTGATCCAGCACAACTGGCACGAGCTGCGGCTGTTCATGTGGGATTACGTCGGCATCGTGCGCACCACCAAGCGGCTGGAGCGCGCCCTGCGCCGCATCAACACGCTGCAGGCGGAAATCGACGAGTACTACGCGCACTTCCGCATCTCCAACAACCTGCTGGAGCTGCGCAATCTGGTGCAGGTGGCCGAGCTTATCGTGCGCAGCGCCATGGCGCGCAAAGAGAGCCGCGGCCTGCACTACACGCTGGACTACCCGGATTTGCTGCCGGAAGCGCTGCCGACCATTTTGCAACCTTAAACGAAGCGACAGGGCGCCTTATCGGCGCCCTTTTCCTTTCAGTAGAACAGATAGAAGTCGGCGATCAACCGGCGGAAATCGTCGGTATAGCCGCCGTCGGCCTGTTTGATCGCCAGCGCCTGCTCCCGCAGCGGCGTTTCCCGCCGGGTCAGCGCCAGCAGCATCCGGTGCCGCGGCGTATCGGCGCGATCGCTGACGTTCACTTTCGCCGCCGTGTGCCAGCCACTTTGCTGCGCCAGGCGTTCGAATTCGGCGCCGATGTCGTGCGGCAGCACCACGCAAAACGTCCCCTGCGCGGCCAGCAGCTGCGCCGCGCAGGCCAACAGCGCGTCGTGCGTCAGGGTTTCGGTGTAGCGCGCGTTGTGGCGCGCCTGGTCGCGGCAGGCCACCGCCGGCTCGAAATACGGCGGATTGCTGACGATCAGATCATACTCAGCGGCATGCTGCTGCGCATAATGGTGAATATCCTGCGCATGCACGCGGATGCGCTGCGGCCACGGCGATTCCGCCGCGTTTTCGCGCGCCTGGCCGGCGGCGGCTTCATCCAGCTCCACCGCGTCGATGGTCACTTCGTCGCCGCTGCGCTGCGCCAGCATCAGCGCGATCAGCCCGCTGCCGCTGCCGATGTCCAGCACCCGGCGCGCCTGCCCCAGCGGCGCCCAGGCGCCGAGCAGCACCCCGTCGGTGCCCACTTTCATGGCGCAACGATCGTGGGCGACAAAGAATTGTTTAAAGGTAAAACCCCCGCGGCGCGGGGTAAAATCGGCTTTCGATCGCTTGCTCACACTCACCACCCGGCTATAAAACTGGCGTAGCATAAGGCAATCTGATCGACGGGAAAAGAGCGGCTTTCCGCTTAAATAGGTGAAGATCGCGGCCAACCCGTCTATAATCGGCGCCCCAAGTAGAGGTAGACCATGACAGCAACCACTTTTTCCGAACTCGAACTCGATGATCGCCTGATCGACGCGCTGCGCGACAAAGGCTACGATCGCCCCACCGCCATTCAGGCCGCTGCGATCCCGCCGGCGATGGACGGGCGCGACGTCTTAGGTTCGGCTCCGACCGGCACCGGCAAAACCGCCGCCTTCCTGCTGCCCGTGTTGCAGCACCTGCTGGACTTTCCACGCAAGAAATCCGGCCCGCCGCGCGTGCTGATCCTGACGCCAACGCGCGAGCTGGCGATGCAGGTCGCCGACCAGGCGCGTGAATTGGCTGCTCATACCTCGCTGGATATCGCCACCATCACCGGCGGCGTCGCTTACATGAACCACGCGGAAGTGTTCAGCGAAAACCAGGACGTGGTGGTCGCCACCACCGGCCGCTTGCTGCAATACATTAAAGAAGAGAACTTCGACTGCCGCGCGGTGGAAACCCTGATCCTCGACGAAGCCGACCGCATGCTCGACATGGGCTTCGCGCAGGACATCGAAACCATCTCCGCCGAAACCCGCTGGCGCAACCAGACGCTGCTGTTCTCCGCCACGCTGGAAGGCGAAGCGATCCGCGAATTCGCCGAACGCATCCTGAAAGAGCCGGTGGAAGTGGAAGCCGATCCGTCGCGCCGCGAACGCAAGAAGATCCTGCAGTGGTACTACCGCGCCGATGACGTGCAGCACAAAACCGCGCTGCTGATCCACCTGCTGAAACAGCCGGACGTGCAGAAATCGGTGATTTTCGTGCGCAAGCGCGAGCGCGTGCATGAGCTGGCCACCTGGCTGCGCGAAGCGGGCATCAACACCTGCTATCTCGAAGGCGAGATGGTGCAGGCCAAACGCAACGAAGCGGTCAAACGCATGATGGATGGCCGGGTTAACGTGCTGGTGGCCACCGACGTTGCCGCGCGCGGCCTGGATATCCTCGATATCACCCACGTGTTCAACTTCGACATGCCGCGCACGGCGGATACCTACCTGCACCGCATCGGGCGTACCGGCCGTGCCGGGCGCAAAGGCACCGCCATTTCGCTGGTGGAAGCGCACGACCATCTGCTGCTGGGCAAAGTGGGCCGTTACCTGAACGAGCCGCTGAAAGCGCGCGTGATCGACGAACTGCGGCCGAAAACCAAGGTGCCGAACGAGAAGAGCAACGGCAAGCCATCGAAGAAAGTGCTGGCCAAACGCGCGGAAGATAAAGCGAAGAACAAAGAGAAGGCCAAGGTGAAAGTGCGCCATCGCGACGCCAAAAACGTCGGAAAACGCCGTCAGGCGAAGGCCAAACCGGCCGGCGACGCAGAATAACCACCGCTGCCTAAGAAAAAACCGCCTGTACAGGCGGTTTTTTTATTGGCGTTTACTGCTGCGCGTAATGCGTGGCCAGGCGGCGCCCCTGCAGCCATTTATCCAGCTCGCGGAACTGCGCCTTCAGCTCGTCATTCTGCAAATGCGCCGGCGTTTGCGAGAAATAAAACTGGAACGCATAACCCTGCTGATTGCGCGCCTGGGCATCGGCCCCGGCCTGCAACAGCAACAGCGCCAGATGCGGCGCGTTGATCTTCGCCGCCAGATGCAGCGGGGTATCCCCCAGCCGATCGCTCAGGGTGGTGTCCGCCCCGGCCGCCAGCAACAACCGCAGTTGCTCCTCGCGCCCGGCCAGCACCGCCGCCGCAAGCGGCGTGGCGCCGGTAACGGCATTGCGCACGTTCACCTGCGCCCCTTCAGCCAGCAGCAACCGCAGATACTGCACGTCTTGCAGTATCGCCGCGGTGTGCAGCGCGCTGTTGCCGTCCAGCCCCGCTACCGACGGGTCGGCCCCGAGATCCAGCAACGCCTGCACGCTGGCCGGCTGCTGCGAAAGCACCGCCCACTGCAACAGCGTGACCTGCCGATCGCCTCGTTCGCGCAAGCGATCCTGCGTAGCCTGCGCATGGATGCCCTGCGCATCGCCGCGCGCCACCGCCTGAGCCAGCGCCAAGTTGCCGCGGCCGTCAAACGGTGAAATCTCCTGCCCCATCTGTTGCTCCTTAGCCATCATCAGTAAACCGGTCACCGCGACCAGCGCCAGTAAGGCTATCGCCAGCGCTCGCCGCAAGCGACGCCCTTCAGGCATTGGCCTTCGCCTCCCACGGCTTTTGTTCCGCCATCGAGCTTATCACCTTGTCGATGCCGTGCGCCGTCAGGCTGCGATCCAGATGCTTGCTCGGCCGCCAGTCATCGATACCGGTCAGGGTATCGTTGTTGGCCAGGGTGATGTTGTGGCCAATGGCGTTCGGGATCAGCGAAGTCGACTCCTGGGTGCTGGTCAGCATGTCATATTGTTCGCTGTAACGACGGATGCCGCCGGCTTCGGCGTCTTTCTTCGCCGCCGCCGGATCGATACCCAGGCGATTCAGCGTGTAATCTGACACCCCGGCCGCATTGAAGGTGACCGCGACGGTGCCGGTCGCCAGCGCCGCCGTGGCCGCCAGACCGCCGCCGAGCGAATGACCGGCGATCACCAGCGCATCGCCGAAGGCCGCCTTGGCGCTTTTGGCGGCGGCAACCGCCTGATTGTACTGCACATCATCATAGCCCGTCGCTTGCCGCACGTTGCTCAGCCAGTCGCGCCAGTCGTTGGTGCCGGCAAACGCCAACACATACTGCTTGTCGTTGCTGTAAACCCCGGCCTGGAAACCGCTGCCTGCGTCGTGCAGGCTGGCGGGATCGATGCCGAAACCGAGCAGCGCGCTGTCGCTCAAGCGGTTGAACCCAGCGGCGCCCTGACCGTTCAGTGAATAAACGTCCTTGGCCAACAGCGCCAACGCATAATCACCCTCCTGCGATTGCTGCCCCCGGGTCACGCCCGGCGCTGCCGCCGCCGTCGGCGCCGCCGCGGAGATATCGCCGACCAGCGTATTCAACATGGCCTGCGCATTGAGCGAGTTCTGAGAGGGAGTGGCCACCGGCGCCGAATTTGCCGGCGCTGCCGCGGGCTGCGCCGCCGTCACCGTCTCGGCAACGGCGCGAGGTGTAGGGATCGCGGCCACCGGGGATACTGCAGAGGTAAAACTTAAAGGCATACTCATGCCGACTCCTTGTCGATAGACTTTTTATTGAGCACCTAAATAGGTGCTGATTTAGCTATCGGCAGGTCGGATGAGTTCTGTATTAGAAATGCTTATCTTTGTACAGAATGTGATCCGCATTCCGTTTTCGGCCGTCAAACGCAAGAAAGGGAGCCGAAGCTCCCTGATTGACAGCGCCGCAAATTACAGGCTTTCGGTAAAGGTGCGGGCGATAACGTCGCGCTGCTGTTCCGGCGTCAGGGAATTGAAGCGCACCGCATAACCGGACACGCGGATAGTCAGCTGCGGGTATTTTTCCGGGTGCTTGACCGCGTCTTCCAGGGTTTCGCGACGCAGCACGTTGACGTTCAGGTGCTGACCGCCTTCCACACGCACGGTCGGCTGCATTTCCAGCGGCACTTCACGGTATTCGATCTGGCCCAGGTCGCTCACTGCGACAACCTGATCTTCCGCGTAGTTGGCCTTGGCGCACACGCAGCGGGCTTCCGCTTTTTCATCGTCCAGCAGCCAGAAAGAGTTCACCAGCGCCTGGTCGTTCGCTTTGGTAATTTGAATACCGGTAATCATTATGTTGCCTCCGTACAAGGGCGTAAAAATTCACGTCGTGAGAAAACCCAATCCTGGTTTCGGCCATTTGGTAAAACCATTGTTGTCTTGTTGTTCTGTATACCAGCCTGACCGGGCCAGTTCCTTGATTAAAGTCAATTTTTACCGGGTAGGCGTAGGGCGTGAAGGGGCAAATTTATGTTTTATATCAATTTTACCACCGCGGCAAAAACCAATTATTTTTGTAAATTTTCAAAAATAATTGCATTACGCGCGGCGACGAGAAATGAAAAGCGGGTTTCGCTGCGCGAGCCGACACGGTAAGCTATAGCCCATGAATTGCTAAAGAAAACAAAGGAGAGCGTTTATGGCCACCTCCCTCACCTGGCATGACGTGATCGGCAAAGAGAAAGAGCAGCCCTATTTTGTTGAAACGCTCGCCTTTGTTGCCGCTGAACGTCAGGCCGGTAAGACCATTTATCCACCGCAGAAAGACGTGTTCAACGCGTTCCGCTTTACCGAACTGGCGGACGTCAAGGTCGTCATCCTCGGCCAGGATCCGTATCACGGGCCCAATCAGGCGCATGGCCTCTCTTTCTCGGTGCGCCCCGGCGTGCCGGCGCCGCCGTCGCTGGTGAACATGTATAAAGAGCTGGCGACCGACATTCCCGGTTTCGAACGCCCGGATCATGGCTACCTGCAAAGCTGGGCCGAACAGGGGGTGCTGCTGCTCAACACCGTGCTGACGGTAGAGGGCGGCCGCGCGCACTCGCATGCCAATTTGGGCTGGGAAACCTTTACCGATAAGGTGATCGCCGCCCTGAACGAGAACCGCGAAGGCGTGGTGTTCCTGCTGTGGGGCTCGCACGCGCAGAAGAAAGGCAACTTTATCGACCGCAACCGCCACCACGTGCTGAAAGCGCCGCACCCATCGCCGCTTTCCGCCCACCGCGGTTTCCTCGGCTGCCGCCACTTCTCGCAGGCCAATCAGCTGCTGGAGCAGCAAGGGCTCACGCCGATCGACTGGATGCCACGCCTGCCGCAGGCGTAGCACAGAGACAAGAAAGGCACCCTTGGGTGCCTTTCTTTATATCGTTGCCGGAGCGATTACGCCTTGGCCTTGGAGACCGCGACCATCGCAGGGCGCAGCAGGCGGCCGTTCAGCGTATAGCCTTTCTGCATAACCATCATCACGTGGTTCGGCTGGTGATCGGCGGATTCCATCATGCTCATCGCCTGATGCACTTCCGGGTTGAACGGCACGTTGACGTCGCCGACGATTTCGATGCCGTACTTGCGCACCACGTCCAGCAGCGATTTCAATGTCAGCTCGATGCCTTCAATCATTGCGGCCAGTTCCGGATTGTTTTTATCCGCCAGATCCAGCGCGCGCTCCAGGTTGTCGATCACCGGCAGCAGATCGCCGGAGAATTTCTCCAGGGCGAACTTGTGCGCTTTCTCGACGTCCAGTTCGGCGCGGCGACGGATGTTTTCCGCTTCCGCTTTGGCGCGCAGCAGGCTGTCGCGCTCTTGCTGCTGAGCTTCCGCCAGTTGGGCTTCCAGTTCGGCGATACGCGCATCGCGCAGATCGACGCCTTCCGCCGCTTCCGGCAGCGTATCCTCGTGATGAGCGTGTTGTTCCATTTCTTCCGAGACTTGCTCGTTTGGCGTCTTCTGTTCTTTACTACTCATGAATATCTCCGCGTTTTAGCATTAATCTCGCAACTTGGCTTATTATGGGGATCAAAACCGGGGTTTCAAGTCAACCGGTCACAATGTGGGGCATAAACGGGTCCCGGTGAGGAAAATCACAGCAAATGAATAAAAAATTCGCCTGTATTGGCATTGTTGGCCACCCGCGTCACCCTTCAGCGCTGGCAACCCACGAGATGCTGTTCCACTGGCTGGTCGCCCGCGGCTATTCAGTGATGGTCGAACGCCAAATCGCCCATGATTTGGGGCTGAAAGACGCCGTGACCGGCAGCCTAGCGGATATCGGCCAGCGCGCCGACCTGGCAGTGGTGGTCGGCGGCGACGGCAACATGCTCGGCGCCGCGCGCGTGCTGGCGCGCTATGACATCAAGGTGATCGGAGTCAACCGCGGCAACCTCGGCTTCCTCACCGATCTCGATCCCGACAACGCTCTGCAGCAGCTGGCGGACGTGCTGGAAGGCGAGTACATCGACGAACAGCGTTTCCTGTTGGAAACCATCGTGCATAAAGAGCACCAGCAGTGCCGCATCAGCACCGCCATCAACGAGGTGGTGCTGCACCCCGGCAAAGTGGCGCACATGATCGAATTCGAGGTGTACATTGACGATCGTTTCGCCTTCTCACAGCGCTCCGACGGCCTGATCATCGCCACCCCGACCGGCTCCACCGCCTACTCGCTCTCCGCCGGCGGGCCGATCCTCACCCCGTCGCTGGAGGCGATCGCGCTGGTGCCGATGTTCCCGCACACCCTTTCCGCCCGGCCGCTGGTGATCAACGGCGACAGCACCATCCGCCTGAAGTTTTCGCAGATCGGCAGCGATCTGGAGATTAGCTGCGACAGCCAGATCGCGCTGCCGATCCAGGAAGGCGAAGAAGTGCTGATCCGCCGCAGCAACTTCCATCTGAACCTGATTCACCCGAAGGACTACAGCTATTTCAACACGTTAAGCACCAAGTTGGGCTGGTCTAAAAAATTGTTCTAAAATCTGCGCCGGCCACTTTACTGTATATAAAACCAGTTTATACTGTATGAAACTACAGTTATGTGTTTATACACAGGAAGGTTCCCATGCTGGCGCAATTAACCATCAGCAACTTTGCTATCGTTCGTGAGTTGGAAATCGATTTTCAACCGGGCATGACGGCGATCACCGGTGAAACCGGCGCCGGCAAATCCATCGCTATCGATGCGCTCGGGCTGTGCCTCGGCAACCGCGCCGACGGCAACGTGGTGCGCCTGGGAGCCGCCCGCGCCGACATCTGCGCCCGCTTCTCGCTGGCGGACACCCCGTCCGCGCGCGAATGGCTGGAGCAGAACCAGCTGGACGACAGCAACGAATGCCTGCTGCGGCGGGTGATCAACGCCGACGGCCGTTCGCGCGGTTTTATCAACGGCACCGCCGTGCCGCTGTCGCAGCTGCGCGAGTTAGGGCAACGCCTGATTCAAATCCACGGTCAACACGCCCATCAGCTGCTGCTCAAGCCGGAGCACCAAAAAGCGCTGCTCGACGCCTACGCCGACGAACCCGCCCTGCTGGCGGCGATGAGCCAGGCCTACCAGCGCTGGCACCAGAGCTGCCGCGAACTGGCGCACCATCAGCAGCAGTCCATCGAACGCGAAGCGCGCAAGCAACTGCTGCAATACCAATTGAAAGAGCTGAACGAATTCGCGCCGCAGGCCGGCGAGTTCGAGCAGACCGACGCCGAGTACAAGCGCCTGGCCAACAGCGGCCAGCTGCTGACCCTCAGCCAGCAAACGCTGCAGCTGCTGGCCGACAGCGACGAGAACAACATGCTCAGCCAGCTTTACAGCGCCAAACACCTGCTGCTTGAGCTGGCCGGGCTGGACGATAAGCTCAGCGGCCTACTGGACATGCTGGAAGAGGCCTCTATCCAGATCAGCGAAGCCAGCGACGAGCTGCGCCATTACGCCGATCGCATGGATCTCGATCCCAATCGCCTGCACGAGCTGGAGCAACGCCTGTCGCGCCAAATCAGCCTGGCGCGCAAACACCAGGTCGCGCCGGAAGAGCTGCCGCAGCTGCATCAGCAGTTGCTGGATGAACAGCAGCTGCTATCTCAGCAGGAAAGCGACCATGAGCATCTGAACGAGGCGGTCACCCTGCATCATCAGCAGGCGCTGGCGCTGGCGGAGCAGCTGCATCAGAAACGCCTGCACTACGCCGCCGAGCTGACCACGCTCATCACCGACAGTATGCAGGCGCTCTCCATGCCGCACGGCAAATTCAACATCGACGTGCGCTTCGAACCGCAGCACCTGAGCGCCGAAGGGGCCAGCCGCACCGAGTTCTGCGTCTCCACCAACCCGGGGCAGCCGCTGCAGCCGCTGGCGAAGGTCGCCTCCGGCGGTGAGCTGTCGCGCATCGCGCTGGCCATTCAGGTGATCACCGCCCGCAAGATGGAAACCCCGGCGCTGATCTTCGATGAGGTGGACGTGGGCATCAGCGGCCCGACCGCCGCCATCGTAGGCCGTTTGCTGCGCCAGCTCGGCGAATCCACCCAGGTGATGTGCGTGACTCACCTGCCGCAGGTGGCCGGATGCGGGCATCAGCACCTGTTCGTCAGCAAGCAGACCGACGGCACGGTCACCGAAACCCAGATGGCGCCGCTGGATAAACGCGCCCGGCTGCAGGAGCTGGCGCGCCTGCTCGGCGGCAGCGAAGTCACCCGCAATACGTTGGCAAACGCCAAAGAACTGCTGGCGGCATAAAAAAGCTCAACTTTTTCACTTTCCTGCGGTCTGACAGTGACGCTGTTGGCCCGAGAAATATCTAAAGTGCGGCGCGGCGGTGATCCAAAGCCATCTCAACAGCCTGAAAAAGGCCAAGCGCTTGAGGTGCTAAAGGAAAGCCAATGCGTCGCAACGTGAAAGATGAAGGGTATAAAGGTTTCCAACTGCCGCAAGGTCTATTATCATCGGCATCCTATGCCCTAAAGGAATGTGATTACTATGCGCTGTAAAACGCTGACTGCCGCCGCTGTAGTTCTTGTGATGCTGACTGCAGGCTGTTCTACTTTTGAAAAGGTGGTTTATCGTCCTGACATCAACCAGGGGAACTACCTGACGTCGACCGACGTGGCGAAAATTCAGAAAGGGATGACCCAACAACAGGTCGCTTACACATTGGGCACCCCAATGCTGCAAGACCCGTTTGGAACGCAAACGTGGTTCTATGTATTCCGTCAGCAGCCTGGCCATGAAGATATCACCCAGCAGACGCTGACGCTGACCTTCGACAGCGCAGGCGTGTTGACCGATATCCAGAACAAACCGGCGCTGACCAAGTAATCGGCGTCGGCCGCTCTTCCGGCCCATGGGGGGGCATGGTGTTCCTCATGACAGTCGCAGGCTGCAACGCGGAAGAGAAAATCAATTTCAGATAAAAAAATAAGGCGCTATAAGCGCCTTATTTTTTTGCCTTTTCTGCCCGTTGCCGGCGCAGCTCTTTCGGATCGGCGATCAGCGGCCGGTAAATCTCCACCCGGTCGCCGTCGTTCAGCGTATCGCCCAGCTTGGCCGGGCGGCTGTAGATGCCGATTTTGTTGCTCTTGAGATCGATATCCTGGCGCAGCTCCAGCAGGCCCGAAGCCTGGATCGCCTGCTCAACGCTGCTGCCCTCGGCCAGCTTCACCTTGCGCAGGTACTGCCGCTCCGGCAAGGCGTACACCACCTCGACCAGGATGTCAGACACTGTAGACCTCTTTCGCCCGCTGGGTGAATGCCTGCACCATGCTGCCCGCCAGCTCTTTGAACACCTTGCCGAACGCCAGCTCAATCAGTTTGTTGGTGAACTCGAAGTCCAGGTGCAGCTCCACCTTGCAGGCCTCTTCGCTCAGCGGTGTGAACTGCCAACCGCCCATCAGCTTGCGGAACGGGCCATCGACCAGCTGCATATTGATGCTCTGGTTATCCAGCAGCGTATTGCGCGTGGTGAAGGTTTTGCTGATACCGGCCTTGGCGACGTCCACCGCGGCGGTCATCTCGTTGGAGGTAGCGTTAAGCACCCGGCTGCCAGTGCAGCCTGGCAGAAAATCGGGATAAGAATGAACATCGTTAACCAACTGATACATCTGCTCGGCGCTGAACGGCACTAATGCAGACCGACTGATCTGGGGCATATCATTTCCTGTAAGACATAAAACGTACAGATAATATCATTTATCTGGCGGCAAACAAAAAATCTGCTACGGGATGAGGGCACCAAAAATGCGAAAAATTGCGCAGGTGCTGAACGGGAAAGGATTTCTTTCGCTGAAGCATCCAGTATAATGAACGCACTATGACAAAGAAAAAAGCACACAAACCCGGTTCCGCCACCATTGCCCAAAACAAGCGCGCGCGTTTCGAATACTTCATTGAAGAAGAATTCGAGGCGGGCCTGTCGCTGCAAGGGTGGGAAGTTAAATCGCTGCGTGCCGGCAAAGCCAACCTCAGCGACAGCTACGTGACGTTCCGTGACGGTGAAGCCTATCTGTTTGGCGCCACCATCACCCCGCTCAACGTGGCTTCGTCGCATGTGGTGTGCGATCCGACGCGTACCCGTAAACTGCTGCTGAACCGACGCGAGCTGGACACCCTGCTCGGCCGCGTCAACCGCGAAGGTTACACCGTGGTGGCCTTGTCCCTGTATTGGAAAAATGCCTGGAGCAAGATCAAGATCGGCGTAGCCAAAGGCAAGAAAGAGCACGACAAACGCGATGACATCAAAGATCGCGAATGGCAGACGGCGAAAGCCCGTATCATGAAGCACGCCAATCGTTAAGCCGCTGGCTTATCGAGGTAAACTTCTGGTATACTGCACAAAGTTACTTGGGGCTGATTCTGGATTCGACGGGATTTGCGAAGCCCTAGGAGCATGCCGAGGGGCGGTTGGCCTCGTAAAAAGCCGCAAAAAAATAGTCGCAAACGACGAAAACTACGCTTTAGCAGCTTAATACCCTGCTTAGAGCCCTCTCTCCCTAGCCTCCGCTCTTAGGACGGGGATCAAGAGAGGTCAAACCCAAAAGAGATCGCGTGGATGTCCTGCCTGGGGCTGAAGCGTTAAACTCAATCAGGCTAGTCTGTCAGTAGCGTGTCCATCCGCAGCTGGCCGGCGAATGTAAAGATTGGACTAAGCATGTAGTGCCGACGGTGTAGTAATTTCGGACGGGGGTTCAAATCCCCCCAGCTCCACCAAATACGTCGCCAGTGAACCAGATAGACCCGGCGATAATAGCGAAAAAGCCCACAACTTCGGTTGCGGGCTTTTTTGTGTCTGTTCATCACCAACGTGTCAAAGATCGTTCCAGTCCGGCAACCTGTTCGCCTTTTTTCGCCAATAGTGGAAAAGCGCCATAAAAAAGCCAAACAGCAGGCCGGCGGCGAGGCTTAATATCAGGGCCTCGTCACCAGTATGTCCCTGATTTTTCCATACCATGAACCACATCAGCACGCCCCACAGCGGGCCAAACCAAATGCCGAAGAACAGCATATTCAGCCAGAAAGGCGCAAACGGCGGCGGTGGCATATTCACGTCCATTCGCCACAGCAAGCGCAAGATTGGCGGCGCATAGTTACTCCGCCACATCTTCTTTTCCTCCATCAGCGCTATCGCCTTATCCCTTTGTTGTTCAAACGTCATCGTTCGCTTCCTTTCAGTAGAGATTACCCTTTGGTGAGATGATACGCGCTTAAGCCCCATTCCCAAATATCCGGCATGCCCGCAGGCATGCCGGCCCCCTCTCACCGCCCCTCTTTTTCCCCCAGGAAGAAATACCACAGCGGAATGGAAAGCAGCAGGGTGAACACCTGCGTATACAGCAACACCATCAGGCTCTGCATGATCACCATCTGGGCGCTCCAGTCACCGATCGGCAGTTGAAACTGTTCGACGGTGCCGCCGAGGATCGCTCGGCCCATCACGCAACCGACCGCTACCGCCACCGTCGCCACCGCCGCGCGGAACTTGCGCACCTTGGCGCGGCGGGCGGCCGCTTCCGGCGTTTCATCCCGCTGGCCTTGCCGCTGGCCGCGCCAGCGCCATACGTCCACCAGCAGTAACGCCGCGAGGCTCACCCCCATTACCGGCAGGCAATAACCCAGCGCCGCTGCTACCAGCAGCGTGCCGGCGCGCGCAGGCAGGGAAAGCGCCATCCAGGCGGCAACCAGCGTATGCACCGGATGCTGCGCACCCGCCGCCGGGCGGCGACTCCACCACATGCGGTAACCCAGCACAATCATCAGGCACAGCCCGAGGCCGAACGCTGCCAGCAGCAGCTGATTCGGCAAGCCGAACAAAATGCCCATGTGGGCGTCGATGCCCCAGCGGGTCAGCTTGGCGATGAGCGGGAAGGTCTCGAACCGCACCTGATCGATGACGGCGAAGCTTTGCGGCGCGATGGCAACCGCGTCCACCTGCGTCGGCCAGCTGCGATCCACTTCGGTTACCGTCCAGGCTTTGCCCTCGCCTTTCGGCTGGCGCAGCTCGACCTTGGCGGCGTCGATCCCGGCGGCGCGCGCAGCGTGCAGCGCCCGATCCCAGTCGCCGTTCAGCGCATTGGCCTGCACGGCAGGGTTCATCTTCATGCCCGGCATCATCCCGCGGTGCTCGGCGTGCGGATCGGCCGGCATCTGCGGCGCATCGGCCTGCAGGCTAGTGTTGACCTGCGGCGTCAGCCAGCCCAGGTTGGCCCGCAGCGCGTCGATGTTGCCACCGGCCCACTGCGACCAGGTCAGCCCGGTAGCCGAGAAAAACAGCAGCCCGGCCAGCAGCGCCACGCCCAGCGTGATATGCCAATGGCGGCTGGCGGCGAAGCCCCCTTTTGCTCTTTTCAGCCTGCGCTTCGGCCGCGTCGCCAGCCACAGCGCCACGCCGCCCAGCGCGGCCACCCACAGCCAGGAGGCCGCCAGCTCGCTGTAGTTGCGCCCCAGATCGCCAAGCAGCAGGCTGCTGTGCAACTTATCCAGCCAGGTGCGCAACGGCAGCACGCCGGAGGTGCCGTATACCGTCATATCGCCCTTGATCGCCAGGGTGTAAGGATCGACAAACAGCGCGCGCGACTCGGAAGCGCCCAGATCGGCGCCCGCGAACTGCACTCGCGTGGTGTCCATTACGCCGGGTGCCGGGCGCACGGCGTAAATGCGTGCCTCGTCACCCACCGCGCGGCGGGCGGCGGCGATCTGGTCAGCCAGCGATCTCGCCTGCCCGTGCGGTTCAGTGAAAAGCGCATCGCGATACAGCGCCTCTTCAAGCTGCGGCGTCAGCACATACAGCGTGCCGGTCAGTGCTGCGACAAAAATAAAAGGAGCGACCAGCAGGCCGATATAAAAATGCAGCCGTCTGATCAGGTTCAGCATCGCGCCACGCGGCGATGCGGCAGGTGGAGTTTTGGTTATTGAAGACATGGCCTTTCTCGTTTTTCAAACTGTGCGCGCAGGCAAACCGTCCGCAGCGATACGGACGGCGTTACCCATGATCAAGCAATAAGGAAAATCGGCTGGCCGGGCGGCCCGCGCGGGCTGGGCCGCAGAGCAAGGCGCCGAATGGGCGGGGGGACGATGCGCGGCGCGCAAGGCAGGCGCGCGATACGCGTCATCAGCCACAGCAGCGGGACGAATACCCACAACAGCAGCGGCACATGGATCAGCAGCTCGCAGTAGCCGCAGAAAATCATCTCCGCCGAGTCCATGCCGTGGTGGCCGGCATGCTCGGCGGCGGGCATCGCCATCCCGTGCATGTCGTGCGGCATGGCGGCGTCCGTTTGCATCATGCCGCCCATCATCTGATGGTGCATCAGCGATTTCGACACCACCGGCGCCACAAACAGCAACAGCACCGCCATAATGGCGATGCAGACGGTGAAGCGTTGCGGTAGCTGGCGTGGCACTCTCATCGCGGCGGCGAATTAACCCGGTCGGTGGCGAACAAGCGGCCAGTGTAACCCGCGAGGCGCGATGAGGTGAAAGAAAAGTCAGATTTGTCTTGCTCGCCCCCGGCGGCGGTGATCACAGCACCCGCGAATAGACCCGCGAGGCCTCGCCCCAGGGGTGATAGCCGAGCCCGTTATAAACGAAGCCATTACGCTCGTAGTACCCTTCCAGATCGGTGCAAAGGTGCAGTTGCGGGAAACCCAGCCGGCGGGTTTCCGCCGCTACATGCTCAATCAGTTTGGCGCCGTAGCCCCTGCCGCGCTGCGTCTCTTCTACGTAGAGCGCGCACAGCCAGGGATACAACTCCCCACGGCTGATAAAGTCGTTGGTGATGAGCCCCGCGCAGCCGAGGATTAGGTTATTTTCCATCAGCAGGTACCACTGCGGCAGCGGGTTGGCAGCGCCGAGGCTGCGGTTGATGGCGTCTTCATACATCATCAGCGTCTCTGCCGTGGCCCAGTGCCGCTGAAAATACGCAATGGCGCGCGGCGCCAGCTCGGGCGCTTGCCGCACCGAAATCATGTCCATCGTCATTCCCGTTATTCATGTTGTCAGCGTAGAATTATGCAGCAATATGCATGGTATGGCAGCGGCATTCCGCCGCCGTCATTCACCCCAAGGAGTCATCATGACGCAAAATATCTATGACAATCAGGCTTTCTTCGACGGCTATGCGCAGCTCAGCCGCTCGCAGCACGGTCTGGACGGCGCGCCGGAATGGCCCGCCATCCGCCGCATCCTGCCGGATTTGCAGGGAAAAAGTGTGGTCGATCTCGGCTGCGGCTACGGCTGGTTCTGCCGCAGCGCGCGCGAACAGGGCGCAGCCAGCGTGCTGGGGCTGGACGTTTCGGAAAAAATGCTGGCCAAGGCGCGGGAGATGACCGCCGACGCGGGCATCGAGTATCGTCGGCAGGATTTGGCGCAGCTGCAGCTGCCTGTGAACCGTTACGATCTGGTCTACAGCTCGCTGACGCTGCACTACCTCGAGGATTTGTCCGCGCTGTTCGCCACGGTGTACGCCGCGCTGAAACCTGGCGGGCAGTTCATCTTCACCGCCGAGCACCCGATCTATACCGCCCCGGCGCAGCAGGGCTGGCTGACCGACGGCAACGGGCAGAAATCCTGGCCGGTCAACGGTTACCAGCGAGAAGGCCAGCGCGTTTCCAACTGGCTGGCGGAAGGCGTCATCAAGCAGCACCGCACGCTTGGCGGCTATATCAACCCGCTGGCGCATCAAGGGTTTATCATCCAGCATTTGAACGAATGGGGCCCCAGCGCGCAGCAAATCGCCGCTAACCCGGCGCTGGACGAAGAGCAGGAGCGCCCGATGATCTTCATTCTCGCCGCCCGCAAACCCACCTGATCCTGACCTGATTCACCCGCAGTAAACCGATCACACCACCACAGTTGGGGAGGCCGCCTCCCCCCAATGACGGTTACGCCGGCAGCGCCGCCCCGTGCGCCGCGAAGTACGTCAGCGCCTCGCCCTCCATACGATAACGCACCCACTCGCCCTGCGGCTGCGCGCCGATGCTGAGGTAGAAATCGATGGCCGGTTGGTTCCAGTCCAGCACGCTCCACTCCAGGCGGCCGCACTGCCGTTCGCACGCCAGCCGGGCGATGTGCCGCAGCAGCGTTTTACCGGCGCCCGCGCCGCGATGCTTCGGCGCCACGTACAGGTCTTCCAGATAGATGCCGTTTTTACCCAACCAGGTGGAGTAACTCATAAAGAACACCGCATAACCCGCCGGCTCGCCGTTCACCGTACAAATCAGCGCTTCGGAACAGGCGCCCGGCCCAAACAAGCTGCGTTCGATGTCTTCCACGCTGGCCAGCACCTGCTCGCGCGCCTTTTCGTACACCGCCAGCTCGATAATCATATCCAGAATCAGTTTGGCGTCGCTTTTTTGCGCCGGGTAAATCTCAATGGCCATGGTAAATCCTGGGTGTGTTGATGACTGTGCTTGCCAGCATACCGCGCCTCTCATGCTGCATGAACGGCATTTTCATCAACAGGTAATGAATATCATGCATCTGGATCTGAAACGCCGCGATCTCAACCTGCCGCAGGTGTTCGAAGCGGCGTTATAGCGCGGGTTCGCCGATTGGCAGATACCCCTGCCACAGCGGCCGGGCCGGTTTCCCGTGCGGGTTGGCCCGCAGATGCACGTGGTAGCCTTGCAGCGCCTGCAGCAGCAGACAGTCGTCCACCTCGGCCAGGTCATCCTTGTGCTGCTGCGCGCTGTCAGTCAGCAGCGCCCGTTTGGCTTTGTCTTTCGCCTCGTCGGCGGAGCGCGCCACGAACAGGCCGAACTGGTGCAATTCCGCCAGCTCATCGCTGCGGTAACCGCCCACGTTAACGAAAAACAGCTTCTCTTCACCGGCGAACGGCGCAGACTCCAGGCTCACGTCGTAACCGTCCGCCCAGTCGATGCGCGCATAACCGTCGACATGCACCTTGCGCTTATCGCCGAACCACTTTTCGCGCAGCAGCGGATACGCCTCTTCCGGCCGATCCTCCGCCGCAAACTGCACGTCGTGCAACTCAATATTGGCGCCCGGCGCCGTACCGCCCACATAAAACATCAATAATCCCGGCATGTTAGTCTGCTCTCCTTGGTGATAATCGCTATATAATCTAATGCATAACGAAACACCTGCCAACGGCGGCGCCATTCTGTGTTATCAATAGATGAGGTTTAATCTGTTGTGGAGGAACGCATGGCATTCAATATCGGTGATTTTGTACAACGCACCACCGGCGGCCCGAAGATGACCGTGGTGGCGATCGACGGCGAAACCCTGGTTTGCAGCTGGAATGAACTGGGTAAAGAGCAGCGTACGGAGGTGCAGGCCAACGAGGTGGCGCTGTACCACGAAGACGGCGATTTCGGCGTCTGCTGAATGATCGGGGCGCGCCGCGCCCCGTTATCGCCTCAGGCGCGAATGTCCTGATAGGCTGGGGTGGTATCGAACTCATGCTTGGCGAACGGGCATAGCGGAATGATTTTACGCTGCTCCGCGCGCATTTTCTCCACCACCAGCGCCACCAGCTTTTTGCCGACGCCCTGCCCCTTCAATGACTCATCCACCCAGGTGTGATCGATAATGGTCAGCTTGTCGCCGCTCGGCACGAAAGAGATCTCGGCGATCAGCTTGCCGTGCTCGTCATTGATATAAAAACGCTTCTCGTCTGCCAGTATTTTATGTTCCATATTATTTCTCCCTATATTTCAGTGCGCCGCTGGGGCAAGTGTCGATAACGCGTTTCACTTCGGCCGCGTCGGCATTATCCGGCATAATCCACGGCCGGCGGTTCAGGGTAAAAATAGCCGCGTTGCCACGCACGCAGTTGGCGGAATGGCGGCATATCGCGCTGTTAAAATAAACGTCAATCTTGTCGCCGGAATAACGGCGGTAACCGGCGGCGGTCAATTCCTCATCCATCTTGGCCTCACATTGCCTGTTTTATTGTTTTTGCTCCAGGCTCAAGTATAGGCAATGCCGTCGGCTTCACCACGCGTCTCACCCAATGAAAAAAGTGGCGCAACCGCCCGTCGCCGCTAGAAAAAAACGTAAATTGTTCTAATCTTTAATCAGCAAGACAACATAATTCCGACAGTGGCTAAGGAGTTCGAAATGGGTGATAGCTCAAAAGACGGCGTAATTCTGCTGTCCCGCATTCTACTGATGGTTCTGTTTATCATTTTCGGCTGGATGAAACTGGTCAACTTCGGTGCGACCGTCACGGCGATGGAAGGCTATGGCACGCCGATGCCTTATTTGGCGGCGATCGTTGCCGTGGTAGTGGAGTTTATTTTCGGCATCGCGCTTATTCTCGGCCTGTTTACTCGGCCTATCGCGGTCATTTTCGCCCTGTATGTGTTGGGCACCGCGTTTATCGGCCATCCGTTCTGGAAAATGACCGGCATGGAAATGATGGGCAACGAAATCAACTTCTTTAAAAACATCAGCATCATTGGCGGTTTACTGTTGCTGGCGGTAACCGGTGCCGGCCGTTATTCGCTGGACTATAAAATATTTAATAAATAATTCATCGATGGCCGGCGATATTCGCCGGCCATTTTATTTCGGCTATCCTTTCACCGGCTGCGCTTGGCGTGGCGCTCAAAGTTTTCTGCCCTGGCCTGCGCCGATTTACGCAGCGTGACATAGCAGGCGCCCTCGCCGCCGTCGCGCGGTAAGGCTCGGCAAAATGCCTGTACCTGTTCAAACTGCGCCAGCCACTTAGCGACGTAACTGCGCACGATATTCGGATGGCTTTCGTTCTGCCGCCCGCGGCCGTGCACGATCAGCAGTGAACGCAGGTTTTGCGCCTCCGCCTGCACGATGAAGCGAAACAGCGCCTGCCGGCTGGCTTCGACCGACTGACGCAGCAGGTTCAGCGATGCCTGCGGCGGGTAACGCCCGTTACGCAGTTTGTCCAGCACGCCCTGCTGAATGCCTTCCCCTTTGAACTCCAGCGGCTGTTCACAGGGGATCACTTCGAGAAAATCGGTGCTGAGGAAGTTTTCCTGCCGCAGCCGCTGCGCGTCGCGCCGTGCGCTTTTGTCCACCGCCACCTGCGGCTTGAGGTACAGCGTCTGCCGTCCGCTCTCCAGCGGCACCACGTCCGCCATCGCCTGTTCAAAAAAGTCTTTTTCCTGCTCGCTCATGCTCCACCTCTCTTGAACGGCAGCCTTTACGGCTGGGAATGGGGTCGATTGTAAGACGCCTTGTCACGGTTGCAAGCCGGGAATTGTCAGCGGCATGTGTCTCATTTGTCGTCAACGGGTGAGCTTGCGAACAGTTTTCGCTATACTGCTAAGCCATCATTGAGTGCCGCAAAGGATCGAGCCCATGACAATGCGCGAGCTGGAAATCCAGTTTCAAAATGCGATGAATGAGTTGCAGAGCAGCTTCGAACGGCAACACCGCGAATGGCAGCAGAGCTACCAGGCGCTGCAGCAACTGCTGGAAGAAGCCAAACAGCGCGAAGCCGCGCTGCGGGCGCAGAATGAACAACTGGCGCGCAAACTGAGCACCGCCAGTTCGGTGCCGGAACAGCATGCGCTGGTCAAGCAGATCAAAATGCTCGGCGCCCATCTGGACGCGCTGGCCAAAGACGCGGCCACCTTCAATCACCACCTGCGCCAACAGAGCGCGGTCGGTAATTTCAGCGGCGAACAGCATTGATAGCGGGCGCTGTCGCACAGCGCCTCCCGCCCCTCTTCTGGCGTATTGAGAGTGTAATAAAGCCTAAATGACCTGGATCATCCTCGCCGCCCTGATCGTCGTATTCATTATCGGTTACCGCATCTTGACGTCCGACACCCGCAAAGCCATCGATTCGCTGGCCCATCTGCTGAGGGTCAAGCCGATGCTGATCGAATCGATGATCCAGGAAATGGGCGGCCGCCAAAGCCAGACCTTTATCCGCATGCTGAACAACGGCTACACCGAAGAGATGCACCAGGCGGCTTATCTGCTGTTCATCTACCTGACGTTCATCAAACAGGCGGACGACGAACAGATTGCCCTGTGGCGCGACGTGCTGCTGCGCGCCGGGTTGTCGCCGGAGCTGCATGCCGAGCACACCGAAGCGGCGCTGTTTTACTTCGCCGAGCTGGATATCGATGCGTTTGAACTGGCGCAGTTCCGCCGCGCCTACAACGAGCGTTTCAACCGCGAAGCGTTGGCGCACGGCTGATCGCGTCCCCCGGGCGGGGGACCGATTACAGGAACATGCTGTAGAGGTAGCGCGACAGCGCTTCGCGCGAGCTGAAGCCGTGTGCGATGCCGTAGCGCTGGTTCGGGGCGTCGCTGCTTAAATCCAGGGGAAACTCCAGATACTGCTCGCTGGTGCGCACCGGGGAGGTCGGCGTGGCGAAATGCACGCTTCTCTCTTTCAGCGCCGGGTGGATCACCAACGCGGTTCTGCCCATCCGCGCTTCGCGATTCACATACACATAATGCGTACCCTTGCGGTAGCCATAGGCCTGATCGGTGACATAATCACGCTCAAAGCCGGTATTCTCCAACACTTTAGCCACTTCATCCGGCCGTAAATACATCGATTCCTCCTCTCATTCTGGACCGCTGAGCGACCTTACCGTAATCATTCAC
>NZ_JBJNOV010000015.1:0-39190 GCF_052166375.1 Serratia sp. CY83965 | reverse complement strand
AAGCCGGTATTCTCCAACACTTTAGCCACTTCATCCGGCCGTAAATACATCGATTCCTCCTCTCATTCTGGACCGCTGAGCGACCTTACCGTAATCATTCACCGAAACAATGATTTTCTGGGGAGGAATCCGGGTTTCGGACTATTCCTGAATCAGGCCCGGCGGCGCTGCAGCAGGCGCAGGGTGAGCAGCACCCCGAGCGCCACCAGCAGCGCCGCCGCCAGATAAATCGACGGCACGCCCGCTTGTCCAATAAGCAGCCCGGCCAGCGGGCCGGTGATGCCCAACGCCAGGTCGAGGAACGCCGAATAGGTGCCGAGCGCCGTGCCCTGATTCTGCGGCGGCACCTGTTTCACCGCCTCAACGCCCAGCGCCGGGAACACCAGCGAAAAACCGGCGCCGGCCAGCAACGCGCCGGTTTGCACCATCCAGGGCTCGCCGGCCAGCCAGATCAACAGCAGCCCGACGATCTCGACCAGAAACGACGCCAGCGTCACCTTCAACCCGCCGTGGCGGTTAATGACGTTGCTGAAGATCAGGCGGATGCCGACGAAGGCGCAGCTGAACAGCGTCAGCGAAAACGCCGCGCCGCTCCAGCCTTTGTCGGCGTAGTAAAGGGTGATGAACGTGGCGATCACGCCGAAGCCGACGGTGCCCATCGCCAGCCCGAGACCATAGGCCCAGATGCGGCCGAACACCGCGCGGAAGGCGATGCGCTGCCCAGCCGCGATCGAGACGTCCGGCTTGCCGCTCGCCAACAGCAGCGCCACCGCGACCGCCAGCACAATCAGCGCCGCCACCCCGGCCAATCCCCACTGCTGGTTCAGATACACGCCGAGCGGCGCGCCGGCCGCCATCGCGCCGTAGGTGGCGACGCCGTTCCAGGAGATCACCCGCGCAGTGTGCATCGCCCCAACCCGGCCGATGCCCCACAGTGTGGAACCGGTGCTGGCGAAGCTTTCGCCGACGCCGAGAAACACCCGCCCCACGCACAGCAACAGCAGGCTGAGCCACGGGTAACCGTCAACGCCGAACGCCAGCGCGTAAAACAGGCCGCTGGCGCCGCAGCACGCCAGGCCGAACAGCACCACCTTCTTCGGCCCCAGCTGATCGGCGTAACGCCCGGCGTGCGGGCGGCTGAACAGCGTGGCGAAGTATTGCGCGCTGATGATAAGGCCCGCCAACACCGAGTTGTAGCCCAGGTGGTCATGCACAAATCCCGGCAACACCGCCAGCGGCAGGCCGATGGTCAGGTAGCAGACGAAGGTGAACATCACCACGGACAAAATACGTCGGTTCAGTTGGAAGTTATTTTCTGCGGTCATCGAAGGTGGCTCGCATCGGACGGGGTAGACGAAGCGTTCCAGCATACCCCGATGAGATTTGATGATAAATGAGAGAGTTATAACGAATTATTATTTCGCTAACGATTTTACCGCCACCCGCGCGCGCAGAAAATCGATAAACGCCCGCACCTTTTCCGGCACGTGACGGGTATTCGGGTAGAGCGCATAGATGCTCTGCTCGGGGAAACGGTGATCCGGCAGCAACCGCTGCAACCTGCCGGCATCGATGTCGGGCTGCGCCAGCCACGCCGGCAGCAGCGCCACCCCGGCGCCATGCAGGGCGAACGCCAGCAATGCCGCGGCGCTGTCGCCGGTAAGCGTGGCGGCGTCCGCGACCTTGAACAGCACCGCTTCGCGCTGCGGCGTGACCACCTGCCAACTGAGCGGCGAACTGAGCCGGCTGTGGGCAATCCACTGCGCCTGCGCCAGATCCGTCAGCGAATGAATCGGCCGCTCGGCCAGATAATCCGGCGACGCCACCGGAAAAATGGCGAAGCTGTCAATTAGCGCCGCGCGGTGGCTGGAATCCGCCAGCTGTCCCAAGCGGATCGCCACGTCGAAGCGCTCCGAAATCAGATCGGCATGATAGGAAGAAGACACATGCTGGATACGCAGGCGCGGATGCTGGCGCGAAAACGCCGCCAGCGCCGGCGCCACCACCTGCGCGCCGTACTCCGGCGTGCTGGTGATGCGCAGCACGCCGCTCAGCCCGTGATGATCGCGTCGCACGTCGTCCAGCACGTTTTCCGCCTCCTGCAACAATTGCTGGCTGCGCTGATAGAAGCGTTCGCCGGCATCGGTCAGCGACAATCGTCGGGTGCTGCGCGCCAGCAGTGACACCCCCAGCTCATTCTCCAGTTGCTTGACGTTAAAGCTCACCACCGCCTTGGTTTGCCCCAGCGCCGCCGCCGCCGCGGTAAAGCTGCCCGCTTCCACCACCGCCGCGAAGATCGCCAGACGCTGCAAATTCAGCATTTCGCCGCCCTTATTGTCAAAATCATTTTGACAGTGTAATCGCCCGCCGCCGATTTATCCGCACTTTTCCCCCCGATACACTGCTCGCCTTCAACCGGAGGCACCATGTCTTATCGCAGCAAAGTGGCAATCGTCTATCTGCTCGGCTTTTTCGTCGATCTGATCAATATGTTTATCGCCAATGTCGCCTACCCCGCCATCGGCCAGGCGATGCGAGCATCGGTCAGCCAACTGGCGTGGGTCAGCAACGGCTATATTCTCGGCCTGACGCTGGTGATCCCGCTCAGCGCCTGGCTGGCGCAGCGCATCGGCGGACGGCGAGTATTTCTGCTGTCGCTGGCGCTGTTCATGCTGGCCACCCTCGGCGCAGGCAACGCCGACAGCATCGGCGCGCTGATCGGCTGGCGCACCCTGCAGGGCATGGGCGGCGGCTTGCTGATCCCCATCGGCCAGACGCTGACCTATCAGCTGTACCGCAGCCATGAACGCGCCGGGCTGTCGGCGGCCATCATGTTGGTGGGGCTGCTGGCGCCGGCGCTGTCACCGGCGCTGGGCGGCTGGCTCGTCGATCGGTTGGACTGGCGCTGGGTGTTTTTCGCCAACCTGCCGCTGGCGGCCCTGGCCCTGGCGCTGGCGGCGCTGTGGCTGCGCGCGGAAGCACCGACGGCGGCGTGCAAACCGCTGGACGCGACAGGATTACTGAGCGCCTGCGCGGCGCTGACGCTGCTGCTGCTCGGCCTGACCCGGCTGAGCGAAGCCGGCCATCAGGTTTCCGGTGCGGCGCTGCTGGCTGCCGGCCTGCTGGTGCTGGCCTCTTATCTGCGCCATAGCCTGCGAACCCCGCAGCCGCTGCTGAACCTGCGGCTGGTCGCCGATCCGCTGCTGCGCAACGCCATGGCGGTTTATTTGTGTATTCCCGGCCTGTTCATCGGCGTCAGCCTGGTGGCGATGCTGTATCTGCAAAACCAGCTGGGCATGCCCGCCGCACAGGTCGGCGGCCTGATGCTGCCCTGGGCGCTGGCGTCGTTCCTGGCCATCACGCTGACCGGCAAAACCTTTAACCGCCTCGGCCCGCGGCCGCTGCTGATCGTCGGCTGTCTGTTGCAAGGCGTCGGCATGCTGACGCTGGCGCAGATCGATCAGGCCGGGCAGCACGCGTTGCAGATCGCCGCCTTTGCCCTGATGGGGTTCGGCGGCAGCCTGTGCAGTAGCACCGCGCAGAGCAGCGCGTTCCTGCAGATCCCCGACGCTCAGCTGGCGGACGCCAGCGCGCTGTGGAATATCAACCGCCAACTCAGTTTTTGCCTCGGCGTGGCGCTGCTCAGCCTGCTGCTGAATCTGCTGTTGGCCGTGTTGCCGCCCGCGACGGCTTACCGCACCTGCTTCATTCTGGCGGGCGCCAGCGTACTCATCCCGCTGCTGCTGTGCCTGCGCCTCGCCAACCGCGCCATCGTGCGCCAACTCAACGCTCAACAGGATGCTTTATGAACCCGTATTTTACCGAAGTGATCGACGCCCACATCGCCATTGAACGCTGGCTGGGCAAAGGGACCGGAGAAGAGCAGGCGCTGCTGGCGCGCTTTACGCCGGATTTCAGCATGATCGCGCTGAACGGCGCTCCGCTGGATTTCACCGCGCTGTGCGCTTTTTTCCACGCGCATCGCGCCGCCAAACCGGGTTTAGAAATCGAGATAGAAGAGATGAAGCTGGTGGCCGAATGGCCGACGGGCGCGGTAGTTAGCTACCGGGAAAAACAGAGTCTGCCGGGACAAAGCGCTACGCTGCGCTACTCCACAGTGGTATTTGAACGTCAGCCCAATGCGCTCGGCTGGCGGCATTTGCACGAAACCGTCGCGGCGCAATGATCACAGGAAGCTGCCGGCCAAAAACAGTTCCCAACCGACGATCACCCCGCACAGGGTTACCGCGCTGAAAATAACTTCAAACAGATAGCGATTGATCATCGTGCGTCGCCTCAAAAGAAGACACCCGGAAGAACCGGGTGTCTGGAGTACGGGCTGGAGCGTGCGGAACCTTCCGGTTCCGCAAACATCACTTAATTAAGCTTTTTTACCGGCTTTTTTGTGGTGTTTTTTAGCGGCCTGAGCTTTCTGCACTGGCGCTTTTTTGTGGTGTTTTTTAGCAGCCTGGGCTTTCTGAGCTGGCGCTTTTTTGTGGTGCTTTTTAGCGGCCTGAGCTTTCTGGGCTGGCGCTTTTTTGTGGTGCTTGGCTTTCTTGTGGTGCGTTGCTTTAGCTGGCGCTTTTTCAGCAGCAGCCGCTGGCGCAGCGGTGGTGGTGGTCGCAGCTGGTGCGGTGGTGGTAGCCGGAGCAGTAGCTGCGGTATCAGCAGCGAAAGCAACAGAAGACAGACCCATAGTGGCAGCAACGATCAGCGCTAATACTTTTTTCATCTTTAAATCCTCAGAGTGTTGTTTCGGTAAGCTCCGGTGGAGCCGTTGAAACAGATACTAGTGGAATCAAACCGCCGCTTCCGTGAGTGATTGGTTTCGCCGAGTAACCAAATGTACAAAGCCCAGGCGCCGGCAAACACCTGCGTGACGGCGGTTTTTTTCCGTGATCGGCCACGCAAATCTCGGCATGGTCTACACTTGAAAGACATGTGTCGAAATGGAGAGCTGAATGTTTAAGAAAGCGGAAAGAACAGAACGCGATATCGATCAGGACGTCACTCTGTTGGCCGATACGCTGGATGAAGTGTTGCGCGAGTCCGGTGACAAGACCAAAGAGGAACTGAAAGAGCTGCACAGCAAGGCGAAAGGCGTGCTGCGCGACGCCCGGGCGCGGTTCAATGGCTCCACCAGTCTGACACAGCATGCGCGCGACGCGGTCGATCAAGCCGACAGCTATGTGCGTGACAAACCTTGGCAGGGCGTAGGGATCGGTGCCGCCGTCGGCATCGTGCTCGGCGTGCTGCTGGCCCGGCGTTAACACCCCTGCAGTCATAAAGATAAAACAGATGTGCGTCTGGCCCGCGGAAATCGCGGGCCGTTTAATTTGTGCGAAACAGCTGCGCCAGCCCCTGTACCGCCCGCTCCGCCTCCTCTCGCCGGCTGAAATTGGCGCCCCCCGACAGTAACCCCCGCCCCGCCGGATGGTCGATGCGCTAATCAGAGAGCGCCTTCAATCGTCTGGCCGTCAGCATGCGTCAGAATGCGCTCGACTCCCCCTCTTCACTGAGAGAGGAGAATTTCTCACCCGAAAAAATTTTTCCCTCGCCTTTTCCAGCCCCGACGCGGTCTACGTACCCAACCCCACAAAACACCATATATAGCGTGGTTGATAAATTAAATATCTACATATAGCATTTTATCTATCAACCGCAGGGACCGTTGTTCGGTTGATAACGCCGTCAGAAACGCCAGGAACGATGCTCCGTTATCTGACTTGTCCGCCTTTCCTTCAGCCTAAAGGTAAATGCGAATCATGAGCATTATTATTTACAGTAAGCCGGACTGTGTCCAGTGCAACGCCACCTATCGCGCATTTGATAAACAGGGGATTGATTATCAGGTGATCGACCTCACCCAGGATCAGCAGGCGCTGAACCACGTTAAATCCTTAGGTTATCAGCAAGTTCCGGTGATTATCGCCGGTGACGATCACTGGTCCGGTTTCCGGCCGGACAAAATCGGCGCGCTGGCGCTCACCTGCTGAGGCTCGGCGATGAATCCGCTGGTCTATTTCTCCAGCAGTTCGGAGAACACCCACCGATTCGTTGAGAAACTGGGCCTGCCGGCGATCCGCATTCCGATCGCCGGTGCCCGCAGCAAATTGCTGATGGAACAACCCTATATCTTGATCGTACCCAGCTATGGCGGGGGCAGCGCCGTCGGCGCGGTGCCGATCCAGGTGATCCGCTTTCTCAACGTTCCGCAAAACCGTTCATACCTGCGCGGCGTCATCGCCGCCGGGAACACCAACTTCGGCGCAGCGTACGGCATCGCCGGCGACATCATCGCCAAAAAATGCCAGGTGCCTTTTTTGTACCGCTTCGAGCTGCTCGGCACTACGCAAGACGTTGAAAACGTTAGACAGGGAGTAACCGCATTTTGGCAACGACAGAATTGACCAGGCCCGAGACGGGCGCGCTGGATTACCATTCGCTCAACGCGATGCTCAATCTTTACGATGCGGAAGGCCGGATCCAGTTCGATAAAGATCGGCTGGCGGCGCGGCACTACTTCCTGCAGCACGTCAACCAAAACACCGTGTTCTTCCATAACCTGGAGGAAAAGCTGCGCTATCTGGTGGAAGAAGGCTACTACGAGCCGCAGGTGCTGGCGCAGTACGAATTCCCGTTTATCAAGCAGCTGTTCCAACAGGCCTACGCCAAGAAATTCCGCTTCGAGACCTTCCTCGGCGCCTTCAAGTACTACACCAGCTATACGCTCAAAACCTTCGACGGCAAGCGCTATCTGGAACGCTACGAAGACCGGGTGTGCATGGTGGCGCTGACGCTGGCGGCGGGCGACACCGCCCTGGCGCAGGATCTGGTGGAAGAGATGATTTCCGGCCGCTTCCAGCCGGCCACGCCGACCTTCCTCAACTGCGGCAAACGCCAGCGCGGTGAGCTGGTCTCCTGCTTCCTGCTGCGCATCGAAGACAATATGGAATCGATCGGCCGGGCGCTGAACTCCGCGCTGCAGCTGTCGAAACGCGGCGGCGGCGTGGCCTTCATGCTGAGCAATATTCGCGAGGTGGGCGCGCCGATCAAGCGCATCGAGAACCAATCCTCCGGCGTCATTCCGATCATGAAAATGCTCGAAGACGCCTTCTCCTACGCCAACCAGCTCGGCGCGCGCCAGGGGGCCGGCGCGGTGTATCTCAACGCCCACCACCCGGATATCCTGCGTTTTCTCGATACCAAGCGGGAAAACGCCGACGAGAAGATCCGCATCAAAACGCTGTCGCTGGGGGTGGTGATCCCGGATATCACCTTCGAGCTGGCGAAGAACAACGAAGAAATGTACCTGTTCTCGCCCTACGACGTCGAACGGGTGTATGGCGTGCCGTTTTCGGAGATTGCCGTCAGCGAGAAGTACCGCGAGATGGTGGACGACAAGCGCATCCGCAAGTCGCGCATCAACGCGCGCGAGTTCTTCCAGGTGCTGGCGGAGATCCAGTTCGAATCCGGCTACCCCTACGTGATGTTCGAGGACACGGTCAACCGGGAGAACCCGATCGCCGGGCGCATCAATATGAGCAACCTGTGTTCGGAGATCCTGCAGGTCAACCGCGCCAGCACCTATCACGAGGATCTGAGCTACGATCGCATCGGCAAGGATATCTCCTGCAACCTCGGCTCGCTGAACATCGCCAAAACCATGGACGCGCCGGACTTCGGCAAGGCGATCGAGACCGCGATCCGCGCGCTGACCGCGGTGGCCGACATGAGCGATATCCGCTCGGTGCCGTCGATCGCCGAAGGCAACCGCAGCGCCCGCGCCATCGGTCTGGGCCAGATGAACCTGCACGGTTACCTGGCGCGCGAGCGCATCTTCTACGGCTCGGAAGAAGGCATCGACTTCACCAATCTCTATTTCTATACCGTGGCCTATCACGCCATCCGCGCCTCTAACCGGCTGGCGATCGAGCGCGGCGGCGCCTTTGATGGCTTTGAGCACTCTCGCTATGCCAGCGGCGAGTACTTCGACAAGTACACCGAGCGCGACTGGCTGCCGCAGACCGAGCGGGTGCGCGAGCTGTTCGCCGCCGCCGGCATCGCCATTCCGGGCCGCGACGACTGGCGCGCGCTGCGTCAGTCGGTGATGATGCACGGGCTGTACAATCAGAATCTGCAGGCGGTGCCGCCGACCGGCTCCATCTCGTACATCAACAACGCCACCTCCAGCATCCATCCGATCGTCTCGCGCATCGAGATCCGCAAGGAAGGCAAGATCGGCCGCGTTTACTACCCGGCGCCGTACATGACCAACGACAACCTGGCGTATTACCAGGATGCCTACGAGATTGGCCCGGAAAAAATCATCGATACCTATGCCGCCGCGACGCAACACGTCGATCAGGGGCTGTCGCTGACGTTGTTCTTCCGCGATACCGCCACCACCCGCGACATCAACCGCGCGCAGATCTACGCCTGGCGCAAAGGCATCAAGACCATTTACTACATCCGCCTGCGCCAGATGGCGCTGGAAGGCACCGAGGTGCAGGGCTGCGTGTCCTGCGCGCTGTGAGGCAACTTATGACGACCGTAACATCGGCGCCGCTGGTGCGCGCCATCAACTGGAACATCATCGAAGACGACAAGGATCTGGAGGTATGGAACCGCCTGACCTCCAACTTCTGGCTGCCGGAAAAGGTGCCGCTGTCCAACGATATCCCCTCCTGGGCCACGCTGACGCCGAAGGAGCAGCAGCTGACCATTCGGGTATTTACCGGGCTGACGCTGTTGGACACCATCCAGAACACCGTCGGCGCGCCGGCCCTGATCGCCGATGCGCTGACGCCGCACGAAGAGGCGGTGTACTCCAACATCAGCTTTATGGAGGCGGTGCACGCCCGCTCTTACAGCTCAATCTTCTCCACCCTGTGCCAAACGCCGGACGTGGACGACGCCTATCGCTGGAGCGAGGAAAACCGCGCGCTGCAGAAGAAAGCCGGCATTATTCTGGCGCACTACCGCAGCGACGATCCGCTGCTGAAAAAGGTCGCCAGCGTGTTCCTAGAGTCGTTCCTGTTCTATTCGGGTTTTTATCTGCCGATGTACTGGTCCAGCCGCGCCAAGCTGACCAACACCGCCGATCTGATCCGCCTGATCATTCGCGACGAGGCGGTGCACGGCTACTATATCGGCTATAAGTTCCAGAAAGGGCTGGAGAAAGTGGACGCCGCGCGGCGCCAGCAGGTGAAAAACTTTGCCTTCGACCTGATGCAGGATCTGTACGACAACGAGGTGCGTTACACCGAGGAGCTGTACGACGGCGTCGGCTGGACGGAAGACGTGAAGACCTTCCTGCACTACAACGCCAACAAGGCGCTGATGAACCTGGGGTATGAAGCGCTGTTCCCGCCGGCGATGGCGGAGGTCAACCCGGCGATCCTGTCGGCGCTGTCGCCGAACGCCGACGAAAACCACGACTTCTTCTCCGGTTCAGGTTCGTCTTACGTCATCGGCAAGGCGGTCAACACCGAGGATGAGGACTGGGATTTCTGAGGACATGACAGCGATGCCGGTCTTTCAGGCCGGTATCGTGCATTCAATACCCTTGTTCTTTCTGACTGCGGATCGCCAGAACAAACGCCGTATCGATATCAGGAATGTATTTGTAGAGCGCCAAATAACCGCGAGCTTGCTGCCCAATAATCAATTCACGCAGCCCTGCGCCAAGGGACCGTCCGATCAATGGATTATGTTCCAATACCGCAATTGCATGGATGATTTCCTGAATGCGCCGCCCTGAATCCGCAGCGCCATACTGAGCTAAATGAGCGAGAACACGTTCGATATCATCCCTGACCTCTGGCGCCAACTCGACATTTGCCATCAGCGTCCCAGTTTTTTAACAGGAGGTTTGACAGCGGCAGTATCACCCGCTGCGTAATTTTCCAAATAACCGCGCATCTCTTTCCAAGAGACCGTCTCTCCCGTCGCAATTATCTTGGCATAGCGTTTTTCCGCTTCATTCTCAAAGTCACGGCGCAACTCTTCTTGCTGCGTTTTCTCCGCTATTGCCTGCAAAATAAAGCTGTGAGACGTGACGCCTACCTGCTCGGCGACGACAGCGACTCGGGCTTTAAGCTCATCTGGAATACGAATGGTCGTCGTCGACATAATCGCTCCTAACGTCGGTCAATCACATGTAGCTCAATTGTGCTACATGAAGTCTGACAGCGCAATGCAATAATGCAGAGGATTATTTCACCGATTGACGCAGCTCAAGCCGCCGCCAAATAGCGCGTTTCTCCGCGTCGCTGGCGGTCGGCCAGGCGGCGATCTCCGCCCGCGTGCGCCGGCATCCGCGGCACTGCTGGGTTTCGTCGTCGATCCGGCACAGGCTGACGCAGGGCGATCTGACGCCAGGATGGGATTGCTGAGTGTGGCCCGCCATACGTTGCCCTTGATGTGATATGTTCCGCCACAGGATACCCGATCCTGCGGCGGCGCGTCGCCAATCAGATGATGCCGCCGTTGGCGCGCAGGGTTTGGCCATTGATCCAGCCGCCGTCTGCCCCGACGAGGAAAGCCACCGCCGCGGCGATATCGTCCGGCGTGCCCAGACGTTCCAACGGCGCCATCTTCGCCAGCCGCTCGATAAGCTCCGGGGTTTTGCCGTCGAGGAACAAGCCGGTGGCGGTCGGCCCCGGCGCGACGGCGTTCACCGTGATATTGCGGCCGCGCAGCTCTTTCGCCAGCACGCTGGTCAGCGCTTCGATCGCCGCCTTGCTGGCGGCATACATGCCGTACCCCGGCTGCAGCAACCCCACCACGCTGGAGGAGAAGTTGATGATGCGGCCGTTGTCGCGCAGGCGCTTCGCCGCCTCGCGCATCGCATTGAAGCTGCCTTTCAGGTTGATGTCGAGCAGGCGATCCGCATCTTCATCACGCATGTCCGCCACCGGCGCCAGCGCGATCACCCCGGCGTTATTGACCAGCACGTCGACGCCGCCAAACGCCCGTTCGGCGCTGTCGAACAGTTGGGCGACCGCAGCCGCATCGCTGACGTCGGCCTTGACACTCAAGGCGCGGCCGCCGCGCTGTTCTATCTTGCCCACCAGCTCATCGGCCGGCGCCGGATTGCCTGAATAGTTGATGATGACGGTAAAGCCATCGGCGGCCAGACGCTCGGCGATGGCCGCGCCGATGCCGCGGGATGCGCCGGTGACGATGGCGACGCGTTGAGTCGCGTGATTCATGGATATCTCCTCATCGGGTTAATGTACAGTCATCATGCACCTTTCGGCATGGCGAATAATCCCCTATTCTTCGTTATCACTATCCGAAGTAAACGAACAATTATGGACAGAATCGACGCCATGCGCCTGTTCACCCGCGTGGTAGAACAACGCAGCTTCACCCAGGCGGCGCAGGATCTGAACCTGCCGCGATCCACCGTGACCGACGCTATCAAACAGCTCGAAGCCCGACTGCAGGTCAGGCTGCTGCAACGCACCACCCGCCACGTCAGCCCGACGCTGGATGGCGAAGCCTACTATCAGCGTTGTCTGAGCATTCTGGCGGACATCGAAGAAGCGGAGATGGCGTTCGCCGGCGCCAAACCGCGCGGATTGCTGCGCATCGACGTGCACGGCACGCTGGCGCGCCATTTTCTGTTGCCCGATTTGCCGGATTTTTTGGCGCAATACCCGGATATCGAGCTTTATATGAGCGAAGGCGATCGGCTGGTGGACGCGCTGCGGGAAGGCATCGACTGCGTGGTGCGCGTCGGCAAACTGCGGGACAGCGACATGGTGGCGCGCCGCCTGGGCGAGCTGGAAGAGGTGACCTGCGCCGCCCCGGCCTACCTGCAGCGCTTCGGCACGCCGCAAAGCCTGGACGATCTGCGCCATCACCGCATGGTGGGCTTTCGCTCTTCGGCGACCGGCGCGCTGATGCCGCTGGCGTTCACGGTGGCGGGACAAGCGCAACCCGTCACGCTGCCGGCGACGGTGTCGGTCACCGCGGCGGAGAGCCTGGTCGCCGCCGCCCGCGCCGGACTGGGCATCATTCAGGTGCCGCGCTATCACCTGCGCGGCGATCTGGCCGACGGCAGCCTGTTGCCGCTGCTGCCGGATTGGCCTTCTCCTCCGATGCCGGTCTCGCTGCTTTATCCGCGCAACCGCCAGCTGTCACCGCGGGTGCGCGTGTTTCTCGACTGGTTCAGCCGGGTGTTCGCCGAGCGGAACCGATAACGAGAGCGGGCGTTACAGCGCGCCGTAGTTCAACGGCACCCAGGTGTAACCGTCGCCCTGGCGGTTCAGATACCCCAACCCCGGGAACGACAGGTGTGCGCCGCCGACCAGTTCGCTCTGCCGCGCGCTGTCGCCAAATATCCGCAGCCGCTGAGCGACAGCCGCCTTGGCGTCGCTGTCAAAGCTGATAGCCACCTTCGGATGCGGCAACTGCACCGCCGCCACGTGGATCAGATCCCCCAACAGCAACAGCTTCTTGCCCTGGCTGGTCACCTGATACACGCTGTGCCCCGGCGTATGGCCGTGGGCGGCGAAGGCGGCAATGCCCGGCGACAGTTCACCGTCGCCGCTGAACGGCTTAAAGTGGCCCATCGCCTGGTATGGCTTGATCGCCGCCTGGGCCCGTTCGAAGTTGCTTTTACTGCCTGCGCTGGCCTGTTTCAGTTGGTCCGCGCTCAGCCAGAAGTCCGCATCCTGGCTGGCGGCGCGCACCACCGCATTGGGGAATACCGCCTTGCCGTCGTGCGTCAGGCCGCCGAGGTGGTCCGGGTGCATGTGGGTCAGGTAGATCTCATCCACCTGCTCCGGCTGGTAGCCCGCCGCACGCAGGTTATCCACCAGCTTGCCCAGGCCGTCGCCCAGCAGTTGGCCGGCGCCGCTGTCGATCATCACCAGCTTGTCACCGGTATTGATCAGATAGGCATTGACCGAGGTGACCACCGGCAGACTTTGATGCCGCTCGGCCAACCCGGCGGCGATCTGCTGCGGCGTGGTGTTCAGCAACAGTTTGTCCGCCGGCAGGCGAATGATGCCGTCGGATAACGCGGTCACTTCAAAACTGCCCAGCATGATGCGGTAAAATCCCGGCGTCGGGGTTTTGGCCTGCGGCGCGGCGGCCCCGGCCTGTAATGACATAACGGCCAGCGCCGCGCCCAGCAGACAACGTTTCCAGAACATGATGACTCCTTGCGAGAATTGAACAGCGCTAAGTATTGACGCAAAAAGCCCGATGCGCCTGTTTAATAAATGCCTTTGATAAATATATAAACAATATATTTATTATGAATAATTTTGTTTGCCGACTCACACAACCCCAATCAATATTTTCCGGTTCGCGACTTGGTTATTTTTCTTACTCCCTAAATCAAGAGTGAGGAAATATCATGAACTATCAATTCGAAAATCTGGTCTTTGAAGGCGGCGGCGTAAAAGGCATCGCCTATGGCGGCGCGCTGGAATTGCTGGAAGCCAAAGGCATCATGCCGCAGATCAAGCAAACCTCCGGCGCCTCGGCGGGCGCCATCGCCGCGCTGCTGGTCGGCCTGGGCTGCAGCTCGGCGGACGTAACCAAAATTCTGTCGGCGATGGATTTTAAAAAATTCCTCGATTATAACGGCGGCTTTTTCGGTACGCTCCAGGACGCCTATCGCCTGTTCAATCAATACGGCATCGCGCCCGGCGATTATTTCTATCAATGGTCACGCGATATTATCAAGCAATATACCGGCAACCCGGATATCACCTTCGAGCAGTTCGAAGCGATGAAGGCGGCGAAAGGGTTCAAGTCGATTTACTTTATCGGCGCCAACCTCAACAGCGGCCAACGCGAAGTTTATTCGCACCGCACTACGCCGCGCATGAAAGTAGCGGACGGCCTGCGCATTTCGATGTCGTTCCCGTTCGCCTTCGTGGCGAAGAACAATACCCTGGGCGACCTGTGCATCGATGGCGGCATGATCGACAACTACCCGGTGCGGCTATTCGACTATGACTTCTCCGCCACGCCGCCTTACATCGACGTCTCCAGCCAGCGCATCAACACCCGCACCCTGGGCCTTCGCCTGGACTCCGCCGGTGAAATCGCCCAGGCCGCCGGTCAGGCCGGCCCGCGCACGCCGGTCAACAACCTGTTTGATTTCACCCTGGCGGTGGCCAACGTGATGCTGGACATCCAAACCAAGGTGCATCTGGACAGCGACGACTGGAAGCGCACCGTGTATGTCGACACGCTCGACGTCGGCACGCTGGAGTTCGGCATCAGCGATGAGAAGAAACGCGCGCTGATCGAATCCGGCCGCCGCGGCGTAGAGCGCTACTTCGCCTGGTACGACGCCGCCATGAAACAGGCGGCATAACCGGCGTTCCCCTTGCCCGCGCGTCTGGCCGGCGCGCGGGCAAAAAAAATCCCCGCGGGGGCGGGGAAAGGCAAAGTAACGCTAAGGATTTATAGGAGTTATACGAAGAACTTGGCCAACACCAGCAGCGACAGCGAGACGTTGATAGCGCCTCCGATACGCGTAGCGATCTGGGCGAACGGCATCAACGACATGCGGTTGCCGGCGGTGAGGATCGCGACGTCGCCGGTGCCGCCCTGCCCGCTCTGGCAACAGGAGACAATCGCCACGTCGATAGGGTGCATGCCGATTTTCTTGCCGACGAAGAAACCGGTCGCCACCAGCGCGCTGACGGTCGTGACGATCACGATCAGATTCTGGACGGTGAACGCATCCACCAGCTCCTGCCACGGCGTGATGGCCACCCCGACCGCGAACAGGATCGGATAAGTCACGGCGGTGCGGAAGAATTTGTACACCACCTGTGAGCCTTCCTGAATGCGCGGCGATACCCCGTGCGCCAGCTTCACCGCCACGGCGGCGAACAGCATGCCCACCGGCGCCGGCAGGCCAATCAGGCGATGCAGCAGCATGCCCACCATATACAGCAGAATAGCCAGCAACGCGCCGCAGGCGATGGTGCTGACGTCCACCTTGCCGCTGATTTTTTCCACCGCGTTCATGCCGCTGTCGCCCTGCTTGCTCGGCATCAGGCTGCCTTCGCCGGTCAGGTGCGGATAACGCTTGCCCAGTTGGTTGAGCAGGCCGGCGATGACGATGGCGGTCAGGCTGCCGAGCATCACGATCGGCAGAATGCGCCCCAACGCCACGCCCTGCTCCATGTGCAGGATCGCCGCGTAGCCCATCGACAGCGGGATCGCCCCTTCACCCACGCCGCCGGCCATGATCGGCAGGATCAGGAAGAAGAAGATCTGGAACGGCTCCAGGCCCAGCGCCATGCCGACGCCCATCCCCACCAGCATGCCGACGATCTCGCCGCACAGCATCGGAATGAAGATGCGCAGGAAGCCCTGGATCAGCACCTGGCGGTTCATGCTCATGATGCTGCCGACGATGATGCAGCAAATGTAGAGATAAAGAATGTTGGTCGATTTGTAGAACTTGGTGGTCGACTCCACCACCACGTCCGGCAACAGGCCATAGTGCACCAGCGCGGAAGGAATGAAGGTGGCGCAGATCGCCGCCGCGCCCATTTTGCCGATCAACGGCAGCCGTTTGCCGAATTCGCCGCAGGCGAAACCGAAGAACGCCAGGGTGGCCACCATCACCACGATATCGCTCGGCAATTTGCCTTCCAGGCAGTCGAGCAGAATCAATACGCCGGCCAGAATAAAGAACGGTAACGGAATAATCCCTACTTTATAATTGTCCAGTATCCGCCACCATTTCTCACGCAGAGGAATATCGGCGGTCTTGTCTTTGGCTACGAGGTAAGAATCATCTGTTGTGCTCATAATCTGGCCTCTTATTAGTTTGTTCAGCCATCATAGAGAAGCGCACGGATTATCTGCTGTGATTATGTTCAAAGTTAAAAAGGGTTTTTAATGGTGGTTATGGTTTCTATGGGGTTAATTAAGATTATGTAAAAACCGACGTGGTTTTAATGGTGTTAATACCGTTTTTATTTTAAAGCTTATCAATTTTATCGCAGGCGAACAATTCTCGTCCGGTTCACTCTAATCCCGTGTGAGGGATCACAAGTTGATCGGGCGCAATATTACAGACCCCGCTTCTCGTGATAGGGTAAGGCTTCAGGATCTCTTTACGGTGAAGCTCCGCCATGCGCCTCAAACTCTCATTTCAAATCAAACTGTTTCTGTGCCTGGTGGCCTTCTCCTGCCTGCTGCTGACCTGTATCGGCGCCTACACCTATTACCAGCTGGATGCGCAACTGCACCGCGATCTCGGCGCCCGCGCCCAGGTGCAGGCGCGGGAAATCGCCCTTATCCCTTCGCTGGTGGACGCGGTGGAAAAACACGACGCCGCCAGAATTGCCGCGCTGATGAAAAAAATCCGCGCCAGCAGCGACGCCAGTTATATCGTCATCGGCGATAATCATGCCCGCCATCTTTATCATTCCGAATACGAAGGCCGCTTGGGCACGCCGATGATCGGCGGCGATAATAAAGAGGTGCTGGAAGGGAAAAGCATTATTTCTATTCGCAAGGGCGGCATTGGCGTTTCATTGCGCAGCAAGGCGCCGATCCTGGATGAAAATAATCACGTGATCGGTATCGTTTCCGTCGGCTATTTGAAATCGCACATCGATAATTTAAATGCCAGGACGTTGACGCAAATTATCGGCTCCATCGTTCTGCTGCTGATCGCCCTGTTCGTTTTTTCCTGGCTGCTGTCGAAAAATCTCAAGCGCCAGATGTTCTGGCTGGAACCGAAAGAGATCGCGCTGCTGGTGCGCCAGCAAAAAGCGCTGCTGGAAGCCATTTATGAGGGCGTGATCGCCATCGATCCGCAATTGCGGATCATCACCATCAACCATGCGGCGCGCGAGCTATTGGATCTGCACCAGCCCGCCGCCAGCTTGCTGGGCCGGCCGATCGGCGACGTGATCCAGGCGCAGCCGGACTTCTTCGCCGCCGCGCAACTGGGCCAGGATACGCACGACGAGGTGTGCCGCTTCAACCACGTGCGGGTGATCGCCAGCCGGGTGCGCATCATGCAGGAGCAGGAGCTGCAAGGCTGGGTGATCAGCTTCCGCGACAAGAACGATATCAATACGCTGAGCAGCCAGCTCAGCCAGGTGAAACGCTATGCCGACAATCTGCGCATCATGCGCCACGAGCAGCTGAACTGGACCGCCACGCTGGCCGGGCTGCTGCATATGCAGCGCTACGACGAGGCCATCCGCTATGTGGAAGCCCAGTCGGAGGGCGCGCAGGAGATCCTCGATTTCATCTCGCAGCGCTTCAGTTCGGCGGCGCTGTGCGGCCTGCTGCTGGGCAAATATTCCAGCGCCAGAGAAAAAGGCATCGAGCTGCGCTTCGATCCGGCCTGCCAGCTGCGGCAGATCCCGGCGGCGCTGAATGAGACCGAACTGATGTCGATCGTCGGCAATCTGCTGGATAATGCGGTGGAAGCGACGCTGCACTGCCCGGCGCCGCACGACGCGATCGAACTCTATATCAGCGACGGCAGCGACGAGCTGGTGATCGAGGTGGCGGATCGCGGCACCGGCATCGCCGAGGAGATTCGTGATACGCTGTTTGAACAGGGCGTCACCACCAAAGCGGATAAAAGCGACCACGGCATCGGCCTGCATCTGGTCGCCAGCCATGTGGCGCAGGCGCACGGCAGCATAGAAGTGTCGGACAATGAGCCGCACGGCGCGATATTCTCTATATTTATCCCTAAATAAAACCCATAACCCGATTTTTTGAGCACCCGATTATGTCACACCTAACACTGGACGTTCTGATCGTGGAAGACGAGCCGCAACTGGCGACGCTGCACGCGGAGTTCATCGAGAAAAATTTCAACCTGCGGGTGGTGGCCTACGCCGCCACGCTGGCCGAAGCGCGGGCCAAAGCCAACGCGCATCAGCCGCGGCTGATCCTGCTGGATAACTTCCTGCCGGACGGCCAGGGCATCGAGCTGATGGAAGAGCCGGCGGTGAAGAACCCCGCCTGTTCGGTGATCTTCATCACCGCCGCCAGCGACATGCATACCTGCAGCCAGGCGATCCGCAACGGCGCTTTCGATTACATCATCAAGCCGGTGTCCTATAAGCGACTGCGCAATTCGCTCGAACGCTTCATGCAGTTCGTGCAGACCCAGCGCACCTTCAAGATCATCGATCAGGACAACGTCGATGCGCTGTACAACCTGCAGTCGAAGCAGTTCTCCAGCGAGCCGAGCGCCAAAGGCATCGAAACCAATACCCTCGAACTGGTGCAGGCGCTGTTTATCGCCCAGCCGGCGGTGGCGCATGCGGTGGAAGACGTGGTTGAGCAAGTCGGCATCAGCAAGACCACCGCCCGCCGTTATCTGGAATATTGCGTCGCCACCCAGTTCGTGCGGGTGGAGATGCTGTACGGCAATATCGGCCATCCGCGGCGGCTGTACCGCAAGGCCTGAGGCTGCCATCTGGCTGTCATACTAAGGCGATAACATGACGCTCGACGATATCCCCCTCGATATCGGCACCTGTCGTTAAAACTGATGAAATACTGATGACTTTTGCCCGGCCTCTGGTCGGGTTTTTTATTATCCGAACGGCAGGCGCGGCGCCCAAATATCTCTCTGCGCCACACCGTATTATTTCCCCAAAAACCAAACCATTATGCCGAATAATGGCCGTCAATTTTGAGTCACGGGCCAAATTACCATAACTAATTAAAACCTTGATGTAAACCACTAATATCCCATTTAAATGACATTGAGGGTTGTCTCAGATATTCACTGTGTTAGGGTAAAAAGCTCTTTTATTTTGCTAAGGACAGCCCATAACGCGTTAATTAAACCAGAGGAAACAGCAAATTGCATGGCAATTAAACTCGAAGTAAAGAACCTGTATAAGATATTTGGCGAGCACCCGGAACGCGCATTCAAACTGCTGGATAAAGGTCTGACAAAAGATCGGCTGTTTGAAAAAACCGGCTTATCGCTCGGCGTAAAAGACGCCACTCTGGCCATTGAAGAAGGCGAGATATTTGTCATCATGGGGCTCTCCGGTTCCGGCAAGTCCACCCTGGTACGCCTTCTCAATCGTCTGATAGAACCCACCCGCGGTCAGGTGCTGATCGACGGTGAGGACATCGCAAAAATATCCGACACCGCGCTGCGCACCGTGCGGCGAAATAAGATCAGCATGGTATTTCAGTCATTCGCACTAATGCCGCACATGAATGTTCTGAATAATACCGCCTTTGGCATGGAATTAGCCGGAATACCGCTGCAGGAACGCCAGGAAAAAGCGCTGGACGCCCTGCGTCAGGTCGGGCTGGAGAATTATGCGCTGTCTTATCCGGATGAATTATCCGGCGGCATGCGTCAGCGCGTGGGATTAGCCCGCGCGATGGCCAATAACCCGGATATATTATTGATGGACGAAGCCTTCTCGGCGCTCGATCCGTTAATTCGCACCGAAATGCAGGATGAGCTGGTGAAATTACAGGCCCAGCATCAACGCACCATCGTGTTTATCTCCCACGATCTGGACGAAGCGATGCGCATCGGCGATCGCATCGCCATCATGCAGGGCGGTGAGGTGATCCAGGTCGGCACGCCGGACGAGATCCTGAACAACCCGGCCAACGACTATGTGCGCACCTTCTTCCGCGGCGTGGACATCAGTCATGTGTTCAGCGCCAAGGATATCGCCCAACGGCGCCCGGTGACGCTGATCCGCAAAACCCCCGGTTTTGGCCCTCGCTCGGCGCTGCAGCTGCTGCGCGATGAGGACCGTGATTATGGTTATGTTGTTGAACGCGGGAAGAAATTTATCGGCGTGGTGTCGATAGAGTCGCTGAAAAAAGCGCTGTCCGCCAATCAAACGCTGGACGATGCCCTGCTCGAGGCCCCCGCCGCCGTGCCGGCCGACACGCCGCTCAGCGATCTGATTTCCCTGGTCGCCCAGGCGCCGTGCGCGGTGCCGGTGGTGAGCGAAGAACATAACTATCTCGGCATCATCTCCAAGGCCATGCTGCTGCAGGCGTTGGACAAGGAGGGCTCAACCAATGAGTGATACCACGCAAACCCAAGATCCCTGGGCTACCGCAGCGGCCGATACCGGCTCCGCACCTGCCAGCGATGCCGCCGCCAACGCCGGCGACGCCTGGTCCAGCGCGCCGCCGCCGGCCGCTCATGACGCCGCCGGGCAAAGCGCCGATTGGCTCAGCGGCGCCCCGGCGCAGCCGGAGCACTTCAGCCTGCTCGATCCGTTCCACAAAGCCTGGGTGCCGTTCGACACCTGGGTCACGCAAGGCATCGACTGGCTGGTGCTGCACTTCCGCCCGCTGTTCCAGGGCATCCGCGTGCCGGTGGACATGATCCTGAGCGGCTTCCAGCAATTGCTGCTGGGCATGCCGGCGCCGATCGCCATTCTGGTGTTCTCGCTGCTCGCCTGGCAGGTCTCGGGCCTCGGCATGGGCGCCGCGACGCTGCTCTCCCTGATCGCCATCGGCGCCATTGGCGCCTGGTCGCAGGCGATGGTCACGCTGGCGCTGGTGCTGACCGCGCTGTTCTTCTGCATCCTTATCGGCCTGCCGCTCGGCATCTGGCTGGCGCGCAGCAAGCACGCCGCCAAGGTGATTAGACCGCTGCTCGACGCGATGCAAACCACCCCGGCCTTCGTCTACCTGGTGCCGATCGTCATGCTGTTCGGCATCGGCAACGTGCCGGGCGTGGTGGTCACCATCATCTTCGCGCTGCCGCCGATCGTGCGTCTGACCATTCTGGGCATCAAACAGGTGCCGGAGGATCTGATCGAGGCCGCCGAATCCTTCGGCGCCAGCCCGCGCCAGCTGCTGTTCAAGGTGCAGTTGCCGCTGGCGATGCCGACCATCATGGCCGGCGTGAATCAGACGCTGATGCTGGCGCTGTCGATGGTGGTCATCGCCTCGATGATCGCCGTCGGCGGTTTGGGCCAGATGGTGCTGCGCGGCATCGGTCGGCTGGACATGGGCCTGGCCGCCGTCGGCGGGGTCGGCATCGTGATCCTGGCGATCATTCTCGATCGCCTCACCCAATCGCTGGGGCGCGATCGCCGCAGTAAAGGCATCGGCCGCTGGTATCGCCGCGGCCCCATCGGGCTGCTGACTCGCCCGTTCATCAAGCAAGCCTGACGCTTTTCCCGCCGGCGGCTGCGGCCCCGGCGGGCTATGACACCACCACATCGAAAGAGGGGAAACACTATGCGCACCACGGGCATCTGGGCTCTCGCCCTGACGACGCTGATTGGCTCACAGAGCGTGAGCGCGGCAGATTTACCCGGCAAGGGGATCGCGGTACAGCCGGTGCAAAGCACCATATCCGAAGAGACGTTCCAGACGCTGCTGGTCAGCAAAGCGCTGGAAAAATTGGGTTATGACGTGAAAGAACCGCGTGAAGTGGATTACAACGTCGCCTACACCTCGATCGCCTCCGGCGATGCGACCTTTATCGCGGTCAACTGGGATCCGCTGCACGCCGATCAGTACAAGGCCGCCGGCGGCGACGCCAAGTTCTACCGCGAAGGCGTCTACGTCAACGGCGCCGCGCAGGGCTACCTGATCGACAAGAAAACCGCCGAGCAATACCACATCACCAACGTCGAGCAGCTCAAGGATCCCAAGATCGCCAAGCTGTTCGACACCAACGGCGACGGCAAGGCCGATCTGACCGGCTGCACCCCGGGCTGGGGCTGCGAAGCGGTGATCAACCATCACATCAAGGCCTATGGCCTGAGCAACACCGTCGAACACAACCAGGGCAACTACGCGGCGATGATCGCCGACACCATCACCCGCTACAAAGAGGGCAAACCGGTGCTGTATTACACCTGGACGCCGTACTGGGTCAGCGATGTGATGGTGCCGGGCCGCGACGTGGTCTGGCTGCAGGTGCCGTTCTCCTCGCTGCCGGGCGAGCAGAAGAACGTCGACACCAAGCTGCCTAACGGCGCCAACTACGGCTTCCCGGTCAACACCATGCGCATCGCCGCCAACAAACAGTGGGCCGAAGCCAATCCGGCGGCCGCCAAGCTGTTCGCCATCATGAAGCTGCCGATCGCCGACATCAACGCGCAAAACCTGCGCATGCATGAAGGCCAGGCTTCGGAAGCCGATATCCAGAACCACGTTAACGGCTGGATCAAGGCGCACCAGGCGACCTTCGACGGCTGGGTGAAAACCGCCGCCGCAGCGGCGAAGTCGTAACCGTTCAGGGGCGCCGCCTTTGCTGCGCCCCTACCCCGCCATATCGATGCCGCTGAACTGTAAAAAACGTGCGGCGGCGTTCGACAAGGGCTGCGGCCAGATGCAATACACCTGGCGCCGCGGCCCGTCTTCAATCGGAATCGACACCAGCGCGCTTAAGCGTTGCGCGGTCGAGACAGGTACGATGCCCGCCGCCAATCCGCGCCGCACCAAATTCTCCAGCCATTCGATATGATCTATCTCAAAACTGACGTGTCGGCGGATGCCCGCCGCCAGGAAGGCGCGATCGGTTTGGCGCCGCGCGCCGGTGCCGCTGTAGAAATCCACCAGCGGTACTTCCGCCAGCGCTTGCAGGTTTACCCGCTCGCGGTTGGCCAGCGGGTGCTGCGGCGCCACCAGCGCCACCAGTGGCTCATCGGTCAACTGCCGGTGCGACATCGGCAGTAAATCGACATCGCCGGGCCAAATGCCGACGAACGCCATATCGCACTTCTGCTGACGCACATCCTCCAGCAGGGCTTCGCTCATGCCAACGTACAGGCGGATGTTCACCGCCGGATAGTGGCGATGAAACTTGTCGAGCTTTTCGGTCAGATCAATCGCGTTTATGGTTGAAATCGTGCCGATGGTCAGGGTGCCGGACACCGCATCGCCGGCGGCGGTCACCTCTTCCACCAGCGCCTGCTGCGCCGCCAACAGTCGCTGCGCCGACGGAATGAAAGCCTGGCCGGCGGGGGTCAACCGCACCCGGCGCGAGGTGCGTTCAAACAGCGTACAGCCCAGCTCTTCTTCCAGTTTGGCGATCTGGTGGCTGAGCGCCGACTGCACCGTATGGCAGCGCTGCGCCGCCCGGGTGAAACTCTGTTCTTCCGCCACCGCCAGCGCGTAGCGGATCTGTTTCAGGTTCATGGCATCTATCTTGAAATGAGATAAATCAAATGAAAATTATACATTGGTTTCCCCAGACGCGTTGCCGGATACTGCGCGCTATCTTCTTCCCGTGATGAAAAAATCATGAACCCACAAAACGCCCATCCGGGCCTCAGCCCGGCGCTGACCGTGCTGATTGCCATCGCCACCGGCCTGGCGGTCGCCAGCAACTACTACGCGCAACCGCTGCTGGAAACCATCGCCACCAGTTTCAACCTGTCGGTCAACCAGGCCGGCTTTATCGTCACCGCCGCGCAACTCGGTTACGCCACCGGCCTGCTGCTGCTGGTGCCGCTCGGCGACATGTTCGAACGCCGCGGCCTGATCGTCTTCATGACGCTGCTGGCCGCCGGCGGCATGCTGATCACCGCCACCTCCGCCACGCTGCCGATGATGATCCTCGGCACCGCGCTCACCGGGCTGTTCTCGGTAGTGGCGCAGATCCTGGTGCCCCTGGCCGCCACGCTGGCCCACCCGGAAAAGCGCGGCAAGACCGTCGGCATCATCATGAGCGGCCTGCTGCTCGGCATCCTGCTGGCGCGAACCGTCGCGGGCGCACTGGCGTCGTTCGGCGGCTGGCGCACCATCTACTGGGTCGCCAGCGTGCTGATGCTCCTGATGGCGCTGATCCTGTGGCGCGCGCTGCCGCGCTATAAGCAACACTCCGGGCTGAACTACCCGCAGCTGCTGGCCTCGATCTTCAGCCTGTTCTGCCGCACGCCGCTGCTGCGCACCCGCGCCATCCTCGGCGCCCTGTCGTTCGCCAACTTCAGCGTGCTCTGGACCTCAATGGCCTTTCTGCTCGCCGCGCCGCCGTTCAACTATTCCGAGGGAGTGATCGGGCTGTTCGGCCTGGTGGGCGCCGCCGGGGCGCTGGCCGCTTCGCGCGCCGGGCATCTGGCGGACAAAGGCAAGGCCGGGCTGACCACCACCGTCGGCCTGGTGTTGCTGCTGCTGTCCTGGATCCCTATCGCGTTCGCCAAACAATCGCTGTGGGCGTTGATCGCCGGCATCCTGATCCTCGATCTGGCGGTGCAGGCGGTGCACGTCACCAACCAGAGCGTGATGTACCGCATCATGCCGGACGCGCGCAACCGCCTGACCGCCGGCTACATGACCAGCTACTTTATCGGCGGCGCTCTCGGTTCACTGCTCTCCGCCTCGGCCTATCAACATGCCGGTTGGTACGGCGTGGCCGCCGCCGGCGGGGTGTTATGCCTGCTCAACCTGCTGACCTGGCGGCTCGGCAAGCACCACGATCCGCAGGGGCCCGCGCCAATCTGATTATCGTGCAAATAGTCACTAAAGAAATTTATTAGCGGTACAGGGTATAAACATTACTTACTCTCTGGTAATGTTCTGGGCATAAACTATTGAAGTCCTATCTACCCTGCGATCCACAACCATGCAAAGCCAAGCTGCAGACAGCCTCAATCCGCCCGCCGTCAGCGCCACCTTCGCCAACGGCGTCGTCGACAGTTTGCCGATCGTCATCGGGTATGTCCCGGTGGCGTTCGCCTTCGGCCTCAGCGCCGTCAAACTGGGTTTTTCCCCGCTGGAAAGCATTTTCTTCTCCTGCATCATCTACGCCGGCGCCAGCCAGTTCGTGATCACCGCCCTGCTGAGCGCCGGGATGTCGCTGTGGGTCTCCGCATTGACGGTGATGGCGATGGACGTGCGCCACCTGCTGTACGGCCCGGCGCTGCGTCATCGTATCGTCTCGCGCATGTCGCCCGGTAAAACGGCGATGTGGGCCTTTGGTCTGACCGATGAGGTCTTCGCCGCCGCCACCGCCAGGCTGATGCGCAATAACCGCAGCTGGAGCGAAAACTGGATGCTGGGCATCGCGCTCTGTTCCTGGCTCTCCTGGGTGGCCGGCACCGCGCTCGGCGCGCTGTTCGGCAACGGCCCGCTGGAGCAGTTCCCGGTGATCGAGGCCTCGCTGGCCTTCATGCTGCCGGCGCTGTTTCTCAGCTTCCTGTTGGCCGCCTTCCGGCGTCCGCAGAGCCTGACCATCGCTGCCTCATTGGCCGGCGCGCTGCTCGGCGTGGTGCTGTTCTCCATCCCGGTCGCCATTTTGGCCGGCATCGGCGCCGGTTGCGTCGCCGCTCTGTTCCAACCTGCCCCTGCGGAGGCCAGCCATGAACACTGATGTGCTGGTGATCGGCCTGGTGGTGGGCTGCGCCAATTACCTGTTCCGTTATCTGCCGCTGCGGCTGGCGCCGGCGCGCGCCCAGCCCGGCCTCAAACGCGGTAAAGCCGCCCTGCTGCTCGACAGCATCGGCATCGCCTCGATCTGCGCCCTGCTGGTGGTCTCCAGCACGCCGGTGGTGATGCGCGAGCCGGACAAACTGCTGCCGACGTTGGTGGGGTTCGCCGCGCTGGCGCTGTGCTTCTACCGCAGCAAAAGCATCATTCTGTCGACGCTGCTCGGCGCAACGACCTTTGGCGTCACATTAAAGCTGTTAATGATTTTCGGCGCGGGCTGACGGCGCTCCCGATCGTTTGGCTTCACACTGGCGTTTTCAGGCGCCACATCTTTACAAACACTGACAAATGACACGAATTGCTAAATTATCCGCACGGCTGAACATTTACATTATTTGTCACCGTCGTTACTATCTCGAACGAAATTAATGAGGCCCTAAATTATGGAAAGCTCGTTTGCCCCCATAGAACAAATGCTGAATTTCCGCGCCACGCGGCAGAAAGATTTCCCTTATCAGGAAATCCTGCTGACCCGCCTGTGCATGCACATGCAAGGCAAGCTGCTGGAAAACCGCAATAAGATGCTCAAAGCGCAGGGGATTAACGAAACACTGTTTATGGCGCTGATTACCCTGGATGCGCAGGAAAGCCACAGCATCCAACCTTCTGAGCTAAGCTCTGCCTTAGGCTCCTCGCGCACCAATGCGACCCGCATCGCCGACGAGCTGGAAAAACGCGGCTGGATCGAGCGCCGGGAAAGCGACAACGATCGCCGCTGCCTGCATCTGCACCTGACGCCGCAGGGGGAAGAATTTCTCAGTCAACTGCTGCCGCCGCAGCATCAATGTCTGCATTTCCTGTGGTCCACATTGACCGACGATGAGCAAAAACAGCTGGAACAGCTGACGCGCAAATTGCTGGCACGTCTGGATCAAATGGAAATCACAGAACAGTTACCCTAATTCACAATTTCTGTTCAGGTACCTACTTATGCGATCCCCATTTCACTGGAGATTCACCCCGCTGTTCGCCGTGTTACTGCTGGCCGGGTGTGCTTCGACCGATAATATTGCCCCGCAATCCACGCTGATGGATCCGCAGAGCCTGCAGTTGGCTCAGCCGAAAGTCAGTTCGCTGGCCGTCAGCCCGCAGTGGTGGCGCGCCCTCAAGGATCCGCAGTTGGATACCCTGATGACGCAGACGCTGCAAAGCTCGCCGACCCTGCGTCAAGCCGCCGCCCGCGTGCGCGAAGCGCAGAGCGTGGTGGGTGAAGCCAGCGCCGCCAACGGGCCGAACCTGGATCTGAACGCCAGCACCCAGCGCCAGCGCGTGCCGCAAAACGTCAATATGGGGCTGGGGTATCCGCATAAGCCGATCTACGAAAGCTCCAACTCGCTGGGGTTGAACCTGGCGTACGAGTTCGACTGGTGGGGCAAATACCGCAACCAGGTGAACGCCGCCAAGGCGCAGGTCAACGCCGCGCGCGCCGAGCAGGAACAGGCGGCGCTGACGCTGACCAGCTCGGTGGCGTCCGCCTACTACCAGCTGCAGAGCAATCTGGCGCTCGAGAAGCTGCTGCAGCAGGAAGTAAACAACAATGAGCGCCTGACCGCGCTGCGCCAACAGCGCTATCAGGCCGGGCTGACCGGCGTCGATGTGCCGCAACAGACCCAGGCGCAGTCCGACGTCGCCAAGCAGCAGATCCTGCAGCTGCAGTCGCAAATCGAACAGCTCAGACACCAGCTTGCCGCGTTGGCGGGCCAGGGGCCGAACGCCATGCAGCACCTGCGTCAGGTGCCGTTGCCCGCAGACAACCTGATGGCGCCGCAGGGCGAGCTGACGGCGGATCTGCTGGGTAAACGTCCGGACATCGCCGCGCAACGCCAGCTGGTGGAATCTTACAGCCAGCGCGTCAGCGCCGCGCGTAAAGAGTTTTATCCCAGCCTGACCATTTCAGCCTTCGCCGGCCTGATGACCACCAATACCAGTGGCACCAGCCCGAATCTGTTTGAAGCGGCCAGCCAGGCCTGGAACGTGATGCCGGCGATCTCGCTGCCGATCTTCCACGCCGGGGCGCTGCGCAGCAAGCTGGGCGAGGAATCCGCGTTGTATGACGAAGCGGTGGAATCCTACAACCAAACCATCCTGAATGCGGTACAGGAAACCGCTGACGCCATCACCATCCAGCAGAGTTCTGCGCAACAGCAGCTGCAGGCGGCGTCCGCGGCCCAGTCGATGCAACAGGTGTACCAGGTCGCCAACGCCCGTTACCAGGCAGGGATTATCGGGCGCGACGATCTGTTGACCAGCCAAACGCAGCTATTACAGCAGCAACAGGCGGAGTTGAATGCCAGCAGCAATTTACTGCAGGCGAAGATAGGACTGATCCGCGCGCTGGGCGGTGGCTATCAGGCCCCGGCCGCAGCGGATTCGAAAGCATAATAATATAAGGCTTGGAGAACACCATGAGCGCAAGCGCGGAAACTCAAAACCCGCAGCAGCCGAGCGGCAAAAAGAAGCAGCGCAAATTTTGGCTGCTGTTGCTGACGGTTATTTTCATTGTTATAGGGGTGGCTTACTTAGTGTATTGGTTCCTGGTGCTGCGTCATCATCAGGAAACCGACGACGCCTACGTCTCCGGCAACCAGGTGCAGATCATGGCCCAGGTGTCCGGCAGCGTGAACAGCGTCAATTTCGACAACACCGACTACGTCAAGCAGGGCGACGTGCTGCTGACGCTCGACCCGACCGATGCCGAGCAGGCGTTTGAACGCGCCAAGACCGGCCTGGCCAACAGCGTGCGTCAGACCCACCAGCTGATCATCAACAGCAAGCAATATCAGGCCAACATCGCCCTGCGCAAGACCGATCTGAGCAAGGCCGAGAACGATCTGAAACGCCGCGTAGTGCTGGGCAGCGTCGACGCCATCGGCCGCGAAGAACTGCAACACGCGCGCGATGCGGTCGACAGCGCCAAGGCAGCCCTGGAAGTGGCGGTGCAGCAATACAACGCCAATCAGGCGATGGTGCTGAATACCCCGCTGGAACAGCAGCCGGCGATCCAACAGGCCGCCGCGCAGATGCGCGACGCCTGGCTGGCGCTGCAGCGTACCAAGGTGATCAGCCCGATTACCGGTTATGTCTCGCGCCGCAGCGTGCAGGTCGGCGCGCAGATCGCCGCCGGTTCGCCGCTGATGGCGGTGGTGCCGGCCGATCACATCTGGGTTGACGCCAACTTCAAGGAAACCCAGATCGCCAACATGCGCATTGGCCAGCCGGCGACGGTGGTCAGCGACGTCTACGGCGATGACGTGGTGTATCAAGGCAAAGTGGTCGGTATCGACATGGGCACCGGCAGCGCCTTCTCGCTGCTGCCGGCCCAGAACGCGACCGGCAACTGGATCAAGGTGGTGCAACGTCTGCCGGTGCGTATTGAGCTCGACGCCAAGCAGGTGGCCGATCATCCGCTGCGCATCGGTCTTTCGACGCTGGTGACCGTCGACACCGCCAATCTGGACGGCCGCGTGTTGTCTGACGTGGTGCGCGACAAACCGCTGTACCAGAGCGACGCGCTGGCGTTGAATCTGGCGCCGGTTAACCAGCTGATCGCCGACGTGATCCATGCGAACGCCGGCTAAGCGCGCGGGAGGCCATCTTGCCACAGAAACCGCTTGAAGGCGCCCAGCTTGCCTGGATGACGGTCGCGCTCGCCATGGCGACCTTCATGCAGGTGCTGGACTCCACCATCGCCAACGTGGCGATCCCCACCATTGCCGGTAACCTCGGGTCTTCCAACTCGCAGGGGACCTGGGTGATCACCTCGTTCGGCGTGGCGAACGCCATCTCGATCCCGATCACCGGCTGGCTGGCGAAGCGCATCGGCGAAGTGCGGCTGTTCCTCTGGTCCACCGCGCTGTTCGTCCTCGCTTCCTGGCTGTGCGGCATCTCCAACAGCCTCGGCATGCTGATCTTCTTCCGCGTGATCCAGGGCGTGGTGGCCGGGCCGCTGATCCCGCTGTCGCAGAGCCTGTTGCTGAACAACTACCCGCCCGCCAAGCGGGCGATGGCCCTGGCGCTCTGGTCGATGACCGTTATCGTCGCGCCGATCTTCGGGCCGATCCTCGGCGGTTACATCAGCGACAACTACCATTGGGGTTGGATCTTCTTCATCAACATCCCGATCGGCGCCTTCGTTATCATGGCGGCGATGGCGACGCTGAAGGGGCGAGAAACCAAAACCGAGATCAAACCGATCGACACGGTTGGACTGGTGCTGCTGATCGTCGGCATCGGTTCGCTGCAGGTGATGCTCGATCAGGGCAAGGAGCTGGACTGGTTCAACTCGACCGAGATCATCACCCTGACCGTCGTGGCGGTGGTGGCGCTGTTGTTCCTGGTGGTTTGGGAGCTGACGGACGACCATCCGGTGGTGGATCTGTCGCTGTTCAAATCGCGCAACTTCACCATCGGCTGCCTGTGCATCAGCCTGGCGTACATGCTGTACTTCGGCGCCATCGTGCTGTTGCCGCAGCTGTTGCAAGAGGTGTACGGCTATACCGCCACCTGGGCGGGGCTGGCGTCGGCACCGGTCGGGCTGATCCCGGTGCTGCTGTCGCCGATCATCGGCAAGTTCGGCAACCGGCTCGACATGCGCCGGCTGGTGACCTTCAGCTTCATCATGTATGCCGTGTGCTTCTACTGGCGCGCCTATACGTTTGAACCGGGCATGGACTTCGGCGCTTCCGCCTGGCCGCAGTTCGTCCAGGGCTTTGCCATCGCCTGCTTCTTCATGCCGTTGACCACCATCACGCTGTCCGGCCTGCCGCCGGAGCGTATGGCGGCGGCATCGAGCCTGTCGAACTTCACGCGAACGCTGGCGGGTTCGATCGGTACCTCGATCACCACCACCCTGTGGACGCAGCGCGAATCGCAGCACCATTCGCAGCTGACGGAGTTCGTCAACCCGTACAACCCGCAGTCGCAGGAGATGTACCACCAGCTGGAGCAGCTCGGCATGAGCAAGCAGCAGGCGTCGGCATACATCGCCAACGAGATCACCGCGCAGGGCCTGATCATCTCCGCCAACGAAATCTTCTGGCTGTCGGCCGGGGTGTTCCTGGTGCTGCTGGTGCTGGTGTGGGTGGCGAAACCGCCGTTCAGCTCCGGCGGCGGTGGGGGCGGCGGCGCGCACTAAGCTGCAATAAACGAAACGGGCGCCCTGGGGCGCCCGTTTTTTTATCCGACGTAGAAAAGATTACGCCTGATTCTGACGCCACCAGTCCGCCAGCAGAATGCCGGTCGCCACGGAAACGTTCAGGCTTTCCACCTTGCCGGTGCCGCCGATAGACACGTTCATGTCACCCTGCTGCCAGGCGCTGTCGCTCAGACCGTCGCGTTCCTGGCCCAGCACCAGCACCATCTTGGCCGGCAGCTTGGCCTGCGCCAGCGCGGTGCCTTTGTGGCTCGAGGTCGTGACGATGGTGTAACCCGCCTTGCGGAAGGTATCCAGCACCGACAGGAAATCGTCAGCGTTGATCGCCTTGATATGCTCCGCCCCGCCTTCTGCGGTGCGCACCGCCGCGCCGGATTCCAGCAGCGCCGGATCCTGCAGCAGCACGCCGTTGACGCCGAAGTGGGCGCACGAACGGACGATGGCGCCCAGGTTGTGCGGGTTGCCCACTTCCTCCAGCGCCAGCACGCAGTCGGTCGCCGGTGCGGTTTTCAGGTAGGTCTGCGCATCCAGGCCCTGACGTTTTTTGATCAGGAAGCAGACGCCGCCGTGGTGCTCGGTGCCGGAAGCCTTGGCCAGTTCTTCTTCATCCACCACGTGGTAAGCTTTGCGGTTAGCCGCCATCCAGCGCAGCGCTTCGCGGAAGCGCGGGGTGACCGACTGCACGAACCAGGCGCGCACAATCGCTTCCGGACGGCTGGCGAACAGCGCCTGACAGGCGTTTTCACCGTAAACGCGGGTTTCTTCCGCGCGCTGGCGGCGCAGTTGCTCAGGATCGATGAAGCTTTTGCCGCTGATGCCGCCATGATCGAACGCCGGCTCTTCATTCGGCGCGCGCGAGACGGTTCTCCACGGCGACTCATTGCCACCGCGATCTTCAGAGCGCGCCGGACGGCGAGGACGATCGCTTTCACTGCGGCGGGAGTCGGCGCCGCGGCGATCGTTGCCGCCGCGCGCCTTGTCTTGACCGGTGCGGCCCGATCGCGCACCGTCAGCCGGACGGCCTTTGCCGGCCGGACGTTTATTCTTGTTACGGTCGTCGCCGTTGTCGTCGTCACTGCGGACGTACATCACTTTGACTTTACCGTTCTTGCCACTAAATGAATCGTTCATTGTCTTCTCCACCAACGCGCAGGGCGCGAAGATTACCTGATGTTGGTGCACGAAGCCACCAACTTGCGCTAAAAGCTCCCAACTATCACATCCATTGAACAAACCTCATTGTTCACGCGCCGGGTTTTGCCGATAATTGTCAGCATTAAAGAAACATCTCCGCAACCGCGTTGCGGGGACCATGCTTTCTCTGTACCCGAGGTCAACATGAATACAGTTTGTGCAGCTTGCAATGCCACCAACCGCGTGCCGGAAGAACGTCTGGCGGACAACGCGAAATGCGGCCGCTGCGGCCATGAGCTCTTCGACGGTGAAGTGATCAACGCCACCGCCGCCACGCTGGACCAGTTGCTGCAGGACGATCTGCCGGTCGTGGTCGATTTCTGGGCGCCGTGGTGCGGCCCGTGCCGCAGCTTTGCGCCGATCTTTGAAGACGTGGCCGAAGAGCGCGCCGGCAAAGTGCGCTTCGTGAAAGTGAACACCGAAGCCGAGCCGGAGCTGAGCGCCCGTTTCCGCATCCGCAGCATCCCGACCATCATGGTGTTCCGTCAGGGAAAAATGGTCGACATGCTCAACGGCGCGATGCCGAAAGCGCCGTTTGACAACTGGCTCAACGAGTTAGTGTGATTCGGCAAGTATAGGCCGTATCCCGCCATTGCGCGCGAACGCGCCCCGATCGAGCCCGCCCCTCCCGGCGGGCTTTTTTCTGCGTTACAATAGCGGTTTTTCCCCAGGATCGTTATGACCGACAACGCCGTACTTCGCCTGCGCCAATTCCGTTTAGACCGCGCCACCCGCCCCTTTCTGGCGCGCGGTTGCCGAGTGGCGCGTTGTCAGGGGTGCCTGCTGCCGCATAAGAACTGCCTGTGCGACACCATTCGCCCGCAGCAGGCCGGCAGCCGTTTCTGCCTGATCATGTTCGGCGCCGAGCCGCTCAAGCCCAGCAACACCGGGCGCCTGATCGCCGATATCCTGCCGGACACCCAGGCGTTCCTCTGGTCGCGTACCGAGGTCGATCCCGCCCTGCTGGCGGCCATCAACGATCCGACACGGCAGCCTTACGTGGTGTTCCCCGCATCCTACGCCGACGCCGAGCGGCCGGTGTTCAGCGAACTGCCCGTCGGCGGCAAACCGCCGCTGTTCATCATGCTGGATGGCACCTGGGCGGAGGCGCGCAAAATGTTCCGTAAAAGCCCGTATCTCAATCAATTCCCGGTGTTTTCCCTCAACGTCGACGCCGCATCGGACTACCAACTACGCGAAGCCAGCCGCGCCGAGCAACACTGCACGGCGGAAGTGGCCGCCGCCCTGCTGCAACAGGCGGGCGATCTGCCGGCCGCCGAAGGGTTGAATCAGCATTTTCGCTATTTCCGCCAACAGTATCTGGCGGGAAAACCGACCCGGCCGGAGGCATCGGTCACAGCAATGCAGCCATAAAGCGCCTAAAATCAGGCGTAATGTTGCCAAAAGGAGCCGTGCATGAGCCAGCGAGGGTTAGAAGCGCTACTACGTCCCAAATCGATCGCCGTTCTGGGCGCTTCGCAGCAGCCGGGCCGCGCCGGCAACCTGATGATGAGCAACCTGCTGGCCGGCGGTTTCGGCGGCCCCATCTTGCCGGTGACGCCGCGCTACAAGGCGGTATGCGGCGTCATGGCCTACCCCGACGTCGCCAGCCTGCCGTTGACGCCGGATCTGGCGATCATCTGCACTCACGCCAAGCGTAATCTGGCGCTGCTCGACGCGCTGGGGCAGCGCGGCTGCAAAACCGCCATCGTGCTCTCTTCACCGCCAGAACAGTTCGCCGAGCTGAAAGCCTGCGCGCAGCGCTACGCCATGCGGCTATTGGGCCCCAACAGCCTGGGATTATTGGCGCCGTGGCAAGGCATCAACGCCAGCTTCTCGCCGGTGCCGATCCAAAAAGGCAAGCTGGCGTTTATCTCGCAGTCCGCCGCCGTCGCCAACACCATTCTCGACTGGGCGCAGCAGCGCGAAGTCGGCTTCTCTTACTTCATCGCGCTGGGCGACAGCCTGGATATCGACGTCGACGACCTGCTCGACTTTTTGGCGCGCGACAGCAAAACCAGCGCCATCCTGCTGTATCTGGAAAACATCAGCGACGCACGGCGCTTTCTCTCCGCCTCGCGCAGCGCCTCACGCAACAAGCCCATTCTGGTGATCAAAAGCGGCCGCAGCCAACAGGCGCAATTACTGCTCAACAGCCAGCAGGGGCTGGACGCCGCCTACGACGCCGCCATCCAGCGAGCCGGCCTGCTGCGCGTGCAGGATACTCATGAGCTGTTCTCCGCGGTGGAAACCCTCAGCCATATGCATCCGCTGCGCGGCGAGCGGCTGATGATCGTCAGCAACGGGGCGGCGCCGGCGGCAATGGCGCTGGACGAGCTGCTCGGGCGCAACGGCAAGCTGGCAACGCTGAACGATGAGAGCCTGGCGAAGCTGAGCGATGCGCTGCCGGATTTCATTCGCGCCGGCAACCCGCTCGATCTGCGCGACGACGCCACGCCGCAGCGCTACCTGGCGGCTCTCGAAGCGCTGCTCGACAGCCACGACTATGACGCGCTGCTGCTGATCCATGCGCCGAGCGCGGCGGCGCCGGGCACCGCCACGGCGCAGCGGCTGATCGACGCGCTGCACCGGCATGCGCGCGGCAAACGCATCACCTTGCTGACCAACTGGTGCGGCGAATACTCTTCTCAAGAGGCGCGCCGGCTGTTTACCGAGGCCGCCATACCCACCTACCGCACGCCGGAAGGCGCTGTGACCGCTTTTATGCATATGGTGGAATACCGCCGCAACCAGAAGCAGCTGAAAGAGACCCCGGCGCTGCCGGTCGGCCTGACCGCCAATACCGCCGACGCTCACCGCCTGATCCATCAGGCGCTGGCCGAAGGCGCCACCCAGTTGGATACCCACGAGGTGCAATCCATTCTGCAGGCTTATGACCTGAGCACCCTGCCGACCTGGATCGCCGAAGACAGCGCCGAAGCGGTACATATCGCCGAACAGATCGGCTACCCGGTAGCGCTGAAGCTCCGTTCGCCGGATATCCCGCACAAGTCAGAAGTTCAGGGCGTCATGCTCTACCTGCGCACCGCGACCGAAGTGCAGCGCGCGGCGGAGGCGATCCTCGACCGCGTGAAGCGCACCTACCCTCAGGCGCGCATCCACGGCTTGCTGGTGCAGAGCATGGCCAACCGCGCCGGCGCCCAGGAGCTGCGCATCGCGGTGGAGCAGGATGCGATTTTCGGCCCGCTGATCATGCTGGGTGAAGGCGGTGTGGAATGGCGCCAGGAAAATCAGGTGGCGGTCGCGCTGCCGCCGCTGAACATGGCGCTGGCGCGTTATCTGGTGCTGCAGGCGGTGAAAGGCGGCAAGATCCGCGGGCGCAGCGCGCTGCGGCCTTTAGATATCCCTGGACTAAGCCGCTTGCTGGTGCAGGTCTCCAACCTGATCCTCGACTGCCCGGAGATCGCCCGGCTGGATATTCACCCGGTGTTGGCCTCCGGCAGCGAATTCACTCTGCTGGACGTTTCGATGCAGCTCGCGCCGTTCAGCGGCGATCCGCAGGCGCGGCTGGCGATCCGCCCTTATCCGCATGAGCTGGAAGAGACCATCGCGTTGAAAGACGGCAGCCAATGCCTGTTCCGCCCGATCCTGCCGGAAGACGAGCCGGCGCTGAAGCATTTCATCGACCGGGTGACCAAGGAAGACCTCTATTATCGCTACTTCAGCGAGATCAATGAGTTTACCCATGACGATTTGGCCAACATGACGCAGATCGACTACGATCGAGAAATGGCCTTTGTGGCGGTGCGCGCAGACGAGATCATCGGCGTGACCCGCGCGCTGTCCGATCCGGACAACACCGACGCCGAATTCGCCGTGCTGGTGCGTTCCGACCTCAAAGGACTGGGCCTGGGCCGTCAGTTGCTGGAGAAAATGATCGCCTATGCGCGCGCTCATGGCCTGACCCGTCTGAGCGGCATCACCATGCCGAATAACCGCGGCATGATCGCACTGGCGCAGCGGCTGGGCTTTGGCATTGAGGTGCAGCTTGAGGACGGCATCGTCAATCTGACGCTGCCGCTGCAGGCCGCCGACGCGCAGTGACCTGCGTCGCAATGCGCTACGAATCCATCACTTAACGCCAAAACATACGCACAATCGGGGCAACTAATGGTATTATCGCCCGATTATTCGGTTTATTGTTTTTATGCCTGTGGCGTTCTGGCCATCAATCATGAGAGAAGAAACGCACTGTGATGTTGTCAAAATTTAAACGTAGCAAACATCAACAACACCTTGCACAACTGCCCAAACTCCCCCAGACGGTTGCTGATGTTCGTACGTTGTACGCGCCGTCCGATTTTCGCACCACGCTGCTGAGCGCCATCGCCAACGCCACCCAACGCATCTATCTGGTGGCTCTGTATCTGGAGCATGACGACGCCGGGCGCGAGATCCTCAACGCGCTGTATCAAGCCAAACAGCGGCGGCCCGAGCTGGAAATCTGCGTACTGGTCGACTGGCACCGCGCACAGCGTGGGCGCATCGGCGCCGCCGCCGCCAATACCAACGCCGACTGGTACTGCGCCATGGCCAGCCAACATCCGGAACAGTCGGTGCCAATCTACGGCGTGCCGGTCAATACCCGCGAAGCGTTAGGCGTACTGCACCTGAAAGGCTTTGTGGTCGACGATACCGCGATCTACAGCGGCGCCAGCATCAACGACGTTTATCTGCATCAGCATGAGAAATACCGTTACGATCGCTATCAGCTGATCACCAACGGCGTGCTGGCCGATACCTTGATCGATTACATCAAGCAGCATCTGCTCACCGCCGGCGCCGTACAGCGCCTCGATCGCAGCGATCGCCCGAAAAGCCCGGAGATCAAAAACGAGACCCGTCTGTTCCGTTTCGCCCTGCGCCGCGCCGGTTACCACTTCCGCGGCAAGGCCGGCAACGATGAGCTGGCGGTGACGCCGCTGGTTGGGCTTGGCAAGCAAAGCGTGCTGAATAAAACCATTCATCACCTGATGTCGTGCGCCGACCAGAAACTGACGCTCTGTACCCCCTACTTCAACCTGCCGGCGCTGCTGGTGCGCAACATCATTTATCTGCTGCGCCAGGGCAAACAGGTGGAGATCATTGTCGGCGACAAGACCGCCAACGATTTCTATATTCCGGAAGACCAGCCGTTCAAAATCATCGGCGCGCTGCCCTACCTGTACGAGATCAACCTGCGCCGCTTCCTGAGCCGCTTGCAGCGTTATATCGATACCGGGCAGCTGATCGTGCGTCTGTGGAAGGATGGCGATAACAGCTATCACCTGAAAGGCATGTGGGTAGACGAAGAGTGGCAGCTGATTACCGGCAATAATCTCAACCCGCGCGCCTGGCGGCTGGATCTGGAAAACGCCATTCTGATCCACGATCCCAAACAAGAGATGCGCGAACAGCGGCAAAAAGAGCTGGAGTGCATCCGCACCCACACCACCGTGGTCGGCCACTATCAGGAGCTGCAAAGCATTCAGCAGTATCCGATCAAGGTGCGCAAGCTGATTCGCCGTCTGCGGCGTATCCGCATCGATCGGCTGATTAGCCGTATCCTGTAAGCGATACTCTGACCCCGGCCAAGGCCGGGGTTTTTATTACAGCTGTATCTCCTTCCCTTTGCGATGCAACCGAAGCGAAACCAGCAACGCCAGCAGGCACATGCCGGAAACGTACCAGAAGAAGGCATTCTCCACGCCGAATGATTTAAGCGACAACGCGACATATTCTGCCGAACCGCCGAACAGGGCGTTCGCCACCGCATAAGACAAGCCTACCCCTAACGCGCGTACCTCCGGCGGGAACATCTCGGCTTTAAGCAGCCCGCTGATCGCGGTGTAAAAGCTGACAACGAACAACGCCAACACGATCAGACCGAACGCCATAAAGGGGTTGGTCACCTCTTTCAAGGCAAACAGGATCGGCACCGTCAACACCGTGGCGAAGGCTGAGAAGATCAGCATAGAGCTGCGACGGCCGATTTTGTCCGAAAACGCGCCTACCGCCGGCTGCAGCAGCATAAAGACGAATAGCGCAACGGTCATGATGGCGCTGGCCAGCTTGGCGTCCATACCGGCGGTGTTCACCAGGTATTTCTGCATGTAGGTGGTGAAGGTGTAGAAGGTCAGTGAACCGGCGGCGGTAAAGCCCAGCACCATCAGGAACGCCTTGCGATTTTTCCACAGCCCCGTCAGCGAACCGGCATCTTTGTGGTTACGCGTCTTCGCATCGGAGGTTTCATTCAGCGAGCGGCGCAGGTAAAGCGCCACCACCGCCAACACGGCCCCCAGGGCAAACGGAATACGCCATCCCCAGGCTTTCAGCTCTTCGGCGGGCAATATCTGCTGTAAGATCACCAAGACCAGCAGCGCCAACAGTTGCCCGCCAATCAGCGTCACGTACTGGAACGATGCGTAGAAGCCACGCCGCCCCTTGATTGCCACCTCGCTCATGTAGGTGGCGCTGGTGCCATACTCGCCGCCCACCGACAACCCCTGGAACAACCGAGCGATCAGCAGCAGCGCCGGGGCCCAACTGCCGATCGATTCATACGTCGGCAGGCAGGCGATCACCAGCGATCCGGCGCACATCATGCAGACTGAAAGCAGCATTGAGTTTTTTCGGCCATGCTTGTCGGCAATATAGCCGAACAGCCAACCGCCGATAGGTCGCATAAAGAAGCCGGCGGCGAAAACACCGGCGGTTTGCAGCAGCTGCGTAGTGCTGTTGCCCGCTGGAAAGAACGAGGCGGCAAAATAAATGGAACAGAAGGAGTAAACGTAAAAATCAAACCACTCCACCAGATTGCCTGATGAAGCCCCGACGATAGCGAAAATGCGTTTCTTGTTATCCAGCGCCTCCTGTTCGACGCCGTGCTCATCCCCAAGAGCCGAGGTTGTTTCTGTCATGATATTTTCTCCGAGCCATAGCAATGATGAAATTCGGCGTCCTGCCGCCCTGGTTGTTACTTTATTGTTATTTATAAGTTAACAGCCAAACTTAATAGCGGACGAAGAATATCTGACATTCAGAGAAACAATGCGTTGGTTTTGTGATGAATATTAAACAGTACGATGAAAGTTGAAGCGGATTACAACGGGGATTTTCCTTTTTACGCATAGCAAAAAGCCCTGAACGTCAGTTCAGGGCTTTCGGCTTTATTTGATGCCTGGCAGTGTCCTACTCTCGCATGGGGAGACCCCACACTACCATCGGCGCTACGGCGTTTCACTTCTGAGTTCGGCATGGGGTCAGGTGGGACCACCGCGCTATTGCCGCCAGGCAAATTCGTTTTAATCAACCCGCTTCATCGCTGAAGCCAGTTAATCCAATCTGTAAACAAGCTGAATATTGTCTCGGTCTCACCAAAACACCTTCGGTGTTGTAAGGTTAAGCCTCACGGATCATTAGTACTGG
>NZ_JBJNOV010000014.1:0-1463 GCF_052166375.1 Serratia sp. CY83965 | reverse complement strand
GCCATCAGAACCAATCTCGGAACTTCGCTGAAAATCTCTCTAAAAACACCTTCGGTGTTGTAAGGTTAAGCCTCACGGATCATTAGTACTGGTTAGCTCAATGCATCGCTGCACTTACACACCCAGCCTATCAACGTCTTAGTCTTAAACGTTCCTTCAGGGGCCTTGAAGGCCCAGGGAAGACTCATCTTGAGGCAAGTTTCGCGCTTAGATGCTTTCAGCGCTTATCTTTTCCGCACTTAGCTACCGGGCAATGCCATTGGCATGACAACCCGAACACCAGTGGTGCGTTCACTCCGGTCCTCTCGTACTAGGAGCAACCCCTCTCAATCTTCCAACGCCCACGGCAGATAGGGACCGAACTGTCTCACGACGTTCTAAACCCAGCTCGCGTACCACTTTAAATGGCGAACAGCCATACCCTTGGGACCTACTTCAGCCCCAGGATGTGATGAGCCGACATCGAGGTGCCAAACACCGCCGTCGATATGAACTCTTGGGCGGTATCAGCCTGTTATCCCCGGAGTACCTTTTATCCGTTGAGCGATGGCCCTTCCATTCAGAACCACCGGATCACTAAGACCTACTTTCGTACCTGCTCGAGCCGTCACTCTCGCAGTCAAGCTAGCTTATGCCTTTGCACTAACCTCACGATGTCCGACCGTGATTAGCTAACCTTCGTGCTCCTCCGTTACTCTTTGGGAGGAGACCGCCCCAGTCAAACTACCCACCAGACACTGTCCTCACCCCAGATTATGGGGCCGAGTTAGAACATCAAACATTAAAGGGTGGTATTTCAAGGATGGCTCCACGCAGACTGGCGTCCACGCTTCAAAGCCTCCCACCTATCCTACACATCAAGGCTCAATGTTCAGTGTCAAGCTATAGTAAAGGTTCACGGGGTCTTTCCGTCTTGCCGCGGGTACACTGCATCTTCACAGCGAGTTCAATTTCACTGAGTCTCGGGTGGAGACAGCCTGGCCATCATTACGCCATTCGTGCAGGTCGGAACTTACCCGACAAGGAATTTCGCTACCTTAGGACCGTTATAGTTACGGCCGCCGTTTACTGGGGCTTCGATCAAGAGCTTCGCCTTGCGGCTGACCCCATCAATTAACCTTCCAGCACCGGGCAGGCGTCACACCGTATACGTCCACTTTCGTGTTTGCACAGTGCTGTGTTTTTATTAAACAGTTGCAGCCAGCTGGTATCTTCGACTGGCTTCAGCTCCATCCGCGAGGGACTTCACCTACATGCCAGCGTGCCTTCTCCCGAAGTTACGGCACCATTTTGCCTAGTTCCTTCACCCGAGTTCTCTCAAGCGCCTTGGTATTCTCTACCTGACCACCTGTGTCGGTTTGGGGTACGATTTAATGTTACCTGGAGCTTAGAGGATTTTCCTGGAAGCAGGGCATCAACTACTTCTGCACCGTAGTGCATCGTCATCACGCCTCAGGGTTAGC
>NZ_JBJNOV010000013.1:0-1481 GCF_052166375.1 Serratia sp. CY83965 | reverse complement strand
TGACCACCTGTGTCGGTTTGGGGTACGATTTAATGTTACCTGATGCTTAGAGGATTTTCCTGGAAGCAGGGCATCAACTACTTCTGCACCGTAGTGCATCGTCATCACGCCTCAGGGTTGATATGCAACCGGATTTACCAGGTCACACCCCCTACACGCTTAAACCGGGACAACCGTCGCCCGGCTAGCCTAGCCTTCTCCGTCCCCCCTTCGCAGTAACACCAAGTACAGGAATATTAACCTGTTTCCCATCGACTACGCTTTTCAGCCTCGCCTTAGGGGTCGACTCACCCTGCCCCGATTAACGTTGGACAGGAACCCTTGGTCTTCCGGCGAGCGGGCTTTTCACCCGCTTTATCGTTACTTATGTCAGCATTCGCACTTCTGATACCTCCAGCAACCCTCACAGGCCACCTTCAACGGCTTACAGAACGCTCCCCTACCCAACAACGCCTAAGCGTCGCTGCCGCAGCTTCGGTGCATGGTTTAGCCCCGTTACATCTTCCGCGCAGGCCGACTCGACCAGTGAGCTATTACGCTTTCTTTAAATGATGGCTGCTTCTAAGCCAACATCCTGGCTGTCTATGCCTTCCCACATCGTTTCCCACTTAACCATGACTTTGGGACCTTAGCTGGCGGTCTGGGTTGTTTCCCTCTTCACGACGGACGTTAGCACCCGCCGTGTGTCTCCCGTGATAACATTCTTCGGTATTCGGAGTTTGCATCGGTTTGGTAAGCCGGGATGGCCCCCTAGCCGAAACAGTGCTCTACCCCCGAAGATGAGTTCACGAGGCGCTACCTAAATAGCTTTCGGGGAGAACCAGCTATCTCCCGGTTTGATTGGCCTTTCACCCCCAGCCACAAGTCATCCGCTAATTTTTCAACATTAGTCGGTTCGGTCCTCCAGTTAGTGTTACCCAACCTTCAACCTGCCCATGGCTAGATCACCGGGTTTCGGGTCTATACCTTGCAACTAATCGCCCAGTTAAGACTCGGTTTCCCTACGGCTCCCCTATACGGTTAACCTTGCTACAAAATATAAGTCGCTGACCCATTATACAAAAGGTACGCAGTCACACCATGAATGTGCTCCCACTGCTTGTACGTACACGGTTTCAGGTTCTATTTCACTCCCCTCGCCGGGGTTCTTTTCGCCTTTCCCTCACGGTACTGGTTCACTATCGGTCAGTCAGGAGTATTTAGCCTTGGAGGATGGTCCCCCCATATTCAGACAGGATGTCACGTGTCCCGCCCTACTCATCGAACTCACGACCTGTGCATTTTAGTGTACGGGGCTATCACCCTTTGCTGCGCGACTTTCCAGACGCTTCCACTAACACACAAGCCGATTCAGGTTCTGGGCTCCTCCCCGTTCGCTCGCCGCTACTGGGGGAATCTCGGTTGATTTCTTTTCCTCGGGGTACTTAGATGTTTCAGTTCCCCCGGTTCGCCTCATGCCACTATGTATTCATGACATGATA
>NZ_JBJNOV010000012.1:0-150760 GCF_052166375.1 Serratia sp. CY83965 | reverse complement strand
TTTTCGCCCGGAGAGTCAAGCGTTTATTTCGCTTTCTTCTCGCTGACCCGGCGGCTTGTCAGTCGTTGTTCCCGGTCAGTGGAGGCGCATTATAGGGAGTTCTCGGCGGGCCGCAACCCCTAATTGCAAAAAACTTTTCAAGCGCGGATTTTTTCGGCAAAACGCTGACCAAACCCGCATTTTTGTCACTTTTCGTACTGGATCTGGCTAAATTCCTGGGCGAAACGATCGACCTGCTGCCAATCGGTGTACTCCACTTCCTTACTGGTATCCGTTTCGCCGCCCGTCATACGCATAATAAATTGAATCATGATGCGGTCGAACCAGCGATAGCGCGGATAACGCAATGCGCCGGCAAACACCGCACACTGTTTTGGCTGCCACGGCGAGGCCAGCAGGAACTTGCGGGTATAAGCGTTGGTTTGCGGCGAGCGCTTTTCCGGTTTACGCGCGGTCAGGTTCACGGCAAAGAACGCGCTCGGCATTCGATTCAGTTGTTCGGCATGACGTTTGACGAATTTATCCAGCGCCGGGTTAAAGTGCCCGTAACGGATAGAAGCGCCGATCATCACCTGCTGGTACTGGCTAAGGTCGACCTGTTCCGCCTGCAGCAGATCGATCACCTCACATCGCTGCGTGTCCTGCAGCTTGCTTGCTATATAAGAAGCGATAGCACGTGTTTGCCCGTCACGGCTCGAATAAAGTATCAATGCCTTCATGGCGTACTCCTTATATCAGACTTACTCACGCCAAAAAGTTGGCGTGAACAGCACCAGCAATGTAAACACTTCCAGGCGTCCGAACAGCATCGTCACCACCAGGATCCACTTGGCCGCCGCCGGCATCGTGGTGAAGTTATCCGCCACCACGCCCAGGCCGGGGCCAAGGTTATTGAGTGTTGCCGTCACTGCGGCGAACGCGGAAAAATCGTCAACGCCGGTGGCAATGATCGCCAGCATGCTGACGATAAACACCAGCGCATAGGCGGAGAAGAATCCCCACACCGCTTCCAGAATACGTTCCGGCAGTGCGCGATTGCCCAATTTGATGGTATAGACCGCGTTGGGGTGCACCAGCCTTTTCAACTCTCGCGAACCCTGCAGGTACAGAAGCAGGATACGGATCACCTTCAGGCCGCCGCCGGTCGAGCCGGCACAACCGCCGATGAACGCTGAGCACAGCAACAACATCGGCAGGAACAGCGGCCACTTGGCGATGCTGTCGGTCGTAAAACCAGCCGTGGTCGCCATCGATACCACCTGGAAGAACGCCTGATTGAGCGTTTCCATACCGCTCTTATAGACGCCATGTCCCCAGAGCACCAACGTGCATACCACCACCAGCGTCAACTGAACGAAGATGAACATGCGGAATTCAGGATCGCGCCCGTACACCTTCAGACTGCGGCCGCTTAGCAAAGCGAAGTGCAGGCCGTAGTTACAGCCGGAAATCAGCAGGAACACGGCAATGATGGTGTTGATGGTCGGGCTGGCGTAATAACCGATACTGGCATCGTGGGTAGAAAACCCGCCGATGGCGATGGTCGAGAAACTGTGGCCGATGGCGTCGAACACCGACATCCCGGCCCCCCAGAGCGCCAGCGCACAGGCAACGGTCAGCAACACATAGATTAGCCACAGGGTTTTGGCGGTTTCGGCAATGCGCGGACGCATCTTGTTATCTTTCAATGGCCCGGGCATTTCCGCCCGATACAGCTGCATGCCGCCGACGCCAAGTATCGGCAGTATCGCCACCGCCAACACGATGATCCCCATGCCGCCCATCCATTGCAGCATTTGGCGATAGAACAGGATGGCCTTCGGCAACGAGTCCAGCCCCACCAGCGTCGTTGCGCCGGTGGTCGTCAATCCCGAGAAGGATTCAAAGAAGGCGTCGGTCAGCGACAAATTGGGCCGTTCCGAAAACAGGAATGGCAATGCCCCCACGCTGCCCAGCACGGTCCAGAACAACACGACAATCAGGAAGCCTTCACGGGGCTTCAACTCGTGTTTCTGTTTGCGGTTCGGCCACCACAGCATCAGACCGATGGTCAGCGCCACGAAGAAGGTTTGGCTGAACGCGCGCCCCGCCCCATCGCGGTAAATCAATGCCACCAGGCCGGGAATAAACATCGTCCCGGAGAACAGGATGACCAGCAGACCAACGATACGGGTTATGGCGCGAAAATGCATTTCAGCACGATCCTTAGCAATTCAATTGGGAGGAATTATTGCGAAATGGGGGTTAATTGCAAATTACCGCGACTGAGATCACGCAATTTATTCCCAAACAGTTCGACCTCGGTTGCCGGCAACGCCAGATGCAGCACGACGGCGGCGCCGTATTCGCCCTGCAGGATCCGACCTGCGGTTTGCTGCAGCAAGTTCTCCACCAACGCCAACTGCGCATAGTCGCACTGCAAGATATATTCGGCTTCCGGCACCTTTTGTGCCAACGCCAACTGCTTCAACGCCTGTTGAACACCGTTGCCATAGGCTTTCACCAGCCCGCCGGTGCCCAGCTTGACGCCGCCATAGTAACGAACGACCACGGCGGTCACTTCACCGATACCGCTACCCATCAGCTGCGCGAGGATCGGTTTGCCGGCGGTACCCGACGGTTCTCCGTCGTCTGAGAACCCCAGTTGCTGCGAGTCATCGGGGCTGCCGGCGACGAATGCCCAACAATGGTGTCGCGCCGCCGGATGCTCATCCCGCACCTGCTGAATAAACGCCTTTGCCGCTTCTACCCCGCTGGTCGGCGCCAGCAGGGTGATAAAACGGCTCTTCTTTATTTCTTCGGTAAAGCGGGTTGCTTCCGCCGGTATCGGGTAAGGCCGCATCAGGCCAGGTTCAGATCGCGCGTCATGTTCTCGATGCGCTTTTCGTGGATCACGATGTTGTCTTCGATACGGATGCCGCCATACGGCTTCAGCGCATCGATGCGATCCCAGGCGAAGTGCTGCTTGAATTCACCGCTGCGCCACGGCGCCAACAGAGATTCGATGAAGTACAGACCTGGCTCGATGGTCAACACCATGCCCGGCTGCAACACGCGGGTGCAACGCAGGAACGGATACTTGGACGGCGCCGGCAGATGGGTGCCTTGTTCGTCCTGCATAAAGCCGGCGGCGTCGTGCACCTGAAGGCCCAGCGGATGGCCCAGCCCGTGCGGCAGGAACGGCGTGGTAATACCCGTTTCAACCATCGCCTCTTCGCTGAGGCCGTTCACCAACTTGTGATTCTTGAGCAGCTTGGCGATGCGCTGATGCATTTGCACATGGTAGTCGGTATAGCGCACGCCGGGCTTGATGGTGTCGATCAGCGCCAGCTGTTCACCATTGAGATCTTTCACCAGGTGGGCGAACTCGCTGCCGCTTTGCGCCGCGTAGGTGCGGGTCAGATCGGCGGCATAGCCGTTATATTCCGCGCCGGCGTCGATAAGGAAACTCAGGGACTCGGCCGGCGGCTGATGGTCCAGCTTGGTGTAGTGCAGTACCGAAGCGTGTTCGTTCAGCGCTACGATGTTGTCGTAAGGCACGTCGGTATCACGGTGGCCTGTCGCCGTCAGGTAGGCCAGGTTGATGTCGAACTCGCTCATGCCGGAGAGGAACGCCTCATGCGCCGCACGATGGCCGGTTACCGCCGTCTTCTGCGCTTCGCGCATGCAGGCCAGCTCGTAGCCGGTTTTGATCGAACGGTGGAAATCCAGGTAGTTCAGCACCGCTTTCGGGTTGATGTTCTCAGAAGGAATGCCGAGATCGCGGGCGCGCTGTTGCGCATAACCGATATAGCCGACGCGCTCACGCTGCGGCGGAAGCTGCTGGGCGATGGCGTCGGCGTTGGCCAGCGGCATCAATTCAAGGGATTTGGTCCAGAAACTGTCCGGCAGCGGTTCTACGCTGTGCCAGTAGTCGACCGGGGAGTAGAACCACAGCTTCGGCTTATTGACACCGTCGATCCACAACCAGCAGTTCGGCACCGACGTCACCGGCACCCAGGCTTTGAAATGCGCATTCACTTTGAACGGATAGCTATGGTCGTCCAAAAATACCTTTTGCAGTTCACCGGAGTGAATCAGCAACGCATCCAACTTGTTGCGCTCCAGCACTTCGCGCGCGCGTTTTTGCAGCTCTGCCAAGTGGTCGTTATACAAAGAAGCCAGCGTTTCCATCACAGTACCCTTATGCCTTAGCACGAAAGAAGTCATCTTAACACAGCGCTCCGGCGCACCAACCTTATCGCGTTGGGCATGCGGAGCAGCTCGCAATTCCCTGCAAATGCCGTTACATCCGCAGTTTAACCATTAGCCAGCCGGCCAGGCCGAGCAACGCTATCGCCAGCGCCCATAGGCCGTGGTGCTCCAATAACACCGCGCCGGCCGCGGCAATGCCCGCCAGACACTGCTGCAGAAAGCCGCACAGCGCCATCGCATAGGCACCGTGCTCTTTGGCGTCGCTAACCGCCATCGCCATGCTGTTGGGAAACAACACCGCCTGGCCAAAAATGGTCAGGCAATACAGCGCGATGAACAGCGCCATACCGGAAAGGCCGGCCAGAATGCCGCTCCACCACAACAGCAGGATCGCTACCGTCGCCAGAGCGACGATGCCGCTGCCGGTTTGCATCAGTTTTTTCCCGCCGACACGCGCCACCGTGCGGTTCACCGTCAACGCGCCGCTAAAGTAGGCGATACCTATCACCAACCCCAGCGCGCCGAACGCCGTAACGTTGAGGCCAAAACCCTGCTGCATGACGAACGGGCTCACCTCCTGCAATGTCACCGTGGTGGCGAAGCCCAATCCGCCGACGCAGGCCGGCCAGAAGAACCCCGGCCGCCGCAGGATGGCGAAGTAGGTGGCCGCCATCGCCGGGCGTGGCCCGCGTGTGCGCCCCGCCTCAAGCGGCAGCGTCGCCATCAGCGCCAGAATGGCCAAACCGGTGGCGCCCATCAGGACGAAGCCCATCTGCCAGTGCGAATATTGGCTGAGCAGGCCGCCGACAAACTGACCACCGCCCAGCGCGGTGATAAAAGCGATGGAGAGCACCGATAACCGACGCGCCAACTCGTCACCGCTCCAGTTATCCCGCACGATGATACGCGCAATGATCGCCGCACCGCCGGCGCCCACACCCTGCAGCGCACGCAGCGCCAGCAGCTGGGCGCCGTTGCTGCACAGCGCCAACAGCCCGCTGCAGCCAATGAAAAGAAACAAAGACAGTGTCAGGGGCGCACGGCGGCCAAAGCGATCGGCGGCCGCGCCCCAGAACAGCACCGGCAAAGCGGCGCCGATGACGAAGATCGAAATGGACAGCTCGGTGGCGCGTCGGCTCATCGCCAGCTCCCGCATCACCGTCGGCAGCGAAGGCAAATACACGGTCGTCGCCATCTGTGCCATAAACACCAACAGACATGCCAGCGTCATGGTTCTGGCCGGAATGCTCCATAAGCCGCTGCGTTTGACACAAGCCGCCTTAGTCATGCGTAACCTCGTCTGAATGTTCATTCGCTGCGAGCAAGTGTATGAGTGCCGACACACTCCAGCAAATGCCGATAGCACATAAAATATAACTTCGTTTCAAATCAAAAAACTAACTTGGCGACATGTGATCCGACCAGCAAATATGCAATCTCTCATTTGCATATTTTTAACATAAAAACCACACTCCTCTTCATCTGGTCATACCAGATCATACGCTGATTCAGGAGATAGACATGCTCTACCAAGGCGAAACATTACAACTGCACTGGCTCGATAACGGCATCGCCGAGCTGGTGTTCAACGCACCGGGCTCGGTCAACAAGCTGGACACCCGCACCGTCGCCAGCCTGGGCGAAGCGCTCACCGTGCTGGAAAACCAGCCTGAGCTCAAGGGGTTGCTGCTGCGCTCCTCCAAAGCCGCGTTTATCGTCGGCGCCGATATCACCGAATTCCTTTCTCTGTTCGCCGCACCGGCTGAAAAGCTGCACGAGTGGCTGGTATTCGCCAACAACGTCTTTAACCGGCTGGAAGATTTGCCGGTACCGACCATTTCGGCCATTAACGGCTATGCGCTCGGCGGCGGTTGCGAATGCATTCTGGCGACCGATTTCCGCGTCGCCTCGCCGGACGCGCGCATCGGCCTGCCGGAAACCAAATTGGGCATCATGCCGGGCTTCGGCGGTTCCGTCCGTCTGCCGCGCCTGCTGGGTAACGACAGCGCGCTGGAAATCATCGCCGCCGGCAAAGACGTCAGCGCCAAAGACGCGTTGAAAGTCGGCCTGGTGGATGCGGTGGTGACACCGGAAAAACTGGCCGAAGCGGCGCTCAACATGCTGCAACAGGCGATCGACGGCAAGCTGGACTGGCGCGCCGCGCGTCAACCTAAGCTGGAGCCGCTGAAACTCAGCCCGATTGAAGCGGCGATGAGTTTCACCACCGCCAAAGGCATGGTGCTGCAGACCGCCGGTAAACATTACCCGGCGCCGATGACCGCGGTGAAGACCATTGAAGCCGCCGCCAAGCTGGGCCGCGATGAAGCGCTGAAACTGGAAACCGCCAGCTTCGTGCCGTTGGCCCGCTCCAACGAAGCGCGCGCGCTGGTCGGCATCTTCCTTAACGATCAGTTCGTGAAGGGCCAGGCGAAAAAGCTGGCCAAGAATGTGGATGCGCCGAAACAGGCGGCGGTGCTGGGCGCCGGCATCATGGGCGGCGGTATCGCCTACCAATCGGCGCTGAAAGGCGTGCCGGTGATCATGAAAGACATTAGCGACAAGTCGCTGACGCTGGGCATGAGCGAAGCGGCCAAGCTGCTCAATAAGCAACTGGAGCGCGGCAAGCTGGATGGCCTGAAAATGGCGCAGGTGCTGTCGACCATTCAGCCGACGCTGGACTATGCCGGCATCGAGCGCGCGCAGGTGATCGTTGAGGCGGTCGTCGAGAATCCGAAAGTCAAAGCCGCCGTGCTGTCGGAAGTGGAAAACCTGATCGGTGAGGACACCGTTCTGGCGTCGAACACCTCGACCATTCCGATTAATCACCTGGCAAAATCGCTGAAGCGCCCGCAAAACTTCTGCGGCATGCACTTCTTTAACCCGGTGCACCGCATGCCGCTGGTGGAAATCATCCGCGGCGAACAGACCAGCGACGAGACCATTGCCAAAGTGGTGGCCTACGCCAGCCGCATGGGCAAAACGCCGATCGTGGTGAACGACTGCCCGGGCTTCTTCGTCAACCGCGTGCTGTTCCCGTACTTCGCCGGCTTCAGCCTGCTGCTGCGCGACGGCGCCGACTTCCGTCAAATCGATAAAGTGATGGAGAAACAGTTCGGCTGGCCGATGGGCCCGGCCTACCTACTCGACGTCGTGGGCATCGACACCGCGCACCACGCGCAGGCGGTAATGGCCGCCGGCTTCCCGGATCGCATGAGCAAAGACTATCGCGACGCCATTGACGTGATGTTCGACAACCAGCGCTTCGGTCAGAAAAATCAGCTGGGCTTCTACCGCTACAGCCAGGATAGCAAAGGCAAACCGCGCAAGGACAACGACGAGCAGACCGATGCGCTGCTGGCCGAAGTGAGCCAACCGCGCCAGACCATCAGCGACGAAGAAATCATCGCGCGCATGATGATCCCGATGATCAACGAAGTGGTGCGTTGCCTGGAAGAAAAGATCGTCGCCAGCCCGGCCGAAGCCGATATGGCGCTGGTCTACGGCATCGGTTTCCCTCCGTTCCACGGCGGCGTGTTCCGCTACCTGGATACGCTCGGCACCGCCAACTACGTTGAGCTGGCCCAGCGTTACGCACACCTCGGCGCCCTGTACCAGGTGCCGGCCGGTCTGCGCGCCAAGGCCGAACGCAATGAAAGCTACTACCCGGTGGCGACACCGCTGTCCGACGTCGCTACCCGCCAACCGGCATGAGGTCATAAAGATGGAAAACGTAGTTATTGTTGATGCCGTACGCACGCCGATGGGCCGCTCCAAGGGCGGCGCCTTCCGCCAGGTGCGCGCCGAAGATCTCTCCGCTCACCTGATGCGTGAAGTGCTGAGCCGCAACCCGGCGCTGGACGCCGCCGAGATTGATGACATTTACTGGGGCTGCGTGCAGCAAACGCTGGAACAAGGCTTCAACATCGCCCGCAACGCCGCGCTGCTGGCCGAGATCCCGCACCGCGTGCCGGCGGTGACCGTCAACCGCCTGTGCGGCTCTTCGATGCAGGCGCTGCACGACGCGGCGCGCGCCATCATGGTTGGCGACGCGCACATCAGCCTGATCGGCGGCGTGGAACACATGGGCCATGTGCCGATGAATCACGGCGTGGATTTCCATCCGGGCCTGAGCCGCAGCGTGGCCAAGGCCGCCGGGATGATGGGGCTGACCGCTGAAATGCTGGCCAAGATGCACAACATCAGCCGCCAGATGCAGGATGAGTTCGCCGCGCGCTCCCACCAACGCGCACATGCGGCGACGCTGGCGGGTTACTTCAAAAACGAGATCATTCCGACCAACGGCCACGACGCCGACGGCGTGCTGACCCGTTACGATTTTGATGAAGTCATCCGCCCGGAAACCACCGTCGAAAGCCTGTCGGCCCTGCGTCCGGCGTTCGATCCGGTCAACGGCACCGTCACCGCCGGCAGCTCCTCCGCCCTGTCGGACGGCGCTTCCGCCATGCTGCTGATGAGCGAATCGCGCGCCAAAGCGCTCGGTTTGAAGGCCCGCGCCCGCATCCGCTCGATGGCGGTGGTCGGCTGCGATCCTTCCATCATGGGCTACGGCCCGGTGCCGGCCAGCAAGCTGGCGCTGAAACGCGCCGGTCTGAGCGTGCAGGACATCGATCTGTTCGAGCTGAACGAAGCGTTCGCCGCCCAGTCGCTGCCGTGCATCAAGGATCTGGGGCTGATGGACAGCATCGACGACAAGATTAACCTGAACGGCGGCGCCATCGCGCTCGGCCACCCGCTGGGCTGTTCTGGCTCCCGCATCTCGACCACCCTGTTGAACAACATGGAACGTCGCGACGCGCAGTTCGGCCTGGCGACCATGTGCATCGGCCTGGGCCAGGGCATCGCCACCGTCTTTGAACGCGTTTAGCTGTGTCTATCTTGGGATGACCGTGTCACTACTTCAAATCGCGGCATCCCGCCAAGTTTAGTTGCCGTTCTTCCCGCCTGTCAGGGGCGGGTTTTTTATGCCTGAAGTTTGCCGACGCCCAAATAAAAACGGGGCGACCCTCGGCCACCCCGTTCACCGCGCATCGCATCGGTCAGATAAACGAAAACGCGTCGCCAAACATATGCGCTTCCAGCGCGCCGCGCTCGGCGCAGAAACGCTCGCGGGCGATTTTCGCCATCTCGAAACGCCCGGCGATGTAAATGTCATGCTCCGCCAGCGTGCCGAAATCCTGCAGCACCGCGCTGAGCACGGTGCCGCTGCGGCCGCGCCATTCGGCTTCCGGCTGCTCGACCACCGGGATCACCTTCAGATTCGGATGCTGCAACGACAGCGCTTCCAGCTCGCTCAAATCGTACAGGTGCTTCAGCTCACGCCCGCCCCAGTAGATTGAAATGTCGCGATCCGGCTGCTGCTCCAGCGCGGTCAACAAGATTGAACGCGCGTAAGAGAAACCGGTGCCGCCGGCGATCAGCACCAGCGGACGGCTGCCCTCTTCCCGCAGCCAGGCGTCGCCGTGCGGCACGTCAACGGTGATCGCCTGCTCTTTCAGGATGCGATCCATCACCGCCATGGCATACAGATTCAGTTCCGAAGCGCCAATGTGCAGCTCGATATAATCTTGCTGCGTCGGGGTTGATGCCAGTGAGAACGGACGCTTGTCGCGCTCATCCATCACCACCATCAGATATTGCCCTGCCTTGAAAGAAAACGGCTGCTCGGGCACCAGACGTACCCGATAAACCGTATCGGTAATGGCCTCTACCGAGGTCACTTTACAGCTCAATATTGTCATGCGTTCCCTCTGTCGGGTCATCAATGCAAAGCTGAGAACAGAGCCTGACGCTATAACGTCGGTTCCCTGTCACTGAAGATTGCGAGCTCATCCCAGATTTCGTCGACGCGCGCACGTACCTTTTCATCCATCTGAATCGGACGGCCCCATTCGCGATCGGTTTCACCCGGCCATTTATTGGTGGCGTCCAGCCCCATCTTCGAACCCAGGCCGGAAACCGGCGAGGCGAAGTCCAGATAGTCGATCGGCGTATTCTCCACCAGAACGGTATCCCTTGCCGGATCCATTCGTGTGGTGATCGCCCAAATCACATCGTTCCAGTCGCGCGCATTGACGTCATCGTCACAGACGATAACAAATTTGGTGTACATAAACTGCCGCAGGAACGACCAGACGCCCATCATCACGCGTTTCGCGTGGCCGGCGTACTGTTTTTTCATGGTCACTACCGCCAGGCGGTAAGAGCACCCTTCCGGCGGCAGATAGAAATCGACGATTTCCGGGAACTGCTTTTGCAGGATCGGTACGAACACTTCATTCAGCGCCACGCCCAGGATCGCCGGCTCATCCGGCGGGCGACCGGTGTAGGTCGAGTGGTAGATCGCGTTGCGGCGCTGAGTGATGTGAGTAACGGTGAACACCGGGAACTGGTCGATTTCATTGTAGTAACCGGTGTGGTCGCCGTAGGGGCCCTCCGGCGCCATTTCACCCGGCTCGATATAGCCTTCAAGCACGATTTCGGCGCTGGCGGGCACTTCCAGATCGTTGGAAAGGCACTTGACCACTTCGGTTTTGTTGCCGCGCAGCAGCCCGGCAAAGGCGTATTCGGACAAGGTATCAGGCACCGGCGTGACCGCACCGAGGATGGTAGCGGGATCGGCGCCCAGCGCCACCGCAACCGGGAAACGCTCGCCCGGGTGCGCCTGGCACCACTCCTGATAATCCAGCGCGCCGCCGCGATGCGACAGCCAGCGCATGATCACTTTATTCTTGCCCAGCACCTGCTGGCGATAGATGCCGAGGTTTTGCCGTTCCTTATGCGGGCCGCGGGTCACGGTCAGCCCCCAGGTGATCAGCGGCGCGGCGTCTTCCGGCCAGCAGTGCATCACCGGAATACGGCTGAGATCGACATCGTCACCCTGCCATACCTGCTCCTGACAAGGCGCGGATCCCAGCACCTTGGTCGGCATGTTCAGCACCTGCTTGAACTTCGGCATTTTGTCGAACAGATCGCGGAAGCCTTTCGGCGGCTCCGGTTCTTTGAGGAACGCCAGCAGTTTGCCGACTTCGCGCAGCGCGCTGATGTCTTCCTGCCCCATGCCCATCGCCACGCGATTGGCGGTGCCGAACAGGTTGCACAGCACCGGCATGTCATACCCTTTCGGGTTTTCAAACAGCAGTGCCGGACCGCCCGCTCGCAGGGTGCGATCGGCAATCTCCGTCATTTCCAGGTAAGGATCGATCGGCTGGCTGATGCGTTTTAGTTCCCCTCTCTTCTCCAGCAACGAGAGGAAATCGCGTAAGTCACGGTATTTCATGCTGATCATTATAACGGCCAGTGGGGAGGGCATTATAAGCCCTCTTCACGGTTGTTGCTGCAATTTTGTTAACGCCGCCCGCCGCCGGGTGGCCCTCAGCCGCAGTTGAACGGCACCAGCGCAGCCAGCGCGCGCGTATCCTGATATTCACGCGTCTCCTCACCGTGGCGGAACACCTTGAAGCCCTGCCCGTTAGCGCTGAAGTAACGCAGCGCATTGGCTTCAACGTGCAGCAGGCTACCTTCACGCAGCGCCACCACCGATTCGCTTGGGTTGATCGCGCAGAACTCCGCCAGGCGCTCGTCACGGGTTTCGCCCATGTGGCCGCTGATATGCGCGTCGATGTAGTGCGGGTTGATCTGCACCGGGAACAGCCCCAGCGCCGGCAGCACCACGCTGCAGCGCACCGGCATGTCATTGGTGGTGCGAATGCTCGGCGTGGCCACGTTGCAACCGGCGCTCCAGCCGACGTAAGGCACTTCACGCTCGCGCACCGCGCGCTGGATGGGCACGATCAGGCCTTGCTCGTGCAGCATTTGGTTCAGCAACCAGGTATTGCCGCCGCTGACCAAAATGCACTCCGCCTGCGCGATCGCCGCCGCCGGTGAGGCGGCATGGTGGATGCTGGTGACTTCAATGCCCAGCGTTTGCGCCAGTTCCTGCGCACGCTGGTCGTAGTCGTAACGAATCAGGGCGTAAGGGATAAAGACGGCGGATTTGATGCCACGACGCGCAATCATCGCCAGCAACTGGCTTTTAGCGTACCCCAGCAGCTCGGCTTCGCCAGACAGCTTGCCGTTGCTCAACAGAAACAGCTCCATTTCTTTCCCCCTCGGTCGAAAACGATGAATAGCGTCACAGCCGGCGGCGCTACGCCTGTCATACTGTGACGGTAACAAATTTTTAGCCCTCTGTTATACCAGCGCCGTATCGATAAGTGTGTGACCCCTCGCTAATAGCCGCAGATTCATAGAGATAGGTGATGTTACACGCTGAAACTTGCATCACTATGTATCCGGAATAGCTTTTGATATGCTTACCGGCTGGCAGAAAGGCATGTGAAACTATGGAATCCTGGTATCTACTTTATTGCAAACGCGGTCAGTTGTTGCGGGCGCAGGAACATCTGGAACGGCAGCAGGTAAACTGCCTCAGCCCGATCATCACGCTGGAAAAGATCGTGCGTGGTAAGCGCATCGCGGTCAGCGAACCCCTGTTTCCCAACTATCTGTTTGTGGAGTTCGACCCGGAGCGCATTCACACCACCACCATCAGCGCCACCCGTGGCGTCAGCCACTTCGTGCGTTTCGGCGCGTTGCCGAGCGTCATCCCGAGCAAGGTGATCGATGAACTGCGCACGCACGCCTGCGAAACCTATGTCGATCCGGAAACCCCACAGCCGGGGGATACCGTTCTGATCGTCGACGGCGTGTTCGAAGGGCTGCAGGCGATCTACACCGAGCCGGACGGCGAAGCGCGTTCCATGTTGTTGCTGAACCTGATCAACAAGCAGGTCAGCCAAAGCATCGACAACCGACAGTTCCAGAAGATGTAATGCAAAAGGCGCCCTCAGGCGCCTTTTTGTTGGCTCATTTTACGCTTAGCGACGCATCGCGTCGTCGTGCAGCCACTGGGCGACACGCTTGGCGAAGTAGGTCAGCACGCCGTCGGCGCCGGCGCGTTTAAAGCACATCAACGATTCCATCACCGCAGGTTGCTCCTGCAGCCAGCCGTTCTGAATCGCCGCCATATGCATGGCGTACTCGCCGGACACCTGATAAGCGAAGGTTGGCACACCGAAGGTATCCTTCACGCGGCGCACAACGTCGAGGTACGGCATGCCTGGTTTCACCATCACCATGTCCGCACCTTCCTGCAGATCCTGCGCAATCTCCTGCAGCGCTTCGTCGCTGTTGGCCGGATCCATCTGATAGGTCTTCTTGTTGCCGCCCTTCAGGTTGCCGCTGGAGCCCAACGCATCGCGGAACGGGCCGTAGTAGCAGGAAGCATACTTGGCGGAGTAAGCCATGATTTGGGTATTCACCAGGCCCTGCAATTCCAGACGATCGCGGATCGCCCCGATGCGGCCGTCCATCATGTCGCTCGGCGCCACGATTTCCGCGCCCGCTTCGGCATGGGACAGCGCCTGACGCACCAGAATGTCTTTGGTCACGTCGTTAATCACATAACCCTGCTCATCGATCACCCCGTCCTGCCCATGCGTGGTGTAGGGATCGAGCGCCACGTCGGTCAGAATGCCCAGCTCAGGCACCGCGTCTTTCAGCGCGCGCACCGTGCGCTGTACCAACCCTTCAGGGTTATAGGCTTCTTCCGCATGCAGCGATTTCAGGCTCGGTTCGATCACCGGGAACAGGGAAATCACCGGCACGCCAAGTTTGGCGATGGTTTCCGCTTCCTTCACCAGCAGATCGATCGTCATGCGCGATACGCCCGGCATCGAGGCCACTTCTTCCTGGCGGTTACTGCCTTCCATGACAAACACCGGATAAATCAGGTCGTTGACCGTCAGTTGATTCTCGGCCACCAGGCGGCGGCTGAAGTCGTGACGGCGCACGCGGCGCATACGGCGACCAGGGAAGGTGCCCGGAAATGCATAGCTCATAGTTTTCTCCTAGCTCAAACCAGCCGGAATAGCCGGCGGGCGTTCTCATCGGTTTTTTGCCCCAGCCATTGCGGCTCTTCCCGCCGCCAGACGGCGACCTGCTGCACGATGTGGGGCAGGAAACAGGGTTCGTTGCGGCGAGATGCGGGTTTAGGCTGTAAATCCCGGGGCAACAGATAAGGGGCGTCAGTTTCCAGCAGCAGACGCTCGGCTGGGATCTGCGGCAACAGTGCGCGCAGTTCCAGGCCGCGCCGCTCGTCGCAGACCCAACCGGTAATCCCGATCGACAAACCCAGCGACAGGCAGCTTGTTAATTCTTCGGCGGTGCCGGTGAAGCAGTGCACCACGGCCGCGGGCAGTTTATCCAACCACGGCGTCAGTAGCTCGGCAAAACGTGCGTGTGCGTCGCGGCAATGCAGAAACACCGGCAGCGCCAACTCCGCCGCCAGCGCCAGCTGCGCGGTGAACGCCGCTTCCTGCTGCGCGGGCGTCGAGAAGTTGCGATTGAAATCCAGGCCGCATTCGCCGATCGCCGCCACGTCAGGGCGTGCGGCTAACGCATAAATCTGCTCGGCGGCGTGTTCATCCCAACCGCTGGCGTAGTGCGGATGCACACCGGCGGTAGACCAACAGTAACCCGCATGTTGCTGCGCCAGTTCCGCCGCTTCGCGGCTCTCTGCCAGATCGGTGCCGGTAATCAACATCCCGGTAACGCCCGCCGCGCGGGCGCGCTCCACCACCGCCTGGCGATCTTTGGCGAATTGGCTGCTGGTCAGATTAACGCCGATATCAAACATGATTTTTTCCAAAGCAAAAGCCGCCCAATGGGCGGCTTCGCAATCAATGTGGATCAGGGGGCTGGGGGTTCGTCACCCTCGTCTTCTTCTTCCGCTTGCGGACGACGTTTGCCGGTATAGAAGCGAGCGAAGAACACCCCCACTTCAAACAGCAGATACATCGGTATTGCCAACAAGGTTTGCGAGAACACGTCTGGCGGCGTCAACAGCATGCCGACCACAAACGCGCCAACCAACACATACGGCCGTTTCTTCTTCAGATCTTCCGGCGAGGTGACGCCACTCCAGCACAGCAGAATGATGGCGACCGGCACTTCGAAGGCAACGCCGAACGCCATAAACAGCGCCATGACGAAATCGAGGTAGTTTTTAATGTCGGTCGCAATGGTCACCCCCATCGGCGCGGTCTTGGCGAAGAAGCCGAAGGCCAGCGGGAACACGATGAAGTAGGCGAAAGCCATACCGAGGTAGAACAGCAGGCTGCTGGACACCAGCAGCGGCATCATCAGGCGGCGTTCATGCTTGTACAGCGCCGGCGCGATGAATGCCCACACCTGATACAAAATCATCGGCGCGGAGACGAACACCGAGACGATCATGGTCAATTTGATCGGGGTAAAGAACGGTGACGCCACGTCAGTGGCGATCATGCTCGCCCCGGCCGGTAACTGCTTCAGCAGCGGCGCAGACACCAGTTGGTAGATGTCGTTGGCGAAAAACACCAGCACCACGAACACCGCCAGCACGCAAATAATCGAGTTCAACAGCCGCTTGCGCAGCTCTATCAGATGACTGATAAGGGGTTGGGTATCTTCAACAGCCATGTATTAACGATCGCCACTAGGTTGGTGAGACGCTGGGGTTTTATCCGCAACAGGTTCGACAGGTGCCGACGCGGTTTCCACCGGCGCTTTAGCCGGTTGCGCCGCCACCGGCGCGACGGCTTCAGGTTCCGAGGCCGGTTTTGGCACGGCGGCGGGCGCGCTGGCGCGGGTTGCCGCTTCCGCCGGCGTCACGCCGTCGTGCAAAGCTTCCGGATCGGTGATCTGCGAGTTATGAATGGTGTTCGCCAGCTCTTCTTTCTCGCCCTGGTAGGTGCGTTTCAATGATTCCGCCGCGTCTTTCAGCTCATCCATCGACGCCTTCAGTTCCGGCGTCAGGTTCTGCAAGCCAGCCTGTTCCGCTTTTTTCAGGCTGTCCTGCAGTTCCTGCAGCTTCAGTTCCTGAGACAGTTCGTGCTGCACCGAGGCCGCCAGCGAGCGCAGCGCGCGGATCCAGCCCGATACCGTTCTGACCGCGACCGGCAAGCGTTCCGGCCCCAGAACAACCAGGCCGATCACCAGCACCAGCAGCAGCTCACTAAACCCAATGTCAAACACGGTTTATACCTGCTCTTTGTTCTTCGACTCTTCCGGTTTCACTTCCGGCTGCTTTTCGGTAATAGGCTTGGCCGAGAAGTCAGCGTCATCCAGGCTGCTTTTCTCAGCCGTGTTGGGGGTCGACGGCGTATCGTCGCCGATCGCCTTCTTGAAGCCCTTGATCGAGGCGCCGAGATCGGAGCCCAGCGTGCGCAGTTTTTTGGTACCGAACAACAGCACCACGATCACTGCGATGATCAACAATTGCGTAATACTAATACCGCCCATTTTAATTACCTCTAATTTTAAAGGGTCTTTTAAAGCCAGCCCGCATTATAGGGCCGACTTTACCAGAGTGACGAATTAAATCAGGTGGTTCGCTTCCAGCCAATCACCCAGCATACGATGCCGGCGGCCATCATCCAGGCGGGAAACACCTCGATTTGCCCCAGCAGCAACAGCGTGCCGCTTACCAACAGTGTAGCGCCAACGCCGAACAAATAACGTGACTGCCCCTGACGAACCCGCTGAGCCTGCATCTGGTTGGTCAGCTTATCAACGCTTTGTTGCAACAGTTTATGCTGCTGCAGGCTGTCGTAAAACAGCTCGGGCAGTTCCGGCAGCTTCTCCGCCCAGAACGGCGCTTTCTCTTTCAGCGCACGCACCACGGCGGGAATGCCGACCTGATCGCGCAGCCAGCTCTCGAGGAACGGCTTGGCGGTAGTCCACAGATCCAGCTGCGGGTAGAGCTGACGCCCCAGACCTTCAACATACAGCAAGGTCTTCTGCAATAACACCAGCTGCGGCTGCACTTCCATATTGAAGCGTCGTGCAGTGTTGAACAGGTTAAGCAGCACGTTGCCGAAGGAAATCTCCGCCAGCGGCTTCTCGAAAATCGGCTCGCACACGGTGCGGATGGCGAATTCGAAGTCTTCCACGTTGGTGTCGCGCGGCACCCACCCGGAGTCGACGTGCAGTTCCGCCACCTTGCGGTAATCGCGATTGAAGAAGGCGATGAAGTTTTCCGCCAGGTAGCGTTTATCATCCTTGTTCAGCGAACCGACGATGCCGCAGTCGATACCTATGTAGCAAGGATCTTCCGGATGTTCGTAGCTGACGAAAATATTACCGGGATGCATGTCCGCATGGAAGAAGCTGTCGCGGAAGACCTGGGTAAAGAACACCTGGACGCCGCGTTCCGCCAACAGTTTCATGTTGGTGCCCTGCTGTTCCAGCGTGGCGATGTCCGATACCGGAATGCCATAAATGCGCTCCATCACCAATACGCTTTCGCGGCAGTAGTCGGAATAAACTTCCGGTACGTACAGCATGGGGCTGCCGTCGAAATTGCGGCGCAGCTGAATGGCGTTAGCCGCTTCGCGCAGCAGGTTCAACTCGTCCAGCAGGGTTTTCTCGTACTCGCGTACCACTTCGCGCGGGCGCAAACGGCGACCGTCCGGCAACAGCTTCGGCACCCAGCCTGCCAGCCGGTACATCAGACGCACGTCGGCCTTGATAATCGGCCCGATATCCGGCCGGATCACCTTCAGCACCACTTCCTGGCCGGTGGTTTTCAGCCGCGCGGTATGCACCTGCGCGATCGAGGCAGAGGCCAGCGGCTGCTGATCGAAGTCATCAAACCAGGTCTCCAGCGGGCCGCCCATCGCCAACTCGATATGCTTACGCGCCAACGCGCCATCGAAAGGCGCCACCCGATCCTGCAGCAGCGTCAGCTGATCGGCAATGTGCGGCGGAAACAGATCGCGGCGGGTCGACATCATTTGGCCGAACTTGATCCAGACCGGCCCCAATTCCTGCAGCGCCAGCCGCAGACGTTCACCCAACGGTTTGTCCTTATGCCGATTCGGCATCCAGAACAGCAGCCGGCGGCCAAAGCGCAGCGGCAGCGTCAAACGCATTTTAGGGATCAGCTCGTCCAGCCCGTAGCTGAGAAAAACGCGGACGATAAAATACAAACGGCGCAGTTCGCCTGGGGTCATCGCTTGCCCTCCAACTTGTCCATGCGGGCAGACAGCGCTTCCGCGCTGCGGGCGAGTGCGTCAACTTCTTCGTTGAACCACACCACTTCCAGCGGCCCCGGCGCCAGGCGCCACTCTTCGGTCAACGCCTCCGCCATCCCCTGCTGCCGGCGCATAAAACCGGCTTTCAGCAGCGAGGCGCCTTTACCCAGCGCCTGTGTAATGCCTTGGGCGGCAATATCGCCGATGTAAGGCGCCAGCCATTCCGCCGGATCCCACTCCGCCAGATCGAGCAGGCCAACCAACTGTTGCACCACCTGAATATCGCCTTCCACCGTCAATTCGCCGCTGCGCATCAGCACCGGCAGCTGCTGGCGATCGCGCAGCTTAAGTAAGGCGGGAATGCGGCTACGCACGGTGCAATCGGCGCTGTCTTCAGACTGCCCCAGCACATCCACGCGCAGTTCGCTGAACACCAGCACCAGCGGTGAAGCCAGCTCTTCCAGTTCGATACGCAGCACCTTGCCCGCCAGGCGTTGGCGGGCGGCTTTCATGCTGCGATCGCGAAACAGCAGGTTATTCAGCGAGGTTTCCAACGCGCCGGTCAGCAGAGGGGTAAACAGCATCGGCATCTCCCTCTCAGAACTTGAAGCCGCGATGCAGGGCGACAATCCCACCGGTCAGGTTGAAATAGGTGACGTTTTCAAAACCGGCGTTGCCCATCATGCCCTTCAGGGTTTCCTGATCGGGGTGCATGCGGATCGATTCCGCCAGGTAACGGTAGCTGTCAGGATCTTTCACCACCAACTCGCCGATCTTCGGCAGCACGTGGAAAGAGTAGGCGTCATAGGCTTTGCTCAGCGGCGCCAGCAGCGGCTTGGAGAACTCCAGCACCAGCAGGCGGCCGCCCGGTTTCAGCACGCGGAACATCGAGCGCAACGCTTTGTCTTTGTCGGTGACGTTACGCAGGCCAAAGGAGATGGTGATGCAATCGAAGTAATTGTCCGGGAACGGCAGCGCTTCGGCGTTGGCCTGCACGTAATTGATGTTGCCGACGATGCCGCGATCGCGCAGCTTCTCGCGCCCCATCTTGAGCATCGAATCGTTGATGTCCGCCAGCACCACCTGCCCCTGCTCGCCGACCATGCGGGAGAACTTGGCGGCCAGGTCGCCGGTACCGCCGGCCAGATCCAGCACGCGCTGCCCGCGGCGCACGCCGCTGCAGTCAATGGTGAAACGCTTCCAGATACGGTGAATACCGAACGACATCAGGTCGTTCATCACGTCATACTTTGCCGCTACCGAATGAAAAACGTCCGCCACCATGGCCTGTTTTTCGTCTCTAGCGACGGTGCGAAAACCGAAATCGGTGGTTTCCTGCGATTGATCTGCCATTGTCCTGCCTGCTATTCAGTCAATTTTGTGTGGATGAGTGTACCAGAAGCCCGGGAAATACCCCACCTCGCCACGGCCTCAGCCGTGCGAAACGAAGCCCGATTCCCCGGTGGTATCGTCATCGTCGTTCGTCTGCGGCAGCGCGGCGACATCATCGTCGTTCGCCTCTTCCGCTTCATCGTGTTGCGCGCCGGCTTGCTGCGCCAGCAGCGGGTTTATCGGCCGTTTGACTTCAACCCCCAACGCGCGGAAACCTTCAATTTGGCCGATAAGATTACCACGGCCTTCGCTCAGTTTGTTCATCGCCTGACGATAACTGCCCTGCGCCTTGTCCAGGCTCTGCCCCAGTGCGGACATATCGTCCACGAACAGCCGCATCTTGTCATACAGTTTCGCCGCGCGATCGGCGATGCGCTGGGCGTTCTGGCTCTGATGCTCATAGCGCCACAGGTTGGTGATGGTACGCAGCGCCACCAGCAACGTGGTCGGGCTGACCAGCATGATGTTGTGCTTAAGCGCTTCGCTGATCAGCTCCGGCTCGCGATCGATAGCCAGCAGGAAGGCGGGCTCGACCGGAATGAACATCAGCACATAGTCCAGAGAACGCAGCCCCGGCAGCTGCTGGTAGTCCTTGCGACCCAGCATGCGGATGTGGCCGCGCAGCGAGGCAATATGTTCGCTCAGCGCCGCTTCGCGCTCCGCCTCATCCTCGCCGTTGAAATAGCGCTCGTAGGCGATCAGCGACATCTTGGCATCGATCACCACATCCTTGCCCTGCGGCAGGCGTACGATCACATCAGGCTGCATGCGGCTCTGATGATCCACCCGCACGTTGACCTGCGTTTCATACTCATGCCCTTCGCGCAGACCGGAGGCCTCCAGCACCCGGCTCAGCACCACCTCGCCCCAGTTGCCCTGCGTTTTGTTGTCGCCTTTCAGCGCCTTGGTGAGGTTGATCGCCTCACGCGCCATCTGCGCGTTCAACTGCTGCAGATTGCGTATCTCATGCGTCAGCGTGTGGCGCTCCCGCGCTTCCTGGCCGAAGCTGTCCTGCACCTGACGGCGAAAACCGTCCAGCTGTTCGCGCAACGGCAGCAGTAAACGATCCAGGCTTTGCTTATTTTGCTCGTCAACCTTGCGGCCGCTGTGTTCAAAAATGCGGTTGGCGAGGTTTTCAAACTGGGTGGTGAGGCGCTGTTCGCTGTTGATCAGCAGGCGCTGCTTCTCCTCCGCCGCCATGCGCGTCTCTTCCAGACGGATGGTGACTTCGCGCAGCTCAGCCTCCTGCGCGCTGTTAACCTCGCGCTGGGCACGCAGCTCTTGGTTGAGCAGCTCGCATTCGTTGCGCCAATGGGTGAGCTGTTGCAGCTTCTCATGCCCGGCCGCCAGTTGGCTGTGCAGATTGCGCAGCTCCAGCTCGCTCTGGCGCAACTGCTGCTCGTGGCGCTGTAGCGTTTCCTGCCGCACGGCCGTTTCCTGCTGCGCCTGCTGCAACGCTTGCTCCAGCAACCGCAGTTCGGTTTCATGTTGCGCATGCGTCTGCTGCACCCGCAGACTGGCGATCAGCCACCCCAACAGCATGCCGATCGCGACGCCGCCAATCCCATAAATCAGACTGGTATCCACCCTGCCTCCTGTTGCACCTAGCCGTTGCGGCGTTTTGCTCGCCCATTGCCCGTCACGTTAAGGGGAGGCTGTATGGATGTCCAGCCTGATTTTGCCGGCCGCGCACAATATTGCGCGGCGCTGCGCAATTTAGCGAGAAATCAGCCCAGCCACTGGCTGAGCCACTTGATGCCGAATGCCCCCGGCGCCAGAATGCCAAACGCCCAGATCATCGCCGACGTGACGTTGGCCAGCTGGAAATAGCGCTGCGGCATGCCGCAAATGCCGCCCACCAGCGGCACCACGGCGCGCAGCGGGCCGAAGAAGCGGCCGATGAAAATGCCCAGCACGCCCCAGCGCTCGAAGAAGGCGTGGCCGCGCGCCAGCAGCTGCGGATTGCGCGACAGCGGCCACATATGGGCCACGCGATCCTGATAGTGATAGCCGATCCAGTAAGAGAGCCAGTCGCCGAAAAACGCCCCGGCGGCGGCAGCGGCCCAAATCGGCCAAAAGGCGATGCCGCTTTCGCCGATCAGCGCGCCCAGCGCCAGCAGGATCACCGTGGCCGGCAGCAGCAGCGACAAAAACGCCAGCGACTCGCCGAACGCCAGGAAGAAAATGATGGGAATGGCCCAGCCTTCGTGCTGACGCACGACATCGCTGACCCAGTTGATAACGTCATTGAGGCTCAATACGGGGCTCCTGATACGCGATGGTTCGCCGCCTAGGATAAGCCGGGGCGAGTTAAACCCCGGCTAAACACGCGGCAATTTACTCGAGGTAGAATGCCTGCAGCGCTTCGCGCTGGGCCGCGCCCAGGCCGTATTCCGCTTCCAGCCAGCGGTCGGTGGAGCCGTATTGCCGGCGGATGCAGCCCAGCGCCGTCATCAGGAACTCCTCGCGCGCGCTGAGCACGTAGGCGAATTGCTCCAGCGCCGCCGCATTCAGCTTGATAGAGAGCTGATCCAGCATCTGTTCGCGGAAAGTGGCCAGCGTGGTTTCGGTCAGCAGATAGTCTTCCAGCACCGTCGCTTCGTCGGCCCCCAGCGCAAACAGCACCAACGCCGAACCGACCCCGGTGCGATCCTTGCCGACCGCGCAGTGTTGCACGATCGCGCCGCCGCCAGGGTTGCTCAACAGCTGCGCCAGCCGCTGATAGGCCGCATTGCCGAACGGCAGACGGCGATACAGCTCCAGCATGAACGCCCGAGCGTCGAAAGCGGCCAGCGTTTCGTTGGTGAGCTTTTCCAGGTTGGCGTTGACTTCGCTGCTCAGCGGGTTGGCCGGCACATGGTGATAGTCGGCGCCATTCCACAGAATATCCGGTTTGGCCTGCACCTCGTCGGCATCGCGGTAGTCCAGCACCGAACGCACCGGCACTCCAGCGAGGAAAGTGCAGTCGTTTTCCGTCAGCCGCTCGAGAGAACCGGAGCGGAACAGCAGGCCGCGTTTGATGCGGCGCCCGTCGGCCACGCCGTTGCCGCCGAAGTCACGGAAGTTAATGCCGCCGTCGAGCGGCGCAAGCGAAGGATGAAGCAGGATCTGGGCGGTCATAAACGTCCTCGTTGTTTTTGTTATGACAACGCGCGGCAGCCATCGGCGCAGCGCTGAGGAGTATCACCGTAACAGATTAGCCGCGAATGGAAAAACGGGCCGCGTCGGCGGCCCGTTGAGGGGAGGCGATTACAGCAGACGGCGGGCGGCGTCCACCACGATCTGCACCGCTTTGCTTTCGGTGTTTTTCATGGTTTCGGCGTTCGGGATCTCTTGCTGGGTGCGGTTAACGATCACCCCAGCCACCATGCCGGCGCGCAGGCCCTGGCTGGCGCACATGGTCAGCAGCGTGGCGGATTCCATTTCATAGTTCATCACGCCCATCGCCTGCCACTCTTCCATCGAACCTTTAAAACGGCTGACCACGCGGCCGGAGTAGGTGTCGTAACGTTCCTGGCCCGGGTAGAAAGTATCGGAAGAAGCGGTTACGCCAATGTGGGTGGTCGCGCCGCTGGCTTTGGCCGCTTCCACCAGCGCGGTGGTGCAGGCGAAGTCCGCGACCGCCGGAAACTCCATCGGCGCAAAGTGCAGGCTGGCGCCGTCGAGGCGTACCGCCGCCGTAGTCACCAGCACGTCACCGACGTTGATATTGGCCTGAATGGCGCCGGTGGTGCCGATGCGCAGGAAGGTGCGAATGCCCAGCTGCGCCAGCTCTTCCACCGCGATAGAGGTAGATGGGCCGCCGATACCGGTGGAGCAGACGATCACCGCCTTGCCGTCCAGCTCTGCGCGCCAAGTGGTAAATTCACGATGGGAGGCCAGATGCACCGGATTTTCCATCAGCTTGGCAATCTTCTCTACGCGCTGCGGATCGCCCGGCACGATGGCAAGCTGGGCCCCTTGTAAATCGTTCTTGGTGAGGCCGAGATGAAAAACGTCAGACTGAGACATACGAGACTCCTCATGGATCATGTTTATTGGGAGGAACAAAAAAGCACTCTACTGAAAATCGCCGTTTAATTTCGTGACGATAGTCACTATGAAAAGAGAAACAAATTACATGCTACATATTTTTTGTGAATTAAGTCACAAAAAAACCCATTAATGAGCCGCCCTCAAACCGCTAAACCTCAGTCTAGCCGATAAACCTTGCCGCTCCCTGTCCGTTGGTTGCCGACTGAAACTATTTAGCGCATCAATTCGAAATACCCCCATCTTATCGGTTGCTTAGGGACAAAAAAGCCCTCTAACGCACCTTATGGCACTTACGCGGGCCAAAACGCGTAATAACATGATAAAAAGCGCTTAAAAATGCCGCAAAGCCAGATAATTAGCCGTTTTCTATCGACTTGTCCGAAAGTGCGCCACGCAGCGCCAATAATGGGTAATCTTTCCTATAGTTAATCTCAGCGCTTTTTTCTATTGCACGGAGACCGCAATGAAAACCGAACATGTGATGACATTAGAACAGGCTCAGGGGGGATTCGCCCCGGCCGCCGCGCCGTTGGCCACCTCCGCGATTATCACCGACGAACAGGGCATTCACGCCGGGCAAACGACCATCCCTTCTCAGGGCGACGCGCTGCCGGCCTACGTCGCCAAACCCGCCGACCATAACGGCCCCTTTCCCATCGTGCTGGTGGTGCAGGAAATCTTCGGCGTCCATGAGCACATTCAGGATCTGTGCCGTCGCCTGGCCAAGCAGGGCTATCTGGCGATCGCGCCCGAGCTCTATTTCCGCCAGGGCGATGCCAACGACTACAGCGATATCGGCGAGCTGTTCCAGCAGTTGGTGACCAAGGTGCCGGATCGTCAGGTGTTGTCCGATCTGGATCACGCCGCGCACTGGGCTATTCGCCACGGCGGCGACGCCGGCAAGCTGGCGATCACCGGTTTCTGCTGGGGCGGCCGCATTACCTGGCTGTACGCGGCGCACAACCCGCAGTTGAAGGCGGCGGTCGCCTGGTACGGCAAACTGGTCGGCGAGAAAACGCTGAATTCACCGAAGCATCCGGTCGATGTCGCCACCCACCTGTCAACGCCGGTGCTGGGGCTGTATGGCGGGCAGGACAGCGGCATTCCGCTGGAGACGGTGGAAACCATGCGTCAGGCGATCCGCGCCGCCAACGCCGAGGCCGAAATCGTGGTATATCCTGGCGTCGGGCACGCATTCAACGCCGACTATCGCCCCAGCTACAACGCCGAAGCGGCGGAGGACGGCTGGCAGCGCATGCTGGCGTGGTTCGCCCAGCACGGCGTCAAATAATGTCCCTCGCATAAAAAAGGGCGCCGAAGCGCCCAATCATCACACCAGTAAATCTATAAGCGGCGGTTCATCCGCCGCACGGCATCACGCGTGCTCGCGCAGGCGCTGCGCCGCCAATACCATGTTGGCCAGCGACTGCCGGGTTTCCGGCCAGCCGCGAGTTTTCAGGCCGCAATCCGGATTGACCCACAGGCGTTCCGCCGGGATGTTCTGCGCCGCTTTACGCAGCAGCGCTTCGATCCATTCCACGCTCGGCACGTTCGGCGAGTGGATGTCGTAGACGCCCGGCCCGATTTCGTTCGGGTATTCGAACTCTTTGAAGGCTTCCAACAGATCCATATCGGAACGCGAGGTCTCGATGGTGATCACGTCGGCGTCCAGCGCGGCGATGGATTCCATGATGTCGTTGAACTCGCAGTAACACATGTGGGTGTGGATCTGGGTGTCATCCCGCGCCACGGCGGCATTCAGTTTGAAGGCGTCCACCGCCCAATTCAGGTAGGCGGCCCAGTCGGATTGGCGCAGCGGCAGCCCCTCGCGCAGCGCAGGTTCGTCGATCTGGATGATGCCGATGCCGGCTTTTTCCAGATCCTCCACCTCGTCGCGCAGCGCCAGCGCAATCTGCTTGGCGATCACTTCGCGGGTCACATCTTCACGCGGGAACGACCAGCACAGGATGGTCACCGGCCCGGTCAGCATGCCTTTCACCGGTTTGTCGGTCAGCGACTGGGCGAATTTGGCCCATTCGACGGTGATGGCTTCCGGGCGGCTGACGTCACCGATGATGACCGGCGGCTTCACGCAGCGGGAGCCGTAGCTCTGCACCCAGCCGTTCTGGGTAAACACGAAGCCGTCGAGGTTCTCGCCGAAATACTCCACCATGTCGTTGCGCTCGGCTTCACCGTGCACCAGCACGTCCAGCCCGAGACGTTCCTGCTCGACAATCGCCTGTTTGATGTGCTCACCGATGCTGGTGCGGTAGTTATTGCCGTCCAAACGGCCCTGTTTGAAGTCGAGACGCAGGCCGCGGATCTCGGTGGTCTGCGGGAACGAACCGATGGTGGTGGTCGGCCAGGCCGGCAGGTTGAAACGCTCGCGCTGCGCCCTGGCGCGCTCGGCGTAAGCGCTGTGGCGTTCGCTGTCCTGCGCGGTGATCGCGGCCAGCCGGCGCTCAACCTGTGGGTTATGCACACGGCTCGACTGACGGCGGGCGCGGATCGGCGCGCTGTAGGCGTCCAGTTCAGCCTGTTTCGCCGCGTCAGGCGCGTTCAGCGCAGAGCTCAACAGCGCCAGTTCGGCGCATTTTTGCAGCGCGAAGGCGAACCAGCTTTTCACTTCTTCGTCCAGACGGCTTTCCACGCTCAAGTCGATCGGGCTGTGCAACAGTGAACAAGAGGAGCCAATCCACAGCGGGCGAGTACCCACCAGCGGCTGCAAGCGCTCAAACCAGCGGCTCAGATCGGCGCGCCAAACGTTGCGGCCGTTGATCACCCCCAGTGACAGCAGCCAGTCTTTCGGCAATGCGGCGCTCAGCGCGGCGATATCGTCATGACCGGCGACCAGATCGACGTGCAGCCCCTGCACTTGCAGCGTGCGAATGGTGTCGAGGTTATGGCCGACGCTGTCGAAATACGTGGTCAACAGCAGCTTCACCTGCCCCTGCAGCGCATCGTAAGCCGGTTTGAACGCGTCCAGCCAGGCTTGCGGCAGTTCCAGCACCAGCGCAGGCTCGTCAATTTGCACCCACTCAACGCCGCGCTTCGCCAGCTCGGCCAGCACCTGCTGGTAAACAGGCAGAATCTCTTTCAGCAGCGACAGGCGGTCGAACGGCTCACCCTTCACTTTCCCCAGCCACAGATAAGTCACCGGACCCAGCAGCACCGGCTTGATGCGATGGCCGAGCGCCAGCGCTTCATCCACTTCGTCCAACAGCTGAGTCCAGCCCAGCTTGAACTGCTGGCCTTGCTGGAATTCGGGCACCATGTAGTGGTAGTTGGTGTTGAACCATTTGGTCATTTCCGCCGCGGCCGCCGGCTCGCCGGTCGGTGCGCGGCCACGGCCGATGCGAAACAGCGTGTCCAGATCAATAGAGCCATCCGCATTCTGATGGCGCGCCGGCACATTGCCCAGCAGCAGGCTAGTGGTCAACACATGATCGTACCAGGCGAAATCGCCGACCGGCACCAAATCCACCCCGGCCTGTTGTTGCTGCTGCCAATGACGAGCGCGCAGCTCGCGGCCAACCGCCAACAGCTCTTCCTGCGTTGAGTTGCCGGCCCAGTAGCTTTCCTGAGCTTTTTTCAGCTCACGTCGTAGCCCAACGCGAGGAAAACCCAGTGTGTGATTCAAAATTGCCATCGTCATATTCCCCATTTAGCCGTCCAGATGTTTACACATCCATAATCAGCAGGTACTGTATTAACCACAAGCGCAATTTATTCACTGTCAATGTGAAGGACTCTCATGATCGAACTGAAACATTTACGGACGCTGCAGGCTCTGCGCAACAGCGGTTCGCTGGCGGGGGCGGCGGCCCAACTTCATCAGACGCAGTCTGCCCTGTCGCACCAGTTCAGCGATCTTGAGCAACGTCTGGGCTTCAAGCTGTTCGTCCGCAAGAGCCAACCGCTGCGATTCACCGCCCAGGGCGAGATCCTGCTGCAGCTGGCGGAACAGGTGCTGCCGCAGATCCAACAGGCGCTGCAGGCCTGCCACGAGCCGCACCAGACCACGCTGCGCATCGCCATCGAATGCCACAGCTGCATTCAGTGGCTGACGCCGGCGCTGGACAACTTCCGCCAGCGTTTCCCGCAGGTGGTGATGGACTTCACTTCCGGCGTGACTTTCGATCCGCAGCCGGCCCTGCAACAGGGCGAGCTGGATCTGGTGATGACGTCGGATATTCTGCCGCGCAGCGGCCTGCACTATTCGCCGATGTTCGATTTCGAGGTGCGTCTGGTGCTGGCGCCGGATCATCCGCTGGCCGGCAAGCCGCACATCGAGCCGGAAGACTTGAGCGATGAAACGCTGTTGATTTACCCGGTGCAGCGCCAGCGGCTGGATATCTGGCGGCATTTCCTGCAGCCGGCGGGCGTTAACCCGGCATTGAAGAACGTCGATAACACACTGCTGCTGATCCAGATGGTATCGGCGCGGATGGGGATTGCGGCGCTGCCGCACTGGGTGGTGGAGAGTTTCGAACGGCAGGGGCTGGTGGTGACCAAAACCCTGGGTGACGGCCTGTGGAGCCGCCTGTACGCCGCCGTGCGCGACGGCGAACAGCGCCAGGCGGTGACCGAAGCCTTTATCCGCTCGGCCCGCCAGCACGCCTGCGATCATCTGCCGTTCGTGCGCGATGCGGCACGCCCCGGCGCGACCGGCGCCAAAGCGTTGGCGGCCGGCGTATAAACTGTCGGCCCCCCGTTTAGCCGAGCTGTTTCGGCGCCACCCAGCGGCGGTGCACCCACAGCGAAGCGACGATCACCGCCCCGCCGATGATAAAGCTCGGCCAGTGCGGCTGCTGCTGCCAGATAGCCAGGTTGACCAACAAGCCGGCCGGCACATGCATGTTGTTCATGATGCCGAGCGTGCCGGCATCCACCTGCGTCGCGCCGTAGTTCCACATGAAATAGCCCAGCCCCGACGCCACCACGCCCAGCCAGATCAGCACGCCCCACTGCAGGTTGGTGGTTGGCAGCTGCTGCGGATTGCCCCACAGGAACCAGGCCACTACCGCCACCGCCGCCGCCCCCAGGTAGAACCAGGAAAAGGCGGTGTGCTGCGGCAAGGGGTGCACTTCCATCAGGCGCTTATAGCCGACCATGCCGATGGCGAAGCTGATGTTCGCCGCCTGCACCAACAGCAGCCCCCACCAGAAGTGTTCGCTCAGTTGGTGATAGCGAATGATCGCCGCGCCCAGCACCGCCAGCAGCGCGCTGAACACATAGCCCCAGCGCAGACGGCGGCCGCTCAGTAAGTCGTAGATCAGCGTGATGTACAGCGGCGTCAACACGGTGAACAACAGGAATTCGGGTACCGTCAGGTAGAGATAGGCGCGGAAGCTGAACAGATACATGATGCCCAGTTGGAAAGCGCCCACCAGCATATACAGCAGGATCACCCTGGGCTTGATATTGCGCCAGCGCAGGAACGGCAGGAACACCAGCGCCGCCAGCCCGATGCGCACCAGCGCCGAGAACCCGCTGTCGACATGGCCCGCCAGGTACTCGCCGATCAGGCTGAAAGAAAACGCCCACAGGATGGTGGTTATAACCAAAAGCAGCACGATGGGTTCACCCTAAAAAGACCGAAAGGGCGATTGTAACGGAAGATGGACGCATAAGGGGATGAAAGGCGGTTTACATCTGAACAAAAGACAAACTACCAGCAAAATTTCACCGCTGAGTTAGGCTTAATAAAAAGGCGAGGTAACCATCATGAAAACGTCTCACATTCTGTTCGCTCTGCTGTTACTGCCTGGGTTGGCGGCGGCGGCCAACGGCGTAACCGACCTGCGCTCACAGCAGCAGTTACTCAACCAAAACAGCCAGCAGGCGCAGCAACAGCGCTTGTTGAACAACCGGCAGATGGATCAACGCCGCCTGCAGCAGCAGCGACAGTTCGACAATCAACGGCAACAGCTGTTGCAAACCACGCCAAACAGCGGGCAACTGCTGCCTAACGGCAACCAGCCGCGCGATCCGTTCAATCGCACCGCGCCGGCGGTGCCGCAGGCGCCGCTGCCGGCTACGCCCGCACGCCCATAACGGTGAGGATCAGCGGCGTGGTGATCGCCGCCAGCACGGTGGACATCACCAGGCTGGTGGCGGCCGGGCCGGTGAGCGTATTGAACTGGCGCGACATCAGGTAGACGTTCACCCCCACCGCCATCGACCCAAGCAGCACCACAACCCGGGTCTCCATCGGCGGCAGATCCATCATCCAAGCCAGCAGCCAAATCACCAACGGCTGTACCAGCAACTTCAGCACGCAGATGGCGCTGCTCAGCTGCCAGCCTTCGCTGATGCGGTACTCGGCGAGCCCCATGCCAAGCACCACCAGCGACAGCGGCGCCGCCACCTGGCCGAGCATGCTGACCGGTCGATCGACGAAGTCCGGCAACGGCAAGCCGGTCAGGCTAAACAGCGTGCCGGACAAAATGCCGACGATCAGCGGGTTGGTCAGCACGCTGCGCGCGGTTTTAGCGAAGCCGCCCAGCGTCGGCGAGCCGTTGCGCGCCCATTCGATCGACACCGTCACCAGCGTCCACAGGATCAGGCCGTTGAACACCAGCACCAGCGCCACCGACGGGATCGCCGCCTGCCCCAGCATTACGCTGGCGATCGGTAAACCGAGCATCACGTTATTGGAGAAAATACCGCCCAGCGCAAACACCGATCCGGCGACGCCATCCAGCCGGAAGAGGTGCCGGGCGACCAGGCGGCCAAGCACGAACACGATCAGGCAACTGCCGAAGAACGCGATCAACAGCCGGGCGTCGACCGCCGGGCGCTGCGAGAAGTCGCACATCATGCGAAACAGCATGGCGGGCAAGGCGAGGGAAAACACGAAACGCGTCAGGCCATCGGTGATGCTGGAGGGCCATTTCCCCCAGCGAATCAGCCCATAACCCAACGCGATCAGGGCGAACAGCGGTAAAGACAGCACGATCTGGTGCCACAGTGACATCATAAAGCCTGGCATCGCATTCCTTCCGTTGGCGCGGCGGCAAGGCTTGTCGTCGCGGGATTTATCGGCGCCGGATTAAAAATCCGAGCCAATCAAATCTATCCGGTCGGTGCAAATGCAGTCAACGCCCCAGTCGAGCAGCAGGCGCGCGCGATCCGGTTGGTTGACGGTATACACCAGAATGCGCAGCCCGGCGTCTTTCAACGCGTTCACCCGCTCGGCGGTCAGCGCTTTGTGGTCGATATGCAGCGAGACGCAGTCCAGACGCTCCGTCAGCTCGCGCCAGTTGTCGTCCCACTCCTCCAGCAGCAGGCCACGCGGCAAATCCGGCACGGTGCGCTGCGCCGCCGCCAACGCTTCCACCGAGAAGGAGGAGAGCAGCGGGTCGGTCTGCCCTTGCCACAGCAACCGCGCCGCCAGCGCCACCACCCGCCCGGTTTCATCGTCGCTGCCGGTGGTCGGTTTTATCTCGATATTGGCCATCAGGCCGTGTTCCCGGCAGCGTTCCGCCACCTCCGACAGCAGCGGCAGCCGCTCGCCCTTGAAGGCCGAACTGTACCAGTTGCCGGCGTCCAGCTGCACCAGTTTGTCCCACGGCAGTTCGCCCGCCACGCCCCAGCCGTTGCTGGTGCGATCCAGCGTATCGTCATGCAGCAGGAAAATTTGTCCGTCCTGCGCCAGTTTGGCGTCGAACTCGATCATCTTGTGGCCGTGGCGCGCGCCGACGTCGATCGCCGCCAGGGTGTTTTCCGGCGCCAGAGAACCGCCGCCGCGGTGGGCGACAATATGAGGGTAAGGCCAGGGTCTCGTCATCAATCCATCCGTAATCCGCTGTGGGTGTCAAAGAAGTGCAGCGCCTGAGCAGGCAGCTGCAAATATAGCGTACTGCCCGCCGCCGGCAAGGTTTCATGCGACAGCCGCGCGATCACCCCGTGACCGCCCCACTGGCCGTGCGCCAGATTATCGGCTCCCAGCAGTTCCAGCGTCTGCAGCTGCAGCGGCACGCCCTGGCCTTGCGCCACCAGCTGAATATGCTCCGGCCGAATGCCCAGCGTCAACGGCCGTCCCGCCCACTGCGGCTTGGCCGCCGGCAACGGCAGCGCCATGCCGTCCGCCAGCAGCAGCTGGCCGCCGTCGGCGCTCAGGGTGCCGGGCAGCAGGTTCATCGCCGGCGAGCCGATAAAGCCGGCGACGAACAGCGAAGCCGGCCGCTGATATACCTCGCTCGGGGTGCCGATCTGCTCCGCCACGCCCTTGTTCATCACGATCACCCGCTGCGCCAGCGTCATCGCCTCCACCTGATCGTGGGTCACGTACAGGCTGGTGGTTTTCAGGCGTCGGTGCAGCTGCTGCAGCTCCAGGCGCATCTGCACCCGCAGCTTGGCGTCCAGGTTGGACAAGGGTTCATCGAACAGGAACACCGCCGGTTCGCGCACGATGGCGCGCCCCATCGCCACCCGCTGGCGCTGGCCGCCGGAAAGTTCGCGCGGCTTGCGCTTGAGCAACGGCTCCAGCTCCAGAATGCGCGCCGCCTCCTCCACCCGCTGGCGGATATGATCCTTGCCGAAACCGCGGATCTTGAGGCCGTAGGCCATGTTGTCGTACACGCTCATGTGCGGATAGAGCGCGTAGTTCTGGAACACCATCGCGATGCCGCGATCCTTGGGCTCCAGATCGGTCACGCGCCGGGTATCGATATAAATATCGCCGCTGGTGGTGCGCTCCAGCCCGGCCACCATCCGCAGCAGCGTGGATTTGCCGCAGCCGGACGGGCCGACCATCACGATGAATTCACCGTCCGCCACGTCGAGGTCGATCTGTTTGATCACCGGCGTTTTACCGTCGTAAGACTTGGTGACCGCCTGTAGTTTTAATCCTGCCATCGTCGTTATTTCTCGCTATCAACCAGACCGCGCACAAACCAGCGCTGCATCAGAAGCACCACCGCCAGCGGTGGCAATAAAGTCAGAATCATCGCCGCCATCACCTGGTTCCACTGGGTCGGCGCGCCGGAAGTGGAGATCATGCTCTTGATGCCCGCCACCGCGGTGCCCATCGAGGCGTCGCTGGTGATCAGGATCGGCCACAGGTATTGGTTCCAGCCGTAGATAAAGGTGATGACGAACAGCGCCGCCAGATTGGTTTTCGACAGCGGCAGCACGATGTCCCAGAAGAAACGCATCGGCCCGGCGCCGTCGATGCGCGCCGCCTCCAGCAGCTCATCCGGCAGCGTCATGAAGAACTGGCGCAGCAGGAAGGTCGCGGTGGCCGAGGCCATCAACGGCAGCGTCAGGCCGGTGTAGCTGTCCAGCAGATTGAGGTTGGAGATCACCTCCACCGTCGGGAAAATGCGCACCTCCACCGGCAACATCAGGGTGAGGAAAATCAGCCAGAAAAACAGGCTGCGCAGCGGGAAACGGAAATACACGATGGCGTAAGCCGACAGCACCGACACCGCGATCTTGCCGCAGGTGATCGCCAGCGCCATGATCACGCTGTTGAGCAGCAGCAGCGAGAACGGCACCTTGAGATTGCCCACGCCGCCCTGCCAGATATTGCGAATGTTCTCCCACAGGTGGCCGCCGGGCACCAGCGTCATCGGCACCTGAAACACCTGTTTGTCGTCCAGCGTGGCGGCGACAAAGGCCACGTACAGCGGGAACAGCACCACCAGCACGCCGATAATCAGCATCACATGGCTGAAGATGTCCAGCCCGCGTCGATTCTCAATCATTGGTAGCGTACCTTACGTTCAACGAAGCGGAACTGGATCACCGTCAGGCCGATCACCAGCAACATCAGGATCACCGACTGCGCGGCGGAACTGGAGAGATCCAGCCCGGCGAAGCCTTCGCGGTAGATTTTGTAGATCAACGTGGTGGTGGACTGCACCGGCCCGCCGCCGGTGGCGGCGTCGATCACCGGGAAGGTATCGAAGAAGGCGTACACCAGATTGACCACCAGCAGGAAGAAGCTGACCGGCGCGATCAGCGGCAGCACCAGATGGAAGAAACGCCGCACCGGGCCGGCGCCGTCTATGGCCGCCGCTTCCACCAGCGAACGCGGAATAGACTGCAGCGCCGCGAGGAAAAACAGGAAGTTATAACTTATCTGCTGCCATACCGAAGCCAGCACCACCAGGAACATCGCCTGGCCGCTGTTTTGCGCATGGTTCCAGTTATAGCCCAGACCGTTGAGGAAATGGGTGATCAACCCCAGACCGGGGTTGAACAGAAAGATCCACAGCACCGCCGCCACCGCCGGCGCCACCGCGTAGGGCAGGATCATCAGCGTGCGATAGAGGCGGCTGCCGCGCAGCACGTAGTCCACCAGCGCGGCGAAGAACAGCGAGACCGCCAGCCCGATGCCCGCCACCAGAAAGCTGAAGATCAGCGTGGTGTAGAACGAGTCGAGGTAGTAAGGATCCTGGAACAGCTGTTTAAAGTTATCCAGCCCGACAAACTGGCTGGACAGGCCGAACGGATCGAGGCTCTGCACCGAATACCACAGCGCCTCGCCGGCGGGCCATAAAAAGAAGACGGCGGTAATCAGCAGCTGCGGCAGCACCAACGCATAGGGCAGCCAGCTGCAGCCGAAACCGGGACGGGAAGATGACATAGCAGTTAAACCATTAATCGGGTACGGAAGGATCGGCGTGAAGACGCGAGCCCGGTCTACCGGGCCCGCGACGCGGGGTTACTTGGTCGAAGCTTCGAAGCGGCGCAGCAGCACGTCACCGCGCTGCACGGCAGCGTCCAACGCCTGCTGAGGCGTTTTCTTGCCGGTCCACACGCCTTCCAGTTCCTCATCCACCACGCTGCGGATCTGCGGCATGTTGCCCAGGCGCAGGCCCTTGGTGAACGGCAACGGCGGCTTGTTCAGCATCTGGCGAGTGGCGACGTCGGCACCCGGGTTCTTGTCGTAGAAGCCCTGCTGCTTGGTCAGATCGTAAGCCGCGGTGGTGATCGGCAGATAGCCGGTCTTCTGGTGCCATTCGGCGGCGATTTCCGGCTGCGCCAGGTACTGCAGGAATTCGGCCACGCCCTTGTAGGTGGCGGCGTCTTTGCCGTTCATCACCCACAGGCTGGCCCCGCCGATGATGGCGTTTTGCGGCGCATTTTTCGCGTCGGCGTCGTACGGCATCATGCCGACGCCGTAGTTGAATTTGGCGTAGTGCTTGATGTCCGCCAACGAACCGGATGAGGCGGTGGTGATGGCGCAGTCGCCGTTATAAAACTTCTCGGTGGATTCGTCTTTGCGGCCGAAATAGGTGAAGTCACCCTTCTTGTTCATCGCTTCGAGCAGCGCAATATGTTTGACCTGCAGCGGTTGGTTGAACTCCAGCTTGGCGCTGGTGCCGCCAAAGCCGTTGTTTTCACTGGCGAACGGCACGCCGTGCCAGGCGCTGAAGTTCTCCAGTTGGATCCAGCCCTGCCAGCCGCTGGCGTAACCGCACTTCATGCCGGCTTCGCGCAGTTTGGCGGTATCCGCCGCCAGTTCCTGCCAGGTTTTCGGCGGTTGATCCGGGTTCAGGCCGGCCTTTTTGAAGGCGTCTTTGTTGTAGTACAGCACCGGCGTGGAGCTGTTGAACGGCTGCGACAGCAGATGGCCGCTCTTGTTGTCGGTGTAATAGCCGGCCACCGTCGGCACGAACACCGACTCGTCGAAGTTGATGCCGGCCTCTTTAAACACTTCATAGACCGGTTTGATGGCTTTGCTGGCCATCATGGTGGCGGTGCCCACCTCGTAAACCTGCAGGATCGCCGGCGCCTTGCCGGAGCGGTAAGCGGCGATGCCCGCCGCCAGGCTCTGTTCGTAGTTGCCTTTATAAACCGGCACAATCTTGACGTCGCTGTGCGACTGGTTGAAGCGATCCGCCAGAGAGTCCACTTCTTTACCCAGTTCGCCTTCCATCGAATGCCAGAACGGGATTTCTGTCGCCGCCAGCGCCTGGGCGCTGACCGCCAGGGTCAATGCGACGCACAGCGTGGTTTTGCGAATAGCGTAGGTGAGCATGCCTAACTCCTGAAAAGCTGGTGTAAAAGCGCGTGAGCGAAAAGAATCAATTCTTAATGAGGGAGTGCCCCTATAGCTTTCGAGTTGCAGCCAGGCGGCAACCTGCTGGCTCCCTGGAGCTTAGCTAACTAAGTGACAGGGGGGCAGCCGGGCAGCCAACAACGCTGCGGCTCGAAAGATGACGGGGGATAACATGCCATGCGCGGATGACAGAAAAATAACCGTTAGATGACAGCCACATGACGGCAAGGTGAAGTGAAGATGGCGGTTTGATGTCGGCGGCGGGCATCGGCTCCGCCGCCGCGAGGATTACAGCGAACGGCGCAGGCGCGCCACCGCTTCTTGCATCTGCTGCTCGGTGGCGGTGGCGAACGACAGGCGGAAGGTCGAACGATCCGGGTTGTCGGAGAAGAAGTATTCCCCCGGCACGAACACCACGCCCTGCTGCAGCGTGGTGTTCAGCCATTCGGTGGCGTTGAACGGCTGGCGGAAACGCGCCCACAGGAACATGCCGCCCTTCGGCTTATCGAAGGTGATGTAGTCGCCCAGCTCCTGCTCCACCAAACCGGCCAGGATCTCGCCCTTTTGCTTGTAGGCGGCGCGGATCTTGTCGATCTGGGCCGGCAGGCGATCCAGGCCGAGGTAGCATTCGACGATGCTCTGCGACAGGGCGCTGGCGTGCAGATCCGCCGCCTGTTTGATGATCGCCACTTTATGCAGCAGGAACGGCGGCAGGATCGCCCAGCCCAAGCGCAGGCCCGGCGCCAGGATCTTGGAGAAAGTCGAGGTATAGATGATGTGGTCGGTGTTGCCCAGCACCCGCTGCGACACCTGATGCAGCGTCGGGTGGCGCTCTTCGGTGAAACGCAGTTCGCCGTACGGATCGTCTTCGATGATCAGGAAGTTATGTTCGGCGGCCAGCTTCACCAGCAGTTCGCGGCGCGCGGCGCTGAGGGTAATGCCACTGGGGTTGCCGAAGTTCGGCACCACGTACACGCCCTTGATGCGCTGGGTTTTCAGCAGTTCGGCCAGCTCTTCCACCACCATGCCGTCGCTGTCAGACGAGACCGACATGATGTTGGCCTCCGCCAGTTCCAGCGTTTGCAGCGCCGCCAGGTAGGTCGGGCGCTCCACCACAAACACGTCGCCCGGGTTGACGATGGCGCGCATCACCAAATCCAGTGCCTGCTGCGAGCCGGCGGTGACCATCACCTCTTCCGCGCCAGCGGTGACGCCGCGCTCGGCGCACAGCGCGCAAATGCGCTCGCGCAGCAGCGGGCTGCCCTCGGTCAAACCATACTGGAACGCGCTTTTCGGCTGTTCGGTGATCGCCTGCTGGGTGGCGATGCTCAATCCTTCGAAATCGAACAGCGCATCAGAGGGGATGCCGCCCGCCAGCGAAATGACGTGTTCCATCTTGCTGTGCTTAAGCAATTCACGGATGGCCGAACTTTTTACGTTAACGATGCGCTGCGCGAGTAACCCTTCTGTCTTCATTTCTTCTTCTCGTACCTGATTATTTTAATTCGTAGGGGGGCGGATTAACCGCCCAGATACGCCGACCTCACTGCTTCGTTGGCTAACAATGCAGCCCCCGTATCTTCCAACACCACGCGGCCGTTTTCCAGCACATAACCGCGGTCCGCCAATTTCAGCGCCTGATTGGCGTTTTGCTCCACCAGGAAGATGGTCATGCCCTCTTCCCGCAGCTGCTGAATGATGTCGAAGATCTGCTGGATGATGATGGGCGCCAGCCCAAGCGAAGGTTCGTCGAGCAGCAGCAGCTTCGGCTGGCTCATCAGCGCACGGCCGATGGCCAGCATCTGCTGTTCGCCGCCGGACATGGTGCCGGCGCGCTGGCTTCGGCGCTCCAGCAGGCGCGGGAACAGCGTGAACACCCGTTCGATGCGCTGCTGATATTGGTGACGATCGGCGAAGAAGCCGCCCATCGCCAGGTTTTCTTCCACCGTCATGCGCGAGAAGACGCGCCGCCCTTCCGGCACGATCGCCACCGCTTCGCGCATGATGCGCGAGGTTTGCCACTGGGTGATGTCCTGCCCCTGGAAGACGATGCTGCCTTCGCTGGCGCGCGGTTCGCCGCACAGGGTGCCGAGCAGCGTGGTTTTACCGGCGCCGTTGGCGCCGATTAACGTCACGATTTCGCCCTGACTTATCGTGAGACTGACCTGATGCAGCGCCTGAATTTTGCCGTAATGGGCGGATACCTGATTGAATGACAACATAAAGACTGCGCCCCGTCATTGTGCGTGAGCATCGCTGGTGATTATTTCGCTGCGCAGCAAGGCGCGAGCCGTGAGGTTTGGTGGGCCAAATAAACGGTGAGTAACGCAGCGGCGCGGCGAAATAGCCCCAGCCCTGCGGGTCGCGCCCCAAAAACCCGCTCTCTGCGTTGTCAGATTCGAACATAGTCCCGCTATGTTCTTCATCTTCCGCCTTGATAGCGGGTTTTTGGGTCTGCGACGATGGCACGAACAATGATGGGACACAGTCTTAAGCCTCGCCCAAATAAGCCCGGATCACGTCCGGGTTGTTGCGGATCTCCGCCGGTGTGCCCTGCGCCAGCGGCGTGCCCTGATTCACCACGTAAATGCGATCGGAGATGCCCATCACCAGCTTCATGTCGTGCTCGATCAGCAACACCGAGACCTTATGCCGATCGCGCAGCTCGACGATCAGATGATCCAGCTCGTCGGTCTCTTTCGGGTTCAGACCGGCGGCCGGTTCGTCCAGCATCAGCAGCTCCGGCCGGGTCACCATGCAGCGGGCGATCTCCAGCCGCCGCTGCTGCCCATAGGCCAGGTTGCCCGCCGAACGGTTGGCCATCTCCAGCAGGCCGACGCGCTCCAGCCACTCCGCCGCGCGCGCCAGCGCCTCGGCTTCGGCGCGGCGGAAGGCCGGGGTTTTCAGCAGCCCGGCGAACACGCCGCTTTTCAGATGCTGATGCTGCGCCACCAGCAGGTTCTCAATCACCGTCATTTCACGGAACAGCCGCACATGCTGGAAGGTACGCACCACGCCCATACGGGCGATGGCCTGCCCCGCCAACCCTTCCAGGTGGCGATCGCGCAATTTGATGGTGCCGCCGGTCGGGCGGTAAAAACCGGTCAGGCAGTTGAATACCGTGGTTTTACCGGCGCCGTTGGGGCCGATCAGCGACACGATTTCGCCTTCGTTCAGCGTCAGCGCCACATTGTTGACCGCCAGCAGCCCGCCGAAACGCATCGACAGGCCTTCCACCTGCAGTAAAGGTTGAACGCTCATGCCTGTTCCCCCTTGCCCGCGTGAATGTCCGCCGCCTGCAGCTTCAACTGCGGCCGTTTCATCGGCAGCAGCCCTTGCGGCCGCCAAATCATCATCAGCACCATCAACGCACCCAGCAGCAACATGCTGTATTCATTCAGATCGCGCATCAGCTCGCGCGACACCACCAGCAGGATTGCCGCCAGAATGACCGCGAACTGCGAGCCCATGCCCCCCAGTACGACGATCGCCAACACGAAGGCCGACTCGACGAAGGTGAAAGATTCCGGGCTGACGAACCCCTGGCGCGCGGCGAACAGCGTGCCGGCAAACCCGGCGAATGCGGCGCTGATGGTAAAGGCGGTCAGCTTGATGCGCGTCGGGCTGAGGCCCAGCGAGCGGCAGGCGATCTCGTCTTCGCGCAGCGCTTCCCAGGCGCGCCCGAGCGGCATGCGCAGCAGGCGGTTGATGACGAACAGCGTCAGCACCACCAGCAGCAACGCCACCAGGTACAGGAATACGATGCGATCGCTCGGATCGTATTTCAGGCCGAAGACGTTATGGAAAGTATCCCAGCCGCCGTCGCGCACGCTGCGGTTGAACTCCAGGCCGAAGAAGGTCGGTTTCGGGATCTGGCTGATGCCGTTCGGCCCGCCGGTGATCTCGGTATTGTTCAGCAGCAGAATGCGCACGATCTCGCCGAAGCCGAGCGTCACGATCGCCAGATAGTCGCCGCGCAGCCGCAGCACCGGGAAACCGAGCAGGAAGCCGAAGGCGGCGGTGACGATGCCCGCCAGCGGCAGGCTCTCCCAAAAGCCGAAACCGTAATAGTGATTCAGCAGCGCGTAGGTGTAGGCGCCGATGGCGTAGAAACCGCCGTAGCCGAGCACCAGCAGACCGGACAAGCCCACCACCACGTTGAGGCCGAGGCCCAGCATCACGTAGATCAGCGTCAGGGTGGCGATATCCACCGTGCCGCGCGACACCAGGAACGGCCAGGCGACCGCCGCCACAAGCAGCAGAGCCGCCAGCAGCTTTTGCCGCAGCGTGGTGCCGTCGAAGCTCGGCAGCACGAACGCCGGGCCGGAGACTTTTTTCAATCCCTGTTGCAGCAGCGGGCGCAACAGCTGGAATAAAAAGACGATGACGCAGCCGATGCCGATCCACATCCAGCGCACTTCCGCCGCGCCGTGCACCACCAGTTTGGTGCCGTCCAGGCTGAGCTGCATGCCCATCAGGAACGACGCCATCACGAACAGCACCGCCGTGGCGATCAGCGCATTGAGCAGATTGAGTTTCATACTTTCTCAACCTCCGGACGCCCGAGAATGCCGGTCGGCATGATCAGCAGCACCACGATCAGCAGCGCGAACGACACCACGTCTTTGTATTCGGTGCTCAGATAGGCGGAGGTCAGCGCTTCCGCCACGCCCAGCACCAGGCCGCCGATCATCGCGCCTGGAATGCTGCCGATGCCGCCCAGAACCGCGGCGGTAAAGGCTTTCATACCGGCCATAAAGCCGATGTAAGGATTGATGACGCCGTAGAACTGGCCGAGCAACACCCCGGCCACCGCCGCCATCACCGCACCGATGACGAAGGTCAGCGAGATCACCCGGTCGGTGTTGATGCCCAGCAGGCTGGCCATCTTCAGATCTTCCGCACAGGCGCGGCAGGCGCGGCCCATGCGCGAATAGCGGATAAACAGCGTCAGCGCCAGCATCGCCAGGAAGGTCACGAGCCAGATGGTCAGCTGCATGGTGCTGATGGTGGCGGCGAAGCCGTTGCTTTCCCCCAGCACCCACTGGCCGGTCACCAGGCTGGGCAGCGCCAGATCGCGCGAGCCCTGCGTCAGGCTGACGTAGTTTTGCAGGAATATCGACATGCCGATGGCCGAGATCAGCGCAATCAGGCGCTTGGAGTTGCGCACCGGTTTGTAGGCCACCCGCTCGATGCTCCAGCCGTAGGCGCTGGCGATGACGATCGAGACCAGAAACGCGGCGCCGATCAGCAGCCAGCCGACGTCGATGCCGAGCATCATCAGGGCGGCGATAACGATAAAGGAGACATAGCTGCCGATCATGTACACCTCGCCGTGGGCGAAGTTGATCATGCCGATGATGCCGTAAACCATGGTGTAACCGATGGCGATCAATGCATAGGTGCTGCCCAACGTTAAGCCGTTGAACATCTGCTGCAGAAAATAGAGGAGCTGCTCTGACATACTCTGAACCCTTGGCTGCGAAACCCGCCGACGGAGAACCGGCGGGTAAAGGGAGACGGGGCCGGCAAGCCGACCCACCGGGCACAGCAAACTGCGCCCCACCCTAATCATTATGGCTTATTTGATCGGTGTGGACGTGCCGTTGGCATGCCACTCGAACACGCCGAACTCGAAGCCTTTCAGGTCGCCCTTGTCATCCCAGCTCAGCGGCCCCATCACGGTGTCCACCGGCTTGCCGGTTTTCAGATCCTTGACGATGTCCGCCGGCTCCTGGCTGCCGCTGCGCTCCATCCCGGTGGTCAGCGACTGCAGCGCGGCATAGGTGGTCCAGACGAACGGGCCGGTCGGATCCAGCTTCTTGGCTTTCAACGCATCGACGATCGGCTGGTTGGCAGGCACCTGATCGTAGCGTTTCGGCAACGTCACCAACATGCCTTCCGAAGCGGCGCCGGCGATGTTGGACAGTGAGGAGTTGCCCACGCCTTCCGGCCCCATAAAGCGGGTCGTCAACCCGGCCTGTTTGGCCTGACGCAGGATCTGGCCCATTTCCGGGTAGTAACCGCCGAAGTATACGAAGTCGATATTCTCTTTCTTCAGGCGCGCCACCAGGGTGGAGAAGTCTTTGTCGCCGGCGGTGATGCCTTCAAACATCGCCACTTCAGTGCCCTGTTTTTTCAGGCTGTCGCGCACCGAGCGCGCCAAACCTTCGCCGTATTGCTGCTTATCGTGCACCACGGCGATGCGCTTCGGTTTGATGTCGCTGAGGATGTATTTGGCGGCGGTCGGGCCCTGATCCGAATCCAGGCCGGTGGTGCGCAGGATCATCTTGTAGCCGCGGGTGGTCAGATCGGCGTTGGTGGCCGCCGGGGTAATCATGATCACGCCTTCGTCTTCATAGATATCGGACGCCGGCTGGGTGGAAGAGGAACACAGGTGGCCAATCACGTAGCGAATGCCGTCGTTGATCACCTTGTTGGCGACCGCAACCGCCTGTTTCGGATCGCAGGCGTCGTCATATTCCACGCCGACCAGCTTGTCGCCCTTGATGCCGCCCTTGGCGTTGATGTCGGCAATCGCCTGGCGCGCGCCGGTAAACTCCATGTCGCCATACTGCGCGACCGGGCCGGACATCGCCCCGACGATCGCCACCTTGATGTCTTTCGCCATGGCCGCCTGGCTCATGGCCATCGCAATGCAACCCGCCAGCAGTGCCTTACCTGTTGTTAATTTCATCCGCAAATCCCCATCTGTCGTTGTGAACGTACCTGTTGTGTTTGCCTGCGCCCGATCGTTATTGACCGCTTTTGTTATAAGTAATAATGATTTAGGCGCTTTGTCGGCATTATTTTCTAATAAGACTTTATTTTTCATGCCATTAAACAGGAATTTTCTGCTGCAAATCAACTTCATCAGGCAGAAACAAGCGGTGTAAACAGGATAAAATTCGAATTAAATCTGCGCCGTTTACCTTGAGGCGTAGCGCGTTGTGCTGGTTAACAATCCCTTTACTAACTATTTACTCGGAAAATGCCCCGTGCAAAAAACATATTGCACAGTAATCGTACAGAAAAACTTACACAACGCTCTGCACAAGATCTATTACACTGTCGGCATCATTTAGCTGCGCGGAAATTCTGCATGAAACTGACCATCGAGCGCCTGACCGCGCTATCCCCGCAAGACCTTATCGACCTCGGTAAAATTTGGCCGCACCAGCAGCCGGAACAGTGGCAGCGCTGGCTAAGCGACGGCAGGGCGCTGTTCGCCGCCCGCTTCAACGAGCGTCTGCTGGGCGCGGTGAAAATTGCGCTGCAGGACGACCGCGCCGAACTGCAGGATCTGCTGGTGCGCGAAGTGACGCGCCGCCGCGGCGTCGGTCTTTACCTGGTGCAGGATGCACAGCGTCAGCTGCCGCAGGTCGCCCACTGGCAGCTGTCGACCGCCGGTCTGGCGCCGCGCGAACGCGGGGAAGTCGATAACTTCATGCGCGCCTGCGGCTTTGCACCGCAGGGCGATCTCTGGCAAAAATGAAACGCCGGTTGGCGGCGCTGGTTTTGATTGCGCTGGGGTTGGCGGCCTGGTTCGCCGGGCATCAGCAGGCGCTGCGCCTGGCCTCAGGCTGGGATCAGCAGGTTTATGTCTGGCAGCGGGTGTGGACGCCGCAGCACGCCGATGCGCTGGCGCACAGCCGCGATCTGTTCAGCGGGGTGCGAGTGCTGGCGCTGCAGGTGCATCCGCGTGAAGGCTGGCGGGAAATCCCGGCCGATCTCAGCCTGCTGAAGCAGGACGGCCGCCCGCTCTGGCTGGTGGCGCGCCTCGACGGCCAGCTGCCGCAGCTGGACCAGGCGGCCATTATCCAGCGCCTGCTGGCGCTCACCCAGCGCTGGCAGGCGGCCGGGCTGCCCGTCACCGGCGTCGAGATCGATCATGACGCCGCCACCGCCCGCCTGCCGGACTACCAACGCTTTCTGCAGCGGTTACGCCAACGGCTGCCCGTCGCTGTGCAGCTCGGCATCACCGCCCTGCCGGCCTGGATCGGCTCGCCCGACCTGCCCGGCGTACTGCAACAGGCCGACAGCTCCGTCCTGCAGGTGCATGCGGTGCTCTCGCCGCAGCAGGGGCTGTTTGACGGCCCCTTGGCGCTACGCTGGGTGCGGCAGTACGCCGCCGTCACACCGAAGCCGTTTCGCGTCGCGCTGCCGGCTTATGGCATGGCGCTGCTGGGGTTTGATGCGCAGGGTGCGCAGGTGGAGAGCGAATCCTCGCTGCGCGTGGCGGGCAACGGCCGTGAGCTGGCGGTCGCGCCGCAGCAGATCGCCGATTTTCTGCAAACGCTGGCGCAGCAAACGCCGCCCCGGCTGCGCGGCATTATCTGGTTCCGCTTGCCGCTGGCGGACGATCGGCGCGCCTGGTCGCTCGCCACGCTGCGAGCGGTGATCGAACGGCGGCCGCTGAATGTCGACTGGCAGGTAAAATTTAGGCCTCAGCCACAGCAAAACGGGCTGTATGATCTGATAATTCATAACAACGGGCCGGTGGACGCCCCGCTGCCGCAAGAAGTCATCATCCGCGCCGACGACTGCCTGGCGGCGGACGCGGTCGGCAACTACCGGCTGGAGTCCGCACCGCAACGGCAACGCTTTATTCGAATCAGCGGCGATCAGCTGCGCGCCGGACAATCCCGGCCGCTGGGCTGGCTGCGCTGCCAACAACTGACGCCAGGAGGCACCCTTGTCACACCTTGATACGCGCGCGGCACGGAACACCCGCCGCCTTCTTCCGCTGGCCATGCTGATCGGCGCCGCGCTGGCGCTGCCGCTGAACGGCTATGCCTGCGGCCCGGATTTTCCTAACCGGCTGCTGATCGACCGCAACGGCACCCTGCTGTATATGCCGGAGGGCAATTTCGCCTTCGAAGCCGGCCGGCTGGTGCCGATGGATAAACAGCTGCCGCACTGGCAAGCCCCGCCGCCGCCGATGCCGCCGAAACCGATGCCGCAATCGCCGGAAACGATCGCGATCGGCAAAATGCGCGCCGCCAAAACGGTGGAAGAGGCTGACGCCGTCAATACGCAGGGGTTGTCCAACGCCGCGCGTCTCTATCAACTGGGCGCCGTGGCTTTCGCCAGCCACGATCCGCGCGCCGCAGACTATTTCCAGCAGGTGCTGAAGCTACCGGCCGCCGAGCAGGGCGACTGGGGACTGCGGGCGCAGTATTCGCTGGGGCGGGTACTGATGGCGGACCACGGGACGCCGGTGAATGAATCTGGTGAAACCGCCCCCGCCGCCGAGCATCCGCCAAAAACCGCGCTTGAACAGGCGCTGGCGGCATTCCAGCAGGTGATCGATCGGGTGAAAAACGGCGTCGCCGATCCCGATCAGCTGGCGCTGAGCAGTCTTGGGCAACAGGCGCGCATTCACCTGTGGCTGGGTGACGTCGCCCCCGCCGCCCACCTGTACGCGCAACAGGCGGCGCAGGGCGATCCGAGCGGCGGGCAGTCGCTGCAGTACGTCTCCAGCCTCCTGGTCAATCCCGACCATTTGGACACGCTGAAGCAGGTTATCGGCGATCCGTTGATCCAGCAGCTGGTGACCATTGAGCTGTTCGCCCGCAGCGGCAACCTGCAAATGGCGGATACCGACGGCAACGGCCGCTCCGCGCAAATCATCAGCCAGATCCTGACGCTGCTGGACGGCTCAGTGAAAAGCGGCTTCGCCGGCAGCGATCGGCTGGCGGCGCTGGCTTACCGTTCGGGGCAATACCCGATGGCGGCGAGCCTGCTGAAAAACGCCGGCGACAGCGGCCTGGCGTGGTGGCTGCGCGCCAAAATGGCGCTGCGCGACGGCGACGTGAAAGCCGCCACCGCCGCCTACGCCAAGGCGGCAAGCGCGTTCCCCGCCGACGAAAGCTGGGGTGAACAGCGCAACGCCGACTTCGTCGCGGAAACCATCGTGCCCGAGTGCCGGGTGGCCGGCGAACAGGCCATCCTGGCGCTGAACCGCGGCGACTATCTGCAGGCGATGGATCTGCTGTATCGCGGCAAAGCGCTCTACTGGGCCGACGTGGCCGACGTGGCGGAGCGGGTGCTGACCGTCGATGAGTTGAAAGGCTTTGTCGATAAGCACGCCCCGGCGCCGACGACGCCGCTCAAGCCGGTAAACCCGGACGACTACGGCGGCCAGCAGATCACGCCGGAAGTGCAGCTGCGCGAACTGCTGGCGCGGCGGCTGATGCGCGTCGGACGCGCGCCGGAAGCGCTGGCCTATTTCGATATTCCCAACTACCGGCAAGCGGCGCAGCAGTATGCCGATGAGCTGAAGGCCGCCAAGGACAAATCCGCCGCGCCGCTGACGCGCGCGCAGGCTTACTATCGCGCCGCCAACCTGCTGCGCGCCCAGGGGCTGGAGTTTACCGGGTATGAGATGACGCCGGATTACGCCATCTATGGCGCCGGCTATTCCTATCTGGGGGATGCGTTCGATACTCGCGAGCTGAAGCATAAAAGCTGGATCGACAGCGCAGAAGCGGCGCGCGCCAAGGCGGCGCTACCGGAGGAAGACAACCGTTTCCTGCACTATCGCTGGCAGGCGGTGGGGCTGGCGCAACAGGCGGCCGATCTGCTGCCGCCGAAGAGCCAGGCCTATGCCGCCGTGCTGTGTAACGCCGCCAGCTGGGTTATCAAGCGCGACGCCAAAACCGGCCGCGCGCTTTATCAGCGCTATATCAACACCGGCACCCGTTATCCGTGGGCGGCGAAATTCGGCTACGACTGCCCGGCGCCGGACTTCGCCGCCGTGGCGCCATAACGCCGAATTTCAGGCACTAAAAAGCCCGGCTTGCCGGGCTTTTTTATCGAATCTCGCATCGACTCAGGCTTCGATCGCCATTTTGAGTTTCTTCATGGCGTTCTTTTCCAGCTGGCGCACGCGTTCGGCGGAAACGCCGTACTGATCGGCCAGCTCCTGCAGCGTCGATTTGTTGTCGTCGTCCAGCCAACGGGCGCGAATGATATGCTGGCTGCGCTCGTCCAGACCTTCCAGCGCATAGGCCAGTTTGTCTGCGGCGTTGCTTTCCCAGTTATCTTCCTCGATGCCTTCGGCGAAGTCCGAGCTCTTGTCCTGCAGGTACAGCACCGGCGCCATCGACTGGCCATCGCGGGCCTCGTCGTCCGGAGTCGGATCGAACGTCATGTCCTGCGCCGCCATGCGCGATTCCATCTCGCGCACGTCTTTGCTGGTTACGCCCAGCTCGCGGGCCACCAGTTCCACTTCGTCCTGGTTGAACCAGCCCAAACGCTGTTTGGTTTTGCGCAGGTTAAAGAACAGCTTGCGCTGCGCTTTGGTGGTCGCCACTTTCACGATGCGCCAGTTGCGCAATACGTACTCGTGGATTTCCGCCTTAATCCAATGCACCGCAAAGGAAACCAGACGCACGCCGACTTCAGGGTTGAAGCGGCGAACGGCTTTCATCAGGCCGATGTTGCCTTCCTGAATCAGATCCGCCTGCGGCAGACCATAGCCTGAATAGTTGCGGGCAATATGAGCGACAAAGCGCAGGTGAGACAGGATGAGCTGCTTAGCGGCATCCAGATCGCCCTGATAATGCAGCCGTTCAGCCAGCTCCCGCTCTTCCTCTGCCGTCAGCATCGGATAGGCGTTGGCTGCCCGGATATAGGCTTCCAAGCTACCTTGGGGTACTAAGGCTAAAGTTTGCATTTCTTTGGTCATTCAAACCCTCTCTATGAGAATACAAAATCATGCAGGTGATTATTACAGCGGGGAAATGATTGATTCTACGGCAGTTGCTGAAGCAAAAGCGGTTCCACACGCCGGACACCTTAACATTTGCTGCAATTTTTGACCGTACTCCGCCCTAGAAGTTCACCCTTTTTTGCAAGCATTGTCGCTGACAATACGTGACGAGGGTGCAGGCCGATAGGGAATTTGTGCGCTAAGAAGAGAGGGATGGTGCTGACTTCGCTTGAGGTCACTCTTCTCCCGCAACGCGATCAAAAGCAGCAGGAGAAGAGTATACCAAAAAAATCTTACTGTGGTGTAAATCGGCGTAAATGTTGCACCGTCGCCAACCAGGCGGCGATCCAGCCGATCATCGCGGAGATGATCAGCAGCAGCAGCGCCTCATCCCAGCCCAGCCCGTGCAAGGTGAAGGTGGTGCCGAACACTTTGGCCACGCCGGCGACCACCGACTCCAGCTGCCACACCAGCGCCCCGGACAGCACCAGCGACAGCAGCGCGCCGGCAAAGCCCAGCATCGCCCCGCCGTTGAGGAACGGCCGCAGGATAAAACCGTCGGTGGCGCCGATCAGTTTCATCACGTTGATGGTGTCGCGACGGCTGAAGATGCTCAGACGCACGCTGTTGCCGATCACCAGGAACACCGCCACAATCATCAGCACGCCGATGATCGCCGCAATCTGGCCCGCCAACCCGGTCAGCGCCGCCAGGCGGGCAAACCAGCTGTCATCCATACGCACTTCTTCGACGCCCTGCACCGCCGCCACGCGATCGCGCAGGGTGTTGAGGGTGTCCGAACTCTGGAAACTCAGCTTCGGCGTGACGATCGCCACCGCCGGCAACGGGTTCTCTTCCAGCATGTCCAGCGCGCCGCCAAAGCCCGACCAGTTGCGGAACTCGCCGCGCGCTTCTTCACGCGACAGGTAGTTCACCTTCTCCACGCCGGCTTCCGCCTTGATGGCGTCGAGCACTTTCAGCGCCGCGTCGTCATCGAGCGATTTATCCAGATAGACGGTCAGCTGCGGCGTCGGATACCACTGGCTGGCCGCGGTGCTGACGTTTTTCCACACGATATAGCACACGCTCGGCAGCGTCAGGGAAATGGCGATCACCATCACCGTCAGCAGCGTCGCCAACGGCTGACGCAGCATGTCTTTGATGGCATTCATCCAGGCGTAACGCCACTGTTCGCGCCAGCCGCCGCGCAGCGCCTTGCTCTTGGCGGTTTTTGCGTTATTGGCCATGGTGAGCGCCTCCTTGCATGCGGCCCTGGCTCAGCGTCAGGATGCGGTAATTGCGGCGGGCGATAAGCCCGGTGTCGTGCGTCGCCATCAGAACGGTCACGCCGACGCGATTGAATTCTTCAAACAGGCGCAGAATGCCTTCCGACAGCGCATCGTCCAGGTTACCGGTCGGTTCATCCGCCAGCAGCACCGCCGGCTTGTTCACCACCGCGCGGGCGATGCCCACGCGCTGCTGCTCACCGCCGGACAGCTGAATCGGGAAGTTCTTCGCTTTATCCAGCAAACCGACCTTGTCCAGCGCGGCGGAAACGCGGCGGCGGATATCTTCGGTGCTGGCGCCGGCGATGATCAGCGGCATCGCCACGTTGTCATACACCGTGCGATCCAGCAGCAAGTGGTGATCCTGGAAGATCATGCCGATCTGCCGACGCAGGAACGGCACCTCGCGGTTTTTCAAGCGGCTGATGTCGTGGCCGCCAAACCAGATGTGGCCGGCGCTGGGCCGTTCGATACCGCAAATCAGTTTCAGCAGGGTACTTTTCCCCGCGCCGGAATGGCCGGTCAGAAACGCCATCTCCGCCGGGCGCAGATGGAAATCGACCCCCTGCAGCGCTTGCCGTCCGCCCAGATAAGCTTTACTGACCTGTTCAAAGCGAATCATCCGTATTAATCCTCTCGGGCAAAAAGTGCCTCAATAAAATCGTCAGCCTTAAACGGCCGCAAATCTTCGATGCCTTCCCCGACGCCGATATAGCGGATCGGGATACCGAACTGATCGGCGATGGCGAAGATCACCCCGCCCTTGGCGGTACCGTCCAGTTTAGTCAGCGTGATGCCGGTTAAGCCCACGGCCTCATTAAATAATTTCGCCTGACTGACGGCATTCTGGCCGGTGCTGGCATCGAGCGTCAGCATAACCTCATGGGGGGCCTGGTCGTCCAGTTTTTTCATGACGCGGACGATCTTCTTCAGCTCTTCCATCAGGTGCGATTTGTTCTGCAGACGGCCGGCGGTATCGGCGATCAACACATCGATGCCGCGCGCCTTGGCGGCCTGCACCGCATCGAAGATCACCGAAGCGGAATCCGCGCCGGTATGCTGCGCCACCACCGGAATGCGGTTGCGTTCGCCCCACACCTGCAGCTGTTCCACCGCCGCGGCGCGGAAGGTGTCCCCCGCCGCCAGCATCACCGACTTGCCCTCCGCCTGGAACTGACGCGCCAGCTTGCCGATGGTGGTGGTTTTACCCACACCGTTCACGCCGACCATCAGGATGACATACGGGGTTTTCCCGCTGACATCCAGCGGCCGATCGACCTTGGCCAGAATTTCGGACATTTCCTCCTTCAGCTTGCCGTACAGCGCTTCGGCGTCTTTCAGCTGCTTGCGGCTGGCGTGCTGGGTCAGGGAGGTGATGATCTTGCGCGTGGTGTCCACGCCGACGTCGGCGATCAGCAGCTGTTCTTCCAGCTCGTCGAACAGGTCGTCGTCGATCTTTTTACCGCGGAACAGCCCCATAAAGCCGGAACCGAGGTTTTGCTTGGTCTTCAGCAGGCTGCGCTTCAGGCGCGCGAAGAAGCCCTCTTTGGTCGGGCGCTCCTGCTCTTGCGCAACGGCCGGCACGACAGGCTCCAGCGGCTCTTCTTCCGGCTCGGGCTCGATGACCGGCTCAGGTTCGACGACTGGCTCGGGTTCAACCACTGGCTCTGGCTCGACGACCGGCTCGGGTTCAACCACCGGCTCTGGCTCGACGACCGGCTCAGGTTCAACCACCGGCTCTGGCTCGACGACCGGCTCAGGTTCAACCACCGGCTCTGGCTCGACGACCGGCTCAGGCTCGACGACCGGCTCGGGCTCGACCACCGGCTCGGGTTCAACCACCGGCTCTGGCTCGACGACCGGCTCGGGTTCAACCACCGGCTCAGGTTCAACCACCGGCTCAGGCTCGACGACCGGCTCAGGTTCAACCACCGGCTCAGGCTCGACGACCGGCTCTGGCTCGACCACCGGTTGCTGCTGCGCCGCCACTTGCTCGGTGACGCTGACGATCTCTTCAGCTAACGCTTGCGGCGCCGCCGGATGTTCAGCCGCCGCCGGTAGGTTTTCCGCGATTTGTTCACCGGCCTGACCGTTATCCCACTCTCCCGGGGTGTCGACGGAGGCGGCAGGTTCAGATTCCTGGGCGGGGAGCTTGTCATCCAGCTTGGCGGCGGCCGGTTCAGCCGGCGTCTCCGCGGCCTGAGGTTCCGCCTGCTCTACCGACGGCTCAGGTTGCTGTTGCTCTTCTTCCTTTTCCTTCTGGCCAAAGCCCAGCCAGGAGAAAAACCCACGTTTCTTATCTTTTGCCATGTTATGACTCTACTCCGTACCGAAGGCTCGCTTACCCTCCATACCTGAAGGATATATGCTGACAATAATCCGCCGAGTCTATCACTTTCCCTCGCGCAGCAACACGCATCCGGCATGCTTTCCGGCGTGAAATCAGACAACAACGTTTTACCGTTCCCCCCGACGCCCGTCACCGGTAGAATAGGGACAACTTTTCGTTAACCTCGGCGGCCCCGCGCCGCGAAAGAAACCAAACAACGCTTATGACAAGACTCTCGCCACGGGCGGCGGCCAAAAAACCGCCCCAGGCCGCAGCCGGACAGATCCGCATCATCGGCGGCCAATGGCGCGGCCGCAAACTCCCGGTGCCGAACAGCCCGGGGCTGCGCCCCACCACCGATCGGGTGCGCGAAACCCTGTTCAACTGGCTGGCGCCGGTGATTCAGGGCGCGCGCTGTCTGGACTGCTTCGCCGGCAGCGGCGCATTGGGGCTGGAAGCGCTGTCGCGCTATGCCGGCAGCGCCACGCTGCTGGAATTCGAACGGCCGGTGGCGCAGCAGCTGGAAAGAAATCTGGCGCTGCTGCAGGGCAAAGGGGTGGTTATCAACACCAACGCGTTGAGCTGGCTGGCGGGTGACGGTCAACCGTTCGACGTGGTCTTCCTCGATCCGCCGTTTCGCAAAGGCCTGCTGGCGGAGACCGCCCTGTTGCTGGAACAGCGCGGCTGGCTGGCCGACGAGGCCTGGATCTATGTAGAAGCCGAGGCGGAAAGCGCCGCGGCGGACGTGCCTGCCAGCTGGCAGCTGCACCGGGAGAAGGTCGCCGGCCAGGTGGCCTATCGCCTTTATATTCGTTCGCAAGAGAAAACCGATCATGCTGATTAATCTGGGCCGCCTGCTGATGCTGTGCGTGTGGGGCTTCCTGCTCTCTAACCTGTTCCATCCATTTCCCAAGCCGCTGAAGTATTTCATCGACGTGGCGCTGTTCTTTATGGTGGTGATGCACGGCCTGCAGCTGGTGCTGTTGAAATCCACCCAGCCGAAGGATCAGCCGATCAGCTACTGGCAAGAGGCCAAGATCTTTATCTTTGGCGTGTTCGAGCTGCTGGCCTGGCAAAAGAAACAGCCGCCCATCAAGAAGAAGTGACCGCTACGGCTGAGCGGTGAACGAGACGAAGCGCGTGCCCTGCATGTTCAACGTGCCCTGCGCGCCTTTTTCAATCGGGTTGTACTGCCATTGCTTCAGCCGCAGCTGGATGTCTTCACCGCCCTGGTTCGGGCTGAACACCACCTCGTAATACATCGGCTCATTGACCAGCGGTTCGCGCTGCGGCGCACGGGTCTTGGCGACCGGCACCGCGCGTTTGTCGCTCACCGTCACCTGCAGACTGCGCATCGGCGCGCGATCGTTTTCCGCCTCCTGCTGGCGCTGTTTGAAGTAGCGTTGCGTGGCCAACACGGCGATCAACGCCATCACGGCGACAAAAAACAACGGTGGCTTACTCATCGGTTTCCCATTTCCTTCGCGGCTAAATCAGCGTAAACATAGCATTCTCAAGAAAGCATTGTCGATCGCCGGCAGGCTACCTACACTGAAATGAAGAAGTGACATGGGTGACAGTTTGGAGCCGGTGGTTGCGGCTCCCTCATACATAAGGAAGACATAAATGAGTTGGCCGTTCCTTGCCGTATTCTTTTCCGGTTGGCTGTTCGTCGACGCCTCTTACCGTGGGCCGCGCTGGCAGCGCTGGGTGTTCAAACCCGTCACGCTGCTGTTGCTGTTGCTGTTGGCCTGGCAGGCGCCGGTGCTCGGCGCGGCGGGTTATCTGATCGTACTCGGCCTGCTGGCGACGCTGATCGGCGACGCATTGCTCCTGTTGCCGCGCGAACGGGTGCTGTACGCCATCGGCGCCTTTTTCCTGTCCCACCTGCTGTACACCCTGAGTTTCGCCAGCCAGATGACGTTCAGCCTGTTCTGGCCGCTGCCGCTGGCGCTGCTGGCGATCGGCGCACTGCTGCTGGCCACCGTCTGGACCCGGCTGGAAGAGATGCGCTGGCCGATCGTTACCTACGTGGCGATGACGCTGCTGATGGTCTGGCTGGCGGGCGAACAATATTTCCTGCGCAGCACCGATTTCGGCTTCTCGCTGCTGATCGGCACCTCGCTGCTGCTGCTGGCCAACGTGGTTTGGCTGCTCAACCGCTACCGCTTCACCTTCCGCGCGGCGGACGCCATCGTGGCTTTCTGTTACTTCTCCGGCCACTTCCTGATCGTGCGTTCGCTCTACCTGTAGAGACCTGCCGCGGGTTCGGCGCGCCGAACCCGTTTCTTCATCAAGCCAGCGCTTTCAACGTCAAAGCCTCATCCGCACCCAGCTGATTGCGGTACAGATCGCCGTCGCGCGAGAAGAACGCCAGCGTGCTGCCATCCGCCCGCAGCAGGGCGATGCCGTCCGGCGCCGGGCGCCAGCCCACCACTTCCGCCGCAAACACGCTCTGCAAACAATGTTGCCGATCCACCAGCTGATAGCCGTTGGTCTCGCTTTGTTCATCCGCCAGAAACTCGATTTGGCATTGCCGTTCGCTGTCGGCCACCTGCCATTGTCCCGCCAGCGACTGCGCGGTCGGCAATGCCAAACTGCCGGCCATCACCGCGCTCGTCACCATCATGCCGCCCGCCGCCAAGGCGGTGCGCGCTAAAGTACCTTTCATACCGGGCTCCCGCATCACGCCCGGCCGAGACTGCGCCGGGCGTTCCGTTGCTGTGTTACACGATAAAGTCCGTGGCGACGTCTACCTGGCCGACGATTTTCACCAGGAAGTCCGGCGCCTGATGCCCACCGATGTTCACCGACAAATCGGTCACGTTGCTGGACGCGTTGTAGCTCAGCAGCGCCTCACCGGCCGTGCCGCTGAAGTGATCGACGAAGTGAATGAAATCGCTGCTCTGCGCTTCTTTATTGAAGAACGACAGGTCGATCTTGTCGATCCCCTTCTGGAAGTCGCGGATCCAGTCTGAAGCGCCCGGTGCGGAATCGCTGGCGGCAGAGAACACGAAGATGTCTTTGCCGGCACCGCCCCACAATTCATCCGCCCCGCCGCCGCCGAACAGCACGTCGTTACCCGCGCCGCCTTTCAGCACGTTGTTGGCCGCGTTGCCGACGATCACGTCGTTGCCGGAACCGCCAATGGCGTTCTCAATGGTCACACCGGCGGCGATCGAGACGTTGCCCTTCAGGCCGCCCACGTCGGAGAACGATTTCTCGTTCAGGTTGATGCGCTGGTTAGCGGTGTAACCGGAGAAGTCGAAGGTATCGTTGCCGCCCGCATCCCAGGCCGCAAAGATCACTTTCTGCGAGTTGCTGGTGGTGCTGAGGAAGTCACGACCGGTATTGGAGTTAAAGCCGTACACGGTGTCGCCGGTGCGGGTCGACAGGTTGGCGCCATACAGATGCTGAATGGCGGCAATGTCATCCAGCAGCGGAGCCGCGGCATAGTGACCGCCGTTGTCGCCACCGGTATTGGTTTCACTCCAGTAGCTCATCAGGCTGAACTGGCGGGTATCTTCCGCATAGGTGACATCTCTATAGGTCGGGTTGCCCTCACCGGCGTTGTAGTCGCCCGGGTGGCTCAGGCCCAGCGCATGGCCAATCTCATGGGTGAACGTCTGGCGGCCGTAGTCTTCGGTCGCCGGATGCTTCACGTTGGATTGGTTGACGTTGTACCAGGTCTGGCCGCCCAAATCCTGGCCCTGCCAAATGGTGTTCGGCAGGAAGGCGTAGGCCTGGGTGCCGTAATCATAGTGGCCGGGACGATCCTGGCTGTAATTGCCGAAGGTGATATTGGCCTTTTGACCGGCCGCCACTTCGGTGAAGGTGATATTGGCGACGTCGGCCCAGGACTGCAGCGACAGCTTAGCCTGCTGCTGCTGTTCCGCGCTGAACTTGCTCAGCCCGGTGTCGCCGGCGACGTTGGTGGAAGAGAACTTATAGTCCGGGAACGAGAAGGTTAATTTGACCGGCTGGCCAAATACCTTGTAACCGTTCCAGGTTTGGTTCTCACGGGTAATAAACAGCCCAGCTTGCTCGTTAGAAAATGAATCCTTGCCATTAATCTGAATCCCGTTACCCCGCTCATGATAATGCAGCAGGTCGTCTACAGCATCGTAACCGGTTGTCGCGGCAGCGAGGCTGGATTCAGTAATTTCAATTGCCTTTTTAGTAGATTGCATTGGTTCGATTCCACTCATTACCTGATTGATATCAATCAGACAGATAGACATAACCTCCCCGTAAGCCACGGTTAATGAACCTCAAGCTTGCTGGAAGGGGCTTATGCGCCGTTACCGGCAGTGTGTTAGGTAGAATTAATGCATATATATCAGCAAATAAGATCACCATTAAAAATGGTAATCGATTCCAATTATAGGCAGGACCGTAAAACTGCACATAAAATAATCAACCATTTATTATCGCAACGAAAGTTTGTTATGCTGCTTTTTAGGCTTCTTTACAAAGCAAATGAAACTTGATGAGGATAAGTTGGCACCAAACTTCAATAGCAATGCGGCCTGCAGACTCAAGCGAATCATGCTGGCTTTACTCGGGGGAAAAGGTAAATTTTGCTAAAGCGTTATAGATTAATAACTCTTTATTATTAGGTCGGGCGATTTTTTAGTTTCTATAGGAATATTATTTTCTTATTTAAACTAACGGCAGCGAGCCTTTTCGCCCAAATAGGGGATAAGAAAAGCCGATATATTTAAATTCGCATTATTCATTATTGAATGATTCCCCCTTTCTACGCTTGAACGTCGTTAGCAATAATTCTCATCCGGCGCTTGACTCTGGAGTGGACTCCAGGGTGTAGAGTCAGTTGAGCAAACCCGTTTAACAGCCCGAAGGGGGACGTTATGCACAATCAGCAAAACCATAATCATCAGGAACATTACCACGCCGAAGGCGGATGCGGCTGCAACCACAGCCACAGCAAAACTCAACATGGCTGCAGCAGCGAACCGAAAAACGCCGCCGCACAGGCCGAACACGCCCACCATCATCACGATCATGGCGATAGCGGCTGCTGCACCGCCGCGCCCGACGATCCGGACGAGGAAAGCGACAGGCTGGCCGCCGCTCCCCCTTCCGGCAGCCAACGTTTCAGCTGGAAAGTCACCGGCATGGACTGCCCCAGCTGCGCCAAAAAAATCGAAAATGCCGTCACGGCACTTCCCGGCGTCGACAGCGCGCGCGTGTTGTTCGCCACCGAGAAACTGGTGGTCGACGCACAGTCCGATATCAGCCTGCGGATCCAGGACGCGGTCGCTCAGGCCGGTTTTACCCTGCTCGGCGCTCAGACCGCCAAAGCCGCCGCGCCGAAAACCTCACGCTTCGGCGAATTCGCGCCGCTGCTGCTGTTAACCACCCTGATGGTGGTCAGTTGGGCGCTGGATCGGGTTAACCCGGAGCTGGGCCGCATCGCCTTTATCGCCACCACGCTGGTCGGGTTGGCGCCGGTCGCCGCCAAGGCGCTGCGTTTGATTCGTTCCGGTACGCCGTTCGCCATCGAAACGCTGATGAGCGTGGCGGCCATCGGCGCGCTGTTCATCGGCGCCACCGCCGAAGCGGCGATGGTGCTGCTGCTGTTTATGGTCGGCGAACTGCTGGAATCCTACGCCGCCAACCGCGCACGGCGCGGGGTGACGGCGCTGATGGAGCTGGTGCCTGAAGATGCGCTGCTGCTGCAAGGCACGGAACGCAAACGCGTGCCGGTCGCCAGCCTGCGCCCCGGCGACGTGATTGAAATCGCGCCCGGCGGGCGCCTGCCGGCCGACGCCGAGCTGCTCAATCCGTTCGCCAGCTTCGATGAAAGCGCCCTGACCGGCGAATCGGTGCCGGTCGAGCGCCAACAGGGTGAGAAAGTGGCCGCCGGCAGCCTGTCCGTCGATCAGGCGGCGCAGATGAAGGTGATCTCCGAGCCTGGCAAAAACGCCATCGACCGCATTTTGCAGCTGATTGAAGAGGCCGAAGAGCGCCGCGCGCCGATCGAACGCTTCCTCGATCGCTTCAGCCGCTACTACACCCCGGCCATTATGCTGCTGGCGGTCGCGGTGATCCTGGTACCGCCGCTGCTGTTCTCACAGCCGTGGGAGACCTGGATCTATCGCGGCCTGACGCTGCTGCTGATCGGCTGTCCATGCGCGCTGGTGATCTCAACGCCGGCGGCCATCACATCCGGGCTGGCGGCCGCCACGCGGCGCGGCGCGCTGATTAAAGGCGGCGCGGCGCTGGAGCAACTGGGCCAGATTCAAACCATCGCCTTCGATAAGACCGGCACCCTGACCGAAGGCAAGCCGACGGTCACCGACGTGCTGCCTATCGGCGCGCTGACCGAACAACGGCTGTTGCAGCTTGCCGCCGCGGTGGAAGCCGGTTCACATCACCCGCTGGCGCAGGCGATCATCAACCGCGCCGCCGCAAGCGGGGCTGAGTTGCCGCTGGCGCAGGCGCGCCGCGCGCTGGCCGGCGTCGGCGTGGAAGGGATCGTGGACGGCAAGACCGTGCTGATCAGTGCGCCGGGCAAGCTGGCGCCGGGCCTGCTCGCCACCCAATGGCAGAACCAGGTAGACAAGCTGGAAAACGCCGGTAAAACGGCGGTGGTGGTGCTGGAAGACGGCGCGCCCATCGGTTTGCTGGCGCTGCGCGATACGCTGCGCGGCGACGCCAGGCAGGCGATAGCCGAACTGAACGCGCTGGGCATTCGCGGCGTGATGCTGACCGGCGACAACCCGCGCGCCGCCGCGGCGATCGCCGGCGAGCTGGGCCTCGACTATCGCGCCGGTCTGCTGCCGGAAGATAAGGTCAGCGCGGTCACCGAACTGAGCGAACTGCGCCCGACGGCGATGATCGGCGACGGCATCAACGACGCCCCGGCGATGAAAGCCTCCAGCATCGGCATCGCCATGGGCAGCGGCACCGACGTGGCATTGGAAACCGCCGACGCCGCCCTGACCCACAATCGGCTGGTGGGCGTCGCGGAGATGATCCGCATCTCGCGCGCCACCCACGCCAATATCCGGCAAAACATCACCATCGCGCTGGGGTTGAAAGGGGTCTTCCTGATCACCAGCCTGCTGGGGCTGACCGGGCTGTGGCTGGCGGTGCTGGCCGACTCCGGCGCCACCGCGCTGGTCACCGCCAACGCGCTGCGGCTATTGAGAAAGCGCAGCTAAGTTTGGAAACAAACACGGGCGCGGCATACCGCGCCCGTTGTCATTTGGGGGAGGGAACTTTTAACTCGGCCGCGCCGCCGTTAGACGCCTTTACGCAGCAGATAACGGTATGGCGCCTGCTCGGTCTCCTGCGCCACCAGCGTGTGCTCCATAAAGCGGCAGAACCCCGGGATATCGCGGGTGGTGGCCGGATCGTCGGCGATAATCAGCAGCGTTTCGCCGTTGTCCATATGGCGCACGGTTTTGCGCACCATCATCACCGGTTCCGGGCAACGCAGCCCCAGCGCATCGAGCGTCTGGTCTGCCTGGGCAAATAAGTCAGTCATGCAATTTTTCTCGTTCAAAAACGATCGGCGAACGCTCGCCGCATCTCATTAGCGCCTAGTTTACGCCGGTAGTTTTTCTGCGCAAGATGCGTTAACGTTTGCGTTAAATTTAACCATTGCATTGGTTGCGCAAACGCGTATCATGCCGCCGCGCAGCGTTTTTTGCTGTTTTGACAAGACACACTGGGTTCCCTCACCCCACTGCTAAAAAGGCTACAACATGTATTCGTTTACCGCACAGCAGCGCTTCACCGCGTTGGTCTGGCTTTCGCTGTTTCATATCGCCATCATTACCTCCAGCAACTACCTGGTGCAGCTGCCGATCACCGTTTTCGGCTTCCATACCACCTGGGGCGCCTTTACCTTCCCGTTTATCTTCCTGGCGACCGATCTGACCGTACGCATTTTCGGCGCGCCGCTGGCGCGACGCATTATCCTGGCGGTGATGGTGCCGGCGCTATTCATCTCTTATGTGATCTCCACCGTCACCTATCAGGGAGAATGGCAGGGCTTCGCGGCGCTGAGCAGTTTTAACCTGTTCGTGGCGCGCATCGCTGTCGCCAGCTTTATGGCCTATGTGCTCGGCCAGATCCTCGACGTACACGTCTTCAACCGCCTGCGCCAACGCAGCGCCTGGTGGGTGGCGCCGGCGGCGGCGATGTTCCTCGGCAACATCAGCGATACGCTGGCGTTCTTCTTCATCGCCTTTTATAAGAGCAGCGATCCCTTCATGGCCAACAACTGGGTGGAGATCGCGCTGGTGGATTACAGCTTCAAGGTGATGATCTGCCTGCTGTTCTTCCTGCCGATGTACGGCGTGTTGCTGAACATGCTGCTCAAACGCATCGCGGCGCGCAGCGGCGGCCTGCAGCCGGGCTGAGTCGTGTTATTCTGGGCGGCCTTATCCTTTGGAGGCCGCTCATGACCCCAATCGTCCGCACCGCCACGCTCGAAGACATCCACCGCCTTTACCAACGCATCCCCGAATTCGGCGGCCTGCATAGCCTGGCCGATCTGCAGCAACGTATCGGCGCCGCCCCCGCCAGCCTGTTGATCGCCGAGATAGCCGGACAGCCGGCCGGTTTCAAACTCGGTTATCAACGGCAGGAAACGGTGTTTTACAGCTGGCTGGGCGGCGTGCTGCCGGCATTTCGTCGCCACGGCGTGGCGCAGGCCTTGTTGGCTGAACAGGAACGTTGGGCGCGGGCGCAGGGCTATCGCCAACTGACGGTCAAAACCCGTAACCGGTTCCGCGCCATGCTGACGATGCTGATCGCCCACCACTATCAGATTGTTCAGCTGGAAAAGAAAGGCGAAGTGGCTGATTATCGGCTATTACTGGAAAAAAACTTGTGACAACATCTGCCTTGCATTTCAACCTGGAATAGGTTGCGATACGACAGTGAATCCCTACCGGAAAGGAAGAAGGAAGCCCGATGCGTAAAGTAGCGAAATTGATGGGTATCAGCCTGCTGGCGCTTGGCCTCGCGGCCTGCGACGGCGAAACCAAAGACACCAAGGCAGCGCCAGACGGCGCGGCGGCCAGCGCGCCGGCCGGGCAGCAGGTGAGCCTGCTGGACGGTAAACTGGCGTTCACCCTGCCGGTCGGCATGGCGGATCAGAGCGGTAAGCTGGGCAACCAGGCCAACAACATGCATGTTTACGCAGACAGCACCGGTCAACGCGCGGTGATCGTCATCTTGGGCGACAAGACCGCCGACAGCCTGGAGACTCTGGCCAAACGCCTGGAGAATACCCAGCGCGCACGTGACGCCAACCTGCAGGTGATCACCAACAAGGCGCTCGACGTCAACGGCGTGCCGCTGCGTCAGCTGGACAGCATCATCACCAGCGGCGGTGAAAAGGCTTATTCTTCCGTCCTGATCGGTTCGCTGAACAACAACATGCTGACCATCCAGGTAACGCTGCCGGCAGACAATCAGCAGCAGGCGCAGACTGAAGCCGAAGGCATCATCTCTACCCTGAAGCTGAAACAGTAATCCCGCAGGGGCCGGCCTGCCGGCCCTTTCGTTTTATGCCAACGCCTGCGCCAGCAGGGTGATCGGATGTTCGCAGCGCTTGCTGGTGGACATTTCTATCTGCCATTTGCAGGTCTCGCAGTCGGTCACCACCAGATCCACCCCGCTCTCTTCTATCTGCCGGAACAGCGGCGCGCCGATGCGTTGGGACGTGGCGTAGTTCTCCGATTTGAACCCGTAGGTGCCGGCGATGCCACAGCACTGCGAATCCAGCACCACCAGCTCCAGCCCCGGTATCTGCCGCAGCAGCTCCAGGGTGTAGGCGGTCCAGCCCATCTTCTCCATATGGCAAGGCGTGTGATACGCCACCCGCAGCGACGTGCGTTTCAGCGGCAGGCTGCGCCCCTGATTGATCAGGCGATAGAGATAGCGCGTCGCCAGCTCCACCCGATCGCGCACCGGGGTGGTGTCTACGTCCAGCAAGTGGGGGTATTCGTCGCGCAGGGTGAAGGTGCAGCTCGATGAGGTCGCCACTACCGGAATGCCGCGCTCCAGCACCGTTTCATGCAGCGACTCGGCGTTAACCCTGGCCTGCTTCTTGGCCTGCTCGATAAACCCGTTGGCGATCAGCGGCACGCCGCAGCATTTCTCGCGCTTCAGCAACTGCACGCCGATATCCAGCGCATTGAACACCCGGATCAAATCCTTGCCCAGCTGCGGGTGGTTATAGTTGACGAAGCAGCCGTGGAAAAACGCCACCTGCTCGGCGTAACGCTGCTGCGCCTGCGCCTGTTGCCGGTACCAGCGGCGGAAGGTGCCGAACGAGTATTTCGGCAGTTCGCGGCGGTGATCGATCTTCAACGCCTTGTCCAGCAGCTTGCGCACCGGTTTCAGCCCGGTGGCGGCGTTGACGATCGGCGCAAACGGCGTCGACAGCGAGCCCATGATATCGGTGTGGCTGAGGATGGCGTCACGCAGCGTCGGCTTGCTCTGGGCGAAGTCGGCGCGGGCGCGCTGAATAATGTCGCCGATTTTGACGTCGGACGGGCAGGCCACTTCACAACGCTTGCAGTTGGTGCAGTATTTCAGCGCTTCGTCGTACAGCGCCGGGTCTTTCAGCCGCAGCCGCTCGCCGTCCGGCCCCGCCTGTTTCGGCCCCGGATAGAGCGGGTTCACTTTGGCGACCGGGCAGTAGGTGGTGCAGACGGTACATTTGATGCAGCTTTCAAAGCTGTGGTCCTGATGCAGGCTCATACGCACTCCTCCGCGGCGATCTGCTGCGCGACGTGCAGCGCACCGATCAATGACACGCCGGCGCCGCAGCCCTGCTGCAGCGGATCGTAGCCGCCGGCGACCGCGCCGATGGCATACAGATTGTCGAACGGCATTCCCTGCTTCATCGCCCGCAGCCTGCCGTCGGTGCGCACGCCAAACTGCAGATAAGGCTGCGGCGCGAACAGCTCGCGCCGGCTCCAGTCGGCGCGATCGGCGCGGCTGTGCACGTCCAGCCCGAAGATCGGCTCGCGTACCCGGTCGAAATCGGCCACCAGCCCATTGCTGAAGAAGCTGCCGCTGGCCAGCACCACCTGCTGCGCCCGCAGCGGAATATCGCCGTGGTTGCGGGTGTACAAACCGGTGATGCGACCGGCCTCGCTCTCGGCGCGCAGCACGCTGTCGCCGGGCATGAAAACGCCGCCCAGCTGCTGAAAACGCCGCCGCAGCGCCTGATGCAAGCGCATGCCGGGCACCGAAGGCGGCAGCGTCGGCAGCAGCCGGATCGGCTTGCCGACCGCATCCTGCAGCACCGCCAGCGACGCGTCATCCTCCAGGCCCAGACAGGCCGGCAGGAATAGCGCCTCGGCCTCGCCCGCCAGCCGCCGCAGCTCCTCGGCCATCGGCGGCAGGTTTTCCATCAAATCCAGAACCCGGGCGATGTTCACCGCGCGGAACTCGCTGGGGTTATTGCGCAATCTGTCCAGCGCCGGCATGTGCAGATAGGCTACCTCCGTCTCTACGCCGAGCTCGCGGCTCAAGGCGTCGGCGGCCATCTGCGGCTGGAAGTCGAGGAAACCCTCGATGCCGATCACCGCGATGCGCCGCCATGGCAGTTGGCCGGTCAGCGGCAGCGTCGGGATCGCCTGCGGGCTGAGCCAGGTGGCGCGGCGCGTGCCAAGCGGCGTAATGCGCAGATGGTTGTTGGCTCCCTCGCCCTGCAGGTGCAGCCCGCAGCGCTCCAGCAACCGCTGCGCGGCGGCGGACAGCGCCGCCACCCGGCCGGGCCCGATCAGGGCGTACGGATGCTGCGGCGCCTGTTGCGCCAGCTGCGGCAACGCCGCCAGCGGCATCTCGACCGGCGTGCCGTCCGGCAATCTCGCCAGCAGATCGAGCGAGCCGGAGGAGAAGTAGAGCGCGCTCTGGCCAGAACTGACCACCGCGCAGCGCTTGCCCTGTTCGGCCACGGCAATGGCGCAGCTCAGGCCCGCCAGGCCGCCGCCAATCACCACTACGTCAAATCGCATCATCCGCCTCCTGCTCTTTGTCTGCCTGGGCCTCAAGCCCGCATAATCCCTGGTAAACCCAACTGGTAAATTCACTCTCGCGCAGCGCGTCGCCCCAGGCGATCGGCCGCACGCCTTTCCAGCGTTCGTTGAGGAACTGCGACAGCTGCACGATGGATTGCTGCGGCGTGCTGACCTTGAAGCGCGTCAGCAGTCCGGCGGCGCGGCAGGCGCAGAGTTCCCCCTGGCAGGTGCCCATGCCGACGCGGGTGCGGCGACGCAGATCCACCAGGTTATTGACGGTCAGCGAATTGACCGCATAGCGCACTTCCCCGGCGGTCACCGCCTCGCATTCGCACACCAGGCTGGTGTCGAGCCGATCGGCCGCCGGCACCTGGCTGGCGCGATCGCCGTGCCGGTAGATCGCCGAGCCGCGAATGCTGGCGGGCAGTGAGACCACGCTGCGCACCGTTTCCTCCGCCGACTGGCGGGATCCGGGCAACGCGTCCTGCGCGGTGGTGCACGGGCGGTTTACGCCAAGCTTTTCGCACACCTTGTCGGTGGCCCACTCCGCCATCAGACGGTAGGTCATCAGCTTGCCGCCGGTGATGGTGATAAACCCTTCCAGCCCGTCGCGGCTGGCGTGATCAAGCAGCACGATGCCGCGGCTGACGTTGCGCCCGCTGGGATCGTCGTCGCTGGCCACCAGCGGCCGCACCCCGGCATAGGCGCGCAGAATGCGGGTCTGCGCCAGAGTGGGCGCCAGCAGCGCCCCTTCGCGGATCAGAATGTCCACCTCCTGCGGCGTCACCAGCATGTTATCGATTTGGTCGTAGTCGATATGGGTCGAGGTGGTGCCGATCAGCGAGATGGTGTCGCCCGGCACCAGGATGTCGGCGTCCGCCGGTTTGCGGCAACGGTTGATCACCATATTGTTGATGCGGTGACCGAGGATCAGCAGCGCTCCCTTGGCTGGGAACATGCGGATGCGCAAATCGGCGTATTCGGCGATCTGCTGGCCCCAGATGCCGGCGGCGTTAACCACCACCGGTGCGTGCAGCTCATAGCGCCGCTGATTCTGATGGTCGTAAACGCGCACGCCCGTCACCCGGTCGCCGCTGCGCAGCAGCCCCACCACCTGGTGGTAAGTCAGGATCTGCGCGCCGTGTTCGCGCGCGTCCAGCATGTTGGCGGCGGTCAGCCGGAAAGGATCGACGGTGCCGTCCGGCACCCGCACCGCGCCGATCAGCGCCGGGTTAGCCGCCGGCTCCAGCCGCAGCGCCAGCTGCGGGTCGATCGCCTCGGCGTCGATGTCGGCCTGGCGGCAGGCGGCGATAAACTGCTGCTGATAGTCCAGCGAGTCCTGCGGCAGGGTGATGAACAGCCCATCGGTGCGCTCGATACAGTGATGCGCGATGCGTTTCAGGATGCGGTTCTCTTCGATGCACTCGCGCGCCGACTCGCCGTCGGTCACCGCATAGCGCGCGCCGCTGTGCAGCAAGCCGTGGTTGCGGCCGGTGGCGCCGGTGGCGATGTCGTGACGCTCCAGCAAAATGCAGCGCAAGCCGCGCCGCGCACAATCGCGGGCAATGCCTGCGCCGGTGGCGCCGCCGCCGATGATGATCACATCCGTTTCGCCGCCGTCAAAATAGCTGCTCATGTCGCTCCCTCAGGATCGGTAGTTATGAGCCTATTGAGCCACGGTTATTAGGGTCTTTGTTTGATAAGGAACAAGAACGAACATAAAACGAAATAAAAATGTCCAAAAAAAACCATCAATGTGATCATAATCACGATTTTTGGACGTTTTTCTATTTCATAACGTTAACGAATCGCTCAAAATCCGCCGTGGTTTCATGAAAGTGTAACAATTGCGCCATTCGTCACAGCGACACCAGGCGTATTTGATGACAATGGCGCTCGTTATGGAACACAAAAACACCACATTCGATATCCGCTCAATCATCAAATGAACGTAAAAGGTCATATTGATGTGATAACAGATAAAGCCATCGGAGGCGCTCATGTTGAGTATTTTTAAGCCGGCCGCACACATCGCCCGTGTGCCGAGCGATAAGGTAGACCCGCTCTACCGTAAGCTGCGCTGGCAAATTTTCCTGGGGATCTTCTTCGGTTACGCCGCTTACTATCTGGTGCGTAAGAACTTCACCCTGGCCATGCCATACCTGATCGAACAAGGCTTCAGCCGCGGCGACCTCGGCTTCGCGCTGTCGGGCATCTCCATCGCCTACGGCTTCTCCAAATTCATCATGGGTTCGGTCTCCGACCGTTCCAACCCGCGAGTGTTCCTGCCTGCCGGCCTGATCCTGGCGGCGGCGGTGATGTTGTTCATGGGCTTCGTGCCGTGGGCCACCTCCAGCATCGCCATCATGTTCGTCCTGCTGTTCCTGTGCGGCTGGTTCCAGGGCATGGGTTGGCCGCCGTGCGGCCGCACCATGGTGCACTGGTGGTCGCAGAAAGAACGCGGCGGCATCGTTTCCATCTGGAACTGCGCCCACAACGTGGGTGGCGGCCTGCCGCCGCTGCTGTTCCTGCTGGGCATGGCCTGGTTCAACGACTGGCACGCGGCGCTGTACATGCCGGCCTTCGGCGCCATCCTGGTGGCCCTGATCGCCTTCGCCCTGATGCGCGACACCCCGCAATCCTGCGGCCTGCCGCCGATTGAAGAGTACAAAAACGACTACCCGGACGACTACAGCGAAAAAGACGAAGAAGAGCTGACCGCCAAGCAGATCTTCATGCAGTACATCCTGCCGAACAAGCTGCTGTGGTACATCGCGGTCGCCAACGTGTTCGTCTACCTGCTGCGTTACGGCATTCTGGACTGGTCGCCGACTTACCTGAAAGAAGTGAAGCACTTCGCGCTGGACAAGTCTTCCTGGGCTTACTTCCTGTACGAATACGCCGGTATCCCGGGCACCCTGCTGTGCGGCTGGATGTCGGACAAAGTGTTCAAAGGCAACCGCGGCGCCACCGGCGTGTTCTTCATGACGCTGGTGACCATCGCCACCGTGGTGTTCTGGATGAACCCGGCCGGTAACCCGACCGTAGACATGATCTGTATGCTGGTCATCGGCTTCCTGATCTACGGCCCGGTGATGCTGATCGGCCTGCACGCGCTGGAGCTGGCGCCGAAGAAAGCCGCCGGCACCGCCGCGGGCTTCACCGGCCTGTTCGGCTACCTGGGCGGCTCGGTCGCGGCCAGCGCCATCGTCGGCTACACCGTAGACTTCTTCGGTTGGGACGGCGGCTTCATGGTGATGATCGGCGGCGGCGTGCTGGCGGTTATCCTGCTGCTGCTGACCATGCTGAACGAAAAGAAACACCACGCGGAAATCGCAGCCGGCAAACGCGGCTAAGCGTCACACGACTTTTGCATGATTTAAAGGCCGCCCTGCGGCCTTTTTACTACCCTGCCCCCAACAACATGGAGAAAACGGAATGCGGACTCAAGTCAAAGCCCTGCTGACAGGGATCATTCTCGCCACCTCAATGGTCAGCGCCGCGCAGGCGGCGGACAAAGTGGTGATCGCCCACCGCGGCGCCAGCGGCTACCTGCCGGAACACACTCTGCCGGCGAAGGCGATGGCCTACGCGCAAGGCGCCGATTACCTCGAACAAGATCTGGTGATGACCAAAGACAACGAGCTGGTGGTGCTGCACGACCATTACCTCGATCGCGTCACCGACGTCGCCGAACGCTTCCCGGACCGCGCGCGCAAAGACGGCCGTTATTACGCCATCGACTTTACGCTAGCGGAGATCAAATCGCTGAAGTTCACCGAAGGCTTTGAAATCGAAAACGGCAAGAAAGTGCAGGGCTACCCTGGCCGCTTCCCGATGGGCAAATCCGACTTCCGCGTGCACACCTTCCAGGAAGAGATCGAGTTCGTGCAGGGTCTGAACCATTCGACCGGCAAGAACATCGGCATCTACCCTGAAATCAAGGCGCCGTGGTTCCACAAACAGGAAGGCAAAGACATCTCCAGCAAAGTGCTGGCGGTGCTCAAGCAGTACGGCTACACCGGCAAGAACGACAACGTCTACCTGCAGTGCTTCGACGCCAACGAGCTCAAACGCATCAAGAACGAGCTGGAACCGAAGCTGGGCATGGATCTGAAGCTGGTGCAGCTGATCGCCTATAACGACTGGCAGGAAACCTACGAGCAGAAAGCCGACGGCAAGTGGGTGGAATACGACTACGACTGGATGTTCAAACCGGGCGCGATGAAGAAAATCGCTCAGTATGCCGACGGCATCGGGCCGGACTACCACATGCTGGTGGTGGCGGATCAATCCAAGCCGGGCCACATCGTGCTGACCGACATGGTGAAAGAAGCGCACGCCAGCAAGCTGGCGGTGCATCCGTTCACCATCCGCGCCGATGCGCTGCCGAAGTATGTGACCGACGTAAACCAGCTGTATGACGTGATTTACAACCAGGCCGGCGTCGACGGCGTGTTCACCGACTTCCCGGACAAGGGCGTGCAGTTCCTGCAGAAGCAGGGCCAGCACAAGTAATGCCAAGGGCGCCGCAAGGCGCCCTTATTATTTAAAGGTTATTTCAGAGGAACATCTTGCGCAGGTAGTGCGGCACCGCGTTATCGACGTTGGAACCGATCACTTCCAGCTCCGGCAGCATGTCCTTCAGGCGCTGATGCGCGTCGCGCATGATGCAGCCCTTGCCGGCCATCGACAACATCTCCAGATCGTTCATGCCGTCGCCGAAGGCGATGCACTCTTGCAGCGTATAGCCGATGATCTTGGCCACTTCTTCCAGCGCATGCCCTTTCGACACGCCGCCCGCCATGACTTCCAGGCAGGTCGGGAACGAGAAGCTGACGTTGACCCGATCGCCCCAGCGCGCGTTGATGGCGTCTTCCACCTGCAGCAACCGCTCGTGATCTTCACAGGTGAAGTAAACCTTGCAGACGCCGTCGGTTTCCAGCAGGCCCGGCTCAAACAACTGATATTTGAACACTGACTCCTGGAAGAATTCTTCCTGCTCCGGGCTTTCGCGGTTGGTAAACCAATCGTCGTTACGGTAGACGTTGGTGGTGATATCCGGATCGTCGTGCAGCATGCCGTACAGATCGCGGGCGATATCTTCGTCCAGGTTGTGGCTGAAAATCAGTTCGCCGGCGGTGTTGTGCACCCGTGCGCCGTTGGAAGTGATCATAAAGGCGCTGATCTCCAGGCTGTCGCGGATCTGCGCCACGTCGATATGGTGGCGGCCGGTAGCGAACACGAAATGCACGCCGCGCTGAGTCAGCAACTTCAGCGTTTCTTTAGCGTACGGCGACAGGGTATGGTCGGGAGACAGCAGCGTGCCATCTAAATCGGAAGCGACGACGTGATACATAGCGTTATGTTCTAACCTCTGATGGAGTTGTCGGCGGCAGCGCGCCGCCTAAGTGTTGAGCAAAGAAGCGCAGAATTGCGTTCAGTGCTTCGGCGCGCAGCGCGTCCCGCTCGAACAGGATCTCATGGCGTGCGCCGTTGATAACCCACGGGAGCCCCCCTTCGCAAGGGCGCCCCGCGTCTGACAGAGCCTGACAAAAAGCCTGGTGCGAACGGTTGTCGACTACCCGTTCTTCACCGGCCTGCAAAAGCAACAGCGGCGTGGTGATCTCCCCGGCCTGCGCGATAATCTGCCGGCCGGCGCGGATGCTCTCCCGCACCCAATGGTAGGTCGGCCCGCCCACCTGCAGCTCGGGGTAATCGGCATAATAGCGCAGGCTGCGCCGGTAACGCTCGCGGCTATGGGTCAACACGTTGACCACATAGGGCAACGGACGCCACTGGCCGGTGCCCACCGCGTAATAATCGCGGATCGCCGGGCGGGTCTCCGCCCAGTCGAGAATGCGATCGGCCAGCCAACCCGGCATCGGCAACCGGATGCCGAACATCGGCGCGCAAAACGCCGCCGCGTCGAACGCCTGCGGCCGGCGCTGCAGGAACTGCGCCAGGATCGCGCAGCCCATCGAATGCGCCAGCGCGAAGCGCTGCCGATAACCGCGCGATTCGACCTCGCGCAGCCACAGCTGCTCGAAATCGTCCACGTAGTCGGCGAAGTTTACCACATGACCGCGGTGCGTATCCGCCAGTAAACGCCCGGAACGCCCCTGGCCGCGATGATCGACGATCACCACGTCGTAGCCGCAGTGGAACAGATCGTAGGCCACCTCGGGGTATTTCACATAGCTTTCGATGCGGCCGGGGCTGACCACCACCACGCGCTGATGCCGCGCGGAACTGAAGCGCACAAAGCGGATCGGCACGCCGTCCACGCCGCTGAATTCGCCTTCTTCGCGCTGCCGCCAGAAATCCAGCAGCGGCCCGGTGGCGAAGGCAGCGAACTGCGTTTCACGCGTTAACCAGTCATCGGAGCTGAGAGTGAACGAGGTCATCGAGAGCGTTTTCCCTGTGGGGCCGGCGGAAAAATGTGACCGCTGGCACAAGAAATCATACTAGCGTATTGTGATTCAATTCTTACAAAAACGGCGCCGCCTCGGCGCATTGTGGCACAAAACGACACTTTCAGGGAGCCGAAGCACCATGACCTTGGACTGGTGGTTAACCTATCTGCTGACCACGCTTATCCTGAGCCTCTCCCCCGGTTCAGGCGCCATCAATACCATGAGCACCGGCATCAGCCACGGCTATCGCGGCGCCGCCGCGTCGATCGCCGGGCTGCAGGTCGGGTTGAGCGCGCACATCGTGCTGGTGGGCATCGGCCTCGGCGCGCTGATATCGCAATCGCTGCTGGCGTTCGAGCTGCTGAAATGGCTGGGCGCCGCCTACCTGGTGTGGCTCGGCATCCAGCAATGGCGCGCCGCCGGGGCGCTGGATCTGCATGCGCTGGCGGGCAGCATGCCGCGCCGCCGTCTGTTCCGCCGCGCGGTGCTGGTCAACCTGACCAACCCGAAAAGCATCGTGTTCCTCGCCGCGCTGTTCCCGCAGTTCATCTTGCCCAATCAGCCCCAGGCTGAGCAGTATCTGGTGCTCGGCGTCACCACCGTGGTGGTGGATATTCTGGTGATGATCGGTTACGCCACCCTGGCGACGCGCATCGCCGGCTGGCTGAGAACGCCGCGCCAGATGCAGCTGCTCAACCGACTGTTCGGTTCGCTGTTCATTCTGGTGGCGGGGCTGCTGGCGACCGCCCGCAAAGCCTGACAAAAAAGGCCGGGCATCGCTGCTCGGCCTTGGGCATTTCACTGCGGTTAGCGGGTAAATATCAGATGTAACCCGAAGCCGGTAAACAGCACGCCCGCCACCCCGTCTATCCACTTGGCCAACCGCTGATAGCCGCGGCGCATCGCCGGCAGCGCAAACACCACCGCCACCAGGCTGAACCAGACGAAGGTCTCGGCGACGATCAGCAAAAACAGCCCCCAGCGCGCTCCGGCGCCGACGCTGTCGCCGACGAACAGCGAGAACACGCTGCCGAAATAGATCACCGCTTTCGGGTTGGACAAATTGGTCAGGAAGCCGCGAATAAAGCTGCGCCCGGCCTTCGGCAACGCCACCTGGGCCTCCGCCGCCGGCTGCGCTTGCTGCGCCCGCGCGGAACGCAGCAGTTGCCACCCCATCCAGCACAGGTAAATGCCGCCGCCAACCATGATGATCTGATGCAACCAGGCCATCTTCTGCAGGATCAGATGCAGCCCCATCAACGCCACGCCGGCCCATACCACGATGCCGAGCGAAATGCCGACCACGCCCATCATCGCCTCGCGGCGCGAGCGGCTGGCGGCGGTTTGCGACACGAAAAAGAAGTCCGGCCCCGGGCTCATCAGCGCAATCAGATGCACCAGCGCCACGGTGAGAAACAGCATCAGCATGATATATCGCCCTCAGTCTTCGTCATTGTCGAGATGGTCGCGGATCATCGCCATAAAGGGCGCGCCGAAACGCTCCAGTTTGCGCTGGCCGACGCCGTTGACGCTCAGCAGATCGCCGGCCTTGATCGGCATCTGTTCGGCCATTTCCAGCAGCGTGGCGTCGTTGAACACCACGTAAGGCGGAATGTTTTCTTCGTCGGCGATCGATTTGCGCAGTTTGCGCAACTTGGCGAACAGCTTGCGATCGTAATTGCCGCCGTAGGATTTCTGGTTGGCGCTGCTGCGCGACTTCAGGCTCTGAATACGCGGCACCGCCAACTGCAGCGCCACCTCGCCGCGCAACACCGGACGCGCCGCCTCGGTCAATTGCAGCGCTGAGTGCATGGCGATGTTCTGGGTGATAAAGCCCAGGTGGATCAGCTGACGCAGCACGCTGGTCCAGTGTTCGGTGGTCTGATCGCGGCCGATGCCGTACACCGGCAGCTTGTCGTGACCGTATTCGCGAATGCGCTGGTTGTTGGAGCCGCGCAGCACTTCCACGATGTACCCGAGGCCAAAGCGCTGGCCGACGCGGTACACGCAGGACAGCGCCTTGCGCGCGTCCTCCAGCCCGTCGTAGCGCTTGGGCGGATCGAGGCAGATATCGCAGTTGCCGCAATTCTCGTGCTTGCCTTCGCCGAAGTAGTTGAGCAACACCAGGCGGCGGCAGGTTTGCGCCTCGGCGAACGCCCCCATGGCGTTCAGCTTGTGGCGCTCGATGTCCAGCTGTTGCCCGGCGGGTTTTTCCTCCAGACAGCGGCGCAGCCAGGCCATGTCGGCCGGATCGTACAGCAGGATGGCTTCGGCCGGCAGGCCGTCGCGCCCGGCGCGGCCGGTCTCCTGATAATAGGATTCGATATTGCGCGGGATGTCGAAATGCACCACGAAGCGCACGTTGGGTTTGTTGATGCCCATGCCGAAGGCGACGGTGGCCACCACCACCTGCAGATCGTCACGCTGGAACGCTTCCTGCACCTGGGCGCGGCGCTCGTTGTCCAGCCCGGCGTGGTAGGCGCCGACGCTCAGCCCGCGGCTTTGCAGGCGCGCGGCGGTGTCTTCCACCTTGGCGCGGCTGTTGCAATAGATAATGCCGCTCTTGCCGCGCTGATCCTGCACGAAGCGCCACAGCTGATCGAGCGGTTTGAATTTTTCCACCAGCGTGTAGCGGATGTTCGGCCGGTCGAAGCTGCTGACCTGCACCAGCGGATCCTGCAGCGACAGCAGGCGCACGATATCGCCGCGCGTGGCTTCGTCGGCGGTGGCGGTCAACGCGATCACCGGCATCGCCGGGAAGCGCTGTTTCAGCTGGCCCAGCGCGCGATATTCCGGCCGGAAGTCATGGCCCCACTGCGAGATGCAGTGCGCCTCATCCACCGCCAGCATCGCCGGCGGGCAGTGATCGAGCAGGTTGAGGAAGCTTTCCATCATCAGCCGTTCCGGCGCGATGTACAGCATCTTGATGGTGCCGTTGCGGCAGCTGGCCATGACGTCCAACTGCTCCTCGCGGGTTTGCGTCGAGTTGTAGCAGGCGGCGGAAACGCCGTAGGCCAACAGTTGGTCGACCTGGTCCTTCATCAGCGAGATAAGCGGGGAAACCACCAGGGTCAGGCCGTCCATCACCAGCGCCGGGATTTGGTAGCACAACGACTTGCCGCCGCCGGTCGGCATCACCACCAGGCAATCCTGCCCGCCGATCGCGGCATTGATAATCGTTTGTTGGCCCGGACGGAATTGCTGGTAGCCGAAGGTATCGCGCAATACCTGCTCGGCCAGCAACTCTCTGTTAATCACTGCTGCGGTTGACACACACTTCCCCATTTTTTCATCGGTACACACCCACCGGGTATGATTACATAATATCGTTCAGCATGACACCAACGCCCACCCGTGTCTGCCGGAAGTTGTAGTCGATCAGCGATTCGCCGTAGCCGCTGAACACCTGGGTATAGAATCGCACGTTGCGGGTGATCGGGTAGCTCCAGCCCAGTTCCGCGCCGCCGTAGCCGCTGTTCCAGTTGTAGTGGCTGTCGACGCTGAACACGCTGTCGCCCCAGGCGTAACCGACCTTCAACCGGTAGTATCCCATGTATTTGGTGATGTCCGGGTTGTCGTCGTTGCTCGAGCTCTCCGAGAAACGGAACCAGGGCTTGAGATCCACCTGCCAATTGCCGTTTTGCGCCATCAGTCGCGCATAACCGCGATTCCAGCTGCGCGACGTCGGGTCCGAGCGGCCGTTAGACTGATGGTTAACGCCGATTTCAACATCGCGCAGCGTCCAACCGGCAAAGCGGTAATCGGTCGCCCACCCCACGAACAGTTGCGGCTCGTAGTTGGTCTCGCGGAACGGCGAAGACTCGCCGCGGTTGGACAATTGCCACCAGGAGCGCTGAGTATAAGACGCGCCGAGCACCGAATTGTCGCCGGCAATGCCCCGCCACAGCGGAAACGCCAGGCTAAGCTGGTATTTCACCTCGTCCTTGCGCGCCTTGTCGGCCCAGTTGTACGTCTTGATGGCTTCTTTGTTGATATCGCTGGTGTCGGTGTACAACAGGTAATTGGGATCGTAAGGATACAGCGTGAACGGATTATCGTGCTCCTGCAGCAGGTTGGCGATAATGCTGCCGCGCACCGCCGGCCTATCGTGAATCTGCTGCTCTTTGGCTTCCTCAGCCAATGCCAGCGCCGGCATCAGCAGCGTGGCGGAAACGATCCCTGACAAAATGCGCATAACCTCTCCTCACTCCAACGAAAAAGGGCAAGCCCGGAAAAAATCAGGCCATTTTACACACAAAGGAGGCTTTACCGCAGCGCGGTCCGGTTTTATTGGAATAGTCTGAAAAGCAACAAAGGTTAAGCATAAAATCAACATTCCATTAACCTGGACTGACCAGTTAGCTCCCTTAAAACGCAAAAGAAAAACGGAAACCCGCTATGTCGACCACACCACTGACCCTGGAAGCCGCCCGCCGCAAGATCGGCGAAATTTTTGTCTACCACATGCCGTTCAACCGCGAGCTTGGCCTGGAGCTGCGCCGCTTCGACGATGACTACGTCGAACTGAGCTTCACCAACCAGCGCAAGCTGGTGGGCAACGCCGCACAGGAAATTCTGCACGGCGGCGTGATCGCCGCGGTGCTGGACGTCGCCGCCGGGCTGGCTTGCGCCGGCGGCGTGCTGACGCGCCTGGAACCGCTGATCGAAGAAGAGATCGCCGCCAAACTGTCGCGCATGGGCACCATCGATCTGCGCGTCGACTATCTGCGCCCCGGCCGCGGCGAACACTTCGTCGCCTCCGCCAGCGTGCTGCGCAGCGGCAACAAGGTCGCCGTCGCGCGCGTAGAACTGCATAACCACGACGGCCTGCATATCGCGACCGCCACCGCCACCTATCTGGTCGGCTGATGATTGTGTGCGGTGAGCGACTTCAGTACACTCACCGCATCTTACGTTCCCCACCAGAGTGACGTCATGGACGCAAAGCAAACGCGTCAGGGCATTTTCTTCGCCCTGGCCGCCTATTTTATGTGGGGCATCGCCCCGGCCTATTTCAAACTGATCCAGCAAGTGTCCGCGGACGAGATCCTCACCCACCGGATCATCTGGTCGTTTTTCTTCATGCTGGCGCTGATCTCGCTGGGCCGCAACTGGCCGAAAGTGCGCGCCGCCTGCCAAAACCGCAAACGGCTGCTGTTGCTGGCGGTCACCGCGCTGTTGATCGGCGGCAACTGGCTGCTGTTCATCTGGGCGGTGAACAATCACCATATGCTGGAAGCCAGCCTGGGCTACTTCATCAACCCGCTGGTTAACGTGCTGCTGGGGATGCTGTTTCTCGGCGAACGTTTCCGCCGCATGCAGTGGGTGGCGGTGGCGCTGGCGTTCACCGGGGTGCTGGTGCAGCTCTGGCAGTTCGGTTCGTTGCCGATCATCGGTCTGGGGTTGGCGTTCAGCTTCGCCTTCTACGGCCTGCTGCGCAAAAAAATCGCCATCGACGCGCAGACCGGCATGCTGATTGAAACGCTGTGGCTGCTGCCGGTGGCGGCGGGCTACCTGTTCCTGTTCGCCGACAGCCCCACCAGCCACCTGAGCGCCAACCCGTGGTCGCTGAATCTGCTGCTGGTCGCCGCCGGCATCGTCACCACCGTGCCGCTGCTGTGCTTCACCGCGGCGGCTACCCGGCTGCGCCTGTCGACGCTCGGTTTCTTCCAGTATCTCGGCCCGACGCTGATGTTCCTGCTGGCGGTAACCTTCTACGGCGAGACCATCGGCCAGGACAAGCTGGTGACCTTCGGCTTTATCTGGGCGGCGCTGATCCTGTTCACCCTCGACGCGCTCTATACCCAGCGCAAGCTGCGCTGAGCCCGGCGCCGCCGGGTTACAGCCAGTTCTTGCGCTTGAAGTACAGGTAAGGGGCCAGGCCCGCCAGGATCATCAAGGTGATGGCGCCCGGGTAGCCGAACGACCATTTCAGTTCCGGCATGAATTCAAAGTTCATGCCGTAGCTGGAGGCCACCAGCGTAGGCGGCAGGAACACCACCGACACCACCGAGAAGATCTTGATGATGCGGTTCTGTTCGATATTGATGAAGCCCATCGCCGCCTGCATCAGGAAGTTCACCTTCTGGAACAGCGATTCGTTGTGCGGCAGCAGGGATTCGATGTCGCGCAGCACTTCACGCGCCTGCTCCAGTTGGCCGGTCGGCAAACGCGCCTTGCGCACCAGGAAGTTGAGCGCGCGCTGGGTATCCATCAGACACAAACGCACCTTCCAGCCGATATCTTCCAGCTCCGCCAGCGTCGACAGCGCGGCGTCGTATTCGTCGCCCTGATGCCCTTCCATGATCACCCGGCTGAGCTGTTCCAGATCGCTGTAGATGTTCTCTATCTCGTCCGCCAGCTGTTCAATCTTGGTTTCGAACAAATCCAGCAGCAGTTCGTAGGCGTTGCCTTCGAGCATGGTCTGGTTGCGGGCGCGCATGCGGTACAGGCGAAACGCCGGCAGTTCACGCTCACGCAGGGTATACAGGCGGCCGTCGCGGATGGTGAAGGCCACCGTGGAGTTGCCGGCGTGATCTTCCGCATCTTCGAAGTAGAAGAAGGAGTGGATATGCAGACCGTCTTCGTCTTCGAAGAAACGGGCGGAGGCTTCGATGTCGTCCAGTTCGGGACGCGTCGCCAGGCTTTGTCCCAGCTCATTCTGCACGCGCTCACGCTCGCCCTCTTCCGGCTCGACCAGATCAACCCACAGCGATGACGTGAGATCATCCGAGTCGTCCAGTTCCAGACGGGACAAGCGGCGGTTATCTAATTTAAAAGCGCTCAGCATGTGCCAAAACTCCGTGAAGGTAACGGGTGCGGACAACGCGTTGAAGCACAGAAACAGAGGGGATGCGTATCACCGATTGTTTCAGACCATGAAGAGATCTGACTCATAGCGACGCTTTGCGGGGTCGCCGACAACCACGAAGGCTATCAGCAAAAACGGAGAGCCTTAGAAGTTATACCTGCGGCGCAGGTCAGTGAGCCAGTATCTACTGGGTGTGTCCAAGGCGTCTGTCCTCAATGATAATAGTGCGCGCATGTTACGCCGAGAAGAAAAAGCCTGTCAACACGTTAGGCGGGATAATTGCGCAACAAATCATCACGATGATCAATGGCAGAAATGGCGCTTAAACCGTACTGAAAAAGTCGCGGCGATCGCTTACCGCCACCAAGAATGTTGCTAAGATGACATCACCCTAATGGTACGACAAGCATGCGGATTTAAACGATGAAACAGATTACCGCCCATGAACTGACCGCGATGAGCGAACAGGCCGCCAGCGTGCCCCGCCTGCGCGCGCACCGCACCTTACACGAAGAGCTGAGCGACCCGGTGCAACGCCTGGCGATCGCCATGGAACCCGGCACCTATATCCGCCCGCACCGCCACCCGCAAACCTGGGAGCTGCTGACGCCGCTGCGCGGCCGTTTTGTCGTGCTGCAGTTCAACGATGACGGCGTCGTGACGCAGCGCACCCTGCTCGGCGAAGAAACCAAAGTGCTGGAGATGCCGGCATTTACCTGGCATGCGGTGCTGTCGGTCGATGCCGGCGGCGTGGTGTTCGAAGTGAAGCGGGGTCCGTATCAGGCGCTGACCGAAGAAGACTGCATGCCGTGGGCGCCGCAGGAAGGCGGCGAAGGCACCGAAGCGGTGATGCGCTGGTATGCCACCGCGCAGGTCGGCGATCGCTACCCTCACTGATGATGAACGATTGCAGGGGCTTAAACTCCTGCAAATCGCCCCTCTCTTATACCGTTTCCAGCCGAGCGTAGGCCGCCACCAGCCACTTGATGCCTTCGCCCGGGAAGGCGATCTGCAGCCGGCTGTGCTCGCCGCTGCCTTCCAGATTGACGATGGTGCCTTCGCCAAACTTGGGATGGCGCACGCGCTGACCCAGCTTGTATCCGGTGTCGTTCTCGCTGATCGGCGTGCCCATGCGGCGGTGATTGACCGGGCGCGATACGCTGGCGCGCAGGCGCACTTCTTCCACGCACTCCTCCGGCAGTTCGCCGATAAAGCGCGACGGCCGATGGTAAACCTCTTTGCCGTACAGACGGCGCGTTTCGGCGTAGGTCAGCGTCAGCTTCTGCATGGCGCGCGTTACGCCCACATAGGCCAGACGGCGCTCCTCCTCCAGACGGCCGCCTTCATCCAGCGACATCTGGCTCGGGAACATGCCTTCTTCCATGCCGACGATAAACACCAGCGGGAACTCCAGCCCTTTGGCCGAGTGCAGGGTCATCAGCTGCACCGCATCCTGATAGGCGTCGGCCTGGCCTTCGCCCGCTTCCAGCGCCGCATGCGACAGGAACGCCTGCAGCGGCATCAGATCCTGATCTTCTTCCTGATAGCTGAACTGGCGCGTCGCCGTCACCAGTTCCTCAAGGTTTTCGATACGCGCCTGCCCCTTTTCGCCCTTTTCCTGCTCATACATGATGAACAACCCGGAATCGCGGATCACCCGGTCGGTCTGCACGTGCAGCGGCATATCGGCGGTTTCATGAGCCAGCGACTCCACCAGCTCGATGAAGCGCTGCAGCGCCGACGCGGCGCGGCCGGCCAGAACCTTGTCCTGCATCAGTTCGCGCGTCGCCTGCCACAACGTCAGTTGGCGATCGCGCGCCGCCTGGCGCACCACGTCGAGGGTGCGGTCGCCGATGCCGCGCGTCGGGGTGTTGACCACGCGCTCGAAGGCCGCGTCGTCGTTGCGGTTGGAGATCAGGCGCAGGTAAGCCAGCGCATCCTTGATTTCCTGACGTTCGAAGAAGCGTTGGCCGCCGTAGATGCGGTACGGCATCGCCGTCTGCAGCAGCGCCTCTTCCAGCACGCGCGACTGGGCGTTGCTGCGGTACAAGATGGCGCAGTCGTTCAGCGCGCCGCCGTTGTCTTGCCAGGTCTTGATGCGGTTGACCACGAAGCGCGCTTCGTCGAGTTCGTTGAAGGCGCAGTAGAGGGAAATCGGCTCGCCTTCGCCGCCTTCGGTCCACAGGTTTTTGCCCATGCGCCCGTCGTTGTTGGCGATCAGGGTGTTGGCCGCTTTCAGGATGTTGCTGGTGGAACGGTAGTTCTGCTCCAGGCGGATGGTTTCCGCGCCGGGGAAATCCTTCAGGAAGCGCTGGATGTTTTCCACCTGCGCGCCGCGCCAGCCGTAGATCGACTGGTCATCGTCGCCGACGATCATCACGTTGCTGTTGCCGCCCGCCAGCAGACGGATCCAGGCGTACTGGATGCTGTTGGTATCCTGGAATTCGTCCACCAGCACGTTGGTGAAACGCTCGCGGTAGTGGTTGAGGATATGCGGCTTGTTCAGCCACAGCTCGTGCGCGCGCAGCAGCAGCTCGGCGAAATCCACCAGCCCCGCGCGATCGCAGGCTTCCTGATAGGCCTGGTAGATGCGCAGCCAGGTGGCCTCCACCGGGTTGTTGTAGGTTTCGACGTGCTGCGGGCGCAGGCCCTCATCTTTCTTGCCGTTGATGTACCACATCGCCTGACGCGGCGGCCACTGCTTCTCGTCGACGTTCAGCGCCTTGATGATGCGCTTGAGCAGCCGCAGTTGGTCGTCGCTGTCGAGGATCTGGAAATCCTGCGGCAGGTTGGCCTCCAGGTGGTGGGCGCGCAACAGACGATGCGCCAGGCCATGGAAGGTGCCGATCCACATGCCGCCCTGGCTGGTGCCGATCAGATGTTCGATACGGTGACGCATTTCCGCCGCCGCCTTGTTGGTGAAGGTCACCGCCATGATCGAATACGGCGAGCAGTTCTCCACCGACAGCAGCCAGGCGATGCGATGCACCAGCACCCGCGTCTTGCCGCTGCCCGCTCCGGCCAGAACCAACAGGTTGCTGCGCGGCGCCGCCACGGCTTCACGTTGTTTTTCATTCAGGCTGTCGAGCAGATCGGAGACGTCCATAGGCACCACTAATGGTTAAGGGAAAACCCGCCGGTGACGGGTTTTTCACTGGAAATTTATACAGAGTTCTGGCAGGGATTATAACAATGCTGTCAGCGATGCCAACTGCGAAATCTCAATATGCGGCAGCAGGCGGCTGTCGGCGGCCTGCATCAGGCAGCGTTGCCGATCGTTGATCCAACACGCCTGCAGCCCCGCGCGCAGCGCGCCGGCGACGTCGGTAGTCAGATCGTCGCCCACGTGCAGGATCTGCTCGGGCGCCACGCCCAGCCGCTCGACGGCCAGGTGATACATGTCTTGGTATGGCTTGGCGCGCCCGTCCGGCCCGGAACGCAACACGAACTGGAAGTAGCCGTCCAGGCCGCACTGCGCCGGATCGGCGTTGCCGTTGGTGATCGCCACCAGCGGGTAGCGCGCGGCCAGAGCCTTCAGCGTGGCGTGGGTCGCTTCCGGCACCTCGATGCGGCTGCGCCACAGCGCGAAGTTTTGCATCGCCGCATCGGCCCCGATCGCCGCTTCGGCGTCGCGCAGCCCCTGCCGGCTCAGCGCCAGATGAATGGCGCGCCAGCGCCACTGGGTGACGTCGTGGTAGATCTCCGGATCCTGCTCGCGCAGCTCCTGGCGCAAGCGGTGGAAATCCGCCGACTGGAAGCTGTTCAGGCCGGGATGGTAGCTCTGCAGGAAGGCCACCGACTGCTGCTCGGTTTGCCGGATCACCGGACGGTTGTCATACAGCGTGTCGTCCAGATCGAAAGTCAGCGCCGCCAGCGGGCGCAGCGGGCGATAAAAATGCATCAGGATTTCCCCCGTTTGGCGCGCGGATGCGCGGCATCGTACACGTTCGCCAGATGTTGAAAGTCGAGGTGGGTATAAATTTGCGTGGTGGTCAGGTTGGCATGGCCGAGCAGCTCCTGCACCGCACGCAGATCGCCGCTCGACTCCAGCATGTGGGTCGCGAAGGAGTGACGCAGTTTGTGCGGGTGAATATGGCTGTTGACGCCCTGTTTCACGCCCCATTCGGCGAAGCGCTTTTGCACGTTGCGCGTCGAGATGCGCCGCCCCTGATTGGACAGGAACATCGCGTCATCTTCCGGCCCGAACAGATCGCGCATCGCCAGCCAGTGTTCCAGCCAGGTGACGGCAGTGCGCCCGATCGGCAGTTTACGCTCTTTGCTGCCTTTCCCCATCACCCACACCTCGCCGGCCGCCATATCGACATGGCGGCAATCCAGCCCCACCAGCTCGGAGAGACGCAGGCCGGCGCCGTACATCACCTCCAGCATGGCGCGATCCCGCACCGCCAGCGGATCGTTGAGATCGATCTCCAGCAGCTGGTTCATTTCATCGACGTCGATATTTTTCGGCAGATGGCGACCGCTGCGCGGCGTGCGGATGCCTTTGGCCGGGTTGGCGTGCAGCACGCCCTGGCTGACCAGCCAGTCGAGGAAACTGCGCAACGAAGAGAGCCGCAGCGCCAGGCTGGCGGACTGCAGGCCGGCGCGTTTGCTGCGCGCCGCCAGCATGCGCACCCGGGCGGCGTCCAGCGCCGCCCAGTCGGTGACGCCGATCTCCTGCGCCAGGCGCATCAGCGCCGCCAGCTGGCGTGAATAGCTGAGCTGCGTCAGTGGGCTAAGTTGCCGTTCTACCTTGAGATAACGCAGAAAAGCGTCCACCGGCTGCTGCAGGCTGGGCGCAATCGGCGTCATGCGCGTTCGATCCAGCGTTCCAGCAGTTCCGGCAGCATGCGCGCCAGTTGATTGAGCATCACCGTGCCCATGCCCTGCTGATAGTGTTGCGTATCGCGGCTGCTGAAGATCACCATGCCCAGCTCGCCGTCGTCGCCCAGCATCGACAGCGCCACCGAACCAATCTGGCCGATCTGTTTGGCCTGCGGCAACAGCAGCAGCAGTTCGGGGCCGTTCAGGCCGCCGAGGTAGTGTTGTTCGCTGCCCAGCCGCTGGATGCGGAACGGCTCGAACGCCGAACGCGTCAGCGCCAGATGGGTGAAATCGGAAGGCGCGCCGATATTCCAGCGCTCGGCGAACAGGCGCACCGTGGCGCCGGCCAAACCGAAGCCGCGCGCCCAGCGCTGCAGCCGGTTGAGCATGTCCTGCAAGCTGTCGGCGGTGGCCAAATCGGCCTGCAGGTGCAGCAACCGGGCGAACAGCCCTTCGTTAGCGCTGGCCTGCTCCATCAGCAGCGTGATCTCTTCTTCCAGCCGTTCGATGTGATTGCGCTGGCGGGCCAGATGCCATTCCACCAGCGAAACGGTGCCGCGCACCGGGTGCGGCACGCGCATCTGCTCAACCTGGCGCGCGTTGCGAATAAAGAAATCCGGGTTCTGCAGCAGGTACTGCATCACGGTGTCGTCATCCAGCGCCAGGCCGGCGACGCTCTGTTCTTCTACGCTTTTCATAGATGAATAAATCCGTCATAGACATGGGTTGCCGGACCGGTCATAAACAGCGGGTTGCCCGGCCCTTTCCAGCGAATATGCAGGCTGCCGCCCGGCAGTTCTACATGCACTTCTTCTGACAGCAATTCCTGTTGGATCCCCACCGCCACCGCCGCACAGGCGCCGCTGCCGCAGGCCTGCGTTTCACCGGCGCCGCGCTCATAAACGCGCAGCTTGATGTGATCGCGGCTGACCACCTGCATAAAGCCGATGTTGGCCCGTTCCGGGAAGCGTTCATGCCCTTCCAGCACCGGCCCGAGCAGCTCCACCTTGGCGGTTTTTACGTCGTCCACCTGCAAAACACAATGCGGGTTGCCCATCGACACCACGCCGCACAACACGGTATGTTCCGCCGCGCGCATGATGTAGGTCTTTTCAGCCTTGGCGGCGCGGAACGGCACCGCCTGCGGGTCGAAATTCGGCTCACCCATGTTGACGCACACCAGATCGTCGTCGGTGACGCTGAGCACCATGCGCCCGGTTTGGGTGCTGACGCGGATGTCACGTTTGTTGGTCAGCCCTTTCAGCCGCACGAAACGCGCGAAGCAACGCGCGCCATTGCCGCACTGCGCCACTTCGCTGCCGTCGGCGTTAAAAATTCGGTAGTGAAAATCCAGTTCGGGATCGTAAGGCGGTTCTACCACCAGCATCTGGTCAAAGCCGACGCCCAGGTGCCGATCGGCCAGCCGGCGGATCAGCTCAGGTGAAAAATAGACATTCTGTGTAACGGCATCGACCACCATAAAGTCGTTGCCCAGACCGTGCATTTTGGAGAACTGCATATCATACTCCGCTATCTGGACGCGCTATCCGTCTTGATTTTACGGCGGCGCTCGCCACCGCAAACAGGGTGTTACTGGTCAACCATCGACGGTTTTTGCTGAGAGCCAGACTGCTCCTGCTGGTTCTTTTGCACCTGATCGCCCGTTTGCACCGGCGGCTTGGCCGGTTTCTGGCTGGCGGGATCGGCAGGCGGGAAGTAAAGCGGGCCTTTCAGACCACAGCCGGCGAGGCCGGTAACCAGAACTGCCATCAGCGCATAGCGTAGTTGTTTTTTCATTTGCATTAATGCCTGTAATTCATGCGTCCAAGGTCTCTATAATCGCAGGTGGATCATGAAAAGCAATAGGAATTGAATATGAACGACAGCGAGTTTCACCAGTTGGCCGACCAGCTGATGCTGAATATTGAAGAGACACTGGACGATTTTGACGGCGATGCGGACATCGATTACGAAACCAATGGCGGCGTGATGACGCTGAGCTTCGAAAACGGCACCAAAATCGTCATCAACCGCCAGGAGCCGCTGCACCAGGTGTGGCTCGCCACCAAGGCCGGCGGTTACCACTTCAACTACCGCGACGGCGTTTGGCTATGCGATCGCAGCGGGCAGCCGTTTTATCAGCTGCTCAGCGAAGCGGCCAGCGCGCAGGCCGGCGAGGAACTGCATTTTTCCTGAAGCTAAGCAGGGCTCGGCAACCGAGCCCTTGCGGCGTCAATGCAGCTGGAACTGCTGCTTCAGCGGCTGAGCGGCGCCGTCGGCCACCGTCACGCACAGGCTGGACAGCACGTTGCTGCGGAACGGGATCACCTGCGTGCGCCCGTCGAGCTGCACAATCTGATAGAACTGCGGCAGATTGAAGTTGATGAAGCTGGAGCCGTAAGTGAAGCGATCGTGCGACGAGGAGTAGAAGCGGCTGACGTCGCGCACCAGCTCCTCTTTACTGCCCTCGCAGTGGTGATACACCTCAACCCGATTCGACTCATCCAGAATATAGATGTTGAAGCCCTTGTCGTCTGAGGTGTCTTCGAAGAAGAACTGGATGATCCCCTCGCTGGCGAAGCCATCCACCACCGGCGGCAGATGCACCTGATCGGTTTCCACCTTGATAGACAGGCCGTGCAGCTTGTTGTTAGAGATGGCGCCGTAAAACTCCACCGCATTCTCCAGCTTTTGCACCGATACGCTCAAGCGCTCGAAGAACAGCCCCCAGGTCTGCCCGGCGACGCGCACCGCCTTGAAGCGGCCGGGTTCCAAACGGGTACTGGACAGGCGCAGCTCGATGCACTCCGACACCAGCTGCTGGATACGGGTGCGGATCAGGCCGCGCAGGTGCTGGCTGTAGCAGAACACTTCCACCGACTCCGGCGGCGCGGCGTCCTGATGCATTTTGCCGAGAATGGTTTTCAGCGCTTCCAGCACCGACTGCTCACCGCTGAAATGCAGGGTGCGCACCTCGTTCCAGGAGTTGCGGTACAGCAGATCGATGCTGCCCACCAGACACTGCTGCTGCTGGCCGAAGCTGAACACGTCCAGCTTGCGGAAATCGAAGTGCACCACCTGATTGCGGAAGGCGGCGGTCGGATCGTTTTCCAGATTGACGATGATCGCCAGATGGCGAATCTCGCACGGGCTGTACAGCGCTTTCGGCGTCGGCGCCGGCAGGCGCAGCGGGAAGTGATGGGAAACGTCGGCCACCAGCTCCTGCAGCTTGGCGGTGTCGCACAGGTTGCCGCTCTTGATGTGCAGGCGGGTCTGCGGCGTCAGCAGGCCGTTGAAATAGGCCCAGGCCACCAGCTTGTTCAGGTAGCGGTTATATTCCAGCGGCTGATGGCTGACGATAGAATCCATGGCCGGCGCCTGATTGTACAGGTACCAGCCGGTGCGGTTGGCGCGGCCAACCGGCACGTGAATAAAGGTTAAATCGTTTTCCGACAGGTCCGGTGAAATCTGCGGGTTCACCAGCGTCACCTTGCCGGGCAGCGCTTCGAACGCCGCATACAGTTTGCGGGTCAGCACGCCGATATCCTGCGGGCTGGCGCTGACGCTGAGGTTGTTGCGGCGAGCGAAACGGATCAGGTTGCGGTAGCTCTGCATCATCGCGTCGAGCAGTTCGTTATGCGCTTCGCGCACCCGCTCGATTTTCCAGTTGGCGCGGTTGTCCAGCATCGCCAGACGCTCTTCGCTCCAGCCCCACTCGCTGACCAGCTGGCTGAGGATCTCGCGCCGCCAGCCGACGCAGGCCTTGGCCAGCGACAGCTTTTCACATACTTTCAGGTAAAAACAGCGGCGGGCCAGATCGAGGCGGGTGGTGTCGTTGATGTCGGTCAGGTAGCGGGTCACGCGCTCAAGCATCATGCAGTAGGCGTCGAGCCCGAAGCTGACGATCTCGCCCTGATGCAGCCGGTGTTTGATGTCCGTCGCCAGCAGTTGGGTATTGGGGTATTCCCAGGAATAGGCTTCCAGCAGTAGGGTCTTCAGCACCGCCTTGTAAGGCGAATCGATGCTCTTATACAGTTGCCACAGGCTGGCGCCAAAGTACTCTTCCGCCGACAGCGAACTCAGACCGCCGAGATCCAGCCACTCGTTCGGCGTCAGCGCGCCCTGCGCGTACAGCGACAGCACGTATTCATCGTAGTGCGCTTCTTCTTCGCCCGGCACCATGTTCCACAGGATGCGTTTGCCGGCCAGGCGCACCGCGGTGCGATAGAATTCGTCGAGCAACAGGATGTGCTGCGTCGAGCCGCAATCTTCGCCGCCCAGGCTGCCGCTTTCATTATGGCGGAAACGGTTTTCATCGATCAGGAAGAAGCTGACTTCCACCCCCATCGAGGCGGCCCACTTCTCAAGCAGGCTGCATTTTTGCTGCAGGCGGGTGCGTTCTTCGTTGTCCAGCCAGGACTGGTGGCAGACCCAGATGTCGAGATCCGAGCTGCAGCTTTGGCCGATAGACGAGGTGCTGCCCATCGAGTAGACGCCGGTGATCGGCAGCTCGCCGCTGGCCGGTTTGTCAAACGGGCTGCCCCATTTGTCTTCTAAATCGTTCAGGTATTCTTGTTGAGTTTCATCAGGCGTGTAGAGGCAAATGCCGTGGGGAACGTTACCGTTCAGGTAACCCGGCATCAGCGGGTGGTGGTGGTGCAGTAAGGTGGGCAGCAGACTGTATACCCGTTGAAACGCGGGCTTCATAGCCGCCAGGGCGCGATCGACGCGTAGCTGATTGATCGCATCCAGTCTCTGCTTCAATGTCTCGATGTAGAGGTACAAGACGTCTCGCCTGATTATCCCGGTGTTTAGAAAAAAACCCGTATTCCATAAGCGCCGTTAGTGTAAGAAGAATATTTGGCGACTTATTGCTGGAAACGTGATCAATTTAACACCTTGCTGATTGACCGTAAAGGAGGTAACGCTTCACAATTATTGTAGCGCTTCCCTAAACGATTTACCCGCAGTGTTAACTGCCCCAAAGCACATCACACGTCCCTTTGATTCCGTTGTCCTTTTTCCGCCTCCGGCTTCTTGCACTGACAGTATTGGCTCTCAGTGGTAGGATGGATGGCGAAATATAAAAACGGTAACAAGCATGTTAGACAAAATTATTCGAATTGCCACCCGACAAAGCCCGCTTGCACTTTGGCAAGCACATTATGTGCAGCAACGTCTGATGGCCTGCCATCCCGGCCTGCAGGTCGAGTTGGTGCCGATGGTGACGCGCGGCGACGTTATTCTGGATACGCCGCTGGCGAAAGTCGGCGGTAAGGGCCTGTTTGTTAAAGAACTCGAGCTGGCGCTGCTGGAAGGCCGCGCCGACATCGCCGTGCACTCGATGAAAGACGTGCCGGTCGATTTCCCTGCCGGGCTCGGTTTGACCACCATTTGCGAACGCGAAGATCCGCGCGACGCTTTTGTTTCCAATCGTTTCGCCTCGCTCGATCAGCTGCCGCAGGGCAGCGTGGTCGGCACCTCCAGCCTGCGCCGCCAGTGCCAGCTGCGCGAACGCCGCCCGGATCTGATCGTGCGCGACCTGCGCGGCAACGTCGGCACTCGCCTGGCCAAGCTGGACAACGGCGACTACGATGCAATTATTCTGGCGGTGGCCGGCCTGAAGCGCCTGGGGCTGGAGCAACGCATCCGCAGCCCGCTGAGCGCCGAAGAGTGCCTGCCGGCGGTCGGCCAGGGTGCGGTCGGCATTGAATGCCGTCTCGACGACAGCGTCACCCGCGCGCTGCTGGCGCCGCTGAACCATGCGGCCACCGAAACCCGCGTGCGCGCCGAGCGGGCGATGAACACCCGCCTGGAAGGCGGCTGCCAGGTGCCGATCGGCAGCTATGCCGAACTGGATGGCGACAGCCTGTGGCTGCGCGCCCTGGTCGGCGCGCCGGACGGCAGCCAGATGGTGCGCGGCGAACGCCGCGGCCCGGCCGCCGAAGCCGAACGGATGGGCGTTGAGCTGGCGGAAGAGCTGCTGGCGCGCGGCGCGCGCGAGATCCTGCGCGAAGTTTATCAGGGAAATCCGCCGGCATGACGATCTTGGTAACCCGCCCATCGCCTTCGGGAGAGCAGTTAGTGAGCCGGCTGCGCGCACTCGGCCGGGTTGCCTATCATGCGCCGCTGATCGACTTCGCCCCCGGCGGCGATCTGCCGCAGCTGCCGCAGGCGTTGCAACAGTTGAACGCCGGCGATCTGGTGTTCGTGCTGTCGCAGCATTCGGTGAACTATGCCGATTCGGTCATTGGCCGCGCCGGGCTGAGCTGGCCCGCTCACCTGGCTTATTACGCCATCGGCCGCACCACCGGGCTGGCGCTGCACCGCATCAGCAGTTTGCCGGTGGAATACCCGCGCGAACGCGAGATCAGCGAAACGCTGCTGCTGCTGCCGGCGCTGCAAAAGCTGGCGGGCAAACGCGCGTTGATTTTGCGCGGCAACGGCGGCCGCGAACTGTTGGGGTCGACGCTGAGCGAGCGCGGCGCCGACGTCAGCTATTATGAATGCTATCAACGCAGCCCGGTGCACTATGACGGCAGCGAGCAAAGCGCCCACTGGCAGCGCGCCGGTGTGGATACGCTGGTGGTGACCAGCGGTGAAATGTTACAACAGCTCTATACTTTAGTTCCTGATTACTATCGTTCTTCATGGCTGCTGCGTTGCCGCCTGGTAGTAGTGAGCGAACGCCTGGCTACCCTCGCCCGGGATTTGGGCTGGCGTACGATTCGGGTAGCTGACAACGCCGATAATGACGCGCTGATCCGCGCGCTACAATAATCTGACTATGGGATGTGCCACTATGACGGAACAAAATACCCCAGCCGCCCCGGTTGAAGAGCCAACCACCGCGGTTGAGAGCTCCCAGCAGCCAGCCGCTGCCAGCCGCAAAGGCAAGAACACCGGCCCGGTGCTCGGCGCGATCGCTATCGTGCTGGTCATCGCCCTCGGCGCGGGCGGCTATTACCACACGCACAAGCAGGCGCAACAGCTGATCGCCGCCAATCAGGCGCTGCAGCAGCAGCTTGAAGGCGTGAAGCAGAGCCAACAGCAGGAAAGAAATGCGCTGGAAGGCCTGCTGCAGCAACAGGGTAAAACCCTGGACGCCGCCGATCGCGAGCAGGCGAACCTGGCGCGCCAACTGAGCGAGCTGCAGGAAAAAGTGGCGACCATCTCCGGCAGCGACGCCAAAACCTGGCTGCTGGCGCAGGCCGATTTCCTGGTGAAAATGGCCGGCCGCAAGCTGTGGAGCGATCAGGACGTGACCAGCGCCGCCGCGCTGCTGAAAAGCGCCGACGCCAGCCTGGCGGATATGAACGATCCGAGCCTGCTTGATGTGCGCCGCGCCATTACCGAAGACATCAGCACGCTTTCCACGCTGACCCAGGTCGATTACGACGGCATCATCCTCAAGGTCAATCAGCTGTCCAATCAGGTGGATAACCTGCGCCTGGCGGACAACGACACCGACGAAGCGCCGATGGATCAAAACAGCAGCGAGCTCTCCGGCTCGATCGGCGAATGGCGGCAGAACCTGGCCAAAAGCTGGCGCAATTTCATGGCCGACTTCATCACCATCCGCCGCCGCGACACCAGCGCCGAACCGCTGCTGGCGCCGAACCAGGACATCTACCTGCGCGAAAATATCCGTTCGCGCCTGCTGGTGGCCGCACAGGCCATCCCGCGCCATCAGAACGAGACCTACAAGCAATCGCTGGAAACCGTCTCCACCTGGGTGCGCGCCTATTTCGACACCACCGATCCGGCGACCAAGGCCTTCCTGGAAGAGCTGGACAACCTGAGCCAACAGTCAATCTCGATGGACGTGCCGGATCAACTGAAAAGCCAGCCGCTGCTCGAAAAAGTGATGCAGACCCGGGTGCGCAACCTGATGACCCAGTCCCCTGCCGCTCACCAGGAGGGTTAAGCCATGTTACGCGTGCTATTTCTGTTCCTGGTGGTGATCGCCAGCGTAGTGCTCGGGCCGATGTTGGCCGGGCATCAGGGCTATGTGCTGATCCAGACCGATAACTACAATGTCGAAACCAGCGTCACCGGCCTGGTGATCATGTTGGTGCTGCTGTTCGTGGTGCTGCTGGCGATCGAATGGATCCTGCGCCGTATCTTCCGTACCGGCGCCCGTACGCGCGGTTGGTTTATCGGCCGCAAGCGCACCCGCGCGCGCCAGCAAACCAAAGCCGCGCTGATCAAACTGGCGGAAGGCGACTACAAGCAGGTTGAAAAGCTGATGACGCGCAACGCCGACCACGCCGAACAGCCGGTGGTGAACTACCTGCTGGCCGCCGAGGCCGCACAACAACGCGGCGATGACTTCCGCACCAACCAATATCTGGAGCGCGCCGCTGAAGCCGCCGACACCGATCAGCTGCCGGTGGATATCACCCGGGTTCGTATCCAACTGGCGCAGGGCGAGAACCACGCCGCGCGCCACGGCGTCGATCGCCTGCTGAACCAGGCGCCGCGCCATCCGGAAGTGCTGCGCCTGGCGGAACAAGCCTATCTGCGCACCGGCGCCTACGCGTCGCTGCTGGAAGTGCTGCCGTCGATGCGTAAAATCGAACTCCACAGTGAAGAGCAGTTGCAGGCATTGCAGCAACAGGCTTATATCGGGCTGATGAATCAGGCGATGGCGGACGAAGGCAGCGAAGGCCTGAAGCGCTGGTGGAAAGATCAGAGCCGCAAGACGCGTCACGAGGTGCCGCTGCAAATCGCGATGGTGGAACACCTGATCGAATGCAACGACCACGAACTGGCGCAGGAGATTGTGCTCGACAGCCTGAAGCGCCAATACGACGAGCGCCTGGTGCTATTGCTGCCGCGGCTGAAGTCCGGCAACCCCGAGCAGCTTGAGAAAGCGCTGCGTCAGCAGATGAAACAACACGGCGCGACGCCGCTGTTAAACAGCACGCTGGGGCAACTGCTGATGAAGCACGGCGAGTGGCAGCAAGCGGCCGACGCCTTCCGCGAAGCGCTGAAACAGCGCCCGGATGCTTACGACTACGCCTGGTTGGCCGATACGCTGGAAAAACTGCATCGTTCGGATGAAGCGGCGCAGATGCGACGTGAGGGACTGATGTTGACGCTGAAACAGAACGGCGGCGAATAACGCCCTGCCCAAGTGAGAAAAGCGCGGCTCCGATGCCGCGCTTTTTTTGCCCGGGGTTTTCTGTGGCGCAAAAAAAACACTTGCCGTATGGCAAGTGTATAAAGAAGCAATCAGGTCTAGGACAACAGGGGCGGTGCCTCACTCAACGTTTTGCCCTGAGCGTGATGACGGGTTAGTCATCGTTCTCGTGGGCGATAGGCACCCTAAATCGGCTCTGCGTCATTCCCAGGGTTTATGAAGCCTAAGGCGAACATAAGAGGTGGAATGAGCATCTACGCTATAGATATTGCATTTGACGTGCCAACTTTTAGATTGAGCCCATCTCCAATAGGAAATTTAATTCAATGCATTGAAATATAAATAATTTATACTTCCTCCCCACCCTCCCTGCCTGATACCTCTCCCTGGCATTCCATGCCAGCGGCCGTTATAAGAATGTCGCTTCAAAACGACGGCTTAAGCCAAATCCGGTTTTATCTTTTAAAATCAATAAATTATTTGTCTCAACCTGACGACAGCGCTGGATGGTCATGTCGCTGAAAACCAACACGCTCACAGGCAGGCACAAGATGCCAGCCCTCATGGATGCAAAAAGCCCGCACATTGCTGCGCGGGCCTGCCTTCTCGTCTCGCTTCGCGAGGCTCCTCCTGCGGAGGTACTCATCCTCATAAACGACAGACGAAAAAAAACCTGCTTTAAAAGCAGGTTTTTCGAATGTGGTCGGCGAGAGAGGATTCGAACCTCCGACCCACTGGTCCCAAACCAGTTGCGCTACCAAGCTGCGCTACTCGCCGATTTGTGTTGCTCATACTACCCGATTTATCAGACCGCTGTCCATATAAATCTTATATTTATCAGACATTTTGCGTGGTGCGAAGAGAGGGACTTGAACCCTCACGTCCGTAAGAACACTAACACCTGAAGCTAGCGCGTCTACCAATTCCGCCACCTTCGCACTGTCACAAAATACTGCTAAATCTTCACTTCATCAGGAAGTGGGGTGGCTAATGGGACTCGAACCCACGACAACTGGAATCACAATCCAGGGCTCTACCAACTGAGCTATAGCCACCATTACTACTTCTTCTTACTCACGCGGTAATATTACCACCGCAGCTCCTGCGCACAAACTTAATGGCGCGCCCGACAGGATTCGAACCTGAGACCTCTGCCTCCGGAGGGCAGCGCTCTATCCAGCTGAGCTACGGGCGCGTAGCGCCGTTGCGGGAGGGGATACTACGGATTTACGCCAATCCTGTCTAGTGCTTTTTCGCAGAAATGTTGCGTTTGATTACGCTTTGCTCACTCCTGCGCAGGAAAGCGCACTCCGTAGCCCCTTTTCACCGTTTATTGCCGTGTTTCTACCCGATTTTCAGCCGGATGATGTTTCTTATGCATGCCGAAAGCGAAGTAGCACAGGCTGACGCCCGCTAAGAAAATCGCCCCGACCAGCAGGGAAATTCGCGTATCTGGGTTGATTCCCATGCCGACCAGCACGCAAACCAGAAAAGCGATGGTCAGATAGTTCACATACGGGAACATGATCGACTTAAAACTGTGGTTTTTGATCGCTTCCTTGTGCGCGCGGCGGAAATAGAGCTGGCTGATCAGCACCACGAACCACGGCACCATGCCCGGCAACACGCTGGCGCTGTAGACATAGACGAACACCTGCTCCGGATTAGGGATAATGTAGTTCAGCGCGGAGCCCACCAACAGGCAGCCAATGGTGACGGCGATACAGTTGACCGGCACGCCGCTGGCGGAAAGCTTGGTCAGCGCCGCCGGCAGTTGGCGATTCTTGGCCAGGGCGTACAGCATGCGGCCGCCGCTGTACATACCGCTGTTGCAGCCGGAAAGCGCGGCGGTCAGCACCACGAAGTTGATGATGCCGGCGGCGGCGACGATGCCGATCTTGGCGAAGGTCAGCACGAACGGGCTGCCGGTGGTGCCGATGCCGTTCCACGGGAAGATGGTCACGATGACGAAGATCGCGCCGACATAGAAGATCAGGATGCGCCACAGGATATTGTTGATCGCGCGTTTCAACGTCACTTGCGGGTTTTTGGCTTCCCCGGCGGTGATGCCCACCAGCTCAACCCCCTGATAGGACGCCACCACGATGCACAGCGCAAACAAGAAGCCCTTCCAGCCGCCGGCAAAGAAGCCGCCGTGCGCCGTCAGATTGGCGAAACCGATAGGTTCACCGCCGTTGCCGAAACCGAAGAAGATCACCCCCAGCCCCACCAAAATCATCACGATGATGGTGGTGACCTTGATCATGGCGAACCAGAACTCCAGCTCACCGTACAGACGCACCGCCGCCAGGTTGGCCAGCGCCACCATCGCCACGGCGATCAGCGCGGGAACCCACTGCGGTATTTCCGGGAACCAGAACTGCACATACACCCCGATGGCGGTGATCTCCGAAATGCCGACGGCGATCCACATAAACCAGTAGCCCCAGGCGGTCAGGTAGCCGAAATAGGGATTCATGTACTTGTGCGCGTAAACGGCGAACGACCCGGCGACCGGCTCAAGGAATAGCATCTCCCCCATCGAACGCATAATGAAGAATACGAACAGCCCGGCGATGATGTAAGCCAGCAGTACCGACGGCCCCGCCCATTTCAGCGTACTGGCCGATCCCATAAACAGGCCGACACCGATGGTGCCCCCGAGAGCGATTAGCTCGATGTGCCGGGCCTCAAGGCCTCGGTGTAGCCCTTGCGGTTTCTCTTTGTGTGCCATAAATCCTCAATAGTTTTTCTCGGGTTGTGTTTGCCTGCCGGCCGCTGCCGGTCGTTATTGTCATTATTAAAAGAATAAATCATCCCCTGCCGTTCGAGTTGGCATCAACGGGTAGTCGGAGCGAAGTTACCGTGAGAAGAACATCGTTCAGCGCTGTCGCATCAGGCTTCAGCGGCCAGGGATAATTTCCGGGCGGTATCGTTTCGCATTTCGCCGCTATAAGCAAACCGCAATTTAAAACTTTATGGAATAAATGCGGCGGCGTTTAGGGCCGAGGGTTATAGATATGCGGGAGAAACGCGCAAAAGCAGATTATTGGTACAGCAGTCCGGAGCGGAACAGCACTTTCCACCCCGGATGAGGAGTTACATCTTGCCGCTGTAGTAGTAGCCGACAAACTTCAACAGCTTCAACTGTCGGCCGATGCGGCTGGGTTGGCTGAGCAGGCGGTAGAGCCATTCTAGACCGAGGTTCTGCCACACCTTGGGCGCACGCTTCACATGCCCGGTAAAGACGTCGTAGGTGCCGCCCACACCCATATACAGCGCCTGCGGATACACCTTGCGGCAGTCGCGCATCAGGAGCTCCTGCTTCGGCGATCCCATCGCCACCGTCACGATAGCGGCGCCGCTGGCGCGAATACGCTCGAACAGCGCCTCTCGTTGATCCGGTTTGAAATAGCCGTCCTGGCTGCCCACTAGGTTGACATTCCACTGGCTGCGCAGCTTTTGCTCGGTTTCCGCCAAGACTTCCGGCTTGCCGCCGACCAGGAAGACCGGCGTGCCTTCGCGGCCTGCGCGCTGCATCAAGGCTTCCCACAGATCGGCGCCCGCGACGCGCGACACATCCGCCGCCGGGTATTTGCGGCGGATTGAGCGCACCATGCTGATGCCGTCGGCGTACTTGTACTCCGCTTCATCCAGCAACGCATGCAGCGCCTGGTCCTCTTCCGCCTTCAGGATCTTTTCCGCGTTCATCGCCACCAGCGTGCCCTGTTTGACCCGACCGCCGTCGAACAGAAAGTCCATGCAATGCGCCATATCGCGAAAGCCCCACAGGCTGAAACCGCGCAGCTCATACTGCGGCACCGAAATCTTTGTTTCCATCGTTCTCATTACCCTTACAAAAGACCGTTGGCCCGAGGCGGAGACGCCAGCGCGCGGGCACGCGTCACTCTGGCCTTGATCAGCCCGGCGGTATCGAACAGCCAATACAGCAACTTCGCCAGCACCAGACAGGCGCCGAAAATAATGCAGAAGAACACCACGCGCGACACGAATGAGTCCACCCCTTCGCGCGCCAACACGATCATGTTGAACACCGCGCCGAAGCAGAATCCTTGCAGGATAGCCGCCTTATAGCGGTTCGGCTCGGTTTTGCCCAGCTCATACAGCCAGTCGAACCACTTGATGATCATGCCCACCAGAATCGCGCCGATCGGGATAAACAGCGCGCCGCCCATCACCACCAGCGAACCGATCAGCGTCGGCGAAATCGCCAGCCCGGAGTGGTTGTTCAGCACTTCCCAGGTGAAATAGTTGGCGGAGTTCAGCACCACGTCCGGCCGGCCCGGCCATAGCCAGGTTGGGATAAAGACGTAGAAATCACGCAAGATCGGCGCCAGGCCCTGGAAATCGATCTTGTCGTAATTTTGCAGCAACAGCGCCAGGTTTTCCCACGGAGAGAAGGTATCGCGGGTCAGATAGAGGAAGGTATAAAACGCTTCCGCGCCGCTGACGTCCAGGCTATAGCGCTTCAACGCCAGCCAGAACATGCCGACCACGCCGAATATGCCCGCCGCCGCCAGCATCCAGAGCGTGATCCAGCCGCGCACGATACCGATAAACAGGAACAGCGCGAAAGCGATGATAATGTTGGCACGGGTGCCGCCGACGATCACGTAGGTCAGAATGCCGAACGCCACCGTCGCCACCAGGAACAAGAACCAGGCGCGCAGATCCTGCCGCAGGAAATAGACCACCAGCATCGCCGGAATGAAGAAGTAGAAGAACCGCTTGAGCGCCACGCCGGACACGTCGCTGGAGAAGATCTGGCTGTAGGAATTGAGCTTGAACAGCAGGAAGCCGTTCTGCATGAAGAAGATGCCCACGGTACCGATCGCCACCAGCGCCAGCAGCACCCAGGTCATATGAGTCTCTACCCGGTTCATGGTAAACAGCGCCGCGCGCGGCTGAGTGCGGCGCTTGCGCAGCCGGGTCTTGTAAGTGACGTAATAGATGGCGTAAAACGCCGTCGCCGACAGCAGGGCGTACAGCAGAAACTCCACCGGCACCACCTCGACGTCAAACTGAAACACCAGCAGGCAGGTTAACGGGAAGCCGAAATAGAACGTCAGCAAATACAGCAGCGAGAAGAAGACGTTGAAGTTAAAGCGCACGCGCCGAAACTCCTGGTAGGTCAGCGTCAGGATAAACGTCAGGCTGACCAGATAGACAACAAACAGGCCGCCGAATTGCGCCAACGTCATGAATGCTCTCCCGCTGCCAACGCCAGGGCTTGCTGCCAGCCGTCAACATAGTTCGGATTGAAGAAGGCGATCGCCTGTTTATCCACCGCCGCCAGCTGACGCTGCGCTTCGCGCACCACCGCCTCGTCGAGCGAGTCGCCGTAGAACAGCACCGGCAGGTGCTGTTCCGCCAAATCCTGCCAGAACGGGTTCTGCCGGCTGAGCACGAAAGGCACGCCGAACTGAATCAACAGGCACAGGGTGCCAATCCCCTGCTGGCGATTGAAAATGAAATAGCCGAGATCGCAGGCGCGCAGAATATTGAGGTAGTCCTCAAACGCCACCTGCTGCGTGAGCAGCTGCAGGTTTTTCTCGCCGAACAGCGGCAATCCGGCGGCGCGCACCTGCTCGATGTAAGCATCGTTGTTGGCCGGATAACCCATCGGCAGGATCACGCGCACGTCGGCGCCGAACTGCTGATGAATCGCCTGCAGCGCTTCGATATGCCGATTGCTGCGATCGCCGGAGTTGCCCACCAGAATCGTCATCGGCCCGGCCAGGTTTTTCTCGACGTGAACGTCGGTCAGCGCCGGATCCATGCGGGTCGGGAAGTACAGCAGCGAGGCCGGCACCCGCGCATGGCGCTGCTGGTAGTGAATCACGTCGCCGCGGGTAGCAAACACATTCCCTACCCGCCCCTGCGCAATGCGGCGCAGCAGATAGAACAGCCGGAATTTCCAGCTGGCGGCGTCTTCATACAGATCGGCGCCCCAAATATGCCAACTGACCTGACGCGCTTTGATCTTGCCGCTCAGCAGCGCCAGCCACAGCCCCGGGTTGAACTGGCCGTGCAGGAAGAAACGCGTATCGCGATCGGCTTGGGCGCGCGCGATGACCGCCGCCGCCAGGCTTTTCTTATCCGCGTAGGGCTCAATGTTCAGGGCGGGGAAATCTCCCAGTGCCGCCACATCCTTGGCCGCCACCATAAAATGCCGCGTCTGCTCAGCCGGCAGACGCGGCGCCAGCACGTCATTGAAGAAGCGCAGCACCGTCTGGTTATGATGCGGGATATCGGATCCCAGAACGTGAATCAGTGTGGTCATACTCGTCTACGATAAATAAGAAACACGCAGCTACAGAGCGCGAAATACACGATGTAGGTTGCCATATAGGCCTGAGCCGCCCCCAGCGCGCCATGCAGCGGGATCAGCCAGTGCGAGAACAGTGTCAGCAGCAGAAACTGGCTGACTTCCGTCAGGATATAAAAGCGCAGCGACGCTTTGGCGATCACCAAATAGCCGAACACATAGGCCCCGACTTTCAGCACATCGCCCACCAGCTGCCAGGCAAACAGATCGCGCATGGCGACGAATTTGTCCGAGAACAACAGCCAGATGGCGAAATCACGCAGCAGCCACACCGTAAAGCTCGCCGCCGCTACCGCCGGCAGCACGAATTTCAACGAGCGCACGATCTCCCGCGAGATGGCGCCCTTGTCCGTCAGCCGCGACAGCGTCGGCAGCAGATAGACGGTAAACGAGGCGGTGATGAACTGCAGATAGGCATCGGAAATGCTGCTGACGCCCTGCCAAATCCCCACCTCATCCCAACCGTAATGCGCGGCCAGCAGGTTACGCATCATCACGTAAGCCACCGGCAGCGTCACCGAGGTGATCAACGCCATGAGGGTGAATTTGCCGAGGTTGCCGGCCACGAGTTTGTCCCAACGCGGCGCCAGATAGCGCAGCGGCAACGTTTTGCGCCGCCACAGCATCAGCCCGGCAGGCAACACCACCAACGCCGGCACCAGCGCCAGCCCCGCCAGCGCGCCTTCATAGCCCCCCAGCTTGAAGCACAGGTAATAAGCCACCACGCCAATCAGGCTGCCGCCGATCACCGCCAGCGCATTGCCCATCGCGTCGCGATAGCCTTTCAGCACCGCCATGAACAGGTTGGCGTAGGCGATGCCCATCTGAATGAAAGCGACGGCGCGCACCACGCCGACGTAATCGGCATGCCCGAACAGCCCAATGCTGATCGGTTCGGCGGCGAACAAAAACACCAGCGCCAGCAAGGTCGAAAAAACCAGCACGATGCTCGACGCGGTACCCACCGCCAGACGCAGACGCTGCGGATCCTGGTGGTACTCCGCCACGTATTTGGTGATGCCGTTAAAAATGCCCGCGCCGGACAGCACGCCCAGCACGGTAATCAACTGGCGGAAGTTACCCGCCTGCCCCACCCCGCTGGGGCCAAACGCTACCGCCAGCAGTTTCACCACCAACAGCCCCACGCCGATTTTGATCAGCGTGGAGCCGGCAGTCCATATCGATGCTTTTGCCAACGACATATCAGGCAAAGAAGCTCAGGATGGTATTGATTACCGTACGCTGATTGACATCAGACATATTGTAGAACAGCGGCAAGCGCACCAGACGCGCGCTTTCCTGCGTGGTGTAACGATCTTCGCCGGCAAAGCGGCCGAACTGTTCGCCGGCCGGGCATGCGTGCAGCGGGATATAGTGGAACACCGCCATGATTTCGGCTTCCTTCAGGTAGTCGATAAAGGCCGTGCGCTCTTCGATATCACGCAGCTTGATATAGAACATGTGCGCATTGTGCTCACAGTCCGCCGGCACGATCGGCAACTCGATGCGCCCTGACTGCGCCAACGGCAGGAAGCTGTCGTAGTACTTCTGCCACAGAGCCAAACGGCGCTGGTTGATGCGTTCCGCCACTTCCAGCTGGCCCCACAGGTAGGCGGCCTGCAGGTCAGACATCAGATAGCTGGAACCGATATCGCGCCAGGTATATTTGTCCACCTGGCCACGGAAGAACTGACTGCGGTTGGTGCCCTTCTCGCGGATGACTTCCGCCCGATCGATCAGAGCCGGATCGTTCACCAGCGTCGCGCCGCCTTCGCCGCCGGCGGTGTAGTTTTTGGTTTCATGGAAGCTGAAGCAGCCGATATGGCCGATGGTGCCCAATGCCTTGCCTTTGTAGGTCGACATCACGCCCTGCGCGGCGTCTTCCACTACGAACAGGTTATATTTCTTCGCCAGCGCCATGATGGTATCCATCTCGCAGGCGACGCCGGCGTAGTGCACCGGTACGATCGCGCGGGTTTTATCGGTGATCGCCGCTTCGATTTTGGTTTCGTCGATATTCATGGTGTCCGGACGCAGGTCGACGAACACCACTTTGGCGCCGCGCAGCACAAAGGCGTTGGCGGTTGAAACGAAGGTAAAGCTCGGCATGATCACTTCGTCACCCGGCTGGATATCCAGCAGGATGGCGGCCATTTCCAACGACGCGGTGCAGGAAGGCGTCAACAACACTTTCGCGCTGCCGAAACGCTGTTCCATACACTGCTGGCAGCGACGGGTGAAACCGCCGTCGCCGCACAACTTGCCGCTGCCCATGGCAGCCTGCATATATTCCAGTTCAGTGCCAACAACCGGTGGAGCGTTAAATGGAATCATGTCTACCTCTGTATAACCAATACGCGGTGCTTTCAATCACGGCACCCTGTCGTTGATAGAGTCGTAATGCGGCGATATTGCCTACCTGGGTCGCGACCCGCAGGCGCTGCATCCCTTGCCGTCGACATTCGGCGATCGCCGCCGTCATCAGCCTGGCGCCCACGCCCCGGCCGAATGCACCGGGGAAAGCCGCCAACAGGCCGATGCGCGTTTCCTGGCCGCCAATGTCACGCAGGCTGACAAAGCCTTCGGGTTGCCCCTGGTTGTTCAGTACCAGCAAACATTGATGATCAAAGGTGCCCAGCACCGCTTTTTCGATCCAGGCCGCATAGAATCGCCCACTATCGGCGCGATCGTACCACGGTGCACGAAACCGGCTGGCGGCGAACACCTCACCGGTGGCAGCCCGCAATGACGGGATATCCTCGGGAACGGCCAGACGCACCGCAGCCGCCGAAGCGACATCGGCCGTCGTGCTTTCAGACGCAACGTTCACTGCCAGGTCCACTTCCCCTTCGACCAGCCGGAATCCCAGCGCCGACAGCGCATCGGCCCACTCCAGGCGGCAAGCGGGGATTTTGGCCTGCACCAACGTATAAGCATCCAAATCAGCCTCGGCCACGGGCGCTGCCGAGCTATCGAAATGTAACTTGGCGCTTTTCAAGTGGAAGAAGTCGCTCTCCCAATTCAGCGGTTCAATACTGGCGTGGACGCGCATGCAATAAATCCAGTAAGTATTTGCCGTAACCGGTTTTGGCCAGCGTCTGAGCCGCGCGTTTCACGCCCTCATCATCCAGCCAGCCATTGCGCCAGGCGATCTCCTCGAGACAGGCGATTTTAAAGCCTTGGCGTTTCTCGACCGTCTGCACGAAGCTGCTGGCTTCCAGCAGGCTGTCGTGAGTGCCGGTGTCCAGCCAGGCAAAACCGCGCCCCAACAGCTCGACGGCCAGCTCTCCGCGTTCCAGATACATCTGGTTAATGCTGGTGATTTCCAGCTCGCCGCGCTCAGAAGGCTTCACCTGTTTGGCAAACTCCACCACCTGGCTATCGTAGAAGTACAGGCCGGTCACCGCCCAGTTAGACTTCGGTTTAACCGGTTTTTCTTCGATCGACAGCGCACGGAAGTGGTCGTCAAACTCCACCACGCCAAAGCGCTCGGGATCCATCACCTGATAGCCAAACACGGTCGCACCGGTGGTGCGCGCTGCAACGCTTTTCAGTTTGGGACTGAACCCCTGACCAAAGTAAATATTGTCACCCAATACCAGGCAGCTCGGCTCACCGGCCAAAAATTCTTCGCCGATCAAAAAGGCCTGAGCCAGGCCATCGGGACTTGGCTGTTCGGCATAGCTGAGATTAATGCCGAATGCTTCGCCGCTGCCCAAAAGCCTCTTGAATGAAGGCAGATCTTCCGGCGTGGAGATAATCAGAATGTCTTTGATTCCCGCCAGCATCAGCACCGACAACGGGTAATAGATCATCGGTTTGTCGTAGATCGGCAGCAGTTGCTTGGACACACCACGAGTAATCGGATGCAGACGCGTACCGGAACCGCCAGCCAGAATAATACCTTTCATACGTACTCCAAAACCCGCCGCGCCGCCGCAAAGCGGCGCGGCGTTAGATTAATCTGACAACCCCAAACGCTCGCCGGCATAAGAACCGTCTTGCACCCGGCGCCACCAGGTTTCGTTGTTCAGGTACCAAACCACGGTTTTGCGAAGGCCGCTTTCGAACGTTTCCTGTGGCCGCCAACCCAACTCGCGATCGATTTTGCCGGCGTCGATGGCGTAACGCATATCGTGGCCCGGGCGATCCTTCACGTAAGTGATCAGATCGCGGTAGTTCGCCACGCCCTGCGGCTTGTTCGGCGCCAGTTCTTCCAGCAGATCGCAAATGGTCTGCACCACTTCGATATTCTTGCGCTCGTTATGGCCACCGATATTGTAGGTTTCGCCTACCACGCCTTCAGTCACGACCTGATAGAGCGCGCGCGCGTGATCCTCGACATACAGCCAGTCGCGCACCTGCGCGCCGTTGCCGTATACCGGCAGCGGTTTGCCGGCTACCGCATTCAGGATCACCAACGGAATCAACTTTTCCGGGAAGTGATAAGGGCCGTAGTTGTTCGAACAGTTGGTCACGAGGGTCGGCAAACCGTAGGTGCGCAACCAGGCACGCACCAGATGATCGCTCGACGCCTTGGAGGCGGAATACGGACTGCTCGGCGCATATGGCGTGGTTTCGGTGAACAGATCGTCGGTGCCGTGCAGGTCGCCGTACACTTCGTCGGTGGAGATATGATGGAAACGGAAAGACTGCTTCTTCTCCGCCGCCAACGGCTGCCAGTAATGGCGCGCCGCTTCCAGCATCGTGTAAGTGCCAACCACGTTGGTCTCGATAAAGGCCGCCGGGCCATCGATAGAGCGATCGACGTGGCTTTCCGCCGCCAGGTGCATCACCACGTCCGGCTGATACCGGGCAAATACCCGATCCAGCTCAGCACGATCGCAGATGTCGACCTGCTCGAAAGCATAGCGCTCGCTCTCGGCCACCACCGCCAGCGACTCGAGGTTACCGGCATAGGTCAGCTTATCCACTACCACCACGCTGTCGCCGGTGGCCTCGATGATGTGCCGCACAACTGCGGAGCCAATGAAACCGGCGCCACCGGTCACCAAGATACGCTTCAACGCCAGACTCCCTTGGTATCCACCACCCAGCTTTGCTTGATCTCTTCCGGCCGGATGGCCTTGAACTGTTGGTGATCGACCAACATCACGATCACATCGGCCTGCTGCAACGCCTCAGCGATTGGCGTCAACGTGACATGGCCCGCCAGCGACTTCGGCAACTGTTCGACGTTCGGTTCCACCGCCAGCGTTTCGCCGACGTGCCATTCGGCGATCAGGTGCGCCACTTCTACCGCCGGGCTTTCACGCAAATCGTCGATATTCGGCTTGAAGGCCAGGCCGAAGCAGGCAATTTTCACCTCGGACGCGCGCTTATCGGTGGCGGCCAGGCAATCGGCCACCGCCGCTTTCACCCGGTCGACCACCCACAGCGGTTTTCCGTCGTTCACCAGGCGTGCGGTGTGGATCAGGCGCGCCTGCTGCGGGTTTTGCGCCACGATAAACCACGGATCGACGGCGATGCAGTGACCGCCTACGCCCGGCCCCGGCTGCAAAATATTCACCCGCGGATGGCGGTTCGCCAGGCGGATCAGTTCCCAGACGTTGATCCCCTGTTCGGCGCAGATCAACGACAATTCGTTGGCAAAGGCGATATTCACGTCGCGGAAGCTGTTTTCCGTCAGCTTGCACATCTCGGCAGTGCGCGAGTTGGTGATCACGCATTCGCCCTCGAGGAAAATCTTGTACAGCGCGCTGGCACGTTCCGAGCACTTCGGCGTCATGCCGCCGATCACGCGGTCGTTTTGAATCAGCTCTACCATCACCTGCCCCGGCAACACGCGCTCCGGGCAGTAGGCGATATTCACGTCCGCCGCTTCGCCCGCTTGCTGCGGGAAGCTGAGATCGCTGCGCGCCTGCGCCAACCATTCCGCCATCTGTTCGGTGGCGCCCACCGGCGAGGTGGATTCGAGGATCACCAGATCGCCTTTTTTCAGCACCGGCGCCAGCGATTTCGCCGCCGCTTCGACATAGACCAGATCCGGCTCGTGATCGCCCTTGAACGGCGTAGGCACCGCGATCAGGAATGCATCGGCCGCCAGCGGCTTGGTCACCGCCTGCAGGAAACCGCCGTCGACGGCGGCCTTGACCACTTTGTCCAGATCCGGCTCGACGATATGGATCGCGCCGCGGTTAATGGTATCTACCGCATGTTGGTTAACATCTACACCCACCACTTTTTTCTTGCGAGAAGCAAACGCCGCCGCCGTTGGCAAGCCGATATAACCCAGGCCGATAACCGAAATAGTGTCAAAACTCATAGTGTCACCTGATGATTCTTTAAAGCTTCGAGGATACGCTGACAGGCATGCCCGTCGCCGTATGGGTTGTGCGCCCGGCTCATCGCGTGATATTCGCTTTCGTCCGTCAACAGCCGGGTCACCGCTTCAACAATTTTGGCCACATCGGTGCCGACCAGGCGCACCGTGCCCGCATCTACCGCCTCAGGGCGCTCGGTGGTGTCGCGCATCACCAGCACCGGCTTGCCTAACGAGGGCGCCTCTTCCTGAATGCCGCCGGAGTCGGTCAGGATCATGTAAGCGTGGGTCATCAGATAGACAAACGGTAAATAATCCTGCGGCTCGATCAGCATGACGTTGTCGATGCCTTTCAAAATGCGATTCACCGGCTCGCTGACATTCGGATTGAGATGCACCGGGTACACCACCTGCACTTCCGGGTGGCTGCGGGCGATCTCCGCCAGCGCGCTGCAAATCCGCTCAAAACCGCCGCCAAAGCTTTCCCGGCGATGGCCGGTGACCAGAATCAGTTTTTTGTCGGCATCGAGGAACGGGTAACGCTGCGCCAGGCCAGCGCGCAGCGCAGCATCGCTCATCACGCGATCGCGCACCCAGAACAGCGCGTCGATCACCGTATTGCCGGTCACAAAAATACGGTTGTCCGGCAGCAGCTCGCGCAGCAGGTTTTGGCGCGAGTTCTCGGTCGGCGCGAAGTGGAACATCGCCAGATGGCCGGTCAGTTTGCGGTTGGCCTCTTCCGGCCAGGGAGAATACAGGTTGCCGGTGCGCAGCCCGGCCTCGACATGCCCGACGGGGATGCGTTGATAGAACGCTGCCAGACTGGTCGCCAGCGTGGTGGTGGTATCGCCGTGCACCAGCACCACGTCCGGTTTAAAGTCTTCCAGCACCCCTTTCAGCCCTTCCAGGATGCGACAGGTGATTTCCGTTAGCCCCTGGCCGGGTTTCATGATGTTCAGGTCGTAATCCGGCGTGATCCCGAACAACCGCAATACCTGATCCAACATCTCACGATGCTGTGCCGTTACGCAGACTCTTGCTTCAAAAGCCTCATCCTGGGCCAGTGCATGTACCAGCGGTGCCATTTTAATGGCTTCAGGCCTGGTGCCGAAAACAGTCAACACTTTCACAGCGAATCTCTTTTGGTCGGTTAATCGCAGGCCCAGCCTGCGAATGGGGCGCTCACGCGCCCTGCATCAGATTATTATATTATTTTTAACTACGCGGCCGACGCGCCAAGGCAACACCCGCGCCAACCAAAGCGCCCATCGCGCCCCACAGAATCAGCCAGAATACCCGGCGCGGGCTGTCGCGTTTTACCGGCTCTTCCGGCGTGCGCAAATAACGGTAGGTCTGGAACTTCTCATCCAACGTCGGGCCAACGTTCAGCGTCGCCAACATTGCGCGGTTCTGATCGTAATCCAGATCGTAGGTCGGGCCAGAGGCCTGCAGGCCTTCCAGACGCGCCTGCAGCATTGGCCGGCCCAGCAAGAACAGATCCGAATCCGGCAACTGTTCTGCCGGGGTGTCGGTTTGCGTGCGGCTGATCCCCTGGCTCTCGGCGATTTTCAGCGCCTGCTGCGTGGTGTTCAGCTCGCGCTTGTAAACCGACTCCGCGACCGCTTCCTGGCGCTTGACCTGTGCCTTCATCGAGGTGGTACGAGCGGCCCACGCCCCCTGGATCTCTTCGTTCAGGTGCCGGGCAGCGCGGTGGCTGGCGAAGGTCACGTATTGACGCAGCAGGCGGTTGGCGTCCGCCGCGGTTTCCGCCGTCAGCTTCACGCCGTCGTTCGGGACTTTTTTGTCGTCACGCGGCGTGAACAGGATGTTGTTGATCAGCTCGTCGAGCAGCGCCGCATCGGCGCGGGCATCCCCTTCCTGACGTTGCTTGTAGTAATCACTCTGCAGCCAGAAATCGCGACGCGTATCGTAAGCCGCCAGTTGCATGATGAACTCATTGTACGCTTCATCCGCGATGCTCGGCTGATCGCCGGCCGTCGTCGGCAGCGTGCGCACATCCAGATTACGCAGGAACTGCTGCTGGGAGTAGTAACCGCCCAACGCATTCACCGTGGGTTTGTCTGTGATTGCGGTCGCGCTCCACTCTTGCTTAACCAGATAAGAGACGATCAACGCGACCGCCGCGAACAGCACCGCAATGCCGATAATCCACGGTTTGCCGCGCCACAGGGTGCAGCACAGGCCGCGGATATCGAGTTCGTTATCCACCGCCGGGGTATGCTTGTCAGACGTTGTTTCTGGATTCATCACAGCCAAAAAGCCTCTGGTTAAGATACTTGCTTGTTATCGCTCGAACGCCGCAAGCGACGCTTGATACGCTTAATGTACCGCGCAACCCGCCAGGCGCGCTTGATGCAGTAACCGTACAGGAAGAAAGCAAGCAAGAATAATGCCAACATAACCCACTCTGGGATAAAAGTCAGGCGCTCGCCGATCACGCCAACTGCAGCTAACAACACGGCAGCCAGAGTGATGAGCACAAAAGCCTGCCTTGGCGTAAAACCGGCGCGCATGATCAGATGGTGAATATGTTGACGATCGGGAGAGAAGGGACTCATTCCTTTGCGCAAGCGACGATACATGATCGCTATCATGTCCATCAGCGGAATCGCGATGATCCACAGCGCCGTCACCGGATTGATCGAGCGAGTGGCTCCCTGCGAACTTTGCAGCAGCAACCAAATGGCGGTAAAGCCGATCAGGGTGCTGCCGGCATCACCCATAAACACTTTATAGCGGCGGCCGAGGATACCGAGGTTGAGCAAAATATAGGGAACGATGGCAGCGATCATCGCAAAGCACCAGAACGCCAGCTCGTTATGGCCGCTCAGGTACAGCAGCAGGCCCAGCGCACCGAAGGAGACACACGACAACCCACCCAACAAGCCATCAATGCCGTCAACCATATTGAAAGCATTGATAGCCGCCCATACCGCAAACAGCGTCACCAAATAGCCAAAGGGACCCAGTAAGACTTCCCAGTTCCCCAGTACATGGCCAAAGCTGCGCAGATACAAACCGGCGAACACCATCATGGCAATGCCTACCAATGCCTGAACTAACGCTCTGATCTTAACGCTGATATCAAAACGGTCATCCAAGGCACCGATGAACACTAAAATGCCCGCGCAGGTGAGGTAAAGTTCACTGTGTGCAATCTTTTGTTCCGATATAAAGAAAGCGAAACATAGACCGGCATAGACCGCAATACCGCCAACCAACGGAATTAATCCTTGGTGACGTTTACGATAGTTCGGCTTATCAACCAACCCAATGCGTTTCGCTACCTTACGGGCAACAAAGAGGAAAGCTAAGGAGAATAGGAAAACAAATAGAATTTCAGTACTCATAGTGAGTAGGTTCACAATTAACAGATCTCGTAAGAAGATAGGCAGCTTAACATGGGCGACAGGCTATGCCATGAGATCCCGTTGCCTTTCAGTCATTTCTTATGATGCGGGAATTCATTCTCATTCGCCCCAGCACCGCGGCCAATTCCGGCAGTAACATGCCGCATACTCAGATATCGAAAACAAGAAGAATTCTCAATAAGTCGTAGAAACAACTTACTTTTCCATTACCGCTACTTATCGTATCCGCCAAAAGCAAAAAACGCCACGACTAGGCGTGGCGTTCAGCGAATTTTTTAACGAATTATGAGCGTTTCATCATATCGAAGAATTCATCGTTGGTTTTGGTCATCGCCAACTTATTAATGAGGAACTCCATCGCGTCAATCTCACCCATCGGGTGAATGATTTTGCGCAGGATCCACATTTTTTGCAGCTCTTCGGAGGTGGTGAGCAGCTCTTCTTTACGGGTACCGGAACGGTTGTAATCGATCGCAGGGAATACGCGTTTCTCGGCGATTTTACGCGCCAGGTGCAATTCCATGTTGCCGGTGCCTTTAAATTCTTCGTAGATCACTTCGTCCATCTTCGAACCGGTATCAACCAGCGCAGTCGCGATGATGGTCAGGCTGCCGCCCTCTTCCACGTTACGCGCCGCACCGAAGAAACGCTTCGGACGGTGCAGGGCGTTGGCGTCTACACCACCGGTCAGCACCTTGCCAGAGGCCGGTACCACGGTGTTGTAGGCGCGCGCCAGACGGGTGATGGAGTCGAGCAGAATGATCACGTCTTTCTTGTGCTCAACCAGGCGCTTGGCCTTCTCGATCACCATTTCGGCCACTTGCACGTGACGCGAAGCCGGCTCGTCGAAGGTCGAGGCGATCACTTCGCCCTTCACCAGACGCTGCATCTCGGTCACTTCTTCCGGACGTTCGTCGATCAGCAGCACCATCAGCACGCAGTCTGGGTGGTTGTAGGCGATACTCTGCGCGATGTTCTGCAGCAGCATGGTTTTACCGGCTTTCGGCGGTGCCACGATCAGGCCACGTTGGCCGCGGCCAATCGGCGCCGCCAGATCCAGTACGCGCGCCGTCAGGTCTTCGGTCGAGCCGTTGCCGCGCTCCATCCGCAGACGGGAATTGGCGTGCAGCGGCGTCAAGTTCTCGAACAGGATCTTGCTGCGGGCGTTTTCCGGCTTGTCGTAGTTGACTTCGTTGACTTTCAACAGGGCAAAATAGCGCTCGCCTTCTTTTGGCGGACGAATCTTACCGGAAATGGTGTCACCTGTGCGGAGGTTGAAGCGGCGGATTTGGCTAGGGGATACGTAGATGTCGTCGGGACCGGCGAGGTAGGAACTGTCTCCAGAGCGGAGGAAACCGAATCCATCTTGCAATATCTCGAGCACGCCGTCGCCGAAGATATCTTCTCCGCTTTTCGCATGTTGCTTCAGAATGGAGAAGATAATGTCCTGCTTGCGCATGCGGGCAAGGTTTTCCAGCCCCATATTTTCGCCGAGAGTAATCAGCTCAGAAACCGGCGTATTCTTTAATTCGGTAAGATTCATAGTGGTGGGTTCTTAAACTCGGGGTATGTCTCGAACTTGTATCGTGAATGGTATGGCAGCGAGATGCGTGCCTGTTTACTGGACGTTCGATCACCGGGCGCAGAGCCGTCGCGGTAAGAAATGGCTTACATCGGGCGCACGCATTGACGGTTGAAGATCGAAGGTACCTTAAAAATGATTTTTGCAAAACCGTTTGATTGCCAAAACACGGGTTGAGTTCAGTTTACTTTCAACGCCGGTGGTTCGACACAGAGTATAGCTTTAGATTCAAACTCTTTAGATTTAAAACTTCGGGCAAGTTCTATATGCAGTGTGGTTAAACTTAACACGCTTCTTGGCAGGCGTCTAGCGGTGAATTGAACATCACCGCCAGGCGCCTGATACTGGGCTTCCCGCCCGATTACAGATTCGCGTTCAGGAAATCTTTGAGCTGACCTTTGGACAACGCGCCAACCTTGGTCGCGGCCACTTCACCGTTCTTGAACAGCAACAGCGTAGGGATGCCACGGATACCGTACTTAGGCGCGGTAGCCGGGTTCTGATCGATATTCAGCTTGGTGATGGTCAGTTTGCCTTCGAACTCTTCGGCAATCTCATCCAGAATCGGAGCAATCATCTTGCACGGCCCACACCATTCAGCCCAGAAATCGACCAGGATCGGCCCTTCCGCTTTCAGCACGTCAGCTTCGAAGCTGCTGTCAGTCAGGTGAATAATTTTATCGCTCATGTTCTACTCCACAGGATTATGTCTACCTTGTTGGTGTAGCATTAACCAACTCAAGGTGATTTTATTGCACCGCGTTTATTTCAACGGATGTGCTTTCGTAAAGCAATAGTTAGCTGATATTCTACCACACTATGAGCAAAACACACTTGACCGAACAGAAGTTTTCCGACTTCGCCCTGCACCCGTTAGTCCTTGAAGCCCTTGAGAAAAAAGGGTTTCACAATTGCACGCCCATCCAGGCGTTAGCATTGCCGCTCACGCTCTCCGGGCGTGACGTTGCAGGTCAGGCGCAAACCGGTACCGGAAAGACGCTGGCGTTTTTGGCGTCTACTTTTCACTATTTGCTGACCCACCCGGCGAAACAGGATCGCCAGACCAATCAGCCGCGCGCCTTGATCATGGCGCCTACGCGTGAACTGGCGGTGCAAATCCACTCCGATGCGGAAGCCCTCTCCCAGAGCACCGGCCTGAAACTGGGCCTGGCCTACGGCGGCGACGGCTACGACAAGCAGTTGAAAGTGCTGGAAAGCGGCGTGGACATTCTGATTGGCACCACCGGCCGTTTAATCGATTACACCAAACAGAACTATGTCGATCTCGGCGCGATGCAGGTCGTCGTGCTGGATGAAGCCGATCGCATGTACGATCTTGGCTTTATCAAAGACATCCGTTGGCTGTTCCGCCGCATGCCAGCGGCCGATCAACGCCTGAACATGCTGTTCTCCGCTACCCTGTCCTATCGCGTACGCGAACTGGCCTTCGAGCAGATGAACAACGCCGAATATGTTGAAGTGGAACCGGAACAGAAAACCGGCCACCGCATTAAAGAAGAGCTGTTCTACCCGTCCAACGAAGAAAAAATGCGCCTGCTGCAGACGCTGATTGAAGAAGAGTGGCCGGATCGCGCCATCATCTTCGCCAACACCAAGCACCGCTGCGAAGACATCTGGGGCCATCTGGCCGCCGACGGTCACCGCGTGGGCCTGCTGACCGGCGACGTGGCGCAGAAAAAACGCCTGCGCATCCTCGACGACTTCACCAAAGGCAACCTCGATATTCTGGTCGCCACCGACGTCGCCGCGCGCGGTCTGCACATCCCTTCCGTCACGCACGTCTTCAACTACGATCTGCCTGACGACTGCGAAGACTACGTGCACCGCATCGGCCGTACCGGCCGCGCAGGCGCCAGCGGCCACTCCATCAGCCTGGCGTGTGAAGAGTATGCGCTCAACCTGCCGGCGATCGAGACCTATATCGACCACAGCATTCCGGTGAGCAAGTACAACAGCGATGCGCTGCTGACCGATTTGCCGGCGCCGAAGCGCCTGTCGCGCCCGCGCGGCGGCAACGGCCCACGTCGCAACTCCGCGCCTCGTCGCGGCGGCGCGCCGCGCAACAACCGTAAACGTTCGAGCTGATCGCCATGCTCAGTTCCAGCACGCTTTATGCTGCCATCGATCTCGGCTCCAACAGCTTCCACATGTTGGTAGTGCGCGAGGTGGCCGGCAGCATTCAGACTCTGGCGCGGATCAAGCGCAAAGTGCGCCTGGCGGCCGGGCTGGATCAGAACAATCACCTGTCGCATGAAGCCATGCAACGCGGCTGGCAGTGCCTGCGGCTGTTCTCCGAACGCCTGCAGGACATACCGCGCGAGCAGATCCGCGTCGTCGCCACCGCCACCTTGCGCCTGGCGTCCAACGCCGATGAGTTCCTGCAGGCCGCCGAGCAAATCCTCGGCTGCCCGGTACAGGTGATCAGCGGCGAAGAAGAGGCACGGCTGATCTATCACGGCGTCGCGCACACCACCGGCGGGCCGGATCGCCGGCTGGTCGTCGACATCGGCGGCGGCAGCACCGAACTGGTCACCGGCACCGGCGCACAGGCAACGCAGTTGTATAGCCTGTCGATGGGCTGCGTCACCTGGCTGGAACGCTACTTCAGCGATCGCAACCTCGGGCAAGAAAACTTCGAGCGCGCCGAACAGGCCGCGCGCGACATGGTGCGGCCGATCGCACCGCAATTGCGCCAGCAAGGTTGGCAGATCTGCGTCGGCGCTTCCGGCACCGTGCAAGCGCTGCAGGAAATCATGGTGGCGCAGGGCATGGATGAGCGCATCACCCTGCCCAAACTGCGCCAGCTGAAACAGCGCGCCATTCAGTGCGGCAAGCTGGAAGAGCTGGAGATCGAAGGGTTGACGCTGGAGCGCGCGCTGGTGTTCCCGAGCGGCCTGTCCATTCTGTTGGCCATCTTCCAGGAGCTGGGCATCGAGAGCATGATGCTGGCCGGCGGGGCGCTGCGTGAAGGCCTGGTTTACGGCATGCTGCATCTGCCGGTGGAGCAGGATATTCGCATCCGCACCATCCGCAACCTGCAGCGCCGTTACCTGATCGATACCGAGCAGGCCGAGCGCGTCAGCCAGCTCGCCGCCAACTTCTCGCAGCAGGTCGCCAACGAGTGGCAGTTGGATGCGCGATGTCGCGAGCTGTTGCACAGCGCCAGCCTGATTCACGAACTCGGCCTCAGCGTCGATTTCAAGCAGGCGCCGCAACACGCCGCCTACCTGATCCGCCACCTGGACTTACCCGGCTTTACCCCCGCGCAGAAAAAACTGCTGGCCACCCTGCTGCAAAACCAGAGCAACACCCTCGACCTGTCGCTGTTGAACCAGCAAAACGCCCTGCCGCCGCGCACCGCGCAGCGTCTGTGCCGCATTTTGCGCCTGGCGATCATCTTCGCCAGCCGCCGCCGCGACGACACGCTGCCGGCGGTGCGTTTACGCGCCAATCAGGACGATGAACTGACGGTGATCTTGCCGCCGGGTTGGCTGGAGCAGCATCCGCTGCGCGCCGAGGCGCTGGAGCAGGAAAGCCACTGGCAGAGCTACGTCCACTGGACGCTGCGGTTGGAAGAACAACGTTGACATGACAAGGGCGCGATGAGCGCCCTTTCTTTTTAATTCCCGCCTTTGGCCTTGGCCAGCTGGGCGCGGATATTGGCCAGATGGCTCTGCCCCTTCTGCATCCGTTCCTGCGGGCTCACCACTTTGCGCTCGGTTTCCCACGCCAAATCGTCCTGCGGCAGCTCCAGCAGGAACCGGCTCGGCTCCGGCCGCACCAGCTCGCCGTACTGACGGCGCTCGCGGCACAGGGTGAAAATCAGCTCTTTTTGCGCGCGGGTGATCCCCACATAGGCCAGACGCCGCTCTTCATCGACATTGTCTTCGTCGATGCTGCTCTGGTGCGGCAGCAGACCCTCTTCCATGCCCACCAGGAACACATAAGGGAACTCCAACCCTTTGGAAGCGTGCAGCGTCATCAGCTGTACCTGATCCAGCTCCTCTTCACTTTCGCCGCGTTCCATCATGTCGCGCAGAGTGAAGCGCGTCACAACCTGGGTCAGCGTCATCGGCTCGTCCAGATCGTTGCCTTCCAGCATTTCCGTCATCCAACCGAACAGCGTGTTGACGTTTTTCATCCGCATTTCGGCGGCCTTCGGGCTGGTCGAGGTTTCAAACAGCCAGCTCTCATAATCCACGCCGCGGATCAGATCGCGCACCGCCGCCACCGGCTCACGCTCCGCCTGCTGGGCGATGCCGCCTAGCCAGTGGGTGAAACGCTGCAGCGATTCCAACCCGCGCCCGGTCAGATGCTGGCTCAGCCCCAGATCGAAGCTGGCATGGAACAAACTCTTGTTGCGCTGGTTGGCCCACTCGCCAAGCTTCTGCAGCGTCGCCGGGCCGATCTCGCGCTTGGGGGTATTGACGATGCGCAGGAAGGCGCTGTCGTCTTCCGGGTTGGTCAGCACGCGCAGGTAAGCCAGCAGATCCTTGATCTCGGGGCGAGAGAAGAACGACGTACCGCCGGAAATCTTGTACGGGATGCGGTTCTGCATCAGCATCTTTTCAAACACCCGCGACTGGTGGTTGCCGCGGTACAGGATCGCATAGTCGCCGTAATTGGTCTTTTTCACGAAGTGGTGGGCGATCAACTCCCCCACCACCCGCTCGGCTTCGTGATCCTCATTGTTGGCGGTCACCACCTTCAGCTCTTCGCCATACCCCAGTTCAGAAAACAGCCGCTTTTCAAACACGTGCGGGTTATTGGCGATCAGAATGTTGGCCGCCTTCAGAATGCGCTCGCTGGAACGGTAGTTTTGTTCCAGCTTGATCACCTGCAGCGCCGGGAAATCTTCCTTCAGCAGCACCAGGTTCTGCGGCCGCGCGCCGCGCCAGGAGTAGATCGACTGGTCGTCGTCGCCCACCACGGTAAAGCGCGCGCGGTTGCCCACCAGCAGCTTCACCAGCTCGTACTGACTGGTGTTGGTATCCTGGTACTCATCCACCAGCAGATAGCGGATGCGCTGCTGCCAGCGTTCGCGCACCTCTTCGTTGCGTTGCAACAGCAGCGTCGGCAGCAGGATCAAGTCATCGAAGTCCAGCACGTTGCACGCCCGCATATGGGCGTGGTACAGGCCGTAGCAGTGGGCGAACAGCTTGTCGCGCTCCGAGCGCGCCAGCTCCGCCGCGCGCTGGGGATCGATCAGGTCGTTTTTCCAGTTGGAGATGGTCGAAATCAGCTGCGCCACCAGCGTTTTATCGCTTTCCAGCCACTTTTCGGTCAGCTCTTTCAACAGCGCCAGCTGATCCTGGTCGTCGAACAGCGAGAAGTTGGACTTCATGCCCAGCGCCACATATTCCCGCTTGATGATTTCCAGCCCCAGGGTGTGGAAGGTGGAAATCATCAGCCCGCGCGCCTCTTTGCGCCCCAGGGTTTGCGACACGCGCTCTTTCATCTCGCGCGCGGCTTTGTTGGTAAAGGTCACGGCGGCGATGTGCCGCGCCTGATAGCCGCAGTGGTGGATCAGGTGGGCTATCTTGTTGGTGATAACGCGCGTCTTGCCGGAACCGGCACCGGCCAACACCAGGCAGGGCCCGGTAACGAATTCGACGGCTTGTTGTTGGCTGGGGTTTAATCGCATGGTGCTGGCTTGCTCGACTGTAAAACGTGGAAGGGAATTGTAGCAGAAAGCGCCGATGAGATTTAGCGGGTATAATCAGCGCAATTTTCGCATCGACAAAGGCAATACCATGGCAAAAACGGCGTGCGCCCTGCACATTCTGGTAGACAATGAAAAGCTGGCCAACGAGCTGCTGGCCAAGCTGAAGCGCGGCGTCAGCTTCGACACGCTGGCGCGCAAATATTCGAGCTGCCCGTCAAAACGCAACGGCGGCTCGCTGGGCGAATTCAACAAGGGCGCGATGGTGCCTGCGTTCGATAAAGCGGTGTTCAGCATACCGCTGCTCAAACCTTACGGCCCGGTCAAAACCCAGTTCGGTTACCACATCATCAAGGTGCTGTATCGCAACTGAGGGGGCCTGAGCCCCCTGTCGCGATATTACTGCGCGCCGGCGTCCGTCGCCGGCGCAGCCACCGCAGCGTCGGCCGGTTTGGCTTCTTCCGTCACCACCGCCGGCGCCGGCATCATGATGCCGTCATAAGTTTCCTGCAGCTGCTTCATGCTCATTTCCGGCTCGCCTTTCGGCTGCATCAGCACCAGCGTCGCCTCCTGAGACAGCTGCAGCTTCAGCGCCTGATTCAACGTCTCCAGCGTCAGGCTGGACAGGAATTCCTGGCGCAGCTTCTGATACAGCTCCGGCGCGATATCCACCACCCCGCTCTGCTGCGAACGCAGGCGCTGGCTCATCAGCACATCGGTGTCGGTGCGGGCGTAGGTCGCGAACAGCTTGCTCAGCTGATCGTTTTTCTGCGCCAGCAGCGCATCGAATTCTTCTTTCGACAGGCCGTTGTCACGCACGTTGGCCAGCTCGCGGGCGATAAAGCCCAGGCTGCCGTTCAGATTGTTGTTCGGCGTATCCAGATGAATGGCGCACTGCCCGCGCTGGTACTGCACGCGGCAGTCAAAGCCCAGATGCAGGCTCTTCTGGTCGCTTTTTTCCAGCGTCTGCTGAAGATGCCAGAACAGCGCCTCGCGGGCGAGATCGCCACGCCAGTAACGAAGCAGGCTCTGCGAATCGCGAATCGGGTGCCACGGCGAATCCCACATGATCGACAGCGTATCCTGTTTCACCTGCTCGCTGATCAGGCTCACCGGCTGCTGCGGCAGCGGTGTCAGCGTCGGCATCGGGGCCGGGGTTTCACGTTTGCCTTGCAGCGGCGAGAACGCCTTGTTGATCTGCTCGCCCAGGCTGCGGCTGTCAACCTTGCCGACCACGAACAGCGTCATGGCGTCCGGGGTATACCACTGCTGATAAAATTTCTTCAACTGCTCGAGGTTGACCGGCCGTTTCGCCGGCTGAGCCGGATCGTGCGCCAGCAGCGTCGAACCTTTCAGGCGGTAACGCCACCAGACATCTTGGGTATTGGGCGGGAAAGTGCCGACCGGATTGATGGTGGAATTCATCACCGCGTGCACCGTATGCTCGTCGATCGCCAGTTTGCCGGTGGTGTCCGCCAGCCAGGCCAGCGCTTCTTTCAGCAGGTCGGGCCGGTTGTTCGGCAGGCTGAGGTTATACATGGTGAAATCATACGAGATGATAGCCGGCGGCAGCGGCCGCTCGTTATCCACGCTCTGTTGCCACAGGGCGCGCAGCTGCGGCGCGGTAAAGCTTTCGCTGCGCGTCAACGCCAGCCGCGGCAGCAGGTGGGCGAAACCGGTCTGCTGCGAAGACTCCACCAAAGAGCCGGTATTGACGATCAGCCGCAGTTCCACGCGGTCGCTTGGCCGCTGAGGCGTATCGAGAATCTGCCATGAAAACCCGTTGGCCAGCGCCCCCTGCTGCCAGGCAGGATCGGGTTGTAGTGCTTCAGCCTGCACGCTGCTACTGGCTGCAGCCAATAGCAGCCCACCAACTATAAGATGAATTCTGGTGCCCTGCATGTGAACCCCTACTTAATGACTATCCAATTTCTTATGCAAATGCGTGTATTCCATTCAATGGAATCATAAAAATACGCCCTGAGTTTCACGGTGGGGCGGAAAGCAGAAAGTGTACCATCGTGTTAGACCGCGCGCCTTTGCGGATGTCACTCATTAGAGTGAAAAATAATGGATTGCGGGGTTTTTAATGCAAAAAATCGTTACGAGGCAGGGGAAGAAGCTCACCGGCCGCGGATGCGGCCGGTGATTTACCGCCGATATCAGGCGGAAGGCAGCGTTTTGTCCGCGCCGGTGTTTTTGTTGTTCAGCGTGTCTTTCAGCTGTTTTTCATCCAGCTGGTTACACCATTTTGCCACCACCACGGTCGCCACACCGTTGCCCACCAGGTTGGTCAGCGCGCGGGCTTCCGACATAAAGCGGTCGATGCCGAGGATCAGCGCCAGGCCGGCCAACGGCAGGTGGCCGACGGCGGAGATGGTGGCGGCCAAGACGATAAAGCCGCTGCCGGTCACGCCCGCCGCCCCTTTGGAGGAGAGCAGCAACACCACCAGCAGGGTAATCTGATGCATGATATCCATGTGGGTGTTGGTCGCCTGAGCGATAAACACCGCGGCCATGGTCAGGTAGATAGAGGTGCCGTCCAGGTTGAAGGAGTATCCGGTCGGGATCACCAGACCCACCACCGATTTCTTGCAGCCCAGCTTCTCCATTTTATCCAGCATGCGCGGCAGCGCGGATTCGGACGACGAGGTCCCCAGCACGATCAGCAGCTCTTCTTTGATGTAGTTGACGAATTTGAAGATGCTGAAGCCGTTGGCGCGGGCGATGCTGCCCAACACCACCACCACGAACAGGATGCAGGTGATATAGAAGCACACGATCAGCTGGCCGAGTTGCACCAGGGTGCCGACGCCGTATTTACCGATGGTAAACGCCATGGCGCCGAAGGCCCCCAGCGGCGCCAGGCGCATGATCATATTGATGATGCCGAAAATCACCCGCGAGAAGCTATCGATCACGTTGTAGATCAGCTGCCCTTTGTCGCCCAGACGATGCAGGGCGAAGCCAAACAGCACCGCGAACAGCAGCACCTGAAGAATGTTGCCGCTGGCGAACGCGCCGATCACGCTGCCGGGGATGATGTCCAGCAGGAACGGGATGATGCCCTGCTGCTGCGCCTGCTCGGCGTAGACCGCTACCGCTTTGGCGTCCAGCGTGCCGGGATCGACGTTCATGCCGGCGCCCGGTTGCACCAGGTTGACGATCACCAGGCCGATAATCAGCGCGATGGTGCTGACGATTTCAAAATACAGCAGCGCGATGGCGCCGGTGCGCCCTACCGCCTTCATGCTTTCCATGCCGGCGATGCCGGTCACCACGGTGCAGAAGATCACCGGCGCGATGATCATCTTGATCAGTTTGACGAAGCCATCGCCCAGAGGTTTCATCTCGGCGCCGAGGTCAGGGTAGAAATGGCCAAGCAGGATACCCAGCGTGATCGCCGTCAGCACCTGAAAATAGAGGCTCTTAAAGATCGTTGTTTTCATATGAACATCCTATGGGGGGAAGACACGCACCAGGCAGCAGTCTAAAAATCCAGCCTGTTCATCGCTTGCGCGGAAAATAACACCCACTTAACAACATGGAAATAATTTGTTGCACCCACCGTGTGGGGTTGATGTGAATTTAAGAGCTGAAACGCGTCAGTCGGGGTGCAAAGCTGAAAATTGCGTAAGCCTTTGTTTGCACTAACGCAAAAGAGGTAGATAAAGAATGGCGATTTTCGGACGAGGAAAAGTACCGGAAAGGTATCGCGACGCTCACCGCGCCGCGCGGCAAAACTCGGCTTCGAACGCTTCGCGCGGCAGCGGCCGGGCGAACAGGAATCCCTGCCCACTGCGAATGCCGTGCTGCAGCAGCCAGTCGCGCTGTTCGGCGTTTTCCACGCCTTCGGCCATTACCGGCAACGCCAGCACTTCGGAGATCGAACTGACGATGCGCACCATCGCATCGTCGGCCGGCAGCCCCTGAATGAAACTGCGGTCGATCTTAATCAAATCGATCGGCAGGGATTTCAAGCGGTTGAGGTACTCCAGGCTGGAGTAGCCCATGCCGAAGTCGTCCAGCGCGATCGACAGCCCCAGGTCGTGCAGCTCGCGCAGCAGCGCCAGAGCGCGATCGAGATCGTCGATGCGTACCGTCTCGGTGATCTCCAGCAGCAGCTTGCGCGGATCGATCCGATACTGCGCCAGCAGGTTTTTCAGATGCGGGACGAACGCTTCATCCTGCATCTGAATTCCGGAAACGTTAACCGCCAGCGGCAGCGCAATGCCGCGTTGTTGCCAGTCCGCCAGGATGCGGCAAGACTCTTCCAGCACCCAGTTGCCGAGAGGCACGATCACGCCCAGCTCTTCCGCGAGCGGGATAACGTCGGCCGGCAGGGTATAGCTGCCGTCATACTGCTGCCAACGCAGCAGCGCTTCGGCGCCGATCACCTCGTTGGACTGCATGTCGATCTGCGGCTGCAGGAACAGCGTGAAATGCCGCTGCTCGATGCCGTGCAGGATCTCGCTCTCCTGCGTCAGCCGCTTCTGCGTGCGTTCCGTCAGGCTGGGTTCGAAGAACAGGATCTGATTTTTTCCTTCGCGGTGCGCGGACATCATCGCCGAGGTGGCGCTGCGCAGCAGCTGTTCCGCACTCTCCCCCTGATTGAGGTAGTGCGCGATGCCGATGCTGGCGTTGGGCCGCAGCGCCAGACCTTCCAGCGTCAACGGCGCATTGATCTCCGCCATGATGCGCCGCGCCAGCTGCATGGCGTGGAACGGCCGCTCGATACCCTTGGCCAGAATGGCAAATTCGGTATTGCTCAGCTGCGCCAACACGCCGTTTTCGTCGATGCAGCCGCGCAGCTTCTTCGCCAGCGCCAGCAGCAGCGCTTCGCGCATCGCCGGGCTCATCACGCCAGACGCTTCATGCAGCGTCTCAATGCCGATCACCAGCAGGTTAAAACGCTCAGGGCGCAGACTGGAGGCGATATGCTGTTCCAGCAACGCGTTCAGCAATGCAGGATTCGGCAGTTCGGTCACCGGGTGGCGGGTGCTCAGGCGGCTCATGTCGGCATGCGCCTTGGCCAGCGTCTGTTGATTGCGGTTGTAATTGCGCACCAGCAGGCCGAGCTCATCGTCCTGGTGCAGCGCCGGCAGCATCAGCTGGTGATAGGGCGCTTCGTCCTGCGAGATGTTCTCCAGCTCTTTGGCCATCGCGCGCAGCGGATGCACCATCAACCGGTTCATGCACCAGGTGATGGCCACCGACAGGATCAGCGCCAGCAACAGGTAGGTCGACAGCATGGTCGACAAAATGCTGAGGATAAACTGGTACATGCGGAACGAATCGGCTTGCAGCACCAGATAGGCCAGCGGCTGCTGGTTGGCCGGCACCCGTTCCAGCGAATAGAGCGGCACGGAAATTTGGATAGGCAGCTCAAACAACCGGGCGATCAGCGTCGGCACCGGCCGCTCCGGCGGGAAATTGGCGTGCAGCGCCTGAAACTCGTTCGGCAAGACGATATCCGCCCGGCTGAGAATGCCGACCGGCAACAGCGTGTTCAGCACCCTTTTGGCTTCCGGCACGTCCATGCGCAGCACCGCCTCCGCCAGCGGCTGGCGCACGGAGTGGGCGATATTCTCCAGTTGCTGGGCGTAGTCATCCCTGCGCTGCTGCACAAAGTGGAATAACTGGATCACGATAAAGATGCAGATCGTAACCAGCGCCACGCCGGACACTGTCGCCATCTGCTTAATCGTTAACGAACGCCTGACCCGCAAACCTGCTCTCCGTGAAATCGGGCTGAAACAAAAAAGGGGGCTGACTCTCACCCGCCCCCTCGAACCGGGCTGAGTATACTCGATCATCGGCTGTTTTTATCTGGCTATGCCGCAGGCAAAACCAAGAAAATCGCGGGTTTCAGTCTTTTCCTAAAGCGAACAAACGCGACCCGCACACAGGGTAACAAAACTCCCCGGCGTCCGACACTCTGAATCTTTCCCCCTTCCGGCTACTTGAAGTCGGCGTAAGGCGTCAGCGGCTGCGGCGGCAAATCGAGATCCCCTTGCCAGCCGGCCAGGGAATAACGCAGATAAATCAGCGCGTGGCTCGGCGTATAGTCCTTCGCCTGTTGAATGTCGATGCCGGCGCCGAGCGTCCAGTGCGAACTGAGACGGCGTTCGACGATCGCCCGCAGGGTATAACCGACGCCGCTCGAGGAGCTGCCGTCCTCGACGGCGAACTTATCGGGCAACGAATCCGGGATCAGTCCCTGCAGCGGATAACGGCGCTGGCTGTCGGTTTTGGAATGGGACAGTGAAACCGAACCGCCCAGCTCCCACGACCAGTTCTCGGTGCGCTGACGGTAGTTGACCGGCAGCGACAGCGACAGATATTGCTGCGGGCTGTAATAGCCGCCCTGCCCCAGCGAATAGCCGCTCAAATCCTTCTGGTAGTGCCACAGCATGGTATTGAGCCCGACGCTCAGGCGGCGATTGTCTTCGTTGATCAGCTTGTAGTAGTAACCGGCCATCAACCGCTGCCGCTGGTTGTCCGCCACGTTCTTGCCGGTAATCTGATGCGCGCTGAGATCGGCCCAGACGCCGTTCGCCTCGCCGCGATCGTAGCTGGCGCTCAGGCTGACGCCGGTGGCGCGCACGCCGCCCCAGGTGATGCCGGTATTCGGGTCTTTGGCACCGCCGAACGCCAGCAGCGAGCTGGAAATCGGCCGCCGCGAGGCCGCCAGCGTCCAGCCAATGTGGTTCCAGTCGCCGCTGTAGGCCAGGCCGCCGGTCCAGTCGACCACCTCAAAGCCCATCGGCGTCGTGCCGATGTCGGCGGCCCAACGATCGTTTTTCCAGCCGGCCGCCACGCTGGTGCCGGTGGTTTTCTGGTGTTCATCGCCGCGGCACCCTTGCGTATTGCAGGTGCCGAAGGTCTCGTAGTATTTGCCGCTGCCGTCGGTCGAGAAGCGGCCGGCATCCAGCTGCACGGTGTCGGTACGCAAGAAGGCGCGCCCGTCATACAGCGGCATGTCCACCTGCAGCATGGTGTCGTGCGCGTTGAAGTCGGAAATGCCGCCGGTGCCGCTCGAACGCCAGTAATCGTGATCGAGCGTGACGTTCACGTCTTGCTGTCGATACAGATCCGCGGCGTCGGAGCGGATGCCGCGTTTCAGCCAGTCGTCGTTCGGATTATTGCGCGTCAAATAGGTGTAGCCGTCATTATCCTGCGGCAGCGTCGGCGTGATGCCGCCGGCCACCATCGCCTGGCGGTAATCCTGCTGCGCCCGCTCAGGCTGTTGCTGAGCCCGTTCCAGCCGGGCGGCGTCACGATAAACAAGCGCCTTGGTCTGCCCGGCGGGCTCCGAAGCCGCCGCCGTTTTCAGCCGGCTGAAGAGCGCGTCGGCCTGCTGCGGATCGCCGACCGCGCCCCAGGCGTTGGCGACCCGCCGTTGGCTGTTGAGCGAAGCGTCTTGCGGCTGCGGTTCGGTTTTCAGCCGCTGACGCGCCGCGTCCAGATCCCCCTGCGCCACATAGGCTTCGATCTCGCCCAGCTGCGCATCCGGGTTGTTCGGTTCACGCCGTTTCACCCGCTGATAGTCGTCCAGCGCCGCCGCATACTCCCCGCGCGCCAGCGCCCAGTCGGCGAGCAGCAAATCGATGCGGGTGTCCGCCGGCTGCCGACGCAGATAGGCTTCCGCCGCCGCTTCGTCACCGGCGGCCCGCAGCCGTTCGGCATGCTCGATTACCGCCTGCATTTTCAGCCGCTGCGCCAGTTCGCGCATGTTGTCGTTCCATTGCGCCGCAGGCAGCGTATTGAGCTGCGCCAGCGCCTGCCTGTCGCGATCGCTGCCGGAAAGATAGAGCGCATAGGCGTAGGTCAGTTGCGGATTGGCATGTTGGCGCAGCGCCAGCTGCCGGAACAGAGCGTCCGCCTGCTGCGGCTGCCCGGCCTGACGCAGCGCCTGCGCATAGCGATAGGTCAGCCAGACGTCGTCGGGCGCCATCGGCTGGGCGCGGCGATAGATTTCCGCCGCCTGCTGCCACTGCTGCTGTGCCGCCAGCGTCTCCGCCTGCTGCTTCAACATATCGAGCCGCAGTCCGTCGAGGGTGCTGCGCAGCTTGGCCTGTTGGCTGCGCGGCAGGCCGTTGAGGTAGGCCAGCGCTTTTTCCGGCGACTGGCGTTGATAGATATTCACCAGGCCGCGCAGCGCGCTGCCGTTGCCGGGATCGCGCCGCAACGCCTGCTGATAAAACCCTTCCGCCGCGGCGTCATCCTTGCTCGCCACCGCCACATCGCCCAGGCCGATAAACGCATCGCCGTCGCTGTCGTCGAGCTGGCGCGCCTGTTGATATTTCTGCCGAGCCAGCGCGAGATTGCCGGCCTTGAGCGCTTTGTCGCCCTCGTCGATCGCCAGCCAGTAGCCGGTGCTCTTGATCAGACTCTGCCATTTTCCGCTGCCGTAGCCGCTCTTGTCGGCGGCCAGCGCCTGGCGAAACAGCTTCAGCGCCTGCGGGCGGTTGCCGGCGCGCGAGTAGGCCTGGCCGAGCGCGCCCAGCACCTCGGCGTCGTTCGGCGCCGCCGCCAGCGCCTTTTGCAACTCTGGAATGGCTGCCCGGCTGCCGCCTTTATCCACCTGCGCCAGACCGCGCACCCGCGCCTGATAAGCCGGATCGGCCAACAGCTTCTGCTGTCTGGCCAGTTCTTCGCGGGCGCGGGTCGCCTGATCGCCGGTGTCGAATACGCCGAGGAAACGGTTGAGCGCCGCTACGCTCTGCGCGCTGACCGGCATCGCTTTGACCTTGTCCAGCCACAGATCGGCGGCGTCACCGCGCCCGGCCGGATCGGCGGCGATCTTCTGCAGCAGTTCAAAGGCCTGCGCGTCCTGGTTCTGACTGAACAGCATACGCGCCAGCGACATGCGCAGCGCCACATTGCCTGAATATTGCTGATCCAGCGCCTGCAGCTGCTTTAACGCCTTCGCCTCCTGCCCCGGCAAACGCGCCACCAGCCGCCAGTATTCTACCGCCAGATCGAGCGTCGGCGGCTCGCCGTGAAACAGCGCATCGTACTGCGCTTTGGCTTCCGGCAACCGGCCGGCGGTCGCCATCAGGCGCGCCTGCTGCAGCTTTTGCCGGGTTTCCGGCTGGGTCAGCAGCATGTTCATTTGCGCCTGGCGATAGGCGCTGGACTGCGGCGCGAGGGTTTTCAGCTTGTCCAACTGCTGCTGCGCCAGCGCCATGTTGCCCTGCCGCAGCGCCAAACGCATGCGCGCGGCGATCACGTCCGGGTTGTTCGGATCCATCAGCTCGAGCCGGTACAGCGACTGGCGCACCAGATCGTCCTTGTTGCCGGCCTCGCCAATGCGCACCTGTTCCAGCAGCCACTGTTCCGGGGCCACGGCCTCCGCAGCGCGCGCCTGCGGCAGCATCGCCAGGCTCAGCGGAATCAAATTCAGCCAGTTTATTTTGAAGTTGTGCATTGGCCGTCCCACGAGGGTTGCAATTCACCCTGACGATTAAAGCGATAACGTTGTTGATCCCATCCCTGACCGAACAGGGTCAGCGAGGCGCTGAAATAGGCGTCATCACCCGGCGGATACTCGCTGATGCGCTGCCGCTGCACCGCCAGCGCTTCAGCCTGCGTCGCCAGCATCGGCAGCATAGAAGCGGAGAAACCGACCGGGCCGTCGCCGGTAGTTTTGCCGCTGGCGGTATCGGTTTTCTCCGGCGGAACGCCCTGTTTGGCAGTGAGCTGCGCCATCGGCTGGAAGCGTTCAAGCAGCGCCGCCTTGTGTTCATCGTCGTCCGCCAGCATGCCGGCCCACAGATAAACCCGAATGGCGTCGTAGCTGCCGACGTTTGGCTTGACGGTGTCCGGCTGCCAACCGGCGCCGACCCGCCACACCACCCAATCCGGCGAGAAGCCGTGCGGCGCGGTGTCCAGCCACAGTCGCTGATTGATCTCGCGCATCGCACGCCATGGGCCGTTCAGCGCCGCAAAACGCGCCAACAGCTGCGGCGGCAGGTAGCTGGGATTCAGCCGCCAGCGATCTTCCGCCACGAACCCGACTTTGCCCGGCAGCAGCATCAGGCCCAGGCCGGGAATGTCGGCCACTTCCTCGCGGCCGATGCGTTGCAGCAGCAGCGTTCCCAGGGTTTGATAACGCCGGCTTTTCCACAGGCGGCCGGCTTCGAGCAGGTTGTAAGCGATCCACAGGTCGGCGTCCGACGCCGAGTTGGCGTCCAGCACCTTCCACTGCTTATCGTCGCTCTCTCCCCACAGCCAGGCGGGCAAGCGGGCGCTGAGATCGCCCGCCGCCAGATTGTTCTCCGTCCAGGTCAACAGCAGGTCGAAGGTCGGCCGGTCGTTGGCCACCAGGGCGAAAAACAGGCCGTAACTCTGTCCCTCGGAGGTGGTGATTTTGTTCGGGCTGCTTGGGTCGATCACCCGCCCCTGCGGGCTGATGTAGAATTGCTTGTACTGTTGCCAACCCGGCCACTCGCAGGCTGCGGCGGCGCTGAAGGCGCACAGCAGCAGCATGCCGAGCGACAGGCGTTGCAGCATCGCGTTCACCGCCGTCAATCCCGATCTTCAGGCGCCAGACGACGCCGGCTGAAGGCCTTCAGGCCGCGCCACAGCATCAGCCCCAGGATCACCACCAGCACCACCGCGATCACCGCCAGCAGTACCGGATGGGTGGAAAGGGCATACCACAGCCGCTCCCACCACGGCAGGTGGCCGACATAGTAAACATCGCCGACGCGCAAGCTGTTGCCCCCCGATTCGCGGATCACCGCCACCGAGCCGAACACCGCGGCGCGCTTGCCGCTGTCCAGCAGGGCATTGTTCAGCAACTCATAGCCGCGCGGGCTGTCCGCCAGCAGCGCCACGATGCTGCGCTGATCGTTGAACGGCGATTGCACGCCGATGATCGCCGACATCGCGCCCTCGGAACTGACGGTGGTCTTGCTGTCCGGCTTGGCGTCCTCCGCCAGCAATTCCGCGCTCGGCAGCGGCGGCTGTCGCGTCGGCTGCTTCACCCAGCTTTGAGTGGCGTCCACCAGCAGGCTGATTTTCTTGTCGTCGCGCAGCGCCGGCGGAATGGTGCCGACCATCAGAATATCGTCGTCACGATCCTTGGCCTGCGACCAGTCGTCGCTCAGCGTAAAGGCCAGCGCCGGGTAGCCGGTTTGCGCGCCGATCACGCCAAGCGCGTTCAGCAGCGCGCTGACCTGCGCCGGCTGCGGTTTCTGGTTCACCAACACCAGCGTTTGCGACAGATCCGCCAGGCGGCTGAACGGGAAGCCGGCGTTGGCGAAGGCGCGCAAGTCCGGCATCGCCATAAAGTGGCGATAACCGGAGAAATCGATGGTAGACGCGCCGTCGATCACCGCGTGGTTTTGCGTGAAGGAGTAGGTTTCGCAGCGCCCTTCCGCGCCGCTGGCCAGCAGCGTGGTGTAGTCAAAGTCAAAGCGCAGCTGGTTGGTGGCGCCCAGCCGCAGCGCCGGGATACTGACGTTCTTGTCGGAGTCGAGCAGCCCCTGCGTCAACGGCAGGCGCAGCAGCTGCGCGCCCTGCTCGTGTTCCGGCACCAGCGAGTAAGCCTGCACGAACTGGTTGTTCAGGCTGACGCTCAGCCGCGAACCATCCTGAATGCGCGGCGCGGTATAGCGGTATTTCAGGTGCATATCGATACCGGTGCTGCGGATCAGGAACAGGTCCGGCGGCAGGTTCATGGTCAGCGAAATCGGGCCGGGCTCGATGCCGCTGGTTTGCAGCTGTTCGGCATATTGCTGCAGCTCGGCGAAGGTCATCGGCCGATCGGTGCGCACCCAGTTCGGCGCGTCGTAAGGCTGGCGCGGCGCGAGCTGTTCCACCTTGTCCACCGTCACGTTCTGGCCGCGGAACAGGATGTTACCCTGCGCGATGCCCTTCACCGCGGTGATCAAATCGTTGTCGTCACGCCCCTGAATCAACAGCAGTTTGACGTACGGATTGTCGGGGTGGCTGATCATCTCCACCGTCGGGCCGTTGACCGCCGGATAATCGCGCAGGAAATCCGGGCGCTGCGAGTTGGTGGCGAACACCACCGCGTGCTGCGTCGGCAGCGCATTGTACAGCGTCGGGAAGGATTGCCCGCGCCACTGCGCCTTGCTGCCGAACCACGAGGCCAGAATGCCCGCCGCGCGCTGCTGGGCGAGATCAGGCTGGCCGGCGAATACCATCGGCAGCGTCAGCGGCCGATTATCGCGGCTGTCGAAGAACGGCTCAGGGAAGTGCGACAGCTCGTTTTTCACCGGCAGCGTCTGGAAACGCAGCTTCAGCGCGCTGGACTTGCTGACGTCGAGCCACAGCGAAGTGCTGGCCGGGTTTTCGCAGATGTTCTGATAATGGCCGACAAACACCAGCCTGACGCGGTTAAAATCGGTGATATAGCGCGGATCGATCGCCATTTGGATGCGATTGGGCTTGCCCAGCTGCTCTTTGGCGAGGGTGGTCACGCCCATCAGTTCGTCGTTCAGATAGACCTTGACGTGCGACTCCACCGGGATCAGCGCCGGCGACGGCGTAAACTCCATATCGAGCATCGCCTGCGAGACCACCTCATCGCTGCGCACGCCGAATTCGATCTGTCCGTCCGGCCGGGTGCCGCGCAGAACAAAGGTGCCCGGCGGCGGCGCTATCTGCGCAAACGGCAGCGATACGTCGCGCACCGGCGCATTCGGATCCTGCGGCGCGGCGGCCGGCGGTGGCGCGGTCGCCGTATCGGCCGCCGCGGCGATCGGCGGCTGAGCCGCCACGGTCGGCGCAGTGGCGGTTTCGGCCTGCGACAGGGTACTGATGCCTAAGGCCAGAGCAGTTAACCAGGTTATTTTTCGCGTCATCGTATCATCATCAATGTTGGAGCCTGTTCACCGGGCGAGTGAGCGGGCGGTTGAACTCGCAGCTAACCCACTGTTTCTTGTTGATCCAAGGTCGGATCCCTGCCGACGCCGCGCGGAATAAACGACACGACCCAGGCGGTCAGCGACGTGACCCCGACCAGCAGACCGCGCACCAGCGGCGGCGCGTAGTCCGCCATGCGCACATAGCCCCGGAAGCCCAACGCCAGCACGTCGCGCAGGCTTTCGATCGGCCGGTCTTCAGGGAACCCGTCCTGCCACAGCGCCCAGGTATCGGCGCGGGCGAAGGTGCACTGAATGAAATCGATGTGTTCACGGGTGGAGAGACTGACCAGACGCACCCCCACCTTGTTGCCGAAGGCGCGCGTCACCACACAGGGGAAGCTGTACTCCTGCTGGCCGCGCTTGAGCAGCAGCGAGGCCTTGTCGCCGTCTTTCAACGCGTTTTCCACTCGCATCTCAATGCCCACGCCGCCGTCGGAGTAATCGCGCAGCGTGCAGGGGTAGAGGTGGCCATCGGCACGCGCGATCGCCGCCGGCATGGCGATCTCCACGCGATGCGCCTGACGCACCTGCTTGGCCTCCACCGCCACCGCCACCGCGCCGCCGAGAATGGTCATGTTGTACAGCACCCACACCAGGCTGATGATCACCGTCATCACCTCGTCCGTCGGGCCATAGGCCAGCCGCCAGGCGCCGAACGCCAGCCCGGCCAGGTTCAGGACCACCAGGAACATGTAAGGACGGGTGATCACCCAGTCAACGTGCTCCTCCTCCACCAGCCCGCCCTTGGCGGTCACGTTGAATTTGCCCTTGTGCGGATTGAACAGCGCCACCGTCGTCGGCCGCGCGATATACCAGGCCAGCACCGTTTCATAGATTTCGCTCCAGAACGAATGGCGGTATTTCCCCTGGATGCGCGAGTTGGTCAGGCTGGCGTGGATCATGTGCGGCAGCACATAAAGCGCGATCGCCAGCGCCGGCGCGAAGATGATGTAGGCATGCAGCAGTAAAAACGCCAGCGGCGCGGTGAGGAAGATCAGCCGCGGAATGCCCGACAGAAAGTGCAGCATGGCGTTGGCGTAGCACAGGCGCTGCGCCAGTTTCAGCCCCTTGCCCAGCAGCGGGTTGTCGAGCCGGAAGATCTGCACCATGCCGCGCGCCCAGCGAATGCGCTGGCCGATGTGCGCCGACAGGCTTTCGGTCGCCAGCCCGGCGGCCTGCGGAATGCGGATATAGGCCGAGGTGTGTCCGCGCCGGTGCAAGCGCAGCGAGGTGTGGGCGTCTTCGGTGACGGTTTCCACCGCGATGCCGCCGATCTCATCCAGCGCGCTGCGGCGCAGGATGGCGCAAGAGCCGCAGAAGAAGGTCGCGTCCCACATGTCGTTGCCGTCCTGCACCAGCCCGTAGAACAAGGTGCCCTCGTTGGGCGTCTGGCGGAAGCGGCCGAGGTTGCGCTCGAACGGATCCGGCGAGAAAAAGTGGTGCGGGGTCTGCAGCATCGCCAGCTTTTTGTCTTTGAAGAACCAGCCCATGGTCAGTTGCAGGAAGGAGCGCGTCGGCACGTGGTCGCAGTCGAAAATCGCCACGAACTCGCCGGTGGCCTGCTTCAGCGCATTGTTGATGTTGCCGGCCTTGGCGTGTTCGTGGGTCGGCCTGGCGATGTATTTCACCCCCACTTCGGCGGCGAACGCCCGGAATTCAGGGCGATTGCCGTCGTCGAGGATATAGATGTTCACTTTCTCTTTCGGCCAGTCGATGCCCAACGCCGCATAGATGGTGGGCTTCACCACCCCGAGATCTTCGTTGTAGGTCGGCACCATCAGATCGATGGTCGGCCAGGTGGCGCTGTCAGCGGGCAACGGCACCGGCTGGCGGTTAAGCGGCCAGACGGTCTGGAAATAGCCCAGCACCAGTACCACCCAGGCGTAGGTTTCCGCCACCAGCAGCAACAGGCCGCACACCAGGCTGAGCGGGTCGTCCCAGTTCAGCGTGGCGGTATAACGCCACCACAGGTAACGACAGGAAACGGTCAGCGACAGCACGATCAGCATCAGCGCAGGCAAACGCCCCGGCACCCGGCGCACCACCATCGCGATCCCCCACAGCAGCACGACGAACACGAACTGCGCCGACAGATCGAACGGTTGCGAGATGCACAGCATGGCGAGGATCGCCGCCAACACGCCGACCAGAATAAACAGCGCGCGTCGCATGCCGCGGTTCATGCGGCCGAGGCGCTCTACCGAACGCTGTTCCACGCCGGCGTTTTTCAGCCGTTGCGGCAGGCTCTGCAGCCAATCGGCGTAGCGCTGCTGCAGCCGCCGCCACCCGGCGAAATAGTCGCGCGGCACCGGCGCGCGGCCGCTGTGAAACAGCAGCAGCCACAGACCCTGCAGCAGATAGCGCAGCGCATCCGCCGGGCGCGGGCGTTCGGCGGACAGATGCGGGAACCAGTAAGCGCGGCCGACGCGCACGCGCTGCCAGGCCGGTGACTCGAAGCGCAGCAGCATCCACCCCAGCGCCACCAGCAGCGTGGCGAAAAAGGCGGTCAGCGCCGACGCGCCGTTGCGGCGATAGCCGCGGTAGCGCGCCTGTACCGCCTGACGCACCGGCGGCACCAGCAGCAGGCTCAGCACCCGGCTCATGGCGCAACGCCCCGTTTGAGGTTGATCAGGCACCAGTTGGCCAGCGTCAGCACTTCATCCGCCGCCAGGCTCTCGGGGCGATACTCGCCCAACGGCTGTTTGACCGCCAGCGCTTCCGCCAACGCTTCGTCGCGGTGGATCACCACCGGCAGCAGGCCGCTCAGGGTTTGCAGCCACAGCTGATGCAGATCCTGCTGCAGCTGGCTGGCGGAGGAGTAGTGATTGACCAGGAAACGGCAGTCATTCGGCAGCGTCTGTTGATGGAGCCGCACCTGACAGTTGGCGTCGGGGTTCAACAGCACGAACACGCTGTCGGCAAGCTGCAGCGCCTGCTGCGCCAACACGCCGTCCCCGACCGGGACATCCAGCAGGATCCAGCGCTGCGGATCGCCGGCGATCAGTTGGCGCAGGTTGTCGCGCCAGCGTTCCGGCTGTTGACGACACTGGCGCTGCACTTCCAGCCTTTCCGCCCCATTCAGGCGGCCAAAAGGCAGAAAGTCGAGGTTTTCACAATAACGCAGCGCACCTTCCTGCCAAGCGCCGCCATCCTGCTCTGCGCGGGCCCAGCCGCGCGCCAGCTCGAACGGCGTGTTGAAATGCAAGCGCAGCAGATTATCCGGCGTGAAGTCGATCGCCAGCACCGACTCGCCCAGTTGCTGCAACGCCCAGGCGAGCGCCGCCGTGACCGAGGTCGTCCCCATTCCACCCCGCAACCCTTGCAGCGCGAGCACCGGCATAGATCAGTGGCTCCCCGTGGTCTGCGCCAATTCGGCCAACAGTGGCCAGCGCGTCATCATTTGCGTTAACCGCTCCTGCCGTGAAATATCGACATAGCGTAATTTCGGCAATGAAAAAGCCTGACTGAGCGCCTGCAGGTCATCCTGGCTCTCCCCAGGCGCCGCTGCACGAAAATGGATGGATGCGTTATTCATTCTTCCGCTTTGGCGAAAATAGGCTATGTTAATTAACTATAGCAACGATACAAAAAGAGACAGGCAATAAGATGATTCTCAACAAATATTGTTGAAGAGCGTCGGAGATTTATTATTGCCAGCGTAAAAATGGCTATCTTTAAATATAAACGCCTTTAGTCGGCTTTCAACGAAAGTAGAACACATCCTATGGCGCACTCTTTTTCTCTAGGCATTCGGCAGATTTGGGAAGAGCTGTCGGTGATGCAGGCCCCCGGGCTTTATTGGATCAATATCGACAGGCAAAGCGACGCCGCGCTGCTGTGTCGCCAGGCCATCGCCGCTCAACCGGCCACCCACAAAGTCGCCCTGATCTGCAGCGGAGACAAACCCGAGCGCCTGCTGGCCGAGCTGGCTGCGCCCGCGTTGCAGAAGCTGCCGCTGTATCAATTACCGGAGAAAAAAGCTGCGCTGACACAGTTGAACGACGATCTGATGCGCGCTCTGAGGCCGCAAAATCGCTTACTTATCCTGCTGGCCCACGCCAGCCTGTGGCAAACCTTCACCACCGAAGAGCTGCGCGAGTGGACGCGCACCCTCGCCGCCTGGCTGCGGCGGCAGGACTGTACGCTGTTGATCCTCAGCCACGGCGGCGGCATCAATAAGCTCAAAGGGCAGCTCAGCGCACAGCACCGCATCCTGAACGGCCTGTCCAGCCTGCAATGGCAGCAGGACAGCGCGCAATACCTGGTGAACTGGTGGAGCACCGAAAACGGCATCAACGCCAATCAGCTGCTGACCTTGTATGCGGCGGAAGGTGGCTGGCAGGGCGAGGATGAAAATAGCCAACCCTCCCCCACCGCCTTGCGCAGCGACGAAAGCCAGTATCTGGCCGAGCGCAGCATCCTCGAAGGCGCGCCGCCGCTGTCCGCCAACTGGCAGCTGCTGGAGAGCAACGATGAACTGGCGCAGCACGGCATGCTGAGACTCTCGGCGACGTTGATTTTCGCGTTGTATCAAAGCGACCAAATCGATCATCTGGCGCACCAGATCCACACCCTGCGCCGCAGCCGCGGCAACGGCCTGAAAATCGCGGTGCGCGAGATGAGCGCCAGCCTGCGCTACAGCGACGAACGGCTGCTGCTGGCCTGCGGCGCCAACCTGATCGTGCCGCACGTCGCGCCGCTGTCGCGTTTTCTGACCATGCTCGAGGGCATCCAGGGGCAACGCTTCTCACGGCATGTGCCCGCCGACATCGATGCGCTGCTGGCCGGGCTGCGTCCGCTGCAGCTCAAAGGCTACATGCGGCCGGAAGCGTTCAGCCAGGCGGTGCTTTCGCTGATGGGCAACACGCTGCTGCCCGAGGATGGCAAAGGCGTGATGGTGGCGCTGCGCCCGGCCACCGGTCTGCGCGCCGAACAGGCGATGACCCTGTGCCACCTGCGGCGGTTCGGCGACGTGATGACCGTGGTGCAGGGGCGGCTGGTGCTGTTCCTTTCCACCTGCCGCATCAACGATCTGGATACCGCGCTGAAGTTCATCTTCCGCCTGCCGGTGGATGAAGCCTTCAGCAACCGGGTGGTGTGGCACCAGGACGTCGATATCATTTCGGAAATCAAACGCATGGCCCAGGGATGCTGGCAGATTTCGGCCACCGGCCCCGCGGGCGCCGCGCCGCGCCCTCGCGTGGCGGCGGCCGAGGTGCCCGCGGAACGGCGGCAGCCGGTCGCCCTCACGCTGCCGCTTGGCCCGCAGGAGGAATCGCATGCTGAACCTTAACGACATCGTGCAACTGATCCTGCTGTGCGCGCTGATCTTCATTCCGCTGGGCTACGCCTTTCACCGGCGTTTTCCGCATTTGCGTCAATACTGGCAAAACCTGTTGTTATCGCCGCGCTATTTGAAATCCGCCGGTTTATGGGTGCGCACAGGCTCCTCCTCCCAGATTAAACGTAAGAAGCAGCCATGACTCGAAACTCGAATACGCAATCCGATAACGCTCTGTGGCGCTACTGGCGCGGGCTGGGTGGCTGGAACCTCTACTTTCTGGCTAAATTCGCCCTGCTGTGGTTCGGCTACCTGAATTTCCACGCGCTGCCGAACCTGGTGTTCATGGCGTTTCTGCTGATGCCGATCCCTTCGCAACGCCTGCATCGCTGGCGCCATTACCTCGCCATCCCGATCGGCATCGCCTTGTTCTACCACGACACCTGGCTGCCGGGCATCAACAGCATCCTCAGCCAGGGCTCACAGCTGGCCGGCTTCAGCGCCCAGTATCTGCTGGAGCTGATCAACCGCTTTATCAACTGGCAGATGATCGGCGCGGCCTTCGTGCTGTTTATCGCCTACCTGTTCGTCGCACAGTGGGTGCGCGTCACGGTGTTCACCGTGGCGGCGCTGGCGTGGCTCAATATCGTCAACATCGCCGGACCGGCGGTTTCACTGCTGCCCGCCGCTTCCACGGCGGCCGCCGGCGGCGCCAATACCCCGGCCACATCTGCGCCGGCGGCGGGGGACGCGGCGCCGGCAGACAGCCTGCCGCCGACCAGCGCCAACCTGACGGCCTACCTGAACCAGTTCTACGAGCGGGAAAAAAGCCGCGCCACCGCATTCCCGACCGCCTTGCCCGCCGACGCCCAGCCGTTCGATCTGCTGGTGATCAACATCTGTTCGCTGGCCTGGGCCGATATGGACGCGGTCAACCTGCAGAATCATCCGCTGTGGTCGAAAATGGACATCATGTTCGACAACTTCAACTCGGCCACCGCCTACAGCGGCCCGGCGGCCATCCGCCTGCTGCGCGCCAGCTGCGGCCAGCTTTCGCATCACGATCTGTATCAGCCGGTGAACCAGCAGTGTTACCTGTTCGACAACCTGGCGAAGCTCGGCTTCAAGGAACAGCTGATGCTCGATCACTCCGGGGTGTTCGGCAACTTCCTGAAAGAACTGCGTGAACAGGGCGGCATGCAGGCGCCGCTGATGTCGCAGGCCGGCGTCGGCAACGAGCTGACGTCGTTCGACGGTGAGCCGATTTATAACGATCTCGAATTGCTGACCCGCTGGCTGGATCAGCAGCAAAAAGGCGGTGACGGCCGCACCGCCACCTTCTTCAACGTCATCCCGCTGCACGACGGCAACCGCTTCGTCGGCTCCAACAAAAGCGCCGACTACCAGCCGCGCGCGCAGAAGCTGTTCGATCAGTTGAACACTTTCCTCGATCAGCTGGAGAAATCCGGCCGCAAAGTGGTGGTGGTGATCGTGCCGGAACACGGCGCGGCGTTGGTGGGCGACAAGATGCAGATGTCCGGCCTACGCGACATCCCGAGCCCGAACATTACCCATACGCCGGTCGGCATCAAACTGGTGGGCATGAAGGCGCCGCATCAGGGCGGCCCGCTGCAAATCAAAACGCCGAGCAGCTATCTGGCGCTGTCTGAACTGGTGTCGCGCCTGGTGGACGGCAAGGTCTTCAGCGAATCCAGCGTCGATTGGCAGACACTGACACAGGGGCTGCCGCAGACCCCGGTCATCTCTGAAAACGACAACGCCATCGTGATGCAATATCAGGGGAAACCTTACATTCGCCTGAACGGCGGCGACTGGGTGCCTTATCCGCAATAAGCGCGGCCTCATCAACCTAAAGCGCGCCGCCGGCGCGCTTTTTTATTAGGGCTTTTATAATAGATATAGCGAAGCTTATCGGCCAACCTCACGTTATTAATAACAATTCGTTAAATTCAATTATTCGACAACCATTAACATACGAAGATTCTTAGAAAAATAACTCTTATAAGAATTTAATTAGTGAGGTAATTAAAATGGCGGACTGTGGTAGTTTTCTAATTATTAACCCTTTGATTGAGTAATAAAAAACGCCGGCGTGATGCCGGCGTGAATTTAAGCGATGACGTTCGACGCTTTACGCCCCCGGATGTTCGTCCTGATCGACCGCAAAGCAGGCCACCATCTGCTCACCATACTGTTTGAGCTGCGGCTGCAGCTGCACGCAGGTGCCGAAAGCGCGGCGGCAGCGGGCATTGAACGCACAGCCCGGCGGCGGATTCATCGGGCTGGGCAGTTCGCCGGTCAGCTTGATACGCTCGCGGCGCATATCCGGGTTCAACCGCGGCGTCGCCGACAGCAGCGCCTGGGTGTACGGATGACGCGGGTTATTGAAGATCGCCTCTTTGCTGCCCTTTTCCACGCAGCGGCCGAGGTACATCACCATCACCTCGTCGGCGATGTGTTCCACCACCGACAGATCGTGCGAGATGAACACATAGGACAGCCCCAGCTCCTGCTGCAGATCCATCATCAGGTTCAGCACCTGAGCGCGCACCGACACGTCCAATGCCGACACCGGTTCATCGGCGATCACCACGTCCGGATTCAACATCAGCCCGCGGGCGATGGCGATACGCTGGCGCTGGCCGCCGGAGAACATGTGCGGGTAGCGGTCGTAATGCTCGGTCTTCAGGCCGACCTTCGCCATCATCTCCAGCGCTTTTTCCCGCCGTTCAGCGGCGCTGAACGACGTGTTGATCAACAGCGGCTCCTCGAGGATCTGCCCGACCTTCTTGCGGGGGTTGAGCGATCCGTAAGGATTCTGGAACACGATTTGGATCTTCTGCCGCCGCAGTTTCTCGGCCGAGACGTCCGGCTTCAGCAGATCCTGCCCCTGGTAATACAACTCGCCGCCGGTCGGCACTTCAATCATCGTCAGCAGGCGGCCGAGCGTTGATTTGCCGCAGCCCGACTCACCGACCACCGCCAGCGTTTTGCCGCGCTCCAGGGTGAAGGACACGCCGTCGAGCGCCTTGACCAGCCGCTCCGGCGCGAACAGACCCTTTTTCACCGGGTAATGCTTCTTCAGGTCAATCGCCTGCAATAAAGGTTGATTCTGGCTCATACGGTCGGCCTCCCCGCATCATCCAGCGGTGTGTGACATTTAACCTGACGGCCGGGAATGCTGCGCAGTTCCGGCTCCTCGTTACGGCAGCGCTCGTTGGCGTACGGACAACGCGGGTTGAGCAGGCAACCGGTCGGGCGATCGTATTTGCCCGGCACCACGCCCGGCAGCGAAGCCAGCCGCGCCTTGTCGGCGGCGAACTCCGGCAGCGCGCGCAGCAGCGCCTGAGTGTACGGGTGGCGCGGCGCGCGGAAAATCTCCGCCGCCTTGCCGGATTCCACCACCTGGCCGGCGTACATCACGATGATGTGATGCGCCGCTTCCGCCACCAGCGCCAGATCGTGAGTGATCAGCAGCAGCGCCATGTTTTCGCGCTGTTGCAGGTCCAGCAGCAGTTCGATGATCTGCGCCTGGATAGTCACGTCGAGCGCGGTCGTCGGCTCGTCGGCGATCAGCAGCTTCGGCCGACAGGCGATGGCCATGGCGATCATCACGCGCTGGCTCATGCCGCCGGAAAGCTGGTGCGGGTATACGTCCAGCCGCGAAGCCGGATCGGGGATGCCCACCTGGGTCAGCAGGTCGATAGCGCGCTGGCGGCGAGTGCGGCGATTGCCGCCCTGATGCACCTTCAGCGCCTCCATGATTTGGTAACCGACGGTATAGCACGGGTTCAGGCTGGTCATCGGATCCTGGAAGATCATCGCCACTTCGGAGCCCACCAGCTGGCGGCGCTCTTTTTCGGAGATCTTGCGCAGATCCTGGCCGTTGAACTCCAGCTTGTCGGCCATCACCTTGCCGGGGAAATCGATCAGGCCCATGATCGCCAGCGAGCTGACGGATTTGCCGGAGCCGGATTCACCGACGATGCCGACCACCTGACCTTGCTCCACGCTGTAACTGATGCGGTCTACCGCGCGGAACGGGGTGCCTTCGTCACCGAAGTGCACCGAAAGCTTGTCTACATTCAATAACGCCATCTCTCTCGTCCTCTGTTACTGCTTGAGTTTGGGGTCGAGAGCGTCACGCAAACCGTCCCCCATCAGGTTGAATGCCAGCACCGTCAGCAGGATCGCCACGCCGGGGAAGGTCACCACCCACCAGGCGCTTTGCGCGAACTGCAGCACGTCGGAGAGCATGGTGCCCCACTCCGGCGTCGGCGGCTGCGCGCCCATGCCCAGAAAGCCGAGAGCGGCCATATCCAGAATCGCGTTCGAGAAACCGAGAGAAGCCTGCACGATCAAAGGCGCCAGGCAGTTAGGCAGAATATTGACGAACATCTGGCGCAGCGCGCCGGCGCCCGCCACCCGCGAAGCGGTGACGTAGTCGCGGTTGACCTCCACCAGCACCGCCGCGCGCGTCAGACGCACATAGTGCGGCAGGGCGACGAAGGTCAGCGCCAGCGAGGCGTTGACGATCGACGGCCCGAATACCGCCACCAGCACCAGCGCCAGCAACAGGCTCGGCAAAGCCAGCATGATGTCGACGACGCGCATGATAATCGCGTCCACCACGCCGCCGAAATAACCGGCCAGCAGGCCGAATATCACGCCCATGATCAGCGACAGCACCACCACCAGGCAGCCGACCAACAGCGACAGCCGTGCGCCGTACATCAGGCGCGACAGCACGTCGCGGCCCACGTCGTCGGTGCCGAGGATATATTGCCAGCTGCCGCCTTCTTGCCACACCGGCGGCTTGAGCAGCGCGTCGCGGAACTGGTCCGCCGGCGCATGCGGCGCCAGCACGCCGGCGCCGAGCGCTATCACCAGCATCAGAACGATATACACCAGGCCGACCACGGCCCCTTTATTGCGCTTGAAATAGTGCCAAAACTCCTGAAACGGGGTCATCGGCTTCGGCGCACCTTTAACTGCAGACTCAGTGATTTGAGACATGAGAGCGCCCCTTATTTCTTGTGGCGAATACGCGGATTGACCACGCCGTAGAGCACGTCTACCAGCAGGTTAACCAGAATGATCATACAGGCGACCAGCAACACCCCGCCCTGCACCACCGGGTAATCGCGGCGCTGCAGCGCGTCGATCAGCCAGCGGCCCAGCCCCGGCCAGGAGAAGATGGTTTCGGTCAGAATGGCGCCGGCCAGCATGGTGCCGACCTGCAGCCCGATCACCGTCACCACCGGCAGCAGCGCGTTGCGCAGCGCGTGGACGACGATCACTCGCATGCGGCTCACGCCCTTGGCGCGCGCGGTGCGGATATAGTCTTCGCCCAACACTTCAAGCATCGAGGAACGGGTCATGCGCACGATCACCGCCAGCGGGATGGTGCCCAGTACGATGGCCGGCAGGATCATGTGCATCACCGCGTCGACGAAGTCGCCCGGCTCGCCCCAGATCAGGGTGTCTATCAGCATGAAGCCGGTCAGCGGCTGGCTGTCGTCGAGGAATACCGTGTCGCTGATGCGCCCCGACACCGGCGTCAGGTTAAGCTGCACCGACACCAGCATGATCAGCATCATGCCCCACCAGAAAATCGGCATCGAATAGCCGGTCAGCGAGATGCCCACCGCGGTGTGGTCGAAGATCGAGCCGCGTTTGACCGCCGCCAGCACCCCGACCGGGATGCCCACCAGCACCGCGAAGATCATCGCGCAAATGCCCAGCTCCAGCGTAGCCTGAAAGCGCGGAACGAACTCGCTCCAGACGGAGATGCGGCTTTTAAGCGAGGTGCCCAGATCGCCGTGCAGCACGTTGGACACGTAGGAGAAATATTGTTGATAGAGCGGCTTGTCCAGCCCCATTTCCGCCATCAGCTGCGCGTGGCGCTCGGCGGAGATACCGCGTTCCCCGGCCATGATGGTCACCGGGTCGCCGGGGATCATATGGACGAATGCAAAAGTCAGCAATGTAATGCCGATAAACGTTGGGATAACTAACCCCAAACGTCGGAGTATGAACTGCAACATATCCCGAACTCTCTGTATCAATGCCCGGCAGCTCATCGTCCGCCAGGCTTATTAACGCTCACATGCCTTTGAACGATTCGACGGCCATACGCCGGAGACTGGTCAGCAGGGGCGCAAACCTGTTGCGCCCCTGCAAGTCCATTCGTGCGTCTCCGGTAAAGCGGTCGAAATCAGTCTACAGAGACATTCTCGAAGTGATGCTTACCGAGCGGATCCACGACGTAGCCTTTCACTTCCTTACGCACAGGCTCGTACACGGTGGAGTGTGCGACAATCAGCGCCGGAGCCTGATCGTGCATCACCACCTGCGCCTGCTTGTACAGTTCGATGCGCTTGTCGTGGTTGGATTCGGCGCGCGCCGGTTGAATCAGATCTTCAAACGGCTTGTAGCACCAGCGGGAGTAGTTGGAGCCGTCTTTCGCCGCCGCGCAGCTGAACAGCGTGGCGAAGAAGTTGTCCGGATCCCCGTTGTCGCCGGTCCAGCCCATCATCACCGTCTGGTGCTCGCCCGCTTTGGCGCGCTTGAGGTATTCACCCCACTCATAAGTGACGATTTTGGCTTTCACGCCGATCTTGGCCCAGTCGGCCTGGATCATTTCCGCCATGCGGCGCGCGTTCGGGTTGTATGGACGTTGCACCGGCATTGCCCACATGTCGATGCTGAAACCGTCGGCCATGCCCGCTTCTTTCAGCAGCTCTTTCGCCTTGGCCGGATCGTAAGCGTAATCCTGCACCGCGTCGTTATAGCCCCACATGGTCGGCGGGATCAGGTTCTTGGCCGCCTGACCCGCGCCCTGATAAACCGCGTCGATGATCGCCTGTTTGTTGACCGCCATGGTCAACGCCTGGCGCACCTTCACGTTATCCAGCGGTTTTTTCTCGGTGTTGAACGACAGATAGCCCACGTTCAGCCCCGGTTTCTCCAGCAGGTTGATGGATTTGTCTTGTTTCATGCGGGCGATGTCGGCCGGATTCGGGTACGGCATTACCTGGCATTCGTTTTTCTGCAGTTTGGCGTAGCGCACGGAGGCGTCAGGCGTGATGGAAAACACCAGGCGATCGATCTTCGGCTTGGTGCCCCAGAAATCGTCGAACGCCTTGTACAGGATCTTGGAGTCTTTCTGGTATTGCAGCAGCTGGAATGGGCCGGTGCCGATCGGGTTCAGATCGACTTTCTCCGGCGTGCCGGCTTTCATCATCACGTCAGCGTATTCGGCGGACAGAATGGACGCGAAGTCCATGCCCAGGTCAGCCAGGAACGGCGCCTCCGGGCGGTTCAGCACGAAGCGCACGGTGTTGTCGTCCACTTTTTCGATCTTGGCGATCAGCTTCGGCATGTCCATGCCTTCAAAGTATTCGTAACTGCCGCCGGACACTTTGTGATAGGCGTTGTTCGCATCCAACTGGCGTTCAAAGGAGAACACCACGTCGTCGGCGTTGAAATCGCGCGTCGGTTTGAAGTCTTTGCTGCTCTGCCACTTCACGCCTTTGCGCAGGTGGAAGGTGTAGGTTTTGCCGTCTTCGCTGACGTCCCACTTCTCAGCCAGGCCCGGCTGCAGTTCGGTGGTGCCGGTCTTGAATTCGACCAGCCGGTTGTAGATCGGTACCGAGCTGGCGTCATAGGTGGTGCCGGAGGTAAACAGCTGCGGGTTGAACCCTTCCGGGGAACCTTCAGAACAGTAAACCAACGTCTTGGCCTGTACGCTGGCCGCCACGGTCAGCGCGATCAGCCCAATACCGAATTTCAGAATCCCCGATTTACCCAAGGAACGTGTCATCGTTAGTGCTCCATTGTGTGATGTGATGTGTGTAATTGCCGCCAGGCCTGTATTTTTTATTGCGTGGCCTGTGCGATCGGCGCCCGAAGGCAGAAGGCGTACGAGGAGAGAATGCCGGATGGAACGCATCGCGGCGGGGACGTCTGAGCGCGTGGAATTCACTCAAACAACTCTCGCTCTTACCCCTGAGGCTATCAAGTTGCCAACTGTTTGGGGTGTCGTCAATATAACCAGTGGGGATTTACGCAGACTGTGAGAAACAGCAAACAAACATAAAAAAAACCTTTTGTTAACAGTTCCAGCATGAAAATTTATGCTAAGCGGACATTTTTAGCGCATTGGTCTGACCCTCACAAACTTACTGGTTTTTAACTCCGTTAAAAAACGCCAAAACTTTGTTGCTGAATGATGAATATCTGAACGGTTATTTTTGTGATCGCCGTTAAAGACAGGAGGAAATGCTGAAGGATTACCCAAAAGGGTGAGTCCGATGAGCGCGTTTTGCTCCGGGCAGGCCCACAATCTGTGCGGCGTAAAAAAACTTTCGGCGGCGAAAAAGCCGGGGGCGAAAGGATATCCCCCGGCAACGCACTGCAACCGATTATTGAACGCCGGCGCTGTTGCCCAGGCTGGCGTTCATGCTGTTGAGAATATCGCCGTTATCCGCGTCGATCTCCCAGGAGAACAGGCCGCCCAGCTGCTTATCCAACACGTACTTGCCTTTGGCCTGCACCGAGCGGGCATCGTCGAAGGTGATCAGATCGCCGGTGGAAGGTTTGAACACGTAAGGCGCTTCCGCCGTGGCGTCGTAGGTATACTGCCACTCGCCGCTCATGAACTGGCCGGCGATTTGGCGGTAGTCCACGATACCGTTCTCCCAGGTGCCTTTAACCGGCCCGGTGGCGGTGCCGGTGAACGGAATATTGTTCTGGTAGCCGTTCACCCCGGTCCAGCCGCGGCCATACATGGCGGTGCCGACCACGATTTTGCCCGGCTTGACGCCCTGCGCCAGCAGCGCATTGACGCCGTTCACCGTGGTGTAGGCGGTGTCCGGTTTCCAGGCCGGCGCATTCAGCGCGGTCTGATGCCCCAGGTTCTTCAGATCGAAGGCGCCATAGAAGTCGTAGCTCATCAGGAAGATGTGATCCATCGAGTTCTGCGCAACGTTGTAAGCCACCTTGTCGATCTTGTCCTTACCGGCGCTGATGGCGGAGGTCAGCTCATACTTGCGGCCGGTTTCCACCGACAGCTGATCCAGCATCGCCCGCAGCTCCTTCATCAGCAGCACATAGGTTTCCCCGTCTTGCGGGCTGCCCAGGTTAGGGTTGGCGCCTTTGCCGCCCGGGAACTCCCAGTCGATATCCACGCCGTCGAAGAACTTCCAGGTCTGCAGGAACTCTTTCACCGAACCGACGAAGCGATCGCGCTTCACCTTGTCGCCCATGAAGAAGAACGGGTCGGACAGCGTCCAGCCGCCGATCGACGGCAGGATTTTCAGGTCAGGATGCGCCTGCTTCAGCGCCATCAGCTGGCCGAAGTTGCCCTTGTAGGGGTCATCCCAGGCGGTCACGCCCTTCTGCGCTTTTTGCAGCGCGGCGAACGGATCGTGGATCGAGACTTTGAAGTCCTCGCGGCCCTGGCAGGAGCGCTGCAACGCCTGGAAGCTGCCTTCAATCTCTTTCAGGCTGTCGTTGATGCCATTGCCGCCGCAGATCGGGATAAAGCCGTACAGCAGGTGGGTCAGGTTTTGCGCCGGGATCTTGTCGACGGTGAAATTGCGCCCGTAAACGCCCCACTCGACGAAATAAGAACCGACCACTTTGCCGGAGTTCTGTTTATACGGTTTATTCTTTTCCAGCAGCGGTTCTTTCAACGGCGCCAAATGGCTGCCGTCGGTGTCGGCTACCACAATTTCGGTGGCGTCACTGGCGGTGCAGCCGTCGGCATTGCACAATGCCACCTGCATTTGATAACGGCCGCCTTTATTCACTTTAAAATTCGCCGTACCGGAAGATCCGGTTGAAGGACCATTCCACGCCTCTTTGCCATTTAATAAAACTTTTGCCGTCGTGCCGGTGTCGCCATTCCATAAATTCCAGGAGACCGAAACATCGGCGGCATTTTTTACCTTCACCAAATTATTATAAGCGGTAGCCGCCTGGTCAACTTCAACGATGGCGAACTTGGTGTTGCCCCAGGCGATGGTCGGCTTGCCCGGCGCGGCGGCCTGCGCCGCGGAACACAGCGTGCTGCCGATCAACAGCGCCAACAGCGGTTTATTAAATTTGCGCATAACTGATTCCTTTATTCCGAGAGGATAAACATAAAAGAGTTAATCGTCGCGATGCATTGCCGAAGCGAAAAAATTCCGCAATAATCCGCGAAGGTTAAAATCAATGAATAACAACAGCGTCTTTCCACGTGGCGAAATAATCATTCCCACCGCGTACATTCAGACTATAAATAAAAAAGGCGCAAAAACAAGAGCGCTATCAACTGGGTTTTATTCAGCAAGCGTGAATTTATTTTAATATAAATAAAAGAAAGCATGACAAATAAGGATAGTGAATTTTCTATTAAGGAAAGATAAATATTTATCAGTATTGCACCACACTCTTCAGTCAGGGTGTTGTCATTATTGACAACACCCTGACTGTGTTGGTAATGTGAACAACACTTAAGGAAAGAGCATGCCTTCGCAGCTAATCTACCAAGACAGGATACCTCTGGCACCTGCAGCATTTGCGCCGCTCGTCATTTGGCGGGTGGTGCCGCCCGTCAGGGCCAGCGGCCACTGTTATAAATACCGATTTGCTTATGTAAAAGACGGCATTTGTCGACTGCGCTATGACAATGAAGCGGGTAAAGGCGATCACAAACATATCGATGGAAAAGAAGAGCCGCTTAATTTCACGACCATTGATGCCTTGCTCGACAGTTTCTGGCGCGAGGTTATGCAGCTTACAGAGGAGTCATGATGAACACAGTCACTATTCGGGTCGCTTCAGTCGAAGAAATGAAACTTGCACTGAAGGAAGCCACAACAGGTCATCAAAGCGCTCAAGGGCAATACATCACATTCCTGGATTGGGAGAGTCTGTGGAAAACCTTATCACCCAAGAAAATGCATATCTTGCATACCATGACCGGCGCCGGCGAACTTTCCATTCGGGAAATCGCGCGCCGAGTGAAGCGCGATGTGAAAGCGGTGCATACCGATCTGCAGTCGCTGTTAGGCTGTGGCATCGTCGATAGAGGTGAACAAGGCGTGATTTTCCCCTATGACGAAATCCATTTTGACTTCGTCGTAGGCAAAGCCGCCTAAACGACGGGCGAAAAAAAACCTGCTTTAAAAAGCAGGTTTTTCGAATGGTGGTCGGCGAGAGAGGATTACGCGCATCGTTGATGCGCGCCCTGCGGGCCGTTGCTAAAGCAACGTTGTCTCGCTTCGCGAGGCTCGAACCTCCTGCGGAGGTGCTCATCCTCATAAACGACGGGCGAAAAAAAACCTGCTTTAAAAAGCAGGTTTTTCGAATGGTGGTCGGCGAGAGAGGATTCGAACCTCCGACCCACTGGTCCCAAACCAGTTGCGCTACCAAGCTGCGCTACTCGCCGATGCGGGGCGCATCTTACTGCTGGCGGTTATAGGCGTCAATCACTTTTTTGCCCCTGCACTTCAAGTGGTGATAAAAGCGCCATAATGCGCTGCGCCGGGGGCTGCGCAGCGTATTTTACTCAGGCGTTGGCCGGTTTCAGCGCCGGCGTCTGCGCGCGCAGGAATGGCAGCAGGAACAACGCCGACAGGCAGGCGGCGATGGAAATCACCACGAAGAAGCCGTTCCAGTGCCAGATCTCCATCACCCGCGCGATCGGGTAGCCGGACAGCGCCGCGCCCAGGTAGGCGAACAGGCCGACGAAACCGGTCGCGGCGCCCGCCGCATCCTTGTGCGAGCACTCCGCCGCCGCCATGCCGATCAGCATCTGCGGGCCGAAGATAAAGAAGCCGATGGCGAAGAAACAGCAGGCCTGCAGCAGGTAGGTCACGCCCGGCATCAGCCACAGCGCCGCCACCGACAGGAAGATACCGATGGCGAAAATCAGGTTCATCGGGCCGCGGTTGCCGCGGAACAGCTTGTCGGAGCCCCAACCGGCCACCAGTGAACCGATGAAGCCGCCCACTTCAAACAGCGAAATGGCCGAGTTGGCGGTCATCAGCGAATAGCCCTTTTCCTGCGTCAGATAGAGGTTGCCCCAGTCGTTGATCGCGGTGCGCACGATGTACACCAGCACGTAAGAGACCGCCAACAGCCAGATGTACTTGTTGGTCAGCACGTAGCGTTTGATGATCTCGCGGTTGCTCAACCCCTGGCCTTCCGATTCCTGCACCAGCTCCATGGCGTCGTTGCGCCATTTGCCGACGCTCGGCAGTCCCAGGGTGGATGGCTTGTCACGCAGACGCCAGCACATCAGCAGGCCGAGCACCACGCCGATGATGCCGGGAATGATCATGCCGTAACGCCAGCTGAAGTGCAGCGAGATAAAGCCGACCAACAGCGGGATCAGCGCGCCGCCGACGTTGTGCGAGGTGTTCCAGATCGCCCACCAGCTGCCGCGCTCGGAGCGCGAATACCAGCTGGTGAGGATTTTTGAGCACGGCGGCCAACCCCAACCCTGGAAGAAGGCGTTGAGGATCCACAGCGTGCCCAGCATCAGCAACGATGAGCTGAGACCGAAGAAGATATTCAGCACCCCGGTCATGATCAGGCCCAGCCCCATAAAGTAACGCGGGTTGGAGCGATCGCTGATCATGCCGGAAATGAATTTCGAGCAGCCGTAGGTGATGTAGAACAGCGTGCCGAGGATGCCGACGTCGGACATCGTCAGACCCAGATCGCTCAGCATCGCCGGCATGATGAAGTTGAAGCTTTTGCGCGTGAAGTAAAACGCGGCATAACCGATGTACATGGTGCACATCAGCTGAATACGCCAGTATTTGTAGCTGGCGTCGATCTGCCGTTGATCGGTGACCTGCGGCGCATCCGGGCGGCTTTTAAGGAAAGACCACATGTGGAACCTCAGAGGATTGAATTAAAGTGCCGCTATGATGCTCCGCGCGCGCGCAGGGGGCTTACGCCGGATTCCCGACGCGGTTAGGAGTTTTTCCTAGTTTTGCGTTTGCGCCGGTGAAACTGTGGGCAAGATCACACTCAAACAGGCGCCCCGCTCAGCGGTGAACCGCAGGCTGCCGCCGAGGGCGCTGATGCGCTCCTGCATGCCGCGCAGGCCGTATCCCGGCTGATGGTTTTCCGCATCGAAGCCCACGCCGTTGTCGCGGATGGTCAGGGCGATCTGCGGCGCGGCGCCTTTGCGCGGCTGCAGGCGCGCATCCAGCTCCAGGCGGCTGGCGCCGGCGTGGCGGCACACATTGGTCACCCCTTCCTGACACACCCGGTACAGCGTAATTTTCAGCGTTTCATCCAGCAGCTCGTCCGGCACCTGCCACTGCAGGCTGCTCACCAGCGACGCGTCCTGCGGCAGCGACTCCCGCAGCATCGCCGCCACCGCCGCCGACAGCGGCAGGTTGTTCAGCGCCGCCGGCCACAGCTGGGTCAGCACATCGTGCACCCCGTCATAAACCCGCAGCGCCAACGCATCAATGGCGTCGGCGCAGCCGATCACCGCCGGTTCCGGCGCCAGACGTTTGACGATGCTGGCCTGGGTGCGGATCACGGTGATGGTCTGCCCCACTTCATCGTGCAGCTCGCGCGCCACCTCGCGCCGGGTTTGCTCCTCCGCCGTCACCAGCGCCCGCGCCAGCTGCCGATTCTCCGCCAGCCGCAGCCGCAGCTGTTGATTCAGTTCGCGCTGGCGCTGAATGCCGGCGCCCAGCAGCAGCCCGGTCAGGCTTTGGGCCAGCAGCGACAGCAGCAGATCGCGGTGCGACTCCGGCTGCGGCGGCTCGTTGACCATCAGCGCCACGCCGTTGAGCAGCGTCGCCAACAGCGCGCCCTGCCAGCCATAGCGATAAGACATGAACACGATGGGGATCGCCAGGCAGAACGGCGCGAAACGGCGCAGCTCGGCGGCGTTAACCTGCTGCTGCAGCCAGATGCTGAACGCAAACAGCAACAGATAGCTGGCCAGGTGGCCCAGACGCAGCTCCACCGGCTTGTGGATCAGCCCCGGCTCCAGCGGCACCCAGATTTGGCGCGCCAGATAGTGCCACAACAGCAGGCAGGTTGGCGCGATGGTGAAACCGCCGGTCAGGCCGAGCAACAGCGCGCGGGCGCCTTCGCCGCTCACCAGCTGCCATACCAGCGCCTGCAGCAAGGCGGCAATGGCGACCACCGCGCCCTGCAACAGCGGCCAGCGCCATTCGCTGTCGCTCTGCTGATGGCGCAACAGCCACGGCGAGGCCAGCAGGCTGAGCAACACCGTCAACACCAGCACCGCCACCGACGCCCACAGCGCCGGGCCGTAGCCGAACTGATCCGCCAGCAATGCCATCAGCAGCAGGTCGGCCAGCAGGATCCCCGGCCAGAAACGGTACGGGCTCTGCAGCAAAATGCCCATGCGCAGGCCGAACGGAAACAGCAGCAGCGCCTGCCAGGGGGGGTCGATCAGCGCGGTGCCGATGCCCCACAGGCAAAACGCGCTGGCGGCGTAGATGAAAAACAGCGCCAGCTGGGTGATCAGGCGCTGCGTCACAGGTTCAGCATCCGTCTGGCCAGCTCGACGTTGTTGTTGATGCCCAGCTTGGCGAACAGGTTGGCGCGGTGCACATGCACCGTTTTCGGCGACAGCCCCAAGGCGGCGGCGATCTCACGCACCTCCTGGCCCTGCGCCAGCAATAGCGCGATCTCGCGCTCGCGGCGGGTCAACGGATCGACCCTCACCCGCGCCAGCTGCTGCGCGATTTCCGGCATCAGGTAGACGCCGCCGCCGGCGACGGTGCGCACCGCGGTGATCAGATCTTCCGGCTTGCAGCGCTTGGAGAGAAAGCCGCTGGCGCCGCGTTCCAGCGCCATTTCCACCAGCGCCGGGTTATCGTGCATCGACAGCATCACCACGCGGATGCCGGAAGGAATGTCCGCCAGCAGATCCAGCCCGCTGCCGTCCGGCATCGAAATGTCGCAAATACAGATTTCCGCTTCCAGCCCCGGCAGGCCGGCGCGCGCCTGCGCCGCGCTGCTGAACTCGCCCACCACCTGAATATCGGCCTCCAGCGACAGCAGTTGCACAAAGCCCGAACGCACAATGTCATGATCGTCGATAAACGCCACGCGCAGGGTCATGGAAATCTCCGGTTAGCAGGGGAAGTGCGCAAGTATACCGTATGCGCACACCGGAATAATTGATGAAGAGAATGTATTGGGTGAAATTACCGGGTGCGCAAGGCAGGCACCCGGCGGGAGAGGTTACAGGCGGGCAGGCGCCGTTTTATCCTGCGGCAGATGGCACCAGTTGTTTTTGTCCACGATGCCGCCATCGGGAGACGTGTATCCGAGGCAGCCAAGGAGGGTGTCAAACAGCTCGACGTGGCGATGCGTTTTGCCGATGCGCTGCTGCGCCTGCAACTGCTCAAAGGCACTGAGGTGTTGCGGGTTTTCGAGGAACTTGTCCGACGCCCACACGATCATCGGCACGCGGAATTGCTCCGGCGGCGCCATTTCGCGCGGCGTGCCGTGCAGGTGCGTATTCTCGCCGATCGATTCGCCGTGATCGGCGGCATAGAACACGATGGCCTTCTTGTCGCGCACCTGATCGATCACATTACTGATAAAGCTGTCGGTATACAGCACCGTATTGTCGAAGGCGTTGATCAACTGCGCCTTGGTGCACGAGTCATCCACCCCCATGCACTCCGGCTGATAGCGCGCATAGCTGCGCGGATAACGCTGCGAGTACAGGTAGTGTGAGCCTTTGGTATGCAGGATCACCAGGTGCTTACCCTTCGGATAACGCGCCAGCGACTCCTTCATTTCGTCCACCAGCAGCATATCGTCGACCGCCTTGCCGTCGTTGCGCTTCTCGGACGCGATCATCTCGCGGAACGAATAGTTGTTCACCTCGGTGTTGTTGTAGAACCACACCTCGCTCTGCATGGCGAACAGCTCGGATGAGAAGCCCAGATCCTTCAGCACCGCGAACACGTTCTGCTCTTTCAGCGTGCGCTGCGGATTGTCCTCGGTGCCGCCTTCGCGCACGAACATGCAGCGCAGCGACAGCTTGGTGGCGGTATCGCACGACTCGCCGCGGAACGCCACCAGATTCTTCTCTTTAGACAGCCGCGGCGTGGTATCGCGCTCGTAGCCCAGCATGCCCATGTGATCCCAGCGCGTGGTCTCACCGATGATAAACACCACGTAGGTGTCGTCGATGTCCGCCGGCGGTACATAAGTGAAGTGTTTGCCCGGATCGAACATCGTGCTCTGGTCCTGGCTTTCGTCATAGCGGGTATAGGCGAACAGCCCCAGCGCCGACAGCCAGTTGGACGGCAGATACGAGTGCGCCACCACGCCGCCGTAGCTCGGCAAATCGACGTTGGAAAGCTTCTCTTGCACGCTCTGCTCGTCGTCCAGCATGCGCAGCGGCAGCCAGACCAGCGCCACCACCGCCAGCAACACCAGCAGCGGCTTGATGCGATGACCAGGGGTTTTCAGCTGTTCTATCAGGGTATAGCGCAGGTTGTTTTTCCAGATCAGCAGCAGCGGCAAGGCGCTGAGCGCCACCATCCACAGCACGAAGTGCAGGCCGACCACCTCTTTCGACAGATCGATGTCGGTGGTCATCACCGACACCACGATGCCGTAGCCGATCACCACGTTGAAAAACGTCATGTAGTAGCTGGCGGCAACCGAAATCAACACCAGCAGCGAGGCGACGATGCGATAAAACAGCCGGCCGCCGAGCGATACCAGCCGCATGATGAAGAACGTAAACAGGACGATAGCGATGACTTCCGTCACCGCCGAAATAAGCTTAATTCCCTGAATGCCGTGCGCCAGCGAATCAAAACGGCGATAGAAAACGGACAGGTTTAGAAAGATGCCGATATAGATCGCTAACAATAACGATAAATTCTGCTGTGATAGCGATTTAACTTTGTTCATGTAACGCGGTGGCTCCGGGGACGGTGTAGCGGTTCTGACTCAGTCAGACACTGATTGCGGCTTCTGGTTCAGCCAACCGGCAATAAGCGTTATTTTGCGGGTAATAATCAAGAGAATTCTCACAAAACGGACAAAATTTACCGTTTTTTTGAGCGATTTTCAGGCAGGGCACGCAAGAAAATGGAGGGATAAACCCTCCATTTTTTCCAGATTTCGGCAAAAATCTTACTTAACGTTCAGAGTCACATCGATATTTCCACGGGTGGCATTGGAGTATGGGCACACCACGTGCGCCTTTTTCACCAAATCTTCCGCCACGCTGCGCTCGATGCCCGGCAGCGAGATATCCAGCTGCACTTCGATGCCGAAACCGTTGGGGATTTCACCGATGCCGACGGTGCCGTCGATCTTGGCTTCGGCCGGGATTTTGACCTTTTCTTTCGCCGCGACAAACTTCAACGCGCCGAGGAAGCAGGCCGAGTAACCGGCGGCGAACAGCTGCTCGGGGTTGGTGACTTCGCCGCCGGCGCCGCCCATCTCTTTCGGCACGCCCAGTTTCACGTCCAACACGCCGTCGGAGGAGGTCGCACGGCCGTCGCGGCCGCCGGTTGCGGTGGCGTGAGCGCGGTAAACCACTTTCTCAATAGACATCGTTCATTCCTTCTTGCTGGTTGGCGAGATGACTACGGCTTCCACGAAGTAAAGCCTGTCACATATTTATCTTTTGCGATTAAATCGCGCACTACTTATTTTTGACGCTTATTAACCAGTGTAGACCACCCCTGCCGTTCTTGCGTCCGGCGGCGGCGGGTCAAATCTGATCGATCAGGCTGCCGCGCAGCTTTTCCAACTGCTGTTTGAGCGAGACGATCTCGTCCAGGCTGCAGTCGGTGGCGCACATCACCGCCTCGGGCACCGATTGCGCCCGCTCACGCAGCGCGCGGCCGGCTTCGGTGAGAGCAATGATCACCTGCCGCTCGTCGGCGGTGGCGCGATAGCGCACCAGCAGACCGGCGGTTTCCAGCCGCTTCAGCAGCGGCGTCAGCGTGGCGGAATCGAGGAACAGCCGCTCGCCGATGTCCGATACCGTCACCCGATCGCGCTCCCACAGCACCATCATCACCAGGTATTGCGGGTAGGTGAGTTCGAGCTGATTCAACAGCTTGCGGTAGACTTTGTGCAGCGCCAGGTTGGCGGAGTACAGCGCGAAACAGAGCTGCTGATCGAGCTGCAGCAGGTTCTTCGCGTTGGGTTGTGCGGTATCGGTGCTTTTCATGCTTGTGAATATAGATAGTGCACGATGTAATCGCAAGCTATTTCTTGTGAGATATGCTACCTTTTTTTTATGCAGAGGATGCTCGGAGGGAAAGGAAATGACGAATACGCTTGCAGAACGCGCGCGCCGCTACGCCACCAAGGCGCATGCGGCCATCGATCAGCGCCGCAAATACACCGACGATCCATACATCGTCCACCCGCAGGCGGTCATGGAGCTGGTGCGCAGCGTGCCGCACACCGAAGAGATGCTGGCGGCCGCCTGGCTGCATGACACGGTGGAAGACACGCCCACCACCCTCGGCGATATCGACAGCCACTTTGGGCCAAAAGTGGCGGAACTGGTGCGGATGTTGACCAACGTCAGCCGCGCCGAGGACGGCAACCGCTTCGAGCGCAAAAACCGCGATCGGCGCCACAGCGCCGGCGCGTCGCCGCAGGCCAAAACCATCAAGCTGGCGGATCTTATCGATAACACCCGCTCGCTGCTGGACTACGACAGCCACTTCGCCCAGACCTACCTGATCGAGAAACAGCGCCTGCTGGAGGTGCTGACCGAAGGCGACCCGACGCTGTGGCGCCAGGCCAGCCATATCGTTGAACAGGGGCTGCTCAGGTTGCAGCAGCCGCCGCACAACGTACCCGCCAGCTGGTTTGAGCACGCCCGCCGGCGCTACCGCGAGAGCGACGCGGCCTGATCAGAAGGTCACCACCGTTTTCAACGCCGTCACCCAGGCGTCCTGCGTCTCGCTGACGCCCGCCGGGTGATGCCAGTAT
>NZ_JBJNOV010000011.1:0-162334 GCF_052166375.1 Serratia sp. CY83965 | reverse complement strand
CCGCGAGAGCGACGCGGCCTGATCAGAAGGTCACCACCGTTTTCAACGCCGTCACCCAGGCGTCCTGCGTCTCGCTGACGCCCGCCGGGTGATGCCAGTATTGCAGGCCCGGCTGCAGCTGCAGCCACGGCGTGACGTTAACGCGATAATAGAGCTCCGCCGTCACCGAGTGGCCCGGCACCGGCCGGTAATTCGGATCGTGATAATCGCTGATGCCGCTCATCTGGTTGAGATAACGCTGATTGTCTTTGTAGCGGTCGCTCAGTTTCACCACCGAGACGCCGAGCCCCAGCCAGTCGTCCGGCCGCGCATCGAACAGCCCACGATAGCGGATGCCGGTCGAGGTTGACCAGTGCAGGTAGTTGCTGCGCTGATCCCCCAGCCCCAGGCTGTAAAACACGCTCAGACCGCGGTTGACGTCGTCCGCATGGCGCGTCACCTGCTGGTTGAAACCGGTATACAGGAACCAGGTGCGATCGTGGCTGCGATAGCCCTGCGGATCGCTGGCGCCCGGCCCGCCGGACACCCCTTCATAAAGATCGCGCTGGCGCGCGTTGGTGAACAGCACGCCCAGGTTATACACCCCCGGCAGCTGGTTGACGGCGTGGGTTTTCAGCTCCAGCTCCATCGGCAACAGGAAGCCTTTGCTGCCCTTGGTGGACCAACTCCAGGCGTGGCTGCGGCTGGGGGCGCTCGGGTTCTGTTCCATCACCCCGCCCTTGAGCGTCAGGCCGTCGGTCAGTTTGTACTGCAGCGTAGTGCCCCAGTAATGCACGTTCCAGTTGTACCAGGTCAACGAATTAGCGGACTTGCCGCCGCACAGCGTCAGCGTCTGAAAATCGCAGGGGATAATCTGATCGAAATCCTGCACCTTGTTCATCATGCCGATGCGCCACTGCAGCCGGCGATCGAGGAAGGAGCGGCTGAAGGTCAACCAACCCAGCCGGGTGATCGACTGCCCGCCAAAGCTCTCCTGCGACAGATCGGTCAGGCCGACGCGCGGATCCTGCAGCCGATCGCGGGTCAGGTTGTTGTCATGGTTGCGGTTGACGATATTGCCTTCGATCGCCGCGTCCGGAATGCCGGTCAGCGCCTGCAAATCCTGGCTGAAGGTCAGCGAAAACTGGTCGATATACGACGCCTGTTTATCGTGGTTGTAACCGCCGCCGGCGTTATACGACAGCTGGCTGAGGTAGCCGAGGTTATAGTGGAAGCCATGATCCTCCAGGATCGGCCTGATCCCCAGCATATCCCCCAACAGCCCGGGCTGCGGCGGTTCAAAGCCGAGCGCCACCCCTTCCCATTTGGCGGTGGGGGCTTCGACGTCCTTGCCGGTTTGCAGCGTTTCCGCCTGCGCCTGGCTACAGAGCAACGCCAGCGCCGCCAGGGTCATGGAACGAGGTAATAAGCTTTTCATCATTATTATATTTCTCCGCATAACGGCTGACTGCGGGCAACAGCATTCCCTGGGAGAGAATTTCCCATCATGAACAGCAGCGAATAACGTTAGTTAACGCCCGGCGCTTGCCGCCGGGCTGAAGGGTTAGCGTCGGTCTTTCAGGCTGGCGCCGTTGCTGTGGATCACATCGCGGTACCAGTAGAAACTCTTCTTGCGGCGGCGCTCGAGGCTGCCGTTGCCGGCATCGTCCCTGTCGACGTGAATGAAGCCATAGCGCTTCGACATTTCGGCCTTCGAAGCGCTGACCAGATCGATCGGCCCCCAGCTGGTGTAACCCATCACCTCGACGCCGTCGTCGATCGCTTCCGCCACCTGCACCAGGTGGTCATTGAGGTAGTTGATGCGGTAGTCGTCGTTGATGCTGCCGTCGGCCTCGACGCGATCTTTGGCGCCCAGCCCGTTCTCGACGATGAACAGCGGCTTCTGATAGCGGTCGTACAGCACGTTGAGCAGGTAGCGCAGCCCGATCGGGTCGATTTGCCATCCCCATTCCGAGCTGGCCAGATGCGGGTTCGGCACCATATCGAGAATGTTGCCGCGCGCCGTCTCATACTGCTCCGGGTCGGCGGTGACGCAGCCGCTCATGTAGTAGCTGAACGAGATGAAATCGATGGTTTCGCGCAGCGTTCGCCGATCTTCCTCGGTGATCGCCACCTGAATGCCGTTTTCACGGAAGAAGCGCTGCATATAGGCCGGGTAATAGCCGCGCGCCTGCACATCGCCGAAGAACAGCCAGTCGCGGTTTTGCCGCTGGGTTTCCAGCAGATCTTCCGGCTTGCAGCTCAGCGGATACAGAATGCCGCCCAGCAGCATGTTGCCGATTTTGCCCTCCGGCACGATCTCGTGGCAGGCCTTCACCGCTTTGGCGCTGGCCACCAACTGATGGTGGATCGCCTGATAGATGGCGCTCTTGTCGCTCTCCGGCGGCAGGCCGACGCCGGTGAAAGGCGCGTGCAGCGACATGTTGATCTCGTTGAAGGTCAGCCAGTGTTTGACCTTGTGCTTGTAGCGTTCAAACACGGTGCGCGCGTAGCGCTCGAAGAAATCGATGGTGCGCCGATCGCCCCAGCCGCCGTAGCGCTTCACCAGGCCGTAAGGCATTTCATAGTGCGACAGCGTGATCAGCGGCTGAATGCCGTATTTCGCCATCTCATCGAACAGCCGATCGTAAAACGCCAGCCCGGCTTCGTTCGGCGTCTCTTCGTCGCCCTGCGGGAAAATGCGCGTCCAGGCGATCGAGGTGCGCAGGCAGGTGAAACCCATCTCGGCGAACAGCGCGATATCCTCCGGGTAACGATGATAGAAATCGATCGCCACGTCCTTGATGCCGCTGTCGCCCGCCGTGCGCGGCGTGATGGCGCCGAAGATGCCCTGCGGCTGCAGATCGGAGGTCGACAGCCCCTTGCCGTCGGCCTGATACGCGCCTTCTACCTGGTTCGCCGCTACCGCGCCGCCCCACAGAAAATGTTGCGGAAACTTGCCGTTCATCGCTTGCTCCTCAATTAACGTAATAAAGTCAGCAGCGGCGCCTGTTCCTGCACCGGAGACAGGCCGCTGGTCAACACGTCCACGTAGTCATCGCTGTTGCTGATGATGATCGGCGTGGTGGTGTCATAGCCGGCAGCATGGATCGCCGCCTGGTCGAACTCGATCAGCAGATCGCCCGGGGCGACCCGCTCGCCTTCCCGAACGTGGGCGGTGAAATGCGCCCCGTCGAGCTTCACGGTATCGATGCCGACGTGGATGAGAATCTCCGCGCCGTCGTCCGATTCGATGCCGATGGCGTGTTTGGTTTTGAACAGCGACGCCACGCTGCCGCTCACCGGCGCCACTACGCGCCCCTGCTGCGGCGCGATCGCCACCCCTTTCCCCAGCAGGCCGCTGGCGAAGGTCGCGTCGTTCACCTGATCCAGCGGCACGATGTCGCCGGCGATCGGGCTGAGGATGGTCTGTTTGCGGTTAAGCGGCGCGGCGGCTTCAGGCTGCGCCGTCTCTTCCGCAGGCGCGACGCCGAACAGGTAGCTGGCCAGCGCGGCGAACACGAACGACAGCAGGGTGCCGCCGATCGCGCCCCATACCGTGGCGTCGATGCCGCCGTTGGGAATGATTTGCGCGAAGGTGAATACGCTCACCAGGCCGAACGAGTAGACCGAGGTATGAAAGTAGCCGATCACCGCACCGCCCAGCGCGCCGCCGATGCAGCCGAAGATGAATGGGCGTTTGTTCGGCAGCGTGACGCCGTACACCGCCGGTTCGGTGATGCCGAAAATCCCGGCGCCGATGGCCGAAGCGGACAGCGCCCGCAGTTTGGCGTCGCGGGTGCGCAGCATCACGCCCAGCGTGGCGCCGACCTGCCCCATCACCGCCGGCAACAGCAGCGGCACCATGGTGTCGCGCCCCAGCACGCTCAGGTTGTTGATCATCAACGGCACCAATCCCCAGTGCAGGCCGAAGATCACGCACACCTGCCACATCGCCCCCATAAAGGCGCCGGCGATGATCGGGTTAAAGGCGTAAATGCTTTGATAGCCGTTGGCCAGCAGGTGGCTGAGCCAGGTTGCCGCCGGGCCGATCAGCAGGAAGGTCAACGGCACGGTGATCGCCAGGCACAGCAGCGGCGTGATGAAATTGCGCAGCGCGCTGTGGATCACCCGGTTAAACAACGGCTCCAGGCGGCAGGACACCCAGGCCGCAAAGATGATCGGGATCACCGACGAGCTGTAGTTGATGAAGGTCAGCGGAATGCCGAAGAAATACTCGCGCACCGCGCCCGGCTGCTGCGCCGCTTCGAAGGCCGCCATCATCAGCGGATGCGTCAACGCGCCGCCGATCGCCATGGTGACGAAGGGGTTGCCGCCGAATTTTTTTCCGGCGGTGTAGCCGAGCATGATCGGGAAGAAGTAGAACAACGAGTCGCTGGCGGCGAACAACATTTTGAAGGAGCCGCCGCTCTCCAGCAGCCAGCCGCAGGCCAGGCTCAGCGCCAGGAAGCCTTTCAGGATCCCCGAAGCGGCCATCACCCCGAGCAGCGGGGTAAAAATGCCGGACACCAGATCGATAAAGCGGCTGAGCAGGTTATCTTTTTTATCGTCCGCATCGCTGCCGTTCGACGCACCGTCAGCCAATCCGCCGACCCGATTGACCGCGTCGAACACCTCCGCCACGTGGTTGCCCACAACCACCTGGAACTGGCCGCCGCTCTCCACCACCATGATGACGCCCGGATTTTTCTTCAGCGCTGCCGCGTTGGCGCGATTGTCGTCGCGCAGCTTGAAACGCAGGCGGGTAGCGCAATGCACCAGGCTTTTCACATTGTCGCGGCCACCGACGCCGGCCAAAATCTCACTGGCTAATGTGTCATATTTCATACGGTTATCCTTAGACTTCGCGTTCTGCCGCTCCCCGCCCCGCACTGGCCTGGCGCTGAGGCGAAATTCGGCGCAAAAAAAAACCTAAACCTCGCGGCCTCTGCCCCATCGGGGAACAGAAACGCGAGGTTTAGGTTTTGCCTGCCGTAGCAGTAACAACCCTAAATCGGTTGAGTTATGACGTTAACACCGCGGATTTTGCCGGGGCAAGGCCTTGCGTCGGCAAATTGCCGAACTGTGATCGGGCGGGCAAAACCGATCTGAGGTATCAAATAAGGGCTGTCGCCCTCTATCGGCTTCAGCGCAGCAGTGATATATCGCGCAGGCGGAATAGAGAGGGGCGGAATATCGCCCGCCTCAGGCAAAAACATAAGATTAACTAACCTAATAATTCACTATCAGGCGAAAGCAAAGCGCTCGTCCATCCACTGTCAATCCCCACTTTTTAGTCACAACCGGCAATCCATAAGGCAAATAGATCGCCAAACTTGATTGCACATCGTTAACATTCCACGATATTCACCCGCGCGAAAATCACCATACGCAATTGACGATGGCGAAAGAAACATCAGAATGACTAATTAAAACGACTGGACAAAAGTCACGCGGGCGATTATTACTGGTCAACGCGTAATCGATTGTAGGGATGACAGCGGCCATGACGTTGCGGACTGAGTTGGGACGGATTCTGATCACCGGCGCCGGCGGCCGGGTAGCCACGGCGTTTCGCCAGGCGATGGGCGATCGCTACGCGCTGCGCCTGGCGGAACGAGACATCAGCCTGCTGAGCGATCTGCGGCCCGGCGACGAAGTCATCAGCTTCAACATCGCCGATCTCGACGCCTGCCGCGCGGCCTGCGCCAATATCGACACCGTGTTGCACCTGGCGGCCGATCCCTCCCCCGATGCCGACTTTTGCGGTTCGTTGATGGACAACAACATTCTCGGCACCTTCAATATCTTCCGCGCGGCGAAAGACGCCGGCTGCCGCCGGGTGGTGTTCGCCAGCAGCGCGCAGGCGGTGGAAGGCTATCCGCTCGATTACCAAATCCGCCCGGATGACGCGCCGAAACCGAAAAACCTGTACGGCGCCAGCAAGGCGTTCGGCGAAGGCATCGCCGCCTACTTCGCCCATCAGGAAGGGCTTTCCGCCCTGTCGGTGCGCATCGCCAACTTCACCACCCTCAGCCCGGGCGATCGGCTCAGCGCCCGCGACATGAGCGCGTTTCTCAGCCATCGCGACGCCGCCGATCTGCTGGAGCGCTGCATTCGTGTCGAAGGGGTGCAATATGCGGTGGTGCACGGGGTTTCCAATAACCGCTACACGCGTTTGTCGCTGGAAGAGACCCGTCGCCTGCTCGGCTACGCCCCGCAGGACGATGCGTTCAGCCTGCTCGGCTTTGAGTGAGCGCGGCGGGGAACCCGCCGCACGCTGTCGTTTTTAACCGTTGACGTAGGCCACTTTTTCGGCCTGACGGTGGGTGAACAGCACCAGCAGCAGCGCCAATCCGGCAATAATCGCCCCCATCACCGGCACGAAGCTGTATCCCAGCCCGGCGGAGACTACCGCGCCACCGGCGGCGGCGCCCAGCGCATTGCCCAGGTTAAAGGCGCCGATATTGACCGAAGACGACAGCCCCGGCGCTTCACTGGCGACGCGCATCACGCGCATCTGCAGCGGCGGCACCACGGCAAAGGTCGCCGCGCCCCAAATCACCATGCTGACCGCGGCGCCGATTTCACTGCGCGCCAGGAACGGGATCACCAGCATAATGACCACCAGCAGCAACAGGAAGCCTTTTAGCGTCGCGCTTTCGGAGCGGTCGGCTAACTTGCCGCCGAGGTAGTTGCCGATGGAGAAACCGACGCCGATCAACACCAGCATGGACGTCACGAACAGCGGTGTCGCATCGGTGATGTGCTGCAACACCGGCGAGATATAGGTATAGAGCGTGAACATCGCGCCCGCGCCCAGCACGGTCGTCAGCAAGGCAGACAGCACCTGCGGGCGCACCAATACCGACAGCTCGCGTTTCACATCCGGACGCGCGCCGGCGCTGCCTTTCGGCAACGAGAACCACAGCCCCAGCATGGCGATCACGCCCAGCCCGGCCGTCGCCAGAAACGACATGCGCCAGCCGATGGTTTCACCCAGCCAGGTCGCGGCGGGCACCCCGCCGATATTGGCGATGGTCAGGCCCATAAACATGGTCGCCACGGCGCTCGCCTGTTTCTCCTTCGGCACCACGCTGGCGGCCACCACCGAGCCGAGGCCAAAGAACGCGCCGTGGTTCAGGCTGGTGATGATGCGCGACAGCATCAGGGTGGTGTAGTCAGGCGCAACGGCCGACAGCACGTTACCCAGGGTAAAGATCGCCATCAGGAAGATCAGCGCGCTTCTGCGTGCCCGGTGAGAAAGCAGCAACGTCATCAGCGGTGCGCCGACCATCACGCCGACGGCGTAGGCGCTGATCAACATGCCGGCCATCGGGATGGAGACGTCCACCCCTTTGGCGATGGTCGGCAGCAACCCCATCGGGGAAAACTCGGTCGTGCCGATGCCGAACGCCCCCACCGCCAGGGCTAATAAGGGAAAGTTAATTTTCATTCAACAACTCCGGTTAACCGCTGCCGAAGCGCGGGAAAGTTAAGATGCCAAAAGTATGACATTGATCACACCAAAGATAAGCAGGCGGGAGGCTAAAAGACTTTTGCGATTTTGTTAAAAATCGTGGGGGAAAACAGCAGCCGACTCTATCTTAACCACGCACCGACAGGCAATAGCCGCCGTCGCCCGAGCGCACATCGGGTTCATTCTCGCCACCTGCGGCAAGCCGCCATATCGGCCCGCCGGCGGCTACCGCAACTATTGAACACAGAGCAAAAGTGTTTTGTTATTGTGCGCGTTTTTAGAATTAAACGACGAAATATAATGGCCTCAGTAAAACATCAAGGCCCTACGGCCCCATACACACAGAGGGAAGCGCCATGCTTTTTGACTCGTATTCTTTAAACGGTTTATCGCTGAACAATCGCATCGTCATGCCGCCCATGACCCGCTCTCGGGCCGGCGCCGGCGACGTCGCCACCGACATGATGGCTGAATATTATGCCCAGCGCGCCAGCGCCGGGCTGATCGTCAGCGAAGGCACGCAGATTAGCCAGCAAGGCCAGGGTTATGCCTGGACGCCCGGCATTTACACCCCGGAACACATCGCCGGTTGGAAAAAAGTCACCGACGCCGTACATCAGGCCGGCGGCAAGATCTTCGCGCAGCTTTGGCACGTCGGCCGCGTGTCGCATACCATTCTACAGCCTGACCACGCCGCGCCGGTCTCCTCCTCCGCCATCCAGGCCGACGGGGTCAAAGTGTTCGTGGATGTCGAAGGCCGCGGGCCGGAACATGGCGTGGGTGAAATGGTGCAACACTCCGCACCGCGCGCCTTAACCCGGGAAGAAATTCCGGCGATCGTCAATGACTACGCTCAGGCGGCCCGCAACGCCATCGCCGCCGGTTTCGACGGCGTAGAGCTGCACGGCGCGAATGGCTATCTGATCAATCAGTTTATCGACTCGCGGGAAAACCAGCGCGACGACGAATACGGCGGTTCACTGCAAAACCGCCTGCGTTTCCTGCGGGAAGTGGCGCAGGCGGTAGCGGACGCCATCGGCAAAGAGAAACTGGGCGTGCGCCTGGCGCCGCTGACCACCCTGATGGGCTCGCAGGACGATACCCCTGAAGCCACCTATCTGGCGGCGGCCAGCGTGCTGAACGATATCGGTGCCGCTTATATTCACATCGCCGAAGCGGACTGGGATGACGCCCCGGTAATGCCGGCGGCGTTCAAAGAGTCGCTGCGTCTGATCTTCCGCGGCACGCTGATTTACTCGGGCAAATACACGCGTGAACGCGCTGAAGAAGCGCTGGCCAAAGGCTGGGCGGATCTGATCGGCTTCGGCCGCCCGTTCATCGCCAACCCGGATCTGCCTCACCGCCTGCAACACGGGCTGGCGCTGAATGCGCCCATCAAAGAGAAATTCTTCGGCGGCAGCCGGGAAGGCTACACCGATTACCCGACGATCGGGTAAATATGTTCAGCCCCCCGAGCCTGCAAGTGCGGGGGGCTTCGCTGGCTTGGTAAACAACGCTCTTCTGAATAAGCGACATAACCCAAATTTTCTGGGTCCGCACGATAAATAAAAAATAAATCGAAAACCTTAGATATAAAATAATAAATTAAACATTTTCATTGCAATTTTTTATTAGAATACAAAAAAACAAAACATATAAAAACAATATAAGTTGAAATAAAAATAATGAAACCAAGAAAAATGAAAACTTAAAACACAATATTTAATCAAAACTTAAACACATAACCCGTATTTCCCGAACAGGGTTGAATATATATGCGAACGTGTAAATATCTTTCCGAACAGCGCTATTGTGGCGCTGCGTTGATTAAGGAAAGATCTTATGTCTAAATCACCTATTGGCACTACAGCCACGACAGGGCAAAAATGCCCGGAAAGCGGCGTCTGGGAAGTGGTTGGCAAACCCTCAACCACAGCGCCAATCGCTAAAGGCAATATCATGCCGCCTTATGGCGGCAAAGGGGTCACCTGGAAATTGATCCAATACGCATAATCCGTCATCTTCAGGCCTCTTTTTTCAAAAGGGGCCTCGCAGAAAAATCCTATGATGCCTTATTTCATTCCCTCCCATTGCGCACTTTGCCCGCGCGCATTTCGATGCTCCGCTGCAATGCGCGCAGCCCGCCGGCCAGGAAGCAGGCTTCCGCCAGCACGAACAACGGGCCGATGATCAGGCCCGTCACGTCGTCCATAAACGCCGGCTTTCGTCCCTCCCAGAAATGCCCGACAAACTGAAACAGCCAGCCGATGACGAAGCCGCCGATGCCGACCCTCAGCCACGCCGCCGTCGACAACGACGCCACCCAGGCGCCGAACGCGAGGCACAGCAGCAGCAACGCCAACATCATGACGCCAAGACGCAGGCTCAGCCGCAGGTAATAGAGGGCCGACACGATAACCGCCGCGCAGGCCGGCGAAAACGGCAGCCATCCCGCGCCCCATGCCGGCCGGGAGAGCAGCGTCAGCAGGCTGACGACGATCAGCGGGATGCCGATAAAGTGCGTGACGATATTGCGCGCATCGCGGTGATAGGCGGCATAAGCGGCAAGGTGATCTTCCAGACTTCGCATGTTGACCTCCGGTATGTGCGGCCTTCGTCGCCGAACGCGGGCAGCCGCATGCGGCTGCCCTTATCCATAGCTTAGCGCGGGATCACCAATACCGGTTGACCGATCTCATCCAGCAGGCCGCGCGTGACGGAAGCGTTCAGCCAGCGCCCCAATGAAGACAGGTGGCGGTGCGAGATGATCAACAGATCGCAGTTGAACAGCGCCATCTGTTCCGGGATCACTTCGATGGGCGACCCCGCGGCCAGCAAGCCCTGGGCATTGAAGCCCTGCTGTTTCAGCGCCCGCGTCACCTGCCCGACCTGCTTTTCCGCCAGCGCCTCTTCCCGTTGGGCGGCGGGATACTCCTCGCGCTCATCGCTGTCGAAACGCAGGCCGCTGCGGCTGAGCGTGAAGGCATTGTCCACCACCGTCAGCACGATCACGCCGCCGATGCTGCCTTGCAGGCGCGCCATAAATTCCAAGGCGTTGCCGCTGTGTTCAAAGCAATCCACCGCCAATAGCACTCTCTCAATCATAACCATCCTCATTCGCCCGAGTTAAATCGCGCCCTTGAAATTGGCTTCGCCCTTTTTCCAATAACCTTTGGCAAACAAGGCGGCGCGGGAGATGCTCATTTCGTTGATAAAACGCGCCTTCAGATAGGCGGCGACCTGGTGTTCGCAGGCCAGCCACACCTGCCCTTCGCCGGCCGGCAGCTCGCAATGGCTGACGGCCTGCACCAGCGGGCTGTTCATCACGCTGTCGAAATGTCGGGTGCGGATTTGCCAGCTGTTCACCTGCAAAAAGGAGCAATCGACGTCCTGGATCTCCTGCGCATCGCCCACTTCGGCGAACCACAGCACCGGCAACGGATCGGAGAGCGAGGCGAGAATGGTGCGCATGGCGGGCAGCGCGGTCTCATCACCCAGCAACAGCAGCCAGCGAGTTTGCGGCAACAGCCGAAAGCCGCCGGAGCAAGGGCCGGCGAACCCCAGCTTGTCGCCCGGCATCGCGTCGCGCGCCCAGTTCGACGCCGGGCCTTCGCCGTGCAGTACCATATCGATATCGAAGGTGCGGGCGAGTTTGTCGATGCCGCTCAGGGTGTAGGCCCGCCCGGCCAGCGTGTCGCGCCACGGGAAGAACACCTTGACCCAACTGGCCGGCTCCTGCGCGCGCGGATCGGCGATAAACTTATCCACATCATCGCCGCTCAACGTGATGCGGCGGATCCGAGTGGTGACTTGCCGCACGGCGCTCACCCGGGCCTCCCGTTTGCGGCGGGTGTCCCTTTCCAGCATCTCGTCGACAATCTTATTCAGCGTGTTGTGCATCAGCCTTCTCCTGTGGCGCCGCAGACGGGTAGGTGTGTTCCCAGCCACCGCCCAGCGCTCGATAGATATTCACCACGGCGATCGCCGTCTCCTCCTCTGAAACAATTTGCGCGGACTGCAGATCCAGCAGCGCACGCTGCGTGCTCAGAACGTGGATAAAATCGCTGGCGCCGTTCAGATAGCTGTCGCGCGCCAGCGCAAACGCGTGCCGGTTGGCGGCCAGCGCCTCGGCCAGGTGTGTCTGGCGGCGCTGCTGGGCGCGATAGCCGGAAAGCGCGTCGTCGATCTCGTGCCAGGCGCGCAGCACCGTTTGCTGGTAGGCGATGGCCATTTCCTGCTGCCGGTATTCGCTCAGGCGCACCCGCTGGGTGATTTTCCCCCCGTCGAACAGCGGCAGATACAGGGCGGGGCCGATGGCGAAGGTATGCGTGGACCAACTGCCCATATCCGCCAGCGCCAGCGCCTGATAACCCGCGTTGCCGGTCAGCGTGATGCGCGGATAGTAGTCGGCGGTGGCGACGCCGATCTCGGCGGTCGCCTGATGCAAACGCGCCGCCGCTTCACGAATATCCGGCCTGCGCAGCGCCAGATCCGACGGCACCCCCATCGGCACCGCGCGCGCCAGCGTCGGCAGCGGCCCCGTCGGCGACAACATCGCTTTCAGCGCGCCAGGCCGCTCGCCCAACAGCAGGCTGATGGCGTTGATCAAGCGTTCCTGCCTATCGAACAGCGTCGGCAGCAGGGCATCCACCTGCGCCAACTGCACCTGCGCCTGATCGATATCCAGTTCGTTGCCCGCGCCGCTTTGATAACGGCTTTGCGTCAGCTGTAGCGTGCGCAGCGCCGTGGCGCGGTTTTCCTGCGCCACCGCCAGCTGCTGCTGCGTGGCGCGCAGACGCAGATAGTCGCTCGCCAGCTCCGCCGTCACCGACGTCAGCAGCGCGCGCCGATTCTCCTGCGAAGCGGCGAAGCCGGCGCGCACGCTTTCCGATGCGCGACGCAGCTTGCCCCACATGTCCAGCTCCCAGGTGGCGCTGAATCCGCCGCGCCAGAGGTTATAATCCGCCTCTCCGCCGTTGCCGGACGGATCCATGCTGCCCACCGAGGTGGCGCGCTGGCGCTGATAGGCGCCGTCCATGCTCAGATCCGGCATCAGCGCCGCCTCTGTCACGCCCAGCAAGGCGCGGCTTTGCTGCATGCGCGCCGTGGCGAGCTGCAGATCCAGGTTGCCGGCCGCCGCGCGCTGCACCAGTTGCGACAGCGACGCATCGTTGAATATCGACCACCAGGCCACCGGCAGCGCCCCGCCGCCGGCCTGCTCACCCCAGCTCTCGGGCAGCGCGTTCTGCGGCCGAGCGTAGTCCGGCCCCACCGCCCGGCAGCCGCTCAGCGCCATCAACAGCAGCGGGATCACGGCTCTGTTCATTGCAGGCCCCCGTCCAGCGTATTGATGCTGACGTCCGCAGACATGCCGACGCGCAGGGCGCTCAACAAAGCGGCGTGCTCTTTGTTGATATCAAATACAATTTTCACCGGGATGCGCTGCACGATCTTGGTGAAGTTGCCGGTGGCGTTTTCCGGCGCCACGGCCGCGAAGCTGACGCCGGAAGCCGGCGCGATGCTGTCCACCTGCCCTTTCAGCGTTTGGCCGGGAAAGGTATCGATATGGATGTCTACCGACTGCCCGTGCGCAATGTTTTCCAGCTGGGTTTCCTGGTAGTTGGCGATGATGTACAGCTTGTCCTGCGGTACGATGGCCAGCAGCGCATCGCCCGGTTTGACGAACTCTCCGACCCGCAGGCTTTTCTTGCCGATCACGCCGCCGATCGGCGCGGTGATGCGGGTGTAAGACAGATTCAGTTCGGCCATCGCTTTCTTCGCCTGCGCCAGCATCAGCTCGGCGTCGCTGTCCGCCAGCTTGGCTTGCAGCACCTGCTCCATGTTTCGCGCCGCTTTGAGCGTCGCCTCCGCCTGCGCCACATTGGCGGAAAGCGTGTGCACCCGCGTTGTCGCCTGCTGCGCCGCCTGCTGCGACCCCGCGCCGCTGCTGGCCATTCTCTGGTAGCGGTTCTGCTCCTGGCGCGCAAACGCCAGCTCCGCCTGCGCCGCCTGTCGCTCCGCCAGCGCGGCGGCGATCAGCGCGCTCTGCCGGGTGAGGTTGGCCCTGGCGTCGTCCTGCCGGGCGCGGGCGGATTGCTCCTGCGCCGTCGCCTGCGCCAGCGCGACGTTGAATTCACGCGGGTCGATCACCGCCAGCAATTCCCCCTGTTTGACCCACTGGTTGTCTCTGACCAACACCTGCGCAATTTCACCGGCAATCTGCGGAGAAATACGCGAGATATCGGCGCGAATATAGGCATCATTGGTATTCTGCTGTGTCTCTTTAATAAAGAACTTATTCATTATTAACCCCAGCGTAATGACGGCAACCGCCAATACGGCGACGGCGACTTTCTTGTTAGCCATAAAAGTGACTCCACTTAATATTTATTTCTGATGATAAAATGTCAGGCGGCGACCGAACGCGGCGGATAAATACGGGTCGGCATAACTAAAATCAGCGCGGTCAGTAATAACGCCAGGCCGGCAACCAACAAATAAAGATCGGCGCTGGCCAGCACGTGGCCCTGCCGGGCGGCAAGCTGCGCCAGCTGCTCCGCCGATCCCGATGCGCGGCTGTAGGCCGAGCCGAAGCCGTCGGCAATCGTGCCGGCGTGATAGTCCCCGCGCTGTCGGCTGAGCAGCGCGATGGCGCCGCCGGCCGCGGTGGCGGCGAAACCCTTCACCGCGTTGAACCAGGCCGCCGCAAACGGCCCGTCGGTCGGCAACAGTCCGCCGGTCGCCTGCATCAGCAGAGGGATGATCGCCATCGGTTGCGCGACCGCCTGCAACAGCGCGATAACGCGAAACGTATCGCCGTTCCATTCCGGCGTCAGCTGAGCCGCCAGCACGCAGGCGGTGGCCATCAACAGCAGGCTGATCGCCAGCACCCAGCGGCAATCCACCCGCGGCGTATTGCAAATTATGGCGACGATCGGCAGCGTAATTAATTGCGGCAATGCGACCCACAGCATTAAGTCGGAGGTTTGTTCCTGACGATAACCCTGAATCGCGGCTAAATATCCCGACGTGATATTAACCAGCGACACCATAATTAACAGCACGCCACCCAGCGTAATTAAGGAGAAAGACAAATTCCTTTTGCTTAATAGCTGCAAATTAAAAAAAGGCAGCGGGTGATACCATTCGTTAATCAGAAATAACGCCAATAATCCGCCGCCGCCCAATAATAAAACGTAGATCAGCGGCGAGTTCAGCCAGTCGAGGCGCTCCCCCTGTGAAATGCCCACCGTCAACATGCCGAGCGCCATGCCGCCGAGCAACAGGCCGCGCCAATTGAACTGCCGCAGGCGCTCCAGCCGCAGCGGATCCTGCGGCAGGCCGTAACCGATGCACACGGCGGCGATCGCCATCAGCGGCAGGTTCCAGTAGAAATACCCGCTCCAGCCCCAGTGAAAGGCGAAGGCGGCGGCGGTAGCGCCCAACGTAGCGCTCCAGGCCGAGACCCAGCCGTAGGCACCCAACCCCAGCACCTTGATCAGCGGCGGCATAAAACGCAGCACCACCGTCATCAGCATCGGCGGCAACGCGCCGCCGGCGAAGCCCTGCAGGCTGCGCACCGCCAGCAGCACGCCATACTGATCTCCCAACCAGGGCGTCAACAGCCCACCGGCCAGGTAAATGCCGCACATCGTCAACGCCACCCGGCGCAGCGAAAAGGTCGGCCAAAAACAGGGCGTGAACCCGGAACCGATCACAAAGCCGGTGACGTAGCATGTGGTCAGCCAGCTGCCGGCATCGAAGCTCAGCAGCATGCCACCCTGTATATCCGCCAGCGCAAACTTGCTGGCGTTTTCCCCCACGCCGCTGGCCATCACCGCCAAAAACACGCCGAACAACCCCAGCCAGGTACGGCCGTTGATTTCACCGGCGCTGGCGAGCCATCGATTTTTGTGGTGCGGCGTAACAGACACCTCAACCATTCCCCACTCCTGCTGTTTCAGCCTCAATCTTTGTTGTCGTGGGCAGTATCCGGACTTATTTCGATTGTTTAAAATGAAATGATGTAATTAACTAGTTGCACAAAACGCAATCCATTGAACGCGCCACCACCGGAGAGTCCATGCCGCAAAAAATTGATTTCAACCTGATCTATGCGCTGAATCTGCTGCTGGAAGAAGGGAGCGTGAGCGGCGCCGCCGAAAAGATGAATCTGAGCGCGCCGGCGATGAGCCGCATTCTGGGGCGCATCCGCCGGCAGTTCGACGATCCGATCATGGTCAGGGCCGGCAAGCATCTGGTGCCGACGCCGCGCGCGCTGGAGTTGAAACGCCAGCTCGGCGAGATCATCGAGCAGGCCGCCGCGCTGATCGCACCGAATGATGCGTTCGAACCCGGCAAGCTGACCCGAACCTTCACCATTCGCGCCAACGACATTTTTATCGGCGCGCTGGCGGGCGGCTTGCTGGAGACGCTGCGGGACATGGCGCCGTTAAGCGGCCTGAAGTTTATCGCTGAAAGCGACGGCGAGGATGACGCGCTGCGCAGCGGCAAGGTGGATCTGGTGATCGGTTCCTCACGCGACTGGCATCCGGAAATCAAGACGCAGAGCCTGTTCACCAGCACCTTTCAGGCGCTGGTGCGCCCTGGGCACCCAATCATCGGCCGGGTAACGCCCGAAACCCTGACCCATTACCCGCATATCAGCGTCTCCCGCCGCGGGCGCACGCAGGGGCCGATCGACGACGCGCTGCGCGATCTCGGCCTGCAGCGCAACGTCGCCCTGACCCTGCCGGGCTTCCATTCGGCGATGATGCTGACCATGAAATCGGACTTTATCCTGCCGCTGCCGCGCCACGTGCTGCAAGGGGTGAGCAACATCCACCTGCCGTTGGCGGAGATCGAGCTGCCGCTCGAGCTGGAGTCGGTGTTTATCGTGCAGGCCTGGCACCCGCGCCTGGATCGCGATCCGGCGCACCGCTGGCTGCGGCAGACCATCAAGCAGTTCTTTTTGCAGCGGGAGTGAGGGGGTTAGGTGTGGGGGCTTATAGCAAATCGTATTTCAGATATATTATGCTGTTACTAAAATAGCCGCTTAGCTAAATATAGGAAGACATTTCGTATATTAACCACTAATCATTTCCCAACTCAATGAGTTTCATATCAATAACACCATGTACTTATCATAGACTAGATAGCTGTTCACAACTTGAAAAAATTATAAGAATAATAAAAAATCAACAAAGCGTAACAGTCACAATGAGGAAACAACATGAGTAACGCACTATCTATCACTGAATTATTTACTGACGAAAGTTTCAAGTCAACCATTGAAATATTTTCAAGCATCCTTGGAGTATTAGCAAGTATATTCGCAACAGGAATGATAACACTTAAATATTTAAACAAACCATTAAACGGCGAATCTGAATACTTGAGTAAAGCAGGTATCCCCAACTGGACAATTAGATTGTTCTCCATATCTATTCCTCTAAAAAAAACACCCCAGAACACACTCATTGATAAAATACTGTCTGGTTTTATTATTTTTTCAGTGACCATTGGGCTTTTATTTGTGTTTCACATGCACATACAAACATTACGCATTCAAAATGGGTGGACTCTTTTAACGTTAAAAACAACAAATGAAAGCTTCTTTATCACCAACCATTCCGCCAAGGAATCATCTTTGTTTTCCCGTCACCCTTGGTCTATTGACAAAAAACAATGCCTTGGAAATAACAATCAACTAAAAAGAATAAAAAACATCTCTCCAGAGTTGTCATCATTGATTTGCGAAATATTTAATGATGAGAAAAACCAAGTTGAACTAAATAAATACATAGATGAAGTAAAAAAAGACAAGATAATTATATACCCAATATTGACCATCATAGAAATCATTCTTTTCTGGTTAATAATCAGTATTTTCCTTACTCTTTCCCTTAAGAGAAAAGTAAGGAACTACATCATCAAACAACAAGAAAGAGCATATTACTATATCACATAACCGCTTAGCTTAAATATTGCGACTTATCTGGCGTTTCCCCTTCTATTGAACCTGTAAGTAAGACTTACAGGTTGCGTTTTGTTCAAGTTCAGCTTCTTCGCAGATCGCTTTGATATGTTGCGTAATCGCCTGGGGAGTCACTTGATAAAGAAACGCGATGGTCGCTCGCGTTTCTTGCTCAAATCGACATTCAACGCGCACTTCGCCATCATCGCTGGCAAACATAACAAACTCACCTACCGGTGATTGGGTTAAGTGCTTGTTTGCCATGTCTCCTCCGCTTTAATCTGACTGACAACGCTGTAATTCGCTCAGTATGCCAGAGAACCACATCAAAGCTCATTACTCGAACAACAGTTATTTTCCAAAAAATGTCTGCAACCTGACTCGCTTGGATAGGATTTTGTTGAATTTAAGAAAGTGAGGGAAACAGTAATTTGGCGGAAGATCACAGGAGGGATAGTTAAAACCCATCACATTGATATAAAAGGCATTTATAAAAGTTAATTTCTGTATTATACAAATCCTTATACCACCATATTTTAAATGGTCAATTTTCAATCGAATCAAACAAACAGGTACTGATCAAAAAAGATTAATGACAAAACAGGTCACAGGGATCACACCTTTCAATTTTTAACAAAAAAATCAATACATTCACCGGTGATTACTTATCAAAAACTCGGCTAAAACCAGTCACTTCAGTGCGTACACTACCACTTCGAACTCCTACAAGAGTGTTACTCTAAATTAAGGATATTCGTGTTCGGCGCTTTACCTAATGGGTTTAACGTAAGTGTCGCATTTGAACCAACAGTCAGGAGTGAACTGTAAGCATCCCGGCTTTAGTTCCATGCACTTTTTGAGATATCCGGTGTTTCAGCCATCAGCCGGTACTCTGCCGGCGTCAGGTTGTTCAGGGATTCATGAGGCCGCTCGTTGTTATATTCCTTCAGCCAGCGCTCTGTAATTTCCCGCGCTTCATTCAGTGTTCTGAACAGATAAAAATCCAGGATTTCTGTTCGGTATGTCCGGTTGAACCGTTCGATAAAAGCATTTTGTGTAGGCTTACCCGGCTTGATAAATTCGAGCTGCACACCATGTTCTTCGGCCCATTGGGCCAGCGCCAGTGAGACCAGTTCGGGCCCGTTGTCCATCCGCATCTTCAGTGGGTAACCACGGTTTGCCACGATCCTGTCCAGCACCCGGACGACTCGCTGAGCAGGGATATTCAGGTCGATTTCTATCGCCAGTGCTTCACGGTTAAAATCATCTACCACGTTGAAGGTCCGGAAGCGCCTGCCGCAGACCAGCGCATCGTGCATAAAATCAATGGACCAGCTCTGGTTCAGCGATCCCGTTGTGGCCAGCGAGGCCGGATTACGCACTGGCAGACGTTGCTTTCCTTTGCGACGAAAATTCAGTTTCAGCAGGCAATAAATCCGGTGAACACGTTTATGGTTCCAGGTGTTGCCCTGTCTGCGCAGTAGTTGGAACAGCTTTTTAAAACCGTATCGTGGATAGCGTTCTGCCAGTTCAGTCAAAGCCCGGATCACCGGTTCATCACGCCGGGTATCGGGCTGATAAAAATACACCGTCCTGCTCAGCGATAATGTCCTGCATGCCTGGCGGATACTCATGGCAAACTGTGCCGCCAGATAACTGACGAGCTCCCGCTTTATCGCTCGCTTTAAAGCTTTTTTTCGATAACGTCTTTCAGGGCCAGACATTCAAGGCTGAGATCAGCAAACATCTGTTTGAGCTGCCGGTTTTCGTCCTCCAGATCCTTCATCTTTTTGATATCAGAAGCTTCCATCCCGCCATACTTTGCTTTCCAGTTGTAATAGGAAGCTTCGGATATTCCCGCTTCGCGGCAAACATCCTTAACGGTACCTCCGGCTTCGACAGACTTCAGAACGGTAATGATCTGGTGCTCGGTGAATCGGGCTTTACGCATGACGATCTCCTCAGGGGACATAATCAGTATGTCGGAAGATCTCTAAAAGTGAATGGTCCGTTTTACCGGGATGCTTACATAATAAGTAGAATCAGGCCATTCGCTGAAGATGCTTCATCGGTGTGTAACCATTCAACGCCATATTGGGTCGTTCGTGATTATAAAAAACCTTGCCACCCGGTGGCTTAGTTTTGTAATTCATCCTGTGATGTAAACAGATGCGGCCCCAGCCAGTCATAACACACAGTCCGTTTGTAACGATCAAAATAAGCATTTCTCCGCGGATTACCCGGCTGAACGAAATCAGTCCTGACTCCTACATAATTATCCATAATATCAAGGTATTACTGGTATATTCTGGACCGGTATCACAGCGGATTGCTTTGGGTTTTCCTTTCCATTCAATGAGTTGTTCCAGTACTCTGACAACCCGAATGGCGGGCTAGAAAAATCGACCTCAATGGTCAGCGCGTCACGGGATAGCCGGAAATGACATTCAGCAGACGGACTGAAAGTCCAGCCGCTCACCGCTCGCGTAGGAAGTCCATCGACCAGTATTCATTGCTGCATTCAGGTACGGCAAGCGGTTAAGGCTTATCCCTTTTCAGCAGTTTTTTGGGGTTTATTCGCATGTTCAGCGATAACTCGCAGTAAATCCGGTACACTGTTTTGTGGTTGAACTTAAAGCTTTTCACGTTACGAGGATACAAAAAACACAGACCAAACCCCCAGTTGTGCTGCCTGTCAGTGATACGAATCATCAAATCGGCAATAACGACATGTTCTTCATTCAACTCAGGTTGGTAGCGATAGCAGCTTTTTCTGTCAGAACCAACAGGCAGGCAAAATGTATGTTGATGCGTCGGCTTCGGACCTCGGTCCAAGTACCAGCTGCTTTCACTGGGAGGGCTGCACCACGTTTTTGCCATGGCCCCCATAATAATACCCGATTTAAGCCGCTCTTCGGCATACATCAGTTTGAGACAACGGTTTTCGTGTTCCAGCTCCTCCAGGGCGGGCGATCATGGAGGCATCCATCCCGCCAAACGGTGAACGCCTCCCATAGAACTGGCATTGTTCATTCCATGCTCGCGGCACAGTTCAGCCACAGGCATTCCGATTCGTCTTGCTTCTGGATGACCGAGTTCTATCTGTCTGTAAAACGTGACTTTTTCATAAACATTCGACGGTCCAGTCCACGAGACATTCTTCCTATGCACATACCGGTTTTTCGGGGGGGACTGTCATCACTTCATTTCACCAGATCTACCGTTACCCACATTCCCAATTCAGAACCCACTAAGCTGTCTAGCTAATCCCACGTGGCAGTCACCACTACCGATCCGTTATACGTCCCTGCAAATCTAACATCTGTGTCCACTACACTTATTACGTCCACAGATCCATGGGGAGCCGCGGTAACCGTCGCGGAATAAACTCCATCTCGATTTAAATAAATACCGGATTCGATTTGTTTATTCTCGGTTCGAAGTACCGCGGGGTTGCGGGGTACATCCAGGACCACAGACGCAGTACCATCACATTCCACCCCAAGAGAAACCTTATTCCGACGATAGACCGTACCAACAGAGGCAGTCTGGTGGACGATTTCACCACGCCCTACGATCGAGCATAAAACGGGTTTGGGCACGGCACGCAATGTACAATGATCAGGCCATCCAGGGAGGGTGAATCCATGCTTTCTAAAATGAAACCTCTGCATCTGAGGCCATGTAGTTATACCGACGACAGCAGCATATAAACAAAGAGATTCGTTAACGTCAACATAACTACCAGGAGTCCCTGCTTGCGAGTGCGGCACCCTCATACCCGCCTTCATACGTTCGAACACGAGCTCGGCAGTTTCCCGTGGGTCCCCTACACCCTTCCCGGCTATCTGCACCCCCATGCAATAACTTTTCCCGGATAAATCCGATTCGCCGAAGTCCTTACGATATAATGCAGACCGTCTACCAGCCCCTGGCTTATCCCATACCTGGCCCATCACCCCGCAGCTCCCCGGTAAACCGTTAACAGACCCTGATACTGTCGGCCCCCCAGGGTATACGGTCACGTATGGAAGAGGTGGTACCTCGTAACCACCTTCCACCACACCCTCACATGTAGCGTCGAACGCCGCGATGGCCGACATCACCACCACGACCCTGATGTCTAGTATTTTTCTCACAGTAGTCCCTGCCTTTGCCAGCTATCGTTTTGAGAGCAATCATTCATCGTCGGAGCATTCCATCTGCCCATATGTTCCAGCGTTTTTCATACGCCTGCACCCGTGCGTCGGATTCTGCCACTGACAGTCCCCGCCCCCGGGCCTGCTCGTAAAGCCGCAGGCGTTGAGTACGGTAATTTTCTAACGCGCGCGGCGCGATGGTGGTGCCCTCAGGGGTAAACCACACGCCCAGCCAGTCAAAACCATGTTCAATTCTCCCCAGTCGAGTTTTGTCGGGGTGGGTTTCAAATCCACCCAAATTAAAAAATCCGTGCAGGCGTTTCACGCAGCGCTTCAGGTGCCAGCGTGTACGGGTAAACAGCAAAAAATCATCCATATAGCGCGAATAAAAGGTTCCTTCCTGCGCGGAAAAATAACTGTCGACATGATGCAATAGACTGGCGCCGATCAGCGGGCTAAGCGCACAACCGCGACAAATGCCGTACCGCGGGGTAAAAATCTCGCCCCCGTCCTCGACGCTGTAATACAAATACTGCTCAATCAGATCGATAAGCACCGGATCATCAATATGCTGCTGCACCAGGCTCAGTACTTGCGCCTTGCGGATATGCCGGTAATAACCGCGGATATCCGTTCGATAAACAAAGGCGTAATCACCGCAGGTGAGTTCACGCCATACATTCTCGACCGACAGTTTACCCCCACCACGCCCTTTGAGGTGAACGCAGCGTTCATGGGTGGGCAGGTCATTTTCCACCCGCAAGCAGACCCATTTCAGCACCAGCGCATCTTGCGCGCTCCATTGCACCCAACTGCGATCGCGATAGCGGTAAAGCTGCATCGGCAGCAAACGGTAATCGCCGTTGCGCACTCGCCGATAAATGGCGGCTCTACGCTCGGCCCAGTGGAAACGCAAATGCCAAATATCCGCATTGGGCGGCGCATGTCGCCGTCGACTCTTCACCCAGCGATAGGCCTCGAGCCAGTCCATATCCGCCTTATTCATATTCCAAGCGGAAGGTGGCAATCGCGCTGAACGGGCCGTGCTCTATGGTGCGGCGAGCGATAGCCTCCGGCTCACCCTGCACATAGGCCAGCACCGTCAGGGTATTATTGCCAGCAACCAGCCGGTATCCCTCACCGGCCTTGTTCAGCGGGAGAGGTTGGCCGCCCTGCGTTTCCATACCGATCGCGATGCCAGACGCCTGGCTGCCCCCCTCAATCGCCAGCAACCCCTTAAGACTCTGGTTTTCCGTTCCGCTGAAGGTCACCTTGACCGTTTTCCCCAGGCTCAAATCGCACTCCCCCAAGCGAATATCGAACGCCTGCCCGTGGGTACGTTCATTGGCGTACAAGTATTTGTCGATCACCGTGCCAAAATCGAGCCTCACATTTTCGTCCCCTGGCGCGATCACACAGGGCTCTGCCACCAATGCGCCATGCAAACGTACATTGTCGGCCAGTGCGGCACAGCTCAGCGCCAATAGCCCGGCAATCAGCGCCGTATTGAGAAACCGCGGATACCCGTTCATTGGTAAACCGCCTTTAGGGTAGCCGTAGCCTCAAATGGCCCTTCTTTTAGCGTCGCGCCCTGGCGTTTTACCGGCACAGCCTCCAAGTGGGGCAGGTTCGTCAGTTGGATGGGTATCGGCTTATTAAGCTCAAACGGGACACCGTTCTGTTTAATCTGAATGGCCAGATCCTTGACACCAGTCACCACCGCCGCCCGATCGTAATCCGCCGAGACGCCAACGATTTCCAGCGTTATTGCCCAAGCCTGCGCGTTGGGATCACAATTGACCTGGTAGTTCATTGGCTGCAAATAATTCACCCCATCGACCTTTTTTATCCCCACGCGATTGCCGAAATCGACGTCCACCAGTCCGCCGTTATTAATCGTGCAGGCAGGGGGTTCGACCAGGGTGCCGAAAAACGTCATGTTCTCCGCCGCCATTCCCGCTCTGCTCAGTGTGCAGCAGGCGAACAACAAGGCAACACCTGAATAAAGTTTCATCGATATTCCACCATCATCGTCGCACCGGCGGAAAAAACTCCGCCGCTGAGTTTGGCGCCAACCCGTTTTACCGGCACAGCCTCAAGCACGGGTAATGCGGGATAATTGAAGTTCAACCATCTATTAATTGGCAGCCGCTTGCCGCTATTAACGTTGAGCAGCTCGATGCCTAAATCTGTTCTATTGGTCTTTAATACCTCGGAATCAAACGTGGCGCCGTTACCTTCAATACGCATCCGTGCAGCGCCGGCCGCGCCTCCCTGGCACTGCACCGCATAGACGATCGGCATTTTTTTATATTCGCCGTCAACGCGGGTGGTCATCACGTCATTACCGAAATTCACTTCAATCAAGTTGTTGTTGTTGATGTCGCACGGCGGCTCCACTACCGTAATCTTGACGGTTACCGTCGCCGTAGCGGTTTTTGCCAGCACCGGTGCGGTTGCCCACCAGCTCGCAAGCGCCAAGCATGCCATAACCAGCGGCAATCGATATACGCGTTCAGCAGCCATCTCTTTCGCCCTAATCATAGTTAAGCCTGAAGTCGATATGGGCCAAATAAGCACCTGCCCGCAACGGAGCCCGCGTCCGTTCCGGCATCAGGCTATAGGTCAGGCTATCTTGCCCCGCCGCCAGCACCAGCGGCGCCCCACGGCTCCCCAGACGAATGTCCCGTCCCTGTGCATCAAGCATCCGTAACCCGATGCCGGAAGCCCCACGCACCCCGATCAATTGCGGATTATCCGTATCCGCCGGTGCAACGAAGCTAACGGAAACCGCAGGTTGATTCAGGTTCCACAGCAGGTTGCCGCTGCGCTGATCGCGACTGTTTGCCGGGCTGCGTAAACAATCCCGCAAACGCAACTGCACCGCCACCGGCGTACCCTGCGCTCCTACCTGCGCCAACCGGGCGGTACCAGTTTCCCCCAGCCACACATCCTGATAAGCCGAGGCCATTTCCAGGCGACAGGCGCTTTCGGTCAAGGCACCACGCACATGCAACACCCCATTGGCACCGTCAACGTTCCCGTTATCTGCCGCGCTGGCCGCGGGCATCAGCGCCAGCATGCTGCCGATCACCACCGGCACCATCATCACCGCAGCCACTCGGGCCAACAGGTATTGCCGTTCAGGGCAAGACAGGAAGCCGCTCCTCTGTTTTCTCTGTTGCATGTTCAGTTCCCTCTTTACGCCCGCTTATCAGCTTGGCTTGACTGGTTTAGCCTTGCACTCGGCCCCGCTACAGCTGAACTGCAACTGTGGGCGGCCGCCGTAATCATTGACGTAGGTCAGTACCGGCGCATTGCCCAGCGCAGACGCCCCCAGATTCAACGTCTCTTTGCTTTTTGGCGCCACCATCAGCGGTTCAAAGCCCTTAGCCCCCACCGCCCCTGGTTTGCTGCTGGCATCCACAATGGTGACGTAATACGGCGTTGGGTTGTTCACCTGAAATTTGTCGCCAAATTTGGTTAGCGTCAGCTGTTCCTGCCAGGGTGCCGCGCTTTCGGCACTGATTAGCGCTTTTGGCCGATAAAACAGTTTGATCCGCGTTTGCAGTGCCAGTTGCAGTGTGTTGGGTTTTTCGCTCTTTGGCGGGATCTCGCGCAGGTTGAAGTAGAACAGCGTCTCACGATCTTGCGCCAACAGGTTGGCAGCCGGTAAAGCCTGTACCTTCATCTGGCTTTTTGCCCCCGGCTCCAGGCGCTGCAATGGTGGCAGTACCGTCAACGGAGTGGTTATTTTATTGCCCTGGGCGTCTTCCACCCAACCTTGCGCCAGGTAAGGCAGTTGTTTGTTCTCGTTGCTAACGCTCAGGCTGGTCGATTTCTCGCTGCCGTTGAACACCACGCGGGTGCGATCCAGCGCTATCGCCGCCTGAGCCTGCTGCAGGCCCAACACACCGGCTAGCAGACCGCTCATCAGCGGAAAAAAGGATTGTTTCATTAGGTTCATCGTTAATTACTCACTTCTTTAAATTCAATAAAATGGCCAGTGGTAGAAAAGCAGCCCCGGCCTGTCTCTGTGGCTAAATAGGTTTTCGTTTCCGTCGTTATTCCGCCGCCGCCTCCGGCAACAGGCGGCACGGCAACAACAGCTTGGCCACATCGCCTGGCGGTATTTGCGCCGGTAATGTCAGCGCGCACTGCGCCCGCCCATCCCATCGCACGGTCATTTCCTCGTTCGGGTTAATGCCGCTCAGGTACACATTGCCGTCGTCGTTAACGATGCCCACATCCTGCTTTTTGTGGTTTTGCACCGTGGCACCAAACGGCGGCGTGGAGCCGTCCGCTAGGCGGATCACCGCCATCGCTTTCTCACCGGCGATCACTTCAAATCGGCGGTAACCAATCGCCCCTTCGGTCAGGGTGGCCTGCACCACTGATCGTGTCGCTTCGGCATTCTCTGGCAACTTGTTTACATCGATGCTGACCCGATTGCGGTAATAACTACCGACATCCGTCACCACCGCCTTGCCGAAGCGGTTGGTACGCGTCACCACGCCATAACCGCCGATCGGAATATCCGCAACGCCGCCGGTGTCCAGCATCATGCGGGTACCGCCAATCATCCCCGATCTGTGCAGCGCCGCGCCTTTCAGGGTGGCGGTGGCGCCCCCTTCCAGCGACAGGCCAGCGGATGAATAGCGCCCTTCCTGATAGCTGGCGTTGGCGTTAACCTGCGCTATATCGCCCTGATGGGTGTAATAACCGCTCGCCGTTGCGCCGTTGCGGGTGATGCCGCTGCTCAACTGATAGCTGTCGCCGTTGTCCAGCCGATCGTAATACCCCACCTGGTGGGTGTTGTCGTTGCGGTCGAAACTGCCGCTGTAACTGAGCGACCCACTGCCGCCCCACGGCATCGACAGCGAGAGATACATGCCGTCATCGTTGACGCCGTTATACTTATTGCGGTACCCCGTCAGCGACAGACTCAGGTTCCTGAACTGGCCAACATCAAAATTGCGCGACAGCGTCAGGGTGTAACGATCGTTCGCCGTACTGTTCCAGTAAGTCTGATGGTTGTAGTTCAGGTAGGCACTTAACCCAAGATCGCGGAAGTGCTGGCTGAAGCTGATGGTGTACATCTCTTTACTGTTCTGGTTACGCGTGCCGTAGGTACGCGCATCCAGATATTCGCTCATCGACATATAGTTCCGTTCCGAGAAGCGGTAACCGGCGAAGGTGACCTGGCTGTCGTACTCGTCGAAGTTTTTCGAGTAGCTCAGCCGGTAGGAGCCGCCGGTCAGGGTGCCGTCCTCCAGTTGTGGCAAGCGTGCCCGCGACTGAGTCACGTCGAACGACAGTGCGCCGAACATCATCAGATCCCGCCCGATACCGACCGCCAGTGCGTTGTAATCACCGCCCGCTACACCGCCACCGTACAGCGACCAGCCGTTGCTGACTCCCCAGGAAAATTCACCGGTCGCAAACAGCGGGCCGTTGGTACTGTGCTTCCAGTCCGAAGGGCGGCCGCTGGCCACTTTGTAGCGCACCGTCCCCGGTCGGGTCAGATACGGGATGCTGGCGGTATCGATACGGAATTCCTGCACGCTGCCGTCCTGTTCTTCCACCCGCACATCCAACTGCCCCGAAACCGCATCGTTGATGTCCTGAATACGGAACGGACCGGATGCGACCTGGGTTTCATACAGCACCCGCCCCTGCTGGCTGATCACCACCTTGGCGTTGGTGCGCGCCACCCCGGTGACCTCCGGCGCATAGCCGCGCAGGTTCGGCGGCAACATGCTGTCGTCGCTGATCAGGCTGGCACCGGTAAAGCGGAAGCTATCGAAGATGTCGGAATACAGGTAGTTCTCACCAACCGACAGCTTTGCCCCCAAATGCGGTATTGCGCGATAGGCGTAATAACGGCTCCAGTCCCAATTTTGGCGTGTGCCCTCACCGCTGCCGGTTTGATGATCCAGCCGTGTCTGCCAGTCCGCCCGTAACCGCCATGCCCCGAGGTTTGCGCCCAGCGTACCGTTGCCGCTGAGGTTATACCCCTGCTGCCCGCGTTGCTGTTGCCGCTGGGTCTGCGCGTTGAGGTAATAATCCAACAGCAAGCCCGGCACGCCCTCATCCCAACGCGACGGCGGATCCCAGTTATCGGCGGCATATTCCAGGTAGGCCTGCGGCACGCTCAGGGTCAGGCTGGCGGTACCTAAATCGCCGCGCACCGCGGTGCCCGGCAGGCTCTCCAACGATAAGCACTCGCCCTGATGCCACCAGGTCAGCTTTTCTTTCATGTCTGGTTTTAAGCCAAATTGTTCCACCATTGCCGTGCTGATACATGCAGCGCTATCGTTCGCGTCCTGTTCCGCCGGGTAAAAAATAACACTTTGCTCAGGCAACTCCTGCTTATTAACACGCACTAGCATCATGTAATCGCCCGGCATGATATAACCGCCACGCGAGAACTGGCCCAGGTCAATATTATCGCGATCTTTAACATCCAGAACGTCAGTATTGAACTGCACCTCTTCCGCACTGGCGTAATACCCAAACAAACCCAATGCGCAGGCAATATAAATACCCACAGCACGCGGGCGGAAGGGCAATAAAGTCCAGCTCGGCATCATCATGCTTATCAATCCCTTTTATTCTTATTTTTACGCCAAGGCTATCAATGCAAACCCTCTTTATTTCCACGAAAAGGAAATAAGTAAAAGGCACACCCTGTGAATTAAAATTTAATGTTTAACGCATCGCTAGAATCTATTCAGTAATAATCCATTTTAAATTTAATACTCGAAGTGTATTCCCCACTGCGTAATAACTGTTGATTACTGACCAGTCGCAGCGAATAATTTAATTCTCTGTTCCCTTCGGTAATGTCCAGCAACGGCGTTGGGTTGCCTGGCGAAACGATATTGCCTTCGCTGTCGGCAAGTTGTAGCGCAACCCCGCGCGCTTGCCCATCGACACCGAATAATCCATTATCCTCCCGACCATCAAATGTCACCTGAAATCGTTGCCACTTCGGTAAATTTTCATCTATGCGATCCAAAACACAATTAACCAGGCGAATACTGAAGGGTCGGGTAGCACCTTTCCCATCACGCATTATTTGGCTCAACGGCACCGTGGACATATCAATAGTCTGATCTCGGCTGTCGGTATCAATGGCGCAGGCCGTTTCTATTACGGCACCTTGCATGTTAACCCGCCCCCAACCTGCCGCAGCCAGGCTGCTCTCCATAGGTAACAGCATTAACAGGCAAAACGCCGAATAACGCATTTTTAGCCTTTTCATCTCATTATTCTCCTGCACGCCACCCTGACAAGAATGCATGCGGGCCTCTGCCCGCATGCATGATTAATCCAGTCAATAAATCAAATTATTTGTAGTTCAGGATGAAGTTAGCCACGCTCTGGAATTTACCCGGAACGATAGATTTATCATCGCCGCCGTCGCCTTTCAGATAAGCGCTGAAGGCCAGAGTTGCTTCTGTGGCACCCGCGCTGATCAGTTGGCCCGTGGTAGGTTTGCCCAGTTCAATGACATTATTGCTACCATCGGTAATCGCAATGCTGGCGCCTTTGGCATCGCCCGTCATACCCAGCAGGCCATTTTTGCCAGCCGCACCGTCAAAGGTGGTGGTCACGGTTTTAGCGGTGTCCAGGCTGCATTTTTCCAGATGGATTTCAAACGGTTTCGGGTCAGAGTTACCACCATTAAGCAGGGAAACGTTAGACACTGAGCCCAGATCTACAGTCTGATCAATAGACTTAGGGTCAATTGAGCAAGGTGCATCAATAATGGAGCCGGTGAAGGTCACTTTACCGTGTCCTTGATCAGCAGCCTGTGCGCCAGAAATAGTGCCGAATGCCAATACTGCTGCCATCATAATTTTATTCAATTTCATTTCTACTTTATCCTTAATTAAGGTCATTTCCCATTTGTGTGAAGTCGCCATGTATTCAGATTCACACAACCGGCCCATGGAATAGGAAACTTACGCCTCCGTTCTCAAGGCCGTGTTATCACTACCGGCAACTGGAAATCATGATATCGACAAAAAAACACAATAGCTAAATAATCTAATTAATTGCAATTAATTAGATTAAAACTCCAAAATCACAAAAAATTAAAATAAAATTAAGAATATAAAACCAATGATTTGAATTAATTAAAAAATAACACTCCTTTAAATTCAATGTCATTTCAGGTGGTGAATAATTTTTCTAAAGGGTGTTGACTACAAGTGTTAACCTCCCTTAGATTCCCCCTCACTACCCAAGCAAGACTATTCTTATCATTGACTAATTTTATGCTTACGCACCAGAATTAAACAGGTATCCAAATGAAATATATAATAAATCTCACCCTGATTTTCGATCCGGACAGTCAATTGTTGATGCTTAAGAACGATAACTTACTAACGGTAGGGTTATCTAATCCGGCTACACGGTTATTAAGCGAGCTGATAAGGAATAATAAAATTGAATTAACGCGTGAAGCGCTGATCAAGCACGTCTGGGAGGATTATGGGTTTTCTCCGTCCAGCGCCACATTGAGCAACCATATCAGTGAGCTGAGAAAAGCCTTTGAAGCACTTGGGCTAAGCAAAGACATACTGATCACCGTGCCGCGGATAGGCTTTAAAATGGATGCGGAAATCCACCCGGAGACCAAGCCGCCAAAGGAATCGCTATCGGCTGAACAGATGGATCTTCTGCCGCCGATAAGTCAGCAGGCGACAGAGGTAAACATCGTCGCGGGCGATGTGGCCGTAAGTTCGAAAAAACCATCACGCAAAATGAAAATGGCGGCATTGTCTCTCCTTCTTGCCCTGGGCGTCACCGCGGCGGCGACGACGTGGTTAACCCTGAGCAAAAATGAACAACCCGCACTCATCGGGACTCAGGATAAATGTCGGATCTTTACTCTGGGTGAAGGGAAACCTGAGCCCGATCAAGCAGGTCGAGTGAAAAAGATGCTGGCTGATGAAGAGGTCGATTGCACGCAGACCGATCGGGACATTTACTATATGGAAGCGCGCCCTGCCAACAACTTGCTTAAGGTGTCTTTTATGGCCGCTTGCGCCAAAAACAGCGATATGAGCTATACAAACTGTAACAACTTCAAACAGGTTGAGTAGGTTTACATGAAAAAGATTGTGATCGTTTTATCGAGCGTCATCATCGTTGTCTTGAGTGGCGCTTTTGTTTATCGCCACCACGAGAGCTGGAAACCTTTTCGCTGTAACACGCATTTGAGTTCGCACATCGTTTCAAAAGAGGGTAAAACGCTTGAACTTAATCTGGATATCAGCGTCGTCACCGCCCATAAAGGCAGCAGTGAATTGCTCGCGGTGGGCTCCCTCAAAGATCCTGATAATAGTTATGTTATTTCCAGGCGTCTTTTCATGGTCATTAAGCAATCTGATTTTAAAGGCTACTCGAAAACCATGATCACCCGGGAAGAGCACCACCCCATAGATAGCCTACCAGATCACCTCTGGCAACAGTATGTATTGCCAGAAGCACCCGGCATCGCTTTCTATATGGAAACCAAGAGATTAAATGATGAAGCCTATTTTATTAAAGGACTAACCAACCCCCATTTTGTTTGCGTGAAAACACCAGATTAACTTCATAAACAGGCTTAATCACCTGTCATTAATTGATTAAGCCACTTTAGAGCCTCACGCCCCCTGCAGCCCAACTATCTAATACCCCCCCCCACACAACCAAATTCACAGAGAAAAAATCTAATAAAAACTAGATTATAAAAAACTATCACCAATCATGACCATTAAACATCGTTAACTTGAACAGAACACTTCTCGTTGGTTAGTCTATGGCTGATTCTGATTAGTCGATAAGTACATACCAAACTAAGTACATACATAACAATGATAATCGGAATCTAAAAATAAATTAATGACCAGGGCAAAAAACGAAAACCAGAGCGCAGAGCACATGACCGGTACGAAAAATGGCACCATAAAGACAACATTGGCCATCCGCATAATCGACGATGATAGCTTTTACACCATAGGGCTCATTAAGGCACTATCCAACCATTTAAAACATAGAAACATTCGTTTTTACACTGGTACCTGTGCGGGAATAGCTGCTGATATTGTCTTTCAGGCCATTCGCTGCGGTACATTAATCTCACCTGGCAATCGACCAGGGGGCCACAGTGCAACACTTTATTTTGCCATCGCGGAAAGAAAAGATGCTCACCTGCAGCATCTCTATCGTGGCCTGGCCAAGTCCAATATCTTATACCGGCATCAATCGGTGAACAGCGTGTTGCAGCTTATTGGGAACACCCTACTTGCCCCGCAACCTTCGCCCGAAAGAACGCGACAAGGCAGCAAAGTTTGCCACCACGAATCACTCACACCGCGTGAGCAAGAAGTTCTGTATCAACTCCAGCAGGGAAAAACACATGCCGGCGTTGCCAGCCTCTTGGGCATTAAGGAGAAGACCATAAGCTCGCACAAACGCGCAGCGATGAAAAAATTGAATTTTAAGCGAACTAACGAACTGTTCCATTGGATGCTACAAGGCGGTTTAACCAGCCATCAACAACGAAAAGGAAATTGAACATGAGCCATTCGTCTCTACCCATCACGGCAGTATTGATGGGCGTACTGTTGGTAAGCGGTTGCCAGTCCACCAAAACGCCTCAGATAAAAACCGCCTCGGCCAGCACGTTGCAGGATGAAAAGGTCAAGCGTGAAACCCAGGATTTAAAGCAGTGCCAACAGAATTTAAACGCACTGGGGACGCTGAAAACGGCGGATTACCCGACTAAAAAACAGGTGTTCGACAACCTGATGTCCGGCGCTTCGCAATATGCCGGTGTGCGCCCCCAGGTCAACGAGCGCACGCAAGAGACCGTTGATGCCCTCTATCGTTATCAGGTGAGCTATCAATGCGCCGAGATTAATCAGGCATTGCTTACCGAACTGGCGAAACGCGGCGGTGCGATAAAATGATCGTCTGGAAACGGCTGACCTACCGTTTTTTGGCCTGCCTGGCTGGGGGGATGCTGCTGCCCGCGGCTTCATCGGCGCCAAGCAAGGGTAATGCCGATATTCCGGCCTTGCTGCAGTTTGCCGAGCAATACAGCGACAAAGGCTACCCGGCAGAAAAAGCCCCTGCCGCGCGGGATCGCCCTCGCACCGAAAAACACCCAACCCCAAGCCCCGAGAAAGGTAAGCCCGACAACAAACCGCCAGTACAGCGCGAATCCTGGCGAATGAAGGATAAGGCTATCGAGCAACAGCGCACGGAAATAGCCCAGCTAAAATTACAGATAACCCGTCTGCGACAAAACGCCGTAACGGCAACGCCGGATTGGGCCGCGCTATCCCAACTGGCGCAAAGCTTGCGCCAGGCGTTGGGGGTGACACCGACAGAGCGTCAGGCAAAAGCCAACCTGGTACAGATACAGCAGCGGTGGGATCAGGATCGGGCGGTATTGCAGCAACAGTTGTCCAAAGCAAAAGCAGAAAACCAGGCCTTATCAGCGGCAGCCAACCAGCAAAAAAATTGGCTGCTGGAAGCAGAAAAGCGCGACGTGGTGCTGCGGGAACAGCAAGCTGAATGGCGGTCACAGCGTCAACTGATGCAAACCGAACTGGATGAAACCGTTAAGAAACTGGCAGATACGCGAGCCGACATGGCTTCTTTGCAAGCGCGAAGCCCCCTTCTGGTGACGGCCGATGCGCTCAAAGGCGCACAACCGCGTGAGGATTACGCCGCAGGCGTTTCACTGGGAGAGGAAATTCTGCAAATGCAGGAAGAACGGCAGCGTTGGGGAGTGAGATCGGAGAAGGGAATGCTCTTGGCTGGCATTGCAGATGCCTTTGCGGGCAAGCGGATGTTGCCGGATGATGAACTCAATAACATCCTGGCCACCGCCGAGGAAAAGGTGGTATCCGCAAGAGAAAAAATCAGCGCAACCCAACGGCAAAAAGGCGCGGCCTATCTAGGGGAGTTCAAGAAAGATAAGCGCGTTCACCGGGCATCGTCCGGGTTCTGGTACCGTATCGACTATGCGGGCGATGCGAAGATCCCCGCTACCGCCTCGGTGGATATGGTGGTAAAAGAAACGCTGGTCGACGGCACCGTGGTGCAAGATATGGAAGCAACTGGCGCCACGCTGTCGCAGCCGGTGGCGGATTTCCCACCGTTGTTTAAAGAGGCCATTTCGCTGCTGCAAAACCACGGTACGATGACCCTGGTGGTTCCTCCTGAACAGGCTTACGGGGAGAAAGGCTACCCACCGAAAGTTCCCCCCAACGCCACCATGATCTACACCTTGCGCATAGCGGAGGTATACCCACCCGCTCAAGCTAAAACACGGCCCTAGCCCTGATATCTCTCGTGAATTTAATAGGGCTATCAGGCTGATGCGCAACCTATCAATGACAGATAAAACCTAGTATTGCGATTAAATTAAATTAAATTAAATTAAATTACAAAAATAAACGCCTTCAGAATCGAGCTGCCATCAATACATTGTTAAAATAAATATTAATTATAAAAATTATTTCCTCAAATTATAAAAATTACATAATAACAAATCAAAAAAACCATCCTATTGATGTTGACTTTAATGAGGACAAAAAACATGATTAACGCCACAGACAATTAGAAGCTTCAGCACCCGTAATAGGCTAGCTATTGAATGCACCACCATTAGCCGGCTATACATTTATGGCAGTGATTTCAACCCAGGTTACGTAGAGGGCTATCCGGCCCATTATTTTTATTTTCCCTTACGCCTATGCGTAAATATGCCCCTAACCGAGGAGTTGTTATGTCGGACCATCAAGTCACCTGTATCAGAAAATCCGCTCGCCAAAACGCGCATGAGCGCATTCAGGCTATCGGCGGCGTCAATGCTGATGGCATCCGTTGGTCTCTGTCCCAAGCAGACGCCATTGCCGGTATCGAGGCGGGCACCTGGCGCTTTTGGGTCACCGCGAATGGCCATTCCGTCTGGGTGATTGTCTCAATCAGCGCGGCGGGGAATAAATACCTCAAAACGCAAAATGACGGCGAACACCCCAATAACCTGCTCAGCCTGCCGGAATGCCCCTGACGTCACCCGAGTGTCATGACTGATACGGTGTGTGGGCCTGCTTGCGGCCCATCGCTTCCCCCCTTTTTATTATTGGCCGCTGTGGCGTTCTCACGCCCGCAGTACAGCGGCCCCCATAGCATAAGGAAATACTATGTACGGTTCCGCTACCGCCAGAAGCCTGCCGGCAGGAAAAAAGCAGCGTATCGCCGATTTATTATCGCAAATTATTGAAACGCTGGATCTCACCAAAACCCAATACGCCAACATCAAAAGCGCCTATAACGGGGTCGGCACCTTCCTGTCTGAAGGCGACGATCCGCTATTGCAAGATGCCGTTATTTACCCGCAGGGCAGCGTGCGGCTCAACACCACCGTTAAGCCCAAAAATGAAGAGCAATACGATATTGACCTGATTTGTTATCTGCCCCATGCCACCCAGGCGGATTATACCGGCGTAATATCGGCCATTCGCCGGCGACTGGAGTCGCATAACACTTATAAAGATCTATTAAGCGATTTACCCCGTGGATTCCGTATCAACTATGCCGGAGATTATCATCTGGATATCACGCCGGGCCGCGATCACACCGGCGCACAACATCCGGGCCAGCCGCTGTGGGTCGTAGATGCGCAAACCGCCTGGAAGGAGTCCAACCCCAGCGGCTACGCCGAGTGGTTCGATAGCAGCGCCAGCGTGCAGCCCCTCCGCACCATTCTGGTCATGGATTCCGCCAGCCGCGTGGGCACCGAGGCGCTGCTCCCGCTGCCGGACAGCACCGACAAAAAATTGCTTAATCGCATCGTACAAATTCTCAAACGCCACCGTGACGAATGGGCCGTCGAGCAGGATGACCTCCAGCAGCGCTGCCGCCCAATTTCGGTCATCATCACCACGCTGGCTTGCCATGCCTACAACCACATCATTGCGGCCAGGCGCGCCTACGACAACGACCTGGATATTCTGTTAGACGTACTGGAACTGATGCCGGATTTCATCGTGTCGACGCAGGGAGAGTTCCAGGTCAGCAACCCGCACATGCCGGAGGAAAACTTCGCCGAGAAGTGGAACCGCTCAGAGCAGGATGAGGGCCCTCAGCGCAGTGAAACCTTTTACCAGTGGCATGCCGCGGCCCAGGCGACGTTTAACACCATCGCCGCCAGCGTGGGGGAAGATAACCTGTTCCTGAGCCTCGAAGACAGCTTCGGCAAAACGCCGGTCGATGTCGTCAGGCAACGACTGATGGAGCATATGCAGTCGGCCAGAGAACAAGGCAGCCTGCATCTTGATAAGAAAACCGGCGGGCTGATCGCCACCGGCCTCGCCAGTACGGCAGCCCATGCCAGCGTGCCTAAAAACACCTTCTACGGTGAATAACGTGGTTATCAAGCATCACTGCAAACCGCTGCCCCTCGCCCAGCAATATCACGCGTTGAAAGCCGGCAGCCCGTATGAACGGCTGCGCATTATCCATCACGATCGCACCCTGCTATGGGAAGGATGGCTGCAACCCTCGCTGTTCAGCCGCCGCTACAAGGTCGCGATCCGATATAGCCTGCTCACCCCACCGATTTGCGTGGTGACAGAGCCTGACCTTTTCGCGTTGGCAGGCACGCGAGCCATCCCGCACCTGTATCCCGCCGACAAGCATATACCCGGCGCCAGGCTGTGCCTGTTTCTGCCCCGTTCACAGGCCGACGACGGGCTCAGCGAATGGCGCGCCCAGTTAAAAATCAGCGACACCCTCATTCCCTGGGCGTCGCTCTGGCTGTTTTATTTTGAACAGTGGCTGCACACCGGCCACTGGGAAGGCGGCGGTAAGCACCCACGCCCCAGCGAGGTTAAAAATGAGCGTTGAACATGAAGGCTTTATCTCGGTCGATATTGAAACCGCCGGGCCCATACCCGGCGTGTGCAGCCTGCTCTCCATCGGCGCCTGCGTCATCGACCGCCCGGCGGAACGCTTTTACATTGAAGTGCAGCCGCTGGATCTGCATTACGATCCTGAGGCGCTGGCCGTCACCGGTTTCAATCTGCAGACCCAAATAATGCGCGGCATCGACCCGAAAGAGGCCATGCAACAATTTGCCCACTGGGTAACTTCCGTCACCAACGCCACGAGCAAACCGATTTTGGTCGGTTTCAATGCGGCGTTCGACTGGTCATTCATCAATTACTACTTTCACGTTTATCTCGGTCATAACCCGTTTGGCTTTGCCGCCCTCGATATCAAAGCTCTGTACATGGGCGCCACCGGCTGCGACTGGCAGGACACCCGCTCCAGCCGTATCGACGCCCGATTTAATCTCAAAAACCACGGCAGCCACAACGCGCTGGATGACGCGCTGTATCAGGCTGAGATGTTTGTGAAAATCAACGCATACATGAGGGAAAAGCACTGACATGGAAACGGTAAAATACATTCTGATTAAGCTGGTCGACTGGAAAACGCGCCAGCGGAAAATTCAATACCTCATCATGCTGCTCGGCGCCGGGATCCTGAGTGTGAATAACTCGCTGGGAAAGGCATTAACGCTGGAGAAAGGCGATGCCCGCTTCTCGCTGGCCGTCTCGGAGGGGAATGTTATCACGGACTATTTCGTCAATTTCGTGGCTGCATCCATCATCCTGGGGGGATTTGTCTGGTTGCTGGTCGACGCCTACCGGGAGGCTAAAATCGCGGTGCGCAAAAAGGGGGTAGTTATCGAAGGGAGAGCGCTGCGGAAAGTCGCGACAACGCCGCTGCATAAAACGGTCTCCCGTCATTTCAACGGAAAGATAGATGCATTAACCCTCGATATGACGCAGCGGATGCGGGATGGCGCAATCAGTCACCCGGAGGAGGCCTTTGACGACAATATCAGCACGCTGGCCAGCAATATCGCCACCCGGATTGACGGTATCGACCATCAGGACCTGACGCTGGTATATGGCGGGCAATTGCCGGTTCCGTTCACCTTCTTCATTGGCGCCATTCTCGATGACAATGGCCCGGTCTGCGTCTATGACTGGGACCGAGCGCAAGAGGCCTGGCGGCTGATTGACAACAACGCCGCCGACGACGGCGCCGATTTTACCCTGATGGAAAGCCTCATCACCTCAGCGGCCAAAGATGTGGTGCTGGCGGTCTCGGTGTCCTACCAGGCCGACATTGCCGCCATACGGCAAACCTTCCCCGCCTACCCGCTGTCGCATCTCTCGCTGAACGCCACAACGCTCGGTAATCACTGGTCACAGTCCAAACAAACCCGGCTGGCGCTGCAATTTATCGAACAGGTCAAAATGCTGACGGCGTGCGGCGCCGAACGCATCCACGTGATTTTGGCCGCCCCCAGCAGCATTGCGCTCAATTTCGGCCGCCGTTATGACAATCGCAATCTGGCGCAGCTCATTGTTTATCAATACGAGAAAGAACAGCAGCCGGCCTACCCCTGGGGGGTGGTGATGCCGACACAGGGGCAACGGCGAGGCGCGGTGGTTAAGCCTCCCACCGTTCCCTCATCCAACTGACTGTCGGACTGGGGCGAAACGAGGATATAAAAAACCGGCCTGAGCCGGTTTGGGAGCACTTGTCATTATTAGATCGGCCGTAGAACGGTCGGGGTAATGCCCTGGTGTTGCTGCGTATTTTCACTGTCACTATAGGCGGTGCGATGATTGAGCGTCCAATGGGTTCGGCAGATCAATAAAGGGCGATTGATCGGCCCGACCGATCGTCCAGCTCATCGTCACACCGCCCCACACTTCGGCAGCCAGTCCGCTTCGCACTCTTCACTCAATACCACATTGGTCTGCATCCCCAGCCGGGTTTTACGCTTGAGCAGGGTTTTCTCATACTCTCTCAGCGTCTGTGGCACCGCCAAACCAAAGGCCGTCAGGTTCATCACGTGCTGATAGCCCCGTGCCGCCATAAACGACAAGTAGGCGTGATACAGGTAGCGGCGCGGGTTCGGTGGGGTGATGTTGGCATTGCCTATCATCATCCCTTCCGGGGTGCCTAGCACCGTCAGGTAGCCGCAAAAATCAACCAGCGGGTCAGCCTGGCGTTTGATGGTCAGCGCCTCGTCCGAGCTTTGCTGCGCCTGAAGCAAGGTACGGGCCTCGTTCGGGTTGGCAAAACGCTGCATCAGGTGACGCACAATCACCGCCAGCTCCTGGGTGATTTTGTCCAGCAACTGCGGGTCGCGCTCGGCCAGCGGTATCGCGTCCGGGAAGGTGATAATCACCCGCCGACGGGATACCCCACCGCTGCGGTCGCTGAACTGCATCGGGTTGTTGTTCACCGCCAGTATCACCGCCGGGATGTAGGCGGCGTAGGCGTCGCGGTATTTCGGGTCAATGGCGACCGCATCGCCGCCGGTGATGGCCTTGATACCCGCCCCGTCTCCGCTCCACTTTTCCTGGTCAGGCAGGAGTATCAGCGAGTAACCCACCACACTGGCCCGCTCGCGCGCCGACTCCAGGTTGTCGATGGTGGCGGAGGTGGTGTTGTCGGCTCCGGCCAACAGCCGGGCGATGGCCGCCATCACGCTCTTGCCGCTGCCGCCGGGGCCGGTCACTTCGAGGAACAGCTGCCAGTCGTAGCGGTTGGCCAGCACCATAAAGAGTGCCGCGAGGATACGTTCTTGCTTGTCGTAATTGCCCCCGGCGGCCCGCGTCAGCCACTGCCAGAAGTGCGGTGCATGGTCGGCCAGGTTCTCCCCGGCGCGCGGCGGCGTGTAGTCCACGCTGTTGACGGTGCGCAGCCAGTGCTCTTGCCGGTGGGCGCTGAACTGCCCGCTGACGGTATCGAATACCCCGTTACGAAAGCCTATCAACCGGCGGGCCGGGTCGCCCATCTGCGGCACCATCAGCTTGAGGGTGTCCAAAATACTGTTGATACCCGCAGCGGAGAACGGCGCGCGCACCTTCTGGAACAGCGCGGCAATCTCCCGGCTCAGCTGCCGGTGCGGCAGCACCTGCCAGGCGCCGCGCGTATAGCGGCACAGCTCTTCCCCCACCGGCGGCACCGCCAGGGTGTTGCCGTAATGCTCGGCCAGCAGCCCGGCCTTCTCACTGGCGCTCATGGCTTTGAGGTCTGCATCGCTCAGCGTGTCGAACGGGCTCGGCTGCGACGGCTGGCTGAACGCCTGGAGCTGTGCGCGCGTGGCCTCGGCCCCTTCCCGGCCATAAACGTCGTTCCAGTCGCCTTCCGAGGGCGGCAGTGCCGGGATACCGCCGGTGACTGTGGCCGCCTCGGCGGCGCGGGTCTGTCCGGTGCCGCTGCGGTCATTATCAGCCGCCAGCAGCAGCCGCGCATCCGGGTAGTGGCTGCGCAGCTGCTCCGCCACCGCCGTCAGGTTATTGGCGCTGAGCGCCACGCACACCGTTTCGCCGGTCAGGCGATGCACGGTGAGGCCGGTGGCGTAGCCTTCGGTGAGCCAGATAACCGCGTTGTCCGGGCCGCTCAGGGTGTGGCAGGCAGCCTTGACCTGCCCGCCTGCCAGCATGCGCTTGTCACCGTTGGCGTTAATCAGCTGCACGTTGACCACCTCGCCCCCGGTATTGTGCAGTGGCAGCAGCAGGTCGTCGGGGTGGAAGGTGATACCGCCAACGCGCAGCGACTGGCCGTGCAGGGTCAGGGTGTCCACCTCCGGCCAGCCCTTGGCGCTCAGGTAGGCATTGCCGCTTTTGCACTGAGCGGCAGCCACCAGAGCCTGTGCCTGTCGCGCGGCCTTGCGCTGGGTCTCGGCCTTGTCTTGTGGTGAATGACCGGCCTCAGCGGCCGGTGGCAGAGCGTTGGTGTTTTCTCCCATCACGGCGGCCACCTGTTCGGCGGCAGCTTTTGCTGACAGCGACAGGGCTTTTTCCACCAGATTGAGGCCGTCACCGGCTCCGCACTGATTGCAGAACCAGGTGCCGCGCCCGTCCTGGTTATCGAAGCGGAAACGGTCTTTGCCGCCGCAGGTCGGACACGGCTGCAGTTTGCCGTTCGGCTGTAAGGCGATACCGAGAGCCGGGAGTATCACCGGCCAGTGGCCGGTGGCGGTGCGTACGGTCTGGGAAACGAACTGGGCGCTCATGCTCTTCTCCTCAGTGTACGGTGGCGCTCTGCGCTGCCGACAGGCGCTCGCAGCACAGCTCGTCCATCATCTTTTGCCCGAGCGCGGTCAGGCGCGGCGCGGCCACCAGAACATCCGGCTGCACCATGTCGCTCAACATCGTGCATGCCATGTCCATGCCATCCTCTGCGCCGTACTGACGCACAAAGAGCCCTTCCAGACGCAGGGCAATCGTCATCTGCAGTTCGTCCAGCGTGTAACCCAGGCTCACCCGGTAAAAGGCGCAGGTATCCAGATAGGCTTGCGCCACGGCGCGACGGAAAACGGCGGTGCGGACTTCAATCGGTAAACAGGATGCAGTGTTCATGCGGCGGTGGCCTCCATGCGGGCAAGGATTTGGGATTCACAGGTGTTGACGACGTGGCCGAGCTGGTCGGTCAGCAGGGCAATGACCGAGGCAAACGACGCCTGTTGCGTGGCATCGGGGCGCTGCCCGCCGAGGTCGAGGGTGTCCAGCAGGTCGAGGAACAGCACGCCGGTGGCGTGCGCATGCTGGAGACGCAGAAAATCGGCGTGCGGGATAGGGTAATGGGTATCGCGGTAGTAGCGGTCGGCCAGGGTGTTCATGCTGCTGCCTTAACCGGCAGACGACCGGCAAAGGACAACACATAATCACGGGCCAGCAGGCGGCGAGCGTTGTGCTCAGAATCCGCCACGGTACGTACGATGCGCGGTGACGCCGTCAGCGCAGAGCGGCGTACGGCCGCAAACAGGAAGCAGAATGTCGGGAGAGTCGGGGTGAGGGTCGTAGCCATGGTGGCAGCCTCCAATAAGTATTGGTTATTGCTACCACCGAAGTTCCTACACTTATGGGTGGTAGCCCAGACGGGGGTAGGAATACCGGCCTTATTGGAAACCGGCCAGCCCGAAGGCTGCCCCGCCTGAGCCACCATTGATTGACTGCTGCGATAGCATAACATCCACCGCGCAAAAAATGAGCGCACTAAGGCCACGACATAAAAAAACACGCCTGGCGCGTGTTGTGTCGCCAATAAGTAACACGGGTTCCTACGCCCGGCTGCCGATTTTGCGGCAGCGGGAGGACTATAGCGCAAGGCCGGACGTGGGAGCAAGCCGTAAGACGCCCCCGGACGTTCAATCGATCGCATTGTGATCAACCACATTACCAACGCAGAACTGACGCTGTTCGGCTTGCCGGTTCGTCAGACGAATAACATTGTGTTTTTCGCTGCGGTGCTCCGGCAAGACGATGCCAGGCTCTTTACGCTGTAACAGGATAGCTTCCGCGATAAACATTGCGTCATTGTCGCTCAGGGTAAAACTGTGCCGACCGAGGATTAACTGCATCACTTGGCGCTCCCCTGATGACGGTTGGCAATACGTTCGTCCATCCATAGTTCGACCTCAGAGGCCAGCCAGGCAACATTTTTACCGCCGAGGGAGACCTGAGCCGGGAACTGTCGGCGACTCATCATCTCGTACACGGTGGAGCGGGACAGACCGGTGGTGTAAAGCACTTCGGGCAGGCGGATAAAGCGCTCGCGCGGGGTGTAGCCGTTCTGAAGCACCGGCGACGGGGTGGATGGGGTGGGAGTGGAAACGGTCAACATAAAACGCTACCTCTTTGTGTCCGGCCAACGCTGGCCGGGACTGTGTGAACTTCGGTAGCACCCTATTATGTGAATATTTACCAGGGTGGCAACAAGGCGTTGTTGTGTGGTGGGAGAGCTTTTTAGTTTGTTTTTCAATCAAATGGGCATATAGGTTAATATTGACCTTTATTGGCAAACCTTGGCAAACTCAAAGAAATGAACGAGCCATGAATAGCCGTTTATTAATAGGCAGAAACAGGCGTACAGGCACAACCCCAGGCTAGCCAGAGAAAAGGCCCTTTTTAGCCGAGTGAGCAGTAGTGAACACCGGGTGATGAGTTAAAAATTCACTAACCACCATTTTTTCTATTGATTTAGCTATCTTTTTTACTTTTATGAATAGTAGTGAAGAGTTTAGAGAAGAACTAAAATCGCAAAAGTGATTTTGCAGTCAATATCTGAGGCGGCTGCACAACGAAAACGCTGGCGGGAAAAATACAATAGGCTCACACCGGAGGCACAAAAGCTTCATTACGGACCTCGTCCTGATTGGATAATCAGGTCCACTTCCATCACGCTACCTCCTCCCTATCCTTCCCCCGAAAACAGCCTTTTTCCTGGCTAGCGGGTGCCAAATAACGCGTGCATGGATAAGGTGCATGATTTTGCATGTAAGAAAATGCATTTTTTACCCCCTGCCGCACCAGCAGCGACGCGGCCTGCGGCCCCTCATGCACCTGCATGAAAATCGACACATAAAGCGGGCAGGCGAGGCGGGGGTAGCATTGCGCGCCAAGGGGTTTTAACGATTTATTGGCAGCATTTTCTAGCGAGCAAGGCCCGAGATAAAATCGGCGTACCATTGCAGCATCTCACGGCGTTTCTCAAGGTACTGCGCATGGTTGTAGGTACCGCGAATACCGTTCTTGTCCACGTGGGCAAGCTGCATCTCTATCCATGCAGACTCAAACCCCCGTTCATGCAGGATAGTAGACATCGTATGTCTAAAACCATGTCCAGTGGCTCTCCCTTTATATCCCAGCAGCTCAATCACCTGATTCACGCTTTCTTTACTTATAGGCTTTCTACGGTTGTTTCGTCCAATGAAAATGTAAGGATAGTGACCGGTGATCGGTTGAAGCTGTTTAAACAGCTCAATCACCTGAGTAGAGAGCGGCACTATATGGGGGCGGCGCATTTTCATGCGTGCTGCGGGGATCTCCCAGATGGCACGCTCAAGATCGATCTCTTCCCACGTGGCAAAGCGCATTTCTTGCGTGCGCACGCCGGTCAGCATAACGATCTTCGCTGCATTCTTAGTGATGATGCTGCCGGTATATCCTTCCAAATCCTTAACAAAGTAAGGTAGTTCCTCGGCCGAAAGGAATGGATGGTGCTTTTGTTTGGGAACGGCTAGCGCGCTGGCGAGATCTGGGGCTGGGTTATACTCCGCCCTGCCAGTAATAATTGCGTAGCGGAAGACCTCTCCGCAGCGCTGGCGTACCTTACGGGTCTTCTCCAATGCCCCACGCTTCTCAATGCGCCGTAGCACTTCCAGCAACTCTAACGGCTTAATCTCGGCAATGGGGCGTTGACCAACATACGGAAACACATCCTGCTCAAAGGTGCGCATGATTTCTTCCCTGTAGGCTAGAGTCCACCGGTCAGCCTTGTTCGTGTGCCATTCACGGCTAATCGCTTCAAAAGAGTTCTCGACAGAAAGCTTCTGAGCGAGCTTTTGCGCCTTTTTCTCGGCTACAGGGTCAATGCCATTAGCAACCTGCTTGCGAGCCTCTCCGCGCTTTTCTCGCGCCTCAGCCAGCGTTATCAATGGGTAGGTACCAAAGGACATCAGCTTGGCTTTTCCGGCATAGCGATATCGAAAACGCCAACCTTTACTCCCATCCGTATTGATAAGAAGGGACAGGCCTTGGCCGTCGTTGAGGGTGTAGGGTTTTTCCTGCGGTTTGGAACGTCGAATTTGTATGTCAGTTAGAAGCATGTGTATAAGTGGATTCTGTGTATAAAAATGTTATACGCACCATTATACACATTTATCTCGGATTCAGACGGTTATACACGGACTCCAGCGGACAAAGAAACCATATAATCAATTGATTTTATGCATTTTAATGGACTTTTCAGGAGCTACTCGGACAAGCTTTGGCGGAAGATCACAGGAGTCGAACCTGCCCAGGACCGCTGGCGGCCCCAACCGGATTTGAAGTCCGGCCGCCCCACCGGGGACGAGGATCTTCCTTGGAGAAGAGAAGAAGCAAGGCGCTGATTATAGCGCAGTTTGTTCGCTGCGCTAAGCGGGAAATGGCGGCCGCCGGCGATTCGGCGGCCGGGGGGAGCTACTTCAGGAAATCCTTCACGTCCAACAGGATGAACTCGTTGTCATCCGCCATATTGGGCTGGCGGCTGGAGGAAAACGGGAAGTTGTTGTCGTTGCCGACGATGATGTGGTTGGCGTCCACCACGTCCACGTTCTCGATAGTGAAGAACGGGAAGGTCAGCACGCCGTCGTTCAGCGGCTTGCGCGCCAGCTTGTTCGGATCCTGAATGTTCATCAGGTCGATATAACCCAGTTTCTCGACCGGTTTGCCGACGTTGGCGTCCGAGAAGGCGATTTTATACACCCGCTTGAACTTGGCCACCTGGCTGAAGCAGTTGTCGGTTGGCGCGCCGGCGGCGCAGGCTTTATCCGGCGTGCCTTCGCCGTTGTCGCGCTCAATCACCAGCCCGTGGGTGGCGTCGATCATGTTGAAATCGCCGATGGCGTTCTGGTTGTCTTCCTGCACGTACTGCCAGCTGCGGCCGGTCCAGGCCTGCTGTTTGACGTCGAACTCCAACACCCGCAGGTAGCGTTTGCCGCCGACGTTCTCGAACTGTTCGCCATCCCACAGCGCCCCTTCCAGCAGCGGGTACAGCTTGCTGCCGTCCGGCGAGGCGGCCATGCCTTCAAAGCCTTTGGAACGCGCCACCTGGAAGTTTTGCTTGCCGTCCGGCGCGCCCGGCAGGGTCAGCGTCGGGTTGTCCGGCGATTTCACCACCTTGCCGTCCACCTGGGTGTCGAACACCGCCAGCACCTTGCCGTTCAGGTCGGCCTTGATCAGGTAAGGCCCGAACTCTTCACCGATCCACAAGGCATCATCGGCAAACTGGAAGCTTTCCGGATCGAAATCGCTGCCGGTCAGATAGCGCTGCTCAGTGCTCTCGTTGATGATGTGGAACGGCACCTTTTTATCCGGATCGTGCAGGAACACCGTCTTCAGCGGCGCGACCGTGCCGTCTTTGAAATCGATTTTGTAGTGGTTGAGGTACAGCATGGCGTCCGGGGAGTTGGCCTTGCTGCCGAAACCGTTGTCGGTCAGCACCCAGTAGGTGCCGTCGGGCATATGTTTGATGCCGGAGTGGCCCTGCAGCGGTTGGCCGTTGATCGGCAGGCCGATGCCGGTCAGGCGATCGGCGGATTTGCCCGCCACGCTGCCCAGCTCGGTGACGCGTTTGCCGCTGGTGTATTTGCCGCTCTGCTGCAAATCGCTCGGCGCATCCTTCGGTGTGGAAACGGCGGATTTCACCGGCAGCAGCGCATGCCCCGCCAGCGTCGCCTGCACCGGCTGCGCCTCGGCCCACAGGTTGGCGCTCAGCGCCATGCAGCCGACCAGCAGCGCCAGCCGGGTTTTGGTGTTGTGCATGTCATTGTTCCTTTTCGTTGTTATCGCCCAGAAGTAAAAGCAACGTCACTATAGGGAGCGGCAATGACAGAAATATTATTCGGCGAACGCCCGCCGATAGCTGTGCGGGTGGAAGCGCCAGGTGATGGCGATCAGCACCACCACCAGCAGCGCGTGGATCTGCCAGTCCAGCACGAAGCCGCCGCTGTAATCGCGCAGTAGGCCGGAAAGGTAAGGCGTGACGCCCGCCAGCAGGAAGCCGACGCCCTGCATGAAGGCCACCAGCCGCCCTGCCGCCGCCGGCTGGTGCAGGTGATCGAGCGCCAGCACCAGGCAAAGCGGGAACGCGCCGCCCAGCCCCAGCCCGGAAAGCAACACCCACAGCCACGGCAACGTCTGCGGCAGATAAATCAGGCCGATAAAGCCGATCAGCTGCATCATCAGCGCCAGCAACAGCAGCGGCCGCCGGTCATGATTGCGCGCCAGCGCCGGCAGCAGCAACGCGCCCAATACCTGGCCGAACGTCATCAGCGCCAGCAGCGAACCGCTGGCCTGCGGCTGCCAGCCAAGCTGCATGTAATACGGCGGCAGCCAGGCGATCAGGCTGGTATAGCCGCCGTTGATCAGGCCGAAATAGGCGCCGAGCAGCCAAGCGCGCCGGTTGCGCAGCAGGCTTGGGCCGCGGTGTTCTCCCGCCGCGCCCAGGCGAGACAGCCCCCGACTGACCGGCCACCAGGCCACTAGCGCCACCAGGGCCGGCAACGCCCACCAGGCCAGCGCGCTGTGCCAGTCGTGCCCCGCGCTCATCAGCCACGGGGTGATCGCCGCCCCCAGCCCGCCGCCGCCCATCAGCGCCGCCGACCACAGCCCGGCCACCAGCGCCATGCTTTTAAGGAAGTGATGCTTGATGATGCCGGGCATCACCGCCTGGATCACCCCGATGCCGAGCCCGCCCAGCACCGCGCTCATCAGCAGTTGCACGCTGCCGGGGGCCAGTTCGCGCCAAAGCGCGCCCAGCCCGATCGCCAGCAGGCTCAACGTCACGGCGCTGCGTTCGCTGAACAGCCGATTGATGGCGCCGCCCGCCAGCGCCATCAGCCCCATCATCAGCACCGGCAGCGTGGTCAGCAGCGCCGCGCCGCCAAAGCTCAGCCCGGTGGCCTGACGCAGCGTCGGCAGCAACGGGCCGATCGAGGTCAACAGCGGCCGCATGTTCAGGCCGATCAACACCAGCGCCAGCAACAGAGGGTTGAGCCAGCGGCGCGGGGAAGGTGAATTAACAGAATGATTTAACACGGCATATTCCTGGTACTGCGAAATGAAGAGTGCGGCGTCACAGCGCGATCGCCGCAGCGTTGCGTTACTGTAGGCAACGCCGCTAGTATTGGGAAATTAAATAATAAAATAGCCAACAGTGGGAAAATGAATCGCTACCCGATGTTCAATCCGCAGCTGCTGCTCAGCTTCGTCGCCGTGTGCGACAGCAACAGCTTCACCCGCGCCGCAGAACGGGTGTTTTTGTCGCAGTCCACCGTCAGCCAGCAGGTGCGCCGGCTGGAAGAGATGCTGGGCAAGCCGCTGTTTGAGCGTTCCTCGCACCAGGTGCTGCTGACCGAAGAAGGCGTCAAGCTGTTGAGCTACGCGCGCCGCATTATCGCGCTGAATGAAGAAGCCCATGACGCGCTGACCGGCATCTGGCGCGACGGCGTGCTGCGGATCGGCATGCCGGAGGATTTCGCCGTGCCCACCACCGAACTGCTGGCCGACTTCAGCCGCGAGCACCCGCACCTGCGGCTGGACGTCGCCAGCGGCCTGAGCGCCGATCTGCACAGCGCCTACGCGCGTGAAGAGCTGGATCTGATCCTGGTGAAACAGCGCCGCCGGCAACCGCCGCGCGCCGCGCGGCCGGAACCGCTGCTGTGGCTGGACAGCCTGGCCTTCCCGGCCATCGAGCAATCGCCGGTGCCGCTGGCGGTATTTCCACTGAACGGCCTGTACCGCGACGAGCTGTGCCAGGCGCTCGACAACCTCGGCAAACGCTGGCGCATCGGCTACAGCAGCGCCAGCCTGGCGGCGCTGACCGCCGCTTCGGCCGCCGGGCTGGGCGTCACCCTGCTGCCGGCCGGCTGCCGTTTGCCGACGCACCGGGTGCTGGGCGGAGCCGAAGGATTGCCGCCGATAGACAGCTTCGAACTGGCGCTCTACTACCGCGACGGCGCCCCTGCCGCCACGCTGGCGCTGGCCCAGCGGCTAACGGTGTTTTGCGGGCTGAAGTAAGGCAGCTTACGCCACTATCTGCGGATGTTCGTGCTGCAGCCAGTCGATAATCCGTACCCACAGCGCTTCTGTCTGCTCAAGGCAAGCCTGTACCGCCGCGTCCGTCACCAAGTCGCCGGAATAATCCGCCACGTTGCGCTGTTTTCGCAATGCATCCAGGCAGATCATTGCCTCTCGCGGCAGCCCTACGGTGAGCGGCAACGATGGGATCATGATCTGGTGATGGCCGGGTTTGCTGGTCAGCGTGCGGTATCCTTTGGCTTGCAAAGCGGCATTCGCCATTTGCATGACCGCTTTATATGCCGTGTCGAAACGGCTCTCATTGCTGAGCTGAGTGATACCCGCATCGCGTCGATTGCGAGCGGCGGCGGCCAGCAATTTTTTAATCGCCCCCGCGTCAGGCGTTATCACCTCCAGTCCCAGCCCGACCAGATTGTCCAGCGTCATCCTTGTCTCCCGCAATCCAAAGTTGGGGTTTCTGCATAATGTCCTGTATAAACGCGGAGTTCTCGGCCAAAGCCGCTCGCCACTCTTCTGGCGAGTACAGTTTGGGGTTAATTTCCCGACCCAGCGTTGCCTGCAGCGGGTAAACCGCCTGAATCACCTCCGCAAAAGACAGTTTGCCGACAATCAGAACATCGATATCACTGGCCGCCGTCGCTTTGCCACTGGCGACAGAACCAAAAATAAAAGCGCGTTCAATAGCTTCGCCAAACGCTGCCAATGTCTGCCTTAAGCACTCCGCCGGCCCGCAAACCTTGCGGAAAATCGCCGCCAGCTCAGGGAAAATCAGGCAATCGGCGTTGGCCTGATAGCAAATTTGGTTGCCCTGCCGCTGCCTGAGCAAGATGCCGCTCTCCGCCAACCTGCTCAACTCTTTATGTAAAGTGCCGGCCTGAGTTGCGGTGCGCCGCGCAATTTCTCGCACATGAAACGCACGCCCGGCTTCAATAAACAGCAGGCTTAGCACTTTTCTACGGTATTCGCTGAACAGCAACTCGAGCATCGGATCGTGCATAACGCTAACCTCATGTAGCTTTAATGGCTACAAATGTAGCCATTAAAGCTACGAAAGAGCAAGCCAGGAAAATCCTTGCCCCGGCGCACGCCGGTCATTACCAAATCGAATAGTCACCAGTGGCAAATGTCGCTGCCAACCGGCCGGTTCCTCTCCTAAATTGGAGGATGTTTTCACCCCTCACCTCTGGATTAAGGAACCGAACGTGGAAAACCCTCAGCAACCGGGCCGCAGAGCCTTCCTCAGCCAAACCGGCAAACTCACCACCGCCTGCGCGGTGATCGGCCTGACAGGCGGCATGGCGCAGGCCGCTTCGCCTGGCGGCGAGCCGTGTGCGCCAACGCCGATGACCCTGACCGATCGCCACTACTGCCTGAGTGAGGTGCGGCTGGAAGACGGCTTTGAATACGACGGCGAAACGGTGATCGGCACCCGCACCGCGCTGTACACCCTGGAGATCAAAGACGGCAAGATCGCCGCCATTCACGCCGCCAACGCCGCGTTGCCCGCCGGCGTGCCCCGCTATAAGGCGCAGGGCCAGCTGCTGCTGCCGGCGTTCCGCGATATGCACATCCACCTGGACAAAACCTTCTACAGCGGCCCGTGGCAGGCGCCGCGCCCGCGCCAGGGCAAAACTATCATGGACATGATCGCGCTGGAGCAGACGCTGATCCCGAAACTGCTGCCCACCTCGCAGCAGCGGGCGGAAAACCTGATTGCCCTGCTGCAGTCCAAAGGCAGCACCGTGGCGCGCAGCCACTGCAATATCGATCCGGTCAGCGGCCTGAAAAGCCTGGAGCACCTGCAGCGCGCGCTGGAAAACCACCGGGCGGACTTCAGCTGTGAAATCGTCGCCTTCCCGCAGCACGGCCTGTTGCACTCCAGGGTCGACGCGCTGATGCGCGAAGCGATGCAGATGGGCGTAGAGTACGTCGGCGGGCTGGATCCGACCAACGTCGACGGCGCGATGGAGAAATCGCTCGACGCCATGTTCCAGATCGCCCTTGATACCGGCAAAGGCGTGGATATCCACCTGCATGAAACCAGCCCGGCCGGGGTCGCCGCCATCAACTACATGATCGCCACCGTGGAGAAAAACCCGGCGCTGCGCGGCAAGGTCACCATCAGCCACGCTTTCGCCCTGACCACGCTGACGCCGGGCGAACTGGCGGAAACCGCCACCCGGCTGGCGGCGCAGCAGATCACCATCGCCTCCACGGTGCCGATCGGCGGCCTGATGATGCCGCTGCCGCAGCTCAGCGAGAAAGGGGTGTTCGTGATGACCGGCACCGACAGCGTAATCGATCACTGGTCGCCGTTCGGCACCGGCGACATCCTGGAGAAGGCCAACCTGTACGCCCAGCTGTACCGCGGCTCCGACGAGTATCACCTGTCGCGCGCCATGGCCATCTCCACCGGCGGCGTGCTGCCGCTGGACGATAAGGGGCAGCGCGCCTGGCCGAAAGCCGGCGACGCCGCCGAGTTCGTGCTGGTCAACGCCAGCTGTTCCGCCGAGGCGGTCGCCCGTCTGCCGGCGCGCAGCGCCACCTTCCATCGGGGGCGCCTGGTGGCCGGTCAGGTGAGCAAAGCCTAAGGTCGGTCCGCTGTTGTCATCATGATGGCCGTTTTTGGCCTTCTGTCCGAGTAAGGTGCGGCGCAAGATGGTCGCTACACACACTGGCGGAGGGCCGAAAATGTCACAGAGCGCGTTATTGATCATCGATGTCCAGCAATCATTCCAGCACCGTCCATTCTGGCAGGAGGACGATCTGCCGGCGTTTCAACAGACTCTGACCCGCCTGATCGCGGGCTGCCGACAACGCGGCGCGGCGCTGGTCGACGTGCTGCACGTCTCGCCGCAGGGGCCGTTCTCACTGGCTTCAGGCCACGTGCAGCGCCTGCCGTTCCTCACCCACCAGGCGGATGTCACCGTGCATAAGCATGTGCACAATGCGCTGACCGAATCCGGCCTCGACGCCTGGCTGCGCGAGCGGGACATCACCCACCTGATCGTCTCCGGCATCCGTACCGAACAGTGCTGCGAAACCACCACCCGGGTGGCGTCCGATCTCGGTTATCGGGTGACTTTCGTCACCGAGGCGACGCTGACCTTCCCGATGCGCCATCCCGACGGCGAAGTCTTTACCCCCGCGCAGTTGAAGCGGCATACTGAAACCGTACTGGTCGATCGTTTCGCCCGCATCGCCAGCGTGGATGAGGCGCTGGCGCAACTCGCACAGGAGTAATCATGTCGCAGGCCGTCTATTTTCTGCTGTTGCCCAACGTGCTGTCGCTGGACGTCAGCGGCCCGGCGGAAACCCTGCGCCTCGCCGGGCAGTTCAGCCTGCGTTATCTCAGCCCGGCGCCGCAGATCGTCTGTTCCATCGGCATGACGCTGAGCGGCCTGCAGCCGTTGCCCGAACGCCTGGACGACGGCGCTATCCTGGTGCTGCCGGGGGTCGGCGATTCGCAGCGCTATTTCGCCGGGGAAGAGGCCGAGCAGGCGCGTCGCTGGCTGGCGACGCTGCGGCCCGATCTGCAGCGACAGCGCATCACCCTGGTGTGCATCTGTTCCGGCGCGCTGCTGGCGGCGCAGGCCGGGTTGCTCGACGGCTATCAGTGCACCACCCACCACGACGTTATCGAGCGTATCCGCCGGCAGGCGCCGGCGGCGCAGGTGAAAGAGAACCGCATCTTCGTTGAAGACCGCGGCGTCTACACCAGCGCGGGCATCACCACCGGCATCGATTTGGCGCTGCACCTGGTCCACCGCCACTGCGGCTCCGGCCGGGCGCGCGACGTCGCCCGCGACATGGTGGTCTATTTCCGCCGCGCCGGCGACGATCCGCAGCTGTCGCCCTGGCTGCGTTACCGCAACCACCTGCACCCGGCGGTGCACCGCGCGCAGGACGTGATGGCCGCCGAGCCGGAGGCCGACTGGTCGGTGCCGCAGATAGCGGAGAAGGCGCACGTCAGCAGCCGCCATCTGGCGCGGCTGTTTCGCAGCCACGTCGGCATCAGCGTACGGGAATATCATGAACAGCTGCGGTTGGCGGTGGCGCAACAGCGCCTGCAGCAAGGATATGGCTTGGAGAAGGCCGCGCTGGCGGCCGGTTTTTCCTCCGGGCGGCAGCTGCGCCGCGCCCAGCAGCGCCAGCGCTCGCCGCTATGACACCAGCCGGCGGGTATCCAGCCGCTGCAGGCCGACAGACAGCAGCAGGCTGAGCCCCAGCGCCACGCCGAACACCCAGAAGATATCCAGCAGCGGGTGGCCGGTGAAATCCAGGTGCCGATTGCGCATCACGTTGACGATCAGGGCGTGAAAACCGTAAATCGCCAGCGAATGGCGGGAAAACGCGCTCAGCCAGCCGATCGGCTGCGGCAGACAGTGTTTCACCCACACCAGCAGCGCCACTGCCGCCATAAACACCAGCGGGCCGCTGTAGATGTAGTAGGTATCGGCGAAGTTGCCGTTGATGAACAGCTGATGTTTGGTGCCGCGCGCGATCAGCGCCACGCACAGCGCAAATCCCAACGCCGCCAGCCAGCCCACGGCGCGCCCGCGCGTCTCCATCATGCCAATCGCCCGCCCGGCCAACGCATACAGCAGGTAGTAGAAGGTATCGCCGTAGATATACAGGTTAACCGGCAGCAGATGCGCGTTGCCGAAAGTCAGCTTGTCGGTATTCGGGTTGGCGATCGCCGCCAACACCACCAGCGCGGCGGCCAGGTAGCGGCGCGACACCGGTTTGACGCTGATCAGCGGCGACAGCAGGTAAATCACTGCAATGGCGTAGAAAAACCACAGATGATAGAACACCGGCTTTTGCAAAATGCCGCGCAGCGACGGCCAGAAACCGATCTTGGTGAAGGCCGCGATGTAGATCAGCGCGATGGCGCTGTAGAACAGAATGCAGCAGGCGATGCGGGTGAAATGCCGCCGGCCGGCGCTCTTTTCGCCGAAGAACAGGTAGCCGGAAATCATAAAGAACAGCGGCACCGACACGCGCGACAGCGAGTTCAGCACGTTGGCGATATCCCAGTTGTGCAGCCCTATCGCCGCGCCGTTGGTGACGTAATAGGTGGTGGCGTGGATCATCACCACCATCATGCACGCCATCGCCCGCAGGTTGTCTATCCAGCCGATTTTCTCGCTCAAACGCTCGCCCGATCTTGTGTCATATTGATATGTTAAGAAGAGGTTATCGGGCACGGCGTTCGGCGACAACCCAAAAGCGAAATATCAGAATGCACTTAAACAACACCTTATGATTGCGAAGGTGAACAATTGGCGGCAAAATAGCCGCCACAACTCGCTCAGTTTGCGCTTCCCGCCCTGGCAGTTCCTTTTTCTCTTTTACTATCAGTACAATAATATGAAAACGACATTACCACCTGCGGCACGTTTGGGCCGACAGGCGCTTTTATTCCCTCTTTGTCTGGTGCTGTTCGAGTTCGCCACCTATATCGGCAACGATATGATTCAGCCGGGCATGCTGGCCGTCGTGGCGGATTTCAACGCCGGCGAAGAGTGGGTGCCTACCTCGATGACCGCCTATCTGGCCGGCGGCATCTTCCTGCAGTGGCTGCTCGGGCCGCTGTCGGATCGCCGCGGCCGTCGTCCGGTGATGCTGGCCGGGGTGGCGTTCTTTATCGTCTCCTGCCTGGCGATCCTGCTGGTCACCACCATCGAGCAGTTTATCGCCATGCGTTTCCTGCAGGGCATCGGCCTGTGCTTTATCGGCGCGGTCGGCTACGCCACGATCCAGGAGTCGTTCGAGGAGGCGGTGTGCATCAAGATCACCGCCCTGATGGCCAACGTGGCGCTGATCGCCCCGCTGCTGGGGCCGCTGGCCGGCGCGGCGCTGATCCACGTCGCGCCGTGGCAAAGCATGTTCGTGCTGTTTGCGGCGCTGGCGGCCATCGCCTTCTACGGCCTGTGGAAAGCCATGCCGGAAACCGCCACGCTGCAGGGCGAGGCGTTTTCCGCCGCCAACCTATGGCGCGACTACCGCCAGGTGCTGGGCAACCGCCGCTTCCTGTGCGGGGCCCTGGCGATCGGTTTCGCCAGCCTGCCGCTGCTGGCCTGGATCGCCCAGTCGCCGGTGATCCTGATCAGCGGTGAGTCGCTGTCGACGCTGGATTACGGCCTGCTGCAAATCCCGGTGTTCGGCGCGCTGATCCTCGGCAACCTGACGCTGGCGCGCCTGACCGGCAAAAACAGCGTGGAGCGCCTGATCAAGCTGGGCGCGGGCCCGATGCTGCTGGGGCTGCTGATCGCCGCGCTGGCGACCCAGTTCTCCAGCCACGCCTACCTGTGGATGACCGCCGGCCTGAGCCTGTACGCTTTCGGCATCGGCCTCGCCAACGCCGGGCTGTACCGCCTGACGCTGTTCTCCAGCAATGTCAGCAAAGGCACGGTGTCGGCCACTATGGGCATGCTGAGCATGATGGTGTTCACCGTCGGCATCGAGCTGGCCAAGGTCGCCTACGTCTGGGGCGGCAGCGGGCTGTTCAACCTGTTCAACCTCATCAGCGGCCTGTGCTGGCTGACGCTGGTGGCGCTGTTCCTCGGCAAACGCCGCAACGGCGACCCCACGCCGCAGCCGAACGGCGCGGTGTAAACGCGACGATAAAACGCCGGTCCGGTTTCCCGACCGGCGTTTTTTATGCGGCTTCAGCCGAGCAGCCCCCACAGTGCATACCCCGTTCCCACCATCGCCACCGCCAACAACAGCAACGCCGACAGAACGGAGATCGCCCGTCGCGCGCGCTGCAGCGCCGTTCCCGACAGCAGGGTGATATAGGCCAGCAAAATGGCGAAGTCCGCCAGCACCCACAGCGCGGTCAGCAGCGTCAGGCTGGCGCCGATCGAGGGGGTGACGGCGATGAACTGCGGAAAAAAGGCGACGAAGAAAATGATGTCTTTGGGGTTGGCGATCCCCACCAGAAAACCGTTCAGGATCGCCGAGCGTTTTTGCGGCGGCGCAGCGGGCAGCGCATCGGGGGATCGCGCGGATAAATCCTCATACAGCGAGACGATCGCCATGCGGCCGATAAACAGGCAACCCAGCAGGCCTGCCCACTGCAGCAAGCGCATATCCACCGCGAACAGCCCGGTGACAACCAGCGCGGCGATGCCGATCAGCAACAAGGAGGCCCCGTTGCTGCCCAGCGCGGTCAACAGCGCGCGCCGGGCGCCAAAGCGCGCCGCGGTGTTGGCGACCATCACCACCACCGGCCCCGGCGTGGCGATCAGCAAGAAAATGGCGGCGCAATACGCCGCCAGCAACGACAGGTTCATCTTTATTTCACTCACATTCAGTCAGTTGGCGTCGCGCCATTATCATGCCGCCGCCCCCGCCTTGAAAAAGGAGTAATCCTGTCGTTTACTGTGAATCAGACTCATCCTGAGAGACGCCGCGATGGCCAGTTCCCTTCCGCCGCTTTACGCCCTGCGCGCCTTCGAAAGCGCCGCCCGCACCGGCTCGTTCACGCTGGCCGCCGAGGAGCTGCATCTCACCCCGAGCGCCGTCAGCAAGCACATCAAAACGCTGGAGCAGCACTTCGGCTGCCGGCTGTTCCAGCGCAACGGCCCGCGTATCGAGGTCACGCCGCAGGGGAAAATCTTCGCCGCCGAGCTGCAGCAAGGGTTTGGCCGCATCGAGCAAGCCTGCGAGCTGTTCAGAAGCCACCGCGATCTGCTGCGGCTGAAGGCGCCCTCCACCCTGACCCTGCGCTGGCTGCTGGACTGCCTGAGCCGATTCCGGCAAACGGCGCAGGCGTTCGAGGTGCAGGCAGCCAGCGTCTGGATGGACATCGACAGCGTGGATTTTTTCAGCGAACCCTACGACTGCGCCATCCTGCTCGGCAACGGCCATTTTGGCGCCAACACCGCCGCCGCCAGGCTGTTCGACGAATGGCTGATCCCGATTTGCGCCCCCGCGCTGCTCGCCGACGGCCAGCGGGATCTCGCCGCCTGCCCGCTGATCCACCCGTCGCCCGATCGGCGCGACTGGCGGCGCTGGCTGCAAAAAAGCGGCATCGCGGCCCCGATCGATCTCACGCGCGGCCAGGTATTTGATTCGCTGGAACAGGGCAACGCGGCGGCCATCGCCGGGCACGGCGTCTCGATCGGCGATCTGGCGCTGAGCCTGCGGACGATTGAGGAGGGATTATTGGCGCTGCCTTGTGACGTCGCCGTGCGCACCGGCGACGGTTACTATCTGGTTTGGCCGGAAGAATCGGCGAAACGGCCGCTGATCGAACGTTTACAGGCGTTTCTCACCGCCCAAACGCCCGACGTCAGCCGGGCCGCCGTCAGGTTTATCGGGTAGGGGACTCGCTACCGAACAGCCCGCCGTCGCGCAGCAGATGCTCGTTGCCCTTGCGGCGGGTAAAGCCGCTGCGATCGAAGAACTCCAGCACCTGGATCGCCAGCTTGCGCCCGACGCCGAGCCGATCGCGGAAATCGGCGGCGTTGGCGCCACCGCGCTCCGCGTCCAGCTCGCGGATCAGCGCCGCGAACTGATCGATGCGTCGGCTGAGGTAGTAGCGATCCACCACCACCGCCGTCACATGGCCCAGCTGAGCCGCCTTGCGCAGCAGCGCGCGCACCCGGCTCTCTTCCTCGCCCAGTTCGCTCGCCAAATCGCGCACCCACCACGGCTCGTCGCCGAACAGCGGTTCGATGCGCGCCCACAGCGGCGCCTCTTCGGCGCTGAACGCCAGGCCGTGTTCCGGCAGGTGCAGCCAGCCGCGCGTATTGCGCAGCGCGCCGGCCTTCAGCAACCGATCGATCATCATAAACACCAACGCCTCCGGCTGCTGAGGCAGAGCCATGCGCCGCAGGCGGGCGCGCCCTAAGCCCAGCTGATCGGCGTGCTGTTGGTGATAGTCCGTCAGCACCTGCAGCAGGCGGCTTTCCGCCCGTTGCACCTGATCCTGCGCCAGCGCCCGGTCACCGACGATCAGCAGATCGCCGTTCGCCAACAGCTCGTTCAGGCCATCGTCCGTCAATTGTCGCGCCCAGGCGAACGCCGCCAGCGACAGCGCGCCGTGCGGCAACTCAAGCGCCAGCGCCTGCGCATCGTCTTGCGCCTGCGCCAAGGCCTGCAGCCATGCCAGATAGTCCGGCTGACGCTTACCGCGCTTGGGCGCATTCAGTTTGAGCACCCGGGCCGCGCCCAGCGTTTGCCGCGCGCCGATATCGCGCAGCACCAGCCGATCGTTCTGTGCCAACCACAGCGGGCGATCGAGGATCAGTTCCGCCAGCCCGTCGTTCAGCAACGAAATACGCCCGGTGATGTGGCTGGCGGCATGGTGCAGATGCAGCGGCTGCCAATGGCGGATCGGCCGATCCGTTTCCAGCGCCACCAGAATGCGTTCCGCCGCTTCGGGCGGACGCTGCGCCAGCAGCCAATCGCCGCGCGCGATCCGCTCTTTATCGACATCGCCGCTGATGTTAAGCGCGATGCGCTGCCCGGCCTGCGCGTGTTCCACGGTCTGATTCTGGGCATGCAGGCCGCGCACCCGCACCGGTGCATCGGCGCCGGTCAGCCACAGCGTATCCCCCACCTTCACCCGGCCGCCGAGCGCGGTGCCGGTCACCACCAGCCCCGCCCCTTTGACGCTGAACGCGCGGTCTACCGCCAGACGAAAACGGCGCGTCAGCGCATGCTCGCCGGGCGACAACGCCAGCAAATGCGCGCGCAGCGCCTCGATGCCCACTCCCGCCGCCGCTGCGGTCACGAACAGCGGCGCATCGGGCCAGCCCTGACGCGCCAGCTCGTCGCGCACCTGGCGGCATACCTCATCGACCCGCGCCGCCTCCACCCGGTCGGCCTTGGTCAGCGCCACCGTCAGCGCCGGGCGCCCGCTCAGGCGCAGGATCGCCAGATGCTCGCGGGTCTGCGCCATCACGCCGTCGTCGCAGGCCACCACCAGCAGCGCATGGTCGATACCGCCGACGCCCGCCAGCATATTGGCGAGGAATTTCTCGTGGCCGGGCACGTCGATAAAGCCCAGCACCCGGCCGTCCGGCTGCGGCCAGTAGGCGTAGCCCAGATCGATAGTCATGCCGCGGCGCTTTTCTTCCGGCAGGCGATCCGCGTTGATCCCGGAGATCGCCTGCAGCAGGGTGGTTTTGCCATGATCGACATGGCCGGCGGTGGCGATGATCATGATGCGCTCAGCGCGTCGATCAGCGCCCCTTCCTGTTCCAGACAGCGCAGATCCAGCCACAGCCGGCCGTCGCCGAGGCGGCCGATCACCGGCTGCGGCAGGCGGCGCCAGCGTTCCGCCAGCGCTTCCAGCGTGGCGCCGCGGCCGTCGCGCGGCGTGAAGGTCAGCGCATAGCTGGGCAGGCGATCCACCGGCAGCGAACCGCTGCCAATCTGCGACCAGCACGGTTCGGCGCGCAGCTCGAAATCGGCGGTGAACCGCGGCGCCAGCGCCGCCAGCAGCCGCTCGGCCGCCTGTTGCATCTCCTGCTGCGGGCGGGTCAGCAGCCGCAGCGTCGGCAGTTGCTCAGCCAGTTTTTCCGGCTGCAAATAAAGCCGCAGCGTGGCCTCCAGGGCCGCCAGCGTCAGCTTGCCGACGCGCAGCGCGCGCTTGAGCGGGTGCTGCTGCAGGCGCGCGATCAGCGCCTTTTTGCCGACGATGATGCCGGCTTGCGGGCCGCCCAGCAGCTTATCGCCGGAGAACGTCACCAGATCGACGCCGGCGGCCAGCAACCGCTGCGGCATCGGTTCGGCGGGCAGTCCGTACTGCGCCATATCGATGAGCGAGCCGCTGCCCAGATCGGTGGCGGTCGGCACGCCCTGTTCGGCCCCGAGCTGCGCCAGTTCGGCCTCGTCGACCGCCGCGGTGAAGCCCTGAATGCTGTAGTTGCTGGTGTGCACTTTCATTAACAGGCCAGTCTGCTCATTGATGGCCTGGCGGTAATCCTTCAGATGGGTGCGGTTGGTGGTGCCGACCTCCACCAATTGACAGCCGGCCTGGCGCATCACGTCGGGAATGCGGAACGCGCCGCCGATTTCCACCAGCTCGCCGCGCGACACCACCACCTCTTTGCCGGGGGCGATCGCCGCCAGCATCAGCAGCACCGCCGCCGCGTTGTTATTGACGATGCAGGCGTCCTCCGCGCCGGTCAGCCGGCACAGCAGATCCGCCACCGCCCGATCGCGATGGCCGCGCCCGGCACCGTCCAGATCGTACTCCAGCGTCACCGCCTCCCCCATCACCGCGCTCACCGCATCCTTCACCGGCTGCGCCAGCAGGGCGCGCCCGAGGTTGGTGTGCAGCACGGTGCCGCTGAGGTTGAACACCGGCAATAACGCCGGGCGTTGCTGCCGGGCCAGCTCGGCCCGCAGCGCCTGCGGCCAGTCGCCGCACCAGGCCGGCAAGCGTTGCTGTTGCTTGATCGCGTCGCGCGCCTGGGCCTGCAGCCGGCGCAACAGTTCACCGATCAGCGTCTGGCCATGCTGCGCCACCAGCGGTTCAATCGCGGGTTCACGCAGCAGACGGTCGATGGCGGGCAGTTGACTGTAAAGAAGGTGGGATTCAGTGCTCATGGTCGCTCGGTTTTCAATTTAGACGTATCGGCATAGCAAAACCCCGCCGCGGCGGGGAGAAAAAAACTCAAGGTGGCGCAGTGCGGGCGAAACTTTCGCGGGCGAACAGGCGTTCGGCCAGCTTGACCAGCGTCGGGCGCTCGACGCACCAGTTGGGCAGGATGCGGCGGAAATTGAGGTAGCCCAGCGCGCAGCCGGTGGCGATATCCGCCAGCGTCAGCCGCTCGGCATTGAGCCACGTTTTTTCCCGCGCCAGCGCCTCCAGTGCGTCCAGGCCCTGCGTCAGCTTGTCACGCTGGCGCAGCATCCAGTTTTCGTCCTGTTTTTCCGGCGCGCGCCGGCTTTCGCGAAACAGGGTCGCCGCCGCTTCGGTCACGCCGTCCGCCAACGCCGCCACCTGCCGAACGCGCAACGCGGCGGCGCGTTCGGCCGGCAAAAACGCCGGCTCCACCGCCAGCAGCTCGAGGTATTCGGCCACCACCGGCGAGTCGTAAAACACCTCGCCGTCATCGGCGATCAGCACCGGCACCTTGGCGAGCGGGTTCAGCTCCTTCACCCGGCTGCCGGGCTCATACGGCGGATCGTTGACGAATTCGAACGCAATCCCCTTCTCCAGCAGCATCACGGAAATCTTGCGCACAAAGGGGCTGGTGTAACTGCCGATAAGCTTCATCCGGTCTCCTCCGCTTCGTCCTGGCCGCGGCGTCCTTACTTCACCGCCAGGGTATCGATAATCCGCTGCACCAGCGCCTGATGCACTTCCGGCGTTTTGGCCGGCGACAGCATTTGCAACGTTACCACCCGCTTGTTGAACACCGTCAACACCAGGGTGGAGACCACCTTTTGCCCGTTGACGGTCTGTTCGGTATCCACCCGGCGAAACTTCTGTTTGCCGACGCTGAAGTTCTCTTCTTTGGTGGTCTGGATATTCTGATAGCGTTCGGCCAGCACCGTGATGGCGCTCTGCGTCAGCTCTTTCAGCATTTTGTCGCTGGTATTGAGCTTCATGCCGTCCGGCGGGATCACTTCGGACGAAACTGCGCTCTGGCGCGACTTGCCGTCAAGAAAGCGCTGGATGGTGGAGGTGCTGTCGTTGATGATGCCGCTGTTCAGCGTTTGATCGCTAAAGCCCGGCGGCAGCTCGAAGGTGATCTTGCCCTTCTGCAGCGACACGTTCAGCCCCGGCGGCGCGGGCGGGGTTTCTACCGGCGCAGGCGGCGGCGGTGGCGCGGGCTGCGTCACGGTCGGTTTGGTGTCGGGTGGCGGCACCGCCGGTTTGGTGTCGTCCTTGTTGTCGCAGGCCGCCAGTCCGATCGCCAACACGGCGACCGCGGTCAGTTTTGCCAGGGTGTTTAACATCGTGGTTCCTTTCGCTTGGCGCGTTATGGCCTAAACGTAGCAACTCGCCCGGGCGATTGCCAGAAGCCCGTGCTGAAATTGCTGGTCCGGCCCCGCGCGAACGGGGCCGGGCGGTTACTCCGCCGGGAACAGGAACGGATTGATGCTGCTGCGGCCGAAGCCTTCTTCTTCCATACGAGCGTCCAGCACCAACGAAGCCAGATCGTCGGCCACCGCTTCGACCTGCGGGTCTTTTTCCTGATAGAGGATTTTCAGGTAAGTGCCGCAGTCGCCGCAGCTTTCCGCCTTCACCGCCGCCTGTTCGCTGTCCAGCGACCAATAGTTGAGATCGCGGGTCTGCTCGCAGTTGCTGCACTTCACCCGCACCACATGCCATTCGCTTTCGCACAGGTTGCAGTGCAGATAGCGCAGGCCGTTGACCGTGCCGATGTGCACCATGCTGGAGACCGGGATGCTGCCGCACACCGGGCAGAACTGACGCTGCTCGCCGTATTCGGCGCGCGCCTTGCCAGGGATCAGGCTGGCCATCTGCGCCCAATAGAGCGACAGCGCGGCCCAGAGGAACGGCGCCTTTTCACTGCCCACCTTGCCGAACTCGCGGTTGAGCAAGGCGTCGGCCATCAGCTCCAGCTCGTGCGCCGAGGCCTTCTCCAGGTTGTCCAGCACCGCCAGGATATGCTCCGGCGCCTGCGGGCGCAGCTCGGCGATCAGCGACGTCAGCAGCTTGCGCCAGTGCTCGCTGCGCGGGAAAACGCTCAGATCGAGCGGCGGTTTGCCGCTGGCGGCGCCCTGCGCCAGCGCTTCGCTCAGATCGAGCTGCAGCGGGTTATCGTGCAGCGCATGCTGCTGCGCCTGCGCCAGCTCGGCGGCGAAGTTCAGGTAGTCGCCCAGCGGATTGTCGACCGCCAGCTGACGCAGACGATCGGCGCGGCGGCTGTACAGGCTTTTCAGGTTGGCGAAAAGTAACGGCGGGATGTTCTCCGCCGTTGTGGACTTCTCACGCTGTGCCCCTAACTGCTCTTTAGGAACGATGCGGATACTCATCAGGGTTTATCTTCCTGTCGTTTCTCGCGGACCTCACGGTACCAGCGCGGATGATGTTTCTTGGCCCAGGCCGCCGGCACCCAGCCTTCCACCATCGCGGTAATGGTGCCTTTTACCCACAATGCGGCGTAAATGTGCACCATAATCACGATGATAAGGCCGACCGCGGCCAGCGAATGCACCAGCAGCGCGATGCGGATCAGCGGGATGGAGAACGACGGCGCAAAATACGGCCGCCAGATCACCACGCCGCTGGCCAGCAGCAGCACCAGGCTGATAATCGCCGCCCAGAACACGCACTTCTGGCCGAAATTATAGCGCCCGGTATCACCCACTTCCTCGTTCATGGCGATTTTGTGGATGTTCTTGGCCCAGACGATATCTTCCCGGTTGATCAGGTTATGCTTCCAGTAGCGCAGGAACATCAGCAGGAACGCGGCAAACATGATCACCCCGACAAACGGGTGCAGAATGCGCGCCAGCTGCGGCGTCCCGAAGATGTTCATCAGCCAGTTGAAGGAGGGGAAGAAGAACCCCAGCCCGCTGATGGCGGCGAACACGAAACAGAACGCCACGATCCAGTGGTTGATGCGCTCCGGCGCGCTGTAACGCTGAATGGGCTTTTCCTTTCTCATTTGCGCGTCTCCTCGTCGTGCGACTCGTCGTGCTCGTCCTCATCCTCGACGCGGTTAGGCCCGACGCCGACATAGTGGAACACGCTGGCCGCGAAGGTGGCGGCAAAACCGATGGCCGCCAGGGGTTTCCACACGCCCTTCCAGAAGGTCACCGCCGGGCTGATGCTCGGGTTGTCCGGCAAACCGTGGTACAGCTGCGGTTTGTCGGCGTGGTGCAACACGTACATCACGTGCGTGCCGCCCACCCCCGCCGGATCGTACAGACCGGCGTTCTGGTAGCCGCGGGTGTTCAGCTCGCTGACGCGATCTGCCGCCACCTGCTTCATCGCTTCCTTGGTGCCGAAGTGAATGGCGCCGGTCGGGCAGGTTTTCACGCAGGCCGGTTCCTGGCCGACGTCCACGCGGTCGACGCACAGGGTGCACTTGTACACCCGGTTGTCGTCCTTGTTCATGCGCGGCACGTCGAACGGGCAGCCGGCGATGCAGTAGCCGCAGCCGATGCAGTGCTCGGACTGGAAGTCGACGATGCCGTTGGCGTACTGAATGATCGCGCCTTCCGACGGGCAGGCCTTCAGGCAGCCCGGATCGGCGCAGTGCATGCAGCCGTCCTTGCGGATCAGCCATTCCAGCTTGCCGTTTTCCTCCACCTCGGAGAAGCGCATCACCGTCCACGACTTGGCGGTCAGATCGGCGGGGTTATCGTACACCCCGACGTTGTGCCCCACTTCGTCGCGGATGTCGTTCCATTCGGAACAGGCCACCTGACAGGCCTTGCAGCCGATACAGGTGGTGACATCGATCAGTTTGGCCACTTCTTCCTGGTGGTCACGGGCGCGCGGCGCCGGCGTGAAACCATTGGTGGCGGATTTACGAATGATGTCTTGAGATTGCATGGCCATAATTCGTCTCCGTTACACCTTTTCCACGTTGACCAGGAACGCCTTGAACTCCGGCGTTTGCGTATTGGCGTCGCCGACGAACGGCGTCAGCGTGTTGGCGATAAAGCCTTTCTTCGCCACCCCTTCGTAACCCCAGTGGATCGGGATGCCGATGGTGTCGACTTCCTGGCCGTGCACCTGCAGCGTGCGAATACGCTTGGTCACCACCGCCTTGGCCTTGATGTAGCCGCGGTTGGAGCTGACTTTCACGGTATCGCCCTGCTTGATGCCCTTCTTCTCCGCCAGCTTTTCGCCGATCTCCACGAACTGCTCCGGCTGGGCGATGGCGTTCAGCCGCGCGTGCTTGGTCCAGTAGTGGAAGTGCTCGGTCAGACGATAGGTGGTGCCGACGTAAGGGAACTTGTCGGATTTGCCCATCGCCGCCAGATCGTCCTTGAACACGCGCGCCGCCGGGTTGGACACCACGTTCGGGTGCAGCGGGTTGGTGCCGAGCGGCGTTTCGAACGGCTCGTAGTGTTCAGGGAACGGCCCTTCCGCCATCTTGTCGGTGGCGAACAGGCGGCCCATGCCTTCCGGCTGCATGATGAACGGCCCGACGTCGCTGCCCGGCGCAGCGGTGCTGTAGTCCGGGATATCGGCCCCGACCCACTTGGCGCCGTCCCACTCCAGCAGTTGGCGTTTCGGATCCCACGGTTTGCCCTGCGGATCCGCCGAGGCGCGGTTGTACAGAATGCGGCGGTTGAGCGGCCATGCCCAGGCCCAGCCCAGCGTATTGCCGAGGCCGGACGGATCGGCGTTGTCGCGCCGCGCCATCTGGTTGCCGGCCGGCGTCCAGCTGCCGGCGAAGATCCAGCAACCGCTGGCGGTGGTGCCGTCGTCGCGCAACTGCGCGAACGAGCTGAGCAGCTCGCCTTTTTTCACCAGCACTTTGCCGTCGGCATCCAGCAGATCCGCCAGCGCCTTGCCGTTGTTCTCCTGCGCCACCTCTTCCGGCGCCGGGTTGTCCGGCGTCAGGTAGTCCCAGGTCATGTTCAGCACCTGCTCAGGCACCGCGCCGCCGTCGCGCGCATACATCTCGCGCAGGCGGCTGAAGATGCCCGCCAGGATCTCGCCGTCGTTCAGCGCTTCGCCCGGGGCGTCCGCGCCTTTCCAGTGCCACTGCAGCCAGCGGCCGGAGTTGACGATCGAGCCGTTCTCTTCGGCGAAGCAGGTGGACGGCAAGCGGAACACTTCGGTCTGGATCTGCGAAGGATCCACCTCGTTGAACTCGCCGTGGTTCTGCCAGAAGTTGGAAGTCTCGGTGTTCAACGGATCGATGGTCACCAGGAACTTCAGCTTGGACAGCGAAGCCACCACCTTGTTTTTGTTCGGGAACGACGCCACCGGGTTAAAGCCCTGGCAGAAGTAGCCGTTGACCTTGCCCTGCGCCATCATCTCGAAGTACTGCAGCACGTCGTAGCCTTTGTCCCACTTCGGCAACCAGTCAAAGCCCCAGCTGTTGTCCTTCTGCGCCTTGTCGCCGTAGAAGGTCTTCATCATGCTGACGAAGAATTTCGGGTAGTTGCCCCAGTAGTTCACCTGGCCCGGCAGCAGCGCCTTCGGCGTGTTGGCCTTCAGGTAGGTGTCGAGATCGGTCTGTTTCTCCGACGGCAGCGTCAAGTAGCCCGGCAGGCTCTGCGACAGCAGGCCGAGATCGGTCAGCCCCTGGATGTTGGAGTGGCCGCGCAGCGCGTTGACGCCGCCGCCCGCCATGCCCATGTTGCCGAGCAGCAGCTGGATCATCGCCATGGTGCGGATGTTCTGCGCGCCGACCGAGTGCTGAGTCCAGCCCAGGGCGTACAGGAACGATGCGGTTTTATCCGCGACGCAGGTTTCGGCGATGTATTCGCACACCTTGAGGAAATCGTCCTTCGGCGTGCCGCAGATGTTGGTCACCACGTCAGGCGTGTAGCGGCTCACGTGCTGTTTCAGCAGGTTCCACACGCAGCGCGGATCCTGCAGCGTGACGTCGCGCTTGGCGAAGCCGTTCTCGTCGAACTGGTAGTTCCAGGTGGTTTTGTCGTACTTGCGGTTTTCCGCGTCGTAGCCGCTGAACAACCCGTCTTCGAAGGCAAAGTCTTCCCGCACCAGCAGGCTGGCGTTGGTGTAGGCCTCGACGTATTCGCGGTTGAACTTGTTGTTGGTCATCAGATACAGCAACACGCCCGACAGGAAAGCGATGTCGGTCCCGGAGCGGATCGGCGTGTAGAAGTCCGCCACCGACGCGGTTCGGGTAAAGCGCGGATCGATCACGATCAGCTTGGCATTGTTGTGTATTTTGGCTTCCATCGCCCAGCGGAACCCCACCGGATGCGCTTCCGCCGCATTACCGCCCATGACGATAATCAAATTCGCGTTCTTGATATCAACCCAGTGGTTGGTCATCGCACCGCGACCAAATGTTGGAGCAAGACTTGCTACCGTTGGTCCGTGTCAGACACGCGCCTGGTTGTCTACGGCAAGCATGCCGAGAGCGCGACTAAATTTTTGCGACAGAAAACCGGTTTCGTTGCTGGCGGCCGAAGCGCACAGCATGCCGGTGGTCAGCCAACGGTTGACGGTAACGCCCTGATCGTTGGTTTTGATGAAGTTGGCGTCACGGTCTTCTTTCACCAGCTTGGCGATGCGGGTAAAGGCGTCGTCCCAGCTGATGCGCTGCCATTTGTCCGACCCCGGCGCCCGGTATTCCGGGTACTTGAGGCGGCTCTCGCTGTGGATGAAGTCAACCAGGCCGGCGCCTTTCGGGCAAAGCGCGCCGCGGTTTACCGGGTGATCCGGATCCCCTTCGATATGGAAAATGCTTTCTTTGGCGTTTTTGGCGCCATCACCAAGGCTGTACATCAACAGCCCACAGCCGACGGAACAATACGTACAGGTATTACGGGTCTCGCGGGCGCGCAGCAGTTTGTACTGCCGGGTTTCCGCCAACGCCACTTCGGGGGCAAAGCCCAGCGCGGCCACCGTCGTTCCTGCCATACCGCCAGCGCAGATCTTAAAGAACTGCCTTCTGCTGACCTGCATGGGGGTCTCCTTTACTCTCGATTGTCACATTGTTCAAATGCGCCTGCCCGCTAGCGCGGCAAACGCGAATGTCACTGTTGTTATGCTTGCTACGAACGCCGGCCATATTACCACAGCGTGCTTGTGGTTGTTACACACTCGTGCTCATTCAGTGAACGCATTGGCACATTTCGATACATTTCGACGTTGGCGCTCCCTACAGTATAGAGAGTAACCAACGTGCCGGGGCGACGGTTTGAACCGGCCACCCAGCGCCCTCTTCTATCAACATGTTAACGCAACGATTTGTTCATTAACCACACAATTCACAGGGCATTGATAATCATTTTCAATATCATTTAATTAACTATAATGATCCGACTGCTTACGCGGTGCTCGCCCTTTGCGCCGCCCATACACCACTGGAGATGATGATTATGAGTTATTCACTGCCATCCCTGCCGTACGCTTACGACGCACTGGAACCGCATTTTGACAAGCAGACGATGGAAATCCATCACACCAAACACCACCAGACCTACGTCAACAACGCCAACACCGTGCTGGAAGTCTACCCTGAGCTGGCCAAATACAGCGTTGAAGAACTGATCCAGGATCTGGACAAAGTGCCTGCCGACAAACGCACCTTCATGCGCAACAACGCCGGCGGTCACGCCAACCACAGCTTCTTCTGGAAAAACCTGAAAACCGGCACCACGCTGGGCGGCGATCTGAAAGCGGCCATCGAGCGCGATTTCGGCAGCGTTGAGAAATTCCAGGAAGAGTTCGAGAAAGCCGCAGCCACCCGCTTCGGTTCCGGTTGGGCCTGGCTGGTGCTGAAAGACGGCAAGCTGGCCGTAGTGTCTACCGCCAACCAGGACAGCCCGCTGATGGGCGAAGCCGTCGCCGGCGCTTCCGGTTTCCCAATCATCGGCCTGGACGTGTGGGAACACGCTTACTACCTGAAATATCAGAACAAACGCCCTGACTACATCAAGGCGTTCTGGAACGTGGTCAACTGGGATGAAGCCGCCGCACGCTTCGCCGCGAAGAAGTAACTCGCCCCCGTTGATAAAGATGCCCGCCACCGGCGGGTATTTTTTTGCCTGAAATCCGCTAAAGTTTGACCACTTCTTGCCGATGGTTTGTTCAATTGACGTTCGCCCGGAGAAGGAAAAACGCTATGGCGGCATTGCAAGCATTGGCAGGAAAGTTCACTCATCTCACCGTAGGTAAAAAGCTCGGTCTCGGCTTCGCGCTGTTGTTGCTGTTGGCGGTCGTCATCGCCGGCACCGGGGCGCAATATCTGCATATCATCGAATCCCGCGCCGATCGCATCGACTTCAGCAACCGGCTGAACGAGGAGATCAACCAGGCCAAATACAACCGCGCCATGTACGGCCAGACCTACCAGCCGGAGTATCTGCAGAACAACCGCGCCAATATTGAAAATGCCGTCAAGCTGATAGATCAGGGGCAGGCGCTGGACTGGGACGCCCAAAGCCGCAAGGATCTGCAGCGTCTGGTGACGCTGATCGGGGAATATCAACAGCAGCAAAAAGTCTTTGAGCAGGCGGTCACGGCAAAAGACGCGGTGCGCCAGAGCTGGAACATGTCGGAAGTGCAGGCCAGCCTGAGCCAGGTGGAGCGTCAGCTCACCAACGGCGATCTGCAGCTGGCCTTCATCCAGCTTAACCAGAAGCTGACCCAGGTGCGCTACGGCGCGCGCGGTCTGCTGCTGAGCCTGAACAAGGAAACCGAAGCGCCGCTGATGGCGGCCATCGACGACGCGCGCGACGCGGCCAACGCCCTGAGCCGCCGGGTCAGCGACGCGCAGCGCCCGCAGCTGCAACCGCTGCTGGCCGCGCTGGACGATTACAAAAACCGCATCGCGGCCTACCTGCCGGCCTATGAGCACGAACAGCAAATCAGCCGGCAGCTCGGCGAACGCGCGCAAGCGATCGGCACGCTGGTGAACGCCTTTATGCAGGACGAACTGGTGCAGACGCGCAACAACATCAATCTGGCGCAGCTGCAGATGGGCGTCACCACCCTGATCGCCATCATCGCCGGGGTGCTTATCGCCTGGCGCATCACCCTGCAGATCACCCGTCCGCTGCACAGCACGCTGGCCATGGCGGAACGCATCGCCGGCGGCGACCTGCGCCAGGCGCAGACCAGCACCCGCCGCGACGAGCTGGGGCAACTGCTGAACGCGGTGGCGGCGATGAGCCAAAACCTGCGCACGATGATTGAGAAGATCCAGATGGGGGTCAGCCAGGTCTCCACCGCCTCGGCGGAAATCGCCGCCGGCAACACCGATCTCTCCTCCCGCACCGAACAGCAGGCGGCGGCGGTCGAGGAAACCGCGGCCAGCATGGAACAGCTGACCGCCACGGTGAAACAAAACGCCGACAATGCTCATCACGCCAACCAGCTGGCCACCGACGCCTCGCAGACCGCACAACAGGGCGGTAAGCTGGTGGAAAACGTGGTCAGCACCATGCGCGATATCTCCAGCAGTTCGCAGCGTATCGCCGAAATTACCACCCTGATTAACGGCATTGCCTTCCAGACCAACATCCTGGCGCTCAACGCCGCGGTGGAAGCGGCGCGCGCCGGCGAACAGGGCCGCGGCTTCTCGGTGGTCGCCAGTGAAGTGCGCAGCCTGGCGAGCCGCAGCGCCCAGGCGGCCAAGGAAATAGAAGGGCTGATCGCCGAATCGGTCAGCCGGGTGAAAACCGGCACTGAGTTGGTGGAAAGCACCGGCAATACCATGGAACAGATCGTCCGTTCGGTCACCCACGTGCGCGACATCATGGCCGAGATCGCCGCCGCCTCCGATGAGCAGACGCGCGGCATCGCCCAGATTGGCCAGGCGATCGTCGAAATGGACCACACCACCCAGCAGAACGCCGCGCTGGTGGAAGAGTCCGCCGCCGCCGCCGATTCGCTGGAAGAACAGGCCGATATGCTGCTGCAGAGCGTCTCGGTGTTCCGTTTGGCGGAACAGACCGAGCCCCTCGCCGCCAAAGCCGCCGCGCCGAAAGCGCCGGCCGTCAAACCCGCGGCCGCCAACGCCGCAGCGGAAGAGAACTGGACCACCTTCTGACGCCCTCAGGCGAGGAATATCCGTTCCTCGCCCTATCTTTTTGGCAACAGGTGGGTCGCGACTCCCCAATTCAACAAATTAAAACCAGAGGCGGTCACATCAAGCATTGCATAGCCGCAATTGCGATGACCGTATCTGCGAAGGTCCTCCTGCGGGTCGGCCCCTTTAAGCCACCAAATCAGTGCCTGCAGAGCATGGCCGTGCGTAACAACACCAAGCGTTTGATTTTGTCCATCGACAGCCAGATCGGACAGACAAGCCATCAGGCGCCAGGCAACCTCATAAGCATTCTCCCCTCCCGGCGCCGACGCCTCTGCCTTACCGGCAAAGAGGCACTGCGTCGCTTCAGGATAATCGCGCATGGCCTGCGCATAAGATAATCCTTCCAGTCGGCCAAAATCTTGCTCCTGCAAACGCTCATCCATTTGCACAGTGCAGCCACATCGCTCAGCCAACGTCTCCGCTGTCGTAAAAGCCCGACCAGTCGGTGAACTGATCAACGAAGTGACCGATAACATTTGCAAGCGAGCGCCAAGCCCAGCGATTTGACGTCGCCCCTCTTCTGTCAGCGGACTGTCACTTCGCCCCTGAATAATCCCCGAGCGGTTCCATTCTGACTCCGCATGCCTCAATACAATGAAACGCATGGTTTTTTCTCGACGATAAAAGCCTAAATATAGACAGGAAAAACACATCCTTCCGTACAGGTAAACGCCGGGTAGTGTACGAGAACAACTCAGGCTATGCTGAGCCCTCGACGCGAGACACGGAGGCGCACATGCATCACCCAGACATTTACATCGGCAGCATTCAACCCTATGAGGGCGGGCGCCCCAGCGCCATCGCCAAACGCCAGGTGGATGGCGCTGTCCGGCTCACGCCGCTCGGGCTGGAAGGCGACGAACAGGCGGAGAAAAGCTATCACGGCGGGCCGGATCGCGCACTGTGCCACTACCCGCGCGAGCATTACGCCCACTGGCGCGAGCAGTTTCCGGCGCAGGCCGAGCAGTTTTGCGCCCCGGCCTTCGGCGAGAATCTCTCCACCGAAGGGCTGACCGAACACAATGTGTTTATGGGCGACATCTTCCGCTGGGGCGAGGCGCTGATCCAGGTCACCCAGCCGCGCTCGCCGTGCTTCAAGCTCAATTATCACTTCGCGATCGAGGATATTTCGCTGCTGATGCAGCAAAGCGGCCGCTGCGGCTGGCTGTATCGGGTGGTGTCGCCGGGCGCGGTCAGCGGCGACCGTCCGCTGGAGCTGGCGGCGCGCAGCAGCGACGTGACGGTCGCCGAAGCCATCGCCATCGCCTGGCATATGCCGTTCGACGCGGAACAGTACCGCCGCCTGTTGGCGGTGGCCGGCCTCTCCGCCAGCTGGAGCAAGACCATGCTCACGCGGCTCGCCGAAGGGCGCCTCGAGGACTTCAATCGCCGCCTGCTCGGCCGTTGAACGCGCGGGCGGAAAAGATGAAAAACGTGCGCCGGATGCCGCGCTAAACATTTTCTTCCGCCTATACTGTAGCCGCACGTTTTTTCAGCCAGGAGCCAGGTATATGACCACCCCGACCCATTCGATTCATCACGCCGCCGCCGAAGGCTATCAGGCCAATGCCGATCGCTATGTGAAAGGCCGGCCGGATTACCCGCCGGAAATCGCCGTCTGGCTGCGTGACGTCATCGGCCTGCACGCCGGCATGACGGTCATCGATCTCGGCGCCGGCACAGGCAAGTTCACCCCGCGCCTGCTGGAAACCGGCGCGCAGGTGATCGCCGTCGAACCGGTGCCGCAAATGCTGGAAAAACTGTCGGCGGCGCTGCCGCAGGTGAAAACGCTGGCGGGCACCGCCGACGCGATCCCGTTGCCGGACGAGTCGGTCGATGCCGTGGTCTGTGCCCAGTCCTTCCATTGGTTCGCCACGCCGCAGGCGCTGGCGGAAATCCAGCGCATTCTCAAGCCCGGCGGCAAACTCGGTCTGGTGTGGAACATGCGCGATGCGCGCGTCGGCTGGGTGCGCAAACTGAATCAGATCGTCGATAGCCACGAAGGCGATGCGCCGCGTTTCTATACCGGCGAATGGCGCAAGTTCTTCCCGTTCAAAGGCTTTGAACCGCTGCAGGAGCAGGTGTTTATGCTGGGCCACCGCGGCGCGGTGGAGGACGTGATCTACAACCGCGTGCGTTCAACCAGCTTTATCGCCGCGCTGCCGCAGCCGCAACAGGAGCAGGTTATCGATCGGTTGCGCCAACTGGTGGCGGAAGAAGAGGAGCTGCGGGGCCAGGACACGGTCACCGTGCCCTATCAGACCAAGGCGTATTACACCACCAAGGTCTGACGCCAAGGGGTTCAGAACGCTTTCTTAGCGTAGCCGGTGACCGCTTTCAGGCCCATCTCGCGGCCCAGCGCGGTCATCGGGTGCACCACGATCAACCCGCGCGCGCTTTTCTTCAGCGCGCCCATATCGGCCTGCTCTTTCTTGGTGATCTCGCGGCTGAACGGCAGCTTGCTCAGCTTCTGCGCTTCGGCGCTCAGCTTCTCGCCGCGCACGTTTTTCAGGCGCTCGATCTCCGTCGCCAGTTTCTCTTTCTCTTTGGTGTGTTGCGCGATCAACTCAGGGTTGCCCTGTTGGATCACGGTGGCGTCTTTGTGGTTCAAGGCGTCCAGCAGGTCGCTCAGGCGCTTGATCTCTGCCTTTTCTTTCTCTTTCATGGTCTCTGGCCCGTTGTGCCCAAAATGGCACGCTAATCAATGATACCGGCATTGTAGCAAAAGGCGCGCGCCGTTACCCGTCCTGCGCAATGCCGGGCGGCAAGCCGCTCATCTCGCAGGCCCTGGCGCCGAGCCGGGCCAACGCCTGGGTGTAGCGCGCGTTGAACGGGTAGCAGCAGGAGAGCCGCAGCGCGTTGCGGTAACGCCCGCTGGGCGAATACAGGGTGCCCGGCGTTAAACAGATCTGCTCCTCCAGCAGCTGATGGAACAGCGCCACACTGTCCACGCCAGGGGGGAATTCGACCCAGAACACGAAGCCGCCCGCCGGCTGCGTGGCCAGCGTGCCGCGCGGGAAATGCCGGGCGATCAGCGCCCGCGCCTCGTCGACCTGCGCCGCATAGCGCTTGCGCAGGTTGCGCAAATGGTGATCGTAACCGCCGCTCTCCAGGAAGGTCGCCAGCGTTTCCGACAGCAGCTGCGACTCTGACATCGACGACACCGCCTTCAGCTTGCGCAACGCCTCGTGGAAGCGGCCGCCGCAGACCCAGCCGACGCGAAAATCCGGCGCCAGCGTTTTGGTAAAGCTGGAGCAAAACAGCACCCAGCCGTCGCGATCGAACGCCTTCACCGCCGGCGACAGCGCGCCGCCGAACTGGATCTCGGCATACAGCCCATCTTCAATTAACGGCACCTGATGATCGTTCATCAGCCGCGCCAGCCGCTTTTTCGCCGCCAGCGGCATGGTGCAGCCCAGCGGGTTTTGCACCGTCGGCATGGCGATCACCGCATTCAGCCGCTTCTCGTTCAACAGCAGCTCCAGCGCGTCCAACGACAGTCCCAACTGCGGATCGGTAGGGATTTCCAGCGCTTTCAGCCCCAGGCTGGCCAGCAGCGGCAGCAGGTAGAAATAGGTCGGCGACTCCAGCCCGACGCAGTCGCCCGGTTTGGTGGTGACGCGCAGCGCCAGCTGCAGCGCTTCCATGCAGCCGTGGGTCAGCACCACGTCGCCCGGCTCCAGCAGCATGCCCAGCGTCATCGAGCGGCGGGCGATCTGCTGACGCAGCCGCAGGCTGCCGGGCGGCAACGGATACTGCCCGATCAGATCCGGCTGGCGGCGCAGCTGAGAGGACAGCATGCGCCCCAACTTGCCGCCGGGATAAAAGTCGCTGGTCTGCGGGCAAGCCAACGCAATGTTGGTGAAGGCCGGGTTTTGCTGGGCGGCAAACACGGTGTCGATCAGCGCCAGCACGTCGTCCGCCGGCGGTTCGATGCGCCCGCAGGGCGCCGAGGCCATCTTCAGCGCCGGCAGCGTGCTGCGGACATAAAACCCCGACTGCGGTCGCGCCTCGATCAACCCGCGATCCTCCAGCGTGCGGTAAGCCGACACCACGGTATTGATACTGACACGATGGGTTTGCGCACAGCGCCGCACCGAAGGCAAGCGGTCGCCGGGCTGCAGCGTGCCGCGGCGAATGGCTTCGGCCAACGTGTCCGCCAGCTGCAGGTAACGGGTATCCGGGGTTTCATCGAGCAGGGTCACAGTTTCTCTCCAGGCAATGGGTACAGTTTACATTTTGTACAACTGTAACCATGACAATATCCGATTTGTGGTTCTGTCACCATCCCATTGCAGCGATTATGCTGATCTCTCGTCATCACCGTCATTTTCAAGGAACCTGCCATGCTGGACTCTGCCTTTGTCAGCTACGTCACCGTCATGTCGATCACCCCCGGCCCCAACAACCTGCTGCTGGCCTCGTCGGGCGTCAACTTCGGCCTGCGCCGCACCCTGCCGATGCTGTTTGGCATCTGCGTCGGTTGCGCGGTACAGCTGGCGATCATTATCCCGCTGCTGGCGCTGGCGCTGAGCTGGGCCGGCGTCATCCGCCTGCCGCTGGCGGTGATCGGCTGCGCTTATCTGCTGTGGCTGTCATGGAAACTGTTCCAGGCGGCCTCGCCGGACGCCAAAGAGCAGGCGCAGCCGATGAGCCTGCTCAACGGCGCGCTGTTTCAGGCGGTCAACCCCAAGGCCTGGCTGATGGTGATCAACGTGGCGATCCTGTTCACCCCGCGCGAAGGCGCCACCTTTGTCCATACGCTGTCGGTCATCGCCGGTTTCGCGCTGCTGAACTTGCCTTGCGTGCTGCTGTGGGCGGTGCTGGGCGACCGCTTGCGCAACGCGCTGCGGGTCACCTGGAAGCTGCGGGTGTTCAACGGCGCGATGTCCGGGCTGATGGCCGCCACCGCGCTGTGGTTGTTGTTCGACGAGTGGCGCGCGGCCTTTGCCTAGCCGCGGCCGAGAGGAGAGAGCCGGGAGGGTTGCTTGGCGCCGATGCCGGCGATCAGATCGGTAATGGACAGCACCATGGTGGAGCGCACCATCTGCTGATAGCGCTGGCGCTGCATGGCGATCAGCGCTTCATCCGCCTCGCCCGGCTGCAGGAAAGTCGGCACCGGCGGCAGCGCTGCCACACAGTGCAGCTCGCCGAACGGCCCGAGTATTTCGTCGTCGACGAAGCGGTATTCCGACCCGTCGTGGTTCAGCTCTTCGCGCATCGCCATCAGCAGTTCGGCGTCTTCATATTCGTGGCGGGAAATCACCCCCAGGCCGTACATCAGCTTCAGGCGCACCGACAGCTCCCCCAGCGGGCCGCTGCCGGACAATAGCGGTTCGACGGCATATTTCACCGCGTAGTCATCCTTGCGGAATACCTGCACCACCAGCACGTTGAGCGCTTCCGCCAGCAGCTCTACCGCCGCGATCAGGAAGCTGCGCACCGTTTTGCCCGCGTTCAGCTTTTCCAGAACCTGGTTTTCAAATGCCTGTGCTTCTTCCATCGTCGCTTTTCGAAAGGCGTGGGGAGGGCCGTCGATGCCGAACTCGGGTTCCAGGAGCGCAGCAAGCTGCGCTCGGGTGTTCATCATCACGATTCTACTTGTGCATGGCGTTATACACAGCAACGGCCTCTTCTACAACCTCGCTTTCCGCCGGCAGGCCGGAAATTTGCGCCAGCGCGGCTTTCGGCCCGAGCGTATTCAGCAATTCCGCCAACTCCAACGCTTGCGGATCCTGTTCGCTGCGGTAACTCATGGCGGCGGCGATGCCCTGGATCAGGTTGGCATGCGGCAGGCCGTATTCCAGCGTGCCCAGCAGCGGTTTGATCAGGCGATCGCCGGCGCTCAGTTTGCGCAGCGGCTGGCGCCCCACGCGCTCGACGTCATCGTGCAGATACGGGTTTTCGAAGCGGCCGAGAATTTTGTTGATGTAGGCGGCGTGCTTGTCGGCGTCGAAGCCGTAGCGTTTGATCAGCACCGCGCCGCTCTCTTCCATCGCCCCTTTCACCACCCGGCGGATCGCCGGCTCGAGAATGGCGTCGCGAATGGTTTGCAGCCCGGCCCGTTGGCCGAGGTAGGCGGTGATCGCGTGGCCGGTGTTGAGGGTGAACAGCTTGCGCTCGACGAAGGCCATCAGGTTGTCGGTCAGCTCCATGCCGGCGATCGCCGGAGGCTGGCCTTTAAACTGCGTCTGATCGACGATCCATTCGCTGAAGGTTTCCACCGTCACTTCCAGCGGATCGCTGCTGTCCGCCGGCGGCACGATGCGATCGACCGCCGAATCGACGAAGCCGACGTGCTGTTCAACCCATGCCTGCTCGTCCTGCGGCAGCGCGGCGAACACATGCTGTTTCAGCTGGCTGGTGCCGCGCACCATGTTCTCGCAGGCGATGATGTTCAGCGGTTGCGCATTGCCCTGCTGATGGCGCAGCACCAGTCCTTTGGCGATCGTGCCGGCGATTTTGGCGAGAATTTGCGGACCCACGGCGGTGGTCACCAGATCCGCCTCGGCGATCAGCGCCACCGCGGCTTCGCCGCCGCTGTTGACGGCGCTGACGTTGGTGACGTTCTCCACGCGCTCTTGCTCGCCCACCACGTGCACCGAGTAGCTTTTTCGGCTGTTCAGCAGATCCAGCACCGTTTGATTGACGTCGGCGAAGGTCAGCTCAACGCCCGCGTCCGCCAGCAGCTTGCCGATAAAACCGCGGCCGATGTTCCCTGCGCCAAAATGTAATGCTTTCATAACTCTACCTTCTTAATGTCGAAGGGTGCAGCAAGCTGCACCCTTTAAAATGATTCTGTTATCCGGCTTTTTTGCCGCCGAGCAGGTCCAGCACTTCCTGGACGCTGGTGGTATTCGCCAGCCGCTCGATCACGCTCTCGTCATCCAGCGCGTTGGTCAGGCTGGTGATCACCTGAATATGCTCGTTGTTGCGCGCGGCGATGCCGATCACCAGGCGCGCCACTTCGTCCTCTTCATCGCCGAAGCGCACGCCCTGCGGGTACTGGCAGAACACCACGCCGGTGCGCAGCACCCGGTCTTTAGCCTCGATGGTGCCGTGCGGCACGGCGATCGACTCGCCCAGGTAGGTGGACGTGAGCTTTTCGCGCTCCAGCATCGCCGGCACGTATTCCGGCTCAACGTAGCCGCCCTTCACCAGCTGCTCGCCGGCGAAGCGGATCGCCTGCTCTTTGTCACTGGCCTGCAGGTTGAGGAACACGTTGCTTTCGCTCAGCTTGAACAGGTTCGGCTCACCGGCTTCGACGCTGTCATCCAGCACCTTCTGCTGGTTGTCGCTGATTTGGTTGGCCGCCAGCAAACGCTCGACCAGATCGCTGTACAGCTTGCTGTCGAGGAAGTTGGTCAGCGAGATGTGCTGGGCCTGCGGCGCGTGGCGCATCGCGCGCTCGGTCAGATCGCGGTGCGTGATGACCAGATCCACATCGTCCGGCAGGCTGTTGATGGCGCTGTTGGTCACCGAGATGTTCTTCAGCCCGGCGTCCGCCACTTTCTTGCGCAACACCCCGGCGCCCATGGCGCTGGAACCCATGCCCGCATCGCAGGCGACGATGATTTTGCGCACGGTGCTCAGATCGCCGTCGACCGACGCTGGCGCCGCTGCGCCGCCTTTGGACTGCGATTTCATCTCTTGCATGCGGCGGGTCGCGGCTTCCAGATCGTCATCCTCTTTCACTTTGGAGGTTTTCAGCAGGAAAGCAGACACCACGAAGGAGACGGCAAAGGCTGCGCACACCGCCGCAATGTTGGCGAAGTAGGCGCCTTTCGGAGTCATCGCCAGCACCGCCAGGATCGAACCCGGGGAAGCCGGAGAAACCAGGCCGCCGTTCAGCATCGTCAGGGTGAATACGCCGGTCATGCCGCCCAGGATCACCGCCAGCAGCAGACGTGGATTCATCAGCACGTAAGGGAAGTAGATTTCGTGGATGCCGCCCAGGAAGTGAATGATCGCCGCACCGCCGGCGGATTGCTTGGCGCTGCCGCGGCCGAAGAACATGTAGGCCATCAGCACGCCCATGCCCGGGCCTGGGTTGGCTTCAATCAGGAAGAATACCGACTTACCGACTTCCGTGGCCTGCTGGATACCCAGCGGCGAGAAGATGCCGTGGTTGATGGCGTTGTTCAGGAACAGGATTTTCGCCGGTTCAACGAAGATGGACGCCAGTGGCAACAGGTTGTTCTTCACCATCACGTGCACGCCCGCCGCCAGCAGCTTGGAGAGCACCTCCACCAGCGGCCCGATGCCCAGGAAAGCCAGGATTGCCAGCAGCATGCCGATGATGCCGGCGGAGAAGTTGTTCACCAGCATTTCAAAGCCGCTTTTGATCTTGCCGTCCACCCAGCGGTCGAAATGCTTGATAGCCCAGCCACCCAGCGGGCCGGCGATCATCGAGCCGAGGAACATCGGCATGTCGGCGCCGACGATGACGCCCATGGTGGTGATGGCGCCGACCACGCCGCCGCGCTCGCCGCCCACCAGCCGCCCGCCGGTGTAGCCGATCAGCAGCGGCAGCAGATAGGTGATCATCGGGCCGACCAGCTTGGCTAAGGTTTCATTCGGCAGCCAGCCGGTTGGAATGAATAGCGCGGTGATAATCCCCCAGGCGATAAAGGCGCCGATGTTGGGCATCACCATGTTGCTCAGGAAGCGGCCAAAGTTTTGCACTTTAACCTTGATGTCTGGTGAAAACATAAAACACACCCCTATTGTTACGCGCTGACAATAGAGCGCGTGATTATTGTTGTGACGATCCAGCCGTGTTGCCGCTGTATGCGAAACGGACTCTATCACGCTGTTTTTGTCACGCGAACTTCACGAATTTTTTGTGATACAAGTCACACACAACACCCCAACAAACCCTCATTTATAGTGATAAAGATCACACTTATGACGTGTAAAAAAAGCACAGTGAGAAAAAAACCGCCCAAAAATCGACAATAAAGTGATAACGGTCACATTTTTAACTTGGTTATTTGTTTTTAAACTGTGATAAACATCACAATTTATTTTTGGCTGCAGCGACCAATCGCGACGCTCTGTTTGATCTTCCCTGTGAGCACTCATCCCGCCGGGAACTAGCGAAGTGATGAATGAAAGAAAACTACATTGCCGAATGAATGGATTAATTGAAGTGTAGTACAGAAGCCTGCGCAATAAACCAGCAAGCTATTGGAAACGCTGAGGGGAAATAAAGCAGGCCGGCAATGCCGGCCTGTAGATCGTCGTAGGCGCGTTATTGCGTCACGCTTTGAATGGCTTTCTGCGCATTCACCAGGTTCTGCTGTTTGGCCACCAGATTCGACATCATGGTGTTGTACTGCGCCACCTGCTGCGCAGTGCGGAACTGCACGCCGTTGTTGTTGAAGCTGACCTGATTGCCTTGGCTCTGCAGGAAATCGCCAACCTGCACCAGATCCTGCACAAAGCTGGCGGTGGTCGGGATCGCCGGCATCAGGGCGTTGGCCGGCGCGGTGACGATTTTGTCATAGGCCTGGTTGTACACCGCCTTCAGATCGTCGGGCTGTTTCAACGCCGCGCGGGCGGTATCCGCCTGCGACTTGGCGGACTGGATCTGCTGGCCCAGCAGGTTCAACGCCCCGACCGATTGCTGCAGCGCATCGCGTTTGTTCAGATAGTCCTGTGCGGTGCGGATCTGGTTAATCTGATCCAGCGCCGGGGTCAGGCTGGCGCCGACCGACTTGGACAGCTGCTGTGAAAAGCCGACCAAAATCGCGTAATCGCCGGCATAGTTGCCGAACTTCTGCTTCTGGTCTTCGCTCAGCGTGGGGATATTCGCCCCGCTGCGCATCACGGTATTCTGTAAGTAATCGATAAATGCTTTGCGCTGTTCCGGCTCTTTATCGCCGCAGGCGGTCAATTGCATGACCACCAACAATGCCAATACCGGTGCCAACCAACGCGCGAAACCTCTGCTCTGGATCCCTACCGCCATGTGACATAACTCCTGTTATAAACCTGCTTTTTCATTGGACTCCGCCCCTTTTTCCGCACTCCGTGCGCCTATAAGAATAGATCAACTGGCGGCGTTCCGATACGCGATTCCGTTTGCAGTGAACATTGTCTCGGCCGGTGGCGGTTGAACATCGTGCGCAAAACGCACTGAGGTTCATTGCCGTCGGCGAGCGGAGGCTGCAATTCTCCCAAGTCAGTCACCCCAAGCCGCCGGGCGAGCTTACCTTCACAGCCCAGCTTCGGAAATAAAAAAGGCGCCCGCAGGCGCCTTTTCACAGCAAAGAACCGCTTACTGCAGCACGGAGATATCCGCCACCTGCAGGAACAGCTCACGCAGTTTGCTCAGCAGCGTCAGACGGTTAACGCGCACTTCCGCATCGTCCGCCATCACCATCACGTTGTCGAAGAACGCATCCACCGGCTCACGCAGCGCGGCCAGTTCCACCAGCGCTTCCTGGTAGTTGCCCGCCGCGAAGTACGGCTGCAACTTGTCGCGCAGCACCACCAGGTGAGTCGCCAGCTGGATCTCCGCCGCATCCTTCAGCACCGAGGCGCGCACGCTGTCGTTCAGCGTTTCGGTAGACTTCGCCAGAATGTTGGAGACGCGTTTGTTGGCCGCAGCCAACGCCGCCGCTTCGTCCAGCGTGCGGAAGTGGGATACCGCCTTGACGCGCGCGTCGAAGTCGGCCGGTTTGGTCGGACGGCGCGCCAGCACCGCCTGAATGGTATCGACGGCGTGGCCTTCTTCCTGATACCAGGCGCGGAAGCGGCCCAGCATGAATTCCACCACCTCGTCGACCACCTTGGCGTTGGTCAGCTTGCTGCCGTACAGGCGCACGGCCTCTTCGGTCAGGGTCTGCAGATCCAGCGGCAGGTTTTTCTCGACGATGATGCGCAACACGCCCAGCGCGGCGCGGCGCAGCGCGAATGGGTCTTTATCGCCTTTCGGATGCTGCCCGATGCCGAAAATGCCGGCCAGGGTATCCATCTTGTCGGCGATCGCCAGCGAGCAGGCCACCAGCGACTGCGGCAGCGCATCACCGGCGTAGCGCGGCTGATACTGCTCGTTCAGCGCAACGGCTACGTCTTCCGCCTCACCGTCGTGGCGCGCGTAATGCATGCCCATCACGCCCTGGGTGTCGGTGAATTCGAACACCATGTTGGTCATCAGGTCGCACTTCGACAGCAGGCCCGCGCGGGTGGCGTGGTTGACGTCGGCACCGATCTGGCCGGCAACCCAGCCCGCCAGCGCCTGAATGCGATCGGTCTTGTCGCGCAGGGTGCCCAGCTGCTGTTGGAACAGCACGGTTTCCAGGCGCGGCAGATTGTCTTCCAGGCGTTTCTTGCGATCGGTGTTGAAGAAGAACTCGGCATCGGCCAGGCGCGGACGCACCACCTTCTCGTTGCCGGAAATGATCTGCTGCGGGTCTTTCGACTCGATGTTGGCCACAAAGATAAAGTTCGGCAGCAGTTTGCCCGCGGCGTCGTACACCGGGAAATACTTCTGGTCGCCCTTCATGGTGTACACCAGCGCTTCCGCCGGCACCGCCAGGAATTTTTCTTCGAATTTGGCGGTCAGCACCACCGGCCATTCCACCAGCGAGGCCACTTCTTCCAACAGGCTGTCGCTCAGATCGGCCTTGCCGCCAATCTTCTGCGCCGCCAGTTCGGCGTCGCGTTTGATGAGGGCTTTACGCGCTTCGTAGTCGGCGACCACTTTGCCGCGCTCCAGCAGGATCTGCGGGTATTGGTCGGCGTTATCGAGGGTGAACTCGGCTTCGCCCATGAAGCGGTGGCCGCGCACGGTGCGCGCAGAGTCGATGCCCAGCACGGTGCCCGGGATCAGATCGGCGCCCAGCAGCATCGTAACGGTGTGCACCGGACGCACGAACTGCACGTCAGAGTCGCCCCAACGCATCAGTTTCGGGATCGGCAGTTTAGCCAGCGCGGTGCTGACCATGCCGGCCAGCAGTTGTTGCGCCGACTGGCCTTTGACGTGGGCGCGGTACATCAACCACTCGCCCTTGTCGGTCACCAGGCGTTCAGCCTGATCGACGGTGATGCCGCAGCCGCGCGCCCAGCCTTCGGCCGCTTTGCTCGGTTTGCCTTCGGCGTCGAACGCCTGGGCGATCGCCGGGCCGCGTTTTTCAATTTCGCGATCGGCCTGCGCCGCGCTCAGGTTGGCCACTTTCAGCGCCAGGCGGCGCGGTGCGGCGAACCAGTTCACTTCACCGTGTTCCAGGCCGGCGTTGTCCAGTTCGGCGGTGAAGTTGGCGGCGAAAGATTCCGCCAGGGAACGAAGAGCCTTCGGCGGCAGCTCTTCCGTGCCGATTTCCACCAGGAAAGTCTGTTGAGTCATGGCTGCCTCTTAGTTCTCGTTCTTCTTGTTGCACATCGGGAAGCCCAGCGCTTCGCGGGAAGCGTAGTAGGCTTCGGCAACGGCTTTGGTCAGCGTGCGGATGCGCAGAATGTAGCGTTGACGCTCGGTCACCGAAATCGCCTTGCGCGCGTCCAGCAGGTTGAAGGTATGGCCCGCCTTCAGGATGCGTTCGTAGGCCGGCAGCGGCAGCGGTTTTTCCAGCGCCAGCAGCGATTGGGCTTCTTTCTCGTACTGCTCGAAGCAGGAGAACAGGAAGTCGACGTCGGCGTATTCGAAGTTGTAGGTGGACTGCTCCACTTCATTCTGATGGAACACGTCGCCGTAGGTGGTGACGCCCAGCGGGCCGTTGCTCCACACCAGATCGTACACGCTGTCCACGCCCTGGATGTACATCGCCAGACGCTCCAGACCGTAGGTGATCTCGCCGGTCACCGGCTTGCACTCCAGGCCGCCGACCTGCTGGAAGTAAGTGAACTGCGTCACTTCCATGCCGTTCAGCCACACTTCCCAACCCAGGCCCCAGGCGCCGAGCGTCGGGTTTTCCCAGTTGTCTTCCACGAAGCGAATGTCGTGGATGGTCGGATCCAGACCCAGCTCTTTCAACGAGCCCAGGTAGAGTTCCTGAATGTTGTCCGGCGATGGCTTAATCACCACCTGGAACTGGTAGTAGTGCTGCAGACGGTTCGGGTTTTCACCGTAGCGGCCGTCGGTCGGGCGGCGAGATGGCTGCACATAGGCGGCGGCCATCGGCTCCGGCCCCAGTGCGCGCAGGCACGTCATCGGGTGTGAGGTTCCCGCGCCGACTTCCATGTCCAATGGTTGAACGATGGTGCAGCCCTGGCGCGCCCAATAATCCTGCAGTGTCAGGATCAGGCCCTGGAAGGTCTTGGTATCAAACTTTTGCATGTTGAATTCGCACGCGATACAAGTGGATTTAGATGGAATGCGCCAGTATACCCTTTGACCGTAAGATATACAGCCAGAATCCGGCAACAAGTGCGAATCGGGGTGAGAAACGCTGGATTTTCACGCATCGGGCACAGCGGGAAAAACAACGCGTCTGCCGGTCCCCTCGCCGTCCAGAAAAACACACCCGGCACACACATTAGAAACATTTAACAAAAACATCACTCACCGCCGTTTAAATAATCAATTGGCTGAACGCTATTTCCCCCTTCACCGATTAAATTTATGCTGATTTACGTGCGCATATCCTTATATTTCCCACGAGATAAAGTTGCGCCGATGTTATTTTTGTTAATTTTATCAACTAAAAAACTCCCCTCATCGAGAGATAATGTGATCAAGTGCCGGATTATTTCTTATTATCGTGAAAAATAAGGTGATATCGCGCGGCGTGCCGACGCGCAGGGCATGGGAGGAACGGCCAGGGATGAAATACGGCGCTAACGGGCCACAGAAACAAATTGACAGTTAATCTTTGGTTATACAATAATAAATAAAATTTTCCCTGGTGTTGGCCAAGTGGCTACCTGATCCTTTCATAGGATCAGTTTTTTTTTGTCTTTCCGTCAACCTCATTGCGGCCCGCATAATTTCCCCAGGCCGCCTTCCGCATAAATCCCTTATCAGACCTTATGGCTTATCTTGAGCGCGCCGATGGCCAATTCAAAAACGTGCGCTGACGCCGACGTTATACATAAACTGCTCGCCACTGCTCAGCCCGCCGGTTTGCGAGACGGTGGCGAAGGCCGATACCCGGTCCGTCAACGGCATGTTGGCCCCCAACGTGACATCCACCCAATTTTTGTCCTGGCCCGCACTGTCGCGGGTGAACGAGGTTTGCGTCGATTTCAGGCCGCCGCCGGCGCGGTAGACGTCGTCACCGAACTGGTGCTGATAACTCACCTCCGCATAAGGGTTAAACACGCCGAATTGCGTATCCAGCCGCCAACCCAACGCACCGATCTGCGAGTGGTAGGTTTGATCGTTGAAGCGCATGGCGGTGCTGTCATCGCTGTCTTCGCTGTAGCCGGAAACGCGGCTGTAGTCCCAGGCGAACTGCGCCACCGGCCCGGTAGTCAGGTAAGAGGCGATCGGGAAGTCATAGCCGGCGGTCACGCGCGCGCCCCACTGCCTGCCGGTGGTCGAACCGGTTTCGGTGCGCGTCAGCGGCCCCAGCCGCATGCTGCGGCGGATGTCGTCATAATCCATCGTCGCATAGTGCAGATCGGCGTTGACCCAGCCGTGCTCGAAGATCGCCAGTGAACTGAAAGCCGACAGCAGCAGCCCGCGCGCCTTGTAATCAAAGCGGCTGGAAGGATGCTGATCGTCGTTGGAACCGGCGATCAACGCGCCGATCAACCAGCTGTCGGTCAGCTGATAGTCCACGCCGACGGTCAGGTTGTGGGTGGTGGCGTTGCCGTCCCCCGCGGCCCGGTTATCGGCATAGTCGTAGTGCTGGCCGGCGTAACCGCCGAACACCCCCAGCGAACCCTGCGGGTTGTCGCCGTTGCGCAGCTGCTGGAAGCGGCTGTCGAGCGTGGCGCGGCTGTCGCGCGCCATCGCCGCCGTCGCCTGATTCAGCGCCACCACCTGCGCCGGACCATCCAATACCGCCTGGATATAATCCGCAATCAGCAGGTGCGCCTGTGGGCTGGGGTGGAAATGGTCGGAGAACAGATAGGACTGGCCGGCGTCGAAGCCGGGCATGTCGGAACGGCAGACCGCCGAGGAAACGCCCGGCGGGCAAGCCATGCCGGCGGTGTTGGCGAAGCCGAACTGCGCCGGATTGGCGATCGCTTCGGCGAACAGCTTGTTGACGTCCACCCGCACGATATTGCCGCTCCCCTGCGCCAGCAAACGGTCTTCGCTTTGATTATAGAAATCGGTCAGTTGAGCGGCCTGCGCGCTCAGGCCGTCATACGCCGCGATAAGCTGCGCGGCGATCGCCTGCTGCACCTGAGGAATGGCGCTGCCCTGCTTCGCCGCAGCGGTCAACGCCGCGTGGATCGCCTGCGTGCGTGAAGCGTTGTCCGGCGTCGCCACCGAACTAAGCGTGGCATAAGCCGCCTGGATCGCCGCCCCCTGCACCGGTGACAGCGCCTGTTGAATGATCAATTCCATCAGCTGCGGCGTGGAGCCGATGTTCGGCACCGTCGGCACGATCACCGTGCCGGCGCCGGCGTTCAGCAGCGAATGCACTTGCGCCGCCGCCGCCGCGGCGCTGTTATAGGCCACGCCGGGCGCGGTAGCGGCATTCAGCGCTGCCGCCGCCAGGTCGTTGCCGCCGATCCAATGAATATACAAACCGTCGCCGTCGGCCTGGCCATTGACCCGGTTCAGGTAACGCTGCACCTGCTCCTGGGTGTTGTCGGCCGGGTTCAGGCCCGGCACCGCCACCGCGCCGCCGGCGGCGTAGTTCTCACCGCCGTTGTCCGAAGCTACCAGCGCCGCCCCGATGCGTTGCGCCAATGCTTCGTCGTACAGCAGGTGCTGGCTGCCGTCATAGGTGAACCGGCCGTTGTTGCCGGTATCGCTCAGGCTGTCGCCAAAGACGTAGAGTTGATCGTACGCCTGAGCCGGAAGGGTCACACTGCAAAGTAACGCCACTGCAAGCGCCGCCGGGCGGGGCATGCACGTTATTTTTAGAGGCATGGATCGACTCCTGAGAGCCTGCAAATGAAGGCCATGTCGTTTTTATCGTTGGTCAGTTTTCCACCGGCCATGTAGTAACTATTGTCGGCTTTTTCGTCACGTCAAGCGGGCCGATGACAAAACAATCAGAGGCTTGCCAAGTTCGGCGCTTCGAGCGATGATTACTGTTCATAAACACAGCATAAGGACATTCAGGATGGCAGACGAACGTTGCGGTTGGGTGACGGCCGATCCGTTGTATCTCGAGTATCACGACAAGGAATGGGGCGCGCCCACCACCGACGCGCGCGAGCTGTTTGAAATGTTGTGCCTCGAGGGGCAGCAAGCCGGCCTTTCCTGGATCACCGTCCTGAAAAAGCGCGAGAACTACCGCCGCGCTTTCCACGATTTCGATCCGCGGCGTGTCGCCGCCATGACCGAACAAGACGTGGAAAACCTGCTGCAGGACAGCGGCATCATCCGCCACCGCGGCAAGATAGAAGCCATCATCACCAACGCCAAGGCCTATCTGGCGATGGAGGCGGCCGGGGAGAATTTCGTTACCTTCATTTGGGACTTCGTCGGCGGCCGGCCGCAGCTTAACCGCTGGCAAGCGCTGAATCAGGTGCCGGCCAAAACCGAGCAGTCCGACGCCATGTCCAAGGCGCTAAAAAAGCGCGGCTTCAAGTTTATCGGCTCCACCATCTGTTACGCCTTCATGCAGGCCAGCGGGCTGGTGAACGATCATCTCACGGGGTGCATGTGTTACCCAAAGCCACGGTGATCCGCCCCTGTGGCCCGGAGGATATCGAACGGCTGATGGCGCTGTGGCTGCCCAGCACCATCGCCGCCCATCCGTTCGTGGCGGAAAAATACTGGCGTGAGAGCGCCGCGTTGGTGCGGGAAAACTACCTGCCGCGCGCGCAAAGCTGGGCCTGCTGGCATGACGACGAAATCGTCGGCTTTATCAGCGTGCTGGACGAGCAGTTCATCGGCGCGCTGTTTGTCGATCGGGCGTTTCACGGCCGCGGCGTCGCCCAGGCGTTGATGACGCACGTACAGCAGCGCTACCGTCGGCTCAGCCTGGAGGTGTATCAGCAAAACCTGCGCGCCTGCGCGTTTTACCACAAGCACGGTTTTCAGGTAACGCAACGCCTGTTTAACGACGAAACCCAGGCCTATACGCTGATCATGAACTGGCCGGCAATCGAGAATTCAACCGGTTACGGTTAAAAAAGGCGCATTCGCGCCCTGGCGGCGCGCAATTAGGAATCCGCTGCATGGCGCCGCCCGGCGTTTTGTCGCATAACTCCCCCAGCACTTACCCGCGCTCATCATTTGTCACGTTTTTCTCCGGAACTGCCGGCGAGCCAACGCGTCATAGTAGCGCGGTGATGCGGGCCCCACCTGCGTCGCCTACTTTTTGCGCCCCCGTGTTGGGCCGGCGCGTACAGAATTGATGCCATTAAGGACAAGAACATGAAAAAACGCATTGCAATTATTGCCGGCGCAGTGAGCGTCGCGCTCACGCTGTCAGCCTGTACCACCAACCCTTACACCGGCGAATCCGAAGTCGGCAAATCCGGCATCGGCGCGGGCCTCGGCGCCGCACTGGGCGCCGGCGTCGGCGTGCTGTCCTCTTCCAAGAAAGATCGCGGCAAGGGCGCGCTGATCGGCGCAGCGGCCGGCGCAGCCCTCGGCGGCGGCGCAGGCTATTACATGGACGTGCAGGAAGCCAAGCTGCGCGACAAGATGAAAGGCACCGGCGTCAGCGTCACCCGTCAGGGCGACAACATCGTGCTGAACATGCCGAACAACGTGACCTTCGACAGCAGCAGCGCCACGCTGAAACCGGCGGGCGCCAACACCCTGACCGGCGTCGCCATGGTGCTGAAAGAGTATCCGAAAACCGCGGTCAACGTGGTCGGCTACACCGACAGCACCGGTTCCCGCTCGCTCAACATGAACCTGTCGCAGCAGCGCGCCGACGGCGTAGCCAGCGCGCTGATCACCCAGGGCGTGGCGGCGAACCGTATCCGCACCACCGGCGCCGGCCCGGACAACCCGATCGCCTCCAACAGCACCGCGGAAGGCAAGGCGCAAAACCGCCGCGTCGAGATCACCCTCAGCCCGCTGCAGTAATCCCGTGCGGGGCGCCACCTGCGCCCCGCCGCTTCCTCCCGACTTTCTCCTTATCCTTCAATATTCCCGCTCGCACATCGGGTATGGTAGTCTCCTTGGCAATTAACCGCAGGAGGGATCGGCTGTGAGCACAGGCAAGGCAACGCGCGCCTCAGGACGCGCCACCATCAGCGATGTGGCCAGCATCGCCAAAACCGGCAAGACCAGCGTGTCGCGCTATCTGAATGGTGAACAGCACCTGCTTTCCGACGATCTCAAACAGCGCATCGAACAGGCTATCCAGCAGCTCGACTACCGGCCAAGCCAGATGGCGCGCAGCCTGAAGGGCGGCCAGACCCGCCTGATCGGCCTGATCCTCGCCGATATCACCAACCCCTATTCAGTGGACGTGATGCGCGGCATCGAGGCCGCCTGCCGTCAACACGGTTTTACCCTGCTGGTGTGTAACACCAACAACGAAGTCAATCAGGAACAGCACTACCTGCAGCTGCTCAGCAGTTACCGGGTGGAAGGCATTGTGGTCAACGCGGTCGGCATGCGCGAGGAAGCGTTATCCACGCTGCAACAGTCGATGCTGCCGATGGTGCTGATCGACCGCAAAATCCCCGACTTCGCCTGCGATGTGGTGGGCCTGAACAACCGCGAAGCCGCCACCGTCGCCACCGAACACCTGTTGCAACAAGGTTTCGAAGCGATCCTGTTCCTCAGCGAGCCGCTCGGTACGGTCAATACCCGCCTGGAACGCCTGCACGCCTTCAGGCATACCATGGCGCAGCACCCCGCGCTGTTGGCGGAGCAGGCCGAAACGCCGCTCAACGATCGGCAGAAACTGGAGCAGGTGCTGAGCGATTTCAGCGGCCGCCACCGCGGCATGCGCAAGGCGGTGATCTCCGCCAACGGCGCCCTGACGCTGCAGGTGGCGCGCGCCATGCGTCGGCTCGGCATCCAGTGGGGCAACGACATCGGCCTGCTGGGCTTCGACGAGCTGGAGTGGGCGGAACTGGCGGGCGTCGGCATCACCACGCTGAAACAGCCCACCTACCAAATGGGGCACGCGGCGCTGGAGCGGCTGGTGCAACGCATTCAGGGCCTGGCCGCCCCCAGCGGCGAGCAGATGTTCTCCGGCGAGCTGATCGTCCGAGGCTCCACCACCCGCTAACCCGCCTTTTCCGGGGCCGTTGACCGCCCCGCCCTCGCCGGCTGTTTTTTGCTCAGCTTCGTGATTGCGATCATATTTTTACACTCTGCCGCTTTTCGCTGGAACCGGTTCCATTTAACGTACCGGTAACAGCAGCGGCGGCGACAATGCCGCCTCAGGAGTCAAAATGAAAACAGAAATCATCGTGGTCACCGGCGCCTACGGCACCGATACCGTCAAACAACACGGCGGCCAGCGCGCGCTGTTGCCCCTCATCGCCGGCGCGGGCGCCGACGGAGTGGAGATCCGCCGCGAACTGTTCACCGCCGGCGAGCTGGACAGCCTGCCGGCGCTGGCGCAAGAGATCGATCGCCAGCAGCTGTTCGCCGTCTACTCCGCCCCTGAGGCGCTGTTCACCCCGCAACATACGCTGAACCCCAACCTGCCGGCGCTGCTGGCGGAAGCGCAGACGCTGAATGCGCGCCAGTTGAAGCTGTCCCTCGGCCATTTCCGCCCCGGCTTCGATTTTACCGAGCTGAAAGTGGCGCTGGAGCAACACCCGGTCAAGCTGGTGGTCGAGAACGACCAAACGCCGGACTGCGGCATTTTGTCGATGCTGAACGCCTTTTTCCACGCCGCGGAAGATAGCCACCTGCCGGTCAGCATGACCTTCGATATGGCCAACTGGCTGTGGGTGGGGCAAGACGCCTTCGCCGCCGCCGAACGCCTGGCCCGCCACGTCGGTTACGTGCACGTCAAAGCCGCCACCCAAGGCCCGCGCGGCTGGCGCGCCATCGCGCTGGACGATACCGACGGCAGCTGGCGCGACCTGCTGGCCCGCCTGCCGCACGATGTGCCGCGCGGTATCGAATTCCCGTTGCAGGGCGATGACCTGGAAGCCGTCACCCGCCATTACGTCAATATCTTGCGTGCGGAGTAACCCCATGATGACAACGTTAACGGCAACGACGGCGCAGCAGGCGCCCTTGGATGTGGTCACGCTGGGTGAAGCCATGGCGATGTTCGTGGCGGCGCAGACCGGCGATTTGACGGAGGTGGAAACCTTCACCAAACGCATCGCCGGCGCCGAACTGAACGTGGCGATCGGCCTGGCGCGTCTGGGCATGAACGTCGGCTGGGTCAGCCGCGTCGGCAACGATTCGTTCGGCCGCTTCACCCTGCAGCAGTTGAAAAAGGAAGGCATCAATTACCGGCAGGTGACGGTCGACGGCCACTACCCCACCGGTTTTCAGGTGAAATCCAAAACCACCGATGGTACCGATCCCAGCGTGGAATACTTCCGCAAGGGCTCGGCGGCCAGCCACCTGTCGATTGCCGATTTTAATCGCGAGTATTTCGGTTCCGCGCGCCACCTGCACCTGAGCGGCGTGGCGGCGGCGCTGTCCGGCGAATCGCTGGCACTGTGCCACCATGCGGCGCGCGAGATGCGAGCCATGGGCAAAACCATTTCGTTCGACCCCAATCTGCGCCCGGTGCTGTGGCCCAGCCGCGAGGTGATGATCGAGCAGCTGAACCAGCTGGCGTTCGCCGCCGACTGGGTGCTGCCGGGGCTGAAAGAAGGGCAGATCCTCACCGGCCAATCGACGCCGGAAGGCATCGCCGATTTCTATCTGGAACGCGGCGTGCAGGCGGTGATCATCAAAACCGGCCCGGACGGCGCCTGGTTTAAAACCGCCGCCGGCGATAAGGCGGCGGTAGCCGCAGTCAAGGTCGACAACGTAGTGGATACCGTCGGCGCCGGGGACGGCTTTGCCGTCGGCACCCTCAGCGCCCTGCTGGAAGGCAAAACGCTGATACAGGCGGTGCAGCGCGGCAACAAAATCGGCTCGCTGGCGATCCAGGCCATCGGCGACAGCGAAGGCCTGCCGACCCGTGCGGCGCTGGCCGAATAACAATAAAAAAAACGACTTCTCCGCATGACGTCAGCCTCTGGCCCTACAACCGGGACGCGTCGGGAGAGCATCTGCCCCTTCGTCTTTCACGCCCAGCGTGCCGTGCGAAGGGGATGCAACACCACTGAAGGATACTGAACATGAACAAAGCGACTGTCGCGGCCAAACGCTGGTGGTACATCATGCCCATCGTGTTTATCACCTACAGCCTGGCCTATCTCGATCGCGCCAACTTCAGCTTCGCCTCCGCCGCCGGCATCAATGAAGATCTCGGCATCACCAAGGGCATGGCCTCGCTGTTGGGCGCGCTGTTTTTCCTCGGTTATTTCTTCTTCCAAATTCCCGGCGCCATCTACGCCGAACGCCGCAGCGTCAAAAAATTGATCTTCTGGTGCCTGATCCTGTGGGGCGGTTGCGCCTCGCTGACCGGCGTGGTCAGCAATATCCCGATGCTGGCCGCCATCCGCTTTATTCTCGGCGTGGTGGAAGCGGCGGTGATGCCGGCGATGCTGATCTACATCAGCAACTGGTTCACCAAATCGGAACGGTCACGCGCCAATACCTTCCTGATCCTCGGCAACCCGGTGACGGTGCTGTGGATGTCGGTGGTGTCAGGCTACCTGATCCACGCCTTCGGCTGGCGCGAAATGTTTATCATCGAGGGCATTCCGGCGGTTATCTGGGCGTTCTGCTGGTGGGTGCTGGCGAAAGACAAACCGGCGCAGGCCGGTTGGTTGAGCGCCGATGAGAAACAGGCGCTGCAACAGCAGCTGGACGAAGAGCAGAAAGGCATCAAGGCCGTGCGCAACTACGGCGAAGCCTTCCGCTCACGCAACGTGATCCTGTTGTGCGTGCAGTACTTCGCCTGGAGCATCGGCGTGTATGGCTTCGTGCTGTGGCTGCCTTCCATCCTGCGCAGCGGCATGCAGATGGGCATGGTGGAAGCCGGCTGGCTGTCGGCGGTGCCTTACCTGGCGGCAACCATCGCCATGGTCGTCGTCTCCTGGGCGTCGGACAAAATGCAAAACCGCAAGCTGTTCGTCTGGCCGCTGCTGCTGATCGGCGCGCTGGCGTTCTTCGGATCTTACGCCGTCGGCGCCAACCACTTCTGGATCTCCTACGGCCTGCTGGTGGTCGCCGGCGCTGCGATGTATGCCCCTTATGGGCCGTTCTTCGCCATCATTCCGGAAATGCTGCCGAAAAACGTCGCCGGCGGCGCCATGGCGCTGATCAACAGCATGGGCGCGCTGGGTTCGTTCTTCGGTTCGTGGTTCGTCGGCTATCTGAATGGCGCCACCGGCAGCCCGGCGGCCTCTTACATGTTTATGGCCATCGCACTGGTGGTGGCGGTGGTGCTGACGCTGATCGTCAAGCCCGCCCGCAACGAGATCCAGCCGCAATTGGCTTGATCCGGTTATACTTTTTCTCTGTTAACCCAACCGGGGGGGCGCCATGCCCCCTTTGGCTCAGCTGGAGTTCGTGATGAAGCCTTCTATCGTATTGTACAAAAGCCTGCCCGCCGATCTGCGTGAACGTCTGGAACAGCACTTCACCGTGCACGCCTTCAACGGCCTGCAGCCGGAGAACCGCGACGAACTGCGCCAGGCGCTGCAGCAGGCCGAAGGGATCATCGGTTCCGGCGGTAAAATTGACGAAGCCTTCCTGCAGCAGGCGCCCAAACTGCGCGCGGCCTCGACCGTTTCCGTCGGCTACGACAACTTCGACGTCGAGGCGCTCAACGCCCATAACGTGCTGCTGATGCACACCCCGACGGTGCTGACCGAAACCGTCGCCGACACCATCATGAGCCTGGTGCTGGCGACCGCGCGCCGGGTGGTGGAAGTGGCGGAGCGGGTGAAGGCCGGCGAATGGCGCGGCAGCATCGGGCCGGACTGGTTCGGCGTCGACGTGCACCACAAAACCATCGGCATCCTCGGCATGGGGCGCATCGGCCTGGCGCTGGCGCAGCGCGCGCACTTCGGCTTCGGCATGCCGGTGCTCTACAACGCCCGCCGCACGCACGAAGAGGCGGAACAGCGCTTCAACGCGCGCCGCTGCGATCTGGATACCCTGCTGGCCGAATCGGATTTCGTTTGCATCACGCTGCCGCTGACCGAACAAACCTTCCACATGATCGGCCGCGATCAGCTGGCGAAGATGAAGAAAAGCGGCATTCTGATCAACGCCGGCCGCGGGCCGGTGGTGGATGAGCAGGCGCTGATCGAAGCGCTGCAAAACGGCGTGATCCACGCCGCCGGGTTGGACGTGTTCGAGAAAGAGCCGCTGCCGGCCAATTCGCCGCTGCTCAGCATGCCGAACGTGGTGGCGTTGCCGCACATCGGTTCCGCCACCCATGAAACGCGCTACGGCATGGCCGCCTGCGCGGTGGATAATTTGATCGCCGCGTTGACCGGCACAGTGAAAGAAAACTGCGTCAACCCGCAGCTGTTGCGGAAATAACTCAGCGCGGCCGGTGGTCTGCGGATAACCGGCCGTGTTGCTCTTCCTGCGGCGGCGCGAACAGCGCCTGCAGCTGATGTTCTTCGGCGAAGTGCTGCAATTCGGCATCCTGAATTGCCTGAACGATCTCTTCTCGCCAGTTTTTGTCCGTCATCGCTAACCTCCTTTGATGTTCATCGTTTAATCTGCCGCAGCGCGCGCGCAAAGCCAAGCCGAATCAATCCGAAAACGCTCCGCCCTTCCTCTCCTCCCCGAAAAACCCTCTCAGGGAGGAGGCCATTTTTCCGCCGTTTGCCACACTGGCGCTACCCAGCGGAAAAAACGCTTCCTGCCGCGCGTAAGGAGAGCCATGAAACTGTTACCCCTGCCCTTGTTGATGCTGCTGTCGCCTTCGGCGCTGGCCGGCTGGACGTTGCCGGGATTCCCGGCCTTCGACGAAACGGCCGCCGGGCTGTTCGCCAGCCAGGCCGCGCTGCCCAAGGGCCAGTTGCCGCTGCGCCTGTATCAGGATAACCACTGCTGGCAGCCGGCCGAGGCGGTAAAACTTAACCAGGCGCTGTCACTGCAGCCCTGCGGCGCCCATCCGCCGGTCAGCTGGCGGCAGTTCCGCGCAGGCGACTATCAGGTGCGCATCGACACGCGCAGCGGCACGCCGACGCTGCAGCTCAGCCTGAGCCGCGCGCCGGAAAACGCCGCCGTTGCCGTGCGCAGTTGCCCGCGCTGGGACGGCAAGCCGGTCACGGTCGACGTCGCCTCCACCTTCGCCGAAGGCGAAACGCTGCGCGATTTCTATTCCGGTCAAACGGCGCAGGTGAGCCAGGGGAAAATCACGCTGCAGCCCGCCGCCGCCAGCGGCGGCCTGTTGCTGCTGGAATCCGCCGCCACGGCGAAACCGGCGGCGTTCAGTTGGCATAACGCCACGGTCTACTTCGTGCTGACCGATCGCTTTGAGAACGGCAATCCGGCCAATGACCACAGCTACGGGCGCCGCAGCGACGGCCTGCAGGAAATAGGCACCTTTCACGGCGGCGATCTGGCCGGCCTGACGCAGAAGCTGGATTATCTGCAGCAGCTCGGCGTCAACGCCTTGTGGATCAGCTCGCCGCTGGAGCAGATCCACGGCTGGGTCGGCGGCGGCACCCAAGGCGATTTCCCGCATTACGCCTATCACGGCTATTACGCGCTGGACTGGACGCGCCTCGACGCCAACATGGGCACCGAACAGGAGCTGCGCACGCTGGTCGAGCAGGCGCATCGCCGCGGCATTCGCATTCTGTTCGACGTGGTGGTGAACCACGTCGGCTACGCCACGCTGGCGGATATGCAGACGTTCCACTTCGGCTCGCTGTATCTGCAAGGCGCGGAGGTGGAGAAAACCCTGGGGAAAAACTGGAGCGACTGGCGCCCCGGGCCAGGGCAAAACTGGCACAGCTTCAACGACTACATCAACTTCAGCGACAAGGCGGGCTGGCGCCCATGGTGGGGGAAAAATTGGATCCGCACCGACATCGGCGACTATGACGCGCCGGGCTATGACGATTTGACGATGTCGCTGGCCTTCCTGCCGGACATCAAAACCGAAGCGCCCGGCGCCAGCGGCCTGCCGCTGTTCTATCGCCACAAACCCGACACCGCCGCGCGCGACATGCCCGGCGCCGCCACCCGCGATTACCTGACCGTCTGGCTCAGCCAGTGGGTGCGCGATTACGGCATCGACGGTTTCCGCGTCGACACCGCCAAGCACGTGGAAAAACCGACGCTGGCGCTGTTGAAACAGCGCGCCACGGCGGCATTGGCGGCGTGGAAAGCGGAGCATCCGCAGCAGGCGCTGGATGATGCGCCGTTTTGGATGACCGGCGAGGCCTGGGGCCACGGGGTGATGAAAAGCGATTATTACCAAAACGGTTTCGACGCGATGATCAACTTCGATTTCCAGGACCAGGCGTCGCAGGCGCTGGGCTGCTTCGCCGATATCGACGCCACCTACCGGCAGATGGCCGAACGGCTGCAGGACTTCAACGTGCTGAGCTACCTCTCTTCACACGACACCCGGCTGTTCTTCGCCAGCGACGCCAAAGGCTCGCAGGTGCGCCAACAGCGGGCGGCGAACCTGCTGTTGCTGGCGCCGGGCGCGGTGCAGATTTACTACGGCGATGAAAGCGGCCGCCCGCTCGGCCCAACCGGCTCCGATCCGCTGCAGGGCACCCGCTCCGACATGAACTGGCCTGATCTGCAGGGGGAAAAAGCCCCGCTGCTGGCCCACTGGCAACGGTTGGGGCAGTTCCGCGCTCGCCACCCGGCGATCGGCGGCGGCGTGCAAAACCCGCAGCCGCACGCCGCCTACTATGCTTTCAGCCGTCGGCTCGGCGACGATAAGGTGATGGTGGTATGGGCCGGCGAACGGTCACAATAATCCAGCGTAATATGCTAACAATAGGCCAATGAGCGAAGCTTTTGCCCATTGGTCGATTTGTCGGCCGCATTGCAGCGGGATTTGTCTGGCGGTATGGTGGGGGATTACCTGCTAAGAAACAGTACTGCTACACCTATGACTTTCTCACTTTTCGGCGAAAAATTTACCCGTTATGCGGGCATTACCCGTTTGATGGACGACCTGAACGAAGGCCTGCGCACCCCCGGTGCCATCATGCTCGGCGGCGGCAACCCGGCGCAGATCCCAGAGATGGAAGCCTACTTCAAACAGCTGTGCCAGGAGATGCTCGACCAGGGCAAACTGACCGAAGCGTTGTGCAACTACGACGGCCCGCAAGGCAAGGACGCGCTGCTGAAAGCGCTGGCCAATCTGCTGCGCGACGAGCTTGGCTGGGAGATTTCGCCACAGAATATTGCACTGACGAACGGCAGCCAAAGCGCGTTTTTCTACTTGTTCAACCTGTTCGCCGGCCGCTACGCCGACGGTTCGCGCCGCCGCGTGCTGTTCCCATTGGCGCCGGAATATATCGGCTATGCCGACGCCGGGCTGGACGAAGGGCTGTTCGTCTCCGCCAAACCGAACATCGAGCTGCTGCCGGACGGCCAGTTCAAATATCACGTTGATTTCGAACACCTCACCCTTGGCGACGACATCGGCATGATCTGCGTTTCACGGCCGACCAACCCGACCGGCAACGTGATCACCGACGAAGAGCTGATGAAGCTCGACCTGCTGGCGCAGCAACGCGATATTCCGCTGGTGATCGATAACGCCTACGGCGTGCCGTTCCCCGGTATTATCTTCAGCGACGCCACGCCGCTGTGGAACCCGAACACCATTCTGTGCATGAGCCTGTCCAAACTCGGCCTGCCGGGCTCGCGCTGCGGCATCGTGATCGCCGACGAGAAGGTGATCACCGCGTTGACCAACATGAACGGCATCATCAGCCTGTCGCCGGGCAGCATGGGGCCGGCGATGGCGACGGAAATGATCGCGCGCGGCGATCTGCTGCGACTGTCGAACGAGGTGATTCGCCCGTTCTACAAACAGCGCGTCGAGCACACCATCGAGATTATTCGCCGCTACCTGTCGCCGGAGCGCTGCCTGATCCACAAACCGGAAGGGGCTATCTTCCTTTGGCTGTGGTTCAAGGATCTGCCGATCACCACCGAAGTGCTGTATCAGCGCCTGAAAAAGCGCGGCGTGCTGATGGTGCCGGGCCACTACTTCTTCCCGGGGCTGGAGCACGACTGGCCGCACACTCACCAGTGCATGCGCATGAACTACGTGCCCGATCCGGAGAAAATCGAGCGCGGCGTGGCGATCCTGGCGGAAGAGATCGAACGCGCGCATCAGGAAGCGAACTGAGCTCAACCCATCGGGGCGCCACCACGGCGCCCTTTTTTTGGATTACAGCGTCCAGAACAGCACCGCCAGCAGCTGCGGCGACATGATGCGCAGGAACATCGCCAACGGATATACGGTGGCGTAAGACAGCGCGGCGGCGCCGCTGGTGGGATGCAGACCGTTGGCGAAGGCCAGCGCCGGCGGATCGGTCATCGATCCCGCCAGCATGCCGGACAGCGTCAGATAGTTCATCTTGCCCACCGTGCGCGCCAGAATGCCGACGCTCAGCAGCGGAATGGCGGTGATCAAGGCGCCGTACCCGACCCACGTCAGCCCCTCGCCGTGCAGCAACGTATCGATGAAGTTGCCGCCCGACTTCAATCCGACCACCGCCAGAAACAGCACGATGCCCAGTTCGCGCAGCGCCAGGTTGGCGCTCGGCGGCATAAACCAGTACAGCTTGCCGATGCTGCCGATGCGCCCCAGGATCAGTGCCGCCACCAGCGGCCCGCCGGCCAGCCCCAGCCGCAATGCCGCCGGGAAGCCGGGCACGAACAGCGGAATGGAACCGAGCAATACCCCGAGACCAATACCGATAAAGACCGGCAGCATCTGCACCTGCTGCAGTTTTTGTTGGGCGTTGCCGACAATCGCCGTCACCGCGTCGATGGCCTCCGGCCGGCCGACCAGGTTGAGAATGTCGCCAAACTGCAGCGTCACGTTGCTGCCGGCCACCAGCTCCACGCCGGCGCGGTTGAGGCGTGAAATCACCACGTCATACTTTTGCTTCAGATTCAGATCGCGGATTTTCTTGCCCAGCACCTGCTCGTTGGTCACCACCGCCCTCACCACCTGCAGCGCAGTGCCGCGCGTCGACAGCGAGGCATCCACCTCTTCGCCGATCACCAACCGGGCGTTCTCCAGATCTTCGCGTTTGCCCACCAGGTGCAGGTAGTCGCCAAGCTCCAGCCGCTCGTGCGGCGCCGGCACCATCAGCAGCTCCCCGCGCTTGAGGCGCGAACAGACGATCGCTTCACCGTTGAGCAGCGGCACGCTTTTGATCGCCATGCCCTGCAGATTGGGGTTGCGCACCGCCACGTTGATGGCGTGCAGCAGCTCGCGCTGATTGCCCAGACGGCTTTCAAACGCCTGCGCCTCACGCTCGATGTTGATGCGGAAAAACAGCCGGATCAGCCACATCACCAGCAGGATGCCGCATATGCCGAACGGATAGGCCATGGCGTAGCCCATCCCCATGCCGTCCACCAGCGCCGGATCGGAACCGAGATCGGTCAGGATTTGTTGACCGGCGCCCAGCGCCGGGGTGTTGGTGACCGCGCCGGAGAACACGCCGAGGATGATCGGCAGCGGCACGTCGAACAGCTTGTGTACCGCCGCCGCCACTATGCCGCCGGTCACCACCAGCAGCACCGCGAAGGCGTTGAGTCGCAGACCGGAGACGCGCAGCGAAGAGAAGAAACCGGGGCCGACCTGGATGCCGATGGTGTAGACGAACAGGATCAGGCCAAACTCCTGAATAAAGTGCAGCATGTCCCCGTTCAGGCTGATTTGCCCACTCTGGGCAAAGTGGCCAACCAGGATACCGCCGAACAGCACGCCGCCGATGCCCAGCCCGACGCCATACAGCTTCCAGTTCCCCATCCACAGCCCAATGACGGCCGCCAACGCCAACATGCTGACGGTCAGGGCGATATCGCTCATAGGTCACATCCTTGCCAAAAAAGTTGAACACGGGATTTGCGGCCAAAGACACACAATTAACAAGGATTATGGCATCGGGCAGAAGGGGGGACTGTGGCACGCGCCACATAACGCAGCGAGGGAGATCCGTTGGGATCTCCCTCGCATGATGATGACCGCTTTTCAGTCGGTTATTTCGCTTCCAGCTCCGGCGTCGCACCGATGGCGATACGCTGCGGCTGCAAGGCTTCCGGCACCTGACGCACCAGATCGATGTGCAGCAGGCCGTTTTCAAATTTGGCTTCGGACACCTGCAGATGCTCCGCCAGGGTGAAAGTCAGCTGGAACTCTTTGCACACCAAACCTTGATGCAGGTATTCAACCTGTTTTTCCGGCGGCGTGGGTTTACCGCTGACGGTCAACCGCGGCCCTTCCACTTCGATATTCAGTTCGCTTTGCCGGAAACCGGCCAGCGCCAGAGAAATGCGGTAGTGATTGTCATCACTTTTCTCGATGTTATACGGCGGGAACCCCTGAGGTTCCTGGCCGCCCATTGAACTGGCCAATTTATCAAAACCAATCCACTGACGCAGAAGCGGGGATAAATCGTAATTACGCATAGGAACAACTCCTTTCATTAAGCGAGATGTGTTTATTCAGCCCCCTGACGGCAGGCTAATCATGACTTCATATTTACCGGCAGCGTACCTGCCGGCGAAACGGAAATTTATTTAATTTCGATGCGGCGCGGTTTTAATGTTTCCGGCACGATGCGTTGCATGTCGATATACAACAGGCCATTCTCCAGTTTGGCGCCTTTAATTTGAATATGTTCGGCCAGCTGGAATTTACGCTCGAAATTACGCTCGGCGATGCCCTGGTATAAATAGGTTTTTTCTGCCGGTTCATTGTTGTGCGCCCCGCGCACGATCAGCAGATTATCCTGCGTGGTGATCTCCAGCTCCTGCTCGGCAAACCCGGCTACCGCGATGGCGATCCGATAATGATTTTCATCCACCAGTTCGACATTATAAGGGGGATAACCGCCGTTGCCCTGACTCTGGCCAGCCTCCAGCGCGTTGAACAGGCGATCGAAACCAATGGCGGAACGGTATAGCGGGGAAAGATCAAAATTACGCATAAAACAGCCTCCTAAGGCACTTCAGCGAGGTTGAAATAAATACGCCTTCCACTCTGGACAGGCTAATTAAGCCAGAATTCCCTTACGGCGAATTCTCAATTCGGCTCTGATGATAAAATGGGGGTTGCTTTCATCAATTCAACAGGCGAGGATCAAAAAAAATTTGCATCAATAAGGTAAAAGTTTTTTTTACCACTTACACTAAAGTGAGAGAGCCGCCACAGAGCGGGATTTTGCTTCTTTTAAAGCAGCAACAGGATGTTATAAATCAGCTTAATTTAGGGGAACAGCAACCCTGCAGGATGGATTAATGACGACGATGAAAGCGATAGCGACGGGCTGCATGTTGTTGGCGACCAGCGGTTGCTCCAGCGTAATGAGCCATACCGGCCCGAATCAGGGTTACTATCCCGGCACCCGCGCCAGCGTGGACATGCTGAAGGACGACAACACCAGCTGGGCGATGATGCCGCTGGTGGCGCTGGATCTGCCGTTCTCCGCGGTGATGGATACCGTGCTGCTGCCTTACGACTATCTGCGCTCCGGCAACGACGCCACCACAGACTCGCCAAAAGCGCGTATCCTGCGCAGCGAGCAGCAGAATCTGGCGGCGACCGGCAATCCCGGTCAGGGCGACGACAGCACCGCCACGCACTAATCGCACACGCAGCGGGTCATCAGGCCCGCCTTACGCCTCAACCACAAAGATCTGGTTGAACCCCGCTATCTCGCGCATAAACGCCACTTTCTTGCCATCCGGCGAAAACACCACGGCATCCCCCGACGGCGGCTGCACGCTGCGCGGCGTCAATCGCTGCAGGCGGCCGCTGGCCACCTCGCACAGCATCACGCTGTTGTCGCACACCAAGGCTATCGTCCCGCCCTGCGGGTGCCAGCTGAACGCCGACTGGATGTCATGCTCGCCACGGCTGACCTGGCGCGGCTCACCGCCGTTCGGCGACACCGTCCACAGTTGCACCACGCCGCCGTCGTCCTTCATCAGAAAAGCTATCTGGCTGCCGTCCGGCGAGCTGCGCAGCCAGTGGCGCGGCGCACCAGCCACGCCAGGAAAACGGCGATCCCCGGTAAAGGTTACCCGCCGCTGCCTGACGCCAAGCGGCGGCGCCGGCAGCTCGCTTTCCGTCCCCTGCAGCGGCAGAGCGCCCGCCCGGGCGTAGTCGACGTCGTTCTCCGGCAGATCGACGATAAACACCTCAGACAGCTTCTCTCCGGCGGCGGACAACGTATCGCCGATAAATGCCAGCGCCCAGCGCTGCCGGCTGCCGTCGGCCTTACGGTAGCCTTCGCGGCCGATCCAGCCTTCTTCGTAAGCGCGATTAATCTGATCGCTGCCCGGCCGCGGCTGCGGCACCGTCTCGCTGACCAACACGCAATAGTGGCTGCCGTCGTACTCGCGCGGGTGCTGTTTTGGCGGGTTAACCCCGTGCAGCGGCACGGCCACGCCGACGTTGCGCAGATCGCGCGCCGGATCGCGTTCATGCATCACGTGATCGTTGTAGGTAAAGCTGAGGCGGCTGCCGTCCGGACTGAAAACGTGCACATGGCTGCCGCCGCGCAGCGCGCCGGGCGTATAGGGCGCGGTGATATCCAGCGCGTCGAGGGTGATGGCCAACTCGCGATCCGGTTCGCTGACGATCACTCCGCGGCGGTGGTGAAAATCATACTGCCAGGCGCTGTCCGGGTGCTCAGGTCCGTGAATAAAGGCATAGCGCGCCGGCGCATCGGGGCTGACCGTGACCACGCCGACGTGGGCGCCGTGCTGGGCGCGATAAATCACCTCCACCGCGCCGCTGGCGACGTTGACACGCTCGATGCTGAGGCCGGTGAAAGAGGCGCCGCGCGGACGCACGTCATAAGCCAGCCATTGGCTGTCCGGCGTCCAGACGTTGATATTGGTTAACTGATGCCCGCGTGGGTCGAAAGTCAGTTGTTTTTCCCGATGGCTCATGGCGGCTCTCCTGCACATGCTGGCACTGAGCCGTCATCTTACCGGATCGCCCGCAGCGTTTCATATGGCCTGTGAGGGTGAGGCGGGAGGAATTTTTCGGTTCGAAATCACGCAATTATTTTTCAGCGTCTTATCATTTAAGCCGATCGACGGCGTCGGCAGGAAATAAGCGGCCGACTAGGCGATTGTATTCCTGCCGGCGAAACTCAACGGCGCCAATGTAATAGGGTGGGTGATGAAAACCCTATTTTTTCATTCTCATCTTCCTTATAAGAATAAGGCAGCGGCGGCGCCTTACTTAACGCAAATAAATAAAAAATCGTGCCGCTAGACGACCGGTTTATGATTATTTTCACCGAAAACGCAATGTTCCTTCCGACCGTTGCCGTTTTCTGATCGGTGTGCCCGAGGGTCGGGCTGCGGGGTTTACAACTAATACAAAAAAGTACAAACTGGATTTTTAGTCCAAACAAATCTTCTGGAGCCGGTATGAACACCCTCTTCGATGCCATTGTTTCCGCTCATCAGCAACTGCGCCCTCAGGTGCGGGTCACGCCGCTGGAGCGCAGCGTGCTGCTTTCTCAGCAATTGGGCTGCGAGCTGTATCTGAAATGCGACCACCTGCAGCACACCGGTTCCTTTAAATTTCGCGGCGCCAGCAACAAGCTGCGGCTGTTGGATAACGAGCAACGCCGGCGCGGCGTGATCGCCGCCTCAACCGGCAACCACGGCCAGGCGGTCGCTCTGGCGGGGCAGCGTATGGGCGTTGGCGTCACGGTTTATGCGCCGGAGACGGCGGCGAGCATCAAGCTCGACACCATCCGGGCGCTGGGCGGCATCGTGGAATTGGTGCCGGGCGATGCGCTGAACGCCGAACTGGCGGGGGAACTGGCCGCACGCGAACAGGGGAAAACCTATATCTCGCCGTATAACGACGAACAGGTGATCGCCGGCCAGGGCACCTGCGGCATGGAGCTGGTTGAACAACTCGCCGATCTGGACGCGGTATTCGTGGCGGTGGGCGGCGGTGGCTATATCGCCGGCATCGGCACCGTTCTGCGGCAACTGTCGCCAAACACGCAGCTTATCGCCTGCTGGCCGGAAAACGCCACCAGCCTGTACAGCGCGTTGGAAGCCGGCCATATCTTCCCGGTGGAAGAACAAGAAACCTTGTCCGACGGCACCGCCGGCGGCGTCGAGCCGGGCGCCGTGACCTTCCCGCTGTGCCAGCAGCTGATTGACCGCAAAGTGCTGGTCAGCGAGGCAGAAATCAAACTCGCGATGCGCCGGATCGCCGCCAGCGATCGCTGGATTATCGAAGGCGCAGCAGGCGTGGCGTTGGCGGCAGCGATCAAACTGGCGCCGGAATACCGAGGCAAAAAGGTGGCGGTAGTGCTGTGCGGTAAAAACATCGTGCTGGAGAAATACCTCAAGGCCATCGCCGATGCGCATCCTTAATCGGCAGCAAATTCTCGCCGCGTTCGACGCCGAGACCATAACGCCGCTGCTGAAGCAGGGTTTTATCGCCTACTCGCAACAACGGGTACAACAGCCCCCGGCGCAGCATTTCCTGTTCGAACAGGCCGCCGGCGACTGCTGCATCAAATCCGCCTGGTTGGAAGGCGACGAACTGTTCGTGGTCAAGATCTCCACCGGTTTCTATCGCAATGCCGAACAAGGCCTGCCGAGCAATCAAGGGCTGATGATGGCGTTCTCCGCCCAAACCGGCGAGCCCCGCGCACTGTTGCAGGATGAGGGTTGGCTGACCGCGCTGCGCACCGCACTGGCCGGCCGCATCGCCGCCGATCTGTGCGCACCGCCGCATATTCAGGCGATAGGCATGGTCGGCACCGGCCTGCAGGCGCGGCTGCAGCTGCAATGTCTGAAACCGGTGACCGATTGCCGCGAGGTATGGGTGTGGGGCCGCAACGAACAGGCGCTGGCGGCGTATCGACGCGATGTCGAGGCCGAGGGTTTTCGGGTGCGGGTCACGCAGGATGCGGCGGAGCTGGCGGCGCACTGTCAGCTGATCGTCACCACCACGCCCAGCCGCGAACCGATTTTGCAGGCGGCGGATATTCGGCCCGGCACGCACATTACCGCGGTGGGCGCCGACGCGCCCGGTAAGCAGGAGCTGGCGACCGAGCTGGTGGCCCGCGCGGACGCGCTGCTGGTCGATGCACTGGCTCAGTGTACAGACTATGGCGAGATCGCAACGGCTTATCGGCAGCACAAGCTGATTTCAACGCCAATCGTCGAAATGGGCGCCGCATTGGCGCAGGGCGGACGGGTGCGACGCGAGCCGCATCACATCACCATCGCCGATCTCACCGGGCTGGCGATTCAGGATCTGCAGATCGCCAAAGGGGTGTTGGCGAAAGTATAAAGAGGCGCCGCAGCGCCCCGCGTTATCAGGCGTTGAGCACGAACTTCTCGATAGCGCGCGCCACGCCGTCTTCGGTATTGGCGCTGGTGACAAACTGCGCCACCGCTTTCAGTTCGGGAATGGCGTTGCCCATCGCAACGCCGACGCCGGCATATTCGATCATCGCCGTATCGTTGGCCTGATCCCCCAGCGTCATGATGTTTTCCCGCGCCACGCCCAAATGCTCGGCCAGCATTCTCACCCCGGCGCCCTTATCGACGTTCTTGTGCAGGATCTCGAGGAAATAAGGCGCGCTTTTCAGGATGGTATAACGCTCGCGCGTTTCCGCCGGGATGCGCGCGATAGCGCGGTCCAACAGCTCCGGCTCGTCGATCATCATCACTTTAGGGAAACGCATCTGGCGATCCATCTCTTCCACGCTGCGGTATTTCAGCGGAATGCCGGTCATTTCCGCTTCGTGTATGGTGTACTTGCCGATATCCTTGTTCGGGGTATACAGGGTATCGAAATCAAACGCCTGGTAGTGAACGCCGAACTCGCGCGCCATCTGCTCAAAGTGCAGATAATCCTCAAAGCCCAGCGTTTCTTGCAGAATGCAGGCGCCGTCAGCCGCACGCAGCACCAGCGCGCCGTTATAGGTGATACAGAAATCGCCAGGGCCCTGAATGTCCAACTGGCGCAGATAGTCCTGCACGCCGACATATGGCCGCCCGGTGGCCAGCACCACGTGCACCCCTTTGCGCCGCGCCGCCGCGATAGCCTGCTTTACCGCCGGCGTGATTTGATGCTGCGGATCCAGCAACGTGCCGTCCATGTCGATCGCAATCAGTTCAATAGCCATTCAACGCTTCTCCCAGTGGTTTTTATTCATGCTAACGCGTTTCAGCCTCGGCTGTCAGCGCCAAAAAAGGCCAAAAAAAATCCGCGCGGGTCGCCCGGCGCGGATTTTCACAGCCATTAACGCATCAGATATCGATGTTCGCCGCTTTCAGGGCGTTTTCTTCGATAAAGGCGCGACGCGGTTCAACCGCATCGCCCATCAGCGTGGTGAACAGCTGATCGGCAGCGATGGCGTCCTTGACGGTCACGCGCAGCATGCGGCGGCTTTCCGGATCCATGGTGGTTTCCCACAGCTGCTCCGGGTTCATCTCGCCCAGACCTTTATAACGCTGTACCGACAGGCCGCGGCGCGACTCTTTCACCAGCCACTCCAGCGCCTGCTCGAAGCTGTCTACCGGCTGACGGCGTTCGCCGCGCTCGATGAACGCGCCCTCTTCGATCAGCCCGCGCAGCTGCTCGCCCAGCTGGCAGATCTTGCGGTATTCGCCGCCGTGGATGAAGTCGAAGTCCAGCTTGTAGTCGGTATCCACGCCGTGGGTGCGGATGCGCAGCGCCGGCTCGAACATCTGGCGCTCACGGTTCTCGAAGATCACGAAATCATAGCTGCTGCCGTGCTGCTCTTTGTCGTTCAGCGCCTGCACCAGCGACGCGATCCAGGTCTTCACCTTGGCTTCATCGCTGAGATCGCCTTCGTTCAGCGTCGGCTGATAGATCAGGCTGTTCAACAGCGCGCGCGGGTAGCGGCGCTCCATGCGGCCGATCAGCTTCTGCACGCCATAGTGCTCGGCCACCAGTTTTTCCAACTGCTCGCCGCCGAGCGCCGGTGCGCTGGCGTTGGTGTGCAGCGTGGCGCCGTCCATCGCGATGGCGATCTGGTACTGATCCATCGCCTCATCATCTTTGATGTACTGCTCCTGCTTGCCTTTCTTCACCTTGTACAGCGGCGGCTGTGCGATGAACACGTGGCCACGCTCGATGATTTCCGGCATTTGGCGGTAGAAGAAGGTCAACAGCAGCGTACGGATGTGCGAACCGTCGACGTCAGCATCGGTCATGATGATGATGCTGTGGTAACGCAGCTTGTCCGGGCTGTACTCGTCACGGCCGATGCCGCAGCCCAGCGCGGTGATCAGCGTCGCCACTTCCTGGGAAGAGAGCATTTTGTCGAAACGCGCCTTCTCGACGTTGAGGATTTTCCCCTTCAGCGGCAAGATAGCCTGGTTCTTGCGGTTGCGCCCCTGCTTGGCAGAGCCGCCCGCGGAGTCCCCTTCCACCAGGTACAGTTCGGACAGCGCCGGATCGCGTTCCTGGCAGTCCGCCAGCTTGCCCGGCAGGCCGGCCAGATCCAGCGCGCCTTTGCGGCGGGTCATCTCACGCGCTTTACGCGCCGCTTCGCGCGCGCGCGCCGCGTCGATGATTTTGCCGACCACGATTTTCGCGTCGCCCGGATTTTCCATCAGGTAATCCACCAGCTTCTCGTTCATCAGCGTTTCAACCGCGGTTTTCACCTCAGAAGAGACCAGCTTGTCCTTGGTCTGAGAGGAGAACTTGGGATCCGGCACCTTCACCGACACCACGGCGATCAGGCCTTCACGCGCGTCATCGCCGGTGGCGCTGACCTTGGCCTTCTTGCTGTAGCCTTCCTTCTCCATGTAGCTGTTCAGCGTACGGGTCATCGCGGTACGGAAACCGACCAGGTGCGTGCCGCCGTCGCGCTGCGGAATGTTGTTGGTGAAGCAGTAGATGTTTTCCTGGAAACCGTCGTTCCACTGCAGCGCCACTTCCACGCCGATGTCGTCTTTCACGGTGGAGAAGTAGAACACGTTCGGGTGGATCGGCGTTTTGTTCTTGTTCAGGTACTCGACAAACGCCTTGATGCCGCCTTCGTAATGGAAGTGGTCTTCACGGTCAGTGCGCTTGTCCTTCAGGCGGATAGACACGCCGGAGTTGAGGAAGGACAGCTCGCGCAGGCGCTTGGCCAGAATGTCGTACTCGAAATCGGTCACATTGGTAAAGGTCTGGTGGCTTGGCCAGAAGCGCACCATAGTGCCGGTCTGCTCGGTTTCGCCCACCACGGTCAGCGGCGCCTGCGGCTCGCCGTGGCTGTAAGTTTGTTCGTGCACTTTGCCTTCGCGGCGGATCACCAGCTCCAGTTTCTCCGACAGGGCGTTAACCACCGAGACGCCCACGCCGTGCAGGCCGCCGGAAACTTTATAGGAGTTGTCGTCGAATTTACCGCCGGCGTGCAGCACGGTCATGATGACCTCTGCGGCTGAAACCCCTTCTTCCGGGTGAATGCCGGTCGGAATGCCGCGGCCGTCATCCTGCACCGATACCGAGTTGTCGGCATGGATGGTGACCTGAATGTCGCTACAGTGGCCCGCGAGCGCTTCGTCGATAGCGTTGTCCACAACCTCGAATACCATGTGGTGCAGACCGGTGCCGTCATCGGTATCGCCGATATACATGCCCGGGCGCTTGCGCACCGCATCCAGCCCTTTTAATACCTTGATACTTGAGGAGTCATAAGAATTCGACATCAACGTTTCTCGCTCATTTTAGTCCTGTGGTTGAACCTCTATTTTACCCTGTTCCACGCGGAACATCTTGCCCTTTTCACCGGCCATGTCGGTCACTTGCTCAGCGCTGACCGCGCTGACAAAAACCTGGGCCTGGGTGGCTTTCAGGCGATCGGCCAGCAACCGGCGACGGCCGGTGTCCAGCTCGGAGGCAAAATCATCAATCAGATACAGGCAACGCCGCCCGCTCTGCCGGGTGAGAAACTCACCCTGCGCCAAGCGCAACGCGCACATCAGCAGCTTAAGCTGACCGCGCGATAACAAATCCTCTACCGGCGTGCCGTCGGCACGAATGCGAAAGTCCGCTTTATGCGGCCCCACCGCGGTATAGGTCAACGCCCTGTCGCGCTCAAACTGGCGCTCCAGCAGCTCGCCGTAATCGCTCTCTTTATCCCAGCCGCGCTGGAAGGAGAAGCTCAGGGCGAATTCAGGCAGAAACTGCGCGCAGGTCGCGGTGATATCCGCGGCGATCGCGTCGCTGTATTCCGCCCGCCATTCGCTGATGCGCTCCGCGAGCGGGATCAGTTCCTGATCCCAGGCGCGGATCTGCGCATAGCGACTCACCTGGCGCAGCGCGGCATTGCGCTGCTTCAGTAACCGTTTCAGGTTGCTCCAGGCGGTGAAAAAACCGGGTTCGTTATGAAAACAGCCCCAGTCCAGGAAAGCGCGCCGGAATTTCGGCCCGCCGTTCAGCAGGGTAAAACCTTCGGGGGTGATCAGCTGCATGGGCAGCAGCTGCGCCAGCTCGGCCACCTTGTGGCCGTCGCTGCCATCGATGCGTACTTTGCTGTCACCCTGACGGCTCTTGCTCAATCCTACCGACAGCTCGCGCTCCGCGCCTTCGATGCGGCCGTGCAGCACGAACTCCGGTTGGTCGTGGCGAATGACCCGACCGGCCTGCAGGCTGCGAAAGGCGCGGCCATGGCCGAGCGTATACACCGCCTCCAGCACGCTGGTCTTGCCGCTGCCGTTGGCGCCGACCAGGAAGTTGAATCCCGGCGCCAGCGCCAAATCCGCCGCCTCGATATTGCGGAAGTCTTTAATCAATAAACGCGTCAGAGCCATGCAATCTCTTTACCGATGACGGTGCTGTAATTCAAGGTAACGAGACTACAACCGCATTGGCATGACAACGTAGGCCGCCGCCTGGCTGGCGCCGTCTTCGATCTGCACGCTGGAGACCGAGTCGGTCAACAGCAGGCGCACGTCTTCACACTTGAGCGCGTTCAACACGTCCAGCACGTAGCTGACGTTGAAGCCGATCTCCATCTCCGCGCCGTCGTAGCTGACGTCGAGGATCTCTTCCGCCTCTTCCTGCTCCGGGTTGTTGGCGGTGATCTTCAGCTGGTTCTGGCTGACGTACAGCCGCACGCCGCGGAATTTCTCGTTCGAGAGAATGGCCGCGCGGGCGAACGCCTGCTTGAGCAGATCGCAGCCGGCTTCCAGCGTTTTGTCCGGGTTCTTCGGCAAGACGCGGCGATAGTCCGGGAAACGGCCGTCAACCAGCTTGGACGTGAAGATGAAATCGCCGACGTGGGCGCGAATGTTGTTGCTGCCGATCTGCAGCTGCAGCAGCGAATCGCCGCCGTCCAGCAAGCGCACCAGCTCCATCACCCCTTTACGCGGCACGATCACCGAATGCGACGGCAGCTGCTGGCCGATCGGCATCGAGCACACCGCCAGGCGGTGGCCGTCGGTCGCGACGGTGCGCAGCTCTTCGCCTTCGGTTTCAAACAGCATGCCGTTCAGGTAGTAACGCACGTCCTGGTGGGCCATCGAGAACTGGGTGGCTTCGATCAGGCGCTTCAGCGTCGCCTGCGGCAAGGTGAATTCCACCTCGCTCTGCCAGTCGTCCAGGTTCGGGAAGTCCGCCGCGGGCAGCGTGGACAGCGAGAAGCGGCTGCGGCCGGACCGCACCAGCATGCGCTCGCTCTCCAGCGTGACGGCAATCTCCGCCCCTTCCGGCAGGCCACGGCAGATATCAAAGAATTTGCGCGCGGGCACGGTGGTCGCGCCCGGCTCGTGCGGCTGGGACAGGGCGACGCGCGCCACCATCTCCATCTCCAGATCGGTGCCGGTCAGCAGCAGGGAGCCTTCCGTCACCTGCAGCAGCAGGTTGCCCAGGATCGGCAAGGTCGGGCGGCCGCCCAGCGGGCTGCTCACCTGTTGCAGCGGTTTTAGCAGATGCTCACGTTCAACGATAAATTTCATAGCGCTATGAAGATAATGTTCTGATTAAATTGGAGAAATCTTCTTTGATGTCGTGACTTTCCTCACGCAACTGCTCGATCTTCCGGCAGGCGTGCAACACCGTGGTATGGTCGCGGCCACCAAACGCATCGCCGATTTCCGGCAGGCTGTGGTTGGTGAGTTCCTTCGCCAGCGCCATCGCCATCTGGCGCGGGCGGGCAACGGATCGCGAACGCCGCTTGGACAGCAAATCCGCGACTTTAATCTTGTAATACTCCGCCACCGTCTTTTGGATATTGTCGATGGTGACCAGCTTTTCCTGCAGCGCCAGCAGATCGCGCAGCGCTTCGCGCACGAAATCGATGGTGATGGCCCGGCCGGTAAAGTTGGCGTTGGCGATCACGCGGTTCAGCGCCCCTTCGAGCTCACGCACGTTGGAACGCAGGCGCTTGGCGATGAAGAACGCCACTTCGCCCGGCAGGCGAATGTCGTTTTCGTCGGCCTTTTTCATCAGGATCGCCACGCGGGTTTCCAGCTCCGGCGGCTCGATCGCCACCGTCAGCCCCCAGCCGAAGCGGGACTTCAGACGATCTTCCACCCCGTTGATCTCTTTAGGGTAGCGATCCGAAGTCAGGATGATCTGCTGATTGCCTTCCAACAGGGCGTTAAAGGTATGGAAGAACTCTTCCTGCGAACGCTCCTTGTTGGCAAAGAATTGGATGTCATCGATCAGCAACGCGTCGACCGAACGGTAGTAGCGCTTAAACTCTTCGATGGCATTGTTCTGCAACGCTTTGACCATGTCCTGCACAAAGCGTTCCGAGTGCATGTAGACCACTTTGGCGTTGGCCTTGCGCGCCATGATGCCGTTGCCGACCGCGTGCAGCAGGTGAGTTTTACCCAGGCCGGTGCCGCCATACAGGAACAAAGGGTTGTAGGCGCCGCCCGGATTGTCCGCCACCTGGCGAGCCGCCGCGCGCGCCAGCTGGTTGGACTTACCCTCGACGAAGTTGTCGAAGGTGTGTTTGGGGTTGACGTTGGAGCGATAAGAGAGCTCGGGTTGCGCCGCCGCGTTGTCCCAGCTCGGGCGCGAAGGCGCGGCCGTGCGCGCCGCCGGAGCCGCAGGGGCGCTGCTGACGCTGGCGGTCACGGTCTGGCTGATCACCTGCGTGATCGGCTTGCTGCCGACTTCAAAACGCAGCAAAGGCGCGTCCGTGCCGCAGAAATCATTCAGCAGACCATTGATGTTGTTTAAGTACTTATCGCGAACCCAATCCAGCACAAAACGGTTAGGCGCGTACAGCGCCAGGGTGTTGTCACTCAGTTCCGCCTGCAATGGGCGAATCCACATACTAAATTCTGTGGCAGGTAACTCATCCTGCAATCGGGCAAGACACTGCTGCCAAAGCGAAAGTGACACGGCGGACTCCACTCGAACAAGATCAATAAAGAAAAGAAACGGGCAACTTTTTTATAACTCATGATTTTTGACACATACCCGGCATCGGCTGTTTGCCTGTGGGGGATGCGAACCGCCTTTCACGGTTTGTGTCCCTCACGATCCCGGCATGAGGGATCGCGATCGGAATGACGGATCATAGCGCAATCCGAGCAAGAGATCCTCCCCTTCCTCACAGATTAGATCCATTTTATCCACAGGCCGCGGCCGGCGGCGATCTTTTCACCGCCAGCGCCGAATGACCGCGCAGATCCCGGCCGCTGCGCCGCGTTTTTTACATTGTCAACCGGTTATACCCTGTTATCCACGCCGGATCCTGCGATCGCGCGCAAAGGATCTCACGGGGATCCTTGCGATTTCACCCCGAGTCCGTATAATCTTCGCCCTACGTGTGATACCTGGTTCCTTATGGTGCGTCATTAGCCAGACAGGATTCTGCGGTGACCACGGGCCAAGACCGGATTTTGTTCCGTTATTGGCAGACAACCAGGTAGGCTGGCGCGATGCGAATTGACTCAGGACTGTACAATTATTACAATCCCGCTTCTTTATGTATTGCGATTGAGGCGTCGGTCATCTTCACGCCGAGTAGCCAAACGCGTTTACTGATCAGTAATTATTTTAAGTTTAGGTAGAAATCGCTATGAAACGCACTTTCCAACCGTCCGTATTGAAGCGCAACCGTAGCCACGGTTTCCGTGCTCGTATGGCCACCAAAAATGGTCGTCAAGTTCTGGCCCGCCGTCGTGCGAAAGGCCGTGCTCGTCTGACTGTTTCTAAGTAATAAAGCTAACCCGCTGAGTGGTTAAGCTCGCTTTTCCCAGGGAGTTACGTTTGTTAACTCCCACTCATTTCACTTTCGTCTTCCAGCAGCCACAACGGGCTGGCACGCCGCAAATCACCATCCTCGGCCGCCTGAACCAGCTGGGGCATCCCCGCATCGGTCTTACCGTCGCCAAAAAACACGTCAAACGCGCGCACGAGCGTAATCGGATCAAACGCCTAACCCGCGAGAGCTTCCGCCTGCGCCAGCACGAATTACCGGCGATGGATTTTGTCGTGGTGGCCAAAAAGGGGATAGCGGATTTGGATAACCGCGCGCTGACGGAAGCTTTGGATAAATTATGGCGTCGCCACTGTCGCCAGGCTCCCGCATCCTGATCGGGCTGGTGCGGGCCTATCAGCTCGTCATCAGCCCGCTGCTAGGGCCTCGTTGTCGCTTCCAGCCGACATGCTCTCATTACGCAATTGAGGCATTAAGCAGGTTTGGCATGATAAAAGGCAGTTGGTTAGCATTGAAACGCGTATTAAAATGCCACCCTTTGAACCCAGGTGGCGATGATCCGGTGCCGCCAAAAACCGACGATAACAGAGAACACTAACGATGGATTCGCAACGCAATCTTCTTCTCATCGCTCTGCTGTTCGTGTCTTTCATGATCTGGCAGGCATGGCAAACGGACAATGCTCCGCAGCCGGCCGCACAGACCACGCAACAGACTTCGAACGCAGTAGCCGGTGATGCCGCCAGCCAGGCCGTGCCAGCCAGTGGTCAGGGTAAGCTGATTACCGTGAACACCGACGTGCTGTCACTGACCATCAACACCCGTGGTGGCGATATCGAGCAGGCTAAACTGTTGGCCTACCCGGATACTCTGGGTTCATCGACTCCGTTCCAACTGCTGGAAACCACCCCGTCGTTCGTCTATCAGGCGCAAAGCGGCCTGACCGGTAAAAACGGCCCGGACAACCCGGCCAACGGCGAACGCCCGCTGTATCAGGCGGCGCAGGACAGCTACACCCTGCCGGAAGGCCAGGACGAGCTGCGCATCCCGCTGACCTACACCGATAAAGACGGCGCGGTCTACACCAAGACCTTCGTGCTTAAACGCAACCACTATGCGGTCGGCGTGGATTACAGCATCGACAACAAAGGCGCGACGCCGCTGGAGCTGACCCTGTTCGGCCAGCTGAAGCAGACCACCGAATTGCCTAAGCACCGTGACACCGGCAGCAGCAACTTTGCGCTGCACACCTTCCGCGGCGCGGCGTACTCGTCCAGCGAGGACAAGTACCAGAAATACGCGTTCGACAAAGATGAAAACCTGAGCGTCACCACCAAAGACGGTTGGGTCGCCATGCTGCAGCAGTACTTCGCCACCGCGTGGGTGCCGGCGACCAAGGGTGACAACACCTTCTACACCGCCAAACCGGGCGACAACCTGTCCACCATCGGCTTCAAATCTACGCCGGTCGTGGTGCAGCCGGGCGCTCAGCAGCAGCTGAACGCGACCCTGTGGGTCGGCCCGGAGCTGCAGGACCAGATGGCCCAGTTGGCGCCGCACCTGGATCTGACCGTGGATTACGGTTGGCTGTGGTTCATCTCCCAGCCGCTGTTCAAACTGCTGAAGTTCATCCACGGCTTTATCGGCAACTGGGGCTTCTCCATCATCATCATCACCTTCATCGTGCGCGGCATCATGTACCCGCTGACCAAGGCGCAGTACACCTCGATGGCGAAAATGCGCATGCTGCAGCCGAAGCTGCAGGCGATGCGCGAGCGCATCGGTGATGACAAACAGCGCATGAGCCAAGAGATGATGGCGCTGTACAAGGCGGAGAAAGTGAACCCGCTCGGCGGCTGCCTGCCGCTGATCATTCAGATGCCGATCTTCCTGGCGCTGTACTACATGCTGATGGGTTCGGTCGAGCTGCGCCACGCGCCGTTCGCCCTGTGGATCCATGACCTGTCGGCGCAAGACCCGTACTACATCCTGCCAATCCTGATGGGTGTGACGATGTTCTTCATTCAGAAGATGTCGCCGACCACCGTGACTGATCCGATGCAGCAGAAAATCATGACCTTCATGCCGGTGATCTTCACAGTGTTCTTCCTGTGGTTCCCGTCCGGTCTGGTGCTGTACTACATCGTCAGCAACCTGGTGACCATCCTGCAGCAGCAGCTGATTTACCGTGGTCTGGAAAAACGCGGTCTGCACAGCCGCGACAAGAAAAAAAGCTAAGCGTAGTGTAGGGGTTCGGCGCGCCGACCCTTGCAGTAACACCAAAGGCGGTCATTAGACCGCCTTTTTGCATCTTAATCGTCAGAGAGAACCGTTATGAGCACCACCGATACCATCGTAGCCCAAGCCACCCCGCCGGGACGCGGCGGCGTCGGCATTCTGCGCATTTCAGGAAGCAAGGCCAAAGACGTCGCCCAGGCGTTGCTCGGCAAGCTGCCGAAGCCGCGCTACGCTGACTATCTGCCGTTCCGCGACGCCACGGGCGCCACCCTCGATCAGGGCATCGCGCTGTGGTTCCCGGGGCCGAACTCCTTTACCGGCGAAGACGTGCTGGAGCTGCAGGGCCACGGCGGGCCGGTGATCCTCGATCTGCTGCTCAAGCGCGTGCTGGCGCTGCCCGACGTGCGCATCGCGCGGCCGGGCGAGTTCTCCGAGCGCGCGTTTCTCAACGACAAACTCGATCTGGCGCAGGCCGAAGCGATTGCCGATCTGATCGACGCCAGCTCCGAGCAGGCGGCGCGTTCGGCGATGAACTCGCTGCAAGGCGCGTTCTCCACCCGCATCCACCAGCTCGTGGAAGCGCTCACTCACCTGCGAATCTACGTGGAAGCGGCGATCGACTTCCCGGACGAGGAAATTGACTTCCTGTCCGACGGTAAAATCGAGGCGCAGCTCAACGACGTCATGGCGGATCTGGACAGCGTGCGAGGCGAAGCGCGCCAGGGCAGCCTGCTGCGTGAAGGGATGAAGGTGGTGATCGCCGGGCGCCCCAACGCCGGCAAATCGAGCCTGCTCAATGCGTTGGCCGGGCGCGAGGCGGCGATCGTCACCGATATCGCCGGCACCACCCGCGACGTCTTGCGCGAACATATCCATATCGACGGCATGCCGCTGCACATCATCGACACCGCCGGCCTGCGCGACGCCAGCGACGAAGTGGAGCGCATCGGCATCGAACGTGCATGGAACGAAATCGAACAGGCCGACAGGGTGCTGTTTATGGTTGACGGCACCACCACCGCCGCCACCGAGCCGGCGGAGATCTGGCCGGAGTTTATGGCGCGTCTGCCAGGCACGTTGCCGATCACCGTGGTGCGCAATAAGGCCGACATCACCGGTGAAACGCTGGGTCTGACGGAAGTGAATAACCACTCACTTATTCGCCTGTCGGCCCGCACCGGCGAAGGCGTCGATGTGCTGCGCGATCATCTTAAACAGAGCATGGGCTTCACCAGCAACATGGAAGGCGGCTTCCTGGCGCGCCGCCGCCACCTGCAGGCGCTGGAACTGGCGGCGCAGCACCTGGTGCAGGGCAAAGAACAGTTAGTGAGCGCTTACGCGGGGGAGCTGTTGGCCGAAGAACTGCGCCAGGCGCAGCTGGCCTTGAGTGAAATCACCGGTGAATTCACCTCCGACGACCTGCTGGGCCGCATTTTCTCCAGCTTCTGTATCGGCAAGTAACACCGCCAGACACCTTCACGGCCGGGACAAGCCCTTGTTCCGGCCGTTTTTCTTTTCCGCTCTCGCTCTGCGCGCCGGCTCACAGAGCCGCCGCAGCGTCCCGCGCTATACTGGCCAGTCAGGAATCTCTCTCAGGAACGAGTCAACATGGCATTGACCCTCAGGGTACTGCTGGAAAACCGCCGCGCCGCCGGCGCCAACCCGCTATTGCAGGCCAAGGCCGGGTTAAGCCTGCTGATTGAGGATGATACGACGTCCATACTGTTCGATACCGGCCCCGACGACAGCTTTCTGCGCAATGCGGCGCTGATGGGTGTCGATCTCTCCCGTATCACCGCGACGGTGCTCTCCCACGGCCACTATGACCACTGCGGCGGCGTCGCCTGGCTGCCAGACAACAGCCGTATCATCTGCCACCCGCAGGTCGGCGATGAGCGCTATGCGGCGCTGAAGGTGCTGGGCCACACTCGGAAAATCAAAAAGCTCTCTTTGGATATCGACTACTCGCGCCACCGCATGCAATACAGCCGCGAACCGCTGGCGATCGGCGATCGCTTTATGTGGTCAGGCGAAATCGCGGTGCCCGCACCCCGCGCCTACGGGGTGATCGCCGGGGAGAACGCAGCGGTAGATTACGTTATTGACGAAGGGGTGCTGATTTACAAATCGGATCGCGGTCTGGTGATCGTGACCGGCTGTGGGCACCGCGGGATCGTGAATATCGTGCGCCATTGCCAGCAAATCACCGGGATCGATCGGATCCACGCCTTGATCGGCGGTTTTCATCTACGCTGCGCTTCCCCGCGCACGCTCTGGCGCGTCCGCCGTTTTTTGCGCCAGCATCAGCCGGAAAAGATTATGGGCTGCCACTGTACCGGCGCCTGGGGCCGGCTATGGCTGCCGGAAGGGATCGCGCCGGCCACCGGCGATAGGCTGGTTCTGGATTAAGCGTGCCGCTTTACACCAACAACGTTGCGATTACCGCGATCCCGCAGCCCAGCACGACGACGCCGATCCCCTTTTGCCTGCCGCCGCCCCGTAGCAAAAAATACAGTGATGGGATGAAAAAGACGGTCATCACGATAACGGGTATCGACCAGCCCGAGATGATCTTGATAATGCTCGGGTTGATCGCGCCAATAAACGTACAGACAACGATATTCCCTGCGATGATTCTCTTTTTGCCCGCCACGCCGAAGGACGTAATGCCATCGATCACGCCGGTCAACGTGCCGATATAGGCGCCGCCGGTCAGTAAACACAGCAACAGGGCAGCGCCTAACCACGCCGTGGCGTTGCCGGTCAAACCGGCGGTATAAAACAGCGCATCCACATTGCGGCTGTTAATGATTGAGATGTCATCCAGCGTCAGCAAGCGGCTGATGGCGATAACGATCATGACGATAAACGCCATGATCAGTACCTTGCCAAACAGAATACTGCGCGCCTGCGGTCGTAAGGCGCTTTTCGCAAAGCGTTGGATGCACGGGGTAAAGTTAAATGTAAAAAGAAAAATCGGCAGCAGCAGCCACGTCTGCAATGAAATGCCAGGCGGCGCCTGCACCGCCTGCGGCCCCCCCGCAGGTTGTAACAGGAAAAACACCGCCAGGATCGCCACCAGTACGATAGAAACCAGTGCCATTCTGGAAATCAGGTGCTCGATTCGCTGACTAAACGCCAACCATGCCGCCGACAGCGCGGCACTCAGCAACAGCGAAATGCCGCCCCTGACCCAGAATCCGTTGTGGAAAAAAGACGCGACGACGTTGACCAAGGTGATGAAATTTATCAGCACGATAATAATCATCGACAAAATAAACAGCACACAGACGATTGCCGCTGCCCGCTCGCCGATAAATGTCGATGATGCCGCCAGGAAATCTTTCTCCGGGTGCGAAATGATGAATTTGAAAAAAAGATAGTGCGCCATCATCGATACCGACATGGCGATAACGATAAACAGCATGAACACTTTCATCCCCAGCACGCCCGGCCCCACCGCCTGTGGCAAAAAGAAAATCCCGGCGCCAAATGCCGTGGAGAAGAAAGTGACAGGCCAATACAGGTGTGAGATTTTCATGATGATGCTCGACCATCATGGCTATGCGTGACGCATAGCCAGCTGGCACAAAAATGTCATTCGAAACAGGATTTGCCGAAGAAGACCAGTAAAGAAGGCAAAGCGAAGTTATCGTAAAAAGTCGCGGCCGCACGATAGCCGTTAAGCACGTTGACGCGTGAACACAGCGGAAAAACGCCAATATGCGACGTGTAATTATCAAAGATTTTATTGGGGGAAATGCGATACCGAATAGCCCTGAACGTCGCAGCATTTCCCGCCGCGCAGGTCGGTTTATTTTCCTTGATGATATCGAACGTGTGTTCACCCACCGTCATCTTCACATTTCCGTCTTGGCGCTGAAAATACGCCTCTTTATCCATACGGTTTTTAATGTGGCGTTTAAAGCGATCCGCCATGTTTTTTTCACTGACATAAAATGTATTGATATCAATGCCATGACGTTGATTCGACGCCAGAATGTAGTCGTTTATTTTTTCCGGAATAATGTACGGCGATGTCGCCATCTTCCTGAATTCGTTAGCGCCGTCTATCTCGCTGCCATCGCTTTTTTCCATATAGAAATCATTTATTTCCATCAAGAAGTCAGGCTGAACACTGAGCCGTCTGATGGATTCGGCAATGTAGTCAATGCAGAAGCGCGCAGACTTTTCCACTTCACTGCTGACAGAAAAACGATCGTCCAAATTAACCACGGTATGCCCGCCGGAAATCACCACCTTATCCGTCAAAAAAGACGATGCCAGCGCGATGAGGTCTTCAACGTTGTTATTTGAAACCTCATTGTTGATAACCTCAGCGATCCTATTCTGATCGGCTTTGTAGACGATAAAGCGATCTTCACCCTTCCAACCTTTTTTGCAGTTACATTTATATTCTTTAAAAACAACACGTTCAGCTGTCTTATAAAAATCGGCGCTTTGCAGCGGCATTAATTCGAGATCTGGCATACCCTTCTTCCCTATTCGTAGCCAATGACGCCAACTTTTTATAACAATAGCTAATGTAAATTTAGTGACCTGACTCTGATAATTAATAAACACACACAATAAATAGGGTTTTTGTGGGTTTGCTCACATTTTCAAGTTCAGGTTATTTTAACCATTTTAATTATGTGGTTTTATGTTTCCAACAAACGAACGCGGAGAGGTGGGCGAGTGGTTTAAGCCAGATTTAAGAAACTAACCGTTTCTTAAATCCACACGAGTCATCGTGTCGTAGGTTCGAATCCTGCTCTCTCCGCCAACTTTTTCTTATCAGGCGATATTTTATGGGTTCATTGGACGCCGTCGATTCGAAAGCGGCTGGCTTCGGAACTGATTAATTTTATGCACGACCCCGTTACGCAACGCGATTTGAGGTCTGAATAACCTTCGCCTTGCATGCCCCCATGCCCTCCTGCACAGCGCAAAAGCCAACAAATCGGATAATCCGCATAGTGTTTTTTGATGATAAATCCTCAACTTAGTCTTAATCTAACACCCCTGCGTTCTTAGCGACCCTCTGTCATGGAGTGAACAATGGCGTGTCATTTTGCCCGATGGACCCCGGCCTCCGCTGTCCTGGATACCCAGAGACTCTCCGACGAAGTGATAGCCGCCACCCGCACCTTTTCCGTTAAGCGCCGCACGCGTTACCTGCAAGGGCGCATTCTGCTCGCCGAAATGATGTTCTACCTGTACGGCCTGCCGACGCTGCCCCCCATCGCCACCACGCCGACCGGCCGCCCCTGCTTCGCCGATCATCAGTTGCCCGATTTTAGCCTCGCCTACGCCAGCAACACCGTGGGCGTGCTGCTTAGCGACGAGGGCAAAGTCGGACTGGATATCGAAGTGATGCGGGCGCGCGGCAGCCGGCAAAGCGCGCTGCAGAACGCGCATCAGACGCCGGCGGAAAGTGCCTGGATCGGCGCGCAGGACGATCGGCTGGAGGCGGAGACTCAGCTGTGGAGCATTCGGCAAAGCGTGCTGAAAATTTCCGGCCTCGGCAACAGCGGCCAATCCACGCTACGTCTGCATCCCTTCTCCGGTCACCTGCGCTCCAGCGCCACGCCGGACGTTCAGGTGATGAGCGACGCCGACGAATATCTGAGCTGGGCCTGCGCCGGCAGCCCCGAGCTGGATCGCCTGCTGTGCTGGCGCTACGAAGAGCGCGGCGGCCTGCACAAAGACGGGGAAATCTCGCCGCGCAGCCCGGCGGCATCCTCACGCTTCGTTAAACTGACAGGCCTGAAGACGCCAGGTTGACGCGGCGCAAAGCGGATAACGCGGTCTTTACCGCACGAGTTACTGGATTAAATTGTAAAGACAGCTAAATGTTGAGCAATCGCCTATTCTCGACCCGCGCTTTAGCCTACTATTCGCCCATGTTGTACGCTGAATCTGCTCATTCGAAAGGGAGAATCACCATGTCAGACCAAGCCTTAAAAATCGTCACTCTACTCGGCAGCCTGCGCAAAGGCTCCTACAACGCCATGGTGGCCCGCGCCCTGCCTGGCCTGGCTCCGCAGGGCGTCACCATTGAAGCGCTGCCCTCCATCCGCGATATCCCGCTGTACGACGCCGACATGCAACAGGGTGAAGGCTTTCCTGCCGCAGTCGAAGCGATAGCAGAGCAGATCCGCCAGGCCGACGGCGTGATCATCGTCACCCCCGAATACAACTATTCCGTGCCCGGCGGGTTGAAAAACGCCATCGATTGGCTGTCTCGCGTACCGAATCAGCCGCTGGCCGGCAAGCCGGTGGCCATTCAAACCAGCTCAATGGGGCCGATCGGCGGCGCGCGCTGCCAATACCATCTGCGTCAGATCCTGGTGTTCCTCGATGCGATGGTAATGAACAAGCCTGAGTTTATGGGCGGCGTGATCCAAAGCAAGGTCGATGAACAGGCCGGTGAACTGAGCGATCAGGGAACGCTGGATTTCCTGACCGGCCAGCTGTCCGCGTTCAGCGATTTTATTCGCCGCGTGGAGTGAAGGTCTCGCGGCGCCCGCGGGGCGCCGCAACAGGACATGACGTCCGTCAATTTATTGAAATTAAAGCCATAGCATCATGTATTTTTTCATTTTAGCGTTATTTTTCGTTTCCATCACCAGTCCCGCTTTCGCCGCAGACATACGTTATCCCGCCGGTGAAGAACCGCTGGAGCTGCCTGCGCACAGCGCGCTCAACGCCCAGCTGTCGCGATCCGCGCAAAACCAGGAAGATAAAAAACTGGGCGCCATGTCGCTGTACCTGACGCTGATGCGCGAAGACGGCCGCAATGTCTGGGCGCCCTACCAGCTGGCGGTGTCGTCGGCGGAGAAAGGGCAAACCGAGCTGGCGGAGCGCTACCTGCAGCTGAGCGCCGACCGCGGCCTGTGGTACTACTACAACCTGCTGGAGGACGACGCCTTCAACAGCATCCAGCACTCCGCCACCTACCAATCTATCCTGGCCGCCACCAAAGCGCGCTATCTGCAGCACGCTCGCCGCTATGAAGGCAAGGCCAGCTACGCGATACCGGACGGCGAAACGCCACCCGAAGGGTGGCCAACGGTGATCTTCCTGCATACCTACGGCAAAGCCGCCGCCATCAGCCCCGAGGAGCGGCTGCTGTTCGGCGAAATGGGCGTGGCCTACATCGAGCTCAACGGCACGCAGATGCTGTCGGAAAACAGCTTCCGCTGGTCGAATTACAGCGACGAGAGCACCCAAACCGCCATTCAGCGTACGCTGCAACAGCTGGCTCCGCAGCTAAAGCTGGATCCCCGGCGGATTTACCTCAGCGCCCGCGGCCAGGGCGCGTTGCACGCCGCCAACCTGATCGCCAAGTACCCGCAGTTTTATGCCGGCGCGCTCTTGATCGCCCCCAACGGCGAGATCAAGCCGGCCCAGCAGTCGCTGGCGGCGCAAAAGAAAATCGTGATGGCGTATTACGATCGGCAGAATTTCAGCGAACAGGCGCTGGCATTGCACTTCGCCAATCTGTTCGGGGAGGATAATCAGGTGCAAACGCTGCACTTCGCCCAGGGAGAGGATGCCGCCGGCAGTTGGCAGGCGCGCTTCAGGCGGCCGTTGCAGTGGGTGTTGGATCAGGCGCCGGATGCGACGCCGGGCGTCTAGGGTTTCAGGGCCGACGGGCGTCGGCCCTTTGGCTGTCAATGGCCGTCGACGAAGACGATCTTCAGCACGAACAGCAGCGCCACGACCACCACGCACGGGCTGATTTCACGCCAGCGGCCGGTGCCGAGCTTCATCACGCAGTAGGAGATAAAGCCGAGCGCGATGCCTTCGGTGATCGAGAAACTGAACGGCATCATCACCGCGGTGACAAACGCCGGTACCGCTTCGGTCAGATCGTCCCACTTCACCCGCGCCAGGCTGGAGGTCATCAGCACGCCGACATAGATCAGCGCGCCGGCGGCGGCATAAGCCGGCACCATGCCCGCCAACGGCGACAGGAAGATCACCAGCAGGAACAGCAGGCCGGTGACCACCGCCGTCAGACCGGTGCGGCCGCCGACGGCGACGCCGGACGAGCTTTCGATGTAAGCGGTCACGGAAGAGGTCCCCGCCAGCGAACCGGCCACTGAGCTGATGCTGTCAACGTACAACGCCTGCTTCATGCGCGGGAACTTGCCCTGGCTGTCGGTCAGGCCGGCTTTATCGGTGACGCCGATCAGGGTGCCGGAAGAGTCGAACAGGTTCACCAGCATAAACGAGAAGATGACCCCGGCCAGCCCGATGTTCAGCGCGCCGGCCACGTCGACCTGGCCCACCACCGAGGTGATGCTCGGCGGCAGGGAGAACAGGCCGCCGTATTTCACGTCGCCCAGCATCCAGCCGATCAGGGTGGTGACCACGATCGACACCAGCACCGCCGCGTGGAAGTTGCGCGAAGAGAGCACGGCGATGATGAAGAAGCCGAGCGCCCCCAGCAGCACGTTGTGCGAGGTCAGGCTGCCGATGGTCACCAGCGTGTCCGGGTTGGCCACCACGATGCCGGCGTTTTTCAGCCCCATCATGCCGATGAACAGCCCGATGCCGCTGGTGATGCCGACGCGCAGGCTGACCGGAATGTTGGCGATCATCCAGTAACGGATGCGGAAAATGGTCAGCAACAGCAGGCCGACCGCGCCCCAGAAGATGGCGCCCATGCCCACCTGCCAGGAAATGCCCATCGCCCCGACCACCACGAAGGCGAAGAAGGCGTTCAGGCCCATCGCCGGCGCCAGCGCCACCGGCAGGTTTGCCAGCAGGCCCATAAAGATGCTGCCGAAGGCGGCGATCAAACAGGTGGTGACAAATACTGCCTGGGTATCCATGCCCGCTGCGCCCAAAATTTGCGGGTTAACGAACACGATATACACCATGGTGAGGAAGGTGGTGATACCGGCAATCGTTTCCGTACGCGCCGTCGTGCCATGTTGCTTGAGTTTAAACACGCGCCCAAGCAAGCCTTGCTCAGCGTCAAGGCCAGATACTGGTTTGGTCATTATCAGAATTCCGAAAATGGGAATGGACAGTCGCCGGCTATCCTATAACAAAAAGTGGGGCTTTTGACGCCGGTCACAGGTTTTTTTCGCCGTCTTTACGGCTAAACGCGTCAACGGCTTGTATTTACAGGCATTCATCCCCCTTGCCGCCCGCTGCGTTGCCGTTTGCCGGCACGGCCGATAAAATAGCCTATCGCCCCTCTATCCCTATCCGTTAAAACAGGAATCCGCATGTCTTCGACCTTTATCGATAAGCTGGCGTTGATCGCGCTGAAAGATGACAAAGTGGCGCTGGTGCGCTCGCACAACAAGACGCTGTTTTATATGCCGGGCGGAAAGCGCGAAGCGGACGAAACCGACGAACAGGCGCTGTGCCGCGAAATCGACGAAGAGCTGACCGTTGCGCTGCTGTCGCAATCCATCGCGTTTTACGGCGAGTTCACCGGCCCGGCGGACGGCAAGCAGGACGGTACCCAGGTGCGCATTCGCTGCTACCAGGCCGACTTTACCGGGCAGTTGCAGCCCGCCGCCGAAATCGCCGAGCTGAAGTGGTGCGACAGCCGCGATCTGCCGCAGTGCTCACACGTCGCCGCGCTGATTTTGCACGATCTCAAGGCGCGTAACCTGATCAAGTGATCGCTGAGTCGCCTCAGCGGCGTTAACCCGAAGGAACCTGTCCCGCATGAATCAGATTGACTGCATTTTGTTCGACTGCGACGGCACGCTGGTGGACAGCGAAGTGCTGTGCAGCAAAGCCTATGTCCATATGTTCGCCCACTACGGCATTCATCTGTCGCTGGAAGAGGTATTCAAGAAATACAAAGGGGTGAAGCTGTACGAGATTATCGATCGGGTCAATGCCGAGCAGGGCACTGACCTGGAAAAAGAGACGCTGGTGCCGCTGTATCGGCAGGAAGTGGCGCGGCTGTTCGACAGCGAGCTGCAACAGATTGCCGGCGCCCGCGAGCTGCTGGCGCAGGTGACGGTGCCTGTCTGCACCGTCTCCAACGGGCCGGTCAGCAAGATGCAGCACTCGCTCGGCCTGACCGGCATGCTGCCTTATTTTGATGACCGGTTGTTCAGCGGCTATGACATTCAGCGCTGGAAGCCGGATCCGGCGATCGTGTTTCACGCCGCCGAACAGATGCGGGTGCCGGTGACGCGCTGCATCCTGGTGGACGATTCGCCCGCCGGCGCGCAGGCCGGCATCAATGCCGGCATTCCGGTCTTTTACTTCTGCGCCGATCCGCATAATCCGCCGATCGATCACCCGCTGGTGACCACGTTTGACGACCTGGCTCAATTGCCCGCGCTGTGGCGCGAACGCGGCTGGCGGCTGACGGCCGATTAACTGGCCGGCAACGGCGGCTTGTTGCGCCACCAGCGCCAGGACCGCTTCAGCGCGCGGGTTTGCGCGCCGAAGCGGCGGTTGACCGCGTTGGCCAGCAGATCGAGCGCCAGGCAGAATACGAAATAGACCAGCGCCACAAACAGGAACACTTCCATCGGATAGACCATGCTGCGGTTGTTAACCTGGGTCGCCAGGAAGGTCAATTCGCCAACGCCGACGATATAAGCCAACGAGGTGTCTTTGATCAGAGAAATCCACTGGTTGATGAACGACGGCACCATCATGCGCAGCGCCTGCGGCAGCACGATCATGCGCAGCGTCTGCCAGCGCGTCAGCCCCAGAGAAAGCCCGGCCTGCCACTGGCCGGGACCGATCGCGGCGATGCCGGCCTTCACCGCATGAGCCAGATAGGCCGAGGCGATCAGCGCCAGCGCACACACCACGGTGGTAATTTCCGGGATCTCGACGCCAAACACCATCGGCAGCAGGAAATAGGTCCAGAAGATCAGCATGATGACCGGAATGGCGCGGAAAAAGCCCAACACCGCCGCCAGCAGCCCGGCGGCGACGCCGCGCGACATTGCCAGCGCCACGCCGAGTAAGGTGCCGAGCACCGCCGAGGCGACCCCGGCCATCAGGCTGATCGCCAACGTCAGCGCCGCGCCGCCCAGCGGCCCATCCGGCCAGGTGCCCCACAGCAGGTAACCCAGGTTGTCGTGAATCACGCTGAAATCCATCTCAATGTCCTCCCAGCGGTTTACGCTGTTGTCGCCACATGCCCCAACCTTCCAGCAGCGCGATGATGGCGATATACAGTACCGTCGCCACGCCGAACGCCTGGAAGGTGCGCAGGGTTTCGGTTTCGACCTGACGCGAGGCGTAAGAGAGTTCGGCAACGCCGATCGCCATGGTCAGCGACGAGTTCTTGATCACGTTCATGTATTGCCCCAGCAGCGGCGGCAGCGCGATTTTCAGCGCCTGCGGCAGCACCACGTAGCGCATCGCCTGCCAGCCGGTCAGCCCCAGCGCCTGAGCGGCATATTTCTGCCCGCCGGCGACGCCGCGAATGCCGGAGCGGATCTCTTCGGCGATAAAGGCGGTGGAGTACAGCGTCAGGCCGAAGAAACCGGCGAGAAACTCGAACGACGGCCACTCAAGCGGGCCGACCTGATGTGCGCTGTTCAGCCACTGCATGGCGGCGGACGGCAGGATTTGCCCGGCGGCGAAGTACCAGAAGAACAGCTGCACCAGCAGCGGCGTATTGCGAAACAACGAGCTGTACCCCATCGCCAGCCAACGCAACGGCCGCAGGCTGCTGTCGCGCATCGCCGCCAGCACGAAGCCCAACAGCGTGGCCGCCAGGCCCGCGCAGGCGGAAAGCCACAGCGTCAGCAGAAAGCCGTGCCACAGCCAGTTCAGGTATTGCGGCGCCAGCAGCCAGTCCAGGTTCATGTTCAATCCTTGTCTTGCAGAATGCATCAGGGGCGCAGCAAGCTGCGCCCCTCCGTACCGATCTCACCGCGAGCGGTTAAATCAGGCTTTCGGTTGCTGATCCAAAGGCGCGATTTTGAAATCGCCGCGCGGCTGGGCGGATTTGGTTTCCGGCCCGAACCAGCGATCGTAAATCTTAACCGCTTCGCCGTCGTTTTCCAGCTTGATCAGCGTCTCATTCACCGCGGCGGTCAGGCGATCCTCGCCCTTGGGAATGCCCACGCCCTGATACTCTTTGGTCAGGCTGAACGGCGAAATTTCAAATTCCGCCTTCTGCGCCGCCGGCAGGTTGCCGAGCAGGCCGACCAGCTTGGCGTCGTCCTGAGTGATCGCCTGCACGTTGCCGTTGCGCAGCGCCACGAACGCCAGCGGGGTATCATCGTAAGAGATCACTTTCGCCGTCGGGAAACGCTCGCGCAGGGTGATTTCCTGCACCGTGCCCTTGTCCGCGCCGATGCGCAGCTTCTTGATGTCTTCCGGGGTTTTCAATACGCCTTTGCGGGCGATGAATTTCTGGCCGGTGGCGAAATACGGCACGCTGAAGTTCACTTCCTTGGCGCGCTCGTCGGTAATGGTGAAGTTGGCGGCAATCAGGTCAACCTTCTTCGACACCAGCAGCGGAATGCGGTTGGCCGGGTTGGTGGCGCGCAGCTCCACTTTCACCCCCAGCGCTTTGCCGATCGCGTCGGCGACGTCCACATCGTAGCCCACCAGCTTTTTGCTCTGCGGATCGATGTAGCCGAACGGCGGGTTGCTGTCGAACACCGCGATACGCACCACGCCGGCTTGCTTGATATCGTCAAGTTTGTCCGCGTGCGCGGCGCCGGCGGCGAGGCCGGTCAGACTGGCTAACAACGTTAAGGCCAAAGCGCGATGTTTCATAGAAAGCTCCTAAGTGGTTGATGTCCTGCTGGCGAATAAGCTAGCAAGCGCCACATAGGTCAGGAAATAATATAAAAAGCTATATTTATAACCTTTTTATCTTTACGCGCTTAAGATGGAATAAAGGCGCGGGAAACCGCGCCTTTGAAGGATATTACCCGGAAAGAGTTAGTCGGCCTTTTCGTCTTTACCGCCCGGAGAGAGCAGCTTTTCCAGGGCATCGCCGCCCAAATGACGGAAATCCTGCCCCTTGACGAAATAGAAGATAAATTCGCAGATGTTCTGACAGCGGTCGCCGATACGCTCGATAGAGCGGGCGCAGAACAGCGCGGTCAGCACGCTCGGAATGGTGCGCGAGTCTTCCATCATGTAGGTCATCAGCTGACGCACGATGCCTTCGTATTCCTGGTCGACCTTTTTATCTTCGCGGTAAATACGGATCGCTTCGTCCAGATCCATGCGCGCGAACGCGTCCAGCACGTCGTGCAGCATCTGCACGGTGTGGCGCCCCAGCGACTCCAGACTGACCAGCAGCGGCTGATGCTGGTGCGAGAACTTTTCCAGCGCGGTGCGGCAGATCTTGTCCGCCACGTCGCCGATGCGCTCCAGCTCGGAAATGGTTTTGATGATCGCCATCACCAGGCGCAGATCGCTGGCGGTCGGCTGGCGCTTGGCGATGATGCGCACGCACGCTTCGTCGATCGCCACCTCCATCATGTTGACCTTGGCGTCGCCTTCAATTACGCGCTTGGCCAACTCGCCATCCTGATTGTGCATCGCGGTGATGGCGTCGGTCAGCTGTTGCTCCACCAACCCGCCCATGGTCAACACCTGGGTGCGGATATGCTCGAGCTCTGCGTTGAACTGGCCGGAAATGTGTTTGTTTAAATTCAGGTTATCCATGATGCTTCCTATCAACCATAACGGCCAGTGATGTAGTCTTCAGTCTGCTTTTTCTGCGGCGCAGTGAACAGGTTATCAGTATCACTGAACTCGATCAGCTCGCCCAGATACATAAATGCGGTAGAGTCGGAGCAGCGCGCTGCCTGCTGCATGTTGTGCGTCACGATCACCACGGTGTAATCGGCCTTCAGTTCACTGATCAGCTCTTCAATCTTGCCGGTAGAGATCGGATCCAGCGCCGAGCAAGGCTCATCCAGCAACAGCACTTCCGGACGAATGGCGATGCCGCGGGCGATGCACAGACGCTGCTGCTGGCCGCCGGAGAGGCTGTAACCGCTCTGGTGCAGCTTGTCCTTGGTTTCGTTCCACAGCGCGGCCTTGGTCAGCGCCCACTGCACGCGCTCGTCCATATCGGCGCGCGACAGCTTTTCAAACAGGCGAACGCCGAAAGCGATGTTGTCGTAAATCGACATCGGGAACGGCGTCGGCTTCTGGAACACCATGCCGACCTTGGCGCGCAGCAACGCGATATCCGAGTTGTCGGTCAGGATGTTCTGGCCGTCCAGCAGAATGCCGCCTTCCGCACGCTGTTCCGGGTACAGCTGGTACATCTTGTTAAAGGTGCGCAGCAGGGTGGATTTGCCGCAGCCGGATGGGCCGATAAACGCGGTGACCTTGTTCTTGGCGATATCCAGCGTGATGTTCTTCAGCGCATGGAATTTGCCGTAGTAGAAGTTCAGATCGCGTACCTGAATTTTGCTGCTGGAAGCGTCAGTAACCATACTCATCAAGACTTCTCTCTTTTCATCAGCGCCGCCAAAGCGGCGCTCAAAATTTTACGAATGCTTTTTCTTGGCGAAAATTACGCGCGCCAGGATATTCAGTAACAGTACGCACAGGGTGATCAACAGCACCCCGGCCCAGGCCAACTGTTGCCATTCGGCGAACGGGCTCATGGCGAATTTGAAGATGGTCACCGGCAGGTTGGCGATCGGCTGCATCAGGTCGGTGCTCCAGAACTGGTTCGACAGCGAGGTGAACAGCAGCGGCGCGGTTTCCCCCGCGATGCGCGCAATCGCCAGCAGCACGCCGGTGATGATGCCGGACACCGACGCCTTCAGCGTGATGGCGGAAATCATGCGCCATTTCGGCGTGCCCAGGGCATAGGCGGCCTCGCGCAGCGTATCCGGCACCAGCTTCAGCATGTTCTCGGTGGTGCGAATGACGATCGGCACCTGCAGCAACGCCAGCGCCACGATGCCGGCCCAACCGGAGAAGTGTTCCATCTTCGCCACCACAATGGTGTAAACGAACAGGCCCACCACGATCGACGGTGCGGACAGCAGGATGTCGTTGATAAAGCGGATCACTTCCGCCAGCCAAGATTTACGGCCGTATTCCGCCAGGTAGATGCCGGCCATGATGCCCAGCGGCGTACCGAAGAGGGTCGCCCACAGGATCAACAGGCCGCTGCCGGCGATGGCGTTGGCCAGGCCGCCGCCCGCGGTGTTCGGCGGCGGGGTCATCTCGGTGAACAGCGCCAGCGACATGCCGTCGAAGCCTTTGGTGACGGTGGCGATCAGGATCCAGATCAGCCAGAACAGCCCGAACGCCATGGTCGCCATCGACAGGAACAGCGCGAGGCGATTTTTCTGCCGGCGCCAGGCCTGCATTTTGCGGCGGCTTTCCGCCAGAACGACTGCGTTTTGCATATCCATCGTCGCCATGTTAACGCCCCTCATTCTTGGCCAGACGCATGATCATCAGTTTCGACAGCGCCAGCACGATAAAGGTGATAACAAACAGAATCAGGCCCAGCTCCATCAGTGCGGCGGTGTGCACGCCGGACTCGGCCTCGGCGAATTCGTTGGCCAGCGCCGAGGTGATGCTGTTGCCCGGCATGTACAGCGAAGCGCTGTCGAGCTGGTAAGTGTTGCCGATGATAAAGGTCACCGCCATGGTCTCCCCCAGCGCACGGCCCAGGCCCAGCATCACCCCGCCGATGACGCCGTTTTTGGTGAACGGCAGCACGATGCGCCAGATGACTTCCCAGGTGGTGCAGCCGATGCCGTAGGCCGACTCTTTCATCATCACCGGGGTCTGTTCGAACACGTCGCGCATCACTGCGGCGATGTAAGGAATGATCATGATCGCCAGGATCACCCCGGCGGCCAGGATGCCGATGCCGAAGGCCGGGCCGGAGAACAGCTCGCCGACGATTGGAATGCCCGACAGCACGTCGCCCACCGGCGTCTGGAAGTATTCGGCGAACAGCGGGGCGAACACGAACAGTCCCCACATGCCGTAGACGATGCTCGGAATGGCCGCCAGCAGCTCAATGGCGATGCCCAGCGGCCGCTTCAGCCAGTTCGGCGCCAGTTCGGTCAGGAACAGCGCGATGCCGAAGCTCACCGGCACGGCGATGATCAACGCGATAAGCGAGGTGACCACGGTGCCGTAGATCGGCACCAGCGCGCCGAACTGCTCCGCCGGCGCGTCCCACTCTTTGGTCCACAGGAACGCAAAACCGAATTTCTGCATGCTTGGCCAGGAGGCGAAGATCAGCGAAACAATGATGCCGCCCAGCAACAATAGGGTAATCAGCGCAGCCAGTCTCACCAGCGCGCTGAAAATGATGTCACCGTTTTTGCCCGGTGCTTTGATGGTCGGCTTGTACTCAGCCATAGATTACTCTCTGTTTGAACCCTGGCAGCCCCAACCGGGATCGGAGCCTGAAGAACTGTGTGGGGCGCGGCGAACCCGCGCCCCTGCGTTGTTAGTACAGCGCTTTACCTGAACTGTCTTTTACGTTGGTTTTCCAGGCCGCACGCACCTGCTCAACCACTTCTGCCGGCAGGGTGGCGTAATCCAGCTCGTTAGCTTGTTTTGCACCGGTTTTGTAGGCCCAGTCGAAGAACTTCAGCACTTCGGCGCCCTGAACAGGGTTTTTCTGCTCTTTGTGCACCAGGATGAAGGTGGTGGAGGTGATTGGCCACACGTTGTCGCCTTTCTGGTCAGTCAGATCCTGAGCAAAGGTTTTGCTCCAATCTGCACCTTTGGCGGCGTTGCTGAAGCTCTCTTCGGTCGGGCTGACCGGTTTGCCGTCAGCGGACACCAGCTTGGTGTAAGCCAGGTTGTTCTGCTTGGCGTAAGCGTATTCTACGTAGCCGATAGAGCCTGGCAGACGCTGAACGAAGGCGGCGATGCCGTCGTTGCCTTTACCGCCCAGACCGGTCGGCCAGTTAACGGTAGAACCGGCGCCAATCTTTTCTTTCCACTGCGCATTGGCTTTGGACAGGTAGCTGGTGAACACGAACGAAGTGCCGGAACCGTCGGCGCGGCGCACTACGGCGATGTTTTGGTCAGGCAGTTTCACGCCTGGGTTCAGCTTGGTGATAGCCGGATCGTTCCATTTTTTGACGTTGCCCAGGTAGATATCGCCCAGGGTTTTGCCGTCCAGCGTCAGTTCGCCGGATTTGATGCCCGGGATATTCACCGCCAGCACCACGCCGCCGATCACGGTCGGGAACTGGAACAGGCCGTCGGCCGCCAGCTTGTCGTCAGACAGCGGGGCGTCGGAAGCGCCAAAGTCAACGGTGTTGGCCACGATTTGCTTTACGCCGCCAGAGGAGCCGATGCCCTGATAGTTAACTTTGTTGCCGGTTTCTTTCTGATAAGAATCTGCCCACTTGGCGTAAACCGGAGCGGGGAATGTCGCACCTGCACCGGTCAGGCTGGCAGCAGCGAACGCGGACACGGCGGTCAGGGAGAAGGTCGCTGCCACAATACTGGCGACGGTGGTACGCATCAGTTTCATAATCCCTCCTAATGGGATACTTAAAATCGACTTCGAGTCGTTTTAATCAGAGTAAGTATTGCTGCAGGAGGGAAAATAGGACAGTTTGGTGACAGAAAAATGTACGCAATATGACAGTTATATTACAGTGCATTTAATGAGTGTTTGTTTGTATTTAAATCAGAAGGTTAGCCGTGAAACAGCACATTTCCCAAGCAATAAAAAACCGGCTTGGCGCGGCCTATCCGCTTGAATATGACAACGTTTATCACCGAAACGGCAGCGCTGTCATCTTTAAGGTCACTCATGAAAAAAGCCGGCGCTAAGGCCGGCTTTTGCAGTTTACCTGCGGCAAATTACTCTACGGTGACAGACTTCGCCAGGTTGCGCGGCTGGTCAACGTCGGTGCCTTTGATCAGCGCCACATGGTAAGACAGCAGCTGCAACGGCACGGTGTAGAAGATCGGAGCGACGATTTCCTCGACGTGCGGCAGAGGAATGATGGTCATGCCTTCGCTGCTGACGAAGCCGGCGTCCTGATCGGCGAACACGTACAGCTGGCCGCCGCGCGCGCGCACTTCTTCAATGTTGGACTTCAGCTTTTCCAGCAGTTCGTTGTTCGGCGCCACCACAATCACCGGCATATCGGCGTCGATCAGCGCCAGCGGGCCGTGTTTCAACTCGCCCGCCGCATAAGCTTCGGCGTGAATATAGGAGATCTCTTTCAGCTTCAGCGCCCCTTCCATGGCGATCGGATACTGATCGCCACGGCCGAGGAACAGCGCATGGTGCTTGTCGGAGAAGCCTTCCGCCAGCGCTTCGATATCTTTATCCATCGACAGCATCTGCTCGATACGCGCCGGTAACGCCTGCAGACCATGCACGATCTCGTGCTCCACGCTTTCCGCCATGCCTTTCAGACGGCCCAGGCGCGCCACCAGCATCAACAGCACGGTGAGCTGCGTGGTGAAGGCTTTGGTCGAGGCTACGCCGATTTCCGTGCCCGCTTTGGTCATCAACGCCAGATCGGATTCACGCACCAGCGAAGAGCCGGCAACGTTACAAACGGCCAGCGAACCGAGATAACCCAGTTCTTTGGACAGGCGCAGCGCCGCCAGAGTGTCGGCGGTTTCGCCGGACTGCGACAGAGTGATGATCAGGCTGCCCGGACGCACCGCCGATTTGCGGTAACGGAATTCGGACGCGATCTCGACATCGCACGGCACGCCGGCCAGCGCTTCGAACCAGTAACGCGCCACCATACCGGAGTGGTAAGAAGTGCCACAGGCGATAATCTGCACGTGCTGCACCTTGGCGAGCAGCTCGTCGGCGTGCGGCCCCAGCTCACTCAGGTTGATTTGGCCATGACTGAAACGCCCTTCCAGGGTGTTTTTCAGCGCCAGCGGCTGTTCGTAAATCTCTTTTTGCATGTAGTGGCGGTAAGCGCCCTTGTCGCCGGCGTCATACTGCACCTGGGACTCGATCTCAGGGCGCTCGATGGCGTTGCCCTGTTTGTCGAAAATGTTGACGGTGCGGCGAGTCACTTCCACCACGTCGCCCTCTTCCAGGAAGATGAAGCGGCGGGTGACCGGCAGCAGCGCCAGCTGATCGGAAGCGATGAAGTTTTCCCCAACGCCGCGGCCGATAACCAGCGGGCTGCCGGAACGCGCCGCGACCAGCACGCTCGGATCGCGGCTGTCCATCACCACGGTGCCATAAGCGCCGCGCAGCTGCGGGATCACGCGCTGAACCACTTCCAGCAGCGTACCGCCTTGCAGTTGTTCCCAGTGCACCAGGTGCGCAATCACTTCGGTATCGGTTTCAGAGCTGAAACGGTAACCGCGTTCAATCAGCAGTTCGCGCAGCGGCTCGTGGTTTTCGATGATGCCGTTATGCACCACGGTAATGTAGTCGGAAACATGCGGGTGCGCGTTCGCTTCGGTCGGTTCACCGTGCGTAGCCCAACGGGTGTGAGCGATGCCGGTACCGCCGTGCAGATCGGTTTGTTCCGCCGCTTCGGCCAGCTTTTGTACCTTGCCAACGCGACGCAGGCGACTGACGTTGCCTTTTTCATCGACCACCGCCAGACCGGCGGAGTCATAACCGCGGTACTCGAGACGACGTAAACCTTCCAACAGGATTTCTGCGATATCACGTTGCGCTACTGCGCCTACAATTCCACACATTCAGTTATATTCCTAATGAACGCCCTTCATGGGCGCTTTCGATGCCTTGACCTGATTTTTGCCGGTTTTTACCGTGCGCCCCCGAGCCTGTAGATGGTGGGGATTATTATGTTTTGTATTGGGCTCGTGAACGGAGCCCAACGCAAAACACACTATGACTTCTTCTTCACCGGACGTTGCCAGCCCTGAATGTGCACCTGCTTGACGCGGCTCAACACCAGTTCGTTCTCGGCGATATCACGCGTCACCGTGGTGCCGGCGGCGATGGTGGAGCCTTTGCCGACCGACACCGGCGCCACCAGCTGAGTATCGGAACCGACGAACACGCCGTCGCCGATCAGCGTCTTGTGCTTGTTGGCGCCATCGTAGTTGCAGGTGATGGTGCCGGCGCCGATATTCACGTCATCGCCGATTTCAGCATCGCCCAGGTAGCTGAGGTGACCGGCCTTGGAGCCTTTGCCCAGGCGCGCCTTTTTCATTTCCACGAAGTTGCCGACGTGAGCCCCTGCCGCCAGCTCCGCGCCTGGGCGCAAGCGGGCGAACGGCCCAACCGTGCAGTCTGCTTCCAGCACGCTGTCTTCCAGCACGCTGTAAGGGCTGATCTCGCAGTCATCACCGATCACGCAGTTTTTCAGCACGCAGCCGGCGCCGATTCTCACCCGATCGCCCAGCTTGACGTGACCTTCGATAATCACATTCGCATCAATAGTGATATCACGGCCGTGAACAAGTTCCCCGCGCAGATCGAAACGCGCCGGATCCAGCAGCATCACGCCGGCCAACAGCAGCTTTTCAGACTGTTCCGACTGGAATACGCGCTCCAGAGTCGCCAGCTGCAGACGGTTGTTCACACCTTCCACTTCACTTAAACGCGACGGGTGCACGGCTTCGATTTTCTTGCCGTCGGCATGGGCCAACGCAATGATATCGGTGATGTAAAACTCGCCCTGTGCGTTGTCGTTATTCAACATTCCCAGCCAGCGTTTCAGATCGCGCCCGTTCGCCACCAGGATGCCGGTATTGATCTCGTTGATCTGCCGCTGCGCTTCACTGGCGTCTTTATGCTCGACGATGCCCACCACGTCGCCGTTCTCACGCACGATGCGGCCATAGCCGCTCGGATCGTCCAGCTTGACCGTCAGCAGGCCGATGCCGCCCTGCGGTTTAGCCGCCAACAGGCGTTGCAGCGTATCGACGGAGATCAGCGGCACGTCGCCGTACAGCATCAGCACGTCTTCATCATCGGCAAAATGCGGCGCGGCCTGCTGCATTGCGTGACCGGTACCCAGTTGCTCGGCCTGCAGCACCCAGTTCAGCGCGCCGTCAGTCAACGTGCTTTTCAGCAAATCGCCGCCGTGGCCGTATACCAGGTGAACATGTTGCGCACCCAGCTTCATCGCGGCATCAATGACGTGTTGCACCATCGGCTTGCCGGCCAACGGGTGCAACACTTTGGGAAGATCGGAATACATGCGCGTACCCTTGCCTGCGGCGAGGATAACTACGCTCATTGCGCTGTTCGACATAAGCAACCTGATAACTCCATTTTGATAGACGAAAGTAAAACCGTTTAGCGACGATATTACTACATATTTCTCATCACGAACCCGGCGCAGGCCGCGCGGCGCGTGGTCTGTCACCACCATGCCCAATTCAGCTCCAGGGCAAAAAAACTGTCGGCGTTCGGCGACGTTTCTTGCCCGATATCAGGGGTTATACACCACTCTGCCAGCCGGGCCGAAATGCTTATTTTAAAGTAAAAAAAAAGCGACCCTATGGGCCGCTTTCTTAAAGTTGGGTGCAGAGCACCCAAACATTACATCGCTTTTCTGGTGAGCTCGATAACGCGCAGTTTTGCGATCGCTTTCGCCAGTTCAGCGGATGCCTGAGCATAGTCGACATCGCCATGAGAGCTGCGAATGTGTTCTTCAGCTTTACGCTTAGCTTCCAACGCTCTCGCTTCGTCGAGGTCAGTACCACGGATAGCAGTGTCCGCCAGCACGGTAACCACGCTCGGCTGCACCTCGAGGATGCCGCCGGACAGGTAGATGAACTCTTCTTCACCGTGCTGCTTAACAATACGCACCATGCCAGGCTTGATGGCAGTCAGCAGCGGCGCATGGCCAGGGAAGATCCCCAGTTCACCTTCGCTGCCTGTCACCTGGATCTTCTGCACCAGGCCGGAAAACATCTGTTTTTCCGCGCTGACTACATCCAGATGGTAAGTCATAGCCATATCACCCTCCTCTCAAGGCGTTACAGTTTCTTGGCTTTTTCCACTGCTTCTTCAATGGTGCCAACCATGTAGAACGCCTGCTCCGGCAGGTGGTCATAGTCGCCGTCCATAATGCCTTTGAAACCACGGATGGTGTCTTTCAGCGATACGAACTTGCCCGGAGAACCGGTGAAGACTTCTGCCACGAAGAACGGCTGAGACAGGAAGCGTTGGATCTTACGCGCACGGGATACGACCAGCTTGTCTTCTTCAGACAGCTCGTCCATACCCAGGATCGCGATGATATCTTTCAGTTCCTGGTAGCGTTGCAGAATGGACTGCACGCCACGCGCTACGTCGTAGTGCTCCTGGCCAACGACCAGCGGATCCAGCTGACGGCTGGTGGAATCCAGCGGGTCAACGGCCGGGTAGATACCCAGAGAAGCGATGTTACGGCTCAGTACCACGGTTGCGTCCAAGTGCGCAAAGGTGGTGGCTGGAGACGGGTCAGTCAAGTCATCCGCAGGAACGTAAACGGCCTGTACGGAAGTGATGGAACCGGTCTTGGTCGAGGTGATACGTTCTTGCAGAACGCCCATCTCTTCCGCCAGCGTTGGCTGATAACCTACCGCGGATGGCATACGGCCCAGAAGTGCGGACACTTCGGTACCGGCCAGGGTGTAACGGTAGATGTTGTCAACGAACAGCAGAACGTCACGGCCTTCGTCACGGAATTTCTCCGCCATGGTCAGACCGGTCAGCGCAACGCGCAGACGGTTACCTGGTGGCTCGTTCATCTGGCCGTAAACCAGGGATACTTTGTCCAGAACGTTGGAGTCGGTCATTTCGTGGTAGAAGTCGTTACCCTCACGAGTACGCTCGCCCACGCCCGCAAACACGGAATAACCGGAGTGCTCGATCGCGATGTTACGGATCAGCTCCATCATGTTTACGGTTTTACCTACGCCCGCACCGCCGAACAGACCGACTTTACCGCCCTTGGCGAACGGACAAATCAGGTCCATTACCTTGATACCGGTTTCCAGCAGTTCCTGGGAGCTGGACAGCTCTTCGTAGCTTGGCGCCGCGCGGTGAATCGCCCAACGCTCTTCTTCGCCGATGTCGCCTTTCATGTCGATCGGTTGACCCAATACGTTCATGATACGACCCAGGGTAGCTTTACCCACCGGCACTTCAATCGGGTGGTCCAGGTTGTTCACTTTCAGACCGCGACGCAGACCGTCGGAGGTCCCCATTGCGATACAGCGAACCACGCCACCGCCCAGCTGTTGCTGAACTTCCAACACCAGTTTTTCGGTGCCGTTTTCTACCTCAAGGGCGTCGTACACTTTCGGTACGGCATCCTGAGGGAACTCGACGTCCACCACGGCGCCGATTACCTGGATAATCTTTCCAGTAGCCATCTTGAATCCTCTACGTAATTCGTAAACCTAGCTTAAACCGCGGAGGCTCCCGAAACGATCTCGGTGAGTTCCTGAGTGATGCTGGCCTGACGCGCCTTGTTGTATACCAACTGCAGCTCTTTGATCAGGCTACCGCCGTTATCGGTTGCGGCTTTCATCGCGACCATTCGTGCGGCCTGCTCGCTGGCCAGGTTTTCCACGACGCCCTGATAAACCTGCGACTCCACATAGCGGCGCAGCAAGGTATCAAGCAGCACTTTTGGATCGGGTTCATACAGGTAATCCCAAGGCGTTTTCTTCAGCTCTTCGTCATCGGCTGGCGGTAACGGCAGCAGCTGAAGCACTTGCGGCTCTTGGGACATCGTATTAACAAATTTGTTGCTGACAATGTACAGCTTGTCCAAACGACCTTCGTCGTAGGCCTGCAGCATCACTTTCACCGGCCCGATCAGATCCGACAGGGAAGGTTTGTCCCCCATGCCGGTCACCTGGGCAACCACGTTGCCGCCCACGGAACCAAAGAAAGAGGCCGCTTTAGAGCCAATCAGCGCCAAGTCGGTTTCGACGCCTTTTTCGGACCAGGCTTTCATCTCCGCCAGCAGCTTTTTGAACAGGTTGATGTTCAAGCCGCCGCAGAGACCACGGTCAGTAGACACCACCAGATACCCGACGCGCTTAACGTCACGCTCATCCAGGTACGGGTGCTTGTACTCCAGATTCCCTAACGCAAGGTGACCAATCACTTTGCGCATGGTCTCTGCATAAGGACGGCTGGCCGCCATGCGATCCTGCGATTTACGCATTTTGGAGGCGGCGACCATTTCCATCGCTTTAGTGATCTTTTGCGTGTTTTGCACGCTAGCGATCTTACTACGTATCTCTTTTGCGCCGGCCATCTCTGCTTCTCCTCAGTGCCAGACGGCCTGCTGTCTTTCAACAGCAGGACCGTTCGGCGTTACCAGGACTGGGTTTTCTTGAAGGTCTCGAGGACGTCTTTCAACTTGCCCTCGATCTCATCATTGAAGTTGCCAGTTTGGTTGATGTGGTTCAGCAGTTCGGCGTGCTCGCGATCCGCATAGGCTACCAGCGCGGCTTCGAAGCTCACCACTTTGGCGACTTCGACGTCGTTCAGGTAACCGCGTTCTGCGGCAAACAGCACCAGAGACTGTTGTGCAACCGACATCGGCGCATACTGTTTCTGTTTCAGCAGCTCGGTCACTTTCTGACCGTGGCTCAGCTGTTTGCGGGTCGCGTCGTCCAGATCGGAGGCGAACTGGGAGAACGCAGCCAATTCACGATACTGCGCCAGCGCGGTACGGATACCGCCGGACAGTTTCTTCATGATCTTGGTCTGCGCGGCGCCACCAACACGGGATACGGAGATACCCGGGTTAACTGCCGGACGAATACCGGAGTTGAACAGGTTGGATTCCAGGAAGATCTGACCATCGGTAATCGAGATTACGTTGGTCGGAACGAACGCGGAAACGTCACCCGCCTGGGTTTCAATGATCGGCAGAGCGGTCAGTGAACCGGTTTGGCCTTTAACTTCACCTTTGGTGAAGGCTTCAACGTATTCGGCGTTGACGCGCGCTGCGCGCTCCAGCAAGCGGGAGTGCAGGTAGAATACGTCGCCTGGGTAAGCTTCACGACCTGGCGGACGACGAAGCAGCAGGGAAATCTGGCGGTAAGCAACGGCCTGTTTGGACAGGTCATCGTACACGATCAGCGCGTCTTCACCGCGGTCACGGAAGTATTCGCCCATTGCGCAACCGGCGTATGGCGCCAGGTATTGCAGTGCGGCGGATTCGGAAGCGGTCGCCACCACCACGATGGTGTTGGCCAGTGCGCCGTGCTCTTCCAGTTTGCGCACCACGTTAGCGATGGTGGACGCTTTCTGGCCGATAGCCACGTAAACGCATTTGATGCCGGAGTCGCGTTGGTTGATGATCGCATCGATCGCCAGCGCGGTTTTACCGGTCTGACGGTCACCGATCACCAGCTCACGCTGGCCACGGCCGATTGGAATCATGGCGTCAACGGATTTGTAGCCAGTCTGAACCGGCTGATCAACGGACTGACGCTCGATAACGCCTGGCGCGATAGCTTCTACCGGAGAGAAGCCGTCGTTCTCAATCGGGCCTTTGCCGTCGATTGGCGCGCCCAGGGTGTTAACTACGCGGCCCAGCAGACCACGACCGACTGGAACTTCCAGGATACGGCCGGTGCATTTAACCTTCATGCCTTCGGCCAGATCCGCGTACGGACCCATGACCACGGCACCGACGGAGTCGCGCTCCAGGTTCAATGCGATTGCGTAACGGTTGCCAGGCAGCGCGATCATTTCGCCCTGCATAACTTCGGCCAGGCCGTGTACGCGGATGATCCCGTCGCTGACGGAAACGATAGTACCTTCATTGTGAGCTTCGCTCACTACATTGAACTGAGCAATGCGCTGCTTGATCAGTTCGCTGATTTCGGTGGAATTCAGTTGCATGCTCCAGTCCCCTTAAGACTGCAAGACGTCTGTCAGGCGTTCAAGACGACCGCGAACGCTGCCATCAATCACCATATCGCCGGCGCGAACAACGATGCCGGCCAGTACAGACTTGTCAATTTTGCAATTCAGCTTAACTTTGCGTGACAGACGTTTTTCCATCGCAGCGGCGATTTTCGCCTGCTGTTCGTCGTTCAGCGCGCTCGCAGAGAGCACTTCGACTTCGACGGTGGATTCCAGCGAGGCGCGCAGTTCGATGAACTGCTGCAGCACGGCAGGAAGAACCAGTAAACGTCCATTTTCGGCCATTACACGGATAAAGTTCTGGCCATGTTCGTCGAGCCGATCGCCACAAACCGCGATGAACGTCTTGGACAGCGTTTCTGGCGCAACCGCGCCAGACAGCAGTTCAGAAATCTGTTCATTGCGAGTGACTTCAGCCGCAAACGCCAGCATGTCCTGCCAGCGCTCTACGCTTTGGTGCTCAACGGCAAAGTCAAAAGCTGCTTTGGCGTAGGGGCGAGCTACAGTTACAAATTCAGACATCAGCCCCTCCCTCCTTACAGTTCAGCGACCAGTTTATCAACGATGTCGCTGTTAGCAGCTTCATCCACGGAACGTTCGATGATCTTCTCGGCGCCGGCAATTGCCAGCATCGCGACTTGCTTACGCAACTCTTCACGAGCGCGCTTACGTTCGGCTTCGATCTCAGCCTGAGCCTGCGCCACGATTTTGTTACGTTCCTGCTCGGCTTCGGCTTTCGCTTCATCCATGATCTGAGCTTTGCGTTTGTTCGCTTGCTCGATGATCACCTGAGCTTCTGCTTTGGCAGTTTTCAGCTGGTCGGTCGCATTGGCTTGCGCTAAGTCCAGATCTTTTTTGGCACGCTCTGCAGAAGCGAGGCCGTCAGCGATTTCTTTCTGACGTTTCTCGATGGCAGCCATGATCGGCGGCCATACGTACTTCATGCAGAACCAGACAAACAGAACGAACGCGATGGCCTGGCCGAGGATTGTTGCGTTAAGATTCACAGCACAATGCCTCTTTAAAAGTTAATAGTTTGGTTACGTCGTAGAGGGTTGCTCTACTTACGCGACGGCGAACATCACGTACAGACCCAGACCTACAGCGATCATCGGGATGGCGTCGACCAGACCCATAACGATAAAGAACTGTGTACGCAGCAGAGGAATCAGGTCAGGCTGACGAGCAGCGCCTTCCAAGAATTTACCACCCAGGATGCCGATACCGATCGCAGCACCGATTGCCGCTAAACCCATCATCACAGCGGCAGCCATGTACAGCAGATCCATACTCAGGTTTTCCATGACAGTCTCCAGTTTGTTTCAGTTTAAAAGTGCAAGTGTTTTAAGAAAATCAGTGCTCTTCAGACGCCATCGACAGATAGACGATCGTCAGAACCATGAAAATAAAGGCTTGAAGCGTAATGATCAGGATGTGGAAGATAGCCCAAGGCAAGCTCAGGACCCACTGTGACCACCACGGCAACAGGCCGGCAATCAGGATGAAGATCAACTCACCCGCATACATGTTGCCGAACAGTCGCAGACCCAGTGAAACAGGTTTGGACAGCAGGCTGACACCTTCAAGAATCAGGTTGATAGGAATGAATACAGGGTGGTTGAACGGCTGCATGGTCAACTCTTTAACAAACCCGCCAACGCCTTTCATTTTGATGCTATAGAACAGAATCAGGATAAACACGCCCAGCGCCATCGACAGCGTGACGTTCACATCGGCGGTAGGCACGACGCGCAGCGCAGGCAGGCCGAGGATGTGTTCGCCAACGTAAGGCAGGAAGTCGATGGGCAGCAGGTCCATCAAGTTCATCAGGAACACCCAGACGAACACGGTCAGCGCCAGCGGCGCAATCACCTTGCTCTTGCCGTGGTACATGTCGCGCACGCTGCTGTCGACGAAACCGACCACCAGCTCCACGGCGGTTTGCAGTTTACCCGGCACGCCGCTGGTGGCGTTTTTGGCCACTTTGCGGAAGATCACCAGGAAAAGCGCCCCGAGGACGACGGAGAAAAACATCGAGTCGATGTTGATCGACCAGAACCCAGTCCCGACCTGAAGCTGCGTCAGGTGGTGACCGATATACTCCTGTGGAGTCAAGACTTCTCCTGCAGACATGATGCCTCTTACCCTTATTTAGTTAAGTTCGGTAACTGTTAATCACGGCCGGTGCCACTATCTGCACCACTAACACCGCTAAATAGGTCAGGCCAAGCGGTATAAACTCCGCCTTGAACACCCCCAGCGCCACGATCAGCAAAACGATGGTGATCACGACCTTTAGCCCCTCGCCGATGGCGAACGACCAGGCAACCCTACCGGGCGCCGGCGTTTGCGCCTGATGGCGCAAGGCAAACAGCATAAACATTGCACTCGGCAACCAGGCGGCGAGACCACCTGCCAGCGCCGAAGCGCTCCATTCCGGGCTTTTCAGCCAGAAAGCAACGCTGATCAGAACAAAAGTCATTAACTGCAAAAACAGCAGTTTGCGTGCGACTTTCCCGCTGTAAAGGGACACAGACATGACGTTTGTTCTCTCCGTACCCCAGAGGGGGTATGCTGAGTGACGTATACAACTGTTTTTGCTGTCCTGAGTCAAGCAGCAAAAAACGAGCAAATTATACGGGGCATACCAACGAATTCAATCGATAAGTAGCGAAAAGGTGAACAATTATTTAAATTTCCCTATTCCAGCCTATTTTCACAAGAAAACGGTCGGAATAATAGGGCGCATTTAATTGTCTGATTATTCCAGCGTTGCGTTTAGAAACGCGAAGCCGATCACAGTAATGTCCCTTCCTGATTTATAGCCGATGGTCAACCAAACCGTCTTTAGCAATTTGAGCGATCAAAAAATTATATAAATCAAAACATTACCAGTTAACTGTTCAAAAACAATCCGTATACCCGATGAAAACCTTTTATTGACAAGCAGCGGGGCAATATTCCAACAGCCAATTAACATTAGCAGCAAACGCCAATCTTTCGCACATGATTGCTAACGTGACTATTTCCAAATGCAATTACTCTATTGTCGCTAATTAGCCGCGTTTTTTGTGTTAATAGAAAGTAAATTAACTAAAAAAAGCGACCAACTAATTAGCCTGCTTACCTTTCTGCTTGATACGACCTTTAATTCACGCTTGTTTGATCAAAAGCAAACTCAGTTTGCCTTAAGAATCACCAGATGACGTTCGCCTTCCAGTTCAGGCACCTGCAGCCGCACGATGGACTCCAGGCTAACGCCAGCCGGCAGCTGCGTCAGTTCTTCATCCGGACGCACGCCTTTCAACGCGTAAAAACGCCCCTGCCCTTTCGCCGGCAGGTGATGGCACCAGGACAGCATATCCTGCAGCGAAGCGAATGCCCGGCTGATCACGCCATCGAACGGCGGCTCGGCCGGAAACGCTTCGACGCGGCTCTGCACCGGCTCGATATTGTTCAGGCCCAGCTCATGCTGCACCTGACGCAGAAAACGCACGCGCTTGCCCAGGCTGTCGAGCAGCGTGAAATGCGCGTCCGGGCGCACGATCGCCAGCGGAATGCCCGGTAAACCGGGGCCGGTGCCGACATCGATAAAACGCGAGCCCTGCAGATGCGGATTGACCACAATGCTGTCGAGGATGTGGCGCACCAGCATTTGTTGCGGATCGCGCACCGACGTGAGGTTATAAGCCTTGTTCCACTTATCCAGCATGCCGACATAGCCCAGCAGCTGCTGTTTCTGCTGATCGGGCAGCTCAATGCCTGCTGCCGCGAGCAGCGAGTCTAATTTTTTTTGCACAACGGATCCTCTGGCAGGCGCTGAACGACCAGCGGATGGTTAGCTGGCGCAATGAGGCGACTATGATAATTCAGGGCGCAAGTGATGTCAGCGGCCGTTTGGCTACGGGTTGAGCAAACGGCCGCCTGGATGCGGGATTTATGCGCTGCGGCGCAGCAGTCCCTGCTTTTTCAGCCAGATCAGCAAAATCGAGATCGCCGCTGGCGTAATGCCGGAGATGCGCGAAGCCTGGCCGATGGAGTTCGGTTTGTGATCGTTCAGCTTGGCGATCACTTCGTTCGACAGTCCCGAAACCTGACGGTAGTCAAGATCCAGCGGCAGCACGGTATTCTCGTTGCGCTGCTGTTTTTCGATCTCTTCCTGTTGGCGAGCGATGTAGCCTTCGTATTTGACCTGGATCTCGACCTGCTCGGCGGCTTGGACGTCGTCCAGCGGCGGCGCGAAGGCGTCGGTGCCGGTCAACTGCGCGTAATCCATCTCCGGGCGACGCAGCAGTTCTTCGCCGTTCGCTTCACGCGACAGCGGCGCTTTCAGCAGCACATTGACCTGTTCGACGTTCTCGGCGTGCGGATGCATCCAGATGTCGCGCAGGCGCTGACGTTCGCGTTCGATTCGCTCCAGCTTCTCGCTGTAACGCGCCCAACGCACGTCGTCCACCAGGCCCAGCTCGCGGCCTTTTTCCGTCAGGCGGAGATCGGCGTTGTCTTCGCGCAGCATCAGACGATACTCGGCGCGAGAGGTAAACATGCGGTACGGCTCTTTGGTACCAAGGGTGCTGAGATCGTCCACCAGCACGCCGAGGTAGGCCTGATCGCGACGTGGCGCCCAGCCCTCTTGTTCATCGGCGAAACGCCCGGCATTCAGACCGGCCAGCAAGCCCTGCGCGGCGGCTTCTTCATACCCGGTGGTGCCGTTGATCTGGCCGGCGAAGAACAGGCCCTGAATGAATTTGCTTTCCAGCGTAGGTTTCAGATCGCGCGGATCGAAGAAATCGTACTCGATGGCATAACCAGGGCGAATAATACGCGCGTTCTGCATTCCTTCCATCGAACGGACGATCTGCATCTGCACATCGAAAGGCAAGCTGGTGGAAATCCCGTTAGGGTAAATCTCGTTGCTGGTCAGCCCTTCCGGCTCAAGGAAGATCTGGTGCGCGTTGCGATCGGCAAAACGCATGACCTTGTCTTCGATCGACGGGCAGTAACGTGGGCCGATCCCTTCGATGATCCCGGCATACATCGGGCTGCGATCGAGGTTATTGCGGATCACGTCATGGGTTTTTTCATTGGTGTGGGTGATGTAGCACGCCATTTGTTCCGGGTGCTGGCTGGCATCGCCCAGGAAAGAGAATACCGGCACCGGCGTATCACCGTGTTGCGGCGCCAGTACGCTGAAATCGATAGTGCGGGCGTCGATGCGCGGCGGCGTACCGGTTTTCAAGCGGTTAACGCGCAGCGGCAGTTCACGCAAACGCTGCGACAGCGAGATCGAAGGAGGATCCCCGGCGCGGCCGCCGCTGTAATTCTCCAAGCCGATATGGATCTTGCCGTCCAGGAAGGTGCCTACGGTCAATACCACCGCCTTGGCGCGGAATTTCAGGCCCATTTGGGTGACGGCGCCGACTACGCGATCGTTTTCGACGATCAGATCCTCAACCGGCTGTTGGAAGATCATCAGGTTGGGCTGGTTCTCCAACGCGGTACGGATCGCCTGGCGATACAAGACGCGATCCGCCTGAGCGCGAGTGGCGCGAACGGCAGGGCCTTTGCTGGCGTTTAGTATCCTAAACTGGATGCCGGCATGGTCGATCGCCGTCGCCATCAAGCCGCCGAGCGCATCAATTTCCTTAACCAGATGCCCTTTACCAATACCGCCAATCGCCGGGTTACAGGACATCTGTCCCAGCGTATCGATATTGTGTGTCAATAATAAAGTCTGACGTCCCATGCGCGCCGCGGCCATGGCGGCCTCGGTACCTGCATGGCCACCACCGATGATGATGACGTCAAATTGATCTGGATAAAACATGGAACTGCACCTCGCCGTATTGCGAACGATCGTATTTGCCCTGGGGTCGGGGATTCTACTCAAGTTTAGACGATCGACCAAGTGGTCCGGATCGTCGGTAATTAAAAGAAGATCTTTTTTATTTAAAGATCTCTTTATTAGATCTCTTATTAGGATCGCGATCCTCTGTGGATAAGTGACTATTCACGATGAAGATCAGCAGATTAAGGAGGATCGTTTGCTGTGAATGATCGGTGATCCCGACGCAGATAAGCTGGGATCTAAAAGGCTTGTTATGCACAGGACAAAAAGCGCTCTACGGTTGTTATTGGGATAACTACGGCTTTTACCCTGCTTTTAAGCTTAGTTATCCACAATCGTTCGCGCGATCTTTAGACGAATTAGAGTAAATTAATCCAGTTTTTTACCCATTCCTCGGCCGGATCCTCGGGAATTTCATGCTCGGTCACGTCGATCTCGAGACGATCGCCGATCCTTTTAGCGCCTCTGGCGATCAACAGATCGTCGATCTGTTTGATCGCGCCGCAGAAGGTGTCGTATTCCGAACTGCCCAAACCGACGGCGCCGAACTGCACCTCGGAAAGATCCGGCTGCTGCTCAGCGATCTGTTCCAGCAGCGGTTGAAGGTTATCCGGCAGTTCGCCGGCGCCGTGCGTGGAAGAGACCACCAGCCAGCGGCCGGTCAACGGCAGTTCATCCAGTTCAGGGCCGTGCAGCATCTCGGTAGAGAAACCCGCGTCTTCCAGCTTTTCAGCCAAATGTTCAGCCACGTATTCGGCACTGCCAAGCGTACTGCCACTGATCAGAGTAATGTCTGCCATGAACCAACGATCCCAACCTTCTCACTCAAAGTGGCTGCATTGTACGCTGTGAATCGGCTGGGATCTACCTGTGGATAATGTGGGTATGCAATTTGGCGGGTTACGGCACGATGGTGCGCATAATGGGGTTCTGCAGCGAGATCAGCGTTTCGGTAGACTGAATCTCGTCGATGGTCTGGATCTTGTTGATAAGTACCTGTTGCAACGCGTCGATCGATCGGCACATTACCTTAATAAAGACGCTGTAGTGGCCGGTGGTGTAATAGGCTTCCACCACTTCTTCCAGGCTTTCCAGCTTCTTCAGCGCCGAAGGGTAATCCTTGGCGCTCTTTAAGATGATGCCGATAAAGCAGCACACGTCGTAGCCCAGCTGTTTGGGGCTGACGTCGATGCGCGCGCCGGTGATGATCCCGGCCTGCTTCATCTTCTCCACCCGCACATGAATAGTGCCGGGGCTGACGGCGAAGTTTTTCGCCAGTTCGGCGTACGGTGTGCGCGCATTGTCCATCAGGGCGTTGAGAATGCCGCGATCGAGATTATCGATCTGATAAATTTCCGCCATTTAATCCCCCATTAATTAACGATTGTTGAATTCTGTCCGGGTAAAAATGAACGATTAAAAGTGAAAAGGCAATATTGATTAATGGATATTGAATAGTAGTGTCATTTTGTTGCTTAATCGATGGCAACAGAGACAGGTTTACAAGAGATACGGCAATGAAAAAACAGTTTATCCAAAAACAACAACAAATCAGCCAGGTCAAATCCTTCTTCTCCCGCCAGCTGGAGCAACAGCTCGGTCTGATCGAAGTGCAGGCCCCGATCCTTAGCCGCCTGGGCGACGGCACGCAGGATAACCTTTCCGGCAGCGAGAAAGCGGTGCAGGTCAAAGTCAAAACCTTGCCGGACGCCACCTTCGAAGTGGTGCATTCGCTGGCGAAATGGAAACGCAAAACCCTGGGCAGCTACGATTTCGGTGCCGGCGAAGGCCTGTATACCCATATGAAGGCGCTGCGCCCGGATGAAGACCGTCTGACGCCAATCCACTCGGTGTACGTCGATCAGTGGGACTGGGAGCGGGTGATGGGCGACGGTGAGCGCAGCCTGGACTACCTGAAAAACACCGTGCGCAGCATTTACGCTGCGATCAAGGCGACGGAGGCGGAAGTCAGCCGTGAGCATGGCCTGACCCCATTCCTGCCGGAACAGATCCACTTCGTGCACAGCGAAACCCTGCTGCAGCGCTATCCGGATCTGGACGCCAAAGGGCGTGAACGAGCGATTGCCAAAGAATTGGGCGCGGTGTTCCTGATCGGCATCGGTGGCAAGCTGTCGCACGGCAAATCGCACGATGTGCGTGCGCCGGATTATGATGACTGGACTACGCCGACGGCGGATGGACTGGCGGGCCTGAACGGCGATATCGTGGTGTGGAACCCGGTGCTGCAGGACGCTTTCGAGCTGTCTTCCATGGGCATTCGCGTCGACGCCGCGGCGCTGAAACATCAGCTGGCGCTGACCGGCGACGAAGAGCGCATGAAGCTGGAATGGCACCAGTCGCTGCTGCGCGGCGATATGCCGCAGACCATCGGCGGCGGCATCGGTCAGTCGCGTTTGGTGATGCTGCTGTTGCAGCTGTCGCATATCGGCCAGGTGCAGTGCGGTGTGTGGTCGCCGGAAGTGCGCGACGCGGTCGAAGGCCTGCTCTAACCGCCTAGCGCCGCCAGCGGCGCATCAAACGGCTTTTCAACCCGGTATCAAAGCGCCAGATATGATCGAAGATGCGCATGATGCCGGGTTTGCCGTAAGCGGACATCGCCACCGCGTGGAAACGTTGCTGGTGGCTTTGTTGCTGCTGTTTCACCTTCTTTATTACCTCCTCCGGCAACCGCTGGGCGATAAAATCGGAAATGATCACCGCATCGGCGTCGAACCAGCCGCTCTCCGCCATTTTGGTGACGGTGGCGTTCAGGCAGGCCGCCAGATCGGTGCCGCCGCGAAACTGCTGGCCGAGAAAGCGCACCGCTTGTTCGATGCCGCTGGCGGCGGTGAGTTCGTAATGCACGATCTGGTTGGCGAACAGCATGATATAGCAGCGGCGGTTGTCCGCCAGCGCAATGCGCAGCAGCGCCAGACAGAAGGCCTTGGCGCACTGTTCGTTAAAACCGCCCATCGATCCGGAGGTGTCCACGCAGACGATAAACGGCCCGCGCGGCTGTTGATCCTGCTGCTGGTGAGTGACCTGGCGGATCAGGATCTGTTCCTGCCAGACGTCGCCTTGCAGACGGTAGCTCAGCAGCCGCTTTTCCAACAGGCGGCGGTAGAACTCGAATTCCAGCTCTTCTATCCCCAGCGTCGCCAGCTCCGGCGGCAGCAGGCGCAGGATGTCGTCGCTCTGATGAATGCCGCTCACTTCTTCCGGCAGCGTGGCCGGCACCTGCACCATGACCCTGAACGGCTCCGGCTGCGCGTCCTGTTGCTGCACCGCCTTGGCCTGATAGCTGCGGCCCAGCTGTTGCGCCAGCTTTTTCAGCTCCGGCTGCTGCTGCAAAAAGTTGCCGTACTCCACCAGCCGCTGGTAATCGCCACGCTGCAGCTGGCCTTTGCTCATGTCCCACAGCTTGCCGGCAGCGGTGTCATTTTCCGACAGCAGCGGCTCCAGCGCGCCGCTCAGCGCCAGGCGCTCCTGCAGCTCCGCCATCAGCTGCTCGCGCTCTTGTTCCAGCAACTGGTGGTGCAGCATGGTGGCCTGCAGCGTCAGGCTGATGCGCCAGCGCTGCAGAAACAGGGTTTGAAAGCTGTCGTCAAGCGGGTGATTGGGCAGATCGGCGGCGTCCACCAGCGCGCGCGCCTGTTCATAAAACGGCGAGACCAGCTGGCGCAGCAGTTCCATCGTGTCGTTGAGGTTGTGATAAAACTGGGTGTTGTTCTCCAACTGGCACTGTTGGTAGCGGTAAAATTCCTGCGCCAGCGCCGGCGGCACCATCGCCTCCTGCAGACGTTCCTTAAGTTGCAGCTTCCAGCGCGGCAGATCGCGATCCAGCGCCCGGCGAAGAGCCGGAAACTTTTTAAAGAATACCGACAGCTGCGGCGCCGCCAGCATGCCGACGATCATCTCCTCGATCATCTCGCCTTCGGTGATCGCCAGCAGCAGATCGAGCGTCTCCAGACTGAGCATGGTTACTGGCCGCGCATTTGCTGCAGTTGTTGTTTAACCTGTTCCGCGACCTGCAGCAGACTGGCTTCGATCTTGGCCAGGCCGGCGGCGGGCGTGAACAGACAGGGCTGATGTTGGCTGAAGGCGCGGCGTTGCTCCGCCAGGCGCTGGGCCAATCCGTCCATTTCATCCAGCAGCGCCTGTGGCGTGGCGGTGGCCTGTTTGCCCGGCAGCGCCAGCAACGATGGCTGGCGGCTGACGTCCAACACCGTGAGGTGCAGTTGATCGTCCACGTCCAAATCGATCGGCTGCGCGAAGCCGATGCCATTTAGCTTGGCGCGCACGTCGCCGCCTTTTTGCAGCCAGTTGTCCAGCGCGCTGCTTTCGATGCTCAGATGATTGACCTGAATGTCATGCAGCTGCAGCGGTTTTTGCAGCAGCAGGGTGAGGGTGCCGCCGGGGAACGGCGTGGCCGGCGCGTATTGCGGTTTACGGCTGAACATGCCGCCCTTTTTCACCAGGCTGATGGCCTGCCGATCGCTTTGCTGTTGCTGGTCCTGCAGCCAGCGGGTGTGGATCTGTTGCAACTGGATCAGCATCGATTGTTGCTGATAGGCCGACTCGGTCAGCAACTGATCGATCTGCTGTTGCAGCAGCTTCAGCGAGGTGAGATCGTGCCACAGGCAGTCTTTCAATAGCATCAGGTCGAGCGGGGCGATGGCGTCGCGCCCGCTGAAGAAGGCGCAGGCTTGCAGCAGGCGCAGGGCTTTTTTCCAGCGCCGATCGGAGACGTAAGGCGCCTGCTCCAGCGCATCCAGCCGCTGGCGCAGCTGGAAGATCAGCTCAAAACAGGCTTCCGGCAGCGCAACTTTGTCGATCTGCGGTTGCCACTGCAGAAACTCTTCGTCGCTGATGCTCAGCGCTGCCGGCACCGGGTTTTGGCTTTCGCTCTGGCGGTTGACCAGCAGCGAGCGGAAATTCTGTTTATCCTGCACCTTGTCCAGCCACAGACGGATCAGCATGCGGTCATATAAGGCTTCGAGGCTGTTGTCCGCTTCGGGCAGTTCGTTGGAGGCGGTGACCAGCAGGCGCAGCGGGATCGGTTCTTCGCTGTTGCCGTTGCGAAAACGGCGTTCGTTGATCGCCGTCAGCAGGGTGTTAAGGATCGCCGGGCCGGCCTTCCAGATCTCGTCCAGAAACACGATCTCCGCTTCCGGCAGATAGCCGGCGGTCAGACGCTGATAGCGCCCCTCATCTTTCAGCGCCTGAATCGAGAGCGGGCCGAAGACCTCCTCCGGCGTGGAAAAACGCGTCATCAGGTATTCAAAGGAGCGGGCGTTGCGGAAGGCAAACTTCAGCCGGCGCGCGATCAGGCTCTTGGCGATGCCGGGCGGGCCGAGCAGGAATACGCTTTCGCCGCTCAGCGCCGCCAGCAGGCACAGACGGATTGCCTCTTGCCGCTCATAAAGACCGCTCTCCAGCGCGTTGCTGAGGCGGGAAATTCGTTCTGCCAGAAGGGATGATGGCGTCATATAATTGTCGCATTGTCCGAGAGTTAGCCAATCTTGGTCGATAATCCGATGATAAACCACCATTATTTTTAGTGGTATAGCCTGTTGATTAGTAATATTTTTCTAAGTTAAGTCGGATATTCGGTTCACATTTTGTTTATTTTTCGGCTCTGATATAAGGGTAGGCAAGCGGTATAAATGGTGCATACTGTGCGGCTTTCTGGTGGGCGTGACGGATCTTTGAGCCCGTATTTTGCCTGATGCGGATGCATCGCTAACGGATGTTCTGATAAAGAAACGAATTATGAGCGCAGAGCATAAGCAGTCCTTATCGGCGGTAACCTTGGCTGCCATCGGCGTGGTCTACGGTGATATCGGCACCAGCCCTCTCTATACGTTGAGAGAGTGTTTCTCCGGCCATTACGGCTTCGATGTTCGTCCAGACGTGGTTTTCGGCTTCCTGTCGCTGATTTTCTGGATGCTGATCGTGATCGTTTCCCTCAAATATCTCACCTACGTGATGCGCGCGGACAACGCCGGCGAGGGCGGCATTCTGACGCTGATGTCGCTGGCCGGGCGCAATACCTCGGCGCGCACCACTGCGGTGTTGGTGATACTGGGCCTGATCGGCGGCAGCTTCTTCTATGGCGAGGTGGTGATCACCCCGGCGATCTCGGTGATGTCGGCGATAGAGGGGTTGGAAATCGCCGCGCCTGCGCTTGACGCCTATATCGTGCCGCTCTCCATTCTGGTGCTGACGCTGCTGTTCGTTATCCAAAAGCACGGCACCGGCAGCGTCGGCAAGCTGTTCGCCCCGGTAATGCTGCTGTGGTTCATCGTGTTGGCGGTGCTGGGCGCGCGCAGCATCATTTCGAACCCGGAAGTGCTGCAGGCGCTGAACCCCAAATGGGCGCTCAACTTCTTCATGGAATATAAGAAGGTGTCGTTCTTCGCGCTGGGGGCAGTGGTGCTGTCCATCACCGGCGTCGAGGCGCTATATGCCGATATGGGGCACTTCGGCAAGTTCCCTATTCGCTTGGCCTGGTTCACCGTGGTGCTGCCTTCGCTGGTGCTCAACTACTTCGGCCAGGGCGCGCTGCTGCTGAAAAACCCTGAGGCGATCAAAAACCCGTTCTTCCTGTTGGCGCCCGACTGGGCGCTGATCCCGCTGCTGATTCTGGCGACCCTGGCGACGGTTATCGCCTCGCAGGCGGTGATTTCCGGCGTCTTCTCGCTGACCCGCCAGGCGGTGCGTCTGGGTTACCTGTCGCCGATGCGCATCATTCACACCTCGGAAATGGAATCCGGCCAGATCTACATTCCGGTGATCAACTGGACGCTGTATATCTCGGTGGTGCTGGTGATCATCGGCTTCGAACACTCCAGCAACCTGGCGGCGGCGTACGGCATCGCCGTTACCGGCACCATGGTGCTGACCAGCATTCTGGTCACTTCGGTGGCGATTAATAACTGGCATTGGAACCGCTTCCTGGCGATCGGCATCGTAACCATCTTGCTGATCATCGACGTGCCGATGTTCTCCGCCAACGCCCTGAAGCTGTTCTCCGGCGGCTGGCTGCCGCTGACCTTGGCGCTGGTGATGTTCATCATTATGACTACCTGGAAGAGCGAGCGTTTCCGCCTGTTGCGTCGTCTGCATGAGCACGGCAACTCGCTGGAGGCGATGATTGCCTCGCTGGAGAAATCGCCGCCGGTACGGGTGCCGGGTACCGCGGTGTTCTTGTCGCGCGCCACCAACGTCATTCCTTTTGCGCTGCTGCACAACCTGAAGCACAACAAGGTGCTGCACGAGCGTGTGGTGCTGCTGACGCTGCGCACCGAGGATGCACCTTACGTGCACAACGTGCGCCGGGTAACCATCGAGCAGCTGTCGCCGACCTTCTGGCGGGTGGTGGCCAGCTACGGCTGGCGTGAAACGCCGAACGTCGAGGAAGTGTTCCACCGCTGCGGGCTGGAAGGGTTGCCGTGCCGCATGTCGGAGACGTCGTTCTTCATGTCCCATGAATCGCTGATCCTCACCAAGCGGCCATGGTACCTCTACCTGCGCGGCAAACTGTTCGTCGCTCTGAGCCGCAATGCGCTGCGCGCGCCGGATCAGTTCGAAATTCCGCCGAACCGGGTCATCGAACTCGGCACGCAGGTCGAGATCTAATCCGCCTGACAGGGGCTCAGCATGGCTGAGCCCCTTTTGTTTGCGCTTTGTCCGTGTGCGAACGAAACGTTTCGATAACGATCACACTTCTGCATTGTCCTGGTTGCCTTCCCCTGCCGTTTTTTTAAACTCCTCCAAAGAGCGAAACGTTTCGCTAGCGGAGTGAGAAGATGAAAAAAGGCGTATTACTGAATTCCGACGTGTCTGCCGTGATTGCCCGGCTGGGGCATACCGACCAGCTCACTCTGTGCGACGCGGGCCTGCCGATACCGGCGGAAACGCAGCGCATCGATCTGGCGCTGACGCAGGGCGTGCCGACCTTCATGCAGGTGTTCGCGGCGGTCACGCAAGAGATGCAGGTAGAAAGCGCCATCCTGGCGGAAGAGATCGTGAAACAGAATCCGTCGCTCCACGAGGCGCTGCTGGCGGAACTGACCGCACTGGGCCAACGCCAGGGTAACACCATCAGCGTGCGCTATATCAGCCATCAGGCGTTTAAAGCGCAAACCGAGCACAGCCGGGCGGTGATTCGCAGCGGGGAGTGTTCGCCTTACGCGAACGTGATCCTGTGCGCCGGCGTAACTTTCTGAGGCGTTTATGCAACCTTTACTGCAACTGAAAGGGATTGATAAAGCCTTTCCCGGCGTGAAGGCGCTTTCTGGCGCCGCCCTCAGCGTCTATCCCGGCAAGGTGATGGCGCTGGTGGGGGAAAACGGCGCCGGGAAGTCCACCATGATGAAAGTGCTGACCGGCATCTACCAGAAAGACGCCGGCAGTCAGTATTTTCTCGGTAAAGAGGTGGTATTCAACGGGCCCAAGGATTCGCAGGAAGCGGGCATCGGCATTATCCATCAGGAGCTGAACCTGATCCCGCAACTGACGATTGCGGAAAACATCTTCCTCGGCCGCGAGTTCGTCAACCGTTTCGGCCGCATTGACTGGAAGCGCATGTACGCCGAGGCCGATCGCTTGCTGGCGCGCCTCAACCTGCGCTACAGCAGCCATCGGCTGGTGGGCGAGCTGTCGATCGGCGATCAGCAGATGGTGGAGATCGCCAAGGTGCTGAGCTTCGAATCGAAAGTGATCATCATGGACGAACCGACCGATGCGCTGACCGATACCGAAACCGCCTCGCTGTTCAAGGTGATCAACGAGCTGAAGGCCGAAGGGCGCGGCATCGTGTATATCTCGCACCGCCTGAAAGAGATTTTTGAAATCTGCGACGACGTGACGGTATTTCGCGACGGGCAGTTCATCGCCGAGCGGCCGGTGAGCGAGCTGCAGGAAGATTCGCTGATTGAGATGATGGTCGGCCGCAAGCTGGAAGAACAATACCCGCGCCTTGATTTGCCGCGCGGGGAAAAGCGGCTGGACGTCAGCCACCTTTCCGGCCCCGGCGTTGAAGACATCAGCTTTACGCTGTATCGCGGCGAGATCCTCGGCGTGGCCGGGCTGATGAGCGCCGGGCGCACCGAATTGATGAAGATCCTGTATGGCGCCGCGCCGCGCAAGGCCGGCACCGTCAGCCTGGACGGCCGCGAGGTGGTCACCCATTCGCCGCAGGATGGGTTGGCGAACGGCATCGTCTATATCTCGGAAGACCGCAAGCGCGACGGCCTGGTGCTGGGCATGTCGGTGAAGGAAAACATGTCGCTGACCGCGCTGCGTTACTTCAGCCGCGCCGACGGCAGCCTGAAGCAGGCCGACGAGCGGCAGGCGGTGGGGGACTTCATCCGCCTGTTCAATATCAAAACGCCGTCGATGGAGCAGCCGATCGGTCTGCTTTCCGGCGGCAATCAGCAGAAAGTGGCGATCGCCCGCGGCCTGATGACCCGGCCGAAGGTGCTGATCCTCGATGAGCCGACGCGCGGCGTCGACGTCGGCGCCAAAAAAGAGATCTATCAGTTAATCAACCAGTTCAAACAGGAAGGGCTGAGCATCATTCTGGTGTCTTCGGAAATGCCGGAGGTGATGGGCATGAGCGATCGCATTCTGGTGATGCACGAAGGGCATCTCAGCGGCGAGTTCCCGATTGAACAGGCCACCCAGGAAGCGTTGATGGCGGCAGCCGTCGGCAAGCAATACGGCGTAAAGCAGGAGTAATCAGATATGAGTTCCCAGACTATCGCAGCTAAGCGCTGGTTCAGTAAAGAGTGGCTGTTAGAGCAGAAGTCGTTGATTGCGCTGCTGGTGCTGATCGCCGTGGTCTCTTCCATGAGCCCGAACTTCTTCACCCTGAACAACCTGTTCAATATTCTGCAACAGACCTCGGTGAACGCCATCATGGCGGTGGGGATGACGCTGGTGATCCTCACGTCCGGCATCGATCTGTCGGTGGGATCGCTACTGGCGCTGACCGGCGCGGTGGCGGCGTCGATCGTCGGCTTTGAGGTCAACGCGCTGGTGGCGGTGGCGGCGGCACTGGCGCTGGGCGCCGCGGTTGGCGCCTGCACCGGAGTGATCGTCGCCAAAGGCAAAGTGCAGGCCTTTATCGCCACGCTGGTGATGATGCTGTTGCTGCGCGGCGTCACCATGGTGTACACCAACGGCAGCCCGATCAACACCGGTTTCACCGATGTGGCCGACACCTTCGGCTGGTTCGGCATCGGCCGTCCGCTGGGCGTGCCTACGCCGATCTGGATCATGGCGATCGTGTTCATCGCCGCCTGGTATATGCTGCACCATACGCGCCTGGGCCGCTATATTTATGCCCTGGGCGGCAACGAAGCGGCGACCCGTCTGTCCGGCATCAGCGTCGATAAAGTGAAGATTATCGTCTACTCGCTGTGCGGCCTGCTGGCGGCGTTGGCTGGGGTAATCGAAGTGGCGCGCCTGTCGTCGGCGCAGCCAACCGCCGGCACCGGCTATGAGCTGGACGCCATCGCCGCCGTGGTGCTGGGCGGCACCAGCCTGGCCGGCGGCAAGGGGCGCATCGTCGGCACGCTGATCGGGGCGCTGATCCTCGGCTTCCTGAACAACGGCCTGAATTTATTGGGTGTTTCTTCCTACTACCAAATGATCGTGAAGGCAGTGGTGATACTGCTGGCGGTTCTGGTAGATAACAAAAGCAACAAGTAACCTCCCCCTACAGGAATCACGATGATGAAAATGAAAAAACTGGCAACCTTAGCCTCCGCCATCGCGCTGAGCGCCACCCTGAGCGCCAATGCCATGGCCAAAGACACCATCGCGCTGGTGGTGTCCACCCTCAACAACCCGTTCTTCGTTTCGATGAAGGATGGGGCGCAGCAAGAGGCCAACAAGTTGGGCTACAACCTGGTGGTGTTGGATTCCCAGAACAACCCGGCGAAAGAGCTGGCCAACGTGCAGGATCTGATGGTGCGGGCGCCCAAGCTGCTGTTGATCAACCCGACCGACTCCGACGCGGTGGGTAACGCCATCAAGATGGCCAACCAGGCTAAGATCCCGGTCATCACGCTGGACCGTGTGGCGAGCAAGGGCGACGTGGTGAGCCACATCGCTTCGGATAACCGCGTGGGCGGCAAAATGGCCGGCGACTTCATCGCCAAGAAAGCGGGCACCGATGCCAAGGTGATTCAGCTGGAAGGCATTGCCGGCACCTCCGCCGCGCGTGAACGCGGCGAAGGCTTCAAACAGTCGCTGGATCAGAATAAATTCACACTGTTGGCCAGCCAGCCGGCCGATTTCGATCGCACCAAGGGTCTGAACGTGATGCAGAACCTGCTGACCGCTCACCCGGATGTGCAGGCGGTATTTGCCCAGAACGATGAAATGGCGTTGGGCGCGCTGCGTGCGCTGCAAACTGCCGGTAAAACCGACGTGATCGTGGTAGGCTTCGACGGCACCGCCGACGGCGTGAAAGCGGTCGAAGGCGGCAAGCTGGCGGCGACCGTGGCGCAGCGCCCCGATCAGATCGGCGTGATCGGTGTGGAAACCGCCGATAAGGTGCTGAAAGGCGAAAAAGTGCCGGCGACCATCCCGGTGGATTTGAAGCTGGTCACTCAGTAAGTCATACCAGCGCCATCGGAACGGGGCGTTTACGATGGCGCGCAATTCAGGAATCAATGCGATGGAAACAGGTAAGCTGGTGGTTCTTGGCAGCATCAATGCCGACCATATCCTCAATATTGAACAGTTCCCCCACCCGGGCGAAACGGTGATCGGGAAACAGTATAAGGTGGCGTTTGGCGGCAAGGGCGCGAATCAGGCGGTGGCGGCCGGGCGCAGCGGGGCGGAGATCGCCTTTATCGCCTGCGTAGGCGCCGATGATATCGGTGAGCGTATCCGCCGGCAGCTGGCGAGCGATCGCATTGATACTCAACCGATTGAAGCCATCGCCGACAGCACCACCGGCGTGGCGCTGATCTTCGTCAACGCCGAAGGCGAGAACGTGATCGGCATTGATGCCGGCGCCAACGCCGCGGTGACGCCGGATTACCTGGCGCGCTACCAACAAAAAGTGATTGACGCCGATGCCCTGCTGATGCAGCTGGAGTCGCCGCTGGAGACGGTGATCGCCGCCGCCCGCCTGGCGAAACAACATCAAACGCAGGTGATCCTCAACCCGGCCCCGGCGCGCGAGCTGCCGGACGAGCTGCTGGCCATGATCGATATCATCACTCCGAATGAAACCGAAGCCCAGCGCCTGACCGGCATCGCCGTGGACAACGACGACGATGCGGCGCGTGCGGCGCAGGCGCTGCACGACAAGGGCATCGCGACGGTGATCATCACCCTCGGTAGCCGCGGCGTGTGGCTGAGCGAAAACGGCAACGGCAACGGCAGCGGCAAACGGGTGCCCGGCTTCAAGGTGCAAGCGGTGGATACCATCGCCGCCGGCGATACCTTTAACGGTGCGCTGGTGACCGCCCTGTTGGAAGGCAAGGTCATGGCCGACGCGGTGCGTTTCGCCCATGCGGCGGCGGCGATCGCCGTGACCCGCCCAGGCGCGCAGCCTTCGGTGCCGTGGCGTGAAGAGATCGACGCCTTCTTGCAGCAGCAGGGGTGATCCTTTGGCCACCATGAAAGATGTCGCCCGCCTGGCGGGCGTTTCAACTTCTACCGTTTCGCATGTGGTCAACAACAATCGCTTTGTCAGCGACAGCGTGCGCGACAAGGTCATGGCGGCCGTGGAACAGCTGAACTATGCGCCTTCCGCGCTGGCGCGCAGCCTGAAGCTCAATCAGACGCGCACCATCGGCATGCTGGTGACCGCCAGCAACAACCCGTTTTATGCCGAAGTGGTGCGCGGCGTGGAGCGCAGCTGCTATGAACGCGGCTACAGTTTAATTCTGTGCAATACCGAAGAAGACGCCGCGCGCATGAACCGCAGCATGGAGACGCTGCTGCAAAAGCGCGTCGACGGTTTGCTGTTGATGTGCACCGAAAACCACCGGCCATCGCAAGATGCCCTGAGCCGCTACCCGTCATTGCCGATCGTGATGATGGACTGGGCGCCGTTCGAGGGCGCCAACGACATTATTCAGGATAACTCGCTGCTGGGCGGCGAGATGGCGACCGACCATCTGATCGCCCGCGGCTACCGCAAGATCGCCTGCATCGCCGGCCCGCAGGATAAAACCACCGCCCGTCACCGACTGGAAGGTTATCGCAACGCGATGCGTCGCGCCGGATTGCCGGTTCCGCCAGGGTATGAAGTGCATTGCGACTTTGAGTTTGAGGGCGGGGTAAACGCCATGCGCCAACTGCTGGCGCTGGACGAGCCGCCGCATGCGGTGTTCGCCGGCAACGACGCGGTGGCGGTAGGCGTTTATCAGGCGCTGTATCAGGCCGGGCTTTCCGTGCCGCAGGATATGGCGGTGATGGGTTACGATGACATTGAGCTGGCGCGTTATTTGGCGCCACCGCTGAGCACCATTCACCAACCGAAGGATTCGCTGGGCGAATTGGCGATCGATGCGCTGATCAACCGCCTGCAGAACCCGGAGCGCGCACCCCAGGTGCTGGTGCTGACGCCCGAGCTGGTGGAACGCGCCTCGGTGGGGCGCCGTTAACTGGCCGCCTTCGCTTCTTTCTTGCTTTCCTGGCCGCTGATCAAATTGCGGCCATCTTTCCTTCTCAGCAACATAAACACCAGCGCCGACGCCACGGTGACGATCCCCATGGTGATAAAGGTGTAATGGAAGTGGTCGATCATGGTGCCTAACGACAGGGATTCGTAAAAACGCAGCACCGCCGCGCTGATCGCCACGCCGAAGCTGATGGACAGCTGTTGGGTGACCGCCAGGACGCTGTTGCCGGCGCTGGCGTTGGCGTCGTTCAAATCCGCCAGGCTGATGGTGTTCATGGCGGTGAACTGGGTGGACATCGCCATGCCCAGCACGAACAGCGGCAGGATCATCAGCCACAGCGGCATGCCCGGGCTTTGCAGGGCGAACTGGGCGATCAGCACCCCGATGATAACGGTGATGCCGACCAGCGTTTTACGGTAGCCGAACCAGCGCAGTACCTGAGTGACGGTGGATTTCGCCATCAGCGAGCCGATGGCGGTTGGCGCCATCATGCAACCGGCGACGATCGCCGTGTAGCCGAATCCCACCTGCAGCATGAGCGGCATTAAAAACGGCACGCAGCCGGTGCCCAGTCTGGAGGCGACGTTGCCAGCGATGCCGACCGAGAAGGTGCGGGTTTTGAACAGGTCGAGACCGATCAGTGGCTGAGGATGGCGGCGTGCGTGCGCGATGTAGCTGAACAGCATTACGAAGCCGCTGAGCAGAATGCCCAGCGAAACGTAGCTGGCCAGCACCCGCTCGCCAAACAGCTCCAGCCCGGTGGAGATCAGCACCAGGCTCAGGCCGAATAGCATAAAGCCAAGGAAATCGAAGCGGCGTTTGGGCGTGGTGAAGTCCGGCATGTATTTGCGTGCATAGAAGATGCCGAGCAGACCGATAGGGATATTGATCAGGAAAATCCAGTGCCAGGTGGCGTAGGTTACCAGCCAGCCGCCCAGCAGCGGCCCCAGAATCGGCCCGACCAGGCCGGGCATGGTGACGAAGTTCAGCACCGGCAGCAGTTCGCTGCGCGGGTAGGCGCGCAGCAGCGCCAAGCGCGCGACCGGCATCATCATCGCGCCGCCGATGCCCTGCAGCACGCGAGAGGCAACCAGCGCGCTCAACGTAGGAGACAAGGCGCACAGCAGCGAACCGAGGGTGAATAACGTGACAGCGAAGATGAATACCCGTCGAGTGCCGAAGCGATCCGCCAGCCAGCCGCTGACCGGGATCAGCATTGCCACCGTCAGCGTGTAGCTGATGACGGCCGATTGCATCGCCAGCGGCGAACGCCCCAGGCTTTGGGCGATCGCCGGCAGCGCGGTGTTGAGGATAGTGGCGTCCAGCGCCTGCATAAAGAACGCCATTGCGGCGATCCACGGTAGTCCTGCCATACTGCGCGCGGATTGGGTCATGGTCGGTCCTGGTTAAATGGTCGTCTGTCCCTCGTCTCTTTCTTCTATATATAAGCGGGGAGCGTGTCTAGTCTTTCTCTTTCAGCAATACCTGGCAGGCGACGAGGGCGCCTGCGCTGTCTCCGGCGAGTATCGCATCGACGATAGCCTGATGATGGCGCAGCTTGATCACTTCATTGCCGGTGATGGCGCGGAAGTAGCTTTGGTACACCGAACTGAACAGGTTGGCGAACGAGGTCAGGAACGGGTTGCCGCTGGCCTCGTAGATGAGCTGGTGGAATTGGGTATCGACCTGGATCCAACGCTCGCGATCAAACTGGGTATGCAGCGCGCGCATTTCCGCCATCAGCCCCGCCAGCAACTTGGTTTGCTGCGGGCTGGCGTGGTTTGCCGCCAATGCGCAGGCCTGCGGCTCCAGCGAGGTGCGCAAGATAAGGAAGTGTTGCATCACCTGATCGAAGTTTTCCCGCGTCATCCACCAGGTCAGTAAATCTTGATCGAGGAAATTCCATTGGCTTTGCGGCATCACGCGGGTGCCAATGCGCGGGCGCGGCAATAACATGCCTTTGGCGGCTAACATCTTCACCGCTTCGCGCACTGCGGTACGGCTGACGCCGAATTGCTCGCCCAGTTCCATTTCACCAGGCAGGATGCTGCCGGCCTGATAATCGCCTGCCAGAATTTGTTGGCCGAGTTTTTCTGCAAGCAGATAAGAAAGATTGCGTTGGGCGGCCTGTTGTTGTGCATTTAACGGCATGGCTGCGGATCCTTACTGACATCGTTATTTCTATTTTACTCCAGTGATCGCCAGCTTTTATGGCTGTTTGCCTGAAAAAGTGACATAAATTCGCCGCTTTTTCGCCCTTTTGTTGAAAAAAAACGCGCTTGAAAAGTTTTTTGCAATTAGGGGTTGCGGCCTGCCGAGAACTCCCTATAATGCGCCTCCACTGACCGGGAACAACGACTGACAAGCCGCCGGGTCAGCGAGA
>NZ_JBJNOV010000010.1:0-410186 GCF_052166375.1 Serratia sp. CY83965 | reverse complement strand
GTCCCACCTGACCCCATGCCGAACTCAGAAGTGAAACGCCGTAGCGCCGATGGTAGTGTGGGGTCTCCCCATGCGAGAGTAGGACACTGCCAGGCATCAAATTAAGCGTGCTGATATGGCTCAGTTGGTAGAGCGCACCCTTGGTAAGGGTGAGGTCCCCAGTTCGACTCTGGGTATCAGCACCACTTTATTTAAAGTGGGTTTAGAAGTTCGGCAGAAAAAAGAATTTGCTTGGCGGCAATAGCGCGGTGGTCCCACCTGACCCCATGCCGAACTCAGAAGTGAAACGCCGTAGCGCCGATGGTAGTGTGGGGTCTCCCCATGCGAGAGTAGGACACTGCCAGGCATCAAATTAAGCGTGCTGATATGGCTCAGTTGGTAGAGCGCACCCTTGGTAAGGGTGAGGTCCCCAGTTCGACTCTGGGTATCAGCACCACTTTATTTAAAGTGGGTTTAGAAGTTCGGCAGAAAAAAGAATTTGCTTGGCGGCAATAGCGCGGTGGTCCCACCTGACCCCATGCCGAACTCAGAAGTGAAACGCCGTAGCGCCGATGGTAGTGTGGGGTCTCCCCATGCGAGAGTAGGACACTGCCAAGCATCAAATAAGCCAAGAGGCCATCCGAAAGGATGGCCTTTTTGCTTTCAGTACCTCTCATCCTCCCTGCCAAGATCCTGACGCAGCTCGCGCAATGAAACATTTTCACCTTTCCGCTGAATGCTCGACAGCGACGGAAAAAAACGCTATCTTCGGGCATCTAGAAGTCTAAACGTATAAATGGATATGTGAGGGTTAAGCAATGCCGATTCGTGTTCCTGATGAGTTACCTGCGGTCAATTTCTTGCGCGGTGAGAATGTCTTCGTGATGACATCCTCGCGGGCAAAAACACAGGAAATCAGGCCACTGAAAGTGCTGATCCTCAACCTGATGCCAAAGAAGATCGAAACGGAAAACCAGTTTCTGCGTCTGTTGTCCAACTCGCCGCTGCAGATTGATATCCAGCTGCTGCGCATCGACAGCCGCGAATCGAAGAACACGCCGGCCGAGCATCTGAACAACTTCTACTGCGACTTCGAGGATATCCAGAATGAGAACTTCGATGGCCTGATTGTCACCGGCGCGCCGCTGGGGCTGGTTGATTTCTGCGATGTTGCCTACTGGCCGCAGATCGAACGGGTCATTGACTGGGCCAAAAACCATGTCACCTCTACACTGTTCGTGTGCTGGGCGGTACAAGCGGCGTTGAATATCCTGTACGGCATTCCCAAGATGACGCGCGAAGTGAAGCTCTCCGGCGTTTATCCGCACCAAACGCTGCAGCAGCATGCGTTGCTGACGCGCGGCTTCGACGAAAGCTTCCTGGCGCCGCATTCACGCTATGCCGATTTCCCGACCGAGGTGATTCGCCAATATACCGACCTGGACATTCTGGCCGAATCCGAGCAGGCCGGCGCCTACCTGTTCGCCAGCAGGGATAAGCGCCTGGCATTTGTCACCGGCCATCCTGAGTATGATGCCCTGACCCTGGCCGGGGAGTATTGTCGCGACAACGAAGCTGGCCTCGATCCTGCCGTACCGCTCAACTACTTCCCCGATGACAACCCCGCACTGACACCGAAAGCCACCTGGCGCAGCCATGGCCACCTGCTGTTCTCCAATTGGCTCAACTATTACGTCTACCAGATCACGCCTTACGATCTGCGCCATATGAATCCGACTCTCGACTGATCTTTCCTGCCTGCCGGCGGCTGAATCGAGGCCGCCGCGCTGTTGATCCTCTGTACGATCCTCTTTTTACCCGCCACTTTTTCCAAAAAACCATTGGCCAACAGCGCGTTAGCCTGTCTTTGCGATTCTATTGGAACCGATTTCCTTACCCATTAGTTATGTTATTTGTTCTAACCAATTGATAATAAAGTGTTAATAAAATATTTAATAATAAAATGGAAATGGTTTTTGATTTTTATTTTTTGTTGAGTATTCTTAGAGCTATCGGGATGAGATCTGACCAGTTTAGGATCGTTTCATCCGCCCTGATCCACAGTGATTTCTGATGAAAATGCGCCGATCGCTCGGGCGCAATGATGGGAAGGAGCAAGGTCATGACGCAACAGATAGCAGGCACGGAGTTAAGGTTTACCCAGGGTTTCGCCGCTGCGGAGCGCCAGGTATTAACGGATGAAGCGGTTGAATTCCTGGCGGAACTGGTGGGGAAATTCACGCCGCGGCGCAATGAGCTGCTGGCGGCGCGTGCCCGCTGGCAGCAAAATATCGATCGCGGCGAGCTGCCTGGATTTATTTCGGAAACCAATTCCATTCGTGAAGGCGACTGGCAGATCCGCGGCATTCCGCAAGACCTGCGCGATCGCCGGGTCGAGATCACCGGGCCGGTAGAACGCAAGATGGTGATCAATGCGCTTAACGCCAACGTAAAAGTGTTTATGGCGGACTTCGAAGACTCCCTGGCGCCAAGCTGGGATAAAGTCATCGACGGTCAAATCAACCTGCACGATGCGGTTAACGGCACCATCTCCTACACCAATGAAGCCGGCAAGATCTACCAGCTGAAACCGAATCCGGCGGTGTTGATCGCTCGCGTGCGCGGCCTGCATTTGCCGGAAAAACACGTGCTGTGGCGTGATGAAGCCATTCCCGGCGGCCTGTTCGATTTCGCGCTGTATTTTTATCACAACTATCGCCAGCTGTTGGCCAAGGGCAGCGGCCCGTATTTCTACCTGCCGAAAACCCAGTCCTGGGAAGAAGCGGCCTGGTGGAGCGATGTCTTCAGCTTTACCGAGGATCGATTCGATCTGCCGCGCGGTACCATCAAGGCGACGGTGTTGATCGAAACCCTGCCGGCGGTGTTCCAGATGGACGAGATCCTCTATCACCTGCGCGATCACATCGTCGGCCTGAACTGCGGCCGCTGGGATTACATCTTCAGCTACATCAAAACGCTGAAGAATCACGGCGATCGCGTGCTGCCGGATCGTCAGTCGGTGACCATGGAGAAACCTTTCCTCAGCGCCTATTCACGCCTGTTGATCAAAACCTGTCATAAGCGCGGCGCGTTCGCCATGGGCGGCATGGCGGCGTTTATCCCGAGCAAAGACGCTGAGAAAAATGCCTGGGTGCTGAACAAGGTGCGGGCGGACAAAGAGTTGGAAGCCAACAATGGCCACGACGGCACCTGGGTGGCGCACCCGGGCTTGGCGGACACGGTGATGGAGGTGTTCGGCAACGCATTGGGCGATCGCCAGAACCAGCTGGACGTGATGCGTGAGCAGGATGCGCCGATCAGCGCCGCGCAGCTGCTGGAGCCATGCGACGGCGAACGCACCGAAGCGGGGATGCGCGCCAATATCCGCGTGGCGGTGCAGTACATCGAAGCCTGGATCTCCGGCAACGGCTGCGTGCCTATCTATGGGTTGATGGAAGATGCCGCGACGGCGGAGATCTCCCGTACCTCTATCTGGCAGTGGATCCACCATGAGAAGAGCCTGAACGACGGGCGCCCGGTCACCAAGGCGCTGTTCCGCCAGATGTTGCAAGAAGAGATGTTGGTGGTGCGTGAAGAAGTAGGGGAAGCGCGCTTTAACGCCGGCCGGTTCGAAGAGGCGGCGCGCCTGATGGAGCGCATCACCACGCAAGATGAATTAATCGACTTCCTGACGTTGCCCGGCTATGCGCTGCTGGCCTGAACTTTCCCAATCAACCCTACATGACTGAAAGGATAAAAATTATGTCTACCTCTCGCTCTCAACAGATCCAGCAGCTGGAACAGGAATGGAAATCGGCCCGTTGGGAAGGCATCACCCGCCCTTACAGCGCCGAAGACGTGATCAATCTGCGCGGTTCGGTCAACCCGGAATGCACCCTGGCGCAAAACGGCGCCGCCAAACTGTGGGCGTTGCTGAACGGCAAGGCGCGCAAAGGCTACGTGAACTGCCTGGGCGCGCTCACCGGCGGCCAGGCGCTGCAGCAGGCCAAAGCCGGCGTCGAGGCCATCTACTTGTCCGGTTGGCAGGTGGCGGCCGACGCCAACAGCGCGTCGGCCATGTACCCTGACCAGTCGCTGTATCCGGTGGACTCGGTGCCGAAGGTGGTCGAGCGCATCAACAACACCTTCCGCCGCGCCGATCAGATCCAATGGGCGAACCAGATTGAGCCGGGCAGCAAAGGCTACACCGATTACTTCCTGCCGATCGTCGCCGATGCGGAAGCCGGCTTCGGCGGCGTGCTGAACGCCTTTGAGCTGATGAAAGCGATGATCACCGCCGGCGCCGCCGGGGTGCACTTCGAAGACCAGTTGGCGGCGGTGAAGAAATGCGGTCATATGGGCGGCAAAGTGCTGGTGCCGACGCAGGAAGCGATCCAGAAGCTGGTCGCCGCTCGCCTGGCGGCCGACGTGCTCGGCGTGCCGACGCTGGTGATCGCCCGTACCGACGCCGATGCGGCCGACCTGCTGACGTCCGATTGCGATCCGTATGACAGCGCCTTCGTCACCGGCGAGCGTACGGCGGAAGGCTTCTTCCGTACCCATGCCGGCGTCGAGCAGGCGATCAGCCGCGGTCTGGCTTATGCCCCTTACGCCGATATGGTGTGGTGCGAAACCTCAACGCCGGATCTGGATGCCGCCCAGCGCTTCGCCGACGCCATCCACGCCAAATACCCGGGCAAGCTGCTGGCCTACAACTGCTCGCCGTCGTTCAACTGGAAGAAGAACCTCGACGACCAGACCATCGCCCGTTTCCAGCAGGCGCTGTCGGACATGGGCTACAAGTATCAGTTCATCACGCTGGCGGGCATCCACAGCATGTGGTTCAACATGTTCGACCTGGCGCACGCCTATGCGCAGGGCGAAGGGATGAAACACTACGTCGAGAAGGTGCAGCAGGCGGAGTTCGCCGCGGTGGATCGCGGTTACACCTTCGCGTCGCACCAGCAAGAGGTGGGCACCGGCTACTTCGACAAAGTCACCACCATCATTCAGGGCGGCGCTTCTTCGGTCACCGCGCTGACCGGTTCGACGGAAGAACAGCAGTTCTGATGCGGCAAGCTTGAAGACGTTTCACCGGAGCCTGCATGCGCAGGCTTCTTTTTCTGGCGGGGGGTAAGGATGGCGGCAAAACTGGAGTTGTTGATCGCACAGACGATCCTGCAAGGCTTCGATGCGCAGTACGGCCGCTTTCTGGAAGTGACCGCCGGCGCGCAGCAGCGCTTCGAGCAGGCGGACTGGCCGGCGGTACAGCAGGCGATGAAAAAGCGCATCCATCTGTACGACCATCACGTCGGCCTGGTGGTGGAGCAGCTCAAATGCATCACCGGGCAGAAATATTTCGACGCCGACTTCCCCAGCCGGGTCAAAGCGGTCTATATCGACCTGTTGCCGGACTACCCGCGTTTCGAGATCGCCGAAAGCTTCTTTAACTCGGTCTATTGCCGGCTGTTCAAGCACCGCGATCTGACGCCGGACAAGCTGTTCGTGTTCAGTTCGCAGCCGGAACGGCGCTTTCGCGACATTCCGCGTCCGCTGGCGCGCGATTTCACCCCCAATGGCGATCTGCCGGCGATGCTGCGCAGCGTGCTGAGCGATCTGCCGCTGCGGTTGCCGTGGGAGGATTTGACGCGCGATATTCGCTATATCACCCAGGCGCTGCAACGCGCCTTCAGCCCACAGCAACTGACGGGGGCGACCTTCCAGATCGCCAACGAGCTGTTCTATCGCAACAAGGCCGCCTGGCTGGTCGGCAAGCTGCGCCTGGCCGACGGCGTTTATCCGTTCTTGCTGCCGATCCACCACAGCGAGTCGGGCGCGCTGTTTATCGACGCCTGCCTGACCGGTAAGGCCGAGGCCAGCATCGTCTTCGGCTTCGCCCGCTCTTATTTTATGGTCTACGCGCCGCTGCCAGCGGCGATGGTGGAGTGGCTGCGCGAGATCCTGCCGGGCAAGACCACCGCCGAGCTGTACATGGCGATCGGTTGCCAGAAGCACGGCAAAACCGAATGCTATCGCGAATACCTGACTTTTATGGCGCAGTCGCAGGAGCAATTTATCATCGCGCCGGGGGTGAAGGGCATGGTGATGCTGGTGTTTACCCTGCCGTCCTTCGATCGGGTGTTTAAAGTGATCAAAGACGAATTCGCCCCGCAAAAAGAGGTGACGCAGGCGCAGGTGATGGCTTGCTATCAGCTGGTGAAAGAGCACGATCGCGTCGGGCGCATGGCGGATACCCAGGAGTACGAGAATTTCGTCGTCGACAAGGCGCGCCTCAGCCCGGAACTGCTGGCGGAGCTGCGGCGCGAAGTGCCGGGCAAGCTGGAAGATCTTGGCGATCGCATCGTGATTAAGCACCTGTATATGGAACGGCGCATGACCCCGCTGAATCTGTATCTGGAGCAGGCCAACGACCAGCAGATGCGCGATGCGATTGAAGAGTACGGCAATGCCATCAAACAGCTGGCCGCCGCCAATATCTTCCCCGGCGACATGCTGTTCAAGAACTTTGGCGTGACGCGCCACGGGCGGGTAGTGTTCTACGACTACGACGAGATTTGCTACATGACCGAGGTCAACTTCCGCGATATCCCGCCGCCGCGTTATCCGGAAGATGAACTGGCCAGCGAGCCGTGGTACAGCATCGCGCCCAACGACGTGTTCCCGGAAGAGTTCCGCCACTTTCTGTGCGGCGATCGGCGCATTCGGCAGATGTTTGAAGAGCTGCACAGCGATCTGTTTACCGCGGAGTATTGGCGCGGGTTGCAGCAGCGCATCCGCGAAGGGCATGTGGAAGACGTATTCGCTTATCGCAAGAAGCAGCGGTTCAGCCAGCGCAGCGGGGCGGCGCTGCCGGCCGCCACCGCTGCGATGTAAATCAGGCCTGAGCGCCCGCGACGGCGGCGCGCGCCAGTTCGGTAATGCGCGCGTAGTCGCCGCTTTCGAGCGCGTCCGCCGGCACCAGCCAGGAGCCGCCGATGCACAGCACGCTTTTCAGCGCCAGATAGCTGCGGTAGTTGTCCGGTGAGATGCCGCCGGTCGGGCAGAAGCGCACCTGCGGGAACGGGCCGCCGATCGCCTGCAGCGCTTTTACGCCGCCGTTGGCTTCCGCCGGGAAGAATTTAAACTCGCGCAGGCCGTAATCCATGCCCTGCATCAGTTCGGAAACGGTGCTGATGCCCGGGATCAAGGGAATGGAACCGGCGGTGGCGGCCTTAAGCAGCTCGTCGGTCAGGCCTGGGCTGATGGCGAACTGCGCGCCGGCTTCGGTCACTTCCCGCAACTGCTGCGGATTGATCACCGTACCGGCGCCGATGATCGCTTCCGGCACCTCTTGGGCGATGGCGCGAATGGCGTCCATGGCGCAGGCGGTGCGCAGCGTCACCTCCAGCACCCGCACGCCGCCGGCAACCAGCGCTTTCGCCAGCGGCACCGCATATTCCAGCTTGTTGATCACGATGACCGGCACCACCGGCCCCGCCGTCAGGATCTGCTCGGCGCTTGTTGTCCACTTGTTCATGCTGACGTTCTCCTCTGTGGCCGCCGCCAGGCGGCGATGCGGCCAGGCTATCGATTAAAATTTGATGCAGCAGGCGCCCTGTTCGGCGCCGGACAGCTGGCTGCGCAGCGCGCCGAACAGCTCGCGGCCGCAGCCGATGTGTTCCGCGCTCAGATCGGGTTGGCATGGCGTGCGCCGGGCCAGTTCGTCGGCGTCGACCAGCACCTGCAGCTCGCCGCTGCGGCCGTTGACGCGGATCGGATCGCCGTCGCGCACTTTCGCCAGCAGGCCGCCGGTATAGGCTTCCGGGGTGACGTGGATGGCGGAAGGCACCTTGCCAGAGGCGCCGGACAGGCGGCCGTCGGTCACCAGCGCCACTTTGAAGCCGCGATCCATCAGCACGCCCAGCGGCGGCATCAGCTTGTGCAGCTCGGGCATGCCGTTGGCCTGCGGCCCCTGGAAACGCACCACCACCACACAATCGCGATCCAGCTTGCCGGCTTCGAACGCCGGCACGATGTCGTGCTGGCTGTCGAACACTACCGCCGGCGCTTCGATGATCTGGTTGTCGGCGGGCACCGCCGAGGTTTTCATCACCGCGCGGCCCAGGTTGCCGGCCATCACTTTGGTGCCGCCGTGATGTTCAAACGGCTGAGTGACGCTGGCGATCACGCTGGCGTCGAGCGAGCCGGCCACGCCTTCGCGCCACACCAGTTGGCCGTTGTCCAACCACGGTTCCTGGGTGTAGCGGCGCAGGCCGAAACCGGCCACGGTGTGCACGTCTTCGTGCAGCAGGCCGTGTTGCAGCAGTTCGCGCACCACCAGCGGCACGCCGCCGGCGGCCTGGAATTGGTTGATGTCGGCCGGGCCGTTCGGGTAGATGCGGCACAGCAGCGGCACCGCCTCCGATAGCTCCGAGAAATCGTCCCAGGTGATGATGATGCCCGCCGCGCGCGCCATCGCCACCAGATGCATGGTCAGGTTGGTGGAGCCGCCGGTGGCCAGCAGCGAGACGATGCCGTTCACCACCACTTTCTCGTCCACCAGGCGGCCGATCGGCAGGTAGTTGCCGGCGGTATCGGTCAGTCGGGTCACCTGGCGCGCGGCGGCGTCGTTCAGCGCGTCGCGCAGCGGCGTGTCAGGATGGACGAAGGAGGCACCCGGCAGATGCAGGCCCATCACTTCCATCACCATCTGGTTGGTGTTGGCGGTGCCGTAGAAGGTGCAGGTGCCGATGCCGTGATAAGAGGCTGCCTCGGCCTCCAGCAGCGCCAGGCGGTCAGCCTTGCCTTCGGCGTACAGCTGGCGTACGCGCACCTTTTCCTTGTTCGGCAGGCCGCTGCTCATCGGGCCGGCCGGCACGAACAGCGCGGGCAGGTGGCCGAAGGAGAGGGCGGCCATCACCAGCCCCGGTACGATCTTGTCGCAGATGCCGAGGAACAGCGCGCCGTCGAACATATTGTGCGACAGGCCGACGGCGGCCGACATGGCGATCACGTCGCGGCTCATCAACGACAGCTCCATGCCGTCCTGCCCCTGCGTCACGCCGTCGCACATCGCCGGCACGCCGCCGGCCACCTGGCCCACGGCGCCGACCGCCTTCAGCGCCTGCTTCAGCCGCTGCGGGTAGTGTTCGTACGGCTGGTGGGCCGACAGCATGTCGTTGTAGGCGGTGATGATGGCGATATCGCTGCGCACCATGTTTTTCAGCGACGCCTTGTCATCGGGCTGACAGGCGGCGAAGCCGTGGGCCAGGTTGCCGCAGGCCAGCTGCGCGCGGTGGACGGTTTGGGCGCGGGCCGCCTCGATACGCGCCAGATAGGCGGCGCGGCTAGCCTGGGAACGGTCGATGATGCGCTGTGTGACACGGGACAAGGTTGGATTAATCATGCCTTCCTCACATTGCTGTTGTTATAGTCGCCGCCTGTGGCGGTGCCCCCGGGGGTGATTTGCAGCCCTGGTGTGCAAGGCCGGGGGCGATTTGGGATTTAAAACATCGTGAATGCAATCATGCCGATGGCGCCGCCGACGCTGCCCAGAATGGTTTCCATCACCGTCCAGGTTTTCAGCGTTTGCAGTTCGTTGGCGCCGGTGAATTTGCCGAACAGCCAGAAGCCGGCGTCGTTGACGTGGCTCAGCACGATGGAGCCGCCGGCGATGCAGATGGCCAGCGCGGCCAGTTGCCCGCCGCTGAGCCCGAGCTGGCTGGTGACCGGCAGCACCAGGCCGACGGTGGTCAGGCAGGCGACGGTGGCCGAGCCCTGAATCACCCGCACCATGGCGGACAGCGCGAACGCGGCTACGGCGATCGGCAGGCCGGCGCCGATCATGGCGTCACCCAGCGCCGGCCCGACGCCGGAATCCACCAGGATCTGCTTGAACACCCCGCCGGCGCCGGTCATCAGCAGGATGATCCCGGCCGGCTGCACCGCGGCGGAGCAGATGGCCAGGGTCTGTTCGTTGCTCATGCCGCGCGGTTTCGCCAGACCGTAAATCACGATCAGGCAGGCCAGCAGGATGGCGGTGAACGGGTGGCCGATAAACTCCAGCCACTGCTGCAGCTGCGAGCCGGGGGTGACCAGCCGCGCGCCGATAGTCTTCATGCCGACCAGCACCAGCGGGCACAGCACCAGCGCCAGGCTAAAGCCGAACGACGGCAGATTGCCCTTGGTCAGCGTCGGTTCGTTCTCTTCCGGCGGCATTGGCCAGTTGACGAAGCGGCTGATAAAGCTGCCGTACAGCGGGCCGGCGATCAGCATGCCGATCACCGCCGCCACCAGGCCGATGGCGATCATCCAGCCGAAGTCGGCCTTCATCTGCGACGCCAGCAGCATCGGCACCGGCCCCGGCAGCAGGAAGGACGCGGCGGCGGCTACGCCGGCGAACAGCGGGATGGCCAGCTTGACGATATTGCCGTCGGTGCGGCGCGCCACGGCGAACACGATGCCGATCAGCAGCACCACCGCCACGTCGAAGAACAGCGGCAGCGCGCAGATCAGGCCGGCGATGCCGAGCGCGTAGTGCGCCTTGCTTTGTCCGAATCGTTTCAGCAATTGCGCCGCAATTTGATCGAGCGCGCCGACCTCATGCAGGATCTTGCCGAACATCGCCCCGAGCGCCACCACGATCGCCAGGAAGCCCAGTGTGTCGCCCATGCCTTTCTGCATGGTGTCGGCGATGTGTTCCAGCGGCATGCCGGAGAAAATGCCGGCGGCGATGGACACCAGCATCAGCGCGACGAAGGCGTGCATGCGCGCCTTCATCACCAGGAATAACAGCAGTAAAACCGAGCCGACTGCGGTACCGACCAGCGTTACGGTACTCACGCGCACACGTCCTGCGGCAGGAAGCTCTGGATATGGCGCACGGTATCGGCGATCACCGCGTCCAGCGGCTGATTGATGTCGATCGCCATCACGTCGTTCTCGTCGGCGCCCGGCTGCTCCAGCGCGGCGAACTGGGTGACCAGCATCTGCGGCTTGAAGAAGTGGCCGTTGCGCGCCGCCAGGCGGGATTCGATCACCGGGAACTCGCCGTGCAGATAGATGAATGACAGGTTGCCGTTGCCGGCGCGCAGGCGGTCGCGATACTGCTTTTTCAACGCCGAGCAGACGATGATCGACACGTTGTTAGTGCGTTGCATGGCGAAGGCGGCGTCGTTGAGCGCGGCCAGCCACGGCGCGCGATCGTCGTCGTTCAACGCCTCGCCGGCGGCCATCTTCAGGATGTTGCTGCGCGGGTGCAGGAAGTCGCCGTCGAGGAAGCCGGCGGAGAGTTGGCGGGCCGCGGCGGCGGCGACGGCGGACTTGCCGCTGCCGGAAACGCCCATAACGACGTAAATGCGATTTTGATTGTTGGTCATGGCTTGGCTCCAAAACACCGGGTGACGTTACCTTCGTTCAGCTTGATTGTTACCGGTAACATGTTATCGGTAACATTGTCGAAGGAAGTTTGAGCGGTTGCAATGGGCTTTAGCCGTGAGGATCGTTAACTGTGATCGGCTTCAAGCTTTTTGCCTGTGTGCTAAACAGGATGCCGACAGCCTGTTACATGCTGACAACAGAGCATGGCAGGGAAGCAGGGGCGCGCTGGGGCGCCCCTCAGATGGGCTGGATCAGCGCACGCCACCGTAGGCCAGGCTGATCTCTTTGGCCGCATGGATCACCAGCGCGCCCAGCTCGATCACGCGATCGTCGGTAATGCGCGACACCGGGCCGGAGATGGAAATGGCGGCGAAGGCTTCGCGGTGCTCGTCGAAGATGCAGGCCGCCACGCAGCGCAGGCCGAGCGCGTGCTCTTCGTCGTCAAAGGAGAAGCCCTGTTTGCGGATCTGCGCCAGCCCCTCTTTCAGGTTGTGCGGCGTCAGGGTGTGCGGCGTGTAGGTGTGCATGCCTTTCTTGTGCAACAGTTTGGTCACCTGATCGTCCGGCAGGGTGGCGAGGAACGCTTTGCCGGCGCCGGAGGCGTGCATCGGCAGTTTGCCGCCGATCGGCGCCGACATGCGCATCAGCGCCGTACACTGCACCTGATCGATGATGATCGCTTGGTACTCGCTGGTATCCAGCACCGCCAGGTTGACGGTTTCGCCGGACTCTTCCATCAGGCGGCGCAGCGTCGGATGCACCATCGCCAGCAGGTTGCGGCTTTGCAGGAAGCTGCTGCCGACCACAAAAGCGTGCGAGCCGATGGTCCACAGGCCGAGATCGCCGACCTGGCGCACGAATCCCTGCTGCTGCATGGTGGTGAGCAGGCGGTGAGTGGTGGAGTTCGGCAGGCCGGCCTGCTGGGCCAGATCGGTCAGCGCCACGTTGCCCTGGGCTTCCGAAATGTATTCCAACAGTTTCAGGCCACGGGTCAACGATTGTACCTGACCGGTCGCCGCACTGGCGGCGGGGGCTGCTGCGCGGGGCTTCTTGCCGCGCTTGGCGGGAGCAGGGGTGGCCATGGGTGAGATTCCTTTTTCCGTATGATGGAATTCATTTTCGTTTTTTGTCGATGAATTGCAAGCCGCCGTCAGCTCATCGGAGGTGTTGGCGCACAACCTGAAAAACTCTCAATTGTCGCCTGGCCCTTTGTCCTTACAAGCTGTGCTAGGATGACTCGTTGGTGTTTGCGGCAGTTGAGCAATGGGCTGGATGGCAATGGAAGGGGTTACAGTGACGAATCGAGTAGAACAACTGCGCCGCCAGTTAGCGCAGCGCATTTTGGTGTTGGACGGCGGCATGGGCACCATGATCCAGAGCTACCGTCTGGACGAGCGCGATTTCCGCGGTGAGCGTTTCGCCGACTGGCGCAGCGATCTGAAAGGCAATAACGATCTGCTGGTGCTGACCAAGCCGGAAGTGATCACCGCCATTCATTACGCCTATCTTGAGGCGGGCGCCGATATCCTTGAGACCAATACCTTCAACTCCACCTCCATCGCCATGGCCGACTACCACATGGAGTCGCTGTCCGCCGAGATTAACTATCAGGCCGCCTGCCTGGCGCGCGCCTGCGCCGACGAATGGACGGCGCGCACGCCGGAAAAACCGCGCTACGTCGCCGGGGTGTTGGGGCCGACCAACCGCACCGCGTCCATCTCGCCGAACGTCAACGATCCGGCGTTCCGCAACATCTCGTTCGATGAACTGGTGGCGGCGTACCGTGAATCGACCCGCGCGCTGGTGGAGGGCGGCGTCGATCTGATCATGATCGAAACCATCTTCGACACCCTCAACGCCAAGGCCGCCGCTTTTGCGGTGGAAACCGAATTCGAAGCGCTGGGGGTGGAACTGCCGATCATGATTTCCGGCACCATCACCGACGCCTCCGGCCGCACCCTGTCCGGCCAGACCACCGAAGCGTTTTACAATTCGCTGCGCCACGTCAAACCGCTGACCTTCGGCCTGAACTGCGCCCTGGGCCCGGACGAGCTGCGCCAGTACGTCGCCGAGCTGGCGCGCATCTCGGAGACCTATGTCACCGCGCATCCGAACGCCGGTTTGCCGAACGCCTTCGGCGAGTACGATCTGGATGCGGCCGAGATGGCGCGCCAGGTCGGGGAGTGGGCGCAGGCCGGCTTCCTCAATATCATCGGCGGCTGCTGCGGCACCACGCCGGAACATATCGCCGCGATGGCCAAGGCGGTCGAGGGCGTGCCGCCGCGCCGGCTGCCGGATATCCCGGTCGCCTGCCGCCTGGCCGGTCTGGAACCGCTGACCATCGACGCCAACACCCTGTTCGTCAACGTCGGCGAGCGCACCAACGTCACCGGTTCGGCGCGTTTCAAACGCTTGATCAAAGAAGAGAAATACAACGAGGCGCTCGACGTGGCGCGCCAGCAGGTCGAGAGCGGCGCGCAGATCATCGACATCAACATGGACGAGGGGATGCTCGACGCCGAAGCGGCGATGGTGCGCTTCCTCAACCTGATCGCCGGCGAGCCGGATATCGCCCGGGTGCCGATCATGATCGACTCCTCCAAGTGGTCCGTTATCGAGAAAGGCCTGAAGTGCATTCAGGGCAAGGGCATCGTCAACTCGATCTCGATGAAGGAGGGCGAAGAGGCCTTTATCCATCACGCCAAACTGGTGCGCCGCTACGGCGCCGCGGTGGTGGTGATGGCGTTCGACGAAGTGGGCCAGGCGGACACCCGCGAGCGCAAGTTCGAGATCTGTCGCCGCGCCTATAAAATTTTGACCGAACGCGTCGGCTTCCCGCCGGAAGACATCATTTTCGACCCGAACATCTTCGCCGTCGCCACCGGCATCGAAGAGCACAACAACTACGCCGTCGACTTTATCGAAGCCTGCGCCGACATCAAAACCCACCTGCCGCACGCGATGATCTCCGGCGGGGTGTCCAACGTGTCGTTCTCATTCCGCGGCAACGATCCGGTGCGTGAAGCAATCCACGCGGTATTCCTGTATCACGCCATTCGCAACGGCATGGACATGGGCATCGTCAACGCCGGGCAGCTGGCGATTTACGACGATCTGCCTGGCGAGCTGCGCGAGGCGGTAGAAGACGTGATCCTCAACCGTCGCGAGGACGGCACCGAACGCCTGCTGGAGCTGGCGGAAAAGTACCGCGGCAGCAAAGACGGCGAAGCGGCGGTGCAGCAGGCGGAGTGGCGCGGCTGGCCGGTGGAGAAGCGGCTGGAATATTCGCTGGTGAAGGGCATCACCGAGTTTATCGAGCTGGACACCGAAGACGCGCGGCAGCAGGCCGAACGCCCGATCGAAGTGATCGAAGGGCCGCTGATGGCAGGGATGAACGTGGTCGGCGATCTGTTCGGCGAGGGCAAGATGTTCCTGCCGCAGGTGGTGAAATCCGCCCGCGTGATGAAGCAGGCGGTGGCCTACCTGGAACCGTACATCGAGGCCAGCAAGCAGCAGGGCACCTCCGCGGGGAAAATCCTGTTGGCGACGGTGAAGGGCGACGTGCACGACATCGGCAAGAACATCGTCGGCGTGGTGCTGCAGTGCAACAACTATGAAATCGTCGATCTTGGCGTGATGGTGCCGACGGAGAAAATCCTGCGCACCGCGCGCGAGGAGAACGTCGACATCATCGGCCTGTCGGGGCTGATCACGCCGTCGCTGGACGAGATGGTCAACGTGGCCAAAGAGATGGAGCGCCAGGGCTTTACGCTGCCGCTGCTGATCGGCGGCGCCACCACCTCCAAGGCGCACACCGCGGTGAAAATCGAGCAGAACTACAGCGGCCCGACCACCTACGTGCAAAACGCCTCGCGCACCGTGGGCGTAGTGTCGGCGCTGCTGTCCGCCACCCAGCGCGACGAGTTTGTGGCGCGCACCCGCAAAGAGTATGAAACGGTGCGCATTCAACACGCGCGCAAAAAGCCGCGCACGCCGCCGGTCGATTTGCAGAAGGCGCGCGCCAACGCCATGGCGCTGGACTGGGCCGACTATCAGCCGCCGGCGCCGCGGCAGCTTGGCGTGTTTCCGGTGTCGGCCGGCATCGAGACGTTGCGCCACTATATCGACTGGACGCCGTTCTTCATGACCTGGTCGCTGGCGGGCAAATACCCGCGCATCCTCGAGGATGAGGTGGTGGGGGAAGAGGCCAAGCGCCTGTTCCACGACGCCAATCAGATGTTGGATCGGCTGGCGGCCGAGCGTAGCCTCAACCCGCGCGGCGTTTACGGTTTGTTCCCGGCCAACCGCGTCGGCGACGACGTGGAAGTGTACTGCGACGAACAGCGCGGCGAGGTGCTGGCGGTGAGTCGCCATCTGCGCCAGCAGACGGAAAAAACCGACTTCCCGAACTATTGTCTGGCGGACTTCGTGGCGCCGAAAAGCAGCGGCAAGGCTGACTACTTCGGTGCCTTCGCGGTGACCGGCGGGTTGGAGGAGGACGCGCTGGCCGCGGCGTACGATGCACAGCACGACGATTACAACAAAATCATGGTCAAGGCGCTGGCGGATCGTTTGGCGGAGGCTTTCGCCGAATACCTGCACGAACAGGTGCGCAAGTTGCACTGGGGTTATGCCGCCGACGAGAACCTGAGCAACGAGGAACTGATCCGCGAAAACTATCAGGGCATCCGGCCGGCGCCGGGCTACCCGGCCTGCCCGGAGCACACCGAAAAAGCGACCATCTGGCAGCTGCTGGACGTCAACCGCCACACCGGCATGGAACTGACGGAGTCCTTCGCCATGTGGCCGGGGGCGGCGGTGTCCGGCTGGTACTTCAGCCATCCTGAGAGCAAGTACTTCGCGGTGGCGCAGATCCAGCGCGATCAGGTGGAAGACTATGCGGCGCGTAAAGGGATGAGCGTGAGCGAGGTCGAACGCTGGCTGGCGCCAAACCTCGGCTACGACGCCGACTGACTTTCCTCTTTAAGGGCGCAGCGATGCGCCCTTGTCATTTACAGCGCTTCCACATCGATGTGCAGCGCGTCGTACCGCCAATACTCCAGGTCGCAATCGATCACCCGGTCATGTTGATCGCGATTCACCCGCGTAATGAACAGCGCCGGGCTGCCGTAGGTCACCTTCAGCATGGCGGCGGCCTGCTGCGGCAGCAGGGTAGGCAGCATGTCGAAACGCACCCGGCCGTAGTGAATGCCGTAGCGCGCGGCGTACAGCGCGGTCAGCGACTGGGTCAGATCTTCGTCCAGAATACCGGGGAAATAGGCCGGATTGAGGTAGTGCTCGCAGTACAGCACCGCACGTCCGTCGATGTAGCGCAGCCGACGAATGCGATAGGCCTCGGCGCCGGAGGGCAGCGCCAGGCGGCCGGCCAGCGGCGCGTCGAGCGTGACGACCGCGCTGTCGATCGCTTCGGTATGCGCGGCGCGCCCCTGCTGCTGCGCCATGGCGTGAAAATGGCTGCGCTGCAGCGGATTGTAGATCAAACGTGGCGGCGAGATGAACCAGCCGCGTCGCACCTGGCGGTAGATGACGCCCTGCGCCTCCAACTGGCCGAGCGCCTCCTGCAGGGTAATGCGGGTGGTGGCGAATTGCTCGCTCAGGGCGCGTTCGGAGGGCAGCTTGCCGCCCACGGCGAACTCGCCGGCGGTGATGCGGGCGTGCAGCGTTTGGCAGATGGTGGCGACGGTCGTCGGTGCTTCACTCATACAGTGGGTGTCCCGTTTCAGTGCGTTTGGCCTTTAAGGTAGACCAGCGTCGCGTTTTCGCCGTTGCAATGGGTGATAAAACTGTCGCTTTTTTAAGCTGACATATAATTATCACATTCGTCCGTTAGATTGGTTTGGTCCTTGCTGGACTAGTCCAGCCCTCCCCACACTACCACCTGGAGCATCAGTTATGAAACGTTTGTGCGCTTCTGTGTTAACCAGTGCCATCGTGTTATCCAGCCAGATGAGCTGGGCCGCGGATACCGATCTGGCGGCGCTGGAGCAGGCCGCGAAGAAAGAAGGCGAAGTCAACAGCGTCGGCATGCCGGACAGCTGGGCCAACTGGAAAGGCACCTGGCAAGATCTGTTGAGCAAGTACGGCCTGAAGCATGTCGATACCGACATGAGCTCCGCGCAGGAGATCGCCAAATTCGATGCGGAAAAGAACAACGCCACGGCGGACATTGGTGACGTCGGCGCGGCCTTCGGCCCGGTGGCGGTACAGAAGGGCGTGACGCAGCCGTACAAACCTTCTACCTGGGATCAGGTGCCGGATTGGGCGAAAGACAAAGACGGCCACTGGGCGCTGGCTTATACCGGCACCATCGCCTTTATCATCAACAAACAGCAGGTGAAAGACATCCCGCACAGCTGGGCCGATCTGCTGAAGGGTAACTATCAGGTCACCATCGGCGACGTCGGCACCGCGTCGCAGGCGGCCAGCGGCGTGCTGGCGGCCACCTACGCCATGGGCGGCAACGAGAAAAACCTCAAGCCGGGCCTGGAATTCTTCGGCAAGCTGGCCAAGGCCGGCCGACTGAGCCTGAGTAACCCGGTGATCGCATCGCTGGAGAAAGGGGAAGTGCAGGTTGGCGTGGTGTGGGACTTCAACGGCCTGAACTACCGCGACCAGATCGACAAAACCCGTTTTGAAGTGCTGATCCCGTCGGACGGCTCGATCACCTCCGGCTACACCACCATCATCAACAAATACGCCAAGCACCCGAACGCCGCCAAACTGGCGCGCGAATACATCTTCTCCGACGCCGGCCAGATCAACCTGGCGCGCGGCTATGCGCGTCCGATCCGCGCCGAGCATCTGACGCTGCCGGACGACGTCAAGGCCAAGCTGCTGCCGGCCGAGCAGTACAAGAATGCGCACCCGATCGCCGATCCGGCGGCCTGGGAACAGAGCGCCAAAGCGCTGCCGCGCCTGTGGCAGGAAAACGTCATTATGTTTATGCAGCAGTGAGTTAACGCACCATGAAAACGATCCTCGTGCTGCTGGACGGCCTCAACTACCGGGTGGCGCACGACGCCATGGGGTATCTGCAGGCCGAATGCGCGGCGGGACGCGGGCGGTTGTACCTGCTGGAGAGCGAGTTGCCCTCGCTCTCCCGGCCGCTGTATGAATGCATCCTCACCGGCGTCACGCCGGTGGAGAGCGGTGTGGTGCATAACCACGTCTCGCGCCTTTCTCATCAACAAAGCGTGTTTCATTACGCGCGCGCCGCCGGGCTGACCACCGCCGCCGCCGCGTATCATTGGTTCAGCGAATTGTATAACCGCACGCCGTTCGACGCCGCGCGCGACCGCCATACCGACGCCCCCGAGCTGCCTATCCAGCACGGGCATTTTTATTACGACGACGGCTATCCCGACAGCCATCTGTTCGACGACGCCGAAAGCCTGCGCCAGCGTCATCAGCCGGACTTCCTGCTGATCCACCCGATGAACATCGACGATGCCGGCCACCGCTTTGGCCTCTCTTCGCCGCAGTACCGCAACGCGGCGCGCCGCGCCGACGGTTCGCTGTCGCGTTACCTGCCCGAGTGGCTGGCGGCCGGTTATCAGGTGCTGGTTACCGCCGACCACGGCATGAACGACGATCGCAGCCACGGCGGGGTGTTGCCGGAAGAGCGCCAGGTGCCGCTGTTCGTATTCGGCGCGGGCTTCAGCCTGGATGACGCCGATCCGCAGCAAACCGAGCTGTGCGGCACGATCTGCGATCTGCTGCAGGCGCCGCACGACAAGCCGCGCTGCCGGGCGCTGCTGGCGCAGGATGCGCGATGAACAGCAAAACCAAATGGATCGCCGCGCTGTGCCTGCTGCCGTTTATCGTGCTGTTCGGCGCGTTTCAGATCGCCCCGCTGGTGTGGATCGCCGTTCACAGCTTTTTCAGCGAGAGCAGCGGCTGGGGATGGGGCAACTATGTCGATATCCTCACGTCGCCGTTCTACCTGCAGGCCTTTCAGTTCTCGCTGGAGATCTCGCTGTGGTCGAGCGTCTACGGCTTGCTGATTGCATTAGTGGGCAGTTACTCACTTCGCCAGCTCGGCCAGACCCGCTTTCATGACTTCGTGATGTCGTTCACCAACATGACCAGCAACTTCGCCGGGGTGCCGCTGGCGTTCGCCTTCGTCATTCTGCTGGGGTTGAACGGCTGCCTGACGCTGCTGCTGCGCAAATACGGTTTGATGGAGAGCTTCAACCTCTATTCGAAGAGCGGCCTGATCGTGCTGTATACCTACTTCCAGATCCCGCTCGGGGTGCTGCTGCTGTATCCGGCATTCGACGCGCTGCGCGCCGACTGGCGCGAATCGGCGGCGCTGCTTGGCGCCGGCCCCTGGCGCTACTGGCGGCATATCGGCCTGCCGGTGCTGGCGCCGGCGCTGATGGGCACCTTCGTCATCCTGCTGGCCAACGCGCTGGGCGCCTACGCCACGGTGTACGCGCTGACCACCGGCAACTTCAACGTGATCCCGATCCGCATCTCGGCGCTGGTGGCGGGGGACATTTCCCTCGATCCGAACCTGGCCAGCGCGTTGGCGATGCTGCTGGTGGTAATGATGGCGTTTATCACGGTGATCCACCAATGGATGCTGCGCAGGAGTTACCTCAATGCGCGCTCATAATCGGATGGAGAATGCTCATGTCGCGTGCTGAACGCCTCTATCACCGCACGGTGACCGGCCTGCTGCTGCTGATCCTGCTGCTGCCGCTGGCGGCGACGCTGATTTATGCGCTGGCCACCCAGTGGGGCGCCACCATTTTACCGGACGGCTTTACCCTGAAGTGGCTGACGGCGCTGTGGAGCGACCCGCGCTTTTTGCAGGCGCTGTGGCACTCGCTGCTGATCTGCTTCGGCACGCTGCTGCTGTCGGTGGTGGTGATCCTGCCGGCGATGTTTGTAATCGCTTACTACTTCCCTAGGCTTGACGCGGTGATGAATGTGCTGATTCTGCTGCCGTTCGCCGTGCCGCCGGTGGTGTCGGCGGTGGGGCTGATGCAGCTGTTCGCCGCCGATCCGCTGCCGCTGCTCGGCACTCCCTGGATTTTGGTGGGCTGTTATTTCACCATCGCGCTGCCGTTTATCTACCGGGCCATCAGCAACAACATGCAGGCGATCAACCTGCGCGATCTGATGGACGCCGCGCACCTGCTGGGTGCCAGCACCTGGCAGGCGGCGCTATGGGTGGTATTGCCGAACCTGCGCAAGGGCGGGACGATCGCCGTGCTGCTGTCGTTTTCGTTCCTGATCGGCGAGTTCGTGTTCGCCAACCTGCTGGTGGGCAGCCAGTATGAAACGCTGCAGGTCTACCTGTTCAACATGCGCAACGGCAGCGGGCATTTCACCAGCGCGCTGGTCATCTCTTATTTCGCCGTGGTGCTGCTCGTCACCTGGCTGGCGAACCTGCTGAATAAAAACAAGGGCTAACCCGATGGCTTATCTCAACGTCACCCGCCTGAACAAACACTATGGCCAGACCCAAGTGTTTCAGGATATCGATTTCACCGCCGAAGAGGGGGAGTTCGTCACCCTGCTGGGGCCTAGCGGCTGCGGCAAATCGACGCTGCTGCGCTGTCTGGCCGGCCTGACCCCGGTCGACAGCGGGCAAATTTTGCTGCAGGGCCAGGATCTGGTGCCGCTGGCGCCGCAAAAGCGCGGCATCGGCATGGTGTTTCAAAGTTATGCGCTGTTTCCCAATATGACGGTGGAAGGCAACGTGGCCTTCGGCCTGAAAATGCAGAAGCTGGCGGCCGGACAGATCGGACAGCGGGTGCAGGAGGCGCTGGCGCTGGTGGAGCTGAGCGATTTGGCGAAGCGCTATCCGCATCAGCTGTCGGGCGGCCAGTGTCAGCGCGTAGCGTTGGCGCGATCGCTGGTCACTCGCCCGCGTCTGCTGCTGCTCGACGAACCGCTGTCGGCGCTGGATGCGCGTATTCGCAAACACCTGCGCGAGCAGATCCGGCGCATTCAGCGCGAGCTGAACCTGACGGCGATCTTCGTCACCCACGATCAGGAAGAGGCGCTGACCCTGTCGGATCGCATCGTGCTGATGAACAAGGGGCAGATCGTGCAGAGCGGCGATGCGGAAACCCTGTATACCCAGCCGGCGGATGCCTTCGCCGCCGGGTTTATCGGCAACTACAACCTGCTGAGCGCCGAACAGGCCGGCCGCTTGACCGGGCGCAGCTATGTCGGCAAGGTGGCGATCCGCCCCGAATCGATCGGCCTGTTGCCGGCGGGACAGGGGATCGGCGGGGTGATCCTGGGTCACAGTTTGCTCGGGAATGTGGTACGGTATCGGATTCAGGTTTGCGAGGTAGAATTGCTGGTTGACGTGCTCAACCGTTCGGTGGCCGACCTGCGGCCCGACGGCGCGGAAATTGGGCTACACTTGGAACCTGTTGTATTGCGGGAAGTTGCATGACTTCGCAGCGCGGCGCCGGGGCCTTCTCGCCGCCGCATTAACCCTTCTCTTCTGCGGTCTGCCGCCCGCCCGCTGTCCTGCCAGACCCACGCCCGGCAGGCGGGACCGCGCGCTGTATCCGTCATCCTTTGGCTCGCCTCTCTGCGTCGCGTGACAAGCATCGGGTATCAGCCTCCTTTGGCCGGGCGTTAATGGAGCGTATCTTCCGTGCTGACCCTTCTTCACCTGCTTTCGTCCGTGGCGCTGTTGGTGTGGGGCACCCACATCGTGCGCACCGGGATCATGCGGGTTTACGGCGCCAATCTGCGGCGCGTGTTGAGCGACAGCGTTGAGAAAAAACCGCTGGCGTTCGTTTCCGGCATCGGCGTGACCGCGCTGGTGCAAAGCAGCAACGCCACCGCGCTGCTGGTGACCTCTTTCGTCGCACAGGGGCTGGTGGGGCTGGCGCCTGCGCTGGTGATCATGCTCGGCGCCGACGTCGGCACCGCGCTGATGGCGCGCGTGCTGACCTTCGATCTTTCCTGGCTGTCGCCGCTGCTGATCCTGGTCGGCGTCTTCCTGTTCCTCAGCCGCAAGCAGATGCGGATCGGCCAGATCGGACGCGTTCTGATCGGCCTCGGGCTGATCGTACTGGCGCTGGAGCTGATCGTGGCCGCCGCCACGCCGATCACCCAGGCGGCCGGGGTGAAAGTGCTGTTCTCATCGCTGACCGGCGATGTGATGCTGGACGCGCTGACCGGCGCGCTGTTCGCCATTGTCAGCTATTCCAGCCTGGCGGCGGTGCTGCTGACCGCTACCCTGACCGCCACCGGCGTGATTTCGCTGAAGGTGGCGCTCTGTCTGGTGATCGGCGCCAACCTCGGCAGCGGCCTGTTGGCGATGATCAACGCCAGCGGCCAGAACGCCGCGGGGCGGCGCGTGGCGCTCGGCAGCCTGCTGTTCAAGCTGGTGGGCTGCATACTGGTGCTGCCGTTCGTCTCCTATCTGGCGGATTTGATGGCTCAGCTGCCGGGCGGCAGCGAAGAGCTGGTGATCTATTTCCACGTGTTCTACAACCTGATCCGCTGCCTGGTGATGATCCCGCTGGCCGGGCCGATGGCGACGCTGTGCGAACGGCTGATCGTCGACGAAGCGGCCGACGATCCGCGCATGCGGCCGCGCCATCTTGACGCCAGCGCGCTGGACACGCCGACGCTGGCGTTGGCCAACGCGGCGCGTGAAACGCTGCGCATGGGCGACGTGGTGGAACACATGATGATCCTGCAACGTGAAGTGCTGCACGGTAAGCAGGGAGTCGATAAAGAGGTGCGGCGCCTCGACGATGACGTCGACGTGCTGTACACCGCCATCAAGCTGTATCTGGCGCAGATCCAGAAGGAAGATCTGGGCGAGGAAGACTCGCGCCGCTGGGCGGAAATCATCGAAATGGCGCTTAACCTGGAACAGGCGGGCGACATCATCGAGCGCATGGCCGGCGACGTGGGCGCCAAGTCGCACGCCGCGCGCCGCGCCTTCTCGGCGGAAGGGTTGGCGGAGCTGGACGGGCTGCACGAACGGCTGATCGGCAACCTGCGCCTGGGGCTGTCGGTGTTCCTGTCCGGCGACGTAACCAGCGCCAAACGCCTGCGCCGTTCCAAGCATCGCTTCCGCATTTTGGATCGCCGCTACGCGCATGCGCACGTCGATCGTTTGCACCAGCAAAACGTGCAGAGCATCGAGACCAGTTCACTGCATTTGGGATTGTTGGGGGACATGAAGCGCCTGAACTCGCTGTTTTGCGCCGTGGCTTACAACGTGTTGGATCAGGATGCCAAGGATGACGATCGCGACTGGGAAGATACCCCGAGCACGCTGTAAAAAAAAACGCCCCCGGAAAACCGGGGGCGTTGTGCAGGAAAGGCGCGTTATTTGCCGCTGAACACGCCGGCTTTGGCGTCCGCCTGCTGAGTTGAAGCATGGCCGCTGGCGAACGGAACGTTGCCGTCGACGCTTTGCTTCGCCGCGCCGCCTAACAGCCCGCCGACCGTGGCCGCCGCATCGACGCGGCCGCCGCCCTGATAGCGTTGGCCGTTGACGTCCTGCTGGCTGACCTGGCTGCCGCCCAGTTCCACCTTGCCTTGCTGGCTGCGGATCTCGCCGCCGGTCAGTTGGGTTTGGCCGCCGACCTGCAGCGCCACGCCGTTCTTGCCGGCAATCGCCGATTGCTCGCCGACCGCGTTGTTGTTCACCACGTCGGCATTGACCTTGAGGTGCCCCTGGCGACCGGCCGGACCGGTGATGCTGTCTTTCACCGCGCCGCCGACGGTGCGTGCGCCGCGATCCCACAGCGGGCCTTGCGGTTTTTCGCCGGCCGGCGTTGCCGGCAGCGTGACTTTGCCGTCGGCCTTGCTGAAGCTGACCGCGCCGGTGGTGTCCTGCTGCGGATCAAGGCGACGCGCCACGCTGTTGTACTTGTCGGTGGTGGCGTCGGCCACTTTGTTCACTCCGGCCTCCAGTTTCTCTTTCACCTTACCGGCGTAACGCGGTGTGCCGACCTTCGACAGCTTGGAGGTGATGCTGCTGCCCGGATCGTTGCTGTGGCTCAGACCGGCATCCACATCCACCTTCACACCGTTCTCAACGTCTTTGCGGCTTTCAACGCGCAGATCGCCGCCCACCTTGCCCTGGACGCTGTCGGCATCGACGCGCGCGCCGGCGAGACGGGTATCCTTGCCGCTGTTGAGCGCCACGTCGCCCGCGGTGATGCCGGTGTTGGCGTGGGTGGTTTTATCCTGCTGCTCCACGCCGACTTTCAGACCGGCGCCCAGCGTGTGGGTATCTTTGCCGGTGTTCGGATCGACCTTGCCGCCGGCGTCCTTGTTGAAGGTTTGGCCGCCTTTGGCGTTGGCTTTGATGCCCAGGCTCCAGTTGTCCTTATGCTGCTCGTTTTTGGCGGACTCCAGCAGGATGCCGCCGTTTTTCGCCTCGAGCGCGGCGCTGCCGCCGCTGACTTTGGCGCCCTGCAGATGCAGCGCGTCATCGCCTTTGCCGTTGGCGGACAGGGTGACCTTGCCGTCTGAGGCGATAGTGGCGCCCTGGCGCTCGGTCGCGGACTCATTGACTTTGGCGATGTCGAAGGCGCCGCCGGCGGAGAGGTTGCCGCCGGTTTTTTCCTTGCTGTCGCTGCTGCCGGCGCCCAGATCGATATTGCCGGACAGCTTGCTTTCCTTACGCGTTTGGGTCGATTCCGCCGCCTGCAGTGCGACCTGGTTGCCCGCGCTCAGAGTGACGTCGCCCCGGCTCTTGACGTCGGTGCCCTGCAGAGTCAGATCGCGGCCCGCCTTCAGCTCAACGCCCTGTTGGCCGCTGACGTTGCCGACCTGCGCGGTGCTGCTGCTGCTTTCGCCGTTATGGGTGCCGCCGCCGAACCCGGCGCCGAAGTTTTTACTGTCGGCGGTGAAACCGCCCTTGGCGGAGGCTTTGACGTTAAAGCCGCTGTGGCTTTCGCTCTGTTTGTCGCTGGCCTGATCAAGACGGATATCGCCGCCGGCGTTGACGGCGGTTTTTCCGCGGCCGCCGTTCAGCGCGGTGCCCTGATAGACCGCGTCTTTTTTCACGTTGACGTTGATGCCGTTGGCCGCGTCGATCGAGCCGGTCACCGCCTGGCTCGCGCTGCTGTTGCTGCGCTGAGTGCCGCCTTCACCCTTGGCGTCCACGGTCAGATCGCTGCCGGTGGTGGTGTAGACGCGCACGCCGGCGCTGCCGCGGGTGTCGCGGCTCTGCTCGTCCTGACGGTTTGCCGCGGCTTCGCTGCGGTGGCTGTCCGCCGTCAGGTTGACCGCGCCTTTGCTCGCCTGGTACTGCGTGCCCTGATCGCGCACTTCGCCTTTGGCGTTGATGTCGATACTGCCGGCTTGCACCGAGCTGACCACCGCCTGCGAGCTGCTGCTGCGTTTTTCGCTGCTGCCGCCCTGTGCGCCGATATCCAGGCCGACGTTAGGCGCGCCGATGCCGCCGATGTCGTTGATGACGCCGGTGGCGTCCAGCTTGGCCGCCTTGCCGACCGCGCGCTCGACCGGACGGGTCACGGCGCTGTAATCGACGTTGGCGCCGATGTTCACGCCGACGTCGGTTTTGGTGGTGGTGGTGCTGGCGGTGTCGGCGGCGGCAAGGTGATCGACGCCGGCGGCGTTTTCTTGATAGGCGCCGCCGACGCTGTGCTGCGCGCCTTGCTGGGTCAGCTTGTCGCGGGCGTTGATCGTCAGATTGCCTTTGACGTCGCTGCCGGACGTGATCGCCTTGCTGCTTTGCGCCTGAGTTTTGCTGTTCTCGTAGCCGGCTTCCACGCCGCTGCCGAGTTTGTCGATGCCGCCGGTGTAATAGAAACCGCCGCCGATCTTGGTTTGCTCGGTGTTTGAAGCCGTTTTGTCGTCGGCCGCCAGGAACGAAACCTTATTGCCGCTGACGCTGGCGTCGCCTTTGTCGGCGACCAATTTGGAGCCGCTGAAGGTCACGTCCTTCTCCGCCTTGAGCTTCACGCTGCCGCCGCTGAGGCTTGAGGCGCTATTCTCGGTGCGGGTGGTTTTCTCGCTGTCGCGGGTGTGCTCGATGCGCAAACCGGCGCGGTACTGCTTGTCGCCGGCTTCTTTGGCGTAGCCGTTAACGGTGAGCGCGGTCTTCTGCTCGTCGATGTTCTGCTGCCGCTCGGCGGCCTTGACGTTGATGTTGCCGGTCTTCGACTCGACGCTCAGCTCACCGCCGCTGGCGACCTGGCTGCCGATCACGTCGGCATCCTTGTGGCTGACCAGCGTCAGGTTGGTGTCGGACTTCAGCTCGCTGGCGGTGCTGCTCTGGTAGCTGTTGTCGGCCTTGTGCGAACTGCTGGTGATGTTGAAGGCGGTGCCGGTGCGCGCGTCGATTTTGTCCACGGTGGTGCTCAGCGCGTTGTCGATGCGCAGGCCGCCGTGGGTGGCGGTGACTTCGCCGCCTTTCTGACCGCGCGCCTTGCTGCCGGTAATGGTGACGCCTTGCTGACCGTTCAGGTGCAGGGTGCCGCCGCTGGTCAATTCGGAAGCGTGGCTGATCTCGCGGCGATTGCTGTTGTTCTTGTTGTCGCCGCCGCCGATGCCGCCCCAGGAGGTTTTGTCATCGCGCACCGCTTTGGCGTTGGCGGTTTTCAGCACCCCGACCTGGATCTGGTTGTCTGCATCGATCGTCAGATCGCGCTGGGCGTGAATCTTGGCGCCCTGAGTCGAGACATTGCGACCGGCTTTCAACGTCAGTTCGCCCTCGCTGCGCAGTTCGCTGGCCTTCAGGCTTTCGCTTTCGTCGCTGCTGCTCCATCTGCCGGTGCGCAGGCTGGAGGTGTGGTTGCGTTGGTAGCCGCGCTCGCTGGATTTGTCCTTCTCCACCAGCCCGGCAAGGTGTACGTCGCGCGCCGCTTTGACGCTCAGCGCGCGGTCGGCGCTGACGTTGGCGCCCAGCAGTTTCACGTCTTCCTGGGTGCTGATGAGTTTGGCGCTGCCGCTGGCGGCGACGGTGCTGCCCGCCTGCTGCAGTTGCTCGCGTTCGCGGGTAACGTCGTATTGCCAGGAGTAGAACCAGCGATCGTCGGTATGGCCTTGCGTCTGCTTCAACTGCTGGCCGTCGAGCGTCAGTTTGCCGCCCTGCAGCGTAATGTCTTCGCCGCGGATATCGGTGGCGGTGAGGTGCGCGTGATTATCCGCCACCAGGCTGATGTTCTTGCCTTTCAGTTCGGTGCGGGTCAGCTTCTGGCTGCTGCTGCGATCGTTGACGTAGATGCCGCCACGGTAATTTTGATAGTTATCGCCGCCGTTTTTGTTGCTGCTGGCGTCGTCGACGCGGCTTTCGCTGCGAATGTCGTAGGCCTTCACCTTGAGTTCATCGCCGGCGGTCAACGAGCCGGCCAGCTTCACGCCGCTGCCCTGCGCGGTGTTGATGATGTTGATGCGCCCGGCCTGCATGCTGCCGAGGTAGTAGCTGTCCAGCGCGGTCGGCATCTGTTGGCTAGCCTGCACCGTACCGTCGCGCGCCACACGGTTAAGGCCGCTGATGGCGTTGATCGTCGCCGAGGTCACTTTACCATTCGACTGTTTGAAATCTTGCACGATCACTTCGCCGCGGCTGTCGATCTTCGGCGCGATCAGGTCCAGTACGCCGCCGGCGTTCAGGGTGCCATTGAGGCTCAGAGTGTTGCGGTTGCCGAAGGTGCTGTAACCCTGCAGCACGCCGTTTTCCACCAGCGGGTTGCCGACCACCAGTGAGGAATGGCTGGTATTGATGAACCCGCAGCCCTGACAGCTGATGCCGTTCGGGTTGGCCAGCACGTAGTCGGCCGCCATGCCGAAGATCTCTTGCTGGCCATGCAGCAGAGACGGGTTGCGGCCGATCACTTCGTTGAGGATCACGCTGGCTTCGCGTCCGCCCAGATTGGGGTTGGCGCCCAGTTGGCCGGCCAGCTGCGACAGTCCCGCCTCGCGGGAGTTGTTCAGCACCGCGCCGGGCTGGTTGACGTTGAAGTCCTGATATTGGTTGTGCGACAGCCCGTTGCCGTTCGGCGCGACGATATCGACCACCTGCGCGCCGGTGGCGGCGGTGGAGACGCCGGGGCCGTTGGCGCCGTTGGCCGCAACGATCTCTGCGGCGTAGGCGCCGGCGGAAGCGGCGAGAATAATCGCCAGCGCAGCGGCCAGTTTGCCTGCCGCCGAAAGTCTGAAGTTATTATTTTTCATCCATGTCTCTCCGTATATTGCCGTGGGGTCCTGCAAAACTGTTGATTAAAAGGTGTAAGAAAAGCGGGCCAACACCTGAACGGGATCTTCCGGCGTAGCGTGGTTGGACAAAATCCAGCCGCGGCTGACCTCCAGATCGACCAGCGCTCGCTGATAACGCAATGTGGCGCCGGTGCTTATACCGGCGCTGCTGCGCCAGCCAGAGTTGTCCTGACGCGGCAGAATGCGGCCGACGTCGGCGCCGAGGCGCGGCGTCAGCGTGGTGGCACCCAGATTGAAACTGCGCGACAGCGTATTCTGCAGATACCAGCCGTTGTCCCCGGACTGGGTGCTGCGGCTGAAGCCGCGTACGGCGCTGCGATCGGTGAGGCTCAGCCACTCCACGCCGGGCAGCGGATCGCGGCTGTACTGGCCGTAGAACAGGTTGTTGAGCTGATAGGTGGCGTCGCCCAGCCTGAGGCGCTGGCTGAGGTTGGCGAACAGCTTGCCCTTGGTGAACTGGCTGTCGAGGTGCACCGAACTCGGGTGGCGGCCGGCCCCCAGCCACGGCATCCCCTGCTCGACGCTGAGGTTGGCGCTGAACACGCCATTGGGCAGAATTTGCAGGTGGCTGGCGCTCAGTTCGGCCAGGGTCAGCGTTGGGCTGCTGACCTCAAGGCGCACGCTTTCGAAGTAGTTATCGATGCGCTTGTAGGTCAGCTGGCCGCTCAGGCTGTCTATCTGATCGTGATCGCGATAAAACACGTAGTCGCTGCGCAGCCCGTACTGTTGGGTCTGGCCGTGCAGTTTGACCACGTTGTGCGGCAACTGCTGGTGGTTTTCATAGGACGAGAAGCTGGCGAACCCGCTGAAGGTGAACGCGCCGTACGGCAGCGAATAGAGCAGGGTATAGGCGCGATTATAGCGGTGAGCCGGATTTTCCAGCGTGCTGTTGGCGTTCAGGCTGACAAAGTCCGACAGGCCGAACGGGCTGTCCAACGTGGCGGTGGCGCGCGCCAGCCACCGGCCGGTGCTTTTTTGTCCGTAATTATCCGTGCCGGCGGTAATCAGCCAGGGCTTGGCATGCTGATTGCGCAAGCGAATAACCGAACCGCCAACCTGGCGGCCGGGCAATATATCCAGCTTGGTGGTATTCGATTGCAAACGGTTGGCCTGATCCAATCCCTGATCAAGCTCGGTTAATTTCAACGGCTTGCCTTCCAGCCCCGGAAATAATAAACGGCTGTTGACCCAGCGATCGCCGCCTTCTATTTTCTCGATAAATCCTTCGGTCACGCTTAACCCCAATTCTCCTTGTGAATTAGGGCGAACAATTTGCACGCGCGCGGTGATATAGCCTTTTTGCACATAAAGGCGCGTTAATTCACGGGTCAGGCGATTGATATCGTTGCTGCTGATGCACTGTTCCGGCAGCGCGCTCAGGGCCGATAAATCGGCCGGCGAGAGCAGGGTGACACCCTGCAGATAAACGCCGGCGATCGGCAGGCACTGCGCGGACTGCGGCAGGGCGGGCGCGGCCGGTTCCGGTTCCGCCAGCAGGCGCTGTTGCTTCAGCTGCTGGTAGCGGCGTTGCTCAATCAACTGGTTGACTTCACGCGTGCTGTCTTGCAGCGCGCGGCGCGACTCCCCCATCGACATATCCTGCATCATGTGGGAGTCCGGCAGGGTTTCAGCGGAAAGGGCCGTGCTGACCAACAGCGTCAAGGCGGTGATTTTTTTTATCATTGTAATCCATTATGAGAGGCCGCCGGGGCAGCCAGCCCAATCCATGAGGTTAACCACGGGCGGCCGACGGCCGGCCCGAAATAATGAGCGACATGCACATTGCGAGATATCTTGATTTGCCGCAGCAAATAAGACGGTGGGTATATATCTAAATAATAATTAGGCTGCTTCTTTTATGGCGGGCAACCCTGGTGACTTAATTAATTAAAAAAAGTGGAGCATCTCTTCTTCTTGCCAACATTATCGGCATGGATAGGAAGAATCTGAATTTTTATTTTTCACGGATGATAGGGTATGGGGGAAATTATGACAATCCGACCAGTGGGAAATACGAAATTTCGCAGGGAAGAAAAGGGACGCAATTGTTTGCGTCCCTGCAGGCGGTTTATTTTTTCTTGATAGGGCGGCCGGACCAATAACCCGCCAGCAGCGAACCGGAGAGGTTGTGCCAGACCGAGAACAGCGCGCCCGGCAGCGCGGCCAGCGGCGAGAAGTAGATTTTGCCCAGCGTGGCCGCCAACCCGGAGTTCTGCATGCCCACTTCGATCGCCAGCGTGCGGCAGGTGGACTCGTCGAAGCCGAACAACTTGCCGCCCCAATAGCCGCTCAGCAGACCGATGCCGTTGTGCAGGATCACCGCGACGATCACCACCAGACCGACCGAGGCGATATGGCTTTGGCTGCCCGCCACCACCGCGCTGATGATCGCCAGAATGCACGCCATCGACAGCGCCGGCAGCAGTGGCTCGATGCGTTTCACTGCCTTGGTCAGGGTATGGTGGACGATCAGGCCCAAGCCGATCGGGATCACCACGATCTGCAGAATGCTCAACAACATGCCCATGATATCGACGCTGATCTTGGCGTCGACGTACAGACGGGTCAGCAGCGGCGTGGCGAACACCCCCACCAGCGTTGAGACCGCCGAGATGGTCACCGACAGCGCTACGTCACCCTTGGCCAGATAGATCATCACGTTGGACGCGGTGCCGCTGGCCACGCTGCCCACCAGCACCATGCCGGCGGACAGATCCGGCGGCATGCGGAACAGCATCGCCAGGAGCCAGGCCGCCAGCGGCATGATCAGATAATGCAGGAAGATGCCTGCCGCCACCGGGCCGGGGCGCGCCAGCACGCGTTTGAAGTCGTCGAGCCGCAGCGTGACGCCCATGGCGAACATGATCAGCATCAGCAGCGGGCTGACGTAGGGGCCGATACCGGTAAAGGTGGTCGGCGTGTAATAAGCGGCGACGGACAGCAGTATCGCCCAGAGGGGGAATAAGCGCGTGAGCAGTGCCAGCATGCAGGTTTTCCTTAGCCAGATTGAGAACGGCGGGTGTGGTTGTGTTTTTATTGCGGGCTCAACATGCTGAACCCCTGCAGGTTTTGAACGGATTTTTTAGACGCAGGGGCGCAGCATGCTGCGCCCGCAATCAGGATAATGACTTATTCGAACAGGTTGTGATGCAGGGTACGCACCACCTGCTCGGCTTCTTCGCCCGGCACCAGGAAGCACAGGTTATAGCTGCTGGCGCCGTAGCAGATCAGGCGGATATTGAACGGATCGAGCACGCCAAACACCTCTTTGCCCACGCCGCAGGCGCGCGACAGCTGGTTGCCGATGATCGCCACCAGCGCCAGGTTTTCTTCCACTTCCACCCGGCACAGCGACGACAGTTCGGTCAGCAGTGAGGTGGTCAGCAAGCTGCCGCCGACGGAGGTGGCGCCGGTGGTGTCCATGGTCAGCGCGATGCTGACTTCCGAAGTGGTGATCAGATCGACGGAGACATTATGGCGCGCCAGGATGTTGAACACCTCGGCCAGAAAACCGCGCGCGTGCAGCATGTTCAGGCTGTGCAGCGTCAGCAGCGTTTGCTTGCGGCGCAGCGCCAGCGCGCGGAACAGCGGCGGGTTCTCGGTGGTGTTGCACACCAGCGTGCCGCCGGCCGCCGGATCCTTGCTGGAGCCGACGAACACCGGAATATCGCTGCGCACCGCCGGCAACAGGGTGGCCGGATGCAGCACTTTAGCGCCGAAGGTGGCCATTTCCGCCGCCTCTTCGAAACCGATTTTGTCGATGCGCTTGGCCGCCGGCACCACGCGCGGATCGGTGGTGTAGATGCCCGGCACGTCGGTCCAGATATCCACCCGGCCGACGCCGAGCGCCTCGCCGAGCAGCGCGGCGGTATAGTCGCTGCCGCCGCGGCCGAGCGTGGTAGTGCGGCCTTTCGGCTCGCTGCCGATAAAGCCCTGGGTGACCACCAGCGCTTCCTGCAGGCGCGGCTGCAACTGCGACCGGGCCAGTTCGCTGAGCGCGGCGCTGTCCGGCACGGCGCGGCCGAAGTGATCGTCGGTGCGCATTACTTTGCGCACGTCGAACCATTCGGCCTGCACGTTGCGGGCGCGCAGGATTTCAACGAACAGCAGGGTGGACATCAGCTCCCCATGGCTGACCAGTTCGTCGGTCAACGCCGTCGAGGTGGCCAGCGAGGCGGCCTCCGACAGCATGGCGATGTTTTCCAGCAGGCGGTCTATCTCGTCGCGGATCACCGCAGGCGCCGCGAGGCGATCGAGGATGGCGTACTGGATGCGACGAATTTCATCAAGCTGGTAGTTGCGTTTGTCGGCCTCGCAACCTTCGGCCAGGGCGACCAACAGGTTGGTGACGCCCGCCGAGGCGGACAACACCACCAGGCGGACCTGCGGATTGGCCAGCACGACGTCGGCGCTGCGGTTCATGGCTTCAAAGTCGGCGACGCTGGTGCCGCCGAACTTGGCTACCACGGTGGAATTCTGGGGTGCTGCTTGGTTCATCTAGAAACCTCGTGTCAGGGATGCCCGTTTGGGGCACTGTAATTCCATAGCCTTGGCACAAGGGGAGAGCGGTAAACAGGGGGCAGGCGTAGAGGTCAGGCTACGATACACCCAGAAGCGCCCCACCTTGTCGATCGCCCTGTGGCGATCCCCTGGTGACAACCCAGGGGATTCAGCCCCTGTAGTCGATACGATAATGGCCGGCCATTATCGTACCTCGGCGTCGCTCCCCCTCGGGTGCCGTCAACGGAGAAACGGCTCCTCTGACACTCTACCTGGGCGACGCGCCTCTTCTGGCTTGCGCACCGGGTGCGCAAGTAGGCTGTTAGGAATAGCCGGTTATCGCCATTCTGTCAACGTACAGACGGTGAGGGATTTTCATCTTGCACCAGCGCGATAAGCGTACAGGGCATCGCGGGCGTGGAACCGGCGCCAATCGGTTGCAGAGAACCGTCTTCCTTTTGGCTGAATAGCGGAATAACGCCCTGATGTTTCTCCAAATACTCCAGCCAACCGAAATTTTCGTTCAATTTTGTCGCTTTGATGGTGGCCCCTCTGGCGAGCAGGCTGCTCAGGCGGCCGTAGGTGGCTTCCTGATTAAATAAAATTTCATGCCGGCGGAAACGCGAACTTTCCGCGCTGGCGCCGCGCCCTTTCAGCGGCGCCCCCGAACGGATGGCGAACACGTGATCTTCGCCGAAGAGATGGCCGAAGTGGTAGACCGCCAGCGCGTTTTGGTGACGATTGGGCGACAGCGCCAGCACCTGGGCGATATTGCTCAGATCGAGGTAGTTCTCGGCGTGTTCGGAGTAGGCGTGGCCATAGTAGGCCGGAATGCCGTCCATGCGCGCCTGACGGTAGTATTCCCAACTGCTGTCGGTGACGATCACCGGCACGTTCAGCTTGATCAGCGCCTGCGCCAGCATGCGCGCCACGCTGTTGGCGCCGACGATCAGCACGCCGCGCGGTTTCTGCTGCTGCACCCGCAGCCAGCGCGCCATCATGCCGCTGGTCAGGCTTTGCAACACCACGGTGCCGATGATGATGGCGAACACCACGGTCACCAGCCGGTCGGCGCCCTGATAGCCGCTGCGCTGCAGCGTCAACGCGAACAGCGAGCTGACCGCCGCGGCGACGATGCCGCGCGGGGCGATCCAGCACAGCAGCAGCCGATCGCGCCAGTGCAGGGAAGAGCGCCAGGTCGACACCGCGATGCACAGCGGCCGGGCGATGAACTGCACCGCCAGCAGCAGCAGGAGCAGCGGCCAGCCCATGTGCCACAGCGCCTGGATGTCGAGCCGCGCCGCCAGAATGATGAACAGCGCCGAGATCAGGATCGCCGACAGCTCCTCTTTGAACGCCAGAATATCGCTGGTGTCCACGTCGCGCATGTTGGCCAGCCAGATGCCCATCACCGTGACGGTCAGCAGGCCGGATTCGTCGGCGATGGCGTTGGAAACGCCGAAGGCGGTCAGCATGATCGCCAGCACCGCCAGGTTCTGCAGATAGCGCGGCAGCCAGACGCGGCGCAGCGCCAGGCCGAGCAGATAGCCGAACAGCGCGCCGGCGATCAGGCCGACGGCGGCGGTCACGCCCAGCGTCCAAAACAGGTGGGTATAGGACTCCGCATTCTGCTTCAGCACGATAAACTCGAACACCAGCAGGGTGAAGATGGCGCCGACCGGATCGATGACGATCCCTTCCCAACGCAACACCTGGTTAATGTTGGCGTTCGGCCGCACCACGCGCATCAGCGGGGCGATCACCGTCGGCCCGGTCACTACCGTCACCGCGCCGATCAGCGCCGCCAGCTCCGGCGGGAAATCCAGCAGCCACCAGCTGGCGAGGCTGATGACCAGAAAGGTGACCAGCATGCCAACGGTGACCAGGTTGCGCACCACGCCGCCGAGGCCGCGTATCTCCTCGAAGCGCAGCGTCAGCGCCCCCTCGAACAGGATGATCGCCACCGACAGCGACACCAGCGGAAACAGCAGATCGCCGAACAGCAGATCCGGCTGCACCAGATGCACCGTCGGGCCGAGCACGATGCCGAACAGCAGCAGCGGCAAAATGGCCGGCAGGCGCAGCAACCAGGCCAGCCACTGCGCCAGCAGCGACGCCAGACCGATAAGCACCAACATGAGCGGGGCGGATAATTCCATAAGCGAGATCCCTTTCAAATGACGAAATAAGCGACGATGACACAGCCTGATGACAATTCGGCAACCCCGATAACAGGCCGTTAGCCAAAAGTATAGAGTGAAAGCTGAAACGAGGCGGCAATGCGTTGACAGTTAGCGCCTATCGCAAGAAAAGAGATCATAATCACAGTCGAACAGGCTACAATCGGACAAACGCGTCATTTTTATTCTCAAGCCTAAGAGTGTTGCTATGAAAAATATCAATCCTAGTCAAACCGCTGCTTGGCAAGCCCTGCAGCAACATTATGCACAGATGAAAGACGTACGGATCGCCGACCTGTTCGCCCAGGACAGCGATCGTTTCTCCAGGTTCTCCGCGACCTTCAACGACCAAATGTTGGTGGACTATTCCAAGAACCGCATCACGCAGGAAACCCTGGAGAAGCTGCAGGCGCTGGCGAAAGAAACCGATCTGCAAGGCGCCATCAAATCGATGTTCGCCGGTGAGAAAATCAACCGCACCGAAGATCGCGCGGTGCTGCATATTGCCCTGCGCAACCGCAGCAACAGCCCGATCCTGGTCGACGGCAAAGACGTGATGCCGGAAGTGAACGCGGTATTGGCCAAGATCAAACAGTTCTGCGCGCGCGTCATCGGCGGCGAGTGGAAAGGCTACACCGGCAAGCCGATCACCGATGTGGTGAACATCGGCATCGGCGGTTCGGATCTCGGCCCATACATGGTGACCGAAGCGCTGCGCCCTTATAAAAACCACCTGAACATGCACTTCGTCTCCAACGTCGACGGCACCCACATCGCCGAAACGCTGCAGCCGCTGAATCCGGAAACCACGCTGTTCCTGGTGGCCTCCAAAACCTTCACCACTCAGGAAACCATGACCAACGCCCACAGCGCGCGCGACTGGTTCCTGAGCAGCGCCGCCGATCAACAGCACGTGGCCAAGCACTTCGCCGCGCTGTCCACCAACGGCAAAGCGGTGGCTGAGTTCGGCATCGATACCGACAACATGTTCGAATTCTGGGACTGGGTCGGCGGCCGCTACTCCCTGTGGTCGGCGATCGGTTTGTCGATTGCGCTGTCCATCGGTTATGACAACTTCGAGCAGCTGCTGAGCGGCGCGCACGCCATGGACAAGCACTTCGCCGAAACGCCGGCGGAGAAAAACCTGCCGGTGTTGCTGGCGCTGATCGGTATTTGGTACAACAACTTCTTTGGCGCCGAAACCGAAGCCATTCTGCCGTACGATCAGTACATGCACCGTTTTGCCGCTTACTTCCAGCAGGGCAACATGGAATCCAACGGCAAGTACGTCGATCGCAACGGCAACCCGGTGGATTACCAGACCGGTCCCATCATTTGGGGCGAGCCGGGCACCAACGGCCAGCATGCGTTCTATCAGTTGATCCACCAGGGCACCAAGCTGGTGCCGTGCGATTTCATCGCGCCGGCCATCAGCCATAACCCGCTGGGCGATCATCACGCCAAACTGCTGTCCAACTTCTTCGCTCAGACCGAAGCGCTGGCGTTCGGCAAGTCGCTGGAAGTGGTGGAAGCCGAGTTCGCGGCGCAGGGCAAAACTCCTGAGCAGGTCAAGCACGTGGCGCCGTTCAAGGTGTTTGAAGGCAACCGGCCGACCAACTCGATCCTGCTGCGCGAAATCACCCCGTTCAGCCTGGGCAGCCTGATCGCGCTGTATGAGCACAAGATCTTCACCCAGGGCGCGATCCTGAACATCTTCACCTTCGATCAGTGGGGCGTGGAGCTGGGCAAACAGCTGGCTAACCGCATCCTGCCGGAGCTGGCGGGCAGCGAGAAAATCAGCAGCCACGACAGCTCGACCAATGCGCTGATCAACCGCTTCAAGGAATGGCGCTAAGCGCCTGAGCTGAAGCCAATAAAAAACCCGCCGCGGCGGGTTTTTTTACGTCTGCAAAAAATTACAGGTTGATCGGCACTTCGAAGCTGATGCCTGCACCCACGTCATCGGCGGTGCTGTGATCGCTGTCGGTGTACCACAGGCTGGTATCGAACTTAACCTGAGAATCGAAGCTGTAACCCCAGCCGAGCTGAATGCCTTTCAGCGTATCGGAACGCGGGAACGCCCGGTTGATGGTTTGGTTGTTCGGGTTCACCTTGGCGTACACCAGACGGGTGCTCCAACGTTGGCCATCGTCCAGCACCATTTCCACGCGCCCGGACAGCATCTGGCCGTCGCCGCCCATCGCGTGGCCCAGCGGATAACCTTGCTGGTAGTAACCGCCCCGATAGATGTAGTGGTTGTACATCACGTTGTTGGCGTTGCCGTTAGAGCGGGTATCAGAACCTTCGATATGCCAGTTGATCGTGGTCGGGCCCCATTCCGGATGGCCTTCAAGCCCCAGCATGTAAGCGTTATGCGAAGGCAACATGCCTGCTTCATCTTCACCGGTGATCTGGCCATAAAAGCTGACCGGCATGCCGATGAGCGGCTGCAGCTTGAGTTTGAAGTCAAAACCGCCCAACTGGTTGCCCGGATCGTTTTTCGGATCGCCGGTGTTATCGTTGCCGGTTACGCCATCCCAGAAGGAACTCCAGGAGTGCGGACGGCCATCACCACCCCACATCATGACGCGTGAAGCGCCCAGCTCCAGAAAGTCGGTCGGCATCATGGTCAGGCGGCCACCGATCAGCTTGGTGTCCGGTACGGCTGCGTATTGCGACAGCTGGCCGGCGGACAGCTGGTATTGCCAGCGGCCGATCCACGACAGCCACGGGGTTTCAAACGGCGATTGGTCGGCGCGCTGCAGCATAAAGCCGGCCACCGGGCGCGCGGCGTCGGAGCGGATCAGACTGCCGTCGTAACCCGGGCCCCACCACTGGGAAACCTCGCCGAAGGAGAGCCATTGGTTCCAGATTTTCACTGCGCCGTAGGAGCCGTTCATGTTGAATTTGGAACCGTCGCTGACGCGCTGATCGCCTTCCACCGAGCCCTGCAGACGCACGTCCCAGAACTCGCCGTTGGCGCCGGCGCCGATGGTCAGGCGATCGTCGGCGTACTCGTTTTGGCCGAAGCCCTGCGGGGTGCCGGGTTTATCGGTCGACGCGTAACCGCTGACGCGGATGTTGGCTTTCAGAGCATCGACACGGCGCTGCACGCGGTCGATGACGTTTTTCTCGGTGTTGGTCACCGGCTTGGCCTGCGCGATAACGGAACTGATCTCTTCCTGACTCAGCGGCCAGGTGGACAGGCTGACGTTGATGACGCCGCGGTCAGACAACCAGGCGAGATCGTTACGCAGATCGTTGTCAGGGGCTACCAGGCCGGCGGCGTGGCCGGACAATGCACAGGTAAACAGGCCCGCAGCGACCAGTCCGTTAAGTTTAGCGCGCATAAAGAATTCCCTTGTTAATTCGAGGTTATTGGTTTTATGTAAAGATCTCTGTGACCCATGATAGTTGACATTTCGATTTGCTACAAATCTATAAGGCAGAAACATCTTATTATAACGTGATGAATTAAATGGGGTTTAAAGTGCTTTCACCTGGGACGGAATTTTTAGGACAATGCCTATATTGGCAGGGTTGAATCATATAAGCGGTATTCAGAGAGAGGTTTTATGGCAAAAACGTCGCGTTCGATCATGATAGCGAAGGGGCTGCAGCGAGTGCTGAACGTGGGCTTGTTGCTGCTGGCGGCAATTCTGGTGGTGTTTCTGGTCAAGGAAACCATCCATCTGGCGAAGGTGTTATTTATCAACAGCGAAGAGTCGTCTTCTTACCTGTTGATTGAAGGCATCGTGATTTATTTCCTGTACTTTGAATTTATCGCCTTGATCGTCAAGTATTTTGAGTCGGGTTATCATTTCCCGCTGCGCTATTTTATTTACATTGGCATTACCGCGATTATTCGTTTGATTATCGTGGACCACAAAAACCCCATCGATACCCTGATCTACGCCGCGGCGATATTGGTGCTGGTGGTGACGCTCTATCTGGCCAATACCGATCGGCTGAAACGGGAGTAGCGATAAAAATAGCGGCCAAAGGCCGCCAAAGACACAGGATATAATTACCCGTCGTCTTTCAAGCGACAGCGTTGTTGACTGCACTCGCTAACCCCAGTTACTTACTGAAGTAAGCGCCTGGGCTTAGCGAGCTGGTCGCCTCGCTGTAACTTGAAATCCATAGGATAAAAGATAAGGAAAAACATCAAACGCACTGCAGTGGCACAAATTACCCCTTCACGCCGCCGGCCGTCAGGCCGCCCACCAGCCAGCGCTGCGCCAGCAGGAACACGGCGGTAATCGGTATCGCCGACAGCACCGCGGCGGCGGCGAAGTCGCCCCACAGGTAGTTCTGCGGGTTGAGATATTGCTGCATCCCCACCGCCAGCGTGTAGCTGTTCACATCGCGCAGCAGCAGCGACGCCACCGGCACTTCGGTGATGGCGGCGATAAATGACAGAATGAATACCACCGCCAGAATCGGCACCGACAGCGGCAACAGCACCAGACGGAATGCCTGCCACGGCGTGGCGCCATCCAGCGCCGCCGCTTCTTCCAGCGAATTGTCGATAGTTTCGAAATAGCCCTTGATGGTCCAGACGTGCAGCGCGATGCCGCCCATGTAGGCGAAAATCACGCCGCCGTGGGTGTTCAGGCCGATAAACGGAATGTACTGGCCCAGGCGATCGAACAGGGCGTACAGCGCCACCAGCGACAGCACCGCCGGGAACATCTGGAAGATCAGCATGCTTTTCAGCAACGTGCTCTTGCCGCGAAAACGCATGCGTGCGAAGGCGTAGGCGCAGGTGGTGGACAGCGTCACGATGCCGATGGCGGTGATCGCCGCGATCTTGATGGAGTTCCACAGCCACAGCAGCACCGGGAACGGCGGCGGCGTCACGCTGCCGTCGGCGTGGGTGACGCTGAAGCCAAGCGCCAGCCGCCAGTGATCCCAAGAGAGGGTTTCCGGTATCAGGCTGCCGGTGGCGAAGTTACCGGAGCGCAGCGAGATGGCGACCACCATCAGCAGCGGAAACATGATCAGGGCGATAAAGCACAGCATCAAGATATGGGTGATCCACAGGCGCAGGCGCTGGGATTTGGGTTGAACCATGGCCATCGTTATTCTCCCTAATCAAAGTTCATCTTGCTGGCTTTCAAATTCAGGATCGCCAGCGCGCCCACCAGCAGGAAGATCAGCGTGGCGATGGCGGCCGCCAGGCCGAAGTCTTGTCCGCCGCCGCCTTCGAAGGCGATGCGGTAGGTGTAGCTGACCAGCAGATCGGTATAGCCGGCCGGCGTAGTGGTGCCGATCATGTCCGGGCCGCCGTTGGTCAGCAGCTGGATCAGCACGAAGTTGTTAAAATTGAAGGCGAAGCTGGCGATCATCAGCGGCGTCAGCGGCTTGATCAGCAGCGGTAAGGTGATGCGGAAGAAGTTTTGCCACGGGTTGGCGCCGTCCATCGCCGAGGCCTCGTACAGATCGTCCGGGATCGCTTTCAGCAGCCCCATGCACAGGATCATCATGTACGGGTAGCCGAGCCAGGTGTTGACGATCAGGATCATGCTCTTGGCGGTGAGCGGATCGCTGAACCAGGCGGGTTTGATGCCGAACAGATGGCTGAGCATCATGTTGATTTCGCCGAAGCTCTGGTTGAACAACCCTTTGAAGATCAGGATCGAGATGAACGACGGCACCGCATAGGGCAGGATCAGCAGCACGCGGTAGATCGCCTTGCCTTTCAGCGCCTCCCACTGCACCACGCAGGCCAGCACCATGCCGACCGCCACGGTGAGGATCACCGTCATCACCGAGAACACGATGGTCCAGATGAAGATCGATACGAACGGTTTCTTGATGCCCTCGTCCTGCAGCACCCGCAGGAAGTTTTTCCAGCCGGTGGTGACGGTATAGCCCGGGCTCAGGGTTTCCTGCGCCCAGCCGCCGTCGGCGTTGATCGCCTGATAGAAGCCGATGTCGCCGTTCGGCCGGTAGCGCACCTGGGTCTGGTTATTGGTCAGCGTACTGCCGTCTTTGTCCAGCGCATACAGCGGACGGGTGCCGGAGAACTGGCGCAGTGAACTCATGCGCAATTCACCGCCGTCGGGCAGTTGCGCCACCAGCTGGCTCAGCGCCTGCCGGTTCTGGGTGATCACCCGCAGCGTGGCGCGCTCGCCCTGCGGCGCGGCGCTCTGTGTGGTCAATGTCAGGGTTTGTGGCGCCGCGGCGTCGAGGCGGAAAGGCTCGGAGAGCAGCGGCTGTTCACTGTCCGGTGGCGTCAGCTGCAGGCGCCACTGCTGATTTTCCGCCGGGTAGAGGCCGAAGGTGAAGGTTTTGCCACTCTGGAACTGGCGTTGCATCAGCACCGATTGCGCGCGCTCAAAGGTCAGCTGGTTGGTGCTGCTGTAGTTGGTAAAGGCGATGGCGATGGTGCAGATCAGCGGGAACAGGACGAACAGCCCCATGCCGGCGATGCCGGGATACACATAGCGCCAGGCGTAGGCGCGGCGGTTGGCGAAGACGTAAAGCCCGGCGCTGACCAGGATCAGCGTCAGGATGGCGAACAGGTATTCACCCTGTGCATACATCAACACAATCAGGTAGCAGGTCACCAGGCTGAACAGGCCGACCACCAGCCATTTCAGTGCGTCGCTTTGCCACCACTTCGATTTTTTACGCGCGGGCGTCCCGGCGTGAGCGAATTGCATAGGGCGTTCCTTTCTGTGAAGCAACGGCGGAGCGCCACGGCGCCCCGCACGACGTCGTTACTTGGTGATACGGGTCTGTACGTCGTCCAGCGCGGCTTTCACCGTCTGACGGCCGCTGACGGCATTGATCACCGCGCTGCGTTCGGCGTACCAGAAGGCGCTCATCTGCGGGATGTTCGGCATGATTTCCCCGTTTTGCGAGTTCTGCATGGTGGCGGCGATCTTCGGATCTTTGGCCAGCGCTTCCTGATAGGACTTCAGCGCCACCGCGCCCAGCGGTTTGTCTTTGTTGACGTCCGCCAGCCCTTCGTTGGTCAGCAGGTAGTTCTCGAGGAACTCGGTCGCCAGCTCTTTATTCGGGCTGGCGGCGTTGATGCCGGCGGTCAGCACGCCGACGAACGGTTTGGACGGCTTGCCTTTGAAGGTCGGCAGCAGCGTCACGCCGTAGTTGATTTTGCTCTGCTCGATGTTGTTCCAGGCCCACGGCCCGTTGATGGTCATCGCGGTCTGGCCTTTGTTGAACGCGGCTTCGGCGATCGAGTAGTCGGTATCGGCGTTGATGTGTTTGTTTTTCACCAGATCGACGATGAACTGCAGGCCGGCCTGCGAACCGGCGTTGGCGACGCCGACATCCTTGATGTTGTATTTGCCGTTTTCATACTTGAAGGCATAACCGCCGTCGGCGGCGATGATAGGCCAGGTGAAGTAGGGTTCCTGCAGGTTCCACATGATGGCGCTCTTGCCGCTGGCGCGCAGCTGTTTGTCCAGAGCCGGGATCTCTTCCCAGGTCTTCGGCGGCTGTTTGATCAGGTCCTTGTTGTAAATCAGCGACAGCGCTTCGACGGCGATCGGATAGCCGATCAGCTTGCCGTCATAACGCACGGCGTCCCAGGTGAACGGGAACAGCTTGTCCTGGAAGGCTTTGGACGGGTGGATTTCGGCCAGCAGGCCGGACTGCGCATAGCCGCCGAAGCGGTCGTGGGCCCAAAAAATGATGTCAGGACCGTCGCCGGTGGCGGCCACCTGCGGGTATTTTTCTTCCAGCTTGTCCGGGTGCTCGACGGTGACCTTGATGCCGGTGTCTTTTTCGAATTTCTTGCCGACTTCCGCCAGGCCGTTATAGCCCTTGTCGCCGTTGATCCAGATAACCAGTTTGCCTTCCTCAATCTTGGCGAAGGCGGAAGAAGAGAGCACCAGGGTGGCCAGTGCCGAGAGCGCCAGCGTGCGGGCGAGGGTAATGCTGCGAGTCATAATCCAGTCCTTCTTTTTGTGGGCACATAAATCAAGGAGAGACGTTTCGCGGTAATAGTGGGTCACAACGCGACATATTCTCATCCTCCCCCCCTCTACGCCCCTGAGATGAGGAGTGTGATCCAGTTAACGTTGTGCTCTATTCTGTGGCGTCAGGCACAAAATAGGGGGGAGATTTTTGCCAGCCGGATCACAGATTTGCCTCAAGCGCGGAACTTCTCATCGCCGCGGTCGTTCTCTCATCCTCCCGCCTCCTCCCCCATGAAAAATCCTGTTACGGATGATTACCCTTTCCGGCGACTCCCGCACTATCGGCCCATCGATTTTTAACGCCACGCGCTGCAGGGATACCGGATTTATGTCGTCAATGCCTATCGCCACTCAGCCCACCCTGTACCGGATCCATCCGGCCAGTTTCCGTGACGGAAACGGGGACGGCGTGGGCGACGCGCACGGCATGCTGGCGGCGCTGCCATACCTGAAAGCGCTGTCGATCGACGGCCTGTTGCTGCCGCAGACGTTGGCGCCGGAGGCCGAGGCGACGGTGACGGGCGAAGGGCTGACGCTGTGGTACGGCGATGACGCTAACCGCGTTCGCAATGCCGTCGCACCGCAGCGGTTCGCCCACGGCGCGCTGGCGCTGGACGTGATGCCATTCAGCGCGGAGAGGCTGGCGGCGGTGTTGCACGCCCGCCGCGCCACGTTGACGGACAGCCTGTGGAGCACCGGGGACGCCGATCAGCCTCGGGTGGTCAGCCGCTGGGGGCAGGGCGACCTGCGTTCCGCCGCCGCCTTTTTGACGTTGTTGGCGATGTTGCCGGCGCCGATCTGCCTGTATCAGGGCGAAGAGCTGGGGCTGCCGCATGCCGCCGGCCTGCAGGATCCGCGCGGCGCGCAAACGCCAATGCCGTGGCATGAAGCCCCCGAACAGGTCACCGCCGGGGAGATCAGCTGGTATCAGCAGGTGGCGATCGAACACCGCGCATTGGCCATCAGCCGCCAACAGCACGACAGCCACTCCACCTTACGTTACTGCCAGGCGCTGTTGGCCCTGCGCCGTTCGCCGCTCATCCAGCGCGGCGAGCTGAACGCGGTCAGCCAGCGGGACGGCGTGGTGCGCTTACTTATTACCCATCAGGATCAATGCCTTGAAGCGCTGATAAACCTGCAGCCTTATACTCAGGCGGCCGCGCCGTCTGAGGCGACCTTGCCGTTGGTATGGCAGCACGGCGCGCAGCAAGAGGGTCATCAATGGGTTTTGGCGGGCTTTGCCTCCGCCATTTTCACACGACATGTTAACTGCGAAAGCAGGGGAGTAACGCATGGCTAGCGTGACACTGCGCAGCGTTTATAAGGCCTTCGGTGAGGCCGTGATTTCCAAAGACGTCAATCTGACTATCGAAGACGGCGAGTTTGTGGTGTTTGTCGGGCCGTCGGGCTGCGGCAAATCGACGCTGCTGCGCATGATCGCCGGGCTGGAGGACATCACCTCCGGCGACCTGCTGATCGGCGAGAAACGTATGAATGAGGTGCCGCCTTCCGAGCGCGGCATCGGCATGGTGTTCCAGTCCTACGCGCTGTATCCGCACCTGTCGGTGGCGGACAACATGTCGTTCGGCCTGAAGCTGGCCGGCGCCAAGAAAGCGGAAATCAATCAACGGGTGAACCAGGTCTCCGAGGTGCTGCAGCTGGCGCACCTGCTCGATCGGCGGCCGAAGGCGCTGTCCGGCGGGCAGCGTCAGCGTGTGGCGATCGGCCGCACGCTGGTGGCCGAGCCGGACGTATTCCTGCTCGACGAACCGCTGTCCAACCTCGATGCCGCGCTGCGGGTGCAGATGCGCATCGAGATCTCCCGTCTGCACAAGCGCCTGCAGCGCACCATGATTTACGTCACTCACGATCAGGTCGAAGCGATGACGCTGGCCGACAAGATCGTGGTGCTCGACGCCGGTCGCGTGGCGCAGGTCGGCAAGCCGCTGGAACTGTACCACTACCCGGCCAACCGCTTCGTCGCCGGGTTCATCGGTTCGCCGAAGATGAACTTCCTGCCGGTCAAGGTCACCGCGGCGGAGCCGCGACAGGTGCAGGTCGAACTGCCCAACCGCCAACTGGTCTGGCTGCCGGTGGAAGGCGCGGGCGTTCAGCCCGGCGCCAACCTGTCACTGGGCATTCGCCCCGAACATCTGCTGCCCGGCGAAGCCTCTGAAGTGCGGCTTACCGGCGACGTACAGGTGGTGGAGCAGCTCGGCAACGAGACGCAAATCCACATCCAAATCCCGGCCATCCGTCAAAACCTGGTGTACCGCCAGAACGACGTGGTGCTGGTAGAAGAAGGTGCCACATTCGCCATCGGCCTGCCGCCTCACCGCTGCCATCTGTTCCGTGAAGACGGTACGGCATGTAAACGGCTGCACCAGGAGCCGGGCGTTTAAAGCATCAAAGTCGGTATAACAGGAGAATAATGATGACTACTCTGCGCAAACTTCCTCTGGCACTGGCTGTCGCCGCCGGTGTTCTCTCTACTCAGGCGCTGGCCGTGGATTTCCACGGTTACGCCCGTTCTGGCATCGGCTGGACCGGCAGCGGCGGTGAGCAACAGTGCTTCAAGGCCACCGGCGCCGCGAGCAAATACCGTCTCGGCAACGAATGCGAAACCTACGCCGAACTGAAACTGGGGCAGGAAGTGTGGAAAGAAGGCGACAAGAGCTTCTATTTCGACACTAACCTGGCCTATTCGGTCTCGCAGCGTTCCGACTGGGAAGACGTGACGCCGGGCTTCCGCGAAGTGAACGTGCAGGGTAAAAACCTGATCGAGTGGCTGCCGGGCTCCACGCTGTGGGCCGGTAAGCGTTTCTATCAGCGTCATGACGTTCACATGATCGACTTCTACTACTGGGATATCTCCGGCCCGGGCGCCGGTCTGGAAAACATCGATCTGGGCTTCGGCAAGCTGTCCGCCGCCGTGACCCGCAACTCCGAATCCGGCGGTTCTTACGGCTATCTGGATAACGAATGGAAACAGCGTCCGACCGTCAACGACACTTTCGACCTGCGTCTGGCCGGCCTGGAGTTGAACCCGGGCGGCACCCTGGAGCTGGGCGTGGACTACGGCCGCGCCAATGCGCAGGATAACTACCGCCTGGCCGACGGTGCCAGCAAAGACGGCTGGATGTTCACCGCGGAACACACGCAGAGCATCCTGAACGGTTACAACAAGTTCGTGCTGCAGTACGCCACCGACTCGATGACCTCGCAGAACAACGGCCGCAACGAAGGCGCCACCATCGATAACAACGGCAAGATGATCCGCGTGCTGGATCACGGCGCCATCGATTTCAACGATCAATGGGCGCTGATGTATGTCGCCATGTTCCAGGACATCGACCGCGACAACAACAACGGCACCACCTGGTACACCGTGGGCGTGCGCCCGATGTACAAATGGACGCCGATCATGAGCACCTTGCTGGAAGCCGGCTATGACAACGTCAAGTCCCAACGCACCGGCGATCGCAACGGCCAGTATAAAGTGACTCTGGCGCAGCAATGGCAGGCGGGCAACAGCATCTGGTCGCGTCCGGCCATCCGCCTGTTCGCCACCTACGCCAAGTGGGATGAGAAGTGGGGCTACGCCACCGGCGATGACACCGGGTATAACGCCGGCACCGCTTACAACGACACCAGCATGCATACCTTCAGCCGCGGCAAGGATGACGAAGTCACCTTCGGCGCCCAGATGGAAATTTGGTGGTAACGACAGGACGGGGAGGGCCGCCGGCTCTCCCCCAACCGCATTCGCCGCGGCCCGATCTCTTGCCTGATCCATCGCGGTGCTGAAAGAGGATATAACGATGAAAAAGAATCTGCTGTCACTCTGCCTGTCGCTGGCGCTGACCGTCGGCGTGCCTTTGGCGGCCAATGCCGATACGCCGGCCAACGTTTCCGTCGCGCCGGCCATCAGCGCCGCCACGCTGCAAAGCCTGCCGTGGCAGCCGCTGCAGCCGCCGGTGTCGCAAGAAGTGAAGCTCGACGCCGTCAGCCCGCAGCTCAATCAGGGCGAGATCCAAGGGGCGATCGCCGCCTATACCCTGCCGGCCGATCGCGGTTCGCTGGAAGTGACGCTGAGCAGCCTCGCCAAGAACAATTCGCTGTACGCGCCGAGCGTGCTGGTGCTGGACGAGCATCTGCGCCCGGCGGCATATTACCCGAGCAGCTATTTCCCTTACCAGCCGCCGGGAGCGATGTCCTCCGATCGCCTCGAAGGCACGTTGAAACTGACGCCGGCGCTCGGGCAAAAACAGATTTACCTGCTGGTGTACACCACCCGCCAGGATTTGGCGAAAACCACGCAGCTGACCAATCCGGCCAAGGCCTATGCGCAGGGCGTGGGCAACGCGGTGCCGGATATCCCGGATCCGATCGCCGGCCACGCGACGACCGGCACGCTGAAGCTTAAGGTCACCGCGGAACAGGGCACCGGCAACGTGATGATCGGCATGCTGCAGCCTGCGCCGACCGTGGCGCCGGTGGTGGTGGGATCAACCGCACCGGCCGCCGTGGCGGCGCCGGCACCGACCCCGGAGAAACCGGCGGAGCCGATGCTCAACGATACCGAAAGCTACTTCAATAACGGCATCAAGCAGGCGGTGAAGGCGGGCGATATCGACAAGGCGCTGAAGCTGATGAATGAGGCCGAGAAGTTGGGCTCGACCACTGCACGTAAAACGTTTATCAGCAGCGTTAAAGGCAAGGGGTAACACCCGGCGCTGCCGATGCTGGCTCGATGATTGGTGCGCCTTGGCGCACCTTTTTTCATCCGCGCGCCAGCGTTGCGCCGATCAGCGTCAGCAGACGGGGGTTGTCCACCTGCTGCATGATGCGCACCGGCTTGCCCTGCGGCGGCGGCAGGCCGACCGTCAGGCGCAGGCCGCCCGGCCGCCAACGGCGTGAGCTGCCGCGCGTCAACGCCCCTTCCAGCGCCACATCCACATGGAACATTTCGGTCGTGACCAACTGCGGTTCCAACAGCCAGGCGATCACCAGCGCATCATGGATCCAGCAGCCCGGCAGGCGCCGCGTATGGCGCGAATAGTCGATCCACGGCTGCGTGGTGGCGCGCAAATAGCGGCACAGCGGCGTATCCGGCTGGGTCAGTGCGGCCAGATCCGCCTGGGTCAGCATGGTCTGGGTGGTGACGTCCAGCGGGGCCAGCGTGATATTGGCGCCGCTGTTCAACACCAGCCGCGCCGCTTCCGGATCCAAACCAAAATTGGTGTCCTTGATGTATCCTTCGACGTTGAACACGCCGCCCATGATCACGATCTCTTTCACCGCCTGCGCCATCTGCGGGTAAAGCTGCATGGCGTGCGCAACGTTGGTCAGCGGGCCGATCGCCGCCAACGTGATCTCGCCGGGATGCCGGCAGATCAGTTCGCCGATGGCGATGGCGGCGTCCGGTGCGGGCGCGTTGGCCAGCGAGGGCGCGGGCAAGTCGCGCCACAGCGCCGCCAGCTTGGGATCGGCGATTGGGCGGTCCAGATGAGCGCGCCATGGCTCCGGCGGCTCGCTCAGGGCGCGCGCCGCGCCGAGGGCGACCGGCACCTGGTAGCCGCTTTGCGCCAGCAGATCGGTGGCGACGGCGAAGCCCACTTCGCGTGGGGTATTGCCGGCCACGATGCTGATCAGCTCCAGCTGCAGCTGCGGTTTGGCCGCCAGCGCCAGGGCCAGCGCCAGACCGTCGTCGACGTTGGCGCCGGGAACGCCGTTACCGGGATCGCAATCAATGATTAAACGCATAGTAAGGTGTCCTGAAAATCCGCTAACAGCCGCATGAATGGCGGATGCGCAGTTGAAAAGCGAATTCATGCAGCTCGGCGGGCGCGGCGCCGGCGGCCAGCATGGCGATGGCCCGCTTGGCCATGGCGTCGATCGGCTGCTCGACCGCGCTGAGCGGCGGCACGCTGAATTCGGATTGCTGCGTGCCGTTAAAACAGATCAGCGCCAGATCGTCCGGCGCGCGCAGCCCATGTTCCGCCAGCGCCGACAGGCAGCCGAGCGCCTGCTGCTCGTTGGAGGTGAAAACGGCGCGTGGGCGCGGGCCTTGCACCATGCGCTGGGTGGCCTGGTAGCCGCCCTGGCGGGTGTAGGGGACCTCGAAAATCCACTCGTCGCGCGGCGCGATGCCCGCCTCCAGCAGCGCATCGCGCCAGCCGTTCAGGCGATCCTGCGCGTTGAGCATGGTTAGCGGGCCGATAAAAATGCCGATGTCGCGATAGCCATGCTGCAGCAGATGGCGGGTCGCCTGGCAGGCGGCGTCGCGCTCGTCGACGCGGATGGCGCAGACCCCGGCCTGGCTGTCGATGGTATCTATCATCACGCAGGGCGTGCCGGAGGCGCGGATCAGCTCGAACCACGGATGGCGATCGACGCTGGTGTACAGCAGGCCGTCGACCTGGCGGCGCAGCAGGTTGTTGATCAGCTCATACTCGCGCTGCCGGTCGTCGCCGGCGTCGCCCAGCAGCAGCACGCGGCCGCGGCTGAAGGCCTCTTGCTGCAGCGCCCGCGCCAGCGTGGCGAAGAACGGATTGGAAATATCCGGCACCACCAGCCCATAGGTTTGCGTGCTGCCGGAGGCCAATGCCCGCGCTATGTCGTTCGGCCGGTAGCCGGTCTGCTCGATCGCCGCCAGCACGCGCAGCCGGGTGGCTTCCGCCACCGGGCGCGGGCCGTTGTTGATCACGTAGCTGACCACGGCGACGGAGGTGCCCGCTATGCGAGCCACGTCGGCGCGGGTAACGCGGCGCGCGGAGTGATTATCCAAATTGAGGTCCTGTTCGCCTTCCCGCTACGCGGCATCCTGCGGCAGGTTGAGATCGCGGCCGCGGGTTTCGGGAGCAAAGAAGGTGGTGATTAAGCCGATGGCCGCCATTACAACAAAATAGCAGGCGACAGGCCACCAGTGACCGAAACCGGACAGCAGCGCGGTGGCGATCAGCGGCGCGGTGCCGCCGGAGAGGATCGACCCAAGCTCCTTGGCGAACGCCATTTTGGAGTAGCGGTTCTTCACGCCGAACAGTTCGACGCCATAGGCCGCCTGTACGCCGAAGATCCCCAGCGATGCGATGCACATGCCGACCACGATCACCGAGATGACGATCGCCGGCTCACGGCTGTCGAGCAGCCAGAACGCCGGGAAAGCGTACAGCACCAGCAGCAGGCAGAACCACCGGTAGGTGATGCGGCGGCCGAAGCGATCGGAGAGCCAGCCGGCCAGCGGGATCACCAGAAAACCGCACAGTGAGGCGATCAGCACCGCCAGCGCCGGCACTGATTTATCGACCATCAGCACCTTGGCGACATAGCCGACGATAAAGCCCTGGCACAGGTAGGAGGGGCCGTTTTCGCCGATGCGCAGGCCGAGCATCACCCAGAACGCCTTGGTGCGTTGCAGGTAGCTGCGTGAGTCCGGCGCGGCCTGGGCGGCGTCCAGCATGCGCTGGTGGTTTTGCTGCAGCTCGCGTTCGAACACTGGCGTTTCCCGCACGTGGCGGCGCAGGTACAGCGCCGCGCCGGCGATCAGAATGCTGGCGAGGAACGGAATGCGCCAGCCCCAGCTCATCAGATCTTCCTTGTCGAGCTGTAGCACCAGCAGCCACACCAGCGACGCCAGCAGGGTGCCGCTGTTGGAGCCGATGGCGATGATCGACGCGACCAGCCCGCGCCGCTTGGCCGGCGCGTATTCCGCCAGCATCACCGCCCCGCCGGACAGCTCCGCACCGGCGCCGAACCCCTGCGCGAAGCGCAGGATCACCAGGCAGGCGGGCGCCCAGACGCCGATTTGCGCATAGGACGGGATCAGACCGATCAATGTGGTGGAGAGGCCCATCAGCGCCACGGTGGTGATCAGCACCACGCGGCGGCCTTTGCGGTCGCCGATCCAGCCGAACACCAGCGCGCCGATCGGCCGCGCGACGAAGCCGACGGAGTAAGTGGCGAAACTGGCCAGCAGCGCCACCAGCGGCGTGGCTTCGGGGAAGAACACGTCGCCGAACACCATGCCGGCCGCCAGGCCGTACAGCGCGAAGTCGACGTATTCCATGGCGGTGCCGAGCCAACAGGAGAAGGTGGCGCGCCAAAATTGGCTGCGCCCCTCTTTGGTTGCCAGGCGTTCATCGGCCGCCAGCGCGGCGTCGGCGGTCTGTGAAGGGGCAAGCGTTGTTTCGCTCATGGCAGTGCTATCCTCTTTTGTTCTGCGCCTGGAGGGGCGCGGTTAAAGATGGTTTCCCTGGTGCCGGCAACAAAGGTGTGCCGACAAATCATGTCGGACGCATGGCGATTCAACGCTGCCGTATCAGGGTATCTACGCGCGTAGATAACACAACGCGAGGAAGCTGAAACTTTGCGGGCGATCACAGAATCGTCAGCGCGCCGGGAAATGAAGATAGAGAATGCGGATGGCAAAAAGATGACAGAACCCCGGTTTTTCCGGCCGACAGACCTGCCGTTTTCGCCACGAATCAGCCTGCCGCTTTCGCATTTCTGCGCTACAATGGGGGCCTGTTAACAGTTTGTATCGTCTGGCGCGCCGTACCGGCTGCGGTTCAGGCGAGGAGTAAAGCAATGTCTGGCATCAGGGATTCCATCCTGCCGCCGCTGGAGTGGTTATCCGAACAGGATCCTCCGGCGCCCGCCGCCGTCAGCGACTGGCTGATGGAGTTAGGCTCCATGACCCGCCGATTTGAACGCCATTGCGCCCAGGTGCGCGTTGAACCGCAGCGCGAATGCTTCGTCACGCGCGAGGCGCTGGGCGACGAGGCGAACCACCTGCCCGACAGCCCGCGCTACTGGCTGCGCGAAGTGGTGCTGCTGGGCGACGGCCAGCCCTGGCTGCTGGGGCGCACGGTGATCCCGGAACATACGCTGACCGGACCCGACCAGGCGCTGGTGGATCTGGGCACGCTGCCGCTGGGGCGCTATTTGTTCAGCAGCGGCGATCTGACCCGCGACTATATCCATATCGGCCGACAGGACGCGCTGTGGGCGCGTCGTTCACGGCTGCGGCTGGCGGGCAAACCGCTGCTGCTGACTGAACTGTTTTTACCGGCTTCACCGCTGTATTCAGCGGTTCCTGCATAAGAGAGGAGAACAAGACGTTGGAGGGAAGCGTGACTCAAAGTAAATGGCGGGCTTACAGCCATTTGATGCGCATTGATAAACCGATCGGCACGCTGTTGCTGTTGTGGCCGACGCTGTGGGCGCTGTGGCTGGCCGGGAAAGGCGTGCCGCCGCTGTCGATTCTGGTGGTGTTCGTGCTCGGCGTGTTCCTGATGCGCGCCGCCGGCTGCGTGGTGAATGACTACGCCGATCGCGCGGTGGACGGCTACGTAAAGCGCACCGCCGGGCGGCCGATGCCGAGCGGCCGGGTGAGCGCGAAAGAGGCCAAAGTGCTGTTCGTGGTGCTGGTGCTGATTTCGTTCTGCCTGGTGTTGACGCTGAATGCGATGACCATCTGGCTGTCACTGGCGGCGCTGGCGCTGGCCTGGGTGTATCCGTTTATGAAGCGGGTGACCAACCTGCCGCAGTTCGTACTGGGCGCCGCGTTCGGCTGGGGCATTCCGATGGGCTATGCGGCGGTCAGCGAATCGTTGCCGCTCAGCTGCTGGCTGTTGCTGCTGGCGAACATCTGCTGGACGGTAGCCTATGACACGCTGTATGCGATGGTCGATCGCGACGATGATCTGAAAATCGGCATCAAGTCCACCGCCATCCTGTTCGGGCGTTATGACAAGCTGATCGTCGGGCTGTTGCAGTTCGCGACGTTGTTGCTGCTGGCGTGGGTGGGTTATCTGGCGCAGCTCGGCGGCGCGTTTTACTGGTCGCTGTTGCTGGCGGGCGCGCTGTTCATTCACCAGCAGAAGCAGATCGCCGGGCGCGAGCGCGAAGCCTGCTTCAAGGCCTTCCTGCAGAACAACTATGTCGGGCTGGTGGTGTTTATCGGCATCGCGCTGAGCTATCTGCCGGCGTAACGGTTTCCTGCAGCAAGAAAAAAGGCACCCCAAGGGGTGCCTTTTGTGTTTTCGCGCCGGGCGAAATCACTCGTCTTTCTCTTCTTCCGCATCGGTTTGCGGCAGAGCGTTAGTCTCTTCCGGCATGTTGACGCTTTCGATGGTCAGCTTGATTTCCGGCGTGATCAGATCGCTCAGCATGCTGTACACCTCGAGGGTGTGTTCGCGGATCGCATCGCCGCTGTCGTTGATGTAGCCTTCTTCACGCAGCGTCGCCACCAGGGTGGAGAACACCGCCTTGTCGAAGAACTCCGGCGCGTTGATGCCGTGCAGCACCGACAGACGCTGCGCCATGATGCGGCTCTCTTTTTCCAGCGCGCCGCGGTTGATGCTCGGGTTGGCGCTGAGGATCGACATGGTGATGGCGTAGCGTTGCAGGGTTTCGCGCACCCCGGCGGCCAGCAGCTGCAGCGGGCGAATGCGCGCCGGGTTGAGCACCAGATCGTCGCCTTTGTCGCAGATCAACTGTTGACGGATCAGCTCGTCGATCATCGGCCGCAGCACGTCCGGCAGCTGTTCCTTGTCGTTATGCAGGAACAGCTCGGCTTTCAGCATCGGGTAGATCATGCCGATCTGGCGCAGCAGTTCGGCGCGCGATACCCGGCGGTGATGCATCACGATGCTGGCGATCAGCGACGGCAACACCAGCAGGTGGTGGATGTTGTTGCGGTAATAGGTCATCAGCACCGCCTGTTCGCGCGGCAGAATGATGATGTCGCCGATGTTGTCCTTTTCCACCTCGAACTTGTTCATGTTCAGCGCGTGATCCAGCAGCTCGTCCGGCGTTTGCGTCGGTACGGTGACGTCATGCGCGTAAGGCGCGTTGCGCATCAGCTGCAGGTAGCACTCGAGCTGTTCGACCAGCTGTTCGCGGGTCAGCGAACGCTGACGCGAGGCCAGCAGTGCGGTGGAACACAGGTTCATGGCGTTGGCCGCGGCGGCATTGTTGATGCGCACCATGATCTGGCCGGCCAGATCGTTGACCGTCGGCGTCAGCCAGCTTGGACGCTGAGCTTCGATCGGATCGATCGACTCGCGCCACTGCGGCACGTTCTGGTTGAGGTAAGCTGTCAACGGCAGCGGTTCGCCGAAGTTGACGTAACCCTGACCCAGGTTGCGCAGCTTGCGCAGGCCGCGCAGCATCTGCGGCAGGCTCTCTTTTTCCTTGGTGGCGCCGCGCAGCTCTTTGGCGTAGGTACCCACTTCCATCACGTGCTCGTAACCGATGTAAATCGGCACCAGCGTGATCGGACGGGTGCCGCCGCGCAGCATCGCCTGAATGGTCATCGACAGGGTGCCGGTCTTCGGCTCCAGCAGGCGCCCGGTGCGGGAACGGCCGCCTTCCACGAAGTATTCCACCGAGTAACCGCGGGTGAACAGCTCGCCGAGGTATTCGCGGAACACCGTCGAGTACAGCTTGTTGCCCTTGAAGGTGCGGCGGATGAAGAACGCGCCCAGGCGGCGGAAGATCGGGCCGGCCGGCCAGAAGTTGAGGTTGATGCCCGCAGCGATGTGCGGCGGCACCAGGCCCTGGTGATACAGCACGTAGGACAGCAGCAGATAGTCCATGTGGCTGCGGTGGCAGGGCACGTAGACGATCTCGTGGCCGTCCTGCGCCAGCTGGCGCACGCGCTCGGCGTTGGTGACGTTGATGCCCTGATACAACCGGTTCCAGGTCCAGCTCAGCACGCGGTCGGACAGACGCACGGTTTCGTAGGAGAAGTCGGCGGCGATCTCTTCCATCAGCGCGATGGCGTTCTGCTGGGCCTTCTCGTGCGAGATCTTCTTGCTGCGCGCTTCGTCCTCGACCGCTTTTTCGATCGCTTTGGACGCCAACAGCTTGTTGAACAGATCCTGACGGGCCGGCAGGCTTGGGCCCACCGCGGCCAGGCGCTGACGCGAGAAGTGCATGCGCGCCACGCGTGCCAGTTTCTGCGCGATGGTTTTATCCGTGCCGTGTTCGGTCGCCATGCGGCGCAGCGACACGGTGTTGGAGAAACGCACGAAGCTGTCGCGGCCGAGCCACAGCACGGCGAAGAATTTCTGCACGCCGTTCAACAGACGCAGGTGCGGCGTGCCGTGGCCTTCGCGGCCCGGCGAACGGCCGAACATGACCGAAACCGGCAGCATCTGAATGTCGAGATCCGGATTGCTGCGATGCAGATCCAGATAGTCGTGGAACAGCTTTACCGACTCTTCTTTCGGGGTGTAGTAGCGGAACACGCGCGGGCCGTCGTGAATGAACACGTAGCTCGGCAGCACGGTGCCGTCGATCTCCAGCGAGTTGAGCGGATCGGGCAGATCCTGCGCCAGGCACTGGGTGCGCAGCGTCAGCAAATCCGCCTTGGAATTGTAAGGTAAAACATACAAAATCGGCCGTGAGGGATCCAACCCTAGCTCGGTAACCGGATCTGAAGGGATGACCTTACTTCTTACCAACAATTTAAGTGGTAAATTCAATATTTTATAATAAATTTTACGCCAACCTGACATAACAACGTGAAGCCTCTTGTTAGCAATGCGCCGCAAGCATACCAGAAACCGGGTAGCAGATCTGTGGTGTTCGAAAACCGAGAGCCGTCAGCGCCGACTGTTCTAGACTCTTTTTATTATGACCGACCTCTGAGAAAGGCACGAAAACATGGCAAACCAAGCAACCGGACTGACCCGCATCATCAAGGCCGCCGGCTATTCCTATAAAGGGCTATCCGCCGCCTGGCAGCACGAAGCGGCTTTCCGCCAGGAACTGGTGGTCACCCTTCTGGCTATCATACTGGCTGTTTGGCTGGATGTGGGTGCGATAGCGCGCATTTTATTGATCGGATCGGTAGCGCTGGTGATGATCGTCGAGATCCTGAACAGTGCGATCGAGGCGGTGGTGGATCGCATCGGCAGCGAACATCACGAGCTGTCCGGGCGGGCCAAGGACATGGGATCGGCGGCGGTGTCGCTGGCGATCGCGCTGGCGCTGTTCGTTTGGGGCACGGTCTTATGGCAGCATTTCGGCTGACGAAAAGCGCCTACTGACTGATTTTTATTTATTCTTCGGTTCCCAATCCGCGCTTACCTGTATATACTCACAGCAAGACTGTATAAACAAACAGGGGGCGGAATGAAAGCACTAACTACCAGACAGCAAGAGGTCTACGATCTGATTCGCGAGCACATTTCGCAAACGGGCATGCCGCCAACGCGTGCCGAGATCGCGATGCGTCTGGGGTTCCGTTCGCCTAACGCCGCCGAAGAACACCTGAAGGCGCTGGCACGCAAAGGCGTGATCGAAATCGTCTCCGGTGCCTCGCGCGGTATCCGTCTGCTGATGGAAGAAGAAGAAGGGCTGCCGCTGATCGGCCGCGTCGCCGCCGGCGAGCCGCTGCTGGCGCAGCAGCACATCGAAGGGCACTACCAGGTGGATCCTTCCCTGTTTAAACCGAGCGCCGATTTCCTGCTGCGGGTGAACGGCATGTCGATGCGCGACATCGGCATTCTGGACGGCGATCTGCTGGCGGTGCACAAAACGCAAGACGTGCGCAACGGCCAGGTCGTGGTCGCGCGCATCGAAGACGAAGTGACGGTCAAGCGCTTGAAAAAGCACGGCAACGTGGTTGAACTGCTGCCGGAGAACAATGAATTCCAACCGATAGTGGTCGATCTGCGTCAGCAGAATTTCACTATCGAAGGGCTGGCGGTCGGCGTGATCCGCAACGGCGACTGGATTTAATCGCCGGCCCATCACCGCCGCTCCCTGTATCAATCGCCCCTGTTTTGGGGCGTTTTTGTTTCTGACTTCGCCCTTTGTCACTCAGTCACAGGAACATCCCATCATGCGCCTGATTTCCGCCTTCACCAGCGACACCGATAAAGCCCTGTGGCGCCTCGCCCTGCCGATGATCTTCTCCAATATTACCGTGCCGCTGCTCGGGCTGGTGGACACCGCGGTGATAGGCCACCTCGACAGCCCGATCTACCTGGGGGGCGTGGCGATCGGCGCGGTGGCGACCAGTTTCCTCTTCATGCTGCTGTTATTCCTGCGCATGAGCACCACCGGCCTCGCGGCGCAGGCGCTGGGAGCGAAAAACCCGCAGGCGCTGGCGCGCGCCTTTATGCAACCGCTGCTGCTGGCGCTGTTGGCCGGGGGGGCGATCGTCCTGTTGCGCTACCCGCTGATCGAACTGGCGCTGCGGATCGTCGGCGGCGATGGCGAGGTGCTGGAACAGGCGCGGCGTTTTCTTGAGATCCGCTGGTTGAGCGCGCCGGCGGCGCTGGCCAACCTGGTGCTGCTGGGCTGGCTGCTCGGCGTGCAGTACGTGCGGGCGCCGGTGATCCTGCTGATCGTCGGCAACCTGCTGAACATCGTGCTGGATATCTGGCTGGTGATGGGCCTGGGCTGGAACGTGCGGGGGGCGGCGGCGGCAACCGCCATCGCCGAATACGCTACGTTGCTGCTCGGCCTGTGGTTGGCGTGGCGGGTGATGCGCCTGCGCGGTATTACCCTGCAGATGCTGCGCCAGGCCTGGCGTGGCGATCTGCGTCGCCTGCTGGCGCTCAACCGCGACATCATGCTGCGTTCACTGTTGCTGCAACTGTGCTTTGCGTCGTTGACCATTTTCGGCGCTCGCCTGGGAAGCGAGGTGGTGGCGGTCAATGCGGTATTGATGAATCTGCTGACGTTCACCGCCTATGCGCTCGACGGTTTTGCTTATGCGGTGGAGGCTCATTCGGGCCACGCCTACGGCGCCCGGGACGACAGCCAACTGCGCAAGGTGTGGCACGCGGCCTGCAGGCAGGCAGGGCTGGTCGCGTTGGCCTTCGGCCTGGCGTATGCCGTTACCGGCCAGCAGATCGTGGCGGCATTGACCTCTTTGCCGGAACTGCGTGCGTTGGCCGCCCATTATTTACCCTGGCAGGTCATTCTGCCGCTGGTCGGGGTGTGGTGCTATTTGCTGGACGGCATGTTTATCGGCGCCACGCGCGGCGCTGAGATGCGTAACAGCATGGCGGTGGCCGCTGCGGGATACGGTCTGGCGCTGTTCAGCGTGCCGCTGCTAGGCAACCACGGGCTCTGGCTGGCGCTGGCGGTGTTTCTGGCGCTGCGCGGCCTGGCGTTGGGCTGGATTTGGCACCGTCATCAGGTGCGCGGCAGTTGGTTTGCTGCACGCTAGGTCGAACGCTTTGTTGGGTTATTTATTAATTTATCTTATGTTTTGCTCATATTTGCTTACATGTTTTTAGTCCAGATTCGTTCGCGTTAGCTCGTTGTTTGTTGGCGTTTTTTGTTTTTATTGTATTTTTTAATGGTTTTTTATTCTGCAAATTGGCTTTTTTATTTCCATGTTTAACTAGAATGAATCATGTGGCTGGTAAATGAAGGGGAGCGTTGCTTCTTAAGGTGAAGGGAGCATCAGCCAGAAAAATTTCTGGTTAACCCCGGCCGGCGACAGGGATCACTGATTCACCACAGGTTAACGGAGAGACTATGAATAAAGATCAAGCCGACGGTAACTGGAAGCAGCTGAAAGGCAAAGTGAAAGAGAAATGGGGCAAGCTGACCGATGACGATCTGACGGTCATCGAAGGGAAACGCGAACAGCTGGTCGGCAAAATCCAGGAGCGCTACGGTTACCAGAAAGAGGCGGCCGAAAAAGAGGTGAAAGCCTGGGAAGATCACACCAAACACCGCTGGTAATCTGCAGGGCCGCCATTGAAGGCGGCTTGCACAGCGCAGGCCGGCGTCGCTCCATCCTCTGGCGCTCCGGCCGCAGGTACAGGGAGGTACCTGATTTTGTCTTACTTCTTCTTGATGGCGATGCTGTGATCGTGTTCGGCGCAGTCATGCTTGCTGTCGCAAGCTTCAACTTCCACGCAGCCGGCGCACAGACCGTGCGCTTCCACTACGCTGTGCCGCAGCGCAAATCCGGCCTCCTGAGCCAGCTTTTGCAGCGTTTCCTCTACGCCTTCAGTGGTGCGTTCGGTCACCTGGCCGCAGCGGTCGCAGATAAACAGCGCGGACGTATGCATCGGCTGTTCGAAGTGGTGGCACAGCACGTAGCTGTTGGCGGACTCCACCCTATGGATAAACCCTTGCTCCAGCAGAAAATCCAGCGCGCGGTAGACCGTCGGCGGCTTGGCCTGCGGTTCGGCGACGCGCAGCAGATCGAGCAGGTCGTAAGCGCTGATTGCACCGGGTTGCTGAGTCATCAGACGCAGCACTTCCAGCCGTTGCGGCGTCAATCGCACATTGCGTTGCTGGCAGAGGCGTTCCGCCTGCGCCAGCAGCTTTTCCTGGGTGGTTGAGTTCATCGCAAATATCCCGGTACGTAAAAAAGCCGATTTTACCATGATTACGGCGAATCGCCGAGAGTTGCCCCCTTTTCCCCTGAGGATAGCGCAGAGAAAGGCGCGCTGAGCGCGCTAAAAGAGAGATGCATCACAACTTTTCCCCTCCGCCGGACGGCAAATCAACGTTGCCGATTTTAGCGCTGGAGAGCAGCGGGCGAGAGCGGTATAACGCGCTTCATCCGCGTGATAAGCAGGAGCCTTGTGTGATGACGGAAAGAGAGAAACTGTTAAGCGGCCTGGAGTACAACAGCCGCGATGAAGAACTGATCGCCCTGTACCATCGAGCCAGGGTGTTGACCAAAAGCCTGGAGGCGCTGGATTCGCATCAGGCGGACGAGAAAAATCGCCTGCTCGGCGAGCTGTTCGGCAGCTGGGGTGAGGCGAGCTGGATCGAAACGCCATTCTGGTGCGACTACGGGCAGCATGTCCGCATCGGCAAAAACTGTTTTATCAACGTCAATGCGGTGTTCCTCGACTGCAACACCATCACCATCGGCGACAACACGCTGATCGGCCCCAACGTGCAAATCTACACGCCGAGTCATCCGCTGAAGGCCGGTGAACGCTTTACCGGCGATCCGGCTTTTCCTTTCCGCACCTCGGCGCAGCCGGTGTCCATCGGCAGCAACGTGTGGATCGGCGGCAACGTGGTGATCCTGCCGGGAGTGACCATCGGCGATGGCACGACTATCGGCGCGGGCAGCATCGTCACCGGCGACATTCAGGCCAATGTGTTGGCGCTGGGGCAGCCGTGCCGGGTTATCCGCGCGTTGGAATAGGGCGCTGAATACGAATCGGCGGCCAGCGGTTTATCGGCGAGTGCGGGGCAAAGGGGGAGGAGGGGGCTTCTTATGGTGCGAATCGTCGTTTGGCAACTGGCGGTCATCGGCCAAGGCCTGACGTGCGGCCGCAAGGCGGCTCATGACGGTGCCGATTGGCACCGCCAGCACTTTCGCCGCTTCCCGGTAGGACAGCCCTTCGACATACACCAAAAACAGCGCGTTGCGCTGGGCCGCCGGCAGCCGGTTTACGCGCCGCATCACTTCATTGAGCCAGACTGGCTGTTCACCGTTGTCCGCATCGCCAAGCTCTTCCGCCACCATGCAGCCTTGCCCCTGGCGAAGATGCTGGGCGCGAACTTCATTGAGCCAGATGGAGTGCAGGATGGAAAACAACCAGCGATCCAGGTGAGAACCGGGGGTGAATTGCGCGGCGCGTTCCAGCGCACGCACGCAGGTCGCCTGCACCAGATCGTCGGCGATATCCCGCCGGTGCGAAAGCACCAGCGCATAGCGCCACAGGCGGGAGAGATAGTGGCCGAGTTCATCGCGTATCGCATCGCCGCTGATAGTCACCTCCGCAGGCGCGTCGGATCAAGATTCCGGGTGGCGGTCGATGGCTGCCGCCAAATCACGGTACTCCTCGCACCCGGTGCCGCACAGCGACTGGATCACCTGCAGCTGTTGGCGCGCCAGGTCGGGCCGCCCTTTCAGCATATAGGCTTCCCCCAGGTACTCGCGCACTTTGGGGTATTTCGGATCGAGGGCGACTGATTTTAAATAATAGCCGATACCCTCATCGGTGCGGCCAAGTTTGCGCGTGGCGTAGCCGCGATAATTCAGTGCGACGGCGGTGTTGGGATTTTTCAGCGTATTGAGCATATCGATCGCTTCCTGATAGCGGCCGCTTTTCGCCAGTGCATAGGCATAGTTAGTGCGGTCGGCGTCGTCGACTTTGCTGCTTTTATCCACCGTGCAGGTCTGGGTTTTACTGTCATAGACCTGGCCTTTCGGACAGGTCGGCGGGGTTTGGCTGCTGCCGTCGCCGCCCATCGCCAGCGCCCCGCCGGAAAACAGCAGGCAGCCGGCAATGGTCGATGCCAGCAGGCGTTTAATGAAGCTGTTCATGGTTGTGTCCTCAAGGCAGAGGCGCCGTGCGCGCCCGTAATGAGATAACACCTGAACGCGTGAATTTATTCGCCTTACTCCCGCTTATTTACGCCGCCGGCAAGGCGGTTTTCCCAACGGCGCCGATTGTCGTTATAATAGCCGTTTGCGGCCGCGCGCCGTTCGTTGAACCCAGATAGACTCAGGTAGCCAGTAACTCAGCATGACGAAAGACAACCACGCCCCAACCTACGCCGCCAATCGCTTCTCCATCGCGCCAATGCTCGACTGGACCGATCGTCATTGCCGTTACTTCCACCGCCTGCTGACCAAGGAAACGCTGCTGTACACCGAAATGGTGACCACCGGCGCGATCATACACGGCAAGGGTGACTACCTGGCCTACAGCGAAGAAGAGCATCCTGTGGCGCTGCAGCTGGGCGGCAGCGATCCGGTCGCGCTGGCGCACTGCGCCAAACTGGCGGAGCAGCGCGGTTATGACGAGATTAACCTCAACGTCGGCTGTCCGTCCGATCGCGTGCAAAACGGCATGTTCGGCGCCTGCCTGATGGGCCAGGCGACGCTGGTCGCCGACTGCATCAAGGCGATGCGCGACGTCGTATCGATACCGGTGACGGTGAAGACCCGCATCGGCATCGACGATCAGGACAGCTACGCCTTCCTGTGCGACTTTATCCAGACCGTCGCCGGGCGCGGCGAGTGCGACATGTTCACTATCCACGCTCGCAAAGCCTGGCTCTCCGGCCTCAGCCCGAAAGAGAACCGCGAAGTGCCGCCGCTGGACTACCCGCGCGTTTATCAGTTGAAGCGGGATTTCCCGGCGCTGACCATCGCCATCAACGGTGGAGTGAAAACGCTGGAAGAGGCGCAACAGCACCTGCAGCATCTGGACGGCGTGATGATGGGGCGCGAGGCGTACCAGAATCCGGGCATCCTGGCGCGGGTCGACAGCGAACTGTTCGGCGCGCAGACCGCGGTGCCGGACAGCGTGGCGATCGTCGAAGCGCTGTATCCGTATATTGAGCGCGAGCTGTCCAACGGCACCTATCTCGGCCACATCACCCGCCACATCCTCGGTTTGTTCCAGGGTGTGCCGGGCGCGCGCCAGTGGCGTCGCCACCTGAGCGAGAACGCCCACAAGCCGGGCGCCGATGCGCGGGTGGTGGAGCAGGCGCTGGCGTTGGTGCGTCAGCCGCGCGTCGAAATGGCGTAACCCACAAAAAGTTTGACCAACAGTTAGTCTTTTTCGCCAGGCATTCGGCGTGTTGCCGGATGTCTGCCCCGTTTTTTCAATAGGTTAGCCCTTCCGCCATTCTGGCACGCTTCTTGTAATCCACTCTGCAGATACGTTGAGTTGCAAAGGAGCAATCATGTTGGAAATCTTCTTTCTCATTGGCTTTGTGGTGATGCTGATGGTGACCGGCATCTCGCTGCTGGGGATCTTCGCTGCGCTGTTGGCGGCGGCGGCGTTCATGCTGTTGGGCGGATTGTTCGCGGTGATGATTAAGCTGTTGCCGTGGTTGATTTTGGCGGTGGTTGGGGTATGGATTTACCGTTCGATGCAGAAACCCCAGATCCGGCGTTACTGATTTTTTGCCGAATAATCAGTCAGTCGCGATGAAACTTGCATAACTGCCCGCCACGCTAATGCGGCAGCGATCACAGCTTGGCAGTTTTACCCGGCGATGTGGCACATAAAGCGTGTTTTTTGCCGGACGGGGCTGTTAGGATGTTGGTCGATGCAGTGATGCGACCGATTTCATCACCGTGAGAGACAACCAAAATTCGTGTTGCTGAAGCAACCCCCGGTCTCTGGCGGACTCTGCTCTACCCCTACAAAACGCAGTAACAGAAAGGGCTCCGCAAGGAGCCCTTTTCTTTTGCCGCGATCAGGGGATCAGCAGACTGGAGCCACTGGTGCTGCGGCTTTCCAATACTTGGTGTGCCCGTTGGGCGTCGGCCAGCGCGAATTTCTGCTCGTCTTTCACTTCCACCCGAATGGCGCCGCTGCCGATCAGGGAGAACAGCTCGTTGCTGGCGTACTGCAGCTCGGCGCGGTTGGTGATGTAGCCGTTGAGGGAAGGGCGGGTGACGTACAGCGAGCCCTTCTGATTCAACAGCGCCAGATCGACGCCGGTCACCGGGCCGGAGGCGTTGCCGAAGCTGACCATCAGGCCGCGCCGCTTCAGGCTGTCGAGTGAGGCCAGCCAGGTGCTTTTACCCACCGAATCGTACACCACGCCGACCTTCTCGCCCTGCGTCAGCTCGGCCACCCGCTGGGCGATATCTTCTTTATGGTAGTTGATGGTGGCCCAGGCGCCGGCCTGCTTCGCCAGCGCGGCCTTCTCGTCGGAGCCGACGCTGCCGATCAGGCGCGCGCCCAGCGCTTTCGCCCATTGGCAGGCGATAAGGCCGACGCCGCCGGCGGCGGCATGGAACAGAAACACTTCACCCGGTTGCACGTCGTGGGTCTGGCGCAGTAGGTAGTGTACCGTCAGCCCTTTCAGGAAAGAGGCGGCGCCCTGTTCAAAGCTCAGGTTGTGCGGCAGCAGCGCCACTTTTTCTTCCGGCACGTTGTGGATCTCGCTGTAGGCGCCGAGCGCTGATTGCGCATACACCACCCGGTCGCCCGGTTTGAGGAAGCTGACCCCGGCGCCGACCTTGGTCACCACGCCGGCCGCTTCGGTGCCGAGGCCGCTCGGCAGGCTCGCCGGCGCATACAGGCCGCTGCGTACATAGGTATCGATGTAGTTGATGCCGATCGCCTTGTTCTCGATCTGCACTTCGCCGGCCGCCGGATCGAGCGGTGTAAAATCAACGTATTGCAAGACTTCCGGCCCGCCGGTGGCGGAGAATTGAATGCGCTTGGCCATGTTCTACCCTCATTTGGTTATCTGAATTCACCCTATGCCTTTTGGCTGCGGAGATCTAGCCTGCCCGTGCGCCGGCCTGTGGCAATTATGCGGCGGAATCGTGCGGAAAAATCACGTATACTCTTGCGTCAGCAGCCTCACCCTCATTCGCAACCGGATAAAGACTACGTTTCATGGCAGGAAAAAAACCAACCAACAAAACAAACGCGGACGAAACCAGAGAGCGTTCCAGAGATCGTCAGATGGAAGGGCTGAAGATGCCGCCGCACTCGCTGGAGGCAGAACAGTCGGTGTTGGGCGGTTTGATGCTGGATAACGAGCGCTGGGACAACGTGGCGGAGCGCGTGGTCGCCAACGACTTCTTCAGCCGCCCGCACCGCCTGATCTTTACCGAGATGCAGCGTCTGCTGGAGATGAGCAAGCCGATCGACCTCATCACCCTGTCCGAATCGCTCGAGCAGAAGGGCGAGCTGGACTCGGTCGGCGGCTTCGCCTACCTGGCCGAGCTGTCGAAAAACACCCCGAGCGCCGCCAACATCGGCGCCTACGCGGACATCGTGCGCGAGCGCGCGGTGGTGCGCGAAATGATCTCGGTGGCTAACGAAATCGCCGACGCCGGCTACGATCCGCAGGGGCGCAGCAGCGAAGATCTGCTCGATCTGGCGGAATCCCGCGTGTTCCAAATCGCCGAGAACCGCGCCAGCAAAGACGAAGGCCCGAAGGGCATCGAGCGCATCCTGGAAGACACCGTGTCGCGCATCGAGCAGCTGTATCAGCAGCCGCACGACGGCGTGACCGGGGTTGATACCGGCTATCAGGACCTCAACAAGAAAACCGCGGGCATGCAAAAGTCCGATCTGATCATCGTCGCCGCCCGTCCTTCGATGGGGAAAACCACCTTCGCCATGAACCTGTGCGAAAACGCCGCGATGACCCAGGAAAAACCGGTGCTGATCTTCAGCCTGGAGATGCCTGGCGAGCAGATCATGATGCGTATGCTGGCGTCGCTGTCGCGCGTGGATCAGACGCGCATCCGTACCGGCCAGCTCGACGACGAGGACTGGGCGCGCATTTCCAGCACCATGGGCATCCTGCTGGAGAAGCGCAACATGTACATCGACGACTCCTCCGGCCTGACGCCGACCGAAGTGCGCTCGCGCGCGCGGCGTATTTTCCGCGAGCACGACGGGCTTAGCCTTATCATGATCGACTACCTGCAGTTGATGCGCGTGCCGGCCCTGTCCGACAACCGTACGCTGGAGATCGCCGAGATTTCGCGCTCGCTGAAGGCGCTGGCGAAAGAGCTGCAGGTGCCGGTGGTGGCGCTGTCGCAGCTGAACCGAAGCCTGGAGCAGCGCGCCGACAAACGCCCGGTCAACTCCGACTTGCGTGAATCCGGCTCTATCGAGCAGGATGCCGACCTGATTATGTTCATCTATCGTGATGAGGTGTATCACGAGAACAGCGATCTGAAAGGGATCGCGGAAATTATTATCGGTAAGCAGCGTAACGGCCCCATCGGCACCGTGCGCCTTACCTTTAACGGCCAGTGGTCGCGTTTCGACAACTACGCGGGGCCACAATACGATGACGAATAATCAGCTAAGGAACTGAAATGAAAGCGGCAACCGCTGTAATCGACCGCCGCGCTCTGCGACATAATCTGCAACAGGTGCGCCGCCAGGCGCCGCAAAGCCGCCTGATTGCCGTTGTGAAAGCAAACGCTTATGGACATGGCCTGCTGGAAACAGCACACACCCTGCAAGACGCCGACTGCTACGGCGTGGCGCGCATCGGCGAGGCGCTGATGCTGCGTTCCGGCGGCATCGTCAAACCGATCCTGCTGCTGGAAGGTTTCTTCTGTGCCGAAGACCTGCCGGTGCTGGTGGCGAACAACATCGAAACCGCGGTGCACTGCATCGAACAGCTCGAAGCGCTGGAGCAGGCCGAACTGGCGCGCCCGGTGCCGGTGTGGATGAAGCTCGATACCGGCATGCATCGGTTGGGGGTGCGTCCCGAACAGGCGGAAGCGTTTTATCAGCGCCTGTGCGCCTGCCGCAACGTGGCGCAGCCGGTCAATATCATGAGCCACTTCAGCCGCGCCGATGAGCCGGAGTCCGACGCCACCCTGAAACAGATCGCCTGCTTCGAGCAGTTCGCGCGCGGCAAACCGGGCCAGCGCTCGGTCGCCGCCTCCGGCGGCACGCTGCTGTGGCCGGACGCCCACAACGAGTGGGTGCGTCCCGGCATCATTCTGTACGGCGTGTCGCCGCTGGATAACGGCAGCGGCGCCGAGCATGGTCTGCAGCCGGCGATGACCCTGAAATCCAGCCTGATCGCGGTGCGCGAGCACAAGGCCGGCGAAGCGGTCGGCTACGGCGGCACCTGGGTAAGTCCGCGCGATACCCGGCTGGGCGTGGTGGCGATGGGATACGGCGACGGTTACCCGCGCAGCGCGCCGACCGGCACGCCGATCCTGATCAACGGCCGTGAAGTGCCGATCGTCGGCCGGGTGTCGATGGACATGATTTCGGTCGATCTCGGGCCGGATGCCGCCGATAAGGTGGGGGATGAAGCGGTGCTGTGGGGGCCGGCATTGCCGGTCGAGCGTATCGCCGCCTGCACCGGCATCAGCGCTTATGAACTGATCACCAAGCTCACGCAGCGCGTGGCGATGGAATACATCGGCGACTGATGCGCCGCAGGGGCCGACGCGCGTCGGCCCCGTTTCTCAGCGCGTTACTTCTTTACCGCCAACCACTTATCGATAACCTTCTGATACTCGCCGGTCGCCTTGGCCAGGTGCAGCCACTGATCCACATACAGTTTCCAACTCAGATCGTCGCGCGGCAGCATGTAAGCCTTCTCGCCGTACTGCATCGGTTTGGTTGGATTCACCGCGCACAGCTTCGGATAGCGCTTTTGTTGGTACAACGCCTCGGAGGCGTCGGTGATCATCACGTCCGCCTTGCGATCCACCAACTGCTGGAAAATGCTCATGTTGTCGTGCGTCAGCGTCAGTTTGGCCTTCGGCAGATAGGCGTGCACGAAGGCTTCATTGGTGCCGCCCGCCGGTTCCAACAGACGCACCGACGGTTTGTTGATCTGTTCTATCGTGCGGTATTTCTTCACGTCGGTGCAGCGCACCAGCGGGATTTTGCCGTCGGTATCCAGCTTGTCGGCGAAGAACACCTGCTTTTGCCGCTCCAGCGTGACGGAGATGCCGCCCATGGCGATGTCGCACTTGCCGCCGACGAAGTCCGGGGTCAGGGTTTTCCAGCTGGTTTTCACCCACTTCACCTTGGCGCCCAGGCTCTTCGCCAGCGATTCCGCCATGTCGATATCGATGCCTTCATAGCCGCCGTCTTCCTTGAGGAAGGTATAGGGCTTGTAGTCGCCGGTGGTGCAGACCTCCAGGGTCTTCTGCTGCAGCACCTTGTCCAGGTGGGATTGCGCACCGGCACCGCCGGCGGCGAGCAGCAGCGCGAGGGGGAGAAGCTTTTTCATCTGGCGTCCTTTTTATACATTCGTGGTTTTATGCGTTACTTCGCCGTTAATTGTCGTTTGCCTGCATGAGTTAGCCGTTTTTTATGCCGCTTACCGGCGAAAACGCCGGGCGTTGCTGCTGTACGCGATTCAAACGCCAGGGTGTGACGTCGGCAACGGTAAAAAAACTGGTAGGCTGTAACGTCAACATTTATTAACACAGTTTACAGGTGGCTATGTACAACATTGACGATTTTGATATGAAAATCCTGACGCTGTTACAGGCCAACGGCCGTCTGACCAATCAGGAACTGAGCGAGTTGGTGGGGCTTTCCGCTTCCCAGTGCTCACGGCGGCGCATCAGCCTGGAGCAGGCGCAGCTGATCCGCGGTTACCACGCGCGGCTGGCGCCGGAGGCGGTCGGCCTGGGGCTGGTGGGGCTGATCGAAGTCAGCCTGATCACGCACGCGCAGGAGCAGATCGACAGCTTTCATCAGATGCTGGAGGACGTGGACGCGATCCTCGACGCTTACAAGACCACCGGCGACGCCGATTACCTGCTGAAAGTGGCGGTGGCTGACCTGCCGGCGCTGAGCGAATTCATCAGCCAGACGCTGTCGCCGCACAAAAGCGTGGCGCATATCAAAACGGCGGTGGTGCTCAATCGCATCAAGGAAAACGGTTTGTTGCCGGTGACGAGATAAAGCTAAAACCGAATGCGCTTTTCCGTCTATATTAGGAACGTAACGCTGTGCCCAAACCACAATAAACCAGGAGAAAAACCCCGTGTTCCAGAACGTTGACGCCTATGCCGGCGATCCCATTCTGTCGCTGATGGAAAAATTCAAACAAGACCCGCGTGCGCACAAGGTGAACCTGAGTATCGGCCTGTACTACGATGCGCAGGGCATCATTCCGCAGATGCGGGCGGTCGCTGCGGCGGAAGCGCAGTTGAACAGCGTCGAGCATGGCGCCTCGGTATACCTGCCGATGGAAGGGCTGCAACCCTACCGTTCCGCTATCCAGCAGTTGCTGTTCGGCGCGCAGCACCCGATGCTGCAGCAGGGGCGCATCGCCACCATTCAGACCGTCGGCGGTTCCGGCGCGTTGAAAGTGGGCGCCGACTTCCTGAAAACCTATTTCCCGGATTCGCAGGTGTGGGTCAGCGATCCGACCTGGGAAAACCACGTCGCCATCTTCAGCGGCGCCGGTTTCAAAGTGAATACCTACCCGTATTTCGACAGCGAAAGCCTGGGCGTGAAGTTCGACGCCATGCTCGCTGCGCTGAAACAGCTGCCGAAGCACAGCATCGCGCTGCTGCACCCGTGCTGCCACAACCCGACCGGTTCCGACCTGACCCCCGCCCAGTGGGATGAGGTGGTCAAGGTGATCGCCGAGCGTGAAATCATTCCATTCCTCGATATCGCCTATCAGGGCTTCGGCGGCGGCATGGAGCAAGACGCCTACGCCATTCGCGCCATCGCGGCGGCCGGCCTGCCGTGCCTGGTGAGCAACTCGTTCTCGAAGATTTTCTCGCTGTACGGCGAGCGCGTCGGCGGCCTGTCGGTGGTGTGCGAAAGCGAAGAGGCGGCCGGGCGCGTGCTGGGCCAGCTGAAGGCCACCGTGCGCCGCAACTACTCAAGCCCGCCAAACTTCGGCGCGCAGCTGGTGGCCAAGGTGCTGAACGACGCCCAGCTCAAAACCCAGTGGCTGGACGAAGTGGAGAGCATGCGCACCCGCATTCTCGAAATGCGTCACGCGCTGGTGGACACCCTGAAGAGCGCGCTGCCGCAGCGCAACTTTGACTACCTGTTGGCGCAGCGCGGTATGTTCAGCTACACCGGCTTCAGCGCGGCGCAGGTCGATCGCTTGCGTGAAGAGTTCGGCGTCTACCTGATCCACAGCGGCCGCATGTGCGTGGCCGGCCTGAACCACAACAACGTGCGTCAGGTGGCCGAGGCGTTTGCCGCGGTGCAGTAACGCCTGTTAGTCTGAACGGACGTTCATCGGGAGCGATAGCGATATCGCTCCTTTTTTATTGCCGGCGCGCCGCCGAAGTTGCCGCAAACCGGAGAGAGAATATACTGATTGAGGGGCGCTCACTCATGTGGCATCAGCAAACGCTAATCCTCAGCGCAAAAGCGCGTGGCTTTCATCTGGTTACCGACGAGATCACCAACCAGTTAACCCACTTACACCGCCTGCAAACCGGCCTGCTGCATCTGTTGCTGCAGCACACCTCGGCCTCGCTGACGCTCAACGAGAACTGCGATCCCACGGTGCGAGCAGATATGGAGCAGCATTTCCTGCGTCAGGTGCCGGAAAACGCACCCTATCAGCATGACTACGAAGGGCCGGACGACATGCCGGCGCACATCAAATCCTCGCTGCTGGGCGCTTCCTTGACGCTGCCCGTCAGGCATGGGCGGCTGATGTTGGGCACATGGCAGGGCATCTGGCTGGGGGAGCACCGCATCCACGGCGGAGCACGCCGTATTGTGGCCACATTACAGGGGGAATAACCCAATGAATAACAGCGCATTGCTGGAGTACTGCATGGCGAAGCCGGGCGCGGAGCAGAGCGACCAGAACCAGTGGCAGGCCAGCCAGATCAAGGTGGGCGACGTGATGTTCGCCATGGTGTGCGAGATCGAAGGGCGGCCGGCGCTGGCGGTCAAGTCCAGCCCGGAGCTGGCGGAAAGCCTGCGTGAACACCATCCGGAGATCGTCGCCTGCGACGGCCTGAACAAGGCGCACTGGAATACGGTGTTTCTCGACGGCAACCTGCCGAACTCGCAGTTTTACACGCTGATCGACAGCTCCTATCAGCTGGTGGTGGAAGGCCTGCCCGAACACGTGCGCCAGGAACTGCGCGCCTGATAGCCGGGCGGCGGCCCCCGTTTTTCTCCTGTTTTCCCGTGTTAAATCGTGATCGCGGTTTTAAATTGGGAACGTTCCCTTTTTGTCGCCGGGCAAAAGCGGCTACGCTTGGGCATTCAAGAAACGCGGATAAGATTAAGGAGGCCGACATGGCCATGAGCGAAGAAAAGCGCAAGATGATCGCCGGGGAACTGTACGACGCCGGCGACGACCTGCTGCGCAGCGAACGTCGGCACGCGCGCCAGTTGACGCATCGCTATAACCACTCCTCGCCGGAAGAGGGTGAGCTGCGCAAACAGTGGCTGGGTGAGCTGCTGGGCGGCTATCAGGGCGGCACCATCGAGCCGACCTTCCGCTGCGACTACGGCTATAACATTTATCTCGGCAAGAACTTCTACGCCAATTTCGACTGCGTGATCCTCGACGTGTGCGAAGTGCATATCGGCGACAACTGCCTGCTGGCGCCGGGCGTGCATATTTACACCGCGACCCATCCGCTGGACGCCGAGACCCGCGTCGGCGGCGCGGAGTTCGGTAAGACTGTCAGGATTGGCGACAATGTGTGGATCGGCGGGCGCGCGGTGATCAATCCGGGGGTGACCATCGGCGATAATGCGGTCGTGGCCTCCGGCGCGGTAGTGACCAAAGACGTGCCGGCCAACTGCGTGGTGGGCGGCAACCCGGCCAGGGTCATCAAGCAGCTATAAAAAAACGGGCGCCGCCGTCATCAGGCTCGCAGCGAGTCGATATCCACCACGAAGCGGTACTTCACGTCGCTTTTCAGCATGCGCTCATAGGCCTCATTAATTTGCTGCATCGGGATCAGCTCGATATCGGACGTGATGCCGTGTTGGCCGCAGAAGTCCAGCATCTCTTGCGTTTCCGCGATGCCACCGATCAGCGAACCGGCGATGCGGCGGCGCTTCATGATCAGGTTGAACACCTGCGGCGACGGATGATCGTGCTCCGGCGCGCCGACCAGCGTCAGGGTGCCGTCGCGGCGCAGCAAGTTGAGGAACGGGTTCAGATCGTGCTGAGCCGCTACCGTGTTGAGGATGAAGTCGAAGCTATTAACGTGCTGCGCCATCTCATCCGGGTTGCGCGAAATCACCACTTCATGGGCGCCGAGGCGCTTGGCGTCTTCGATTTTCGACGGCGAGGTGGTGAACAGCACCACGTGCGCGCCCATCGCCCGCGCCAGTTTGACGCCCATGTGCCCCAGCCCGCCGAGGCCGACGATGCCGACCTTTTTGCCTGGCCCCGCGCCCCACTGGCGCAGCGGCGAATAGGTGGTGATGCCGGCGCACAGCAGCGGCGCGACCCCGGCCGGATCGAGGTTTTCCGGCACGCGCAGCACGAAGTCCTGATCCACCACCAGATTGGTGGAGTAGCCGCCGTAGGTTACGGCGCCGGTGTGGCGATCCTGGCCGTTATAGGTGCCGGTAAAGCCGTTCTCGCAATACTGTTCCAGCCCCTCATCGCAGCTCGGGCAGCTGCGGCAGGAATCCACCATGCAACCGACGCCGACCAGATCGCCGACCCGGTAACGCGAGACATGGTCGCCGACGGCGCTAACGCGGCCGACGATTTCGTGGCCCGGCACCACCGGGTAAATCGTATTGCTCCATTCATTGCGCGCCTGGTGCAGATCCGAGTGGCAGACGCCGCAGAACAACACCTGAATTTGCACATCGTGGTCGCGCAGGGCGCGCGGCTGGTAATCGAAAGGCACCAGCGCAGACTTCGCGTCATGCGCGGCATAGGCATGGGTAATGTTCATGGTCGCTCCAGTTATCAATGTATGGGGGACAACGTTTGACCGGCAGCGAAGTGCCGGCGAGACGCGGCCTGAATCAGACAGGGCGGCCGCCGAGGGAACATTGATGATAAAAGCGGTGAGTGCGGAGGGAAATGCCTGAAAATGTCGAAATCTTGCCCGTTTCTGTTTGATTGCGGGGAAACGGGTCAGCGTGCGGACCGCCTGAGCGACGGCCCGCACGCCGGCGGCATTACTGGTTCAACAGCGGCTTCAGGAAGCGTGCGGTGTGCGATTTCTCACAATCGGCCACCGTTTCCGGCGTGCCGGCGACCAGGATCTCGCCGCCGCCGCTGCCGCCTTCCGGCCCCAGATCGACGATCCAGTCGGCGGTCTTGATCACATCCAGGTTATGCTCGATGACCACGATGGTATTGCCCTGATCGCGCAACTGATGCAGCACCGCCAACAGCTGTTGGATATCGGCGAAGTGCAGACCGGTGGTCGGTTCGTCGAGGATATACAGCGTTTGGCCAGTGCCGCGCTTCGACAGTTCGCGCGCCAGCTTGACGCGCTGCGCTTCACCGCCGGAGAGCGTGGTGGCCGACTGGCCGAGGCGGATGTAGGACAGGCCGACATCCATCAGGGTCTGCAGCTTGCGCGCCAGCGCCGGCACCGCGTCGAAGAAATCGCGCGCTTCTTCGATGGTCATCTCCAGCACTTCGTGGATGCTCTTGCCCTTGTACTTCACTTCCAGCGTTTCGCGGTTATAACGCTTGCCCTTGCACTGGTCGCACGGCACGTAGATGTCCGGCAGGAAGTGCATCTCGACCTTGATCACCCCGTCGCCCTGGCAGGCTTCACAGCGCCCGCCCTTGACGTTGAAGCTGAAGCGGCCCGGCGTGTAACCGCGGCTGCGCGATTCCGGCACACCGGCGAACAGCTCGCGCACCGGGGTGAAGATGCCGGTGTAGGTGGCCGGGTTGGAGCGCGGCGTGCGGCCGATCGGGCTCTGATCGATGTCGATCACCTTGTCGAAATGCTCCAGGCCGGTCACTTCGCGGAACGGCGCCGGTTCGGCGATGGTGGCGCCGTTGAGCTGGCGCTGGGCGATCGGGAACAGCGTATCGTTGATCAGCGTCGATTTGCCGGAACCGGAAACGCCGGTGATGCAGGTAAACAGACCGACCGGCAGCGTCAGCGTCACGTCTTTCAGGTTGTTGCCGCGCGCGCCGCTCAGCTTCAGCACCTTGGTCGGATCGGCCTGCACGCGCTGCGCGGGGATGGCGATCTCGCGCTTGCCGCTGAGGAACTGGCCGGTCAGCGATTCCGGCTGCGCCATGATGTCGTCGACGGTGCCTTCCGCCACCACCTGGCCGCCGTGTACGCCGGCGCCGGGGCCGATGTCGATCACGTGATCGGCGGCGCGGATGGCGTCTTCGTCATGCTCCACCACGATCACCGTGTTGCCGAGGTTGCGCAGGTGGATCAGCGTTTCCAGCAGGCGCTCGTTGTCGCGCTGGTGCAGGCCGATCGACGGCTCATCCAGCACGTACATCACGCCCACCAGGCCGGCGCCGATCTGGCTGGCCAAACGGATTCGCTGCGCTTCGCCGCCGGAGAGCGTCTCCGCCGAGCGAGACAGTGACAGGTAGTTCAGGCCGACGTTCACCAGGAATTTCAGGCGGTCACCGATCTCTTTCAGCACTTTCTCGGCGATCTTGGCGCGCTGGCCGCTGAGCTTCATGTTCTGGAAGAAGGTCATCGCATGGCCGATGCTCAGATCGGAGATCTCCGGCAGCGTGGTGTCTTCGACGAACACGTTGCGCGCTTCTTCACGCAGGCGAGTGCCGTGGCACGAGGCGCAAGGGCGGTTGCTGATGAACTTCGCCAGCTCTTCGCGCACCGCGCTGGACTCGGTCTCTTTATAGCGGCGCTCCATGTTGTGCAGCACGCCTTCGAACGGATGGCGGCGCACGGTGGTGTCACCGCGATCGTTGATGTATTTGAATTCTATCGACTCTTTGCCGGAGCCGCTCAGCACCGCCTTCTGCACGTTGGCGCTCAGGGTGTTGAATGGCGCTTCGACGTCGAACTCATAGTGCTCCGCCAGCGAGCGCAGCATCTGGAAATAGTAGAAGTTGCGGCGATCCCAGCCGCGGATCGCGCCGCCGGCCAGCGACAGCTCGGGGTTTTGCACCACGCGATCCGGATCGAAGAACTGCTGCACGCCCAGGCCGTCGCAGGTCGGGCAGGCGCCGGCCGGGTTGTTGAAGGAAAACAGGCGCGGTTCCAGCTCGCGCATGCTGTAGCCGCAGATCGGGCAGGCGAAGTTGGCGGAGAACAGCAGCTCGTCCGCTTTTTCGTCGTCCATGTCCGCCACCACCGCGGTGCCGCCGGACAGCTCCAGCGCGGTTTCGAACGACTCGGCCAGGCGCTGCGCCATGTCGTCGCGCACCTTGAAACGGTCGACCACCACTTCGATGGTGTGTTTCTTCTGCAGCTCCAGCTTCGGCGGATCGGACAGATCGCACACTTCGCCGTCGATGCGCGCGCGGATATAGCCCTGGGCGGCCAGGTTTTCCAACGTTTTGGTGTGCTCGCCCTTGCGGTCTTTCACCACCGGCGCCAGCAGCATCAGGCGCTTGCCTTCCGGCTGGCTCAGCACGTTATCGACCATTTGGCTGACGGTTTGCGCCGCCAGCGGCACATGGTGGTCCGGGCAGCGCGGCTCGCCGACGCGGGCGAACAGCAGGCGCAGGTAGTCGTGGATCTCGGTAATGGTGCCGACCGTGGATCGCGGGTTGTGCGAGGTGGATTTCTGCTCGATGGAGATCGCCGGCGACAGGCCTTCGATATGATCGACGTCCGGTTTTTCCATCAGCGACAGGAACTGGCGCGCATAGGCGGAGAGTGATTCGACATAGCGCCGCTGCCCTTCGGCGTACAGCGTATCGAAAGCCAGCGAAGACTTGCCGGAACCGGACAGGCCGGTGACGACGATCAGTTTGTCACGCGGGATGATCAGGTTGATGTTTTTCAGATTATGGGTTCGAGCACCACGAACTTCGATATTGTCCATTTACACTTCCCGTCTTGATGATACACCGCGCCTGTCGCGATTTTTGCGGGGGATTTTGTGATGGATCTCGCAAAAAACCGGCACAGCCTGGTCGAAACGCATAATTATGACACAAAAAAACCTGAATGAATATCCAGTATGCGAATGCAACAAGGCCGATCGAAAAGACAATTCTGGAATGCAATTCGCACTTATCAACACGGGTGTGGTTTCGCACTCAGCGTGGTAAACTGACGCGTTTATACTGTGTAGAAATCAATCATCGGGAGAAGTGCTCATGGCCAGCAGAGGCGTAAACAAAGTAATTCTGGTCGGGAATCTGGGTCAGGATCCAGAAGTCCGTTACATGCCGAACGGCGGCGCAGTGGCCAACATTACCCTGGCGACCTCCGAAAGCTGGCGTGACAAGGCGACCGGCGAACAGAAAGAGAAGACCGAATGGCACCGCGTCGTGCTGTTCGGCAAACTGGCCGAAGTGGCGGGCGAATACCTGCGTAAAGGCTCTCAGGTCTACATCGAAGGCTCCCTGCAGACCCGTAAATGGCAGGATCAGAGCGGCCAGGATCGCTACACCACCGAGATCGTGGTTAACGTCGGCGGCACCATGCAGATGCTGGGCGGCCGTCAGGGCGGCGGCGCACCGGCAGGTCAATCTGCCGGCGGCCAGGGCGGTTGGGGCCAGCCTCAGCAGCCACAGGGCGGCAACCAGTTCAGCGGCGGCCAGCAGCAGTCTCGCCCGGCGCAGAACAGCGCACCGGCGACCAGCAACGAACCACCAATGGATTTCGACGACGATATTCCGTTCTAAGCCTGGCGACAGCGCAAAAAAAAACCCCGCTCAGGCGGGGTTTTTTGTGCTCGTTAGCCGCTGATTTTCTGCGGCGGTGTCGCCAATCAGTAAATTGCTACCGGGTTGATGTTGACCTGGGTTGAACCGACATACAGCGGTTGCCCCAGTACGAACAGGAATTCCCAGGTTTTCGTGCGCACCAGTGGGCGGCTGTCGATCAGCTCCAGGTTATAGACGCCGCGTTTGGCCAGCAGGTACTGGTTGACCGGGAACTCTTCGTCATTTTTCGGGTTGGGGTAAACTTCGGAGGCCCAGGTATCACCGCCGAAGGCCACGATGCCTTGGTCGGCCAACCATTTCGCCGCTTCCATGCCGATGCCCGGTTCAACTTCCAGGAACTTTTTATTGTCTTTGCCAATCAGCTCCAGCCAGCCGGTATTGAACAAGACAACGTCGCCTTTGCGTAAACTGATGCCCTGCTTTTTAAGCACCGCTTGAATATCCGCAACGGAAAATTCGGTGCCGCCCGGAACGATCGCTTTATTATAATAAGCCGTCATATCGAGCACCACGCCGCGTGTGACCATGGGCGGCACTTTTTCCACGCCCAATTTTTTCACGCCATCTACGGTGACGAAGTCCGCCGCCTTATTGCCGTTATAATAAACGTTGTCGATGCCGATATGGCCAATGCCATTCAACTGGGTGCCGACGCCGGTCCAGGCATTCACCAATTCATCATTAAAGGTGAATTTATTTGGGCCAAGCGTTTTACCGTCCTGCTGACCAGGCTGAATATTATATAAGCGGAAGCTGCGGTGGCGGAACGCCGGGAAATCTTTATCGACGGGCACCGCCAATGGCAATGTCTTGCCTTGTTTTACCAACTGCACAGACTGTAATACGACCTCTGGCGTGAGCAGGTTGGCTGCGCCGATTTCGTCTTTTGCGCCGTAAACGGAAGGATACCAGTCTGACGACTGCGCGGCGGATTCTGCGGCGTGCGCGGGCACTGCGGCCAGCAAGGGCAGCAAGAGGGAGAGGCGATACAATGATTTCATCAGTGACTCATCCTTATAACGGAGTATTGCAGGGTGAATGAAAATGAGCCCCCGGAAATTGGCGGCGTGAGGCCGCCGAATAATAACCGGTGGAGAAAGAGGCTCATTTTTAGTACGCGGGTGCTTTAGCGTAATGCTTTATAACGCGTGGTGAATAACCACCCGACGATGACTTCCTTATGCGGAAATAAATAACGCCGTGCGAGCGGCGTCATTGATATTATTTTTTCAGCTCTGCACTCATGGTGACGAAATTGCCCATGTAGGCGCTGGTGATTTTGTAGCCGCTTGCGCCGGCCTCTTGCGCTTTTTTAGCGATGAGGGCTTCGGTGGAGTCCAGCGTTCTGCCGGTTGCGGTCACGCTTTCTGCCGCGGCGTTAAACGACAGCATGGAAAACAGAGCGAGTGAAATAACGGTGGTCATGGTTTTCATATCTTTATCCTGTGTTCGAAGGTTCGAAAAATAAGGGTGTCCGGTACGACACGATGGAGCGAAGGATAAAGACGTCGGCCTGGTGAATAAATAACAGAATCGTCAATAAACTATTCCATTTTTGCGCATAAACTAATTCTATTATTGTCTTTGAAGGCGAATATGCCGTGCAAGGTGGGGAGCGGTCGTCGGCGAGCGAATGAAAAAAAGCCCCTTGCGGGGCTTTGAGCGCTACGCCGAGAAGCCGCCGTCGATGCTCAGACTGGCGCCGGTGATATAACCCGCTTGCGGGCCCGCCAGGTAGGCGACGAAACCGGCGATCTCTTCATCTTTGCCGTAACGGCCGATCGCCATCAGCTGCTTGAGCTGATCGGCGAACTCGCCGGCGTCCGGGTTCATCTCGGTATCCACCGGGCCGGGCTGCACGTTATTGACGGTGATGCCGCGTGGGCCGAGATCGCGCGCCATGCCCTTGGTCAACCCGACCAGCGCCGATTTGCTCATCGCGTACACCGCCGCGCCGCCGAACGGCACGCGCTCGGCGTTGGTGCTGCCGATGTGGATGATTCGGCCGCCGTCGTTCATGTGGCGCGCCGCCTCCTGGCTGGCGACGAATACGCTGCGCACATTGACCGCCAGCATGCGATCCAGGTCGTCCAGCGCCAGTTCCTCGGTGCCGCCCAGCGTAAATACCCCGGCGTTGTTCACCAGAATATCCAGGTTGCCGAAGTGACTCACCGCCTGGCGAACCGCCTGCTGCAGCGCCGCCGCATCGGCGCTGTCGGCCTTGATGGCGAGGACTTTGCCGCCGGCGGCGGTCACGGCGCTCGCCACCGCTTCGGCGCGATCGGCCGAGGCGGCGTAGGTAAAGGCGACGGCGGCGCCCTCGCTCGCCAAGCGTTTAACGATGGCGGCGCCGATGCCGCGGGAACCGCCCTGAACGAATGCGACTTTGCCTTGCAGTGGGAGTGCTGTGGTCATGTTATTTCTCCAAAGTGGGTGAGGGTAAGGCGTTATTCCCAGTATCGGTGAAATGTCCGGCGGCCACTGTTCACAAAGAGCTTTGCCTGCCCACAACGAGAAAAGCCCCTTGCGGGGCTTCTTTCTTCCGTCGGTTGGCTGTCCGACGATCAGTTGAAGATTTCTGCGGTGCCGTACAGTTTGTTCTGACCACCGGCGGCGACGATGCGGTAGGAGCTGGCGCCCGACGCGGCGGCTTTGCTGGCCAGTTCGCTTTCCAGCGCGCTCAGGTTAGCGGCGCCGCTCACGGTGACGACGCCGATCTTCTGGGCGTCTGCAGCAGGTTGACTGGAAGGCAGGTCAGCGGCGAAGGTAGCGAAAGAAGCGGTAGCCAGCAGCGCAGCGGTAGCAAAAATTTTGACGTTTTTCATGATGCGTTCCTCAGAGTGTTTGTTAGGTGAGAGCCCGTTGTCTCTCGATGTGTTAAATGCTAGTGCACCGGATGTGAATAAAAAATCGGAGAGTTTTGAGTATCTCTGTCAAATAAATTGATTGCCCTTCATCCGCTGGCGCGGGGCAAAAATCGCCACTACCCTTTACAGACGATCCTTAACCGGAGAAGCGTCATGACGATAAGCGCGTTTATCGGCAGTTGGGCGTTGGTGTCGTCGGTGTTCAAAAACCAGAACGGCGAGCTGAATTACCCGCTGGGCGAGCAGGTGTTGGGGCGCATCCACTATGAGGCCAACGGCACGATGGCGGCGCAGCTTTACAGCGCCGTGCGGCCGCGTTTCGCCGCCGCCGATTTGGCGCAGGGGTCTGAGCGGGAGATCCGCGCCGCCTTCATCAATATGATTTGCTACTTTGGCCACTATCAGGTGGAAGAAAGCGAGCAGCGGGTGGTGCATCAGGTCGAAGGCTGTTCGTTCCCCAACTGGGTAGGCAGCCGTCAGGTGCGTTTTTACGCTTTCAGCGGCGATCGGCTGACGTTGCGCACGGTGCCGCTGCAGCTCGGCAACGGCGTGCAGGTTGGCGAACTGGTGTGGCAGCGGACAGGGGCTTCGTCATGATCATCGTTCATCATCTCAATCACTCGCGGTCGCAGCGCATTCTGTGGTTTCTGGAAGAGCTGGGCGTGCCTTATCAGGTGCAGCGCTACGAGCGCGATCCGCAGACCATGCTGGCGCCGCCGGCGCTGAAAAAGATCCACCCGCTGGGCAAATCGCCGGTGATCGTCGATGGCGATCTGACGCTGGCGGAATCCGGCGCCATTATCGAATACTTGCAGGAAGCCTACGACGCACAGGGCATGTTTATGCCAACCGACTTCCACGCGCGTCAGCAATACCGCTACTGGCTGCACTACGCCGAAGGATCGCTGATGCCGCTGTTGGTGATGAAGCTGGTGTTCAGCCGTCTCGGCCAGCCGCCGATCCCCTGGCTGCTGCGGCCGGTGGCCGGCGCGATCGGCAAAGGCGTGCAGCGGGAATACCTCGACAAGCAGATCGCGCCGCACTGCGAATACCTCGAACAGCACCTGAATAAGGGCAGCTGGTTCGTTGGCAACGACTTCAGCGCAGCGGATATTCAGATGAGCTTCCCGCTGGAGGCGATGGCGGCGCGCGGCGCGTTGGATGATTGCCCGAAACTGCGCGGCTTCCTGCAGCGCATTCACGCCCGGCCCGCCTACCAGCGGGCATTGGAGCAGGGCGGCCCTTACGACCTGCTGAGTTAAGCGGATGGGCTATACTCGATGGGGTCATTCTTCATCGGAGGTAGCCCATGGCTACGCAAATCTTCGTTAACCTGCCCGTACGCGATCTGCCCGCCTCAATGGCGTTTTTTACCCAGCTCGGCTTCAGCTTCAACCCGCAATTTACCGACGATACCGCCGCATGCATGGTGGTCAGCGACACGATTTACGTGATGCTGCTGACCCACGACAAATTCAGGATGTTTACCCCGAACCCGATCGGCGACGCCAATCAGGCCACCGAAGTGTTGGTGTGCCTGTCGCAACCCAGCCGGGTGGCGGTGGACGAACTGGTGCGCAAGGCGGTCGCCGGCGGCGGCAACACCTACCACCCGCCGCGGGACTACGGCGTGATGTACGGCCATGGATTTCAGGATCTGGACGGTCATATCTGGGAATTGATGTATATGGATCCCGCTGCGGTGCAGACGCAATAACCCCGCCATGACGGCGTTCGCCGGGGCGACCGTCGTCCCGGTTTTATCGCGCGAGCGCCATTCCCGCCGCTTTCTGCATAAATTGCCGCGATCTTTAGTTGATTAGACGCTAGGGAAGGCAGGATAATCGTTTGCCTTGAATAAACCACCATAAATCACCCGTACCGCGCGCTGCGAGTTAAACGTTTGCCTGGGTGCGCATCGCCGTTGGCGGTGTGGCATAAGGGCAAGGATGCGGAACGTGACGTAAACGATTACGTGGCGATCGGGCGCGGGCGAGATTACAGGCCTGCTGTGACGGGCCGATTCATGAAACACAGGGGAAGTAACCTATGTCGAACTCTCAAGCGAACCACGCCGCAAAACCAACCGGCGGGCTTGATGGCTATTTTAAAATTTCCGCGCGCGGCAGCAGCGTGCGTCAGGAGGTGGTGGCGGGGCTGACCACCTTCCTGGCGATGGTGTACTCGGTGATCGTGGTGCCGAGCATGCTGGGCAAAGCGGGTTTCCCGCCGGCGGCGGTGTTCGTCTCCACCTGCCTGGTGGCCGGTCTGGGGTCGCTGTTGATGGGGCTGTGGGCTAACCTGCCGATGGCCATCGGCTGTGCGATCTCGTTGACCGCCTTTACCGCCTTCAGCCTGGTGCTGGGCCAACACATCAGCATTCCGGTGGCGCTGGGCGCGGTGTTCCTGATGGGCGTGCTGTTTACCATTATCTCGGTCACCGGCATCCGCGCCTGGATCCTGCGCAACCTGCCGATGGGCGTGGCGCACGGCACCGGCATCGGCATCGGGCTGTTCCTGCTGCTGATCGCCGCCAACGGCGTCGGCCTGGTGGTGAAGAACCCGCTGGATGGCTTGCCGGTGGCGCTCGGCGCGTTCACCTCTTTCCCGGTCGTCATGACGCTGGTCGGCCTGGCGGTGATCTTCGGCCTGGAGAAACTGCGCGTGCCCGGCGGCATTTTGCTGGTGATCATCGCCATTTCCATCATCGGCCTGATCTTCGACCCGGCGGTGAAATACCAGGGGCTGTTCGCCATGCCGAGCCTGGCGGACGCTGACGGCAAATCGTTGATCTTCAGCCTGGACATCATGGGCGCATTGCAGCCGGTGGTGTTGCCGAGCGTGCTGGCGCTGGTGATGACCGCGGTGTTCGACGCCACCGGCACCATCCGCGCGGTGGCCGGGCAGGCCAATCTGCTGGATAAAGACGGGCAGATCATCAACGGCGGCAAGGCGCTGACCTCGGATTCCCTGAGCAGCATATTCTCCGGCCTGGTGGGCGCCGCGCCCGCTGCGGTTTACATCGAGTCCGCCGCCGGCACCGCCGCGGGCGGCAAGACCGGCCTGACTGCCACCGTGGTCGGCATTCTGTTCCTGCTGATCCTGTTCCTGTCGCCGCTGGCCTATCTGGTGCCGGTTTACGCCACCGCGCCGGCGCTGATGTACGTCGGCCTGCTGATGCTGAGCAATGTCACCAAGCTGGACTTCAACGACTTCGTCGACGCGATGGCCGGCCTGCTGTGCGCCGTGTTCATCGTGCTGACCTGCAACATCGTCACCGGCATCATGCTGGGCTTCAGCTCGCTGGTCATCGGCCGCATCTTCTCCGGCGAATGGCGCAAGCTGAACATCGGCACCGTGCTGATCGCCGTGGCGCTGGTGGCGTTCTACGCCGGCGGCTGGGCGATTTAAGCCTCTTGGGTTTCCCTCGCCCGCCGGGCGGGGGAGCCTGTTACGGCAATTCCCTTCTTAAGATAAGTCTTCTTCTGCTCTGCACCGCGTTTTGAAAGGCACAACAAGCTTTAACGGCTGTAAAAAAAGTGATCTACTATCGTGACCAACGCAGGCCCTGAGCCGATGTCGTCTGAATCGTAGAGTCTAAGGAAAGCATGGAAATCTTTTTTACAATCCTCATTTTGATCCTGGTGGTCTCCCTGTCCGGGGTGGTGACGCGCATGTTGCCGTTCCAGGTGCCGCTGCCGCTGATGCAAATCGCCATCGGGGCCCTGCTGGCCTGGCCGCATTTCGGGCTGCACGTCGATTTTGATCCCGAACTGTTCCTGGTGCTGTTCATCCCGCCGCTGCTGTTCGCCGACGGCTGGAAAACGCCGACGCGGGAGTTCCTGCATCACGGGCGTGAAATTCTCGGCCTGGCGCTGGTGCTGGTGCTGATCACCGTGGTCGGCGTCGGTTATCTGATCTACGCCATGGTGCCGGGCATTCCGCTGGTGGCGGCCTTCGCGCTGGCGGCGGTGCTGTCGCCGACGGATGCCGTGGCGCTGTCCGGCATCGTCGGCAAAGGGCGCATTCCCAAGCCGATCATGGGCGTGCTCGAGGGCGAGGCGCTGATGAACGACGCGTCCGGCCTGGTGTCGCTCAAGTTCGCCATCGCGGTGGCGATGGGCACTATGGTGTTCACCGTGGGCGGCGCGACCCTTGAATTCCTCAAAGTGGCGATCGGCGGCCTGCTGGCCGGCGTGGCGGTCACCTGGACCTACAGTAAATCGCTGCGGGTGATGAGCCGCTGGAGCGGCGACGACCCGGCGACCCAGATCGTGTTCCTGCTGCTGCTGCCGTTCGCTTCTTATCTGATCGCCGAACATATCGGCGTCTCCGGCATCCTGGCGGCGGTGGCGGCGGGGATGACCATCAGCCAGTCCGGCGTGATCCGCAACGCGCCGCTGGCGATGCGCCTGCGCGCCAACAGCGTGTGGGCGATGCTGGAGTTCGTGTTCAACGGCATGGTGTTCATCATGTTGGGCCTGCAGCTGCCGGGCATTCTTGAAACCTCCATCCTGCAGGCGGAGCTGGATCCGACCATCCAGACCTGGTATCTGTTCGCCGACGTGGCCACCATCTACGCCGCGCTGCTGGTGCTGCGTTTTACCTGGCTGTGGATAATGAAGAAGGCCAGCAACCGCTTTATGAAAAAGCGTCCGCTGCAGTTCGGCGATTACAGCACGCGTGAGCTGTGGGTGGCGTCGTTCGCCGGGGTGCGCGGGGCGATTACCCTGGCCGGCGTGCTGTCGATACCGCTGTTGTTGAGCGACGGCACTGCCTTCCCGGCGCGCTATCAGCTGGTGTTTATCGCCGCCGGGGTGATCCTGCTGTCGCTGATCGTCGGCGTGCTGGCGTTGCCGCTGCTGCTGCGCGGCGTGCAGGTGGCCGACAAGAGCGCCAGCAAGCAGGAAGAGCGCATGGCGATCGCCATGGCGGCCGAGGTGGCGATCGAGAGCGTGAATAAAATGGAAGAGCGCCTGGTTGCCGATACCGAAGAAAACCTCGATCCGCAGGTGTTGAAAGAGGTCAGCTCGCGGGTGACGGGCATGCTGCGGCGGCGTATCGCGTCGAAAGACGATATCGAGAATGCGCTGGCGATGGAAAACCTCGAGCGGCGTTTCCGCCTGACGGCGCTGCGCGCCGAGCGCGGCGAGCTGTACCACCTGCGCGCCACGCAGAAAATCAGCAACGAGACGCTGCAAAAACTGCTGCACGATCTCGACCTGCTCGAAGCGCTGTTGATCGAACGCGAAGGGTAAATCTCAGCAGAGGAATAAACGTTTTCCTCTTTTTTCTGTCCTGAAGGGCCGCCTGTGCGGCCCTTGTTTTTTTGGCTACTTGAGCGGCGGCCAGTAGTCGCGGCAGCAGGCGATCCAGGCCTGCGCGCTGTGCGACAGGTAGCTACCCTGGCGCCAGATCAGGCCGATTTTCCACTCCATGCGCGGCTCCAGCGGCAGCCAGACCAGGTTTTCCTTATCCAGCCAGCGGCAAACCGGCTCAGGCAGCATGGCGATGCCCACGCCGGCCTGCACCATCGAGGCGAGGAAGTCCCATTGGCCGCTGCGCACCGCGATTTGCGGTTCAAAACCGGCCTGGCGAAACGCCTTCATCAGCATCTTGTACAGCGCAAAGTCTTCGTTATAAATCAGGATCGGGCTGTCGGCCAATTCGGCGATATTGATGCGGGTGCGGTTGAGCCACTGCGGCGTGCGCGGCGCCACCACGCACATCGGGTGGCCCAGCAGCGGCAGAAAGGTCAGCGGCTGCGCCGAATCGAAGGGCAACACGGTCATCGCCAGATCCAGTTCGCCGGACATCACCGCCTGTTCGACCGACAGCCCGCCCAGTTCGGAAATCTTCAATTCGATGCCGGGGTAGGTCTGGCGAAAGCGGCGGATCAGATCGGCGATCTGCCTGCCGACCATTGGCGGAATGCCCAGCCGCAGCACGCCCTTTTTCACCGAGCTGATGTCTTCCAGTTCCGCCTCCAGCTGGCGGAATTCGTCGAGGATCGTCAGGCCGCGCTGGTACACCGCCTGGCCGCTGTCGGTCAGGCGCAGCTTGCGGCCTTCGCGGATCAGCAGCGTGCATTCCAGCTCTTCCTCCAGATGCCGCAGCATTTTGCTGATGGTGGGCTGGGTGACGAACAGTTTTTCCGCCGCGCGGGTGAAGCTTTGCTGGCGCACCACTTCAACGAAGTAGCGCAGGGTGCGGACATCCACGTTAGGGTTCTCCTTGGGGACGCTACCGGCGGGAAACTATTCCCGGACGGCATGATGACGATAATTTTAATTCATTTCAGGCGTGGTTTCCCGGCTGCGTATACTGTAGGCCGTCAATTTATTGTTCGAGGTCATCTTTCATGTCTCTGGCGTTACGCCGCGTTGCCCCCTCCCTGCTGACCCGTTTGCAGGTACCGATCCAGGTGGCGTTGTATGCGGCGCTGTTCCTGATCGCCGATCGTCTGGTGCAACAATTCCACCTGCCGCTCCCCGCCAATATCGTCGGCATGCTGATGCTGCTGGCGCTGATCCTGCTGCGCATTCTGCCGCTCAGCTGGGTCAAGGCCGGCTCCCGCTGGCTGCTGGCGGAAATGCTGCTGTTTTTCGTGCCGGCGGTGGTGGCGGTGGTCAACTATGCCCAGCTGCTGATGGTCGAGGGCTGGAAGATCTTTCTGGTGATCGCGATCAGCACCATGCTGACGCTGGGCGCCACCGGGCTGGTGGTGGACAGGGTGTATCGGCTGGAGATTTGGCTGCAGCGGCGGAAGCAGCGCCATGAATGATTTTATCCTTAGCCTGGCCTGTTTTCTGGCGACGCTGGCGCTCTATTTCGCCAACAAGAAACTCTATCGCCGCCGCCGCACGTTGCTGCTGATGCCGCTGGTGCTGACGCCGATGATTCTGGTGTTGCTGCTGGTGGTCACCCACATCTCCTATCAGGACTACATCGGTGAAACCCACTGGCTGCTGTGGCTGCTGGGGCCGGCGACCATCGCCTTCGCGGTGCCGGTGTACGAGAACCTGCATATCATTCGTCGCCACTGGCTGTCGCTGACCGCCGGGGTGACGACGGCGGTGCTGGTGGCGGTGTACAGCTCGGTGTGGCTGGCGCGCCTGCTGACGCTGCCGGAAGAGGTGCAGCGCAGCCTGGCGGTGCGGTCGATCACCACGCCGTTTGCGCTGGAGGCCGCCAAGCAGATGGGCGGCCAGCCGGACCTGGTGGCGCTGTTCGTGGTGATCACCGGGGTGTTCGGCATGGCGGTGGGCGACATTCTGTTTCTGCGGCTGGCGGTACGCAGCCGCCTGGCGAAAGGGGCCGGATTTGGCGCATCGTCGCACGGCGCCGGCACCGCCCGCGCCTATGAACTGGGGCCACAGGAGGGCGTAGTGTCGAGCCTGGTGATGATGTTGGCCGGCATTATCACGGTGGTGGCCGCGCCACTGATCGGCCGGCTGATGTGGTAAGGAGGCGGTCTGCGGCGAACGGCGCCGCAGACCGTAGAGCGTCAAGGAAGGTTGCCGAGCATCGCCGGCGTGCGCGATGACTGGCGCAAGGCGCGTCCTATCTCCTCGTGGCTGAAGATAATAGAGTGATGATTGCAGGGCAACGGATGCACCTGCAGATGTTGGCAGATTGCCGACAGGCCATTGTCGGCAATCGCCAGCAGCTCCCGCTCATCGCCCAGGCCGGTGATATTCAGATTTGCATCTTCGGTCGCCTTGAACAGCGTGATGCGTGCATGTTGCAACGGTGTGCTGAGCGTTTGTTTCGCCAATGCCAGCTCCGTCGGCTCGGCCTTTAATGCCCGGTCGGCGGCCTCGCCGTCAATACCCAGCATGGCCAGCATCGCCGCCAGCATGCCCGGCTCGCTGCGGATCTGGAATGGGGTTCGGTAGAAGGTATCAAGCAGGAACAGTTGGATATCGCGATAGCCTTGGCTTTCCAGTTGAGCTGCCATCTCCAGCGCGATCAGGCCCCCTAGCGACCAACCCAACAGACGGACGGGGCGCGCCGGCGACAGCCGCATATGACCGAGATAATACGCCGCCAGCTCGCGTAGCGAAGTGATGTGCGGCTGTTGGAACAGGTTATAATTGTTGATGCCTAACACATTGAAATCTTTTTCTAAATAGTTCGCCAGATCGCGATAAACATCGCAACCGGTGACGGCGGGATGGATCATCCAAACGCTGTCGGGGGTGATGGCGTGGTTCAGGCGCTCTACCTGTTTAAAGGTAAAACTGGCCTGATTCAGACGCGTCAACAGCTGCTGCAGGGGTTCGGAGGTGGCTGGAGCCGTTGCGGGCACGCCGTCGGTGAGGATACGGGCCTGGCCGCGCAGCGTCGAGTGAGCAAACAGCGTTTTAATGCCTAACGAATGCCCGTGTCGCTTCAGTTTAACCAGCAGTTGAATGGCGTGCAGCGAATGGCCGCCCAGCGCGAAGAAATCATCGTCGCGGCCAATGCGCGTTGTGCCCAGCAGTTCGCTCCACAGTTCGGCCAACTGCTGTTCCAGCTCGCCTTGTGGGGCTTCATAAGCAGCGGTTTCCTGCATGTTGGCCGGTGCCGGTAACGCTTTGCGATCCAGCTTGCCGTTGGGCGACAGCGGAAAAGCATCCAGCCGGATAAAACAGGACGGCACCATAAAGTCCGGCAGGTGTTGCTGCAATTGCCGACGCCATTCGGCGGCGGCCGTTTGCTCTGGGGCGATGACATAGGCGACCAGGCGCTTGCCGCCGCTTTCGTCTTCCCGCGCCAGAATGGCCGCGTCTTCAACCCCTGAACACTGTCTGAGCTGTTGCTCTATCTCACCTAATTCAATGCGCAGGCCGTGGATTTTGACCTGGAAATCGTTTCTGCCCAGATACTCAATGTTGCCATCCGGCAGCCAGCGGGCCAGATCGCCGGTTTTATACAGGCGAGCCTGCGGCTCGGCGCTGAAAGGGTCGGCGATAAATCGCTCGGCGCTCAGCGCCGCGCGGTTCAGATAACCACGGGCAACCTGAATACCACCGATATGCAATTCGCCGGCGATACCAGGCGGTAACGGTTGCAGTTGGTCATCCAGAATATGGAGCTGGGTATTGGCGATCGGTTTACCGATCGGTACCAGTGGGCGAGGATCATCGGGCAGGCATTGCCAACTGGAAACGTCTACGGCGGCTTCCGTCGGACCGTAGAGATTGTGCAGTTCCGCCTGCGGCAACTGCTGCAGGCAACGTTGTACCGTAGCGAGCGGCAACGCCTCGCCGCTGCACACGATGCGTTTCAGGGAGGCGCACTGCGCCATATCGCCGTGGCGCAGAAACAGTTGCAGCATAGAGGGGACGAAATGCAGTGTGGTGACGCCATGTTGTGCGATGCAGGCGCTGAGATAATCCGGTTCCTGGTGACCGCCCGGTTTGGCGATGGCCAGCCGGGCGCCAACCATCATCGGCCAGAAAAACTCCCACACAGAGACGTCGAAGCTGAACGGCGTTTTCTGCAGCACGACATCATCCGGCGTCAGTGTATAAGCCTTTTGCATCCACAGTAGTCGGTTGATCACCCCGCGGTGTTCGTTCATCACCCCTTTGGGTTTCCCCGTCGAGCCGGAGGTGTAAATCACATAAGCCAGGCTGCGCTGTGGATCGGCGGCCAGCGGCGGCGGGTTGCCATCCGGCGCTTGCCGCCACAGATGACTCTCACGCTGAAGATGCAATCGCGGCACGGCGATATCGCGCAGCGGGTGCAGCGCGTGTTCGCCGCCATTGTCGACCAGAACGAATCTGGCGCCGCAATCTTGCAGCATGTGGCGCAGACGGTCTTGCGGATAGTCGGGATCGAGCGGTACATAGGCGGCGCCCGCCTTCAGGATGGCGTACAGGGCAATCACCATATCCGGGCTGCGGTTGACGCATACCGCGATGCGATCGTCAGGCTGTAATCCCTGCAGCCTGAGAAAGGCAGCCAATCGATTCGCCCGCTGATTCAGCTGTTGATAACTGATCTCGTGGTCTTCGTAGCACAGCGCCGGCGCTTCTGGCGTCAGCGCGGCCTGCCGTTCCAGGAATTGATGTACGCCTTGCGGCATGTCTGCCCATGTTTGTCGGGTTTCATTCCATTGATGGAAGATTTGCTGTCTTTCCTGCGGCAACAGCAGCGGCAACTGCCCCAGCGGCAGCGCCGGATCGCCGTCCAGTAGGGTATTCAGCAGGTGCAGTATGCGGGCTGCGATGCGTTCACCGTCTTCCTGACTGAACCAGGCCTGATTGAAGTTGAACTCCAGCAGCGGGTCGTCGCCCGGATGGTAATGGCGCAGGTAGACGCCGAGGGGCAGCTGTTCCTGACCGTGGTGCAGGTTTTCAACCTTGAACTGGCTGCCCTCCAGTTCGATGTCGGTCGGAAAAACCTCCAGCGAAAAGCTGATGTCGAACAGCTGGCGCCGCTCCTGCTGATGCAGGTTCAACTGGCGGTTGAGTTCGGCAATGGGAAAACGCTGGTGACGATAACACTGGCGCAGCTCGCTGCCGATTTGCCGCAGTAAGTGGCCGAAGGATTGCTGTGAATCGACCGTGATGCGCAGTGGGATCATCGAGGAAAACATGCCCAAAGTTTGCTTATGTTCGGCGGTACTGCGGTTATGTACCGGCACGCCCAGCGTGAATTGATCGGTTTGCCAAATCCGGCCGAACCAGGTGGCCAGCAAAGCGCTAAAAAAATGCATGGCAGAACCGCCCTGTGCGGCGGCGTATTGTTCCAACTGAAGGAAACGCTCGCGTGGCAACCGTTTGATTATCTGATGGCTGGGGTAGGTTTGTTGCTCACAGTGATTTTGGCGGCGTTCCAGCATGGAGGGGGGCGCGTCGATGAAACGCTTCAACCAGAAATCACGATCGCGCTCGTAGCGTGGAGACTGCTGATAGGCGCGATCGCTGATGACGAAGTCTTGGTAACGCGAGCGGGGGGCTTCGTTTTTTATCCCTGCTTTTAATTGTTTATAGCGCTCCATGATCATTTTGCTCAGCAGGGAAATTGAGGTGCCGTCCGCAATCAGATGATGGGAAGCAAGCAGCCATAGCGTGCTGGATCCGCTGACTTTGGCCAGGTGGCAGCGCCAAAGCAGGCCATCATACAGTGAATAAGGCTGCAGGAATTGAGAACGAAGGTGTGTTTCTGCCAGACTGATGGCATCTTGCCTCTGCGAAAAATCATGGTAATGCAGGTCGATATAGGCCCGGTCGCAGGTTTCCTGGGTAATGCCTTGCGGCGTTTCTTTCAGCGTGGTTTGCAACGCATCATGTTGTTGCTGTATTTGCCGTATGGCTTCTTGAAAAAGCGGTAGCGAAATCTCGCGCTCTACGCGCCATAAACACCCAACGTTATATAAGGGGATATCGGGGTTTAAAGATTGGTCTAGCCACACGGCTTGTTGCACGGTCGTCAGGGAATAAGCGGACACGGAACCACCTCCACAAATAAGGAATGAATCGAATTAAATAAAGTGAGTCGCAGCCAAGCACTCGAACATTATAAAAGGTGATTATTAAGTTGGCCTGTTTTCACATTAAATATTTTTAATAGTTTTGTTTAATTATAATTAATTCAATGTTTTCATGATTAATGATTTATATTTTATTTATTTTTAAACTAATTTTTTGTCATTGCTTTTGTGGCGTGTTAATCGCGATTGACTGGTTTCCCTGCGTGTCATCAGCAGGTGTGATGGTGTAATGCTATGTTTTGTTTGTGTTTTTTATTTTTGATAAAAAGAGGCGGAGCTGAGGCGGATCGTGAGCGATAACGGAGTGGTATCTAAGCGGGCAAGTTCGATGGCTTCTCTGCCAGAGATAACAGGCTGAATCATAAAAAATTATAAAGAATTTCTTATGCTGTATTATTATAAAAGAAATAATAATGAATAATAAGAAATAAAGCTTATTGTGATTTCATGCATTTCTTTATTCGTAATGCTGCTGTTAACTTTCATAGGATTATGACGTTTCAATTAAACTGCGATGAATGATCCGTTATTGGGCGATTAATGGATTAACTTTAATGAGATAATAAATGTGAAACGTTGATGTCGAGTTGATACCCGAAATGAAAGACGCAACGAGAACCGTGTCTCGCTGCGGCTGGATCCTACGGGAGAGGTGCAGGTTAGCAGACGGCGGCTTTGATCAGTTCCACCACCAGCGGCGAAAGCTCGCCGCGCAACGCAGCGCGTTCTGATTGGAACAGCGTGGCGACGTAAAAACGCCGGCCCGGCAGTTCGATGGCGCGCACGTCGCCTTCGGCATCGTGGCCGCTGATAATCAGCGGGAAGCGCTCAAGGTCGGCGACGAAGTCCGGATTCACGCCAAAGTTGCAGTGGTAGCCTTCATGGGTGTTCAGGCAGCCGTAGGCCTGCGCGACGCGCGTGTCAGGCTGAAAAACGATGTCGCCGGTTTTTTCCACCAGCGAGCAGCTCAGCGGGGCGATCACCAACCGGCCACCGCTGTCGGTTTCCGCATGGCCGGCGTCGTGCCAGCCCATCACGTTGCGGGCGTACTCGATGATGGCGTACTGAAAACCGCCGCAGGAACCGAGAAACGGCACGTCGTTTTCCCGCGCATGGCGGATCGCCATAAAGGCGCCGTCGTCGTGTCGATACGGGCTGCCCGGCACCACCCAGATGGCATCGAAATCTTGCAGGACATCGGGGGAGGTCAAGGATTCGGTCGGTAGCCACTGGGGCTGCACGTCGATGTCGAGATGGGCGGCGGTGAGCTGGAGCGCCACGGGGATGGCCTGATGGGCCACGGCTTGCGGGTTGTAATCACCGACCAGAGCAATGCGGACTTGAGCTTTCATCATTTCCTTTCCTGTGCGGGTAAAGAAGGAGATTACAGGAAAGCGGGATTTTGAGCCGCAGATTTTTTAAACGCGGCGCACAAAAAAGCCCGGCGTCGGCCGGGCTGGAAAATGGGGCTCAGTACAGCGACGGCGCACCAGCCGGTCGGGTTTTGAAGCGGCGGTGCAGCCACATGTATTGCTCCGGCGCCCGCATGATCTCTTTCTCGATCACTTTGTTCATGTAAGCCGCCGCCGCCTGTTCGTCGCTGAGCGGGTAGTCTTCCAGGGCCGGCTGGATCAGCAGGTCGTAGCCGCGGCCGCCTTCGCGGCGGATCAGCACCACCGGCACCAGCGCCGGGTTGGCCATGCGTGCCAGCATGAAGGTGCCGCTGGTGGTGGCGGCCTGATCGACGGCGAACAGCGGCGCGAATACGCTGCCGCGCGGGCCATAGTCCTGATCCGGCGCGAACCATACCGCCTCGCCGCGCTTGAGCGCGTGCACCATGCCGCGCAGATCCTTGCGGTCGATCATCGCCTTGTTGGAACGCATGCGGCCTTTGGTCTGCGCCCACTCCATCGCTTTATTGTTGTGCGGACGGTACATCGCCATCATCGGCTGGCACAGGCCCATAGCCCGGCCGCCCAGCTCCAGCGACATGAAGTGCACGCCGATCACCAGCACGCCGCGATCGTCGCGCTGCGCCATTTTGAGGTGGTTGATGCCGGAGACGTTGAACCAGCGTTTGACACGTTTATCCGACCAGAACCAGGCCATGCCGGTTTCCAACAGGCCCATGCCGAGCGATTCGAAGTTGCCCACCACCTTGCGCTCGCGCTGCGCTTCGTCCATCTCGGGGAAGCACAGCTCGAGGTTGCGACGGGTGATGGTGACGCGGCGTTTGAGAAATCGCATCGAGGTGCGCCCCATCCACACTCCCAGCCGATTGAGCAACGGGTAGGGGAGTTGGACCAGCAGGAACAGCAGGGCGAGGCCGAACCAGGTTAACCAGTAGCGCGGGTGCAGCAAGGCCAGTTGAAATGCTTTGGCTGATTTCATAGAAACTCTTTTTATACGTTAAAAGGGGCAGCAAGCTGTAACGCATAAAGGTTCCACTCGATAGCGATACGACTACTCAGACACCCAGGTACGGCCAGGGTTTAGTCGGAATTCCATAATTGACTAAACATTTACATTCGAAGGGCGGTTTGCGCTGCTATCAGGCTTCGGAGGGATAGCTGTTGGCCAGCGGAGGCGGCTCTAGGAATGCGTATGTTAACACAGGGTACGGGGTACAGAGGAAGAGAGGCATGCGAATATTCTCATTCGCGTTGCCTCTGGATTGACGATTGGCGGCGGTTTACAGACTGGGGAGGATGATGGCGGCGAAAATGGTGGCGATCACCAGCCACTTCAGCAGGTAGTAACCGCGGCGATTACGCGCCTTCAGGCGCTGGCCGGCGTCGCGCACCGCGTTGACGTATTTGAAGATGCGGTTGATGCCGCCGGTGCGGTCCTGATCGTCATTCGGCGAACTGGCCGCCGACATCAGCGTAGCGCCGACCCAGTGGTTGACCGCTTGCGCCCAGCGCCATTTCATGGGCCGCTCGACGTCGCAAAACAGAATGATGCGCGTCTGATCGGTGGCGTTCTGCGCCCAGTGCACGTAGGTTTCATCGAAGATCACCGCTTGGCCGTCGCGCCAGCTGTGCTGCTCGCCGTCCACCTCGATGAAGCAGCGATCGTCGTTGGGCGTCATCAGCCCCAGGTGATAGCGCACCGAGCCGGCGTAAGGATCGCGGTGTTTACCCAAATGGCTGCCGGGCGGCAGCTCGGCGAACATCGCCGCCTTTACGGATGGGATGCGGTTGAGCAGTTCGACGGTTTTCGGGCACAGCGTTTGCGCCGAAGGGTGGCTGTCGCTGTACCACTTCAGATAAAAACGTTTCCAGCCGCGTTTGAAGAAGGTGTTGAATCCGGCGTCGTTGTGCGACTGCGCCTTTTTGATGTGATCCTGCAAGCGCACGGCTTCCTCGCGGATCACCTGCCAGTTGTCGGTCAGCGTCTGCAGCTCCGGGAAGCCTTTTTCGTCGAAATAGGGCTGTTTGGCGGGCAAACGGGAGAAGCCGGTCATAAACATGTTGATCGGCCCCATAAAGGTGGAGTGATCGAACAGTTGGCGGGTAAGCTTTTGTTTCTCTTTGCCGCGGGAGTGTGCGTAGAGGAAGCTGATGATAAAAATGCCGATAATGATCGCGGCAACCATAGAATCCATCCCTGTTGGTGCTTGTTAAAAATTCGTACAAATTATAGTTTTGTGACAGGAAAAATTTAACTTTTTCGTGCGCTTTCCCCGCTCATACTGCTTGGTGGCATAAAAAATCAATAAAACCCTTGGTAATGAAATTTTATATCGATTTTTTTGGTTTTAGTCCTATTCTTAAATCGTTCAAGGGGTGTTTCATGCCATCTTGTGTCATGACGAATGGCACGTATCTGAGAAAAGAGGGACTTATGAAGAAATCAATCATTGCCTTGTCTGCACTGCTGCTCGCTTCCCCGGTGTTCGCTGCTGAAACCGCGACCGACACCGCCGCTCACGCCAGCAACGAGGTCGTCGCTGAGGCGCATAAAGGGGCGGATACCGCCAAAGAAAAGCTGCACCAGTCTCAGGACAAGGGTGAAGAGCTGAAGCTGAAAGCCAAGCACGCCGCTGAAGGCAAGAGCGACAGCGTCGGCAGCAAAGTGAGCGAAGGCTCGCAAAAAGCCTGGCACTCCACCAAACAGGGTACGGAGAAGGCTTGGGACAAGACCAAGCAAGGGGCGGAAAGCCTCAAGAACAAAGCGACCGAGTAAGGTCTCCGCTTTTTACCCCAAGGGCCGCGCCGCGGCCTTTTTTATTGCCCGCAAACCGGGCAGGCCACAAAAGAAAAAGGCGCCGCCTCTTGCAAGAGGGCGCCTTTTCAACACGTTAACGACTGGTATCAGCTAACGCTTTTTACTGGGACATATATGCCTGGTTGTCATGATTATTTTGCATCAAACCAATCAGCCATTTTTTCCTTTGTATCATTTTTTACTTCGTCGTCGATATGCATGCCAACAGAAGCTAAAGCGGTAGCGAGTACACCCAGATCGTCCGTGTATCCCACCACAGGCACGACATCAGGGATCGCATCAATTGGCAATACAAAATACGCCAACGCCCCGTAGATGGCTGTTTTGGCCCACAGTGGGGTATTAGGACGTTGAGCGGCAAAGTAAAGCCAAAGTGCTTTCTCAATCACCTCGCTTCCTGCTTTCTTTGCGTAACGCATGATTTTATTCCAGAAGCTGCTGTCGTCGAAATCTTCTGCTGTAGTATGTTTGTTTTCCAATTTAATTTCCTTTTAAAACAATTAATTATACTAATTATTATTGAGTTTGATTATTGTTCTTTAACTTATTTGAGGATTGGCAAGCATCCTGCTTTGAATGCGGCTGCCAGAATACCATTTGTAAGATGAGCAGCAATGAGATGAGGAAGGATAGTACGCTTGGAAATGAAATTACCCAAAAGAAAAAGGCGCTTATCAAATGAGATAAAGCGCCTTTTATCAACACGTTAACTGACTAGTATCAGTTCATGCCGTATTTTTTCAGCTTCTTGCGCAGCGTGCCGCGGTTGATGCCCATCATCAGGGCTGCGCGGGTCTGGTTGCCACGGGTGTATTGCATCACCATGTCCAACAGTGGCTGTTCAACTTCAGCCAGTACCAGCTCATACAGGTCATTTACGTCTTGACCGTTCAGTTGAGCAAAATAGTTCTTCAGTGCTTGTTTAACCGAGTCACGCAGAGGCTTTTGAGTCACCTGATCTTGTGAGTTAACGGTAGAAACGGTCAGTACGTCAGAATTTACGCGTTGTTCGAACATAGTTCTGTCAGCTCTTTTTTTACGCTAAGATTTTCGAAATATGCCTCCAACGCCTCCAGCTGTTCGCTGGCATCCTCTATGGCGTTGAATGTGCGCCGAAACTGGTCATTCGGAGCGTGTTCCTGGAGATACCAGGACACGTGCTTACGAGCAATCCGGAATCCCTTGCCTTGGCCATAGAAGCCGTGCAATTCCCGAATGTGCCCAATCAACAAGCGCTTCACCTCGCCAAGCGGCAGCGGCGGCAGCAACTCCCCAGTGTCCAGATAATGCTGGATTTCCCGGAAGATCCAGGGTCTCCCCTGAGCAGCGCGGCCTATCATCAGGGCATCGGCCCCGGTGTAGTCAAGCACTGCTCTGGCTTTATGCGGGTCAGTAATATCCCCATTCGCGATAATCGGAATGGAAACACTCTGCTTAACTGCCCGAATGCTGTCGTATTCCGCGTCGCCGTTAAACAGACAGGCGCGGGTTCGGCCGTGAATCGTCAGGGCCTGAATACCACAGTCTTCGGCCAGTTGGGCAATCTCTACACAGTTACGATGCTCTGGCGCCCAGCCGGTGCGAATCTTCAGCGTTACCGGCACATCCACCGCGTCAACCACCGCGTGGAGGATCCGTTTAACCAGATCCGGGTACTGCAACAAAGCGGACCCGGCAAGCTTCCGGTTCACTTTTTTGGCCGGGCATCCCATATTGATGTCGATGATCTGCGCGCCGCTGGCCACGTTGATACGCGCGGCGGCGGCCATATCATCAGGATCGCATCCGGCAATCTGCACGGAGCGGATCCCTGGTTCATCGCTATGCACCATACGCAGACGCGACTTATCCGTCCGCCACACCTCCGGGTTGGAGGAGAGCATTTCGGATACGGCCATCCCAGCACCCATTGCATGACAGAGGGTTCTGAACGGGCGATCTGTAATACCGGCCATCGGGGCCGCAATCAGGCAATTAGTAAGCTGGTGGTGTCCAATGCGCATAGACAAAGAGTGACCATACTGTGTCCGCAAGGGCGCGTATATTACGCATTTTTGCGCCGAGATGAAAGGCCAAACTTTAACCAATTGGCTCGCTATTAGGGCAAAAAATGCGCTGCGCAGTGATTCATAAAAATATTGTATATATTTTACAATGAGTTGACGAAAAGCGCTTGTTTTGTGTGCGGTAAAATATTCGCCTTTGCACAGGATATTATCTGCATTCGCCCGCTATTTTTGCCGGGATAGCCTGCCTGGAAGGCGCATTGTCAGGGCGATCCATCGTTGAAAGGCGAAAAATTGCATAAAATTTTGTCTTGCCCGTGGCCGATCGCCGGACAAAAAAAATCCACCGGCGAGGGGCCGGTGGATGAGGGAGCAATATACCGTGGTGCTTATTTACGGCGGCCGGTGATACGGCACCACTCTTCGCGCTCGGCGACCGGATCGAGCGTGAACTTCTCTTCGTAGGCTTCCGCTACGCTGCTCGCCTGGCTGGCCAGCACGCCGGACAGCCCCAGATGACCGCCGGCCTTCGGCAGGCAACCGATCAGCGGCGCCAGCTCGCGCAGCGGGCCGGCGAGGATGTTGGCGACCACCACGTCCGCCAGCAGGTCCGCCGGCTGGTCTTTCGGCAGATACAGCTCCAGACGCTCTGAGACGCCGTTACGCTGCGCGTTGTCGCGGCTGGCCTGAATGGCCTGGGGATCGATGTCGATGCCGATAGCGCGCGCCGCACCCAGCTTCAGCGCGGCGATCGCCAGAATGCCGGAACCGCAGCCGAAGTCGATGACGGTTTTGCCGGCCAGATCGAGGCCGTCCAGCCACTGCAGACACAGCGCGGTGGTCGGGTGGGTGCCGGTGCCGAACGCCAGGCCCGGATCGAGCATCACGTTAACCGCGTCAGGATCCGGCACGTCGCGCCAGCTCGGGCAGATCCACAAGCGCTCGCCGAAGCGCATCGGGTGGAAGTTGTCCATCCACTCGCGCTCCCAGTCCTTGTCTTCCAGCTGTTCTATCTTGTGGCGGAAACCGGCGCCCAGCAGCGGGTGCTGCTCCAGCATCGCCACCACCTCGGCCATATCGGTTTCCGCGTCGTACAGGCCGATCACATCGGTATCGCCCCACAGCAGGGTTTCACCCGGCAGCGGCTCGAACACCGGGTTGTCGTGGGTGTCCTGGAAGGTCACCGACACGGCGCCGCTTTCCACCAGCGCGTCGCTCAGGTCTTCCGCCTGGCTGCCGGTGGTGTTCAGTTTGAGTTGGATCCAAGGCATAGCAATTCTCTTCAAGAGGGTAATGATGACGCCGCCCGGCGCTTTTCGCCGACGACGTTACCGAGATAAAACGCCAACAGGCTGAGCAACAGCGAAGGCACGATAGGATGCAGCCCCGCCGGTTGCAGGTTGAAGCTGGCCAATAGCGTATAGCATACCGCACCCGACACCATTGAGCTAAGCGCTCCCTGAGCATTGGCGCGTTCCCAATACAGACCCAGCACCAGCGGCCACAGGAACACCGCCTCCAGCCCGCCGAAAGCCAGCAGGTTGAGCCAGATGATCATCTCCGGCGGGCGCCAGGCCGCCAGCAGCACCAGCAGGCCGAGGATCAGCGTGGTCAGGCTGGAGAAGCGCTTGATCAACCGCTCGTTGTGGATCTGCTGCGGCCGCACGCCCAGGTAGAGATCCTTGATGATGGTGGCGGAGGACTGCAGCAGTTGGGCGTTGATGGTCGACATGATCGCCGCCATCGGCGCCGCCAAAAAGATCCCGGCGGCGTACGGCGGCAACACGGTGATCATCAGCGTCGGGATCACCTGGTCGGGGATCTTGAGATCCGGCAACACCGCGCGGCCGAGCGCACCGGCCAGGTGCATGCCGAACATCAGCACCGCCACCACCACGGTGCCGAGCAGAATGCCGCGATGCACCGCCTTGCTGTCCTTGTAGGAGATGCAGCGCACGGCGGTGTGCGGCAGGCCGATCACCCCGAAGCACACCAGGATCCAGAATGACGCCATAAACGGCAGACTGAGGATCTGATCGCCGCCCTGCGGCGACACCAGCGCCGGATCGATCTGCTGCAGTTTGCTCACAGCGCTGTCCAGTCCGCCGGCGGCATGGATCACCGCCACCAGCAGCAGCACGGTGCCGAGCAGCATCACCAGCCCCTGCATGGCGTCGTTCAGCACGCTGGCGCGGAAGCCGCCGAAGGCGGTGTACAGCGCGATGCTGATGCCGAAGATCAACAGACCGGTGTCGTAAGGAATGCCGGCGGCGGTCTCCAGCAGGCGTGCGCCGCCGATGAACTGCACCGTCATGGCGCCGAGGAACGCCACCAGCAGGCTGAGGCTGGCCAGCCACACCAGCAGGCGGCTTTGGTAGCGGCCATACAGCATGTCATTGAGAGTAATGGCGTTGTAGCGCCGCGCCAGGATGGCGAATTTCTTGCCCAGCACGCCGAGCGACAGCCACACCGCCGGCAGTTGGATCATCGCCAGCAGCACCCAGCCCAGGCCATATTTGTAGGCGGCGCCAGGCCCGCCGATAAACGAACTGGCGCTGATGTAGGTGGCGGTCAGGGTCATCGCCAGCACAAAGCCGCCCATCGAGCGGTTGCCGAGGAAATATTCGCTGAGGAAGTTTCCGTTCTGGCGGCGCCGATAGGCGTACACCGACAGGCCGAACACCAGCAACAAGTAGGCGACCAGCGGCAGGATCACTTCAGTTTGCATCGCGATCCTCCAGCGAAATGTCGCGGAACACCGTGCGCACCATCAGCCAGCACAGGCCGATGAACAGCAGCGGCACCAGCAGGCAGGCCATTTCGAACCAGTGCGGCAGGCCGGTGACGCCGATGGCGCTGTCCGGCAGGTAGGCCGCCAGCCCCCAGGCCAGCAGGTAGAGCAGCGTCAGCCCCAGCGCCCAGCGCGCTTCGCGGTGCGCCTGAATAAAGCGTTTGTCCATCAGTGTCCCCCATAGGTTTACGATGATGGCTTGTGACAAGAACAGATGAAGGAACAGGATTGTACGGAATGTGCGGCGTTTGGCTAATAAATTATTCACCTTTCCGGTGAACGCAACGGGGCGATGGAAAGAAAAGAGAGGGGTAAATATATAAATTTTTGCCGGTTTATTTCGATGAGAAAATAATTAAAGAGAATGGGAAAGGAATGGGTTTTATATTGGTTGGCGCAACCGGAATCGAACCAGGTGACCTCTGTGAAGTATGACACAGCGCTCTACCACTGAGCTACACGCCTGCAATAAACAAATTTATAACATCTCCTAATCATTCATGTAAATAGATTTCTTTTATTTTTTGGCATTAAATAAATCGTTCGATTAAATAATAACCTGCATATCCTTCGCTATTTATTTACTGTGATTAATATCACGATAAAGCCGCCCCGTTAATGTGCTTAAACAAGGGCGGCGTTAATTAGCGGATTAACAATGTCACACGGTTATCGTTCTTTTCTCAGATATTCTTTCTGAAATAGTATAAAGAACGATGACGCCGATGCATAAAAAGAACATCACGGCATACAGGGCGCCACCGCCACCTTGTTTTAACAGCAAACCGCCGACAAAAGGGGCGAGCGCCAGGCCAAATTCGTAAAACGTGGCGGCACCGAAGTAAGCCCCTTTTAGGTTAGCCGGCGCCATACGATCAATTTGTATATTGAGCGTAGGGAACAGGATGACTTCACCGAGGCTGAGCAGGAACATGGCGACCAACCACAGCCCCCAGCTTTCACTGGAAACCAGCAGGAAGACAATTTGTGAAAGCGCGAGAAAGAACACGCCCAGGCTGGTTTTCAGTGCCAATGACATGCGACGGGTAAAGCGCTCGGTGAAATACTGCAGCGTTATCACCGTGGCTGCATTGATGAATATCAGCACGCTGAGCAGGTATTCGGGGTTGTGCACCTGGCTGATCATGAGGTATTGCGGCAGCGTCACGTCGATCTGCCCGTAGACCAGCATCACCAAAATGTTGGCGACAACCAAAACCTTGAACGCCTGATCGTTCCAGATAATCCGCAAAGAGCCAATGAACGAGAAGGTGGCGTTGCGCGTTTCTTTACCGTGCCCCGCTTTGAATACCGCGAGCACCAGCAGCAAATAGCAAAGGAACGACAATGCGGTGACGAAGAAGGTGGCCTTCTGCGCCGTCAGCCCGAGAGCGACACCCACTAATGGGCCTACGGCTGCGCCCACGTTCATCAGGAAGTAGCGGATGTTCAACGCGCGTTCTCGCTCTTGCCTGTCATGGAGAATATCGCCGATCACCGCTTTGCTGGCGGGTTCGATCAATGAGCGCGAAATGCCATTGAGTAAAATACCGACAAAATACCACGCCGGTGAGTTGGCCAACGCAAGTACGCTAAATGAAATGATAGCGGCAATTGCACCGAGAATAATCAACGTGCGACGGCCATATTTGTCTGAAGCGCCACCGAAGAGATAGCCGAAAGAAATAGACACGATAAGTGATACGCTCATCATGACGCCGATTTCCACCGGAGTCATCGCGTAGTTATTTCTCATGAGAATGGTAATGAATGGCCAAATCATGAAAAAGCAGGCGCGCGTCAAAAACGTCCCGATAAAGATAACCCATATTTCTTTTGGGAAATAAGGGATGAATGTTGACCTCAAGGCGGTTTCTCCTTAAATGTTGCTCGTCGTCTGTTGAACCGAGTGTATTACACCTTTTCCAAACTTTCCTTTTCCCATCGGTTAGCCAGAGTGAGTAACGGCGTCACTCCGGCCTCTCTAATCCTCGCGATGAGATTTTTCCGCTGATCGAAGATAACCGGATGCGGGCTGATGCCTTGAATAATCGCGGCGACAGTCGCCGAGACTGGCGCGCTATGCGCCAGCGTTGGAATCGCCAGAACGTTCATGCAGTATTCAAACATGGAATCGACGGAGTTCAATTTACCCAACATCAAGAACGTCATTTCATCTCCGACGAGGGTAGCGCCAAGGCTGTCGAATATCATTTTGACTTGCGCCACGGGCTTCTCTTTCAGATGGAAACTGAGCAGTGCGCGGAACTGGTCGCGATTCAGACGGCCCTGTTTCATCTCGTCATTCAGCATGGCGAGTGCCTGGCGTACATAATTTTCCTCTTCGTTGAACAGATCTGCCGAAGCGCAGCGGAAATGCTGTTTGAGGAAATACCAGTGAAAGACATATTTGCCGTCGAATTCGAGGCGAACAACGTTGGTGAAGTCTTCCAGATCGTGCCGTTCCGGGTGGAATTCGCTGAGATCGCAACGAATATCGATGCCGGAAGAGGAGGCGATTCGGCGGCAAATGGTGGCGATATCAGCTTCGCCCAATAGCGCTTGCAGCATATGCTGCATGTTGTTACCGCCGGCGGCCAACTCGCAATAGGCGTCTTTGCCTGGCGTCAGGTATTTGATTCGGCTGTCGCGTGCATTGAGTGATGAGGCAATCTCAGCCCACTGGTTATGTACTTCCTGGCTTCTGATCGTTTCCAAACGAGGGTTTTTTTCATAGAACGCGATGACGCGCGGATCGACAGCCAGGCCGCTGCGTTTGAGTATTCCGGCGTCAAGCTGCGCGCTTGCTTGGTTTTTCACCAGGACATTGATGAAGTTGCGCAGCGAACTCTCCCCGCAATCTGAGAACGAGACGTCAGAATCCGGCGCGGGGCGGCAGGTTTTGGTGATGCACAGCGGCGGAAAATAGCGGCCGTACACTTCGCGATCGTAGTAGTCATGGCAGCGATCGGGGAAATGCGTCTCGCCCGTCGCCGTTTCGCCGAACAGCTCCCCGCTCAGCTCCCGCAGTTGCTGCATGTAGGCGGTCAACTTGCCGAAGTTACCCTTGCATTTCAGCCACAGCGCCGCGTTGAGCAAATGAAACACCTCTCTGTCGTGCCCGGCGGTGCGGCTGGCCGCGATCAGTAAACGACATAAATTGTGCAACTCGGCCAGCAAGCTGTCGCGATCTGCACAGTGGATACCGACGTAATCCTGCACACGTCGCGGCAGATAGCGGTGATACTTGTTGAAAGGCAGATGCAATGCAATGAAGTCGGCGCTGAATCCCTCAGTTTGCAGCCGTGTGACGGTGCTTTCGGTAAAACTTTCCGCCAGCATGCTGGCGCGCAAGGTGGCTTCATCTTTTTGCTGGCGGGCATGTTCGACGGCGGCCTGCGCGTTTTGCCAGGCGGGGAACAGGCCGGCTTGATGCACGGCTTCTTGCTGCGCCGCATTCACGCGTGCTTCCAGCTCGGCGATTTCGGCATTGAGCGCCAACAGTTGCGCCTCTTTATTTTCCGCAGCGCTCTTGCCCAGCGCTTTTTTACCGGCTTTTAGCGCGGCGATCGCGGTTCGAAGTGGCGGGATCCGTGACGGCTGCGCTTTGGCGGCATTTTCCGCCTGTTGCAGGATCTGGTTCAGCGCTTTTTCTTGCGCTTTCAAATGGGCGCCGAGGGAGAGCGCTTCGCGTTCTGCGGCCGCGATCTGCGCTTTTGTGTCCTCGAACTGTTGCAGCACGCTGTCGCAAAGCCGGCGTATTTGCACAGAAAGCCGATGTTGCTGCTCAATGGCAGCGTGAAAGTCCGTTTCATCTCGTACATGCTGATATAACGAGGCGATATCATTGTCGGTGAAACGCTGGCTGCTCATGAAAGCCACCAGCCGTGCAAGGGTAGAGGGGGAAAACCAGGTGAACGGGTTCTTCACCTCTTTGCTTACGTCAAACTCGACCAGGTCAGTACGGTAGAACAACGCGCGCGCCACCTGGCCGATCGGGTGATCGGCGCCAAGAAAACGGTAATACTTTTCCGCGAGTTCGTTGTTGCACCAGAGCACCCCGTACAGTGGCGAAAGAAAACGATACTCAGGGCGGAACGGCATGTAGAGATCGCGGAAAGTCTGTCTGGTTTGATCGGTCGTCATCAGCTAAAACCTTGGATGATGTTTTTTAACTTGAGCGCCGCCTGGTGGATTTGTTGTTGTTCATCCTGATTGGGCATCAGCGACAGCGGCGTAAAGACGTCGTCGCGCAGAGCCAGCGGCCAGGACATGAACACGCCCAGTTCCGGCAGCCAGACCGAACCGCAGCAGGGGGTTTCGTCCCGTTGGATGATGCGCTCAAGCAAGATAAGAATGGAGGCGGACGGGCCATATTTAGGAGGGCGCCGCATTTTGTGAAATATGTCCAACCCTTGATTGCGGGTATCGGTGACGATTTGCGCCAGCGCCTGTGCCGAAAGTACCTGGTTCAGCGGTCCCTCGTCGGTTGTTACCTGGCTGAGCAAGGGCACCAACCCGGCGCCGTGCTCGCCGCAGACTGTCAGGCTACGCGCGTCGATGCGCTGCATGTCGATCCCGGAAATGCGGCAGATACTTTTCAGCAGCCTGGCGGTATTGTGCGCGGCGCCGATACCTATCACCCGGCAGCGAGAGTCGAGCAGGATTTTATCGATGTAATAGCTGATGCTATCCACCGGATTGACCGCATTGATGATGTGACAGCCGGGAGCAATGAAGGGTTTGGCTCGGCTAAAAATGGCCTCGCTGAGCCGTACGTGATCGTCCAGCAACGCCTGGCGGTCATGCATCGGAAAGGTTGAAGGCACGCCATAGCAACAGAGGATCACGCCAGCTCCCTCGATGTGGCGGTAGTCATCCGTCACAACAATCTTGGGTAAAGACGTTCGGTTATGGCGTGAGAAGAGCGCTTCCGCCAGCAGGCCATCAAGAATATCTTCGCAAACGGCTGAATACTTTTCGGTATTTCGGCAGATGATCACGACTTCATTGACGCTGCCACGTCGCTCGGTCGTACTTAACAGCGCGTTTAGCGTCTCTTGCCCAATGCCGCCGAATCCCAATAAAACAATTTTCATGACCGCTCCTGATGACCTGCCCGGCTTATGCTTCGATCAGTTCGGCCAGTCTTGCATACTGCTTCTCAACCATACTCCACCCTTTATCGAGTACGGCTTTGACACGCTGGAATTGTTCTTCGGTCATCCCCTTGAAGAACGCTTTATCCACTTCCTGATGATCGCCATCGAATTCGGAGTGATCCTCGAAATGGTTCTGTTTGCTCGGATCGAACACGTGTTTGATGTTGTTATAGAAAACGAAAGCCGAACCTTCGATGACAAAGTGCACCAGGATAGCCTGTTCCAGATTATCCAGCGTGATCATCTGGTGGTTGAACCAGATGCACAGTGCTTCAAAGATCGCGTCTTCGCGAACTTGGAGGTTATCGCGGCTGTTGCGCAGCACTTCGTCATGGCCGAATTCTTCTTTCAGATGCTCACTGAAGAAACGTGAGAAGCGAACGTCTTCACACAGTGCGCTACGCAGCAGCACCATTTTTTGGAACTGATCGGACAGGATCTGCAGGTAGTCCAGGAACAAGGATTTTTTCGCCTCGGAGAACGTTTTATCCTTGGCGAATGCGGTAAAGATCTTGTTGTCCTGGTAGCGCTCGATGTAGCGGGCGTTATGCGCTTTAAGCTGATGGTAGTAAGCGTAGGGATCTTGATCGAAAGTCACCAGCGGCTTGCTTGGATCTTCATAGAGCCCGCGCTCCTCAAACTGGATTGACAGCCCCCAGTAGCCGTTGTCGCCCGCGCCGATGAAGCCGTGATCCGCGCCTGGTGGAATGCAGATGACATCGCCTGGAACGGCCCGGCGGTCAACGCCGTCTCCCAGCAGGATCGCTTCCCCTTCACAAATGATATACAGCGAAGATATTGGATGAACATGCACATCCAGCTTTTCGTTTTTCGCCAGACGCACCCAGCTTACTGCCAGGCGTGCCTGTTCGGGAATAAAGCGGTTCATTTCCTCATTGGCGCGGAAATTCTTCACTTCGCCCAAAAGCTTCTCTATCCCGTTTTCCTTAATGCTTTTTATGGTTTCCATGTCAGCACGGTGGTACTGGGAAAACACGGGCTTACGGTCGTATTCAGTTACATGGCTCATTAAGACATACTCATCTAAGTCAATAAAAAGGATAAATAAAAAGAGAAAAAGAGCGCGCTGCATTCGATCGACGGCGACAATAGCACGGGCTATCACCGAGCGGATGTGATCGGGGTCAAGCTTTGTAATTAATACGTTAATTTTGTTAAAGCTTATGGCGTGTAAAAATGCGAGGAGTTGAGTTTTTTTCTTGCTAATATTTATTTTCAAGCTATGAGTTAAATATTTTTTGTTTAAAAATAATGTGTTATGTTTTTTGTGGCGATGTGGGGGAGGGGGTCGATAAATGTGAAGAGAAAGTTATCTGTGAAGATTTGATTCTATTTTGCGCGATTGAATGAAAAAATCAGGCGGGCGTGAGAAAAGAAAAAGGCCGGTGATTAACCGGCCTTTCGTCAGACGATGCTGCGTGGCTGCCTTAGGTTTCCTGCAGACCCAGCTTCTTCTCCAGATAGTGGATGTTGGTGCCACCGTGCTGGAAGTTTTCGTCGTTCATGATCTTCTGCTGCAGCTCAACGTTGGTTTTGATGCCGTCGATGATCAGTTCAGCCAGGGCGTTTTTCATGCGGGCGATCGCCACGTCACGGTTTTCGCCGAAGGTGATCAGTTTGCCGATCATGGAGTCATAGTACGGCGGTACGGTATAACCGGCGTAGATATGAGATTCCCAACGCACGCCGAAACCGCCTGGCGCGTGGAAGCGGGTGATCTTGCCCGGGCTCGGCAGGAAGGTGTTCGGATCTTCGGCGTTGATGCGGCATTCTACCGCGTGGCCGTGGATCTTCACTTCTTCCTGTTTGATCGACAGCGGCTGACCGGCAGCGATGCGCAGCTGCTCTTTGATCAGATCCACGCCGGTGATCATTTCGGTAACCGGGTGCTCTACCTGAATACGGGTGTTCATTTCGATGAAATAGAACTCGCCGTTTTCATACAGGAACTCGAAGGTGCCCGCACCGCGGTAGCCGATTTCCACGCAGGCTTTCGAGCAGCGCTCGCCGATGTAGCGGCGCATTTCGCTGGTGATGCCCGGTGCCGGTGCTTCTTCGACCACTTTCTGGTGGCGGCGCTGCATGGAGCAGTCGCGCTCGGCCAGATAGATGGCGTTGCCCTGGCCGTCGGCCAATACCTGAATCTCGATGTGACGCGGATTCTCCAGGTATTTTTCCATGTACACCATGTCGTTGTTGAAAGCCGCTTTGGCTTCCGCTTTCGTCATGTTGATGGACTGCTCAAGGTCTTTGTCGCTGCGCACCACGCGCATGCCGCGACCGCCGCCGCCGCCGGAGGCCTTGATGATCACCGGATAACCGATGCGCTTGGCGAAGGCACGGTTTTTATCCATGTCGTCGGTCAGCGGGCCGTCGGAGCCCGGCACGCATGGCACGCCGGCTTTTTTCATGGCGTTGATCGCGGAAACCTTGTCGCCCATCAGGCGGATGGTTTCGGCTTTTGGGCCGATGAAGATGAAACCGGAGCGTTCAACCTGCTCAGCGAAGTCGGCGTTCTCGGACAGGAAGCCGTAGCCAGGGTGGATCGCCACCGCGCCGGTGATTTCCGCCGCCGAGATGATGGCCGGGATGTTCAGGTAGCTTTTTACCGATGGCGCAGGACCGATGCAGACGGTCTCGTCGGCCAGCAGCACGTGTTTCAGATCGCGGTCGGCCGCGGAGTGAACCGCAACGGTCTTGATGCCCAGTTCTTTACAGGCACGCAGGATGCGAAGCGCGATCTCGCCTCGGTTGGCGATAACAATTTTATCAAGCATGGGGGCGCCTCGTTATTCGATGACGACCAGCGGCTCGTCATATTCGACCGGCTGGCCGTTTTCCACCAGGATGGCTTTCACGACGCCGGACTTGTCCGCTTCGATCTGGTTCATCATTTTCATGGCTTCAACGATGCACAGGGTATCGCCGGCGTTCACTTTCTGGCCCACTTCCACGAAGGCTTTCGCGTCCGGGCTTGGGGTGCGGTAGAAGGTGCCTACCATTGGGGAACGAACGACGTGGCCACTCACGGCCGCCGGTGCTGCAGGGGTTTCTGCCGCAGGCGCGGTGGCAACGGCGGTAGCCAGGGCTGGCTGCTGCTGTGCCGGCATCGCGTAAGCCTGCTGCATGACGGGATAAGCCTGCGCCGGTGCGGCACGGCTGATGCGAACCGATTCTTCGCCTTCAGAGATTTCCAGTTCAGAAATACCTGATTCTTCAACCAGTTCGATCAGTTTCTTGATTTTACGAATATCCATGAGTGTGATTCCGTACTCTTTTTGTGGAGCAATTAGTGGGTTTTCGACAGACGGTTAACCGCTGCCTGTAAAGCGAAAGCGTAGCCATCCGCGCCGAGGCCGCAAATCACGCCTACCGCTACGTCTGAGAGATAAGAGTGATGGCGGAAAGGTTCGCGGGCGTGCACGTTGGACAGGTGGATCTCGATGAACGGGATCTGCACCGCCAGCAACGCATCGCGCAACGCCACGCTGGTGTGCGTGAACGCCGCCGGGTTTATCAGAATGAAATCGGTGTTGCCGCGCGCCTGATGGATGCGATCGATCAGCTGATGCTCGGCGTTGGACTGCAGATGGCTCAGGGTAATATCCAATGCGGATGCCTGGTTTTCCAATCCGTTAACAATCTCTGTCAGCGTCGTGCTGCCGTACTTCTCCGGCTCACGCGTCCCCAGCAGATTGAGATTGGGGCCGTTCAGAAGCAAAATGTGAAACTTATCCGCCATTGTGCTGGTATCTCCGGCAATAAAACCATCATCGTAGAAAATAACCCGATGTTACCGATTTGTCACCTGTTAAGGGGCAAATTCACCCTGAGAACAGAAACAAGGTCGGGCATTATAACGATATCGTAGCAATTCGCAGCTAAATACTGGTCTTATCAGCGAAGATATTCAACCCCAAATCGACCAACTCGGGGGGCCGCGACGGGAATATGAGCGCTGGAACACAGAAAAAGTTCCCGACGGCGGCGTGCGTTTTTCTACGGCGATAACGCGTATCGCCGTGCGATTCAGCGCCACCAGGCGCGGAATTTCTTGTAACGCAGGCCCAACAGCGCCACCGCCAACAGCGCGTAAATGAACGGCTGGGGAGAAAAGGTTTTGACCGACCACAGGTAGTGGATGGGGGCGAGGATCGCCGCCAGATAGACGAAGTTGTGCAACGTTTGCCATTTGGCGCCCAGTTTGCGCATCGCCCACAGCGTCGACGTGGCCGCCAGCGCCAGCAGGATCAGCCAGGTGAGGATGCCGAGCGTCAGATAGGGCCGGTTCACCAGTTCGCTGCCCAGCAGGCCGAGATTGCTCAGCCCCAGCTCCAGCGTGGAGTAGCTTATCAGGTGCAGCGTGCCCCAGGCAAAGCACCACAGCCCCACCAGACGGCGACAGCGGATCAGCAGCGGCTGCCGGGCGTAGCGCGCCAGCGGGGCGATAGCCAGCGTGGCCAGCAGCAGTTTCAGCGTCATCCTGCCGGTGAAATGCTGGATGTCCTTGGACGGATCGGCGCTGAACCAGCCTTGATCCACTGCCAGCACCAACCACAAAAAGGGCAAAAACGCCGCCAGATGCAGGGCGGCTTTCAGCCATTTGATATGAACAGGCGTCAGGCGCACTTAGAAATTCTCCCGCAGATCCATGCCGCGATACAGCGACGCTACCTGGTCGGCATAACCGTTGAACAGCAGCGTCGGTTGGCGTTTGACGTCGAGAATGCCGCCGGAGCCGATAAAGCGCTCGGTGGCCTGCGACCAGCGCGGATGATCGACGTGCGGATTCACGTTGGCGTAAAAACCGTACTCGTTCGGCGCGGATTGGTTCCAGGTAGTCGGCGGCTGATCGCGCACCAAACGCATATGCACGATCGATTTGATGCCTTTGAAGCCGTATTTCCACGGCGTGATCAGCCGCAGCGGCGCGCCGTTTTGCGGCGGCAGGGTTTTGCCGTATACGCCGACGGTCAGCAGCGCCAGCGGATGCATCGCCTCGTCCAGCCGCAGCCCTTCGACGTAGGGATATTTCAGGCCGCCGCCGATAAAGCGATCTTTCTGGCCGGGCATCTGCTCCGGATCGTACAGCGTCTGGAAGGCCACGTAGCGCGCGTTGCTGTTCGGTTCGGCCAGCTTGATCAGCTTGCCCAGTTCGAAACCGATCCACGGCACCACCATCGACCAGGCCTCGACGCAGCGCATGCGGTAAATGCGCTGTTCCAGCGGGAAACGCTTCATCAGATCGTCGATATCCAGCGTGATCGGTTTCGCCACTTCACCATCGATGCGCACTTTCCAGCCTTCGGTCTTTAGCCCGCCGGCGTTGGCGGCCGGATCGGCTTTGTCGAGGCCGAACTCATAGAAGTTGTTGTAGCCGGTCACCTTGTCTTCCGGCGTCATCGCCAGCTGCGCCTGCCAGGCGGCCGGTTTGCTGAATGCCAGCGCTTTGCCCGGCGGAGCCTTGGGGCGATCGTTGCCCTTGAACCACGACAGCAGGTCCGCCTGCGCGCCGGTAGGCAGTGCCAGCGTAGCGGCGGTGATGCCGAGCGCCTGCAGCACCTTGCGCCGCTGGTGGAACACGCTCTCCGGCGTGACGTCGGCCTCGGTTAATTTCGGGTGTTTGTTCATGCTTATGTTCTCCGCGACTGATGCCCGCCGTCCGCGAGCGGCTGACGGGTCTTCATGAAATAAGCATGGCGCTAAAGCCGGCCGGAAGCGAGGGGGCACGGGAAAATATGAAATTTCGCAGAAGCGGGAGAACTCCCCCCGTTGTCGGGGGGAAGAAGGTCAGCGGATTTTCACCAGGGTGCGGCCGGTGATTTGGTTGTTCAGCAGCGCGGCGGCGGTGGCCGGCGCCTGCTCGAGGGCGATTTCATGCGTGGCCTGCTGATAGAAGCTGTCCGGCAAAATGCCGGCCAGCCGTTCCCAGGCGGTTTGGCGGCGGTGCAGCGGCGTATGCACCGAATCCACGCCCTGCAGGCGCACGTTGCGCAGAATGAACGGCATCACGGTGGTCGGCAGCTGATAACCGCCCGCCAGGCCGCAGGCGGCGACGGTGCCGTTATAGTTCATCTGCGCCAGCACCCGCGCCAGCAGTTTGTCGCCGACGGTGTCCACTGCGCCGGCCCACAGTTGTTTCTCCAGCGGACGCGGCGTTTCGATATAGCCATCGCGCGACATCACCTCTTTGGCGCCGAGCGCTTTCAGGTACTCGGTATTGCTGTCGCGGCCGCTGATGGCGGTCACCCGGTAACCCAGCGCCGCCAGCAGGGCGATGGCGGTGCTGCCCACGCCGCCGCTGGCGCCGGTGACCAGGATATCGCCGTCGTCCGGGTGCACGCCGCCTTCCTCCAGCGCCATCACGCACAGCATGGCGGTAAAGCCGGCGGTGCCGATGATCATCGCCTTGCGCTCATCCAGCCCGTTCGGCAGCGGCACCAGCCACTCACCGGAGACGCGCGCCTGCTCGGCCAGGCCGCCCCAGTGGTGTTCGCCCACGCCCCAGCCGGTGAGCACCACGCTTTGCCCCTCTTTGAAGCGATCGTCGCGGCTGTGGCGCACGGTGCCGGCGAAATCGATGCCCGGCACCATCGGGAAGTTGCGCACGATCTTGCCTTTGCCGGTGATCGCCAGCGCATCCTTATAATTTAGGCTGGACCAGTTGATGTCGACGGTGACATCGCCTTCCGGCAACCGATCGCTGCCGATATCTTTGATATGAGCCAGAGTTTGGTCGTCTTGTTGTTCCAATAACAGTGCACGCATGTCACTCTTCCTCTCGTTTACACTTTTCTATCAATGGCTGAATCACATTTATTTGACTATATGCATAATAAGCGGCCCAAGTCCTGATAAAGGACAAAAACGGCGCTTGCAGGTTTTATTCCTCGGCAAGGCTTGTTAGGGTTGGACGGCTCCTTTTAGCAAAAGGGGCACACTCACTTAACCATAGCGGACAAGGCACAGGGATGCGATTTACCACCAAACTCTCTGCATTGATCACTCTGTTGGTCGCGCTGGCGATGTTTTTGATGCTGATGGGATGCTCATACAGCTTCTTTTACGTTACCCAGGATCGCCAGGAGCGCCGCTTTGATTCGCTGGCCACCTCTCTCGATCAAGCCATGTTGCATGAATCGCCGCGCGATCAGGAGAAGTGGTTGCCGATTGTCATGCGCCCGCTCGGCATTGTGTCGATCCGCGTAGAGGCCGGGACCAGCCAACTGCTCGACTATAAATTGCCGACGCTGAAAAAAGAGCCCTGGGATGCGCTGAACGGCTATCGTCAGGTCTCGCGAACTCTGTTGCAGCACCCGGGCAGTACGCTGCACATCACCTACCTCGATCCCTTCGCCAGCGACGTGCGCACGCTGCAATCCACCGCCGCCGTCACGCTGTCGATCGTCGTCATGGTGGTGATTTTGCTGTTCAGCCTGCGCTGGCTGCGTGAGCAGGCCGACGGCGAAGATCGTCTGGAACGCCGCGCGCGGCGCATTCTGAACGGCGAGCGTGAAAACGTCATGCAGGGCGACGTGCGTGAGTGGCCGGCCAACGTCAGCGGCGCGCTCGACCGCCTGCTGGCCGATCTGGCGGAAGCGCGGGAAGAGCGCAGCCGGGTCGATACGCTGATCCGCGCCTTCGCCGCGCAGGACGCCAAAACCGGGCTGAATAATCGCCTGTTCTTCGATAACCAATTGACCACTCAGCTGGAAGATGAAGGCTCGCACGGCATCGTGATGATGGTGCGACTGCCCGATTTCGAGACCCTGCGCGAGACGCACGGCAGCGTGGCGGTGCAAGAGCTGATGTATTCGCTGGTCAACCTGCTGTCTACCTTCGTGATGCGCTACCCGTCGGCGTTGCTGGCACGCTACTTCCACAGCGATTTTACCGTGCTGTTGCCGCATCGAACTCTGAAGGAAGCCGACGGCATCGCTTCACAGCTGGTCAACGCCATCGATGCCTTGCCTTCCACGGCGCTGATCGATCGCGAGGCCTTCCTGCACATCGGCATCGTGGCGTACCGCAGCGGTCAAACCACCGAGCAGGTGATCGACTATGCGGAGCAGGCGACGCGCCACGCTACGCTGCAGGGCGAAAACGGGTGGTATGTGTACGACAGCCAGGTGCCGGAAAAGGGGCGCGGCAGCGTCAAGTGGCGCACGCTGCTGGAACAGGTGCTGGCGCGCGGTGGCCCGCGGCTGTATCAGAAACCGGCGGTGACCGTGGAAGGCGAGGTGCACCATCGTGAGATCATGAGCCGGATCTATGACGGCACCCAGGAATTGCTACCGGCGGAATATATGCCGCTGGTGCAGCAGCTCGGCTTGGCGGAGAGTTACGATCGCCAACAGGTGAGCCGCATCATTCCCTTGTTGGCGCAGTGGCCCGAGGAAACGCTGGCGTTTCCGCTGTGCGTGGACTCGATTTTGCAGCGCTCTTTCCAGCGCTGGCTGCGCGATACGCTGTTGCAATGCGAAAAAAGCCAACGTCGGCGAATTCTGATTGAACTTGCGGAGGCAGATGTGTGTCAACATATCGACCGTTTGCGTCCGGTGCTGAGGCTGCTGTCAGGGCTGGGCTGCCGTCTCGCGGTGTCCAAAGCGGGTTTAACCGTGGTCAGTACGTCCTATATCAAGTCGCTGCAGGTGGAGATCGTCAAGCTCCACCCGGGGCTGGTGCGGAGCATCGATAAGCGGGACGAAAACCAGCTGTTCGTGCAGAGCCTGACCGGCGCCTGCGCGGGCACGCGTGCTCAGGTGTTCGCCGCCGGCGTACGCACGCGCAACGAATGGCAGACGCTGAAAGAGCGTGGGATCCATGGCGGGCAGGGCGACTTTTTCGCATCGCCGGAACCTATCGACGTAGGGCGTAAAAAATATTCACGTCGTTATCGCGTTTAAGCTGATTGACGGACAAAAATTGACGTAGAATGAGGGCCGGATCCATCTGGGCCTCGTTACCGTCTTTTTGGAGTTTTTTCCAAACTGCCTGCGACAACAACGCCTATTTGAGATAGGCTCTTGTCAGCTTTTATCTGGTTGGCGTTGGTAGGTGCTTACCATCGGCGGCAATCAGGGAATATGTTAGATTTTATGAGCTGTGTTACGCCGTTTCGTGCGTTGACAGGGTGGTAAACTGAGCCTTTGTTCAGGGAATTCAGGCCTCATCCAATTTCCGTGCATTCGAGCAGAAACAATACAGACTATTTTTCACCGAAGTAGAACGTTTTTGCGCCTTGTCGCTGCTTCGTGTGGTTGGTAAAGTAGGCGGATTTTATTTTCCGCCCCCAGCTTGCAGGATTATCCTTTCGTTATGTTTAAGAAATTTCGTGGCATGTTTTCCAACGACTTGTCCATCGACTTGGGTACCGCCAATACCCTGATTTATGTTAAAGGGCAAGGCATCGTACTGAATGAACCTTCGGTGGTTGCCATTCGTCAGGATCGTGCCGGCTCCCCAAAGAGCGTTGCGGCCGTCGGTCATGACGCCAAACAGATGCTGGGCCGCACCCCCGGCAACATCGCGGCTATTCGCCCGATGAAAGACGGCGTGATCGCCGACTTCTTCGTGACCGAAAAAATGCTGCAGCACTTTATCAAACAGGTTCACAGCAACAGCTTCATGCGCCCAAGCCCGCGCGTGCTGGTCTGTGTGCCGGTCGGTGCGACCCAGGTTGAACGCCGCGCGATCCGCGAATCCGCCCAAGGGGCCGGCGCGCGCGAAGTGTTTCTGATTGAAGAGCCGATGGCGGCGGCGATCGGCGCAGGTCTGCCGGTCTCCGAAGCGACAGGCTCCATGGTGGTGGATATCGGTGGCGGTACCACTGAAGTGGCGGTGATCTCGCTGAACGGCGTGGTGTACTCCTCTTCCGTGCGCATCGGCGGCGACCGCTTCGATGAAGCCATCATCAATTATGTGCGTCGCAACTACGGCTCGCTGATCGGCGAAGCCACCGCCGAGCGCATCAAGCACGAAATCGGTTCTGCCTATCCAGGCGACGAAGTGCGCGAAATCGAAGTCCGCGGCCGTAACCTGGCCGAAGGCGTACCGCGCGGCTTTACCCTGAACTCCAATGAAATCCTCGAAGCCCTGCAAGAGCCGCTGACCGGCATCGTCAGCGCGGTGATGGTGGCGCTGGAGCAGTGCCCGCCAGAATTGGCCTCCGACATTTCCGAACGCGGCATGGTATTGACCGGCGGCGGCGCGCTGCTGCGCAACCTCGATCGCCTGCTGATGGAAGAAACCGGCATCCCGGTCGTAGTGGCGGAAGATCCGCTGACCTGCGTGGCGCGCGGCGGCGGCAAGGCGTTGGAAATGATCGACATGCACGGCGGCGATTTGTTCAGCGAAGAATAGTCAGCCCCTGGAAGGAGGAATCGTATCGGATGAATGCGCACAGCGAGAATCGGGTACGGTTCCTCTTTCTGTTGTCGAGGAACTCGCATAATTTATGAAGCCGATTTTTAGCAGGGGGCCTTCCCTGCAACTGCGACTTTTTTTGGCGGTGATTGCGGCCATTGGCCTGATCGTTGCCGACAGCCGGCTCGGCACGTTCGTGAAGATACGCAACTACATGGACACCGCAGTCAGCCCTTTCTATTTTCTGGCCAACGGGCCACGTAAAGTTTTGGACAGCGTGTCAGAGACGCTGGCCACCCGCCAACAGCTGGAGCTGGAAAACCGCGCTCTGCGGCAGGAACTGCTGCTGAAAAACAGCGATATTCTTCTTCTTGGCCAATTCAAGCAGGAAAACGCCCGCTTGCGCGAGCTGCTGGGTTCTCCGCTGCGTCAGGACGAACACAAGATGGTCACCCAGGTGATCTCCACCGGTTCCGATCCGTATAGCGATCAGGTGGTGATCGACAAAGGGTCGGACAACGGCGTCTATGAAGGCCAGCCGGTCATCAGCGACAAGGGCGTGGTCGGTCAGGTGGTGGCGGTGGCGAAAGTCACCAGCCGCGTGCTGCTGATCTGCGACGCCTCGCATGCGCTGCCGATCCAGGTGCTGCGCAACGATATTCGGGTGATCGCCGCAGGCAGCGGCTGCGCCGACGATCTGCAACTGGAGCATCTGCCGAACAACACCGATATCCGCGTTGGCGACGTGCTGGTCACCTCCGGTCTCGGCGGCCGCTTCCCGGAAGGCTATCCGGTGGCGGTGGTCTCCTCGGTCAAGGTCGACAACCAGCGCGCTTACACTGTGATTCAGGCGCGGCCGACCGCCGGTCTGCAGCGCTTGCGTTATCTGTTGCTGCTGTGGGGCGCCGATCGCAACGGCGACATGCCGCTGCCGCCGGACGAAGTGCACCGCGTGGCCAATGAACGCCTGATGCAGATGATGCCGCAGGTGCTGCCGCCTGCCGGTTCTGTCGGGCCGCAACTGCCGGCTCCGGCCACCGGGGTGGCGCCGCAAACCACGGCTCCGGCCTCTGCTCAGCCTCAGGTTCAGCCCGCGGCGGCGGGGGTGGTGCAATGAACAGCTACCGCAGCCACGGGCGCTGGATAATCTGGCTGTCGTTCCTGGTGGCGTTGGTGCTGCAAATCATGCCGTGGCCGGAACAGATCTACATGTTCCGGCCTTCCTGGCTGGTGTTGATCCTGATCTACTGGGTGATGGCCTTGCCGCACCGGGTCAACGTCGGCACCGGCTTCGTGCTGGGGCTGATCATGGATCTGATCCTCGGTTCCACGCTGGGCGTGCGCGCGCTGGCGCTGGGCATCATCGCCTATCTGGTGGCGTTCAAATTCCAACTGTTCCGCAATATGGCGCTGTGGCAACAGGCGCTTATCGTCGTGCTGCTGTCGCTGTCGATGGATGTGGTGGTGTTCTGGGCTGAGTTTTTAGTGATCAACGTCTCTTTCCGCCCAGAGGTGTTCTGGAGTAGTGTGGTAAACGGCATTTTGTGGCCGTGGTTATTCCTGTTGATGCGCAAAATCCGCCGTCAGTTCGCCGTACAGTAAGGGTATATCAATGACTTCGCTTTATCTGGCCTCCGGCTCCCCACGTCGACGTGAACTGCTGACCCTGCTGGGCGTGTCGTTTGACATTCTGCTGACGCATACCGAAGAGCAGCGCCGGGAAGGCGAAGCCGCGGAGGCCTATGTGCGCCGCCTGGCGCAGGACAAGGCCAAAGCGGGCGTGGCGCTGGCGCAGGAAGATCGGCCGGTGCTGGGCGCCGACACCATCGTGGTGCTCAACGGCCGGGTGCTGGAGAAGCCGCGCGACGAAGCCCATGCGGCGGACATGCTGGCGGCCCTGTCCGGCAAGCAGCATCAGGTGATGACGGCAGTGGCGATCGCCGATCGCCACGACGTGCGTTGCCAACTGGTGGTGACCGACGTGACGTTCCGCAGCCTGTCACAACAGGATATCCGCGACTATATTGCTACGGGCGAACCGATGGATAAGGCGGGCGCCTATGGAATTCAAGGAAAGGGTGGTTGTTTCGTCAGAACGATAACCGGGAGTTATCACGCAGTGGTTGGTCTGCCGCTGGTCGAAACACATGAGCTGCTCAGTAATTTTGTCGCATTACGTGATGTAAGAACCGGTTGATGGGCGCTGCCATTATCGACCGGCTCTGAGGAGAAGGCATGACAGCTGAGCTACTGGTTAATATCACACCGTCTGAAACGCGGGTCGCCTATATCGATGGCGGCATTCTGCAAGAGATCCATATCGAACGCGAATCCAAACGCGGCATCGTCGGCAATATTTATAAAGGGCGCGTCAGCCGCGTCCTGCCGGGCATGCAGGCGGCGTTCGTCGACATCGGCCTGGACAAGGCCGCCTTCCTGCACGCCTCCGACATCATGCCGCATACCGAATGCGTCGCCGGCGACGAGCGGAAAAACTTCCACGTGCGCGACATCGCCGAGCTGGTGCGCCAGGGGCAAGACCTGATGGTGCAGGTGGTGAAAGATCCGCTTGGCACCAAGGGCGCGCGTCTGACCACCGATATCACGCTGCCTTCGCGTTATCTGGTCTTCATGCCGGGCGCGGCGCACGTCGGCGTGTCGCAGCGTATCGAAAGCGAAGCCGAGCGCGAGCGCCTGAAGGCGATCGTGGCGCCGCACTGCGACGAGCTGGGCGGTTTTATCATCCGCACTGCGGCGGAAGGCATCGGCGAGGAAGAGCTGGCGCAGGACGCCGCATTCCTCAAACGCTTGTGGACCAAGGTGATGGAGCGCAAGAAGCGCAACCAGACCAAATACAAGCTGTACGGCGAGCTGGCGTTGGCGCAGCGCATTTTGCGCGATTTCGCCGGCGCGGCGCTGGATCGCATTCGCGTCGATTCGCGGCTGACGCACGATCTGCTGGTGGAGTTCACCGGCGAGTACATTCCGGACATCACCAACAAGCTCGAGCTCTATACCGGCAGCCAGCCGATTTTCGATCTGTACGATGTGGAAAACGAGATCCAGCGCGCGCTGGAGCGCAAGGTGGAGCTGAAGTCCGGCGGCTATCTGATCATCGATCAGACCGAGGCGATGACCACGGTTGACATCAACACCGGCGCCTTCGTCGGCCACCGCAACCTCGACGAAACCATTTTCAATACCAACATCGAGGCGACGCAGGCCATCGCGCGCCAGCTGCGGCTGCGCAACCTGGGCGGCATCATCATCATCGACTTTATCGATATGAACAACGAAGAGCATCGCCGCCGGGTGCTGCACTCGCTGGAGCAGGCGTTGAGTAAAGATCGGGTAAAAACCACGATCAACGGCTTCTCTCAGCTAGGCTTAGTTGAAATGACGCGTAAACGCACGCGTGAAAGCATTGAACATGTGCTCTGTCACGATTGTCCTACTTGCAATGGGCGCGGCACCGTGAAAACGGTGGAAACCGTGTGCTACGAGATCCTGCGCGAGATTGTGCGCGTGCACCATGCTTACGATTCCGATCGCTTCCTGGTGTACGCCTCCGCGGCGGTCGGCGAAGCGCTGAAGAGCGAAGAGTCGCATGCGCTGGCCGAAGTGGAGATCTTCGTCGGCAAACAGGTGAAGGTGCAGATCGAACCGTTGTACAGCCAGGAGCAGTTCGACGTCGTCATGATGTAGCCCGCCCGACATCGGTAGGGGTCCGGCACGCCGGGCCCGTCAGTGCATAGATATTCCCGTTGCCAGGCAGCGGAGCAAGGAGAACTGCGTGAGGCGACTGCCTGGGATTCTGTTAGCAACAGGCGCCACCCTAATCGTGATTGTGGCGCTGCTGATCAGCGGGCTGCGCCTGATGCTGCCGAAGCTGAACGACTATCGTCCCCAACTGCTGGCGCAGGTGGAGAAGCTATCCGGTGTGCCTGTGCAGATGGATTTCCTGCAGGGCAGTTGGGAAACCTTCGGCCCACAGCTTGAAGTGCGCAACCTGAGCGTTACGCTGCCCAAAAGCGATGTGCATATCGAACGCGTGACGCTGGCGCTGGACGTGTGGCAATCGCTGCTGCATTGGCGCTGGCAGTTCCGCGATCTGACCTTCTATCAATTCCGCCTCGATCTGAACGCCACGCTGGGCGGCGATCGTGAGGGCGACGGCCTTGAGCCCGGTAAAATCAGCGATCTGATGCTGCGCCAGCTCGACCATTTCGATCTGCGCGACAGCCGTATCTCGTTCCTGACACCTGCCGGCGCGCGCGCCGAATTCGACATTCCCCAACTGACCTGGCTCAACGGCCGCGATCGCCACCGCGCCGAGGGGCAGATCAGCCTGTCGACGCTGAATGGCCAACACGGCGTGGTGCAGCTGCGCATGGACCTGCGCGATAATCAGGGCCTGCTGGACACCGGCACGGTCTATCTGCAGGCCGATAACATCGACATGAAACCCTGGTTTACCCGCTGGCTGCGCGCCAATACCGGGCTGGAAAGCGCCGACTTCAGTCTGGCGGCCTGGCTGCAGGTGCAGAACGGCGAAATCGCCGGCGGCCATGCGTTGCTCAAGCAGGGGGCGGCCAACTGGAATACCGGCGCCGCGCAGCACCGGCTGGACGTGGACAATCTGGCGCTGTCGTTGCGCCGCCAGGGCACCGGTTGGCAGCTCGACGTGCCGCAGCTGCGGTTGAGCACCGACGGCCAGGCCTGGCCGCAGGGCGCGCTTTCCGCGCTGTGGCTGCCGGAAAACACCGAATTCATGGGGCCGGCGCAGAATGAAGAGCTGCGGGTGCGCGCGACTCACCTTCAACTGGAGCGCCTGTCGGCGCTGCTGCCGACCTTCTCGTTCCTCAGTCCGGACGCGCTCGAGCGCTGGAACGATCTGCAGCCGCAGGGGCAGGTGGCTGCGCTGGCGCTGGACATCCCGCTCAAGCAGCCGGAAAAGAGCCGTTTTCAGGCGCTGTGGCGCGATGTCAGCTGGCAGCGTTGGGAACTGCTGCCGGGCGTCAACCACTTCTCCGGCGCGTTGAGCGGCGGGGTGGAGAACGGCCGCCTGACGCTGGGGCTCACTGACAGCACCCTGCCTTACGGCGACATGTTCCGCGCTCCGCTTGAAATCAGCAGCGCACGCGGCGCGCTGACCTGGCGTTACAACGACCAAGGTTGGGAGCTGGCGAGCCAGGGCCTGGACGTCAAGGCGAAGTCGCTGTGGGTCAACGGTGATTTCCGTTATCAGCAGCCGGCCAAGGGCGAGCCGTGGCTGAACATTCTGGCGGGCATCCGCCTGTATGACGGCGCCGACGCCTGGCGCTATTTCCCGGAGCCGTTGATGGGCAAGCATCTGGTGGACTACCTGAGCGGCGCCATTCAGGGCGGCCAGGTGGATAACGCCACGCTGATTTATTCCGGCGATCCGCAGCACTTCCCGTATCGTAAAAACGAAGGGCAGTTTGAAGTTTTCGTGCCGCTGCGTCACGCCACCTTCCAGTTCCAACCGGGCTGGCCGGCGCTGACCGATTTGGCTATCGATCTCGATTTCGCCAACGAGGGATTGTGGATGCATGCGCCGCAAACCCGATTGGGCAAGGTGGCGGGCAAAAATATCAGCGCGGTGATCCCGGATTACCTGAAAGAGCGGTTGCTGATCGACGCCGACGTCGCGGGTGCGGGCAGCGACGTACATGACTACTTCATGCAGACACCGTTGCACGATTCGCTGGGGGCGGCGCTGGAGCAGCTGCAGATTGGCGGTGATGTCAGTGGGCGCTTACATCTTGATATCCCCCTGGACGGCGAGCAGGTCAGAGCCACCGGCGAAGTGGCGCTGAACAACAATTCGTTGCTGATAAAGCCGCTGGACAGCGAACTGCAAAAGCTCAGCGGCAAGTTCCGCTTCGACAACGGCAACCTGCAGAGCGACCCCCTGTCGGCCAACTGGTTCGGGCAGCCGGTGGCGGTCAACTTTTCCACGCAGGAAGGCGAGCGTGACTACAAGGTCAACGTCGGCCTGAAAGGAGACTGGTTGCCGGGCAAGTTCCCCGGCCTGCCGAAAGAGGCCGCCGATGCGCTCAGCGGCAGCGCACCCTGGCAGAGCCAGGTGGCCATCACGCTGCCGCACCAAGGTTCGGCCAGCTACGATATCGGACTTGACGCAGACCTGAAGAAAGTGAGCAGTCACTTATCTTCACCGCTGGACAAGGCGCCGGGCGAAGCGCTACCGGTGAACGTCAAGGTCAAAGGCGGTTTGAACGGCTTCATGTTGACCGGCAGCGCGGGCAAACAGAACCGCTTCAACAGTGAATGGAACTTCGACAAAAAACAGGTGAATCTGGCGCGCGCCGCGTGGCAAACCAACGGTGGCGGCACCCCGCCGCTGCCGGCCGGCAAATCGATGACGCTGAACCTGCCGGCGCTGGACGGCGAGCAATGGCTGGCGCTGCTGGCGCCGGCGCTGAAACAGGGCGGCGGCAGCGGTCAGGTGGGCGGTTTCAGCTTCCCCACCACCGTGGCGCTGACCACGCCGCAGCTGCTGTTGGGCGGCCAGGCCTGGCATAAGCTGACGCTGTCGGCCGAAAAACAGCTTGGCGCTACCCTGGTGAGCGCCAAGAGCGACGAAGTGGACGGCAGCCTGCGGGTGGCCGATCGCGGGCCGTGGCGCGCCGATATCAACTACCTGTATTACAACCCACAGTTCGCCGAGACGAAAAACGCGGCGGGCGCGGCGGCGCCGTCGCCCGAGAAACTTTCCTTCCGCGACTGGCCTTCGCTGATGTTGCGCTGCAAGTCGTGCTGGGTGCTGGGGCAGAACCTTGGCAAGGTCGAGGCGGATCTGACTAATCGGGGGGATACCCTGACGCTGGATCACGGCCTGGTCGATACCGGCAAAGGGCGCATGACCGCCACCGGCCTGTGGAAACAAAACGCGCAGGAAGAGCGCAGCTCGCTGAAAGGCAAACTGCTCGGCGGCAAGATCGATGAAACCGCCGCCTTCTTCGGCATCACTATCCCGCTGAAAGGGGCGCCTTACGACGTGGACTTCGATCTGTACTGGCACGGCGCGCCGTGGCAGCCGCAGGTGAATACGTTGAGCGGCGCGCTGCAGGTCAAGATGGGCAAGGGCGAGATCGACAGCATGGGCGGCGGCCGCGCCGGCCAGCTGCTGCGGCTGGTCAGCTTCGACGCCCTGCTGCGCAAGCTGCAGTTCGATTTCAGCGATACCTTCGGCAAAGGTTTCTACTTTGATTCCATCCGCAGCACCGCCTGGCTGAAAGATGGCATAATGCATACTGATAATCTATTGATCGATGGCCTGGCGGCGGACATCGCCATGAGCGGCCAGATCGATCTGGCGCGCCGCCGCATCGATATGGAGGCGGTGGTGGCGCCGGCGATTTCGGCGACCGTCGGCGTGGCCACGGCGTTTGTCGTCAACCCGATCGTCGGCGCGGCGGTATTTGCCGCCTCGCAGGTGCTGGGGCCGCTGTGGAGCAAGATTTCGCTGATTCGCTACCATATCGGCGGCGATCTCGACCAGCCGAAGATCAATGAGGTACTTCGTAAGGCAAAGGAGGATAAGGCGTCATGAGGAATGCTAACGTTGCGTTGTTGCAGTTGTGCAGTGGCGATCAGGTGCGCGATAACCTGGCCCAGATTGAACAGCAGATCAAGCAGCTCAATGCCGGGGTAAAACTGGTCATGACGCCGGAGAACGCGCTGCTGTTCGCCAACTCCGCGGCCTACCGCCAACAGGCGGAAAAACAGGGCGATGGCCCGCTGCAGAACGCGGTGCGCGAGCTGGCGCGCCGCTATGGCGTGTGGTTGCTGGTGGGCTCGATGCCCTTGATCAGCCGTGAAAACCCGGAACTTATCACCACCAGCAGCCTGTTGTTCGACGAGCAGGGCGAGATCCGCGCCCGCTACGACAAGCTGCACATGTTCGATGTGGACATCAACGATGCGCACGGCCGCTACCGCGAGTCGGATACCTACCAGCACGGGCAGCACCTGACGGTGGTGGATACGCCGGTCGGGCGTTTGGGCATGACCATATGCTACGATCTGCGCTTCCCCGCGCTGTTCCAGGCGCTGCGGGCGCAGGGCGCCGAATTGATTTCGGTGCCGGCGGCCTTTACCCGGGTCACCGGCGAGGCGCATTGGGAAATCCTGCTGCGCGCCCGGGCGATCGAGAACCAGTGCGTGATCCTGGCGCCGGCGCAGGTGGGGCGCCACGGGCCGACTCGTCGCACCTGGGGCCACACGCTGGCGGTTGACGGCTGGGGCAAGGTGCTGGCCGAGAACGCGGACGCCGTGGCGGCGCTGAAAGTGCGCGTGGACGCCGCAAGCCTGAAAAATATTCGTGCGCAGATGCCGGTGCTGCAGCACAACCGATTCCAGACGTCGCTGACGGCGCCGTCTGACAAGCTATCCTCCAATCAAGAGTGAAACCATTATGAGCCTGACGTTTGTCAGTGAGCAGTTACTCGCTACCAACAAGCTGAGTCATCAAGACCTGTACAGGGTACTGGGTCAACTGGCAGAACGCCGTATCGACTACGCCGATCTCTATTTCCAGTCCAGCTATCATGAAGCCTGGGTGATCGAGGACGGCATCATCAAGGATGGCTCTTACAATATCGACCAGGGCGTCGGCGTGCGCGCCGTAAGTGGTGAGAAGACCGGCTTCGCCTATGCCGATCAGATCACCCTGAATGCGCTGCAGCAGAGCGCCCAGGCGGCGCGCAGCATCGTGCGTGAGCAGGGCGACGGGCGGGCGCATACCCTGGGTGAGATCGGTTACCGGGCGCTGTATCCGTTGCTCGATCCGCTGCAAAGTCTGCCGCGCGAAGAGAAAATCGCCCTGCTGCACCGCGTCGACAAGGTGGCGCGCGCCGCCGATGCGCGAGTGCAGGAAGTGAACGCCAGCATTACCGGCGTTTACGAGCAGGTGTTGGTGGCCGCCACCGACGGCACGCTGGCGGCGGACGTTCGCCCGCTGGTGCGCCTCTCCGTCAGCGTGCTGGTGGAGCAGGACGGCAAGCGTGAGCGCGGCTCCAGCGGCGGCGGCGGCCGTTTCGGTTACGACTATTTCCTGGAAACCGTCGACGGCGACGTGCGCGCCGATGCCTACGCCAAAGAAGCGGTGCGCATGGCGCTGGTTAATCTTGGCGCGGTGGCGGCGCCGGCCGGCAATATGCCGGTAGTGTTGGGCGCCGGCTGGCCGGGCGTGCTGCTGCATGAGGCGGTGGGCCACGGCCTGGAAGGCGACTTCAACCGACGCGGCACCTCGGTGTTCAGCGGCCATATGGGCGAGCTGGTGGCGTCCGAACTGTGCACCGTGGTGGATGACGGCACTCTGCAAGGGCGCCGCGGCTCGTTGGCGATCGACGACGAAGGCGTGCCGGGCCAGTACAACGTGCTGATTGAAAACGGCGTATTGAGAGGTTACATGCAGGACAAGCTCAACGCGCGGCTGATGGGCGTCGCCCCGACCGGCAACGGCCGCCGCGAGTCCTACGCGCATCTGCCGATGCCGCGCATGACCAACACCTACATGCTGGCGGGCCAATCGACGCCGGAAGAGATCATCGCCAGCGTCGAGTACGGTCTGTACGCGCCGAACTTTGGCGGCGGCCAGGTGGACATCACCTCCGGCAAGTTCGTGTTCTCCACCACCGAAGCCTACCTGATCGAAAAGGGCCGTATCACCAAGCCGGTGAAAGGGGCGACGCTGATCGGCTCCGGCATTGAGGCGATGCAGCAGATCTCGATGGTCGGCAACGATCTGGCGCTCGATAAAGGCGTGGGCGTGTGCGGCAAGGAAGGCCAGAGCGTGCCGGTAGGCGTCGGCCAACCGACGCTGAAACTGGATACGTTGACCGTCGGCGGCACGGCGTAATCTTTCCTCAAGGGGCCGCGCGTTGGCCCCTCAACCATTCTCCATTTTGCGGCCTTTCTCGCATTCGTAACGCTAAGCGCGGCAGGACGCCGTAGCCTGTACGACATAATGGAATAAAATTGACGTGGCGAAAAAACAGATCACTACGAGAATGACGCGCCTGGCTTTATCCGCCCGGCATTGGCTGCTGGTGCTGGGGGTTCTCTCTCTGACGGGGTGCGCCCGTTCCGATGCGCTGTGGGGCGTGGTCGATAAGCTCTGCATGGCCAACTATCAGCAAAAGCGCGATCCGGCCCCGTGTGAGCAGATTTATATGCCGCAGGGGAAAGCGCAGGGCTTCAGCGTGCTGCAAAACCCGCGTTATCCCTATCACTTCATCCTGGTGCCGACGGCGCCGCTCTCCGGCATCGAAAGCCCGCAGCTGCTGGCCGGGGAACGGACGGACTATTTTGGCTATGCATGGCTGATGCGTTACCGGCTGGCCGCTGAGTATGGCGGGCCGGTGCCGGATGATATGTTGGGCATGGCGATCAACTCCGCTTATGGCCGCAGCCAGAACCAATTGCATATTCACCTGACCTGTCTGCGCGAAGATGTGCGGCGCCAATTGCAGGCGGAACGCCCCTACATACAGGAGCGATGGCGGCCTTTGCCGGATAAGTTGTTGCGCCACACCTATTATGCTCGCCGCGTGATGCAGCCAGCCGTGATGGGCATCTACCCGATTAAGGATTTGGCGGATTATTTCCATCTGTCGCCGCCGCAGATGGCGGAATATGGCGTGGCGTTAGTGCCCACCACGTTTGGCGGCCAACGGGGTTTTATCTTGCTGGCCTCGAAGCGCGGCTGGGACGTCGGCAATCGCGCGTCGGTAGAATCGCTGCTGGATAAAGAGTGCGCGATATTGCCGCGTTAATTTTGCTACATAAATGACGCAGGTGAGAGCGACGAGGCATCGCTCTCACCTTGTTGTCCCTACCTAAACCGCGCATCCCGCGTAAACAGGAAAGCGGCTTCCCGCAGGCGAGCGTCGGCTTCCGCCTGGGCCCCCTGATAGCGCAAGATCATGATCAGCGTGGCGTAGACGTTGGCGTCGATACGGCGCTGCAGATAGGCATTGGCCCACTGCCGATAGCCGGTCAACAGGGCATCGTCACGTGTCTGGTTATAGACCAGCAGCGCGTGAGATTGCTCGTCGAACGTTTTGCGCTCCCGGTAGATCCAGGCGGCTGGCGGCGGCATTTGCTCGATGCTGTCGATGTTGGCCAGCATCGTGCGTTCCGACTGAGTGAGCGCCATGCGCCCTTGCCAGGCGAAAACCGCCATCGCCAGCACGCCGACCGCCGCCATCGCCACCGGCAGGCTCAGGGCTTTGGCGAACGGCAGCGGGCGGGGCTCGCCGGTTTGGCCGTCCAGCAACGCCAGCAGCAACAGAAACGCCAGCCAGTGCGGCGCAGACAGATAGAAAGGGTATTCCAGCTGGGTATGCACCAGCATTGGCAGCAGCACCAGGAACAGCCCGACGCGCGCGCCGTCCCGCTGCGCGCGATCCCGTTGCCAGGCGCATTTCAGCAGCAGCGCGCCGGCGACGAGGACGATCATGATACCCGCCAGCGCCGGCAGACCACCCTCAACCCACCACAGCAGGATTTCATTGTGCGGATGCCCGGCGACTTCCAGCACTTCTCGCCAGGGCATTTCCTGCAGGCGGAAGTGCGCGAAGCCGTATTCAAAACCGCCGTAACCCCAGCCCAGCAGCGGCTTGGCCAGGATCATGGCGCCGACGTCGTGCAGCATGGTCAGACGCGCGCTGTTGGATAGCCCCCGACCGATCAGGCCGGTGTGACCCTCCAGACCGAAACCGGTGAACAGCACCGTGAGGCCGATCGCCATACCCAACAGCAGCGCGCCGCCGGCCCAGCGGCTTGCGGCCGGGCGCTGGCGGGCAAAACGCCACAGCAGCAATGCCGCCGCCAAGGCGCCGCCGAGCCAGGCGGCGCGCGACTGGATCAGCACCAGCAGGGCGGAGAAAACGGCCAGCAGCGCGAGCAGCGGGATTTGCCGCCGCCGCATCGGCGCAGAGAGGGGAGCAAGCAGCAGCCAGAGCGCCAAAGCCAGCCCGGTGGCGATAAAGCTGCCCAGCACGTTCGGTTGCTGAAAGACGCCGTAGACCCGGCTTCCGTGAGGGGATACCCACGCCAGCGTGGGGGCGAACAGTTGCAGAGCCGCCAGCAGCGCCTGAACGCCAGCGGCGAACAGCAGACCGTACAGCAATAGGTTGCGCTGCCTGGGGGTTAGGCGCAGCTGCAGGCAGGCGACATAGAACAGCCAACCGCCTAGCAGGCCGGCGCAGCGCCACAGGGCGTCTTCGCGCCACTCGGGGCGGGTATACAGCAGCGGCAGCGCCAGCACGGCGATGCCGAGCAGCAATAGCCGGGCGGTGGGGGTAAGCGAAAGGCGGATGCGACCCAGGCAAACGGTAAACGTCACGATCAGCGTAGTGAGCGCCATGACGCCCCAGGCCTGAATGTTTTGCGGCAGCGCCAGACCGTCGCCGCCCATATTGGGATGATAGATCGGCAGGAGCGCCGCCATCCAGATCAGCAGCAGGGGCAGCACGGCGATGGTCGCTGCGTTAGCGGGAGATTTATCGGCCATGGTTAACCTGCCAAGGCCTGATAGCGTTTATTGAATGCATGTTTTGATTATTCCCTATCCTTTATCCTGATGTTGAAATGTGTGTAATGTTCAATTCGAAAATGTCTCACGGGAAATTTAAACCGTCTTCATGGTGAAGCGATAAATAATGTTTGCCCTGAGAATGCGTGAGGCTGTGCGCCTAAAGAAAGGTTAAGCCGTATTTTTCACCCGCAAAAGGCATTTTTGTTTTTTCAAAAACAGACGCGTTATTTTCTCAAATCTATTGCGATTCAGTCAATTTTTAATCTAATTATTATTTTTATTTATTAAAATCAGTTGGTTGGCCTTTGCACTGGCGAGTGTGAATATCGTGAGGCATCCCGGCAATGGCCTATATCGGCAGGTAATGTGAAGAATAAAATAGGTATCTGCTTGTTTAATTTGTTTCGTCAGCGGCGGTGTGACGGAGGAGGTTTGTTTCATCGTTTCCCATTGTTGATTTTTAAATTAAAAGTGATTTTCATGGTTTTATTTTTATTAAGATTCTTCTTGTCTCTATCTGTTTATTTGTGTTTTTATAAAATGATTTATTGTTAGGATTGTTCTGCTGAATTGGAAATAAAAGACGTTATGTCTTGAGCCTCCCCGTTGCCGCGGCAGAATACAGACTAACGCGCTTGCCCAAGCGCGTTAGTCTTGTCTCCCGTCCGCTTACTCCACCTCACCGATCCGCTTTAGCGCATCCACCACCAGATCCCAGAATTTATCCTGATCCAGTTTGACCGCCACCTGGGTGTGGCAGTCCGGCGGCGGCGGCGCGCGGAAGTCCGTGACCGTCATGCCCAACGTCAGGGTGCCGGTCAGTTCGATATCCACCGGCGCTTTGCGCACCGTCATGACGCTCGGGTCGATCACGTAGGCCACCGCGCAAGGATCGTGTACCGGCGGGGCGCTGAAGCCTTGCGCCTGTTGGTACATACGGCCAAAGAATGCCAGCAGTTCGCCGACGAAGGCGGCCGGCCGGGTGCCGAGGGCGGCGATGCGTTCGCAGACTGCCGGCGTGGCCAGCGCCTGATGGGTGAGATCCAGCCCGACCATGGTGAGCGGCCATTTTTCGTTGAACACGATGTGCGCCGCCTCGGGATCGATTTTGATATTGAACTCCGCCACCGCGCTCCAGTTGCCCACATGATAGCCGCCGCCCATCAGCACCACTTCCTTGACCCGTTCGGCAATGCGCGGCTCTTTACGCACCGCCATGGCGATATTGGTCAGGCCGCCGGTCGGCACCAGCGTCACGCTGCCCGGCGGGTGGGCCATCACGGTCTCGATGATCAGGTCTACCGCATGGCGTGAGTCCAACTGCAGGTGGGGGGCCGGCAGCACCGGGCCATCGAGGCCTGAGTCGCCGTGAATGTCGGGCGCCACTTCGATATTGCGCACCAGCGGGCGCGGGCAGCCGGCGGCGAAGGGGACGCCGGTGATATTGGCGATGCGGGCCACCGCCAGGGCGTTACGCGTCACTTTGTCCAGCGTCTGGTTACCCACCACGGTGGTGACCGCCAGCAGGTCGATCTGCGGATTGCCCCAGGCCAGCAACAGAGCGATGGCGTCGTCATGCCCCGGGTCACAGTCCAGTATGATTTTTTTCATGGTTATTCCTGATGCAGGGAGAGGTTTCCGCAGCATAACGCAGCGCGGCGGCGTGGGATAATGCCGATGGTGCTTTTGTTAACGGCATCAAAGCCTTGTCACTTTTACGATGTAATGAAACGTAAATCCTGCTCGCCGGGCTTTACCCTGGAGTTTACTCCAGGGTTTACAGTGAGGTTCAGCGTCAATGCACAGAGGAGAGGCGGGATGAGCTTACTGAAACGGTTGTTGGGGCAAGGCGGTATTAACGGCGGTCATCAGCGCGCGGGCCACGGCGGCGGGCATCATGGCAACCGCTATAACCAGCATGGCGAGCCGGGGCCGCTGTGCCCGGAATGCCGGGCTGTGAATAAATCGGGCGCGCGTTATTGCCACCGCTGCGGTCAGCCGTTTGCCGCGGTGAGCGCCACCTGCGGCCAGTGCGCCGCGCCGTTGCCGTCGGGCAGCCGATTTTGTCCGCAGTGCGGTGGCGGTGTGCCGTGAACCGGGGCGGTTGGACACTCGCGCTGCTGCTGGGCGCCATGGCGCTATGGACGCTGCTGGCCTGGGGCGTAGCCGGGGTGCTGGCCTGGCTCCCGGCGTTGGCGGAGGCAGCCGGGAATGCATCGTTGCCGGTGAACGGTGCGCTGAGCCTGGTGCCGCAGGCGGTGCTGGACGCCTGGCTGCCGTGGCTGAAACAGCTGGGCAGCGGGCTGGCGAGCTATTTTCCTGCGCTGCTGACCTGGGCGGGCTACGCCATCTGGCTGCTGTGGGGCTTCGGCATGGTGGCGCTGACGCTGCTGGCCGCGCTGGCGCGACGCTATTTGAGCGCTGCTCAGCGATAGCCCTGATAGACCGCCGCTACGCGTTCGAAATAGTCGGTTAAATAATTGATGCACACCTGCACCTTCAGCGGCAGTTTGTCCTTCTCGGTATAGAGCGCGTAGATCGGCCGCGGATCCGAATGGTAGCTTTTGAACAGGATCTCGATCTCGCCGCGTTTGATCTCTTCGATCACCCACATCAGCGGGGCGTAGGCGATGCCGGCGCCGTTTTTCAGCCAACGGATCATGGTGGAGGAGTCGTTGGTGACGAAGCGCCCCTGCGGGGAAATGCGCGTGGTGATGCCTTCCGGCGACATCAGTTCGAATTCGCTGTCGGGCCGCACGCTGTACTCCAGCCAGGAGAAGTTGACCATGTCGCTCGGCTTCTGCGGCGTGCCGTGCTGGCTCAGGTAGCTTTTGGCGGCGCACACCACCATCGGCATCTGCCCCAGGCGGCGAGAGAACAGGCTGGAGTCCTGCAGCGCCCCGGTGCGGATCACCAGATCCAGCCCGTCGGTGATCAGATCCGGCGCCGGAATGCCGGTTACCAGGTTGACCGTCAGGCCCGGGTACTCTTTCATCATCTCGGCGGTCATGTTCGCCAGCACGTTTTGCGCCATGGTGGATGAGCTGCCGATGCGCAGCGTGCCGGCGGGCGTGTTGTTAAACGCATACAGCTGTTCATGCACTTCGCTGACTTCCTGCAGCATGCGTCGGCAGCCCTGATAGTAGATTTTGCCGGCCTCAGTCAGGCCGATGCTGCGCGTGCTGCGGTTCAACAGCTTGACCTGCAGCTCATTTTCCAGTTTCGAGACGGTTTGGCTGATCGATGAAACGCTCATGCCGAGTTGGCGCGCGGCCGCGGTAAACGACCCGAACTCAACCACTTTGGCGAATACCGACATCCGTTTTAATCTTTCCATTATTCACTCTGGCTTAAAAGTGATTTAGATCACAGATTGTTGATGCCTTGATAGTAAGCAGGCTAATATAACGTGGTCGGGTGAATAGACCTTACCAACGTGCGAGAGCGATCGGCGATGTAATCCTGCCGCTCCTCCGGCACCCTCGCAATCCCTGTCGTGGACGTCTGCCCCAAAGTTTAACCTTTTTTCGGGTTCGTGACCTGGACAAGCTGTCTGGTCAAGATTTGTGGCGCGCGCACGCTAAAATGTAAAGAGAATGTGAATGGCGAGATGTGTCTTTCCCCGGCGCAGTGAACAATAAGGAAAAAGTGATGAGTTTGCTTCCGGTTATGGTCATCTTCGGACTGTCGTTTCCGCCGGTGTTTTTCGAGCTGCTGGTGTCGCTGGCGCTGTTTTTTCTCTTGCGCCGCCTGCTGCAGCCGACGGGGATTTACGATTTTGTCTGGCATCCGGCGCTGTTTAACACTGCGCTGTATTGCTGCTTGTTTTATCTGATTTCATGTCTTTTTGTTTGAGGTCGCTGTGAAAAATTTTTCGATAAAAATAACCCGAATCGCGATCACTTTGATTCTTGTGCTGTTGGGCATCGCCGCGATATTCAAGGCCTGGGTGTTCTACACCGAGTCGCCGTGGACGCGTGATGCCAAGTTTACCGCCGATGTGGTGGCGATCGCGCCGGACGTCAGCGGCCTGCTGACCGACGTGCCGGTGGTGGATAACCAACTGGTGAAGAAAGGCCAGGTGCTGTTCGTGGTCGATCGGCCGCGTTATGAGCAGGCGTTGGCGGAAGCCGGCGCCGATGTCGCCTACTATCAAGCGTTGGCGGCGGAAAAACGGCGCGAGGCCGGCCGCCGCGTGAAGCTGGGCGTGCAGGCGATGTCGCAGGAAGAGATTGACCAGTCGAACAACTCGCTGCAGACCGTGCAGCACCAGCTGGCGAAGGCCGTGGCGGCACGCGAGCTGGCGCAGCTGGATCTGGAACGCACCACGGTGCGGGCTCCGGCCGATGGCTGGATCACCAACCTCAACGTCCATGCCGGCGAATACATCACCCGGGGCTCGGTGGCGGTGGCGCTGGTGAAGAAAGATTCCTTCTACATCCTGGCGTACCTGGAAGAAACCAAGCTGAATGGCCTGAATAAGGGCGACCGCGCGGAGATCACCCCGCTCGGCAGCAACCGCATCATGCACGGCACCGTCGACAGCGTGGCGGCGGCGGTGAACAACAGCAGCAGCACGGTGAACAACAAAGGGTTGGCCTCGATCGACAGCAACCTGGAGTGGGTGCGCCTGGCGCAGCGCGTGCCGGTGAAGATCCTGCTGGACGCCAAGGATCAACAGCATCCGTACCCGGCCGGCACCACCGCCACCGTGGTGATCGTCGGCAAGAACGATCGCAATGCCGACAGCGGTTCGCCTTTTGTGCGCCTGATGCACCGGCTGCGTGAGTTCGGCTAATGAGCAGCCCAACCTTTATCCGGCTGAGATTCGCCTTCAAACTCAGCTTCGCGATTGTGTTTGCGCTGTTCGTCGGCTTCCATCTCAATCTGGAAACCCCGCGTTGGTCGGCGATGACCGCCGCCATCGTCGCCGCCGGCCCGGCCTTTGCCGCCGGCGGCGAACCCTTCTCCGGCGCCATCCGCCACCGCGGCTGGCTGCGTATCATCGGCACCTTTATCGGCTGCTTCGTCGGCCTGATCATTATCATCACCACCGCCCGCGCGCCGGTGGTGATGCTGCTGCTGTGCTGCATCTGGGCCGGTTTCTGCACCTGGCTTTCTTCGCTCATCAAGGTGGAGAACTCCTATGCCTGGGGGCTGGCCGGGTATACCGCGCTGATCATCATCGTGACGGTCGCCACCAGCGAGTCTCATCTGCTGGAAGCGCCGCAGTTCGCCATCGAGCGTTGCAGCGAGATCGTGCTGGGGATCGTCAGCGCCGTGTTGGCGGATCTGCTGTTCTCGCCGCGTTCGATCAAACAGGACATCGATCGGGCGGTGGATCAGCTGCTGGTAGCTCAATACCGCCTGATGCAGATGTGCATCAGCAACGCCGACAAAGAGGATATCGACCGCGCCTGGAGCAATCTGGTGAAGAGCACCACGGCGCTGGACGGCATGCGCAACAATCTGATGATGGAGTCCTCGCGCTGGCAGAAGGTCAACCGCCGGGTAAAAGCGCTGCATACGCTGTCGCTGACGCTGATCACCCAGGCCTGCGAAACCTATCTGATCTTGGTGAATCACCCGGAGGCACTGAAAGACAGCCTGCGGGAGCAGCTGATGGTACCGGCGGAAACCCCGCAGGAGATCCACAAGCGCATGAAGCTGTTGCGCCAGGTGCTGACCACGCATCGTTCCGAGGAAACGCTGCCGACCATCACCGGTTGGGTCGGCGCGGCGACGCGCTACCTGCTGCTGTCGAAAGGCGTGCACGCCAACTGCAGCATCAGCGCGGTGGAAGAGGGGGTGTTGAGCAATGAAACCGTGGTCAAGCCGACTTCGGCGGAAGGGCATCACGCGATGATCAACGGCCTGCGCACCTTTGTGGCGACGGCCTTCGGCAGCCTGCTGTGGCTGTGGACCGGCTGGACGTCCGGCAGCGGTTTTATGGTGATCATCGCGGTGATCACCTCGCTGGCGATGCGCACCCCGGCGCCGCGCATGGTGGCGATGGATTTCGTGCTGGGCATGCTGGCGGCGATCCCGGTCGGTTCCCTGTTCTTCATGGTGATCCTGCCGGCGACGCAGCAGAGCATTTTGCTGCTGTGTCTCAGCCTCGGTCTGCTGGCGTTTTTCATCGGCATCGAGGTGCAGAAGCGGCGGCTCGGTTCGCTGGGGCTGCTGGCCGGGACCATCAACATTCTGGTGCTGAGCAACCCGATGGAGTTCAACGTCACCCAGTTTCTCGACGGGGCACTGGGCCAGTTCCTCGGCAGCTGCGTTGGGCTGATGGTGCTGCTGCTGATCCGCGACAATTCGCGTGAACGCACCGGGCGCACGTTGCTTAACCAGTTCGTCAGCAGCGCGGTGTCGGCGCTGACCACCAAGGCGGCGCGTCGTCGGCAAAACCATCTGCCTGCGCTGTATCAGCAGCTTAACCAGCTGCTGATGATGTTCCCGAACGACATCGCCAAGTATCGTCTGGCGTTGAACCTGATCATTGCCCACCAGCGCATGCAGCGGGCGGAGATTCCGGTCAGCGAAGAGCTGTCGGCCTTCCACCGCCAGATCCGCAGCACCGCCGATCGGGTGGTCTCCGCCAAGAACGACGTCAAGCGCGCCTATTACTACGATCGCTTGCTGGGTGAAATGAACGAGTACCAGCAGAAGCTGGTGGACAATCAGGCGCCGCTCAGCGTCACCGGGCCGGTGAAACGCCTGGCCGACATGCTGCATCGCTATCGTCACGCCTTGATCGATTGATGCGTTCCCTCCTGTTGCGCCGCGTTGTGCGGCGCCTTCCCTGACTATACTGAAAGCAGTGCCTGACATGGCGGGCCGTCTCATGTGAGGCGGCCTGTTTTCAGAGAGACTCCGAGTGCCAGAACGACTGGAAAGTGGCATCATTGTCATGAATGGATGAAACGCTCACCGCCGCGAAAACGTGACGTGCCGGTCATCTTAGTTTCATCCAGGTCGACTATATACCTAACTAGCCTGGGGGAGCTGCGGCGCCTTCGGCGGCATAATTTCAGGGAATGTCATGAACAAGCGGATTCTGTTGGCGATTGTCATCGCCGTGGTCATCGCCGTCTTCAGCGCGCTGCGCGGCAACGAGCACCGTGCGATCGGCGGCAATGCGACGGTGGTGCAAGCGCCGGCGGGGCAACAGCAGAGCATCGATCGGCTCACGCAGCAGCAAACGGTGGTGAGCTACCTGCAGCAGCATCAGCGGCTGCCGGGCTATTACGTCACCAAGAAGCAGGCGCGCGAGCAGGGCTGGGACCCGCGTTCAGGCAACCTCTGTGCGGTATTGCCGGGCAAGGCGATTGGCGGCGATCGATTCTCTAACCGTGAAGGACAACTGCCGAGCGCCGGCGGCCGGGTCTGGCGCGAAGCGGACATCAATTACCAGTGTGGCCGGCGCGGCGCCGATCGCCTGCTGTATTCGAGCGACGGTCTGATCTTCGTCACGCGCGACCATTACAAAAACTTCATTCGTGTGGAGTGAGTTTGATGGCAAAAGTAGAGTTTGATTTTGAACAGATCCAGGATGTGCCGACCTTCTACCGCGATTTTGCGCACAAGTTTGCGCTGGACGAGGGATTCGGCGCCAACCTCGACGCGCTGTGGGACGTAGTGACCGGCGATATCGGTCTGCCGGTGGAAATCGAGTTCACTCACCTGAATGCCCGCAGCAAGCGTCGTTTCGGCGCGATCATTCTGCTGTTTGAAGAGGCGGAAGAAGAGCTGGAAGGCAGCCTGCGCTTCAATATCCGCGAAAGCAGCGGCGAACCGGCGCATCACCGGGGATGAAACGGGTTCATCCCGGGATGGCGGCGCTTAGTCGGCCGCTTCGGCCAGCTCGCGCAGGTATTGGAAGATCTGGCGGTAAGCCTTAGGCGGCTTGTTGGCGGCCTTCTCTTTCTGCGCGTTGCGCACCAGTGAACGCAGCTGTTGGCGATCGGCGGCCGGATACAGATCCAGGATCGACGGAATGACGTCATCGCCTTCTTCCACCAGGCGGTCGCGCAGCGCTTCCAGTTTATGGAACAGGGAAACCTGCTGGTTGTGGCGGTTTTTCAGCTTGTCGAGCGCGGTCTGGATCGGCTCGATATCGCGGGCGCGCAGCATTTTGCCGATCAGCTGCAGCTGACGGCGACGGCCCTCTTTCTTGATCTTCTGCGCCAGCTCGATGGCGGCGCGCAAATCTTCGTCCAACGGAATGCGGTCCAGCGCGTTTTTGCCCAGATCGACCATTTCGGCCCCCAGGTCTTTCAGCGCTTCGGCATCACGTTTAATTTCACTTTTACTGACCCAGATAATCTCGTCATCGTCCTCGTTTTCATTCTCCGGGACATCGTCGAGCCAGTCTTCAGGCTGTTTGTTCATGGTAGGCTCCGTTAAAAAGAGGCTAATCCTAACAGGTTGCCGGCTTTATGCGAAATTCAACGCGGTTCCTGTTAGACTCAACGGCAGAGATCTCAGGATTTTTGCGCGCCGCCCCGCGTGCACAACTACGCCGCTCCGGCACTTTTCTCAACGATTTTCTGATTAATTATGGCAGATTGATGAAAGTAGTCACTCAAGTTGCAGAACAGCGCAAGGCGCTGGAACAGGCCGTTTCTCAGGCGCTGGAGCTGGCCCGCGCCGGTTCCGACGCGGCGGAAGTCGCGGTCACCAAATCGACCGGCATCAGCGTCAGCACCCGCTTCGGCGAAGTGGAAAACGTCGAGTTCAACAGCGATGGCGCGCTGGGCATCACCGTGTATCACCGCCAGCGCAAAGGCAGCGCCTCTTCCACCGATCTCAGCCCGGACGCCATCGCCCGCACCGTACAGGCGGCGCTGGACATCGCGCGCTACACCTCTAAGGATCCTTGCGCCGGCCCGGCGGAGAAAGATCTGCTGGCGTTCGAGGCGCCGGATCTCGATCTGTTCCACCCGACCGAGCTGGACGCCGAGCGCGGCATCGAGCTGGCGGCGCGCGCCGAGCAGGCTTCGCTGGCGGCGGACAAACGCATTACCAACACCGAAGGCGGCAGTTTCAACAGCCACTACGGCATCAAGGTGTTCGGCAACAGCCACGGCATGCTGCAAAGCTATTGTTCCAGCCGTCACTCGCTGTCCAGCTGCGTCATCGCAGAACAGGACGGCGACATGGAGCGGGATTACGCTTACACCATAGGTCGGGCGATGGGCGATCTGCACAGCCCGGAGTGGGTGGGGCAGGAGTGCGCCCGCCGCACGTTGGCGCGTCTCGCGCCGCGCAAATTGTCGACCATGAAGGCGCCGGTGCTGTTCGCCTCCGAGGTGGCCACCGGATTGTTCGGCCATCTGGTGGGCGCCATCAGCGGCAGCAGCGTTTATCGCAAATCTACCTTCCTGTTGGACTCGCTCGGCAAGCAGATCCTGCCGGCGTGGCTGACCGTCGAGGAGCATCCGCACCTGCTGAAAGGGCTGGCGTCGACGCCGTTCGACAGCGAGGGCGTGCGCACCCAGAGGCGCGATATCGTCAAGGACGGCGTGCTGCAAACCTGGCTGATGACCAGCTACTCGGCGCGCAAGCTGGGCCTGCACAGCACCGGCCATGCCGGCGGCATCCATAACTGGCGCATTGCCGGGCAGGGCGCGGATTTCGCCGGCATGCTGAAGCAGCTCGGCACCGGCCTGGTGGTCACCGAGTTGATGGGCCAGGGCGTCAGCGGCGTCACCGGCGATTACTCGCGCGGCGCCGCCGGTTTCTGGGTGGAAAACGGTGAGATCCAATACCCGGTCAGCGAGATCACCATCGCCGGCAACCTGAAAGACATGCTGCGCAACATCGTCAGCGTCGGCAGCGATATCGAAACCCGCAGCAATATCCAGTGCGGTTCGGTGCTGCTGCCGGAAATGAAGATCGCCGGCCAGTGATCCGCTGCGCGGCCGGCGCCCGCCGGCTGCGCGTTATCCCGTCTCAACCTTGCTTACAAATCTCCGGTTTCGATTTTTCCCGGCCTTGCCTATGGTAACGGTGGGTTAATTAAAACAATAACTGGAAGGTGAGCAAACATGCAGAATACCCTGAAAGCGCTGGCGGCGTTGACGCTGCTGGCAGCCAGTTCGCTGGCGGTCGCCGCCGATCTTGGCGACGATATGGACACCCTGGCGGAAAACTACAAAACGGTGCTGAATACCGACTCCGCCGCTACCCTCACACAGAGCCTGCAGAACATGCGCGCCGCCGCGCAGGATGCCAAACAGGGCACCCCGCCGAAGCTGGAAGACAAAGCCGCCGACAGCCCGGAGATGAAAGATTTCCGCAGCGGGTTGGATACCCTGATCGGCCAAATCGATCAGGCGCTGGCGCTGGCCAATCAGGGCAAAGTCGCCGAAGCGAAGCAGCTGGCGCAGGGCTTCAAGCAAACCCGCGACGCCAACCACAAGAAATTCCGCTAATCCGTCAACCGTCGCGCCCGTCTTCCGTCAGATAGGAGGAGGGCGCCTGCCCCAGCACGCGGCGAAACATGGTTGAAAACGCCGCGCTGCTGTCATACCCCATTTCCATCGCTACCTGCGTCACGCTGCGTCCTTCGGCCAGCAGCGCCAACGCCAGCACCACGCAGGCGCGCTGACGCCATTGCGAAAACGGCAGGCCGGTCTGCGCGCGAAAGAAGCGGCTGAAGGTGCGAATGCTCATGTACAGACGAGGCGCCCACCGCTGCGCGGAGTCGTGGGCGTCGGGGTGCTGCAAAAAGGCGCGGCACAGCTCACCCAGCCGAGGATCGGCGGGCAGCGGGATGTGCAACGGCAAGGGCTGCAGCCTGGCCAGCTCGTGCAGCAGCAGCGCCGCCAGCGCTCCGTCGCGGCCCTGTTGTTCATACTCCAGCGGCATATCCACCGCCGCCATCAACAGCTGGCGCATCAGCGGAGTGACGCTGACCACCTGACATACCTGCGGCCGTTCGGCGGGCAACGCGCCGGGTTCAAGGTACAGGCTGCGGGTGGTGACGCCGACCATCCGCACCGCGTGCGGCATCTGCGGCGGCAGCCACACCGCGTGCTGCGGCGGAACGACCCAATTGCCTTGCTGCGTGAAAACGTGCATGACGCCGGTAGCGCCGTACAGCAACTGCGCGCGCCGGTGGCTGTGCATTGGCAGCAGATGCCCCGGCGGATAATCGGTGCCGATGGCGATCACCGCGCGGGTTACGTGGTCGATGTCATCAATGCGGACGTTGCGCATGTGTTCCCTTTGGCGGGCAGATTGGCCGAAACGCAATGATAGTTGGCCCTTCATATAAAGCAAGCCAGCGACGGTCGCCCTACTATCGGGGCAGAAAAATAACGCTTGTTCGGGGCGCCGTTATTTTATCGGCCATGAAGCCCGTGCAAGTCTTCACACCAGGGTGGGACGAAGGTTCTCGTTCTCGCAATACAAGAAGTTAATAAGGAATAAAGCGTCATTTTATTCCAACACCTGAAGCAATAGTTCTTAGCGCAGTTCAATGACTATAAGGTGATATTTCATGTATAAGTTCGGTGTGATTGGCGGCGGGGCCGCCGGCATCTCTTTTGCGTATAACTTTATAAAAAATAAGTCGGTTAATCATTGCAAAAGGCCGCTTTCCCTGACGGTTTTCGACAAGCAGGGATTTAAAGGCGGCATGGCATACAGCAGCGATTTTGACAGCCATATATTAAATATGACGCCGGAAAATATGTCGGCGGATATTTTCGACGATGCGCACTTCGTTGATTGGATCGCCATGCATTTCCCGCAGTTTTGCCAGGATCGTTATCCGCCGCGCTGGCTGTATCGGGAATATCTCGATTTTATTCGCGACATGACAATATATATGGCGGCGGACAGTAACGTGGTGCTGAATTTCGTCACTGCCGAAGTGAATGCCATCGCGCCGCACGAAGCCGGCTATCGGCTGACCACCGCCTGCGGCGGCGCCGAGCAGATGAACGCGCTGGTGCTGTGTTCGGGGCACAACCCGCCGGAGTGCCTTTACCCGGTGGATGGGGTGATCGCTTATCAGGCCCATCAGGATTTGCCGCCGATCAACCCTTATTCGAGCATTGGCGTGATCGGCTGCAGCCTGACGGCGATTGACGCCATCGTTGAACTGATGGAGCGCCTGGGAGCGACCGACATCTGCGCCCTGTCGCGCTCGGGCCTGTTCCCCAGCGTGCAGCCGGCGGTGATGCGTCCGCCGCCGGAGGCGTTTGTTGAGGCGCTGCGGCGCTTTGTCGCCGGCCGCGATTTTATTGACGCGCATCAGCTGGTGCATGCGATCAACGCCGCGCTGGCGCGCCACTATCCGGGGCCGGAGCGGCTGACGGTGCTCTCGGCGCTGGGGGAAAGGCGCGATTGCTACCGCGATCTGGCGGACAGCCTCGATCGCGCGCGTTTTGCCCGGGAGCATATCTGCAGCTATCTGGCGGCGATCCACCCGGCAGTGTGCGCCGCCTGGGTCAAGATGGATGCCAACAACCGGCAGGTCTTCATGCGCTTTTACAACTCCTCCTGGATGCGCAATCGGCACGCCATGCCGATCAAGAATGCCAACAAGATCGTGGCGGCGCTGGAGAGCCAACGCCTGCGCGCCTGCGGCGGCCTGGTGGATATCAGCAAGGCAACGGACGGGTTTATCCTTCGTTGCCATGAGACGCGGGTGCGCGCGCAGTATCTGTTCAACTGCACCACGCCTTCCTATCAACTGCCACCCAACCGCCTGAGCCAGCAGCTGCTGCAAGACGGGCTGGTGCAAGAGAACCTGTTCGGCGGCGTGAAGTGCAACCCGCATACGCTGAAAATTGCCGACCGACGCGGCCGTGAGCAGCATCTTTACTCGCTCGGCGCGCCCGCCAAGGGCGATCTTTTTTACACCTCGGCGATGGAATCCATCACGCGGGATATCAGCAAAATCGTGTTCAACAACCCTATTTTCAACGCAAAGAAGGCTGAAGTATGAAGAACGTAGCGCTCTTTGTCGGCAACGACATTTTCTCCTGGCTGGTGTGTCAGGATCTGATCGCCGCCCTGAAAGGCGAGTGTGCTTTTACGGTGTATTTCCCCCTGGCGAAAAGCGGCGGCCGCACCCAGGAGCCGGCGATTCGCCGCCTGGGGCTGTATGAGCGCGAGGTGCTGAACGATTTTGTGTTCCCGTTCGTTGGCCGCAACGCCGCCGCCTGTGAGGGGGCCTATCAACCGCCGGCCCTGTTCCTGGCCGCCGCCGGGGTCAAGGCGCATCGCGTTCTCGACATCAATGACGCCACGTTTATCAGCAGCCTGGAGCATATGGACGCGGTGATCTCCCTGCGCTGCTATCAGAAATTCTCCGCCGACTATGTGCGCGCCTTCAGCCGACGCGGCAAGCTGCTGTGGAACCTGCACCCCGGCGACTTGCCGCGTTATCGCGGGGTGATGACGCTATTCCGCGCGATGATGAACGGTGACAAGGGCTGTGCGGTGACGCTGCATGAAATGGATGAACACTGGGACGCCGGCCCGGTGCTCGCCCGTCTGCCCGCCGAGCTGCGTCACGATCTGTCGTTCCTGGAAAACATGATGTTGCTGGGTGTGCAAAGCGGCACCTTCCTGGCGCGCCAGCTGATGCGGGCGGAACGGAGCGAAGCGATAGCGGCGGAAAAGCAGGGTGATTCGCGCTATTGGGGCTTCCCGGACGCACAGACGCTGGCGCGGGCGGAACAGGCGGGCATTGAGCTGGTGGATCACGACGCCGTGCGCGAGCAGTATTTGGGGCTGTTCGTCGGCGAGCGCTTCCACCCGCTGGCGGGGCAGTTCTGCGCCGGGTTCGACGACTTCGTGCGGGCGCACGGCCATGATTGAAACGTTGATTGTACTGGGCGCCGGTTTTCTGACCGGCATCACCACCATTCTGTTCGGCTTCGGCGGCGGCTTTGTGGTGGTGCCTTTCGTCTATCACCTGATCTCCGCCTCGGGCGAGCAGCCCGGCCAGGCGATGCATATTGCTGTAGCGACCTCGACAGCGGTGATGATCCTCAACGCGAGTTACGCCACCCTAACCAACTGGCGCAGCGGCAACCTGCTGCGAGAAACCATCGTGCCGCTGATCTTTTTCATCGGCATCGGCGCGGCGCTGGGCGCGTTCGCTTCCTCGCTGCTGGCGGACGGCGTGATCCGCGGGCTGTTTGTGGTCTATATGGCGGTGACCATCGCCGACTGTCTGTTCCGCCGGGGCTTCCTGATCAAACCGGCGCGCGCCGAACTGTCTCCCGCCACGTTGTGGGGCGGCGGGCCGCTGATCGGCGGCATCGCCACCCTGCTGGGGGTGGGCGGCAGCGTGATGACCGTGCCGCTGCTGCGCCGCCATGGTTACGACATGAAATATTGCGTCAGCGCCGCCAACCCGCTGTCGATCCCGGTGGCGGTGATCGGAGCGCTGATGTATATCGTGTTGGGATGGCGCGAGATGAGCGGGCCGCAGTATCTGGGCTACGTCAATCTGAACATTCTGGGGCTGCTGGTGGTGGCGGGGATTGCGGGGATCGTGTTTGCCAGGCGCTGTTTGCCGAAGGTGAGCGATGCGCTGCATGCCAAAATCTACGTGCTGCTGCTGATCGCCGTGCTGATCGCTATCTGCCTCTGAGACAGAAAGGGCGGCCGGATGCCGCCCTGAAAACCGCTTAACGGTGGTATTCGCCCGCCGCTTCCGGCTGGTACAGCAATTCCAGCACTTCAATCCGCGCTTCTTCACCGTTCGGCAATTGCCAGGAGATCTGCTTGCCGACGTGCATGCCGAGCAGCGCTGCACCCAGCGGCGCCATCACCGACAGCTGATCGTGGCTGTCTTTCAGCGAGGCTGGGTAGACCAGCGTGCGCACATGCTCTTCATCGGTGTGCAGATCGCGAAAACGCACGCGGCTGTTCATGGTCACCACGTTGGCCGGCATTTTCTCCGGCGGCAGGATTTCCGCGCGATCCAACTCGTCGTTCAGCGCGGCGGCGACGTCGGTGTTGGCAAAGGCCGGTTGTTCCAATAGCGCATCCAGGCGTTCCGCATCCAGCTCATTAATAGTAATGATGGGTTTGGTCATTCCACTCTCCAGTCAAATCAAAGGGCGCCAGTCTGTGCGCCCATAAATTCGGAAAAACAACACAAAGCAACACCCCCGCGCCAGAGGAGCGGGGGTGTGGGTAATGTCGATTTGTCCCATTGATAGTAGGCGGTTGGGGCGAGAAAAGAAAGAGATCCCGATCACGAAGGCTTTTATCGTCAATCGAGGCAAAAAAAACCGTTAGCCGGGTTATGTAATTGTTATCTCATTTACTTTTTCGCCATAACGCCGTTTTGCGAAATGGATCCCCGCGCGTCATTCGATTTCCACTTCGAACTGGAAAAAACCGGTCTACACAGAAAATCTTGCCGGGGGTAGGGTAAAGACATCACAGAAAGCGGGTTATTCAGGTGATGCGCTTTACGGCTTACTGATTAATGTGGGATCTAGGGGTACTGAAAAGTGAATGATGGATCTGCTTCGATAAAAGAAATTGAACAATCCGATGTCAGCGAAGCCGGTGAGATCACCGCTAGGGTGCTGGCGGATATTACCGCGATGCTGAATGCTGAGAATATTTATACCAATGCGGTGCAGCAACAGATGCTGGAATCGCATATTCGCGCCATGGTGCTGCGTTCAATAACCGGTGAGCCGTTGCCGGAGGTGGATAAATCGCTTTTCGACGAAATTTCCGCCGAGTCCATGCAAATGGCGGAACGTGTGGTGAATCAGTTTGGCACATTGCCTATCGAAGAAGCCTATTTGCTGTCCGTGCACTTCGAAGTGGCGAAAGATAATAACGCATAGCGGTTAACGCATCGATTTCAATCAGGAGAATATACCATGGGTCAAATTACCGTAGTGATCGGCGATCGTTTGGGCAAAGGGCAAAAAGTCGGCCAGGGCGTTGAAAACGCAGGCGGAAAAGCGGTGGTCATCCCCGGCGTGGCGGCGGATATGAAGCTGGGCGACGTCATGAAAGCGGAAAACGCGCAGCTGGGCATCTCTTTTTGCGGCAGCGGCGGCGCAGGCGCGATTACCGCGCAAACCAAATACGGCTACAAGGCCAAATACGGCATGCGTTCGGTGGAAGAGGGCGTGACGGCAATTAACGAAGGCTGCAACGTGCTGGGTTTCGGCTTTATGGATAAAGAAGAGCTGGGCCAGAAACTGGTGGAAGCCTACGTCAAAAAACATGGCAACCCATAATGAAAGAGCAATATACCACATCGGTAAAGGTGGAGGGTAAAGGCGACAGCAAAGCGAAAGCTTTTGCTTCCGCCTTGGCTAATGTGCAGGGCGCGGTATTAAAGTCCACCAACAATATTCTGCTGCGCATCGAGCCGCAGGACGTCAGCGTAGTGAAGGCGGAAGAGAAAATAACTAAAGAGAAATTTCTTTTCTTCTTTTTGCCGCGTGAAAGAAAGAGCTATGCCGTTTCTCTGGAAATAACCGTGAACGTAACCATTATCAATACCGAGAAGGTTGTCTTCGTCACGAAATAAAAACGTTAGCATAAATGAAAGGGTATACTGATGTTTTTAATCATCTTATTTAAATCGATAATTATCGGTGGGCTGGTGGGAGTCGGCGTAGGGGCCGGCGCCGCACGCATGTTCCACGCGCCGACAACACAGGGCATGGGGGCGTTTCGCACCCTGGGCGAGCTGAACTCCTGCGAGGGCGATCCGGCTTCCCACTTCTCATTCGGTCTGGGCTTCTTCTTCAACGCCTGGGCGTCTTCCGTGGCGGCGGGCTCCTTCACGCAGGACGTCGATCATCGCATCATCCCGCACTGGGGCGCGGCGGCCCTGATGGTCAAAAACCGCAATCTGGCGCAAACGCTGCACGATCCGAAAAAAATGGCCATCGCCTGCGGCATCATCGGCATGCTGGTGGTGGCCTTCCTCAATACCACCGCTTCCGCCGTGCCTGCCGCGCTGCAGGTTACCGCCATCAAGGTGCTGGTGCCGGCGGCCAACCTGCTGGTGAACACCGTGATGCCGGTGATCTTCTGGCTGGCGGCGATCGACGCCGGGCGCCGTTCCGGCTTCTGGGGCACCATCTTCGGCGGCCTGGCGCAGCTGATCATGGGCAACGCCGTACCGGGCCTGGTGCTGGGCATTCTGATCGGCAAGGGCGTGGAAGAGAGCGGCTGGAACAAAATCACCAAGATCATGATGGCGGTGATCGTGCTGCTGTTCGTGCTGAGCGGCTTTTTCCGCGGCTTCGACATGAAAGTTCTCGAGTCCTTCAGCCTCGGCGTGCCGGGCTGGCTGGACGCCATTCACAACACCCTGAGCGGTAAATAAGGAGCGGGATGATGGAAGAGCAAACCCAAAAAGGCTTCTGGTACGCCGACTGGTCATTCCCGATTTTTGTTGGCCTGCTGTCCTCCGGCGTGTTCGCCGGGACGCACATGTACTACCTGTACGGCATCGGCGCCTTTAACGAAGTGGCGTTCGTCTCCATGCTGCGGGCGGGGATGGATACCGGCGTATACGGCGCGGTGGCGGCGTTCGGCGCCAGCTTCCTGTTCGCGCGCATCATCGAAGGCTCGCTGGTGGGCATCCTCGACATCGGCGGCGCGATCCAGACCGGCGTCGGGCTGGGCGTGCCGGCGCTGCTTTTGGGGGCCGGCATCGTGTTCCCGGTCGCCAACTTCGCCGCTTCGCTGGCCACCGGTCTGATCATCGGCCTGGCGATCGGTTACGTGATCATTCTGGCGCGCAAATTCACCATCAATCAGAGCAACTCCACCTACGGGGCGGACGTGATGATGGGGGCGGGCAACTCGTCGGGCCGTTTCCTCGGGCCGTTGATCATCCTGTCGGCGATGACCGCTTCGATCCCGATCGGCATCGGTTCGCTGCTCGGCGCGCTGCTGTTCTATATCTGGGGTAAACCGATCACCGGCGGAGCGATCCTCGGCGCGATGATCCTGGGGGCGATCTTCCCGGTAGCCATTTCTTAAGAGGCCTGCGCCAGGCGCCGCCCGATACGGCGGCACCCGGGCTAACAGGAGCAATGCGGTATGTATGACTTAGTAATCAGAGGCGCCAGACTGGCGGACGACACGCTGATCGATCTGGCGGTGAAAGACGGCAAAATAGCCTCGGTGGGGCGGTTGGCGGCGGACGTCAGCGCCGTTCGCCAGCTGGATTTGGCGGGCAACTGCCGCCTGAGCGCCGGTTGGATCGACGCGCACGTGCATTGCTATCCCGAATCGCCGATTTACCATGACGAGCCGGATCGGGTCGGCGTCGCCAGCGGCGTCACCAGCGTGGTCGATGCCGGTAGCACCGGCGCCGACGATATCGACGCCTTTTATCAGCTGACGCGCAGCGCCAAAACCAACGTTTTCGCCTTCCTCAATATCTCGCGCATCGGCCTGCTGCGGCAGAACGAGCTGGCGGAGATGACGGACATCGACAAGCGCGAGGCCGGCCAGGCCATCGCCAACCACCCCGGCTTTGTCATCGGCATCAAGGCGCGCATGAGCAGCAGCGTGGTGGGCAAGAACGGCACTCGCCCGCTGGTGTTGGCCAAAGAGATCCAGCAGGAAAACCGCCAGCTGCCGTTGATGGTGCATATCGGCAATAACCCGCCGGATCTGGATGAGATCGCCGATCTGCTGACCCGCGGCGACATCATCACCCACTGCTACAACGGCAAACCGAACCGCATTCTGACGCCGGCGGGCACGCTGCGCGAGTCTATCCAGCGCGCGCTGCGGCGCGGCGTATTGCTCGACGTAGGGCACGGCACCGCCAGCTTCAGCTTCGAGGTGGCGCGCCAGGCGATCAAACTGGGCATTTTGCCGCACACCATCAGCTCCGATATTTACTGCCGCAACCGCATGAACGGACCGGTGCACAGCCTGGCGACGGTGATGTCCAAATTCTTCAGCGTCGGCCTGACGCTGCCGCAGGTGATCGCCTGCGTGACGGAGAACGCCGCGTCGGCGCTGCAGCTGAGCGGCAAAGGGCGGCTGGAGCCGGGCTATGACGCCGATTTCACGCTGTTTGAGCTGCGCCGCGAACCGCAGGTATTCGCCGACGCCGAAGGGCAAACCGCCGAGGGCGAACGGCTGCTGGTGCCGCTGGCCGCGGTGGTGGCCGGGGAAATCCTATTAACCGAACAAGGGGAGGCAAGCCATGTCTTCGATTTATGAAAAATACGGTTTGAAGCAGGTGATCAACACCTCCGGCCGCATGACCATTCTCGGCGTTTCCACGCCGCGCCAGGACGTGATCGACGCCGTTGATTACGGCCTGAACCACTATTTCGAAATCAAGGATCTGGTCAACAAGACCGGCGCCTACATTGCCGATCTGCTCAACGTGGAGGATGCGGTGATCGTCTCCTGCGCCTCGGCGGGCATCGCCCAGTCGGTGGCGGCGGTGATCGTTAAAGATAACGCCAATCTGCTGGTGAACCTGCATTCGGCGCCGGTGACCGTGCCGCGCGAGATCGTGCTGCCGCGCGGTCACAACGTCAACTTCGGCGCCCCGGTGGACACCATGGTGGCGCTGGGCGGCGGCAAGGTGGTGGAGGCGGGGTACGCCAACGAATGTTCGCCGGAGCAGATTGAAGCCTGCATCACGCCGCAGACCGCGGCGATCCTGTACGTCAAATCGCACCACTGCGTGCAGAAAAGCATCCTGTCCGTCGAACAGGCGGCGGTGGTGGCGCGCAAGCATAACCTACCGCTGATCGTCGACGCCGCGGCGGAAGAAGATCTGATGTGTTACTACCAGATGGGGGCCGATCTGGTGATTTACAGCGGCGCCAAAGCCATCGAGGGGCCGACCAGCGGTCTCGTGATCGGCAAGAAACAGTACGTCGAGTGGGTGAAGTTGCAATCCGGCGGCATCGGCCGGGCGATGAAGGTCGGCAAAGAGGGCATCCTCGGCCTGACGCAGGCGATTGAAAGCTATCTGACGCTTGAGAAAACCACCGGGCAACAGATGGTGGAACGGATGACGCCGTTCCTCGACAGCCTCAACACCCTGACCGGCGTCAGCGCCAGGACCGTCTGGGACAGCGCCGGCCGCGATATCGCTCGCGCCGAGATCACCTTTGATGAGGCGGTGCTGGGGCGGTCGACCTATGACATCGTCCAGGCGCTGAAAACCGGCGACATCGCCATCTACTTCCGCGGCTATAAAGCCAACGAGGGCAAGATTGAGGTCGACGTGCGCAGCGTCGACGAGCAACAGCTGATGACCGTCTTTAGCTGTATCAAAAACCTGTTTACGGAGAAACAAGCATGAAGCTGCAGCCTAACTACTATCGCGACCGCGTTTGCCTGAACGTGCTGGCCGGCTCCAAAGCCAACGCGCAAGATATCTACGCCGCGGCGGAAGGCCATGTGCTGGTGGGCGTGCTCTCCAAAAACTACCCGGACGTCGACAGCGCGGTGACCGACATGCTGCGCTATGCGCGCCTGATTGAAAACGCGCTCTCGGTCGGCCTGGGCGCCGGCGATCCGAAGCAGTCGGCGATGGTTAGCCTGATCGCTCAGCAGGTGCAGCCGCAGCACGTTAACCAGGTGTTTACCGGCGTCGGCGCCAGCCGCGCGCTGCTGGGTCAGAACGACAGCGTGGTCAACGGCCTGGTGTCGCCGACCGGCCGCGTCGGTTGGGTGAAGATCTCTACCGGCCCATTGAGCGCCGCGGCGCCGGACGGCATCGTGCCGGTGGAAACCGCCATCGCCCTGCTGAAAGACATGGGCGGCAGCTCCATCAAGTATTTCCCGATGGGCGGCCTGAAGTGCAAGGACGAATACCAGTACGTAGCCAAGGCCTGCGCCGAGCATGACTTCATGCTGGAGCCGACCGGCGGCATCGATCTGGAGAACTTTGAGCCGATCGTCGAGATCGCGCTGGCGGCCGGCGTGAAACGCGTGATCCCGCATATCTACAGTTCGATCATCGACGCCGCCAGCGGCGACACGCGCCCGCAGGACGTGAAAACCTTACTGGCGATGACCAAAACGCTGGTGGGCTGAACGCACAATGGGATGAGGTAAACGCTGGGAGGCGAAGGTTTTCCCGTGGCGCGGCATGCCGCGCCGTTACCTATACTGAGGATTACTATGCGAAACTGGCAGGTTCCAACCCGACGCACCGCGTTGTTCCTGGCGCTGCTGGCCGTGACCGGCCCGGCGCTGCATGCTGAGGATGCAATGAACTCCACGTCATCTCATTTTGCCTATATCGGCACCTACAATCCCAACGGCGAAGGCGTTTACCGGGTGCAGGTCGATCCGGCCAGCGGCGCGCTGAGCCACGCCACGCTGGTCAGCAATGTGCCGAATCCGGCGCAGCTGACGTTGAGCGCTGACGGCAAGACGCTGTATGTCGCCAGCGAAGTGGCCGATTTCAACGGCGGCAAGCACGGCGGCATCACCGCCTACCGGGTCAATCCGGCCGATGGCGCACTGACGCAGCTCAACCAGGTGGATTCGCAGGGGGCAGGGCCGGTGTATCTCTCCTCGACGCCGGACGGCCGCCATCTGCTGGTGGCGAACTACGTCAGCGGCAGCGTGGCGGCTTTCCCGATTGAAGCGGACGGCAGCCTGGGCGCCGCCAGCTCGGTGCAGCAACAGCAGGGGCCGGCGGGCGCGGCCAAACCGGCGGCGGCGGTGAACGGCAGCTTCGCCATCAGCGATCACAACGGCCCGCATGCCCATATGATCGCCAGCGATCCGAGCGGCAAGTTCGTGTTCTCCACGGATCTGGGGTTGGATCGCATCTACCAATGGCGCTTTGACGCCGCGAGCGGCCGCCTGACGCCGAACGATCCGCCGTGGATCGCCGCCTCTTCCGCCGGCGCCGGCCCGCGTCATTTTGTGTTCCACCCGGACGGCGACACCGTGCTGCTGGTGAACGAAGAGGCCTCGACGTTGACCAGCTACCGTTTTGATCGCCAAAAAGGTACTCTGAAACAACTGCATGCGGTTTCCGCGCTGCCCGCCGACTATCAGGGCACCAGCTTCGCCTCGGGGCTGGCGCTCAGCAAAAACGGCGGCACGCTGTACGTCGCCAACCGACTGCATAACAGCATTGCCCAGTTCAGCGTGGGCGCCGGCGGCGAGTTGAAACCGGTGGCGGAAACCTGGACCCGCGGCGATTATCCGCGTTCGCTGGCGCTGAGCCCGGATGGCCGCTATCTGTATGCGCTGAACCAGCGCAGCGATAACGTCACCCGCTTCAGCGTCAACCCGACGGACGGCAAACTCAGCTTTGTGGGTGGCTATCTGCCGATCGGCAGCCCCTCGCAAATGGCGTTTCTGCCGCCGGCGAAGTAACCCGTGGCCCGCCCGGTTCGCCGGGTGGGCCGCCTGATTGACGGACACAGAATGGTGCGATTTCCTTACCCGCGTTTGGCTTACTTGTTCGATGCTTTGCAAACCGAGACTTTGCCGCAGGATGAGCTGGCGAAGCGTTTCGCCGTGTCCACCCGCACGGTGCGAGCGGATATCACCGCGCTGAACGAGATCCTGGATAAATATGGCGCGCGTTTCGTGCATAACCGCGGAGCCGGCTATCGCCTGCAGGTCGATAACGCCGCGCTGTTCAGCGCCCTGCAGCATCAGGAACGCCGCAAACAGGCCACCCCGCGCAGCGCGCAGGAGCGGGTGCATTATCTGCTGGTGCGTTTTTTGACCTCAGCCTTCTCTCTCAAACTGGAAGATCTGGCCGACGAATGGTTCGTCAGCCGCGGCACGCTGCAAAACGACATGGCTGAGGTGAGAGAGCGTCTGGCGCATTATCAATTGACGATTGAAACCAAACCGCGTTACGGCATGAAGCTGTTCGGCGCGGAGATGGCGATCCGCGCCTGCCTGACCGATCTGCTGTTCCAGCTGCAGCTGGCCGACGCCGAGAACCCGTTGCTCAACAACGAGATCCTGTTGCAGCCGCAGGTGGCGGCGTTCGCCGGATTGCTGCACCCGCTGTTGTCGCAATACGCCATTCGCCTGACCGACGAGGGCGAGCAGTATCTGATCTTCTACTGCGCGGTGGCCCTGCGGCGCATCAACGACGGTTATCCGCTGCCGGACTTCGAGGTGGAGGACGGCGACGAGGCGGTGCGCCAGGTGTCGACCCGTCTGGCGGCGGAGCTGCGCGCGGCCTCCGGCAAAGAGATCTCGATGGCCGAAGAGGCCTATCTGCGGGTCAACATCGCCGCGCGCCGCGTGCAGGACGTGCAACCGACCGAGATCAACGCCGACGATGAAGAAGCGTTGGTGGACTACATCCTGTCCTACATCAACGCACACTATAACTACAATCTGCAGGGCGACGAGCAGCTGCGGGCCGATCTGCTCACCCATATCAAGACCATGATTACGCGGGTGAAATACCAGATCAACATCCCCAATCCGCTGCTGGCCAACATCAAGCAGCACTATCCGATGGCTTACGATGTGACGCTGGCGGCGGTCTCCAGCTGGGGCAAATACACCCCCTATACCCTGAGTGAAAACGAGATCGGCTATCTGGTGTTGCACATCGGCGTGGGGCTGGAGCGGCATTACAACATCGGTTATGAACGCCACCCGCAGGTGATGCTGGTGTGCGATACCGGCAACTCGACGGTGCGCATGATCCAGGCGCAGATTGCGCGCAAGTATCCGCAACTGGTGATGACGCGCATCGTCTCGCTGCGCGATTATGAGATGCTTGCGCACATCGACGAAGACTTCGTGATTTCCAACGCCCGCATCGGCGAAAAGAACAAGCCGGTGGTGGTGATGTCGCCGTTCCCGACCGATTATCAGCTGGAGCAACTGGGCAAATTGGTGCTGGTGGATCGCACCAAACCGTACATGCTGGAGAAGTTCTTCGACGCCGAGCATTTCATGGTGCTCGACGAGCCGCTGACGCAGGCGGAGCTGTTCAGCCGGGTATGCGGCCAGCTGGAGCGGGAAGGATACGTCGGCGCGGACTTCTATCCGTCGGTGGTCGAACGCGAGGCGATCGTCTCCACGCTGCTGGGCGAAGGCATCGCCTTGCCGCACTCGCTGGGGCTGCTGGCGAAAAAGACCGTGGTGGTGACGCTGCTGGCGCCGCAGGGCGTCGTCTGGGGGGAAGGTGAGATCGCGCACGTGATTTTCCTGCTGGCGATCAGCAAGAGCGACTATGAAGAGGCGATGGCGATCTACGAGCTGTTCGTCACCTTTGTGCGTGAACGCTCAATGAGCCGCCTGCTGGGCAGCGACAGCTTCGACAGTTTTAAGGCGGTGGCGTTGGACTGCCTGAGCCGGAGTTGAGGGGCATGTGAGTGATTGGGCGCAGAAGCGCCCTCAACGACTAATCTTCATCAAACCCGGAGTTGAACAGCTCGACCACCGCCGCCAGCGCGTTGACTTCGTCGGGGCCGGTCGCTTCGACTTCGATATGCCGGCCCTGGGCGGAGTCCAGCATCAGCAGCGCGATGACGCTGCTGGCTTCGGCCTCGGTGCCGCTTTCGTTGCGCAGCATCACTTCCGCATCGAAGCTTTGCACCAGTTCGAACAGCTTCATCGCCGGGCGCGCGTGCATGCCCAGTTTGTTTTTGATTTCAACCGTCTGTTTGACCGTCATTGTTTACGCTTTTCCAGCGTGCGGTGGCGCGACTGCACGTTCTTGCCGCGCGAGCGGAAGTAATCGGCCAGCTGTTCCGCCACGTACACCGAGCGGTGCTTGCCGCCGGTACAGCCGATGGCGACCGTCAGGTAGCTGCGGTTGTTGGTTTCCAGCATCGGCAGCCATTGCTCCAGGTAGCTGCGGGTCTGGTAGATGAAGTTGTGCACTTCGGTATGGCGATCGAGGAACGACGCTACCGGCTTGTCCAGACCGGTCATCGGCCGCAGCTTCGGATCCCAGTGCGGGTTCGGCAGGAAGCGCACGTCGAACACGTAGTCGGCGTCGATCGGGATGCCGTGTTTGAAACCGAAGGATTCGAACACCATGGTCAGTTCGCGCTCGCGCTTGCCCAGCAGGCGGGTGCGCAGCATTTCGGCCAGTTCGTGCACCGACATTTCCGAGGTGTCGATAATCAAGTCAGCCCGCGAGCGCAGCGGTTCGAGCAGATCGCTTTCTTCGTCGATCGCGCTTTCCAGCGACAGGTTTTTGCTGGAGAGTGGATGCAGGCGGCGGGTGTCGCTGTAACGGCGGATCAGCGTGTTGCGATCGGCGTCGAGGAACAGCAGCTGCGGTGAGAAGCTGTCCGGCAGCTGAGTCATCGCGTATTCGAACACTTCCGGCGATTCCGGCATGTTGCGCACGTCGATGCTGACCGCCGCGGAGATATTGCGTTCCGCCAGCGTATTGGCGAGCTGCGGCAGCAGAACCACCGGCAGGTTGTCAACGCAGTAAAAACCCATGTCTTCCAGCGCCCGCAAGGCGACGGATTTTCCGGAACCGGAACGGCCGCTGACAATCATCAGCACCATGTGGCAACTCCCCTGGCATCGCGGCGGCGTTCATCGCCACCGGTGGAAACTTTGTTATTCCGGCCGCAGCCGGATCCATCATCGTGAAACAGTAACGTTATCCGGGCTGGAAGTCACGCCGGCCGGGCATCACTCGGTGATGATTTGGTAAAGTTCTTCGTCGCTTTGCGCGGCGCGCAGGCGGCGACATACGGTTTTGTCAGCCAGGCGTTTGGCGACCAGCGACAGGGTATGCAAATGGGTTTTGCACTGATCGGCAGGCACCAATAGCGCGAACAGCAGGTCGACCGGCTGGTTGTCGATAGCGTCGAAAGCGATGGGTTGGTCGAGACGGATAAACACGCCAACGGCCCGCAGTGTGTCCTCTTCCAGTTTGCCGTGGGGAATGGCGATACCGTTGCCGATACCGGTGCTGCCCATGCGTTCCCGGGTGAGAACCGCGTCAAACACCACCTGCGAAGGCAGATTGAGCTGTTTGGCGGCCAGTTCGCTGATAATTTCCAAAGCCCGCTTCTTGCTGGTGCAGTGTACCGAGCTTTTGGTGCACTCGATGTTTAACACCGAGCTTAATTGCATATATTCGTTGTTCATCTCATCTTCACTTAAAACCGCGCCGCCGGGCGCGCCCGGCAAGGCGGTTTTTCGTCGGTTTTAACCCTGATTACCGTTCGGCGCGTCACCCATGCGGGTCACGCGCCGAAGGGGGAGGCGGCGACGGATGCCGCCTCATGGAATGGGTTAGGGTGTCAGTGTTGCTTCAATTTGTCTTTATGTTTGTTCAATTGACGTGCCAATTTGTCGATCAGCGTATCAATTGCGGCATACATATTCTCGTCTTCCGAGGTGGCGTGCAACTCGCCTCCATTCACGTGCACCGTTGCTTCCGCAATTTGCTGCACTTTTTCCACACTTAATACAACATACACCTGATTGATGCGATCAAAATACTGTTCGAGTTTGGCGAACTTGTTGTTCACGAACTCGCGCAACGGATCGGTGATTTCGATGTGGTGTCCGGTAATGTTGAGCTGCATAGTGTCTTCCTTCTCAATAGAGGTCAAACCAACTGTTTACGCTGGTTCGACGGCGGGATGGACAAAGACTCTCGGTACTTGGCGACGGTGCGCCGCGCCACGATGATCCCCTGATCGGCGAGCAGGGTGGCCAGCTTGCTGTCGCTGAGTGGTTTGGCGGGGTTTTCCGCCGCAATCAATTTCTTCACCAATGCGCGGATCGCCGTCGAGGAGGCTTCGCCGCCGCTGTCGGTATTCACGTGGCTGGAGAAGAAATATTTCAATTCGAAAATGCCGCGCGGGCTGTGCAGAAACTTCTGCGTGGTGACGCGCGAGATCGTCGATTCATGCATTTCCACGGCCTGGGCGATATCCGCCAGCACCATGGGTTTCATAAACTCTTCGCCTTGCTCGAAGAACGCCTGCTGCTGATCGACGATGCAGCGGGTGACCTTCAGCAGCGTCTCGTTACGGCTCTCCAGGCTTTTAATCAGCCACTTGGCTTCCTGCAGGTTGCTGCGGATGAACTGGCCGTCGGCTTCGCTGCGGGCGCTGTTGCCCAGCGCGGCGTATTGCTGATTGATCTTTAAACGCGGAACGCTGTCGCCGTTGAGCTCGACCGTCCATTTGTTCTGCGTCTTGCGCACCAGCACGTCCGGGATCACGTATTCCGATTCGCCGGTATTGATCGACTGCCCCGGGCGCGGATCGAGCGACTGAATCAGCAGCATCGCTTCTTTCAGTGTATCTTCTTTTAGCCGGGTTGATCGCATCAGGCTGCGAAAGTCATGGTTGGCCAGCAGATCCAGATGGTCGCTGATGATCAGCCGCGCTTCGGCCAGGTAAGGGGTGTCTTTGGCGTATTGGGAGAGCTGCACCAGCAGGCAATCGCGCAGATCGCGCGCGGCGACGCCGATCGGATCGAAACGCTGCACGCGCTTCAACACCGCCTCGACTTCATCGAGGGTCACGTTTTCGTCGCCCAGGCTTTCCAGAATGTCTTCCAGCGGCACGGTGAGATAGCCAGTGTCGTCCACCGCGTCGACGATGGAGGTGGCGATGGCGGCGTCGGTATCGGAAAACGGCGTCAGATCCACCTGCCACATCAGGTAATCCTGCAGCGTTTGGGTGGTCTCGCCCTGATAGACCGGCAGCTCATCGTCGCTGTAGTCGGTGCCGGTGCCGGACGGCGTGCCGGCGGTGTAGATCTCATCCCAGGTGGCGTCCAGCGGCAGCTCTTCCGGCATGTCTTTCTGTTCCAGCGCCTCGCGGGTATCGAGCCCCTCGGTCTCCTGGGTTTCTTTGGCGTCGATTTCGTCGTGCAGATCGGTCTGTTCAAGCAGCGGATTGCTCTCCAGCGCCAGCTGGATCTCTTGTTGAAGCTCAAGCGTGGACAACTGCAGCAGGCGGATCGCCTGCTGGAGCTGAGGAGTCATGGCCAGCTGTTGACTGAGCCTGAGTTGCAAACCTTGCTTCATAGTTTTCTGTCTACTTCCGTTAACGGTGTCGCCCCGCAGGGCGCGCCGGCGCTTAGAGGCGGAACTCTTCGCCCAGATAAACGCGTTTAACCTGCTCGTCGGCCAGAATAGCATCCGGCGTGCCGTGGGCAATCAGTTTGCCCTGGCTGACGATGTAGGCGCGTTCACACACGTCCAGCGTCTCGCGCACGTTGTGGTCGGTGATCAGCACGCCCAGGCCGCTGTCACGCAGGTGCTCGATGATTTTTTTGATGTCGATAACGGAAATCGGATCCACCCCGGCGAAGGGTTCGTCCAGCAGAATGAATTTCGGGTTGGCCGCCAGCGCGCGGGCGATTTCGACGCGGCGGCGTTCACCGCCGGACAGCGCCTGGCCGAGGCTGTCGCGCAGATGGGAGATATGGAACTCTTCCATCAGCTCTTTGGCGCGGTCTTCGCGCTGTTCGCTGGTGAGGTCGGGGCGAATCTCCAGCACCGCCATCAGGTTGTCGTACACGCTCAGGCGGCGGAAGATCGACGCTTCCTGCGGCAGGTAACCAATGCCGCGGCGCGCGCGGGCGTGCAGCGGCAGCAGGCTGATGTCTTCTTCGTCGATCACGATGCGCCCGGCGTCGCGCGGCACGATGCCGACCACCATGTAGAAGGTGGTGGTTTTACCGGCGCCGTTCGGGCCGAGCAGGCCGACGATCTCGCCGGATTTCACTTTCAGGCTGACGTCTTCGACAACTTTACGGCCCTTGTAGGCTTTCGCCAGGTTTTCTGCGATGAGTGTTGCCATAAGTGATTAGTTACTCTTTTTTTGCTCGTTTTTGTCTTGCAACTGCGACGGTACCAGAACCGTTGTCACGCGTTTGCCTTTATCGCTAAACGCCTGCATTTGCTGCTGTTGCACCAGATAGGTGATGCGATCGCCTTTCACGTTGCTGTCGAGCTGCTCCAGATAGGCGTTGCCCGTCAGGGTCACCAGCTGGGTCGCCACGTCGTAACGCACTTTCTGCGCGTGGCCTTTGACCGGCTTGCCGCTGTCCTGCATCTGGTAGAAGGTTACCGGGTTGCCGAACGCTTCAATATAGGTCTTATTCTGATCTCCGCCCGGGCGGGTGACGACCACCTTGTCGGCGCGAATATCGATGGTGCCCTGTTTGATCACCACGTTGTCGGTGAAGGTGCTGACGTTGCTTTGCATGTCCAACGACTGCTTGAGCGAGTCGATGCTGACCGGCTGGCTGGAGTCGGATTTCAGCGCCAGAGCGGGGGCGCTGGCGGCCAAAACTAAGCTGCCGAGCAACAGGTTACGGAGTTGTTTTTTGGTTCTGAATTTCATAGTTGGTCTTAACCTTATCAATCAGCTCAGCGGTTTTGGTCCGCAGGTTCCCACGCATTTTCATGCCGTTAGAGGTAAAATTGGTCCCGTAAAGCGTGACTTCGTCATCGGAGGTGACGTCTTGGGTGACCAGGTTTACCTGAGCGTTGTCCGTCTTAATTTTTTCCAGCTGCGAGGTGGTGGTCAGGCTGTTCACCTCGACGTGACCATACAGATACAGCATTCGGTCTTTAGTCAGTTTGGCGCGATCGGCGCGAACTGACCAGGTGGCCACCGCATTCTCATCGAACAGCGTCATCACCGGCTGGGTGAACCAGCTCAGCTCGCCGGCGGTGTAATACTTCGCGTCTTCCGCCACCAGTTTGTAATTCAGCTTGCCGGCCGGGTTGTACACCACGGTGACCGTGTGCTGGCTCTGGTAGGTCGGATCCTGATCGTTGACCGGGCCAGGGGCCGTGTCGTCGCTGAAGTCCGTCATGTTCCAGCCGATCAGCGCCAGAACGATCACCGTCAACAGGATGGTGATCCACAGTTTGGTTTTACTCATATCGACAGCCCTTTGGCGTCCTCCAGCTTATTTTGAGCCAAAAGAATGATGTCGCACAGTTCGCGCACCGCGCCGCGGCCGCCGGCAATGCGGGTGACGTAGTGGGCGCGCGGCGTCAGCAGCGGGTGGGCGTCCGCCACCGCGACCGCCAGGCCGACCTGCGCCATCACCGGCCAGTCGATCAGGTCATCGCCGATATAGGCGACCTGATCCGCCGTTAACGACAGTTTATCCAACAGTTCGCGGAAGGCCAAAAGCTTATCGGATTGCCCCTGATACAGATGGGTGATGCCGAGCGTCTGCGCGCGATCTTCCAGCAGCTTGGCGGAGCGACCGGTGATGATCGCCACCTCGATGTCCGAGGTTTTCAAGCAGCGGATGCCGTAACCGTCGCGCACGTTGAACGCCTTCAGTTCTTCACCGTTGTTGCCCATGAAGATCAGGCCGTCCGACAGCACGCCGTCAACGTCGCAAATCAACAGGCGGATGTTCCCGGCACGCGCCATAACCTCTTGTTCTACCGGCCCGTAGCAGGTTTCTACCATACCCATTCCGTTCTATTCCTTAATTAAACGACGCCGGCGCGCAGCATGTCATGCATATGTACCACACCCAGCAACTGGTCGCCATCGGCAACCAGCAGCGCGGTGATGTGGCGTTGTTGCATCAGGTTCAATGCATCGACTGCCAGGAGGTTGGGGCGCACCCGCACGCCGCCCGGCGTCATGACATCGGCGATCTTCGCCTCGTGCAGGTTGATGCCCATGTCGAACACCCGGCGCAGGTCGCCATCGGTAAAGATGCCGGCGATTTTCATCAAATCGTCGCAGATCACCGTCAGGCCCAGATTTTTGCGGGTAATTTCCAGCAACGCGTCGCGCAACGAGGCGTCGGCGCTGACGTGGGGTATTTCATCGCCGCTGTGCATGATATCGCTAACCCGCAGCAGCAGTTTGCGGCCGAGTGCGCCGCCCGGATGCGACAGCGCGAAATCTTCCGGCGTGAAACCGCGCGCTTTCAGCAGCGCAACGGCCAGCGCATCGCCCATCACCAGCGTGGCGGTGGTGCTGGTGGTCGGCGCCAGCCCCAGCGGGCACGCTTCCTGCGGCACCTTGATGCACAGGTGGATATCCGCCGCTTTACCCATCGCGCTTTCCGGATTGTTGGTCATACAGATGAGGGTGATCTGTTGGCGTTTCAACACCGGGATCAGCGCCAGGATCTCGCTGGACTCGCCGGAGTTGGAGATGGCGAGCACGATGTCCTGCGGGGTGACCATGCCCAAATCGCCATGGCTGGCCTCCGCCGGATGAACGAAGAATGAGGGCGTGCCGGTGCTGGCGAAGGTCGCGGCGATCTTGCAGCCGATATGGCCGGATTTGCCCATGCCCATCACCACCACTTTGCCGCCGCAGGCGGCGATCGTTTCGCAGGCGCGGGTGAAGTCTGCGTTGATGTAGCGATCGAGCTGGGCCAGCCCTTCACGCTCTATCTGAAGCACTTCTTTACCGGCCTGTTGAAAATCGAAGCCCGGTTGCAACTCAATGTTCGACATACTCATTCCCGTCGGTTTAGCCGAAAGTACTGAAAGGGTTAAAGAACAGCACCGCAAGATACGCAATAAAGCCGCATAATAACAGCGCGCCCGCCAGGTGGCCGATGCGATGTTTGCGGCCGATGCACAGCACGCTCAGCAGCACGCTGGCCGCCAGCATCACCCAGTAATCGCGCTGGAAAGCGGCGGTGTCTACGCTGCCCGGCGACAGCAGGGCGGGTACGCCCAGCACGATCACCGTGTTGAAAATATTGGAGCCGATGATATTACCAATCGCCATATCATCCTCGCCCTTCAGCGCCCCGGCGATGGAGGTGGCCAGTTCGGGCAGGCTGGTGCCGATGGCGATAATGGTCAAACCGACCACCAGTTCGCTCAGGCCGAAATAGTGCGCGATCACCGTCGCGTTATCGACCACCATTCTGGAAGAGAGCGGCAGAATGATAAACGCCAGCACCAGCCACAGCACCGCCACGGTATTGCTGCTGTCCTGCGGCAGCTCGGCGATCTGCTCCATAGTCAGGCTGTCGCTGCCCTCGCGCTGCGCCAGCCGGGCGATTTTCAGCATCAGCAGGATGAAGCCGGCGGCGGCGGCCAGCAGCATCACGCCGTCCAGCCTGCTCAGGGTGCCGTCCATCAACACGAAACCGCATAATACTGTGACCGCTAACATCAGCGGCAGTTCGCGCCGCAGTATCTCAGAGCGCGCGGCCAGCGGGTGAATCAACGCCGCCACGCCCAGGATCAATAAAATGTTGGTGATGTTGGAACCGACTACGTTGCCAACGGCCATATCTATCTGCCCGTTCAGCGCGGCGGTGGTGGACACGATCAGCTCCGGCAGCGAAGTGCCGATGCCGACGATGGTCATGCCGATGATCAACGGCGGTACGCCGAGCGAGCGGGAAATCACGGCAGCACCATAAACTAAGCGGTCTGCACCGTACACCAGTAGAAATAAACCAACGATTAATAATGCTATCGCGAGAAACATGCAGGGTCCTTTGTCGGGTATTATCCCGGTTCGTTGGTTAAAGCCGTCAATGCGGCGGTATTGCTTGCCCTCCGTTGCGCGCGTTTGAGCCGCAGCAACGGTTTTCCCCGGCTAATAGTTGAACAGTTTCGTTTTTTTTCGTTATGGCGCCAATTTTGACCGGGTGGCGCGGAAAAGTAAAACCAATGGCACCATTGGTTGCGAAATGGCAGTAAGTTTTTGTAAAGATGAGACGGATTGCGCCCATTGCTTTAACATCACGGGTAGATTCAGCAAAAGATGAGTCGTAAAGGGTCCATTAACATGCTCCAAAAGGCAGATAATTTGGTCGAAGTGCGCGACATGAGCTTCTCGCGCGGCGACCGACGGATATTTGAAGACATCAACCTGACGGTGCCTCGCGGTAAGGTCACGGCGATCATGGGGCCATCGGGCATCGGCAAAACCACGCTGCTGCGCCTGATAGGCGGCCAGCTGGCGCCGGACAGCGGGGAGATTTGGTTCGACGGCGACAACATTCCCGCGTTGTCCCGCCGTCAGTTATACGACGCGCGCAAAAAAATGAGCATGCTGTTCCAGTCTGGCGCGCTGTTTACCGATTTGACCGTATTCGAAAACGTGGCCTACCCGCTGCGCGAGCACAGCAACCTGCCGGAGCCTTTGTTGCGCAGCACGGTGCTGATGAAGCTGGAAGCGGTGGGGCTGCGCGGCGCGGCTCAGCTGATGCCCAACGAGCTTTCCGGCGGCATGGCGCGCCGGGCGGCGTTGGCGCGCGCGATCGCGCTGGACCCGGAAATGATCATGTTCGACGAACCTTTCGTTGGCCAGGATCCGATCACCATGGGAGTGCTGGTCAAGCTGATCGATGAGCTGAACCATGCGCTGGGCATTACCTGCATCGTGGTGTCGCACGACGTACCGGAGGTGCTGAGCATCGCCGACTACGCCTACATCGTGGCCGACCACCGGGTGATCGCCGAAGGCACCACGCAGCAATTGCAGAACAATCCTGATGCGCGCGTGCGCCAGTTCCTGGATGGTATAGCGGATGGGCCGGTGCCGTTCCGCTATCCGGCCGGGGATTATCAGACCGAACTGCTAGGCTTAGGGAGTAAATAAGCTCATGTTATTAAGAGCGTTAGCGTCGTTGGGGCGCAGTGGCATCAACACCAGCGCCAGCTTCGGCCGCGCGGGGTTGATGCTGTTCAACGCGTTGATTGGCCGGCCGGAACCCGGCAAGCAGTGGCCGCTGCTGTTGAAACAGCTCTACAGCGTCGGCGTGCAGTCGCTGCTGATCATCATGGTCTCCGGGCTGTTTATCGGCATGGTGCTGGGCCTGCAGGGTTATATCGTGCTCACCACCTACAGCGCCGAGGCCAGCCTCGGCATGATGGTGGCGCTGTCGCTGCTGCGCGAACTGGGGCCGGTGGTCACGGCGCTGCTGTTCGCCGGCCGCGCCGGTTCCGCGCTCACGGCGGAAATCGGCCTGATGAAGGCGACGGAGCAGATCTCCAGCCTGGAAATGATGGCGGTCGATCCGCTGCGGCGCATCGTGGCGCCGCGCTTCTGGGCCGGGCTGATCAGCATGCCGCTATTGACCATCATTTTCGTGGCGATCGGCATTTGGGGCGGCTCGGTGGTCGGCGTGGACTGGAAAGGCATCGACAGCGGCTTCTTCTGGTCGGCGATGCAGGGCGCCGTGGAGTGGAAAAAAGATCTGCTCAACTGCCTGATCAAAAGCGTGGTATTCGCCATTACCGTAACCTGGATTGCCATTTTCAATGGGTACGACGCCGTGCCTACCTCTGAAGGGATTAGCCGGGCGACGACGCGTACCGTGGTGCATTCGTCACTGGCGGTGTTGGGATTGGATTTCGTGCTGACCGCACTGATGTTTGGGAATTGATTCGATGCAAACGAAGAAGAGTGAAATCTGGGTTGGGGCATTTATGCTGATCGCGCTGTGCGCCATCGTGTTTATCTGCCTGCAGGTGGCGAACCTTAAATCGATCGGCAGCGAGCCGACCTACCGCATTTACGCGACGTTCGACAACATCGGCGGCCTGAAACCGCGTTCGCCGGTGAAGATTGGCGGCGTGGTGATCGGCCGCGTGGCGGACATCGAACTCGATTCGAAAACCTACACGCCGCGCGTGGCGCTGGATATCCAGAAAAAGTACGACCAAATCCCGGATACCAGCTCGCTGGCGATCCGCACCTCCGGCCTGCTGGGCGAGCAATATCTGGCGCTTAACGTGGGCTTCGAAGATCCTGATATGGGCACCACCATCCTGAAAGATGGCGGCACCATTCAGGACACCAAATCAGCCATGGTTCTGGAAGACCTGATCGGCCAGTTCCTGTATAAAAGCGGCGGTCAGGACAGCGCCAAATCGGGAGACGCGGCCGCTGAGCCGGCTGCCGGCGCCGCACCGCAACCCGCTGTTCCAAATCATTAAAAGAGGATACCTGCATGTTTAAACGTTTACTGATGGTGGCTCTGCTGGTGGTTGCACCGCTGGCGAGCGCAGCCGACCAAACCAATCCTTACAGCATGATGCAAGAAGCGGCGCAGAAGACTTTCAGCCGTTTGAAGAACGAACAGCCGAAGATCAAGCAGGACCCGAACTACCTGCGTGCCATCGTGCATCAGGAACTGATGCCGTTCGTGCAGGTGAAATACGCTGGCGCGCTGGTGCTGGGGCGTTACTACAAAGAGGCAACGCCTGCGCAGCGCGAAGCTTACTTCACCGCCTTCCAGGCTTACCTGGAGCAGGCTTACGGCCAGGCGCTGGCGATGTATCACGGCCAGACTTACCAGATCGCGCCTGAACAGCCGCTGGGCAATGCCGACATCGTGGCTATTCGCGTCACCATCATCGACAACGGTGGCCGTCCGCCGGTGCGTCTGGATTTCCAATGGCGCAAGAACAGCAAAACCGGCTACTGGCAGGCGTATGACATGATCGCCGAAGGCGTCAGCATGATCACCACCAAGCAAAATGAGTGGGCGTCTACGCTGCGTACTCAGGGCATCGACGGCCTGACCAAACAGCTGCAGGCCGCCGCCGCGCAGCCTATCACGCTGGACAAGAAAAACTGATGTCGGCAGCGCTCAGCTTCGAATCAGAGCAGCAGACGCTGATCCTGCGCGGTGAACTGGATCGGGAAACGCTGCAGCCGCTGTGGCGGCAGCGCGACGCGCTGATGGCGGATAAAACCGCGATCGACGTGGCGCAACTGCAGCGCGTGGACTCCGCCGGGCTGGCGCTGTTGCTGCATCTGCAGGAAGAGCAGCGCGAGCGCGGCGTAGCGCTGAAAATTTTCGGCGCCACCGAGCGCCTGAAAACGCTGATCGCGCTCTACAACCTGCAGGCGATAATGCCTGTCGATACCGCCGGTTAGCGGCGTTTTACGCCGCTCTTGCGTGGCAAAACGATACAAAGCCCCTGTTATGCAGGGGCTTTTTCTTTAGTTTAAGAAAACATCGTATTCCACTAAGATACTAGGCTGTTTATGATCCTTTAGCGGCAGAACTGGATACTATGGAAACCAACGAGATTAAAGACGTGCTGATGCAGGCATTGGCACTGGATGAAGTACATGTGACGGGCGACGGTAGCCATTTTCAGGCGATTGTGGTCGGTGAACTGTTCGCCGGCATGAGCCGCGTCAAAAAACAGCAGACGGTTTACGCACCGCTGATGGAATACATTGCGGACAACCGCATTCATGCCTTGTCTATTAAGGCGTACACCCCTGAAGAGTGGCAGCGAGACCGCAAACTCAACGGATTTTAAGGCTGTTTGCCCTGCCGGGCGGACAGCTTCAGATTAGATAACAGAGAGTAGTCAGATGGATAAATTTCGTGTGCAGGGTCGGACCCGCCTGAGCGGTGAAGTGTCTATTTCCGGGGCCAAAAACGCCGCCCTGCCGATCCTGTTCGCCGCCCTGTTGGCGGAAGAGCCGGTCGAGCTGCAGAATGTCCCCAAGCTGAAGGACATCGACACCACCATTAAACTACTCAACCAGTTGGGTACCAAGATTGAGCGCAACGGTTCGGTCTTCGTGGACGCCAGCGGCGTGAACGAGTTTTGCGCCCCTTACGATCTGGTGAAAACCATGCGCGCTTCCATTTGGGCGCTGGGGCCGCTGGTGGCGCGTTTCGGCCGTGGCCAGGTTTCCCTGCCGGGCGGCTGCGCGATTGGCGCGCGTCCGGTCGATCTGCACATCACCGGCCTGGAGCAGTTGGGCGCCGAGATCAAGCTGGAAGAAGGCTACGTCAAGGCGTCCGTCGAGGGCCGTCTGAAGGGCGCGCACATCGTCATGGACAAGGTGAGCGTGGGCGCGACCGTGACCATCATGAGCGCCGCGACCCTGGCGACCGGCACCACCGTTATCGAAAACGCCGCGCGTGAGCCGGAAATTGTCGATACCGCCAACTTCCTCAACACGCTGGGCGCGAAGATCAGCGGCGCCGGCAGTGACAAGATCACCATCGAGGGCGTCGAGCGTCTGGGCGGCGGCGTGTACCGCGTGCTGCCTGACCGCATCGAGACCGGCACCTTCCTGATCGCCGCCGCGGTTTCCGGCGGCAAAGTGATGTGCCGCAACACCCGTCCGGACACGCTGGATGCGGTGCTGGCCAAGCTGCGCGAAGCCGGTGCCGATATCGAAGTGGGCGAAGACTGGATCAGCCTGGACATGCACGGCAAACGCCCGAAAGCGGTCACCGTGCGCACCGCGCCGCACCCGGGCTTCCCGACCGACATGCAGGCCCAGTTCAGCCTGCTGAACCTGGTGGCGGAAGGCACTGGCGTTATCACCGAAACCATCTTCGAAAATCGCTTCATGCACGTGCCGGAATTGATCCGCATGGGCGCGCACGCGGAGATCGAGAGCAACACCGTGATCTGCCATGGCGTTGAACAGCTGTCCGGTGCTCAAGTGATGGCTACCGATCTGCGCGCTTCCGCCAGCCTGGTGATCGCCGGCTGCATCGCCGACGGCGTGACCGTCGTCGATCGCATCTATCACATCGATCGCGGCTATGAGCGTATTGAAGACAAGCTGCGCGCGCTGGGTGCGAACATCGAACGCGTGAAAGGCGAGTAAGTCATTAGCGCCGGTGCGGCTGCGTCGGTAGGATGAATAGCAAAGGGCCGGTTATCAATGCCGGCCCTTTTTTAATTGCTGTCTTCCGGGAATTCACCCACCGTCATTTTCAACGTAATGCGTTTGCCGTCGCGCAGCACGATAACCGGTATCTCGGTGCCCGGTCTGATCTCCGCCACCTGATCCATGGTCTCCAGCACGGACACCGCCGGTTTGTTATCCACGTTGATGATGATGTCGTTGATCTGGAAGCCGGCGTTGCTCGCCGGGCCGTTCGGCGTAATCTCGGTCACGATGATGCCCTGCAGGCGATCGATGCCGGAATTGGACGAGCGCAGCGGAATGATCTCCTTGCCCTGAATACCGAAATAGCCGCGGATAACGCGGCCGTCACGGATCAGCTTGTCCATGATCTTGGTGGCCAGTTCGATCGGGATCGCAAAGCCCAGCCCTTCCGGCGTTTCGCCGTCGGTGATTTTGTCATAGGTCAGGGTGTTGATACCGATCAGCTCACCCAGCGAGTTGACCAGCGCGCCGCCGGAGTTGCCGCGGTTGATTGAGGCGTCGGTCTGCAGGAACGTCTGCCGGCCGGTGGTGCTCATACTGATGCGCCCGGTGGCGCTGAGGATGCCCTGAGTGACGGTCTGCCCCAGGTTATACGGGTTGCCGATCGCCAGCACCACATCGCCGACGTGGGCAACGCGGTTTTTGTTGGTCGGGATCACCGGCAGGTTGCCGGGATCGATCTTCAGCACCGCCAAATCGGTCAGGCCGTCGGAGCCCACCAGCAGCGCTTCGTAACGGCGGCCATCCTGCAACACCACGGTGATCTGCTGTGCGTCTTTGATCACGTGGCGGTTGGTGATGATATAGCCGCGTTCGTTCATGATCACGCCGGAACCGAGCGACAGCACGTTGGCGGCGCCGTTCAGGTTGCGGTTGTAGATGTTCACCACGGCAGGGGCGGCGCGGCGCACCGCCTTGTTGTAGCTCACCGGCGTTTCGTCGCTGGTATTCTCGGTTTTCTCTGCAAACAGACCGTTGGAAGAACGCAGCATGGGCAGAGCGGCCAACAACAGGCCGGCAACGATGAGACCGATAACGACAGAACGCAAGAGCTTAGCAAACATGGAGTTTTCGTGGTGTGGTGAACGATGTTCGGAGGATAGCATGAGTTAACCGGGCGCAGTATGTCACCGAGCCCGGTTTTTGCACAAATTAACGCAGCAGCAGATAAATGGTTTCGTTACCGCGCACGATATTGAGCGCCATCACCGGTGGTTTGGCTTCCAGCACCTTGCGCAGTGCGGTGATACTGTCTACGCGCTGGCGGTTGACGCCGATGATCACGTCGCCTTTTTGCAGGCCGATTTGCGCCGCCGTCGAGCCTTTATCCACGTTCTCCACCTTCACGCCCTTGTCGCCGCTCGGCAGCGCGCCGTTGCTGAGGGATACCCCCTGCAGCGCCGGCGACAGCGTTTCGGCGTTGGTCGAGGCGCTCTCGCTGTTGTCCAGCGTGACCGAGACTTCCTGCGGTTTACCGTCGCGCAGCAGGCCTACCTTGAGGGTTTTGCCCGGTGCGGTGGTGCCGACCTTGGCGCGCAGTTCGGCAAAACTGTTCACCGGTTTGCCGTCGACGGAAACCAGAATATCCCCGGCTTTGATGCCGGCCTTGGCGGCGGCAGATTTCGGCAACACTTCGCTGACGAAGGCGCCGCGCTGCGCGTCGGTGTTGAAGGCTTTGGCCATGTCCGGGGTCATTTCACTGCCCTTGATGCCAAGCAGGCCGCGTTTCACTTCGCCGAATTCGATCAGCTGTTGGCTCAGGTTCTGCGCCATATTGCTCGGAATGGCGAAGCCGATGCCGACGTTGCCGCCGCTCGGCGCCAGAATGGCGGTATTGATGCCGATCAGTTCGCCGTTCAGGTTAACCAGCGCGCCGCCGGAGTTGCCGCGGTTGATGGAGGCGTCGGTCTGAATGAAGTTTTCCAGCCCTTCCAGATTCAGGCCGGTGCGGCCCAGCGCCGAGATGATGCCGGAGGTGGCGGTTTGGCCCAGGCCGAACGGGTTGCCGACCGCCACGGCGAAGTCGCCGACGCGCAGCTTGTCGGAATCGGCCATCTTGATGGCGGTCAGGTTTTTGGTATCGCTGAGCTGCAGCAGGGCGATGTCGGATTGTTCATCGCGCCCTACCAGCTTGGCGTCCAGCTCGCGGCCGTCGTTCAACTGCACGCGGATTTTGTCGGCGTTGTTGATGACGTGGTTGTTGGTTAGCACGTAGCCCTTGGCGGCGTCGATGATCACGCCGGATCCCAACCCTTCAAACGGGCGGGAGCTCTGCTGTTGGCCGGGGAAATTGGGGCCGAAGAAGCGTCTGAACTCTTCCGGCAGCTGTTGACGCTGCACCTGGGTGCCTGCGACATGCACGCTCACTACGGCGGGCAAGACTTTTTCCAGCATCGGCGCCAGGCTCGGCAGCGGCTGCCCCTGCACGGCGACGGGCAGGGCCGCGTTGGCCGCCGGTGCGGCGCTGAGCGCCAGGCCGAGGCTCATTGCCAATGCACTAAGAATTAACGACTTTTTCTTCATTGATGATAACTCTCTCAATACCTGCCGATGAAAATTTGATGATAAGGCAATCGCCTTGTCATAGTGAAGGGTAAGACCGTGAATTTGCGTGCAAAGTTCAGTAAAGGTAATGCGAAGGAAGGTCAATATGGCGCAAACGGGATTAACCCCGCGGGTGGCCCCGCGGGCGAAGAAAGAATATCAGTCGCGGCGTGCGCTTTGACCGCGCAGCAGGCCGGAGGCCCCTTCAGAATAGTCGCGCGGCATTTCCACCGGCGCCTGATCGTTGTCCGCTTCCGCTTCGGTCAGGCGATAGCGGAACGGGTTCTCCTGCATCGGCAGATCCGGCAGCAGGTTGTTGGAGCTTTTCGCCATGTGCTGATACAGCTGGCGATAATCGCGCGCCATGTTGTCCAGCAGCTCGGCGCTGCGGGCAAAGTGGCCGACCAGCTCCTGACGGTACTCTTCCAGCTCGGTTTTGCTCTTGTCCAGCTCGTTCTGCAGGACTTGTTGTTGACGTAATTTACGGTTGCCAAAACGCATCGCCACCGCACCAATCACGATACCGACGACCAAACCAATCAGCGCATACTCCCAGGTCATGATGACTCCTATTTTGACTTCGTTGTTCCGCAGGGATTTTTCACTTAATAATATCCACTATAACCGTTAACCTTGTCCGAGTGGAATCCTGATGCGCTTCCACCTGGTTTTCACAGGGTTTTCAGCGGCGCCCGCAGCGGGCATTTGTGGCGATAACGGTGCGAATCGGCATCAACTTGCCGCCAACGTTGGCTAAATAATTTCTAAGCGTTCTTAGGGAACATCGAACAGATGCAGGCACTATCACCGTTATCTCGCTACCAGCAGGCGCTGGAGGCGGGGGAATATCAGGCCGATGAGGTTCAACGCCGGGCCGTCACTCAACTGGATCGCATTTATCAGGCTCTGCTGCAAAAGCCGGCGGCGAGCGCGCCGGCCGGCGGGCTGCGCGGCAAGCTCAGCCGCTTGCTGGGCAAGGGCGGCGAAACGGCGCCTCAGCGCCCGGTGCAGGGGCTGTACATGTGGGGCGGCGTCGGGCGCGGCAAAACCTGGTTGATGGATATGTTCTTCCACAGTCTGCCGGGCGATCGCAAAATGCGCCTGCACTTCCACCGCTTCATGCTGCGGGTGCATGAAGAGCTGACCGAGTTGCAGGGGCGGGAAAACCCGCTGGAAATCGTCGCCGACGGCTTCAAGGCCGAGACCGACGTGTTGTGCTTCGACGAATTCTTCGTCTCCGACATCACCGACGCCATGCTGTTGGCCACGCTGCTGCAGGCGCTGTTCGCGCGCGGCATCACGCTGGTGGCCACGTCGAACATCCCGCCGGACGATCTGTACCGCAACGGCCTGCAGCGGGCGCGTTTCCTGCCGGCTATCGATCTGATCAACGAGTACTGCGACGTGATGAACGTCGACGCCGGCATCGACTATCGTCTGCGCACCCTGACCCAGGCGCACCTCTACCTGACGCCGCTGAGCGACCAGACGCGCGAGGCGCTGGATCGGATGTTCGTCAAGCTGGCGGGCAAGGCGGGGGAGGACGCGCCGGTGCTGCAGATTAACCATCGGCCGCTGCAGGCGATCCGTTCGGTGGACGGCGTGCTGGCGGTGGATTTCCACACGCTGTGCGAAGAGGCGCGCAGCCAGCTGGACTACATCGCGCTGTCGCGGCTGTACCACAGCGTGATCCTGTATAATGTGCAGGTGATGGGGCCGCTGAAAGAGAATACCGCGCGCCGTTTCCTGGCGCTGGTGGATGAATTCTACGAGCGGCACATCAAGCTGGTGATCGGCGCCGAAGCGTCGATGTTCGAGATCTATCAGGGGGTGCAGCTGAAATTTGAATTCCAGCGCTGCCTGTCGCGCCTGCAGGAAATGCAGAGCGAAGAGTACCTCAAGCTGCCGCATCTGCCCTGAGCCCGCCGGGCCTATCGCCGGTTGTCCGCCGCCGGCGATAAATTTATTTTCCATTCAAAAACCGTTCGATCTTTGTGAGCGACTTCTCTATAATCTTGCGACCCCACGTTACAACAAAGTTTTTTTTCCCAAAAACTTTATAGTGCCGGCAATGGCTATTCGAAGGGGTAGGTTTGCTGGACTTGTATGGTCGTGTGAGCCTCAACTGTTTTCGAGCGTTTGGGTGTTCACCAACGTGTAACTAATTATTGGGTAAGCTTTCTAATGAAAACTTTTACAGCTAAACCAGAAACCGTAAAACGCGACTGGTACGTTGTTGATGCAGATGGTAAAACTTTAGGCCGTCTCGCTACTGAACTGGCTCGTCGCCTGCGCGGCAAGCATAAAGCGGAATACACCCCGCACGTGGATACCGGTGATTACATCATCGTTCTGAACGCTGACAAAGTTGCTGTAACCGGCAACAAGCGTACAGACAAAGTGTACTACCACCACACCGGCCACATCGGTGGTATCAAGCAAGCGACCTTTGAAGAGATGATTGCCCGCCGTCCTGAGCGCGTGATTGAAATCGCGGTTAAAGGCATGCTGCCAAAGGGCCCGCTGGGTCGTGCTATGTTCCGTAAACTGAAAGTTTACGCGGGCACCGAGCACAATCACGCGGCACAGCAACCGCAAGTTCTGGACATTTAATCGGGATTAATGGCAATGGCTGAAAATCAATACTACGGCACTGGTCGCCGCAAAAGCTCCGCCGCTCGCGTCTTCATCAAGCCGGGCAACGGTAACATCGTTATCAACCAGCGCAGCCTGGAACAGTACTTCGGTCGCGAAACTGCCCGCATGGTAGTTCGTCAGCCGCTGGAACTGGTCGACATGGTTGGCAAACTGGACCTGTACATCACCGTTAAAGGTGGTGGTATCTCCGGTCAAGCTGGCGCTATCCGTCACGGTATCACCCGTGCACTGATGGAATACGATGAGACTCTGCGTTCTGAACTGCGTAAAGCTGGCTTCGTCACCCGTGACGCTCGTCAGGTTGAACGTAAGAAAGTCGGTCTGCGTAAAGCACGTCGTCGTCCGCAGTTCTCCAAGCGTTAATTTTCGCTGCTTCGGCAGTGCGATTTACGCAAAAAACCCGGTGCTTCACCGGGTTTTTTTACGCCTGAAATCCGCCGTCCCCGACTAAAATCTGTGGCATATCAGACAATTCAACATGAATTCGCCGCACCGTCCCCACAAAACAAGCAGAATCTGGTAAACTATCACCCACTTTTGCGCCTGTTCGCCGTGCAGTTGACCTCCTGGGCCGGTTTTTTATGGGCTCGGGTCGCGCTGCGTGCTGCCGGCCTGCGGCAAGATTATTCAGGATAGCAGCCTGTCAGTTGGCTATTCGCAGTATTTTCTAGATAACTTGGAGGTTTTCATGGCTGTCGCTGCCAACAAACGTTCGGTAATGACGCTGTTCTCTGGCCCGACCGACATTTTTAGCCATCAAGTACGTATCGTACTGGCGGAGAAAGGTGTCAGCGTCGAGATCGAGCAGGTCGAAATGGATAACCTGCCGCAAGATCTGATTGACCTCAACCCTTACCAGACGGTGCCTACGCTGGTCGATCGCGAACTGACCCTGTATGAATCCCGCATCATCATGGAATATCTGGATGAGCGCTTCCCGCACCCGCCGCTGATGCCAGTTTACCCGGTTGCCCGTGGTGAGAGCCGTCTGATGATGCTGCGCATCGAGAAGAACTGGTACTCGCTGATGGACAAGATCGAGAAGAGCAGCGGCCAGGAAGCGGAATCCGCCCGTCGCCAACTGCGCGAAGAGCTGCTGGCGATCGCGCCTATCTTCGGTCAGGCGCCGTATTTCATGAGCGAAGAGTTCAGCCTGGTGGATTGCTACCTGGCGCCGCTGTTGTGGCGTCTGCCGCAGCTGGGCATCGAATTGAGCGGCGCCGGTTCCAAAGAGCTGAAAGGCTACATGACCCGCGTCTTCGAACGCGACGCCTTCCTGGCTTCCCTGACCGAAGCCGAGCGTGAAATGCGCCTGCAGACCCGGGGCTAAGCGCGATGGACATGTCTCAGATGACGCCGCGTCGCCCGTATCTGCTGCGGGCGTTCTACGACTGGCTGCTGGATAACCAACTGACGCCGCACCTGGTGGTCGACGTGACTCGCCCGGACGTGCAGGTGCCGATGGAGTTCGCGCGCGATGGTCAGATCGTGCTGAATATCGCGCCGCGCGCGGTAGGCAACCTGGCGTTGGGTAACGAAGACGTGCAGTTCAACGCGCGCTTCGGCGGCGTGCCGCGTCAGGTTTCGGTGCCGATGGCCGCCGTGCTGGCGATTTATGCGCGTGAAAACGGCGCCGGCACGATGTTCGAACCGGAAGCCGCCTACGACGAAAGCGAAGGCGTGTTCGAAGGTCTGGACAATGAGACGATCCCTTCGGAAACCCTGATGTCGGTGATCGACGGCGATCGCCCGGATACCGCGGAAGACAACGGCCCGGATGACGAACCGCCGCAGCCGCCGCGCGGTGGCCGCCCGGCGCTGCGCGTGGTGAAATAACCCCGTGAGAACAAACGAAAAAGCACCCCATGGGGGTGCTTTTTTTTGCCCGGCAGACGCGCTCAGCCTTTCAAGGCGGCAATGCAGGCGTCGCGCGGCGCGCTGAGATCGCCTACGCGCACGGTAGATAGGGCGTGGGTTGCGCGCTCACGGAAACTGGTGATGGCGGTGTCGCCTTGCACCTCCGGCGGCGCGGTGCAAATGTCATTGAGCGGCAGATCGTTGCCTTTGTTGAGCGCCTGCAACACCGCCGCCGGATTGTAGATCAGGGCCGCGGAGAGGGCCGATTTGATGCCGGCGGTAAAGCCGGCATTGCCGCCGCCGGCCAACTTGGGCGCCAGGGCAATCCAGCTGTCGTCCCCCAGCCGGATGCTGTTTTCCACGGCGCCGAACTGCCCGGCCTTGCCCAACTGCACCACGACCGGCCGTGCGCCGCGCGCTTCGATATTGTAACCAACCTCCTGCGAATCCAGCGCCATGGCTGAAGCGCTGAAGCTGACGGCCAGCAGCGCGCCGGCCAACAGGGAAATGGAGCATTTCATGTTCGCTATCCTTATCTCGGTGTCAGGCGCAGCCGCGCCCCGCAATGGTGCTAACTCAATACTATAGCGCGTTGAGGCGGTGGGGAGAGGGGAGGTTGTTACAAAGCGTGGCAGGCTAAAAACAGAGGCCCGGCAATATGCCGAGCCTCTGATGGTACGGAAGGTTTACACTTCCAGGTAGTTCATGATGCCGTCTGCCGCTTTACGGCCTTCGGCGATCGCCGTCACTACCAGGTCAGATCCGCGCACTGCGTCACCACCGGCGAAGATTTTCGGGTTGCTGGTCTGGAACGCGTTGTCGCTGCCTTCCGGCGCCAGGATGCGGCCCTGTTTATCGAGCTGCACATCGTGTGCCGCCAGCCAGTCCATGCGGTGCGGGCGGAAGCCGAACGCCATCACCACCGCGTCCGCGTCGATCACGTGTTCGGAACCTGGCACCTGCTCCGCCGTCTGACGGCCATTGGCATCCGGCGCGCCCAGCTGAGTGCGCACCATTTTCACTCCGGCCACGCGGCCGGCGCTGTTCAGTTCGATGCTCAGCGGCTGCAGGTTGAACTGGAAGTCCACCCCTTCTTCCCGGGCGTTCTTCACTTCGCGTTTGGAGCCCGGCATGTTGGCTTCGTCGCGGCGGTAGGCGCAGATGACCTGCGTTGCACCCTGACGCACCGAGGTGCGCACGCAGTCCATGGCGGTATCGCCGCCGCCCAGCACCACCACCCGTTTGCCTTCCATGCTGACGTAAGGCTCGTGCTGATCGGTTTCATACCCCATCAGCTGCTTGGTGTTGGCGATCAGGAACGGCAGCGCGTCGTACACGCCCTGCGCTTCCTCATTCTCCAGGCCGCCGCGCATCGACTGATAGGTGCCGACGCCGAGGAACACCGCATCGTACTCGCTCAGCAAAGTCTCCATGCTGACATCTTTGCCCACTTCGGTGTTCAACTGGAACTCGATGCCCATCTCGCTGAAGATGCCGCGGCGTTTGACCATCACTTCCTTTTCCAGCTTGAAAGCCGGGATGCCGAAGGTCAGCAGGCCGCCGATCTCTGGATGACGGTCATACACCACCGCTTTGACGCCGTTGCGGGTCAGCACGTCGGCGCAGGCCAGCCCGGCAGGGCCGGCACCGACGATCGCCACGCGCTTGCCGGTCGGCTGTACGTGAGACATGTCCGGCTTCCAGCCCATTTCGATGGCCTTATCGCTGATGTAGCGCTCGATATTGCCGATGGTGACCGCGCCGAACTCGTCGTTCAGAGTGCAGGAGCCTTCGCACAGGCGATCCTGCGGGCATACGCGGCCGCACACTTCCGGCAGACTGTTGGTCTGATGCGCCAGGTCCGCCGCTTCCATGATGCGGCCTTCGTTGGCCAGTTTCAGCCAGTTCGGGATGTAGTTGTGCACCGGGCACTTCCACTCGCAATACGGGTTGCCGCAGGACAGACAGCGGTCCGCCTGGGCCTTGGCCTGGGTTTCCGAAAACGGTTCGTAGATCTCGACGAACTCGATTTTGCGGATCTTCAGCGGTTTCTTTGGCGGATCAACACGCTGCAGGTCGATAAATTGGTAAACGTTCTGGCTCATTAATGACCTACCTCTTACTGCGCCTGCACCCGCAGCTCGGCTGCGGAACGGCTACGGTGACCCAACAGCGCTTTGACATCGCTGGACTTCGGTTTGACCAGGGCGAACTTCGGCGCCCACTCCGGCCAGTTGGCCAGGATCTCTTCCGCGCGGGAAGAGCCGGTCGCCTGCACGTGTTCGGTGATCAGGCCGCGCAGGTGCTCCTCATGGATCGCCAGCTGATCGACATCCAGCACTTCCACCAGCTCCGGGTTTACGCGCTTGCGGAACTCGCCGTCTTCGTCCAGCACGTAGGCGAAGCCGCCGGTCATGCCGGCACCGAAGTTGATGCCGGTTTTACCCAGCACGCAGACGATGCCGCCGGTCATGTATTCGCAGCCGTTGTCGCCGATGCCTTCCACCACGGTGATGGCGCCGGAGTTGCGCACCGCGAAGCGTTCGCCCGCGCGGCCGGCGGCGAACAGCTTGCCGCCGGTGGCGCCGTACAGGCAGGTGTTGCCGACGATGCTGGCTTCATGGCTGCGGAAGGCGGAGCCGATCGGCGGACGCACCGCGATGCTGCCGCCGGCCATGCCTTTGCCGACATAGTCGTTGGCGTCGCCGGTCAGGGTCAACTCGACGCCGCCGGCGTTCCAGACGCCGAAGCTCTGCCCGGCGGTGCCGGAGAAGTGCGCCTTGATCGGATCGGCTGCCATCCCCTGATCGCCGTGTACGTTGGCGATCGCGCCGGACAGCATGGCGCCCACGGAGCGGTCGGTGTTGCGAATGTCGAAGTAGAAGGTTTTACCCTGCTTCGCTTCGATGTACGGTTCCGCCTGCGCCAGCAACTCTTTGTTCAGCAGACCCTTGTCGAACGCCGGGTTGCTGCTTTCGGTACAGTACACCGCTTTGCCCGGATGCGGCGTGGCGGTTGTCAGCAACGGCGACAGATCCAGCTTGTTCTGCTTGGCGGAAATGCCGTCCAGCTCGGTCAGGAACTCGGTGCGGCCGATCAGATCCACCAGTTGGCTCACGCCTAGTTGTGCCATGATCTCGCGGGTTTCACGCGCGATAAACTGGAAGTAATTCGTCACGCGTTCCGGCAGGCCGTGGTAGTGATCGCGGCGCAGCTTGTCGTCCTGAGTCGCAACGCCGGTCGCGCAGTTGTTGAGGTGGCAGATGCGCAGGTATTTACAGCCCAGCGCCACCATCGGCCCGGTGCCGAAGCCGAAGCTTTCCGCACCCAGGATCGCCGCTTTGACGATGTCCACGCCGGTTTTCAGACCGCCGTCCACCTGCAGACGGATCTTGTGGCGCAGGCCGTTGGCCACCAGCGCCTGCTGGGTTTCCACCAGGCCCAGTTCCCATGGGCAGCCGGCATATTTCACCGAGGACAGCGGGCTGGCGCCGGTGCCGCCGTCGTAACCGGCGATGGTGATCAGATCGGCATAGGCTTTCGCCACGCCGGTGGCGATGGTGCCCACGCCCGGCTCGGACACCAGTTTCACCGAGATCACCGCCTTCGGGTTGACCTGCTTCAGATCGAAGATCAGCTGCGCCAGATCTTCGATCGAGTAGATGTCGTGGTGCGGCGGCGGGGAGATCAACGTCACGCCCGGCACCGAGTAACGCAGTCTGGCGATGTACGGGGTGACTTTATCGCCCGGCAACTGGCCGCCTTCGCCCGGCTTGGCGCCTTGCGCCACCTTAATCTGGATCACGTCGGCGTTCACCAGGTAGGCCGGCGTCACGCCGAAGCGGCCGGAGGCCACCTGTTTGATGCGCGACACCTTGTTGGTGCGGTAGCGCGCCGGATCTTCGCCGCCTTCGCCGGAGTTGGAGAAGCCGCCGAGGCCGTTCATGGCGAGCGCCAGTGATTCGTGCGCTTCCGGGCTCAGCGCGCCGATCGACATCGCCGCCGTGTCGAAGCGTTTGAACAGAGACTCCGCCGGCTCGACCTGATCGACCGGGATCGGTTCGCCTTTCGGCGTGATGGCCAGCAGATCGCGCAGCATGGCGACCGGCCGCTCATTCACCAGCTTGGCGTAGGCCTGGTAGTCGCTGTACTCGCCGCTGTGCACCGCTTTTTGCAGCGAGTTCACCACGTCCGGGTTGTAGGCGTGGTATTCGCCGCCGTGCACGAACTTCAGCAGGCCGCCTTGCTCCAGCGGCTTGCGTTTCAGCCAGGCGCGCTTGGAAAGGTTCTGCAGATCCTGCTGGAAGTCGCTGAAGCTGGCGCCGCCGATGCGGCTGACCACGCCCTGGAAGCACAGATCCGCCAGATCGCGGTGCAGGCCGACCGCTTCGAACAGCTTGGAACAGCGGTAAGAGGCGATGGTCGAGATGCCCATCTTGGACATAATCTTGTACAGGCCTTTGTTGATGCCGTTGCGGTAGTTCAGCATCACGTCGCGGTATTTCTTGTCGATCGCCTGGCTGTCCACCAGTTTGGCCAGGGTTTCATAGGCCAGATACGGGTAGATGGCGGTCGCGCCGAAGCCGAGCAGCACAGCGAAGTGGTGCGGATCGCGGGCGCTGGCGGTTTCAACGATCAGGTTGGCGTCGCAGCGCAGGCTTTTCTCCACCAGCCGGGTCTGCACGGCGCCAACGGCCATCGGGGCCGGTACCGGCAGGCGGCCGGGCGCGATGGCGCGGTCGGACAGCACCAACAGCACCGCGCCTTCGCGCACCTTGCGTTCCGCTTCGTCGCACAGGGCGCGAATGGTTTGCTCCAGATCCTGCTGCTGCGGATCGAAGGTCAGATCGAGCGTCTCGGCGCGATAGTATTCGCCTTCCAGCGTGGTGAGCTGTTTGAAATCGGAGTACAGCAGGATCGGCGATTTGAAGCTCAGGCGGTGCGCCTGGCCTTCGGCTTCGCAGAACACGTTCATTTCACGGCCGATACTGGTGGCCAGCGACATGACGTGCGCTTCGCGCAGCGGATCGATCGGCGGGTTGGTGACCTGCGCGAACTGCTGGCGGAAGTAGTCGTAAACGATGCGCGGCCGGCTGGAGAGCACGGCGAACGGGGTATCGTCGCCCATCGAGCCGGTGGCTTCCTGGCCAATCTCGCCCAGCACGCGGATCACCTGATCCAGCTCTTCGCTGCTGTAGCCGAACTGTTTCTGGTAGGTTTCGAGCTGCGCGTCGTCGAGCTCGCGGCTGCCGACCTGATCGTCCGGCAGATCTTCGAACGGCACCAGGCGTTTGACGTTTTTCTCCATCCACTCTTTATACGGGTGGCGGCTTTTCAGATCGTTGTCGGTTTCCGCCGAGTGCAGAATGCGGCCGCTGCGGGTGTCGATCACCATCAGCTCGCCGGGGCCGACGCGGCCTTTTTCCACCACTTCATCCGGCTGGTAATCCCAGATGCCGACTTCGGAGGCGCAGGTGATCAGCTTGTCTTTGGTGATCACGTAGCGCGCCGGGCGCAGGCCGTTGCGATCGAGGTTACAGGCGGCGTAGCGGCCGTCGGACATCACGATGCCGGCCGGGCCGTCCCACGGCTCCATGTGCATCGAGTTGAAGTCGAAGAAGGCGCGCAGATCGCCGTCCATGTCGGGGTTGTTCTGCCAGGCCGGCGGCACCAGCAGGCGCATGGCGCGGATGAGATCCATCCCGCCCGCCAGCAGCAGCTCCAGCATGTTGTCCAGCGAGCTGGAGTCGGAGCCGGTTTCGTTGACGAACGGCGCGGCGGCCTGCAGATCCGGGATCAGCGGCGTTTGGAATTTATAGGTACGGGCGCGCGCCCACTGGCGGTTGCCGGTGATGGTGTTGATTTCGCCGTTGTGCGCCAGGTAGCGGAACGGCTGAGCCAGCGGCCAGCGCGGCACGGTGTTGGTGGAGAAGCGCTGGTGGAACAGGCAAATGGCCGACTCCAGGCGCAGGTCCGCCAGATCGAGATAGAAGCGCGGCAGATCCGCAGGCATGCACAGGCCTTTATAGATCGTCACCAGGTTGGAGAAGCTGCAGACGTAGAAGCTGTCATCCTGCACCCGTTTCTCGATGCGTCGGCGCGCCACGAACAGGCGGCGCTCCATATCGCGCGGGCGCCAGCCGGCCGGGGCGTTAACGAAGATTTGCTCGATGCGCGGCAGGGAAGAGAGGGCGATTTCACCCAGCACGTCCGGGTTGGTCGGCACTTCACGCCAGCCGACGATCGACAGCGTTTCGTTTTGCAGCTCTTCTTCCACGATGCGGCGGCTGAGGCGCGCTTCCTCTTCATTCTGGCTGAGGAACATCATGCCGACGGCGTAGTTCTTGGCCAAACGCCAGCCGCGCTCTTCCGCCACCATGCGGAAGAAGCGATCGGGTTTTTGCAGCAACAGGCCGCAGCCGTCGCCGGTCTTGCCGTCGGCGAGGATCGCGCCGCGGTGCTGCATGCGGGCCAGCGCGTGAATGGCGGTGCGCACCACCTTGTGGCTAGGTTCGCCTTCTATGTGGGCGATCAGGCCGAAACCACAGTTGTCCCTCTCTTGGGATTTATCGTACAACATATCGTGAACCTCCCCAGGCTCTGCGTGACTCTCACAACCTACTGCGAGGGGGCTTCCCAATTTCAGGCAGAAGTCCAATCAGCAAGTTAACCCCGCCAATCTGCTTTTCCGCCCTCCATCAATGGCCTCTCGTGACGGTCTCACAAGTGGTATAGGACTTGTTTTAAGAGGGAGTCTTCAATTACTGCATAAATATGACGAGACGTTTGCCCGTCCAGAAAGCTTCCAGCGGACTTCCAACTTAGCGAGAAAGAATTCGCAGGTCAAATGTGGGCTTAAGATAGATTCTTATCGAATTAGTGATGTTTATTTGTTTGAAAAATAAGTGTTTTAATGCATTTTTGCACTATCGTGGGGCAACGCCGATCCCCGCAGAAGTGTGAGCTGTCTCACTATAGTGCAACCCCTTAATCTCTGCACCATGCTAGTGCGGGGGTTAATGCCAGAATTTTATTCTATAAGATATTGCTTGGCTGATGTTTATAACTATTTTTCACCGTGTTGTCATATTGCCGTTAACGGTTGCGTGACGATTAGAATAATTCATCAGAATTATAGTGAATTGATTTGCATTTATGATGAATAGTTATGCCTGGTGGCGCCTTGCGGGGAAAGCGTTGATCTCTGTCATCGCGGGAAAAACCGTTTCTTATTAGCATCGCGGCTTTGAACACAGAGAACCACCAAGATTATGCAGTTGCCGCAATTAGTCAATATGTTTGGCGCGGATCTCCAGCGCCGCTATGGCGAAAAGATCCATAAACTCACGCTGCACGGCGGATTCGGCTGCCCTAACCGCGACGGCACGTTGGGGCGCGGCGGCTGTACGTTCTGCAACGTCGCCTCGTTTGCCGATGAGGCGATGCAGCGCCAGAGCATCGCCGAACAGCTGGCGCAGCAGGCTGCGCGGGTCGATCGGGCGCGGCGCTATCTGGCCTATTTCCAGGCCTATACCAGCACCTATGCGGAGGTTGAACGGCTGGAGGCGATGTATCGGCAGGCGTTGGCGCAGAGCGCCATGGTCGGACTGTGCGTCGGCACCCGGCCGGACTGCGTGCCGGCCGCCGCGCTGGATCTGTTGACGGGATACCGCGAGCAAGGCTATGAGGTGTGGCTGGAGCTGGGGCTACAGACGGCGCATGATAAAACACTGAAGCGCATCAACCGCGGCCATGATTTTCGCTGTTATCAGCAGACTGCGCGGCTGGCCCGGCAGCGCGGGCTGAAGGTGTGCTGCCATCTGATCGTCGGGCTGCCGGGAGAAACCCCGCGCGATCATCTGCTCACGCTGCAGCGGGTGACGGAGACCGGCGTCGACGGCATCAAGCTGCATCCGCTGCACGTCGTCACCGGCAGTATCCTGGCGCGGGCGTGGCAGGCCGGGCGGTTGCCCGAACTGGCGCTGGAGGATTACGCCGCCAGCGCCGGGGAGATGATCCGCCATACGCCGGGCGAGGTGGTGTACCACCGTCTTTCCGCCAGCGCCCGGCGGCCGACGCTGCTGGCGCCGCTGTGGTGCGAAAACCGCTGGAGCGGCATGCAGGCGGTCGGCGCTTATCTGCAACGGCACGGCGGGCAGGGCAGCGCGCTGGATGAAAAACGGCGCTACCGGCCCGGCATGCCGCTCTGAAGTGCAATCTTTGCCACACTTCGGCGTTTGCCGCCTTATCTCACCGCTGTTTTACGGTATGATTCAAAAGATTGTGTCTGAAGGGAGCCGCTATGAAGCAAATCCGGGTGTTGGCCCAGTACTACGTTGATTTAATGGTGAAACTGGGGTTGGTGCGCTTCTCGCTGCTGCTGGCCTCGGCGCTGGTGGTGCTGGCGATGGTGGTGCAGATGGCGGTGACCATGCTGCTGCGCGGCGAAGTGGAAAGCATCGACGTGGTGCGTTCGATCTTCTTCGGCCTGTTGATCACCCCGTGGGCGGTCTATTTTCTCTCGGTGGTGGTGGAACAGTTGGAAGAGTCGCGCCAACGGCTGGCGCGGCTGGTGGACAAGCTCGAAGAGATGCGCCACCGCGATCTGGAGCTCAATCAGCAGCTCAAAGACAATATCAGCCAGCTGAATCAGGAGATCGCCGACCGTATCAAGGCGGAAGAAGAGCGCCTGCAGGTGATGGAAAAGCTGACCGAAGAGATGGAACAGCGCGAGCTGGCGCAGATTGAGCTGGGCCAGCAATCGGCGCTGTTGCGTTCCTTCCTCGATGCCTCGCCGGATCTGGTCTACTACCGCAACGAAGACAAAGAGTTTTCCGGCTGCAACCGCGCGATGGAGCTGCTGACCGGCAAAAGCGAGAAGCAGCTGATTGGCCTGACGCCGTTCGACGTCTACGGCCAGGAGATCGCCGAAAAGGTCATTGAGACCGACGAGAAGGTGTTCCGCCACAACGTCTCGCTGACCTACGAACAGTGGCTGGTGTATCCCGACGGCCGCAAGGCCTGTTTCGAGCTGCGCAAGGTGCCGTTTTACGACCGGGTAGGCAAACGCCACGGGCTGATGGGCTTCGGCCGCGATATTACCGAGCGTAAGCGCTACCAGGACGCGCTGGAGAACGCCAGCAGGGAGAAGACCACCTTTATCTCCACCATCAGCCACGAGCTGCGTACGCCGCTTAACGGCATCGTCGGCCTGAGCCGCATTCTGCTCGATACCGAGCTGAACGACGAGCAGCTGAAATACCTGAAGACCATCCACGTCAGCGCCATCACCCTCGGCAATATCTTCAACGACATTATCGAAATGGACAAGCTCGAGCGGCGCAAGGTGCAGCTCGACAACCAGCCGGTGGACTTCACCGGTTTTCTGGCGGATTTGGAGAACCTCTCGGGCCTGCTGGCGCAGCCGAAAGGGCTGCAGTTCGTCATGGAGCCGCAGACGCCGCTGCCGCAGCAGATCGTGACCGACGGCACCCGCCTGCGGCAGATCTTGTGGAATCTGATCGGCAACGCGGTGAAATTTACCCAGCAGGGGCAAATTGTGGTGCGCGTGCGGCGCGAGGCGCAGGAGAAACTGGTGTTCGAGGTGGAAGACTCGGGCATGGGCATCCCGCAGGACGAGCAGGACAAGATCTTCGCCATGTATTACCAGGTGAAAGATCAGCGCGGCGGCCGCCCGGCCACCGGCACCGGCATCGGGCTGGCGGTCTCCAAGCGGCTGGCGCAGAGCATGGGCGGCGACATTACCGTGCGCAGCGAACAAGGGCACGGTTCTTGCTTTACCTTAACCATCAAGGCGCCGGCGGTGCAGGAAGCCGTCAGCGCGGCGCCGGAAGAAGAGGCGCTGCCGTTGCCGGCGCTGCACATCCTGCTGGTGGAGGATATCGAACTGAACGTGATCGTGGCGCGCTCGGTGCTGGAGAAGCTGGGCAACAGCGTCGACGTGGCGATGAACGGCCACGATGCGCTGGCGATGTTCGATCCGGACGAGTTCGATCTGGTGCTGCTGGACATTCAACTGCCGGACATGACCGGGCTGGACATCGCCCGGGCGCTGCGCGAGCGCTATGCCGGGCAGGCGCTGCCGCCATTGGTGGCCCTGACCGCCAACGTGCTGAAAGACAAAAAAGAGTATCTCGAGGCGGGCATGGACGATGTGCTGAGCAAGCCGCTGTCGGTGCCGGCGCTGACCAAGGTCATCAAACACTATTGGGATCATCAACCTTCTCACACTTCAAAGAAAACGGAGCACAAGGCGATGCAGATTAATGAGTCGTTACTCGATACCGCGATGCTGGAACAGTACATGGATCTGGTTGGCCCGCAGTTGATCCACCAAAGTCTGGAGATGTTCGAACAGATGATGCCGGGCTATCTGGCGGTGCTGGACTCCAACATGACGGCGCGCGATCAGAAAGGCATCACTGAGGAAGGGCATAAGATCAAGGGCGCCGCCGGTTCGGTCGGTCTGCGCCATCTGCAGCAGCTGGCGCAGCAGATTCAAACGCCGACGCTGCCGGCCTGGTGGGATAACGTGCAGGATTGGGTGGATGAGCTGAAACAAGAGTGGCGCAACGACGTGCAGGTACTGCGGGCTTGGGTTGAGAACGCTGAAAAAAAATGACCCCGACCTAAGCCGGGGTGCGCGAATATTGCGCCAACACCAGGGAAATTGTGAACCTGCGTATTGGTTTCAGTGTTCTGGTCGAGCAGGTTGTTGCGAATTCCTAAACATCATACAGCCAACAACATAGCAAATGTAAGCGCTCTTGTTAGAAGATTCATTAAAATGTGTGATGTAGATTAGTGTTTGTCAACTCCGAGCACGAACCAGTTGACAGCAGCGACAGGAGTAAGAGTGATGAAAAAGGTGGGTGTAGTCCTCAGCGGCAGCGGCGTTTATGACGGTACGGAGATCCATGAAGCGGTGCTGACGCTGCTGGCGTTGGATCGTGCCGGCGCCCAGGCGGTGTGCTTTGCGCCTGACAAACCACAACGCCATGTTATTAATCACTTATCTGGTGAGGAGGCGGCGGAGTCGCGCAATGTTCTGATTGAATCGGCGCGCATTGCCCGCGGTGCGGTGCAGCCGCTGGCGCTGGCGGAGGCCGCGCAGCTGGATGCGCTGATCGTGCCCGGCGGCTTTGGCGCCGCCAAGAACCTCAGCAATTTCGCCGAAGCCGGCGCGGAATGTTGGGTCGATGAAGATTTGGCGCGCCTGACGCGCGAGATGCATAAGGCCAACAAACCAATTGGCCTGATGTGCATCGCGCCGGCGCTGTTGCCGAAACTGCTGGATCAACAAGCGCGGCTCACCATTGGCAACGATCCGGATCTGGGGGAAGTGATTGACGCCATGGGCGGCGAACCGGTGATTTGCCCGGTGGACGACATTGTGGTGGATCGCGAACATAAGATCGTGACCACGCCGGCCTATATGCTGGCGCCGTCTATCGCGCAGGCGGCCCTGGGCATCGATAAGCTGGTGGCGCGGGTGCTGGAACTGGCTGAATGAGAAAATCGCTCGTCGGATGGCGGCGGCTGCGCCCGTGGTACTGGCTGAAGCGCGGCGTCATCGCGATTATCGGCCTGTGGGTGTTGGGCATTGTGCTCTTTGCCTTCCTGCCGGTGCCGTTTTCCGCCGTGATGGTGGAGCGGCAGGTCAGCGCCTGGCTGAGCGGCGACTTCGGCTATGTCGCCCATTCGGACTGGGTGTCGATGGACGACATCTCGCCGCAAATGGCGCTGGCGGTGATGGCGGCGGAAGATCAGAAGTTTCCAGACCATTGGGGCTTCGACGTGGCGGCCATTGAAAAGGCGCTCAGCCACAACGAGAAGCGCCCGACGCGCATCCGCGGCGCGTCCACGCTGTCGCAGCAAACCGCCAAGAACCTGTTTTTGTGGGATGGCCGCAGCTGGCTGCGCAAAGGATTGGAGGCCGGGCTGACGTCGGGCATCGAATTGGTGTGGACCAAGCGGCGTATTCTGACGGTGTACCTGAACATCGTCGAGTTCGGCGATGGGGTGTTCGGCGTGGAAGAGGCTTCACAGCGCTTTTTCCATAAGCCGGCCAAACGTCTGAGCGCGGCCGAAGCGGCGCTGTTGGCGGCGGTATTGCCGAATCCGCATCGCTTCAGGGCCGATGCGCCGTCCGGCTATGTGGTGCAGCGTCAACAGTGGATCATGCGGCAGATGCGGCAACTGGGCGGGGAAGCGTTTTTACGCGAGAACAAGCTGGATTAAACGGGCGGGAACGGCACGGCGCCGCTCCCGCCAGGCGGATTATTTCACGTAGGTAAAGGCGGTGGTGACGTGCTTCACGCCGCTGACCTGGCTGGCGATCTGCGCCGCCGACTGCCCTTCCTGCTGCGTGACCAGGCCCAGCAAGAACACTTCGCCGTTTTCGGTGGTGACCTTCACATTGGACGATTTCACCGTATCGCTGGTCAACAGCTGCGAACGCACCTTGGTGGTGATCCAGGTGTCGGAGGACGCGGTGCTCAGGCTGACCGGCGTGCCCTGACGGATTTCGTTATACACTTCGGTGGTGCCTTCCACGCCCATGGCGATCTGCTTGGCGCGCGCGGTGAGATCGGCGTTAGGCGACTGGCCGGTCAACAGCACCTTGCCCTGATAGGCGGTGGCGACCACCCGGGCATCTTTCTTCAACTGCTGGTCTTTGCTCAGGGCGCTTTCGACCCTGGCTTCCAGCGTGCCGTCATCCACCTGGGTCCCTACGCTGCGCGGGTCGGTGGCGGTTTTGGTCGCGACGGCCGCACTGCCGACGACGACGCCGGCGATACAGCCTTGCAACAGCAGGGCGCTGGACAGCACTGCAAATGTGGCTTTTAGCTTCATCTCAGTTCCTTAATCGTCCTGGTGGGGGAATAACGTATTGTCTATCAGGTCGCACAGGCAGTTTACGGTCAGCATATGCATTTCCTGAATGCGCGAGCTGCGGTGCGACGGGATGCGGATTTCGACATCCTGCTGGCCGAGCAGCCCGGCCAGCTCGCCGCCGTCGTAGCCGGTGAGCGCGACGATGGTCATATCGCGCGTAACGGCCGCCTCGACCGCTTTCACAATATCACGGCTGTTGCCGCGGGTGGAAATCGCCAGCAGCACGTCGCCTGTGTGCCCGAGCGCACGCACCTGCTTGGCGTACACTTCGTCGTGCAGCCGATCGTTGCTGATTGCCGTCAGCACCACGTTGTCGGCGTTGAGAGCGATGGCCGGCAGGCTGGGGCGCTCGGTTTCAAAACGGTTGATCATGCTGGCGGCGAAGTGCTGCGCGTTGGCTGCCGAGGTGCCGTTGCCGCAGCACAGGATTTTGTTGCCGTTGAGTAAGGATTGAACCAGCGTCATCGCAGCGCGGGAAATGGCGTCCGGCAGTGCTTCCGCCGCCGCGATCTGGGTTTGGATGCTTTCGGTGAAACAGACTTTAATTCTATCCAGCACGTTGTATTAATCCACTAAGTCAAAGGGCCGGTCTGCGCCGTAAAACCCCGATTAATCCGCATTGAAGGCGTTGGGTATCCATTCTAACTGGCTACCGGTAATGGCCAAAACATCAAAACGGCAAGATGATGTGTCAAAACTGGCTCCGCGCCCCACCAGCCAGACGGCGGCGGCGTGCAGCAACCGCTGTTGTTTGCGAAAGGTGACGCTGGCGGCCGCGCCGCCGAAGGCGTCGTTGCGGCGGTAGCGCACTTCGACGAACACCCAGGTGGTGCCGTCGCGCATGATGAGGTCGAGCTCACCGCCGCGCACCGCGACATTGGCGGCGCAGAAGGTGAGCCCGGCGTGTTCCAGGTGACGGCGGGCCAGTAACTCATAGCCCGCCCCTGAGGCGCGTGGGTTCAAGAGACTGGAACGACCGTGCCCTGACGGTATTGCAGCCAAGGCAGCTTACGGTTGATCACGCAGTTCGGCGACGCGCTCAGCGTGCCGGTGGTGCCGGAAACCTGGAAGCCCGGCAGCTGGCGCATTTCAGCAAAGTGGTTGGCCAATGTCCAGGCATCCATCCCCATTGCATACAGGCGCACCAGCGAGTAGTCGTTGCGGAAACGCGCGCTGGCCTGCTGCAACAGTTGAGGGTTTGAGCCGGCAAGCAGCGGGATGTCGCTGAACTGCAGGCCTTCCATTTCCAGACGGAAGTCCGGACCGGCGCCGGCCTGGTAGCTGCGCGAGCTGGCGTACATCGCCGGCTTGCCGCGCGAGCTGGTGGCCATGTCGATCATCGGTTTGATCAGCGTCAGCTGAGACTGCGTGGCGACGATGTACACCGCGTCGACGCTGCCGCCGGTGGCGGCGGGCATGTCGCTCGGCGGCGCAGGAATGGTCAGCCCGGCGATGGTGACGCTCTGCGGCGCCGGGGCGCTCGACATCGGCGTGCCGGTCATGCGGATGCCGCCGCTGTTCACCATCTGGCGCAGCTCGCCGGCCGAGCCGATGTCCTGGCGCAACACGGTTTGCCCGCCTTGCTTCTGCCATTCCTGGTTAAAGGCCCTGGCGACGCGATCGCCGAAGGCGCCGCGCGGCACCAGCAGCAGCGGTTGACGCTTCTGCTGTTCCCAGATGTGGCGGGCGGCGTCGCGCGCTTCATCTTCCGGCGACAGGGCGAAGTAACAGATGTTCAGATTGTCCTTCGGCGTTTCGGGCTGGTTGAGCGCCAGCACGTTCAGCGTGGTGGTGCTGGCGGACAACTGATCGACGTTCTCTTTCAGCAGCGGCCCGACAACCAGAGTGGCGCCATCCTGCTGCGCCTGGCTCAGCAAGGCGGCCAGCGGCTGGCTGGTGGTATCGTACACTTTGACCTGCGCGTTGGCGGCCTGCGGCGGCGTTATCGGCGCGCTGGACGGCGCAGCGGGTTGCGCGGCGGTCACGGCGGGCTGGCTCTCTTGCGCCGAAGGGCTGACAGCGCCGTTGGCGTTGATGTCACCCGTAGTGGCCTGATCGGCCGGCGCCGTTTGAGCCGGCGTGCTGGCCGGTTGCGCGGCTTGAGGCTGCGGCGCCGGCATGGAGCCGCCGTTTTTCGCCGCTTCGAAGCCTTGCTGGATGGCGTCGGCGAACACTTTCGCCTGGCCGTTCAACGGCAGCAGCAGGGCGATTTTCGAGGTGGAGGCCTGGGTGAAGTTCAGCACCTGGTTCAGGCGAGCCGGCAGCGTTTTGGCCGCCGGGTTCTTCGGATAACGGTTCTGCCAGTCTTTGATGCCGGCCTTCAGCAGATCGGGATCCTGCTTGTTGTCCTGATAGACGCGCAGCAGATCCAGCCAGCCTTGCAGCACGTTCTCGTCGGCGTTGATCACCAGGCTGTTCATCTCCTGCGGCGGCAGTTGCAGCAGGGCCTGCCAGGTTTGATCCAGGTTGTCCTGGTGCGCCTTGCCGGTCAGCAACGGCTCCTGAGCGATATAGGCGCGGATCAGCGGCAGCGACGCTTTGCCCTGGTTGGCGGCGATCTGCGCCTGGTAGTAGCGCACCTTCTGATTCGGCGACAGCGCACCGCTGTCCAGGTGGCCCAGCGTGCTGCGGGCGCTGACGTAGCTCTTGTTGGCGATCTGCAGTTCGGCAGTCAGCAACTGGCGTTCAGTCTGCTGTGCGCCGTTGAGGTTTTTCGGCAACTGATTCAACTGGTCGCCGGCCTGCGGCAGTTTTCCTTCACGCAGCAAGGCGCGAATAGCAAGTAATTGCCAGTCAGCCTTGTTATCATCGCTGCTTTGCTGCAACTGCTGCAGGTAGTAATCGGAGCTGGCGCTCGCTTCGTCCTGTATATTGGCGGGCGGCGTTTGCGGGGCCCGACTTGGACAGCCTGCCAGGAAAAGGGCGGCCGCGATGACTGCGGTAAGTCGGACAGGCTTGGAACGCCCTGCTTTGGTACGAACGAATGTTGAGGAAAGCATACTGTATCCAGTGATGTTTTTTTCAAGATGCTCAATATTAAATCGGCAACCCGGATGAAACAATGAATCAACACCAACAATCAGTCATTTCTGCATCAACGCTGTATGTGGTGCCCACCCCCATCGGCAATCTGGGCGATATCACCCACCGTGCGTTAGAGGTACTGAAAAGCGTTGATCTGATCGCGGCGGAAGATACGCGCCATACCGGATTGCTGCTGCAACACTTCGCGATTAACGCGCGTCTGTTCGCGCTGCACGATCACAACGAACAGCAAAAGGCCGATCAGCTGCTGGCGAAACTGCAGGAAGGCCAGAGCATCGCGCTGGTGTCCGACGCCGGCACGCCGCTGATCAACGATCCCGGTTATCACCTGGTGCGCCGCTGCCGTGAGGCCGGCATTCGCGTGGTGCCGCTGCCGGGCGCCTGCGCCGCCACCACCGCGCTGTGCGCCGCGGGCGTCGCTTCCGACCGTTTCTGCTACGAAGGCTTCCTGCCGGCGAAAACCAAGGGACGCAAGGATACGCTGATGGCGCTGGCGGAGGAACCGCGCACGCTGATTTTCTTCGAATCCACCCATCGCCTGCTGGAAAGCCTGCAGGACATGGTCACCGTCTGGGGCCCGCAGCGCTATGTGGTGCTGGCGCGTGAGCTGACCAAAACCTGGGAATCCATCCACGGCGCGCCGGTGGGCGAGCTGCTGGCGTGGGTGCAGGAAGATGAAGTGCGCCGCCGCGGTGAGATGGTGCTGATCGTCGAAGGCCACAAGGCGCAGGAGGATGCGCTGCCGCTCGAGGCGCTGCGCACGCTGGCGCTGCTGCAAAAAGAGCTGCCGCTGAAAAAGGCGGCGGCGCTGGCGGCGGAAATCCACGGCGTGAAGAAAAATGCGCTGTATAAGCACGCGCTGGAGCAACAACAGCCGTAAAGCGGTTGACCTGCCGCCGTCGCGACGCTACTATCCGCGCCGGAGTTGACCAGACAGTCGCCGCTTCATTGCCGTCCTCTTCGGGGAGACAGATGGAGGGGAGGAAAGTCCGGGCTCCATAGGGCAGGGTGCCAGGTAACGCCTGGGAGGCGCAAGCCTACGACTAGTGCAACAGAGAGCAAACCGCCGATGGCCCGCGCAAGCGGGATCAGGTAAGGGTGAAAGGGTGCGGTAAGAGCGCACCGCGCGGCTGGCAACAGTTCGTGGCACGGTAAACTCCACCCGGAGCAAGGCCAAATAGGGGTTCACATGGTACGGCCCGTACTGAACCCGGGTAGGCTGCTTGAGCCAGTGAGCGATTGCTGGCCTAGAGGAATGACTGTCCACGACAGAACCCGGCTTACCGGTCAACTCCCTCGACAAAAGAAAACCCCGCGCAACGCCAGTTGCGCGGGGTTTTTCGTTTTTCGGCCGGCTTACACCGGCAGGTCAATCAGCAGCGCGCGCAGCGGCGTCTCGGCGCGGATCGTCAGGCGATTCTCCTCACGCACGAAGGCGCCGTCGCCGCAGGTCAGACGCTGTTCCTCGTGGCGCTCGCCGGTGGCGGCGATGGTGCCGTGAATCGACTGCAAATAGGCGCGCGGCCCGTTAATCGTCAGCGTTTGTTCTTCGCCCGACTGCAGATCGAGATGGTGGATCCAAACCTGCTGGCGCAGCTGCAGGCTGCCCTGCGCGCCGTCCGGCGAGGCCAGCAGCAGGTTGCCTGCCGCCGGCAGCGCCAGGCGCTGCACCCGCTCGTTGTTGCGTTCCGGGCAGGCGTCCAGCCACAGCTGCAGGCGGGTCAGCGGCGTATCGCTGCTGACGTTCTGTTCGCTGTAACTCAGGCCCGGCTGGGTGGCCAACAGCAGCGCCTCGCCGGCTTTGGCGCGCGCGGTGTTGCCGTCGCTGTCGCGGTATTCCGCCTCGCCCTGCAGGATCAGGTTCAGGATATCCACGCTGGGATAGGTGCGCGGCTGGAACGACGCGCCCGGTGCCAGCACCTCCTGATTCAACACCCGCAGCGACGCGTAGCCCATCAGTTTGGGATCGAAGTAGTGACCAAAGGAAAAGGTGTAGCGAGCCTGCAGCCAACCAAAGTCAGCTTGCCCGCATTGTTGTGCTGTTCTGCATGTAATCATGGCAATCGGCTCTCTAAATTCATTATCCAAATGGTAAGCATCTGGACGTCGGATTGTTAGCCAGTTAATCTGGTCGGCATATTCAAATTTCCTGACAGAGGGATGTGATGGCCAGAGATCGGGCGCTCACGCTTGAGGCGCTGAGAGTGATGGATGCGATCGACCGGCGTGGCAGTTTCGCCGCGGCCGCCGACGAATTGGGCCGGGTGCCGTCGGCGCTCAGCTACACCATGCAAAAATTGGAAGAAGAATTGGACGTGGTGCTGTTCGACCGTTCGGGCCACCGCACCAAGTTCACCAACGTCGGGCGCATGTTGCTGGAGCGCGGGCGGGTGCTGCTGGAGGCGGCCGATAAGCTGACCACCGACGCCGAGGCGCTGGCGCGCGGTTGGGAAACCCACCTGACCATCGTCAGTGAAGCGCTGTCGCCGCCAAGCCTGCTGTTCCCGCTGGTGGACAAGCTGGCGCTGAAGGCCAACACCCAGGTGTCGATTTTCACCGAAGTGCTGGCGGGCGCCTGGGAGCGGCTGGAACAGGGGCGCGCCGACATTGTGATCGCGCCGGACATGCATTTTCGCGCGTCGTCGGAGATCAACACCCGCAAACTGTACAAGGTCATGAGCGTTTATGTCGCCGCGCCGGATCATCCTATCCACCAGGAGCCGGAGCCGTTGTCCGAGGTGACCCGCGTGAAATACCGCGGCATCGCGGTGGCGGATACCGCTCGCGAGCGCCCGGTGTTGACCGTACAGCTGCTGGACAAGCAACAGCGCCTGACGGTGAGCACCATTGAAGACAAACGTCTGGCGCTGCTGGCCGGGTTGGGGGTGGCGACCATGCCGTATCCGATGGTGGAGAAAGATATCGAAGCCGGCCGGCTGCGCGTGGTGGGGCCGGAATACAGCCGCGAAGCCGACATCATCATGGCCTGGCGGCGCGACAGCATGGGGGAGGCGAAGGCTTGGTTCCTGCGCGAAATCCCGCGCCTGTTCGCGCAACGTTAACATCGGTGGGATGACATCCCCTTGCCGGGCGGCAAGGGGATTTTTTTCGCCTTAACCGAAGCGCTGGTCGCGGCCGTGCGGCTCGTCCAGATCCTGCGCCGGCCCGATGGAAATGATGCCGTGCGGGTTGATGGTGGCGTGGCTGCGGTAGTAGTGGTTGCGAATGTGCGGCAGGCTGACCGTCTCGGCGATGCCCGGCATCTGATAGATGTCGCGCAGGAAGCCGTACAGGTTCAGATAGTCGCTGATGCGGTGTTTGTCGCACTTGAAGTGGGTGACGTACACCGGATCGAAACGCACCAGCGTGGTCCACAGACGCAGGTCGGCTTCGGTCAGCCGATCGCCGGTCAGGTAGCGATGTTGCCCCAGGATCTGCTCAAGGCGCTCCAGCGCGTTGAATACCCCGTTGACCGCTTCGTCATAGGCTTCCTGGCTGGTGGCGAAACCGGCCTTGTACACGCCGTTGTTCACTTGATCGTAAATCCAGCCGTTCAGCTCATCGATCTTGCCGCGCAGATCGGTCGGGTAGTAGTCCCCAGCCCGAGCGCCGACGCCGTCAAACGCGCTGTTGAACATGCGGATGATGTCGGCGGATTCGTTACTGACGATGGTTTGCCGCTGTTTATCCCACAGCACCGGCACGGTCACGCGCCCGCTGTAGTGCGGGTCTGCCCGCAGGTAGATCTGGTACAGGAAGTCGGCGTGATACAGCGGATCGCCGGTGGTTTCAGGAAAATCCTGGCCGAAGGTCCAGCCGTTTTCCAGCATCAGCGGGTGCACCACCGAGACCGGAATGATCTGCTCCAGCCCTTTCAATTTGCGCATCAGCAGCGTGCGGTGCGCCCAGGGGCAGGCGAGAGAAACGTACAGGTGATAACGGCCCGCTTCGGCCTGGAAGCCGCCTGCGCCGTGTTCGCCGGCCTGACCGTCGGCGGTCACCCAATTGCGAAACTGAGCGGTTGAACGTTTGAAACGGCCGCCGGTAGATTTCGTGTCATACCAGATGTCTTGCCAAACGCCATCGACGAGTTGTCCCATGGGAATCTCCTTGGTGTCCGAGTGAAAAACGACAGGGCCCGGCATGCCGGGCCCTGAATGACAGTTTAGATTACCATTTCTTGTTCAGAAGACGGTCGATGCTGAAGCCGCCCGGGCCTGCGACCGCCAACACGATGAAGCCGCCGGCGATGGTCAGGTTTTTCATGAACATCAGCTGGTTTACGCCTTCCGCAAAATCAGTGTGGAACAGCAGCGCGGTCAGGATGGTGAAACCGGCAGTGAACAGCGCCACGGTGCGGGTCAGGAAGCCGAACAGGATCGCCAGACCGCCGCCAAACTCCAGCAGAATGGTCAGCGGCAGCAAGAAGCCAGGCACGCCCATCGATTGCATGTACTGTTGAGTTCCGGCGTAAGCGTCACCCATTTTGCCGTAGCCTGCCACGATAAACAGGATTGGCATCAGGATACGAGCAACCAGCAAACCTGCATCTTCTAATTTTTTCATCATCTACTCCAAAGTGTTTTTGTGTGCCTGTTCGGCGGTAGTCATATCAACGGGCGGCGTAGCGGGTCTCTGACCCTGTCCGCTCCGTATCGTATTGATGGAGTGAATGTTAAGCGGGAAGTGCTCAGGTTGTTAGCAAGTAAAACTGTCGTAATTTTTCAAAAAATCTGAATCTTTAGCGTGCTAATAAAATACCGCCGATCAGCAGGTTGCCCGGCCCCGGGGTTAGACGCGTTGTATCAAGGGAGAAAATGCGGGCAGAGCAACAGGAGGTTTGAAGGAAAGGCTAAGTGGCTTACTTGGAGGAAAACGTCTTTTTAAACAGTCGAATAGCGCTCCAGGCGCCGAAAGCACGACGCGACCAGCGGATCATCTTGCTGGGGTGGCGGATGCCGTACAGCGCCATGACGCTGGAACCGAGTACCAGATAGCGGCGCAGGCCAAACACTGTCTGCCAGCCGCGGTCAATGCGTTCGGTCTTTTCCAGCCACAAAGACTTGTGTTCGGCCAGATCCAGACGCTGTTGCTGGATCTGGCGAATCAGTCTCTCTTTTTTCCATTCCAGGTAGCGGCGGCGGCTCATGGTTCGCGCTCCAGTTCGGCGCGGTCGAGTTCCAACTGCTTGCGCGTGGCGCCCAGCAGCGTGGTGCGACGAGCCTTGACCAGCGTCCAGATGGTACCGACCACGGCCAGGAACAGCAGCACGCCGGTTGTTGCGCCCAGCGCCACCAGCCGGTAGACCGGATCGATGGCCCAGAAGATCAGGATCAGCAGGCTCATCAAACCGAAGGCGGTGAACAGCAGCGTCATGCCGGCCATGATCAGCAGCTGGATGAGGTTGGCTTTCTCCTCTTCCAGCTCGACTACCGCCAGCCGGACACGGGTTTCCACCATGCCGACCAGGATCGTGATGATGCGCTGACCGATATCCAGGACCCCTTTGGCGGGGCCCTGCGCGCGAACTTGCGGTTGTTCAGCCATGATTAACGACGCGCGAGCAGCACGCCCAACACCACGCCGACCGCCGCGCCGATACCGATGCCGGTCCACGGGTTGTCGCGCACGTAGTCGTCGGCCTGGCCGGCGATCTGTTTGGTTTGCGAAGCCAGCTTGTCACCGGCGTCGCTCAGGCGAGCGCGGGTCTCTTTCAGCGCGCCTTCCGCTTTCGAACGCAGCTTCTCCAACTCGGCTTTCGGCTTGTCGGTGGAGGAGTTCAGCACTTCCTCCAGCGTATCGGCTAAGGACTTCAGTTCAGCGCGTAAGTTTTCTGCATTTGAATCATGTGCCATGTGATTATTCCTTAACGTTTATTTCGACAGACTTTTAACATAGCGGATTTTTTCGCCGGAGCAAAGGGGTGATGGTCAGCAGATAACACCAGACATCAATTCCATATGCTTAAGAAATCCCGTACGATGGGGCTCTCATCGACAAATCCGCTGGTATAAAAATTATTCCGCCTGGGCGCGTTTCAGCTCAGCCTGCGCTTCCGTCAGCTTTTGCTGTTTCTTGGCGACCTTGTCCAGCTTGCCGGTTTGCTGCGCTTCTTTCAGCTCCTGCCGGCGCTCGTCGACCTTGCGCTGTTTCTCTGCGATGTTTTTCTGGCGTTCGGCCTGCAGGCCGGCTTCGGTGCAGTGGGTCTGCACTTCGCTCAGCGCTTTTTTCAGCCCTTCCACGCGGCGGGTGTTGCCGTGTTGGGTGGCGTAGTCAATTTGCTGCTGGATGTCTTGCGCTTTGGCGGCGCAGCCGCCCTCAGCGGCCGAAGCGAGCGCCGGCAGCGTGCAGAGTGGCAACAGCAGTAACAGTGAGTGGCGTAATTTCATCTTTCAGTTCCTTTTCATGAGATGCCTGAACAGGCATCCGCTTTCCTGGCTGCCGAAGGCGGCAGCACGAGAGGAGGGCGTTCATCGCCGGCTGAAGTTACCCTTCAGCATAGTCATGAAACCGGCGAGCCCCCAAAGAATCAGCCGTGACCCAGTGCTGACTGATTAATTCTTGAGCTAATCGATGCGAATGAAAATGAAGATAATGGCAATGAAAGGAAACCCCTTCATATGAAGGGGGATTATCCCAGATTGAGTGGGGAACGCGCAAATTCGCGCACCCAATGCGACGGCACGGGGGACTCGCTCAATGCGATGTGGTAACCGGGCGGCAGAATGGTTTGCAACGCTTCGCGCGCCAGCAATTGCTGCTCTGGCGAATCCAGACGGATGACCAGGCCATCGCCTTCCGGCGTAATGCTTTTGATGCGGATGCCGCGTTCATCCAGGCGCTGGTAGACATAAAAGCCGTCGGGCAGCGACAGCCCTTGCTGGCTGGCGCGGATGCGCAGCTCGCTCTCGGTGCGTACCATACAGGGCACCAACAGCGTCGCCAACGCCAGCAGGGCGAGCGCGATCATCAGGACGTATTGCCAGCGCGGGCGCTTTGCTGTCACGCCCCTTTCCCCGGGTTCTGGCTGTTGGCGCGCTTCTTGCGCCACAACACGATCAACGAGCCGACCAGCCCGACCACCAGCAATACCAGCGGTAACATCATCAGGCAGAACATCAGCTGATCTTCATACTTGCGGAACACCGGAGTTTTCCCCAGGGCGAAGCCCAGCGTCGTCAAGATCAAGACCCACAGCAGGCCGCTCATCCAGTTGAAGAACTGGAAGCGCGCGTTGCTCAGGCCGGACAGGCCGGCGATGGTTGGCAGCAGGGTGCGCACGAAGGCCAGGAAGCGGCCGACCAGCAGGGCGGAAAGGCCGTGGCGGTGGAACAGGTTGTGAGCGCGTTGATGGTAGTGAGCCGGCAGATGCGAAAGCCAGCCTTGCACCGTTCGCGTATTGCCGAGCCACCGGCCTTGTATATAACTGACCCAGCACCCCAGGCTGGCGGCGACGGTCAGGATAACGATGGTCAATGGGAAGCCCATGGTGCCTTTGGCGATCAGGACGCCGACCAGGATCAGCAGGCTGTCACCCGGCAGGAAAGCGGCCGGCAGCAGGCCGTTCTCCAAAAACAGGATCATGAACAGCAGGATGTAGAGGGTCCACACCAACGAAGGGTTCGCCAGCGTCTCAAAATCCTGCTGCCATAAGGCATGTATCAGTTCTTTAATGATGTCCATCCGGTGTTCCTAAAACGTCATTGTTTATTTTTATCTCAGCGGCGGAGCGGGCGTGAGCTGAAAGCGCGCGGCGATCCTGAGTGCTGATAACGATGAAACGGCGTTGCTTTAAGGTTTCTAAGCGGTGCGACACCGGTCATAGGTGGTAAGTCAGCGTGCCACGGTACTGCATGTTGCTTTCTTTCCAACCGGCCTGGCGACTCTGTTGCCTGGAAGCGTCCAGCATCCAGTCGACCTGGGCAAGCCGGTTGGGGGCCGGGGTGTCCTGGCGGGGGAAGCGAATTCGGTAACCCGGCTCTGCGGCCAGGGTATAGACCGGCGCCGGCAGGGAGGATGCGAGCAGCGAACCGGAGAAAGAGTGCGCTCTGGGCAGCAGCAGCGGCAACTTACCGGGGGCTTTGCGGCGCGCTTCGGCCGGCGCCCGATACACATGATCATAGGGGGAAAGCGCCGGCTCCGCCAGCAGCGGCAGGCTGCTCAGCGCGCTGGGGGTTGGCTTGGGTGACGCCACGCATAGCTGTTGGCCGGAGACCGAACCGGTCCAGCAGAAAACAGCAATCAGCATGGCAAACAACCAGCGCATTTATTCGCGTCCCGCCCCCGCAGCAATGGGTAAAAAAGTGGGCTAACTCTACCAAAATAGCACGATTGGCAACAGGGAAATCTACGTTGCCGACGGTGAAATAGTACACGGCAAACGGCGGTTCCGGCATCGATTCAGCGGATTTTACATTACCTGACATAAGCCGACGGTTTTTGACCGCCGTGGCTATTTCGGCTCGTGGTTCACGCCATCCAGATGCACCACCGGATTCTCGGCGAACAGGTAGCGATCGGCGTTGTATTCGAAGTCATCGCTGGTGGCGTTGAACAGCATCTGTTTGGTGTTTTCCAGGTGCTGCCACATCGCCAGTTTGGCGGCGTAAGGGTCTTTGCGCATCAGCGCTTTGAGGATCTGATCGTGATCGTCGCACCAGCTGGCGATCGAGCGTTCGTCGATATGTTCATGCAGTTTTTTCCAGTAAGGGTTGTTGACCCGCTGCACCCACATTTTTTCCACGATGGTGGCCATGGCGGTGTTCTGGGTGGCCAGCGCCACCTGCACGTGGAACTTCAGATCCCACTGCGAGTCGCGGAAGCGATCCTCTTTACGGGCGTGCTCCTGGATCTCCATCAACTGCACGATATCTTGTTTGGTCACCTGGGTGGCGGCGAATTCGGCGATGTTGCTTTCTATCAGCTGGCGCGCCTGCAGCAGCTCAAACGGGCCGGCGGTGGCGAACTCGATGCTGTCGCCCGGCACCACCAGGTGCTTTTGCTGGTTGGACACCACGTGGATCCCGGATCCTTTGCGCACGTCCACATAGCCTTCCACCTCCAGCATGATGATCGCTTCGCGCACCACGGTGCGGCTGACATTCATCTCTTCGGCGATGTATCGCTCGGCCGGCAGCTTGTCGCCTACCGGGTAGCGGCCGCTTTCGATGCGTTGCTTGAGCTCGGCGGCCAGTTGCTGATACAGGCGTCTGGTTTCGGTGAATTCCATAGTGAATGCTCTATACGGTGCGGTGGGAAGGGGCGCGTGGCCATCGGATTTGTTATACCACTTATTCGGCACCGCTGCCAGAGGAGCAAGAGGCCCGGCGCGCAGCGGCCGGGCGGCGGGATCAGCTGCGCGCCGGGGCAGGCTGCAGCGTGGCCGGCTGCGTTTCGGCGGCCGGGCGGTTTTGCAACACCGTCCAGATGACGATGGCGCCGAGAATGTCGAAGACCGACAGCGCGGCGAACAGCGGGCTGAAGCCGAGGGTGTCCGCCAGGGCGCCGACCACCAGGGCGAACAGCGTGCTGGCTGTCCAGGCCGCCATGCCGGTCAACCCGTTGGCGGTCGCCACCTCATTGCGGCCGAATACGTCGGAAGAGAGGGTAATCAACGCGCCGGACAGCGCCTGATGGGCGAAGCCGCCGACGCACAGCAGCGCGATAGCCGCGTAAGGGCTGGTGAACAGGCCGATCATGCCGGGGCCGATCATCAACACCGCTCCCATCGTCACCACCAGCTTGCGTGAAACGATCAGATTAACCTTGAAATACTTCTGGAACAGCGGCGGCAGGTAGCCGCCGACGATGCAGCCGAGATCGGCGAACAGCATCGGCATCCAGGCGAACATGGCAATCTCTTTCAGATTAAAACCGTAGGCCTTGAACATGAACAGCGGGATCCAGGCGTTGAAGGTGCCCCAGGCCGGTTCCGCCAGAAAGCGCGGCAGCGCGATGCCCCAGAACTGGCGGTTGCGCACGATCTGCCAGGCGGACATCTTTTTGGCGTTAGAGGTCTGGTGCTGCGCTTCCTGGCCTTCGAGGATGTAACGGCGCTCTTCCTGGCTCAGTTTCTTCTGATCTTTCGGGTGTTTGTAGAACAGCAGCCAACAAATGGCCCAGATCAGGCTCAGCACGCCGGTGATGATGAACGCCATTTCCCAGCTGTGCGCCACGATGGCCCATACCACCAGCGGTGGGGCGATCATGCCGCCGATCGATGACCCCACGTTGAAATAACCGACGGCGATCGAACGCTCTTTGGCCGGAAACCACTCGCTGCTGGCCTTCAGTCCGGCGGGGATCATCGCCGCCTCGGCCATGCCGACCGCGCCGCGCGCCAGCGCCAGGCCGCCCCAGCTGTTGGCCAGCGCGGTGCCCATGCAGAACAGCGCCCACAGAATGGCGAACATGGCGTAACCGACCTTGGTGCCCAGCACGTCCAGCACGTAGCCCGCCACCGGTTGCATCACGGTGTAGCAGGCGGAATAGGCGGCGACGATATAGGAATACTGTTGGGTGGTGATGTGCAGCGTATCTTCCAGCGTCGGCGCCGCGACGGCGATGGCGTTGCGGGTCAGGTAGCCCAGCACGGTGCCGATGGTCACCAGTCCGATCATGTACCAGCGTAACCCTTTAATTTTACGCATCCGAAATGTCTCCCCGTTTGAAGGTGTGGCCGTCGATGCGGCTGGCGAGACAATAACCTGTCATACAGGTTTAAAAGTTGAGTGATATCACAAAAGGAATTATTCGCCTGAGCGATACTGTGGCCGGTGAAATAGGGCATTTTTGCCGGTAAATTGAGCGAAAAAGGGCGTGGAGAGAGGATGAACGGCAGACATCGGGAAAAATCTGCTGGACGCTAGTTAAAATTGGTGTGATAACTTTTGTGATTCGAACCCCGTGCCGCACGGCAAGTAAGGAGCCCGAGATGGCGACGTTTTTGAGCGAAGATTTCCTGCTGGACAGCGAATTTGCCCGGCGCTTGTATCACGATTATGCGGCGCCGCAGCCGATTTTCGATTATCACTGCCATTTGCCGCCGCAGCAGATCGCGGAGAATACCCGCTTCAGCAACCTGTACGATATCTGGCTGCGGGGCGATCACTACAAATGGCGGGCGATGCGCACTAACGGCGTGGCGGAGCGGTTATGCACCGGCGATGCGGGCGATCGCGAGAAATTCGACGCCTGGGCCGCCACGGTGCCGCACACCATCGGCAACCCGCTCTATCACTGGACGCATCTGGAGCTGCGTCGGCCGTTCGGCATCACCGGCACGCTGCTGTCGCCGGCCACGGCGGATGAGATCTGGCAGCGCGGTAATGCGCTATTGGCGCAGGATGCGTTTCGCGCGCGCGGCATCATGCGGCAGATGAACGTGAAAATGGTCGGCACCACCGACGATCCGATCGACGATCTGCGCCACCATCGGGCGATCGCCGACGATCTTGGCTTCGATATCAAGGTATTGCCGAGCTGGCGGCCGGACAAGGCTTTCACCATCGATGCGCCCGGCTTCAACGACTATCTGCGGCAGTTGGAGGCGGCGGCGGACACCGCCATCGGCCGCTTCAGCACGCTGTGCGACGCGCTGTACAAGCGCATGGATCACTTCGCCGCCCACGGTTGCAAGGTGGCCGATCATGCGCTGGACGTGGTGGTGTTCGGCGAGGCCGATGAAGCGACGTTGGATGCGATCCTGCTGCGCCGCCTGAACGGCGAGCTGCCGACGCCGGAACAGAGCGCCCAGTTCAAAAGCGCGGTGCTGCTGTTCCTGGCCGGCGAATACCGGCGCCGCGGCTGGGTGCAGCAGTATCACATCGGCGCGCTGCGCAATAACAACAGCCGCATGCTGGCCGCCGTCGGGCCGGATATCGGCTTCGACTCGATCAACGATCGGCCGCTGGCGGAACCGCTGTCGCGGCTGCTGGATGCCCAGGCGCGGCAGGGGGGCCTGCCGAAAACCATTCTCTACTGCCTCAACCCGCGCGATAACGAAGTGATCGGCACCATGATCGGCAATTTCCAGGGGGAAGGCACGCCGGGCAAGATGCAGTTCGGCTCCGGCTGGTGGTTCAACGATCAGAAGGACGGCATGCAGCGCCAAATGACGCAGCTGGCGCAGCTCGGGCTGCTGAGCCGCTTCGTCGGCATGCTGACCGACAGTCGCAGCTTCCTGTCGTATACGCGCCATGAATACTTCCGCCGCATCCTTTGCCAGATGATCGGTCGTTGGGTGGCGGACGGCGAAGCGCCGGCGGATATCGCGCTGCTGGGCGAGATGGTGAAAAACATCTGCTTCGACAACGCCAAAGACTATTTCGCCATTGAACTGGCGTAGCCGTTATCCGGGACCGGTTTATGCAAAGTACGATAAAGATTCATGAGCAGGATAACGTGGCGGTGGCGCTGCGCGATCTGGCTGCCGGAGAGTGCGTTGAGCTGGAAGGCGCGGTCATCCAACTGGCGCAGCCGGTGGCGCGCGGGCACAAATTTGCGCTCGGCCCGATCGCCGAGGGCGAAGACATCATCAAATACGGCCAGCCGATCGGCCATGCGCTCGCGGCCATTGCGCCTGGGGAGCACATTCATTCGCAAAACGTCAAAACCAACCTGAGCGATCTGGACAGCTACCGTTACCAGCCGCAGTTCCCGACGTTGCCGCCGCAGGCGGCGGATCGCGAGGTGCAGCTGTACCGCCGGGCCGGCGGCGAAGTGGGGATCCGCAACGAGCTGTGGATCGTGCCGACCGTCGGCTGCGTCAACGGCATCGCCCGTCAGATCCAACAGCGCTTTTTGCAGCAAACGCAGGCGGACGGGATCGACGGCGTTCACCTGTTCAGCCATCCGTTCGGCTGCTCGCAGCTGGGGCAGGATCATGCCAATACTCGCATCATGCTGCAAAATCTGGCGCGCCATCCCAACGCCGGCGCGGTGCTGGTGATCGGGCTGGGTTGCGAGAACAATCAGGTGGATGCCTTTCGCGCCACGTTGGGGATAGAGGACGAGCGGCGGCTGCGCTTTATGGTGTGCCAACAACAGGACGACGAAGTGGAAGTCGGGCTGGCGCTGTTGCACGAGCTGTACCGGGAGATGCGCCACGATCGCCGCGAGCCGGGCCGCCTGAGCGAGCTGAAGTTCGGCCTGGAGTGCGGCGGTTCGGACGGATTGTCGGGTATCACCGCCAACCCGCTGCTGGGGCGGTTCTCCGATTATGCGATCGCCAACGGCGGCACCACGGTGCTGACCGAAGTGCCGGAGATGTTCGGCGCCGAGCGCATTCTGATGAGCCGCTGTCGCGATGGGGAGACCTTCGGCAAAACCGTCGACATGATCAACGATTTCAAACGCTATTTCATTGCCCATCAGCAGCCGATTTATGAGAATCCGTCGCCGGGCAACAAGGCCGGTGGCATCACCACGCTGGAGGAGAAGTCGCTTGGCTGCACCCAAAAGGCGGGGCTAAGCCAGGTGGTGGACGTGTTGAAATACGGCGAGCGGCTGCGCGTGCCGGGGCTGAATCTGCTCAGCGCGCCGGGCAACGATGCGGTGGCGACCAGCGCGCTGGCCGGCGCCGGCTGTCATATGGTGCTGTTCAGCACCGGGCGCGGCACGCCGTACGGCGGCTTTGTGCCGACGGTGAAGCTGGCGACCAACAGCGAGCTGGCGGCGAAGAAACCGCACTGGATCGATTTCGACGCCGGCGGCCTGGTTCACGGCGTGGCGATGGAGACGTTGCTCAGCCGCTTCATCGACCTGATTGTCGAGATCGCCAACGGGCGTCCGGCGCGTAATGAAACCAACGACTTCCGCGAGCTGGCGATATTTAAAAGCGGGGTGACGCTGTAAGGCTGATAAAAAAGGCGCTCGAGGGAGCGCCTTTTTGATGAAGCAAGGCGGGGTTAACGCACCTTCAGCGGGTCTTCGTTCGCCAGCCGCTGGTCTTCCGCCTGGCAGGCCGCGGCGGTGAACAGCACGTCGGTGGAGGAGTTGAGGGCGGTTTCCGCCGAATCCTGCAGCACGCCGATGATAAAGCCGACCGCCACCACCTGCATCGCCACGTCGTTCGGAATGCCGAACATGTTGCACGCCAGCGGGATCAGCAGCAGCGAGCCGCCGGCCACGCCGGAGGCGCCGCAGGCGCAGAGGGCGGCCACCACGCTCAGCAACAGGGCGGTCGGGACGTCTACCGCGATACCCAGCGTGTTTACCGCCGCCAGCGTCAGCACGGTGATGGTGATCGCCGCGCCGGCCATGTTGATGGTGGCGCCCAGCGGAATGGAAACCGAGTAGGTGTCCTCATTCAGGTTCAGCTTCTTGCACAGCTCCATGTTTACCGGGATGTTGGCGGCCGAGCTGCGGGTGAAGAAGGCGGTCACGCCGCTCTCGCGCAGGCAGGCGAACACCAGCGGATACGGGTTGCGGCGGATCTTCCAGTACACGATCAGCGGGTTGAGCACCAGCGCTACCAGCAGCATGCAGCCGATTAACACCATCAGCAGTTGCGCATAGCCCCACAGCGCGCCGAAGCCGGTTTCCGCCAGCGTGGAGGCCACCAGGCCGAAGATGCCGAGCGGCGCACAGCGGATCACCGCGCGCACCACCAGCGTGACCGCATGGGACATGTCGTTGATCAGCCCCTTGGTGGTTTCGGAAGCGTGGCGCAGCGCCAGCCCCAGCCCGACGGCCCACGCCAGAATGCCGATGTAGTTGGCGTTAATCAGCGCATGGAACGGGTTGGCCACCACGCTCATCAACAGGCCCTTCATCACGTCCACGATGCCGCCTGGCGGGGTGATGTCGGTTGCGCCGGTGGTCAGCGCCAGCGTGGAAGGGAAGATAAAGCTGACGACGACCGCCACCAGCGCCGCAGCGAAGGTGCCCAGCAGGTAGAGGAACAGGATGGGGCGAATGTTGGTTTTCTGCCCCTGTTTATGGTTGGCGATCGAGGCCATCACCAGTATCAGCACCAGCAGTGGCGCTACCGCCTTCAGCGCGCCGACGAACAGGGTGCCGAGCAGGCCGACGGCCGCCGCGGCCGCCGGCGAAACCAGCGCCACCAGAATGCCGGCCACCAGGCCGACCATGATTTGTTTAACCAGGCTGCCCTGAGTCATCCTTTGTAGTAGTTTTTGCATAGTGCTTCTCTTCCTGATGTTATCTGGCCGCCGCGGCGGGAACGACGCCGGGCAGCTTTATATGATTCTGTAACTAAGTGTGTTTGCCGAATCAGTATTCAGCAATCGAATGAGGTTGGAAAGAGGCGAGGGTGAAATTCTGAGCGCGGATCAACACTTGATAACATACTGGTTACATTTGTGTGATCGCAATAACGTTTGGCGTTTTGGGGGAATTGCCAAACAATCGCGGGGCGGCTAGCGCCCCGGATAACAGATTATGGTTATTTCTTCGCCAGGCGATCGTTGCGGCGATTGACCCAGGCGTTGATCAGCAAGGTGAGCGTCAGGATGCCCGCCACCACGCCGAGCGATATGCCGATCGGGATGTGGAAGAAGTCGATAATCAGCATCTTGATACCGATAAACACCAGGATCACCGACAGGCCGTATTTCAGCATCGAGAAACGTTCCGCCACGTTGGCCAGCAGGAAGTACATGGCGCGCAGACCCATGATGGCGAACAGGTTAGAGGTCAGGACGATGAACGGATCGGTGGTCACGGCGAAGATCGCCGGGATGCTGTCCACTGCGAAAATCACGTCGCTCAGTTCCACCAGGATCAGCACCAGCACCAGCGGGGTGGCGAACAGGATGCCGTTGCGGCGCACGAAGAAACGCTCGCCTTCCAGGCTGTCGGTCATGCGCAAGCGGCTGCGCAGCCATTTCACCAGCGGTTTGTCGCCGATCGCCGAGTCATCTTCCTTCGCCAGCGCCATTTTAATACCGGTGAACAGCAGGAAAGCGCCGAACAGATACAGCAGCCACTGGAACTGGCTGACCAGCCAGCTGCCGGCGAAGACCATGATGGTGCGCAGCACGATTGCGCCCAGCACGCCGTAGATCAGCACCCGCCGCTGCAGGTTGGCCGGCACGGCGAAGTAGCTGAACAGCATCAGCCAGACGAACACATTATCCACCGCCAGCGCTTTTTCGATCAGGTAACCGGTCAGGAAGGCCAGCGCCTGGGTATCGGCGACGGCGCGCCCGGCGGTTTCATTCAGGTAGTACCAGAAACCGAAGTTGAACAGCAGGGAGAGGCTGACCCACACCAGCGACCAACTGGCGGCCTGCTTCATAGTCATGGTGTGCGCGCCTTTACGGCCCTGCAACAGGAGATCGATTGCGAGCATCACGACTATGACGGCGGCGAAGCTGCCCCATAACCACGGTGTGCCAACGGAATTCATCATCAGAGGTATCCTTCAAAAACAAAAACGGCCAACGTCGGAAGACGCCAGCCGCTCTGTGAACGCTGCAAGCAAACCTCGCCTTCCGGCAAGGTCTCACTTACAACGTTGATGAAGGTGGTTACACCTTTGACATCAGGTTGCCCGGTAACCGGATGCTTGCGCATCGTAATGACGATTGACCGGCAATGAAGTTACTCCCCTTTGCAGAGCAGAAAGTAATGCAAAATGTGTCGGCGGTCAACGTGAATCGCGTTAGCCGGCCATCGCTTTTTGCGCACCGAGGCTGACGACGAATCCCTGCAGCAGCAGGCGGCTGAACGGCGTGTCGCTAACCTGTTGTTGTTGCTGGTGGTAGCGGGCTTGCTGCTCGGGATGCAGCTGGCCGAGCCACTGCAGATACTGGCTCATCACCGCGCCGTTGAATTCCGGGTGGAACTGGGTGGTCAGGGCATGATCGCCATAGCGCAGGATCTGGTGCGCGTCCTGCTGCGAACGCGCCAGCGTCTGCGCGCCGGCGGGCGGCGTCAGCACGCTCTGCGAGTGGATCAGGTTGGCTTTGAAGCGCGGCGGCAGCAGGGTGAGCCGCCGATCGTCGGCCGCGGCGGGCAGCAGTTCGATCTCCAGCGTGCCGACTTCCATGCCCTGCGGGTGGTAACCCACTTCGCCGCCGAGCGCGTAGGCCAACAGCTGATGGCCGTAGCAGACGCCGAACAGCGGCAGTTTGATCGCCATCGCCTGACGCAGCCATTCGGCGGCCTCCTCGCTCCACGGCAGCCGTTCGGTCACCATCGCCGGCGAGCCGGTGATGACCACGCCGCAATAGGCGGCCGGCGGCAACGGCCGTTCGCCGGCGGGCAGATGCACGATGTGCGCGCGTTCGGCGTCGATATTGCCCTGTTGCAGGAACATGCCTTCAAAATTTGCCAATTCCTGACGAATGGCCTGCGGCGCGTCGCCGGTTTGCATCACGAGCAGCGGTTTCATCTCATTCTCCGTCGGCGGGGAAGACGACGCCGGTCTGGCGGCGGATATCGGTCAGCAGGCGGGCGACGATCAGCGAATTCTCCAGCCCCGGATGTTCCACCTGACGCTTCTCAACCAACTCGGCGAAGGCCAGCGCCTCATACAGCATGGTGTTGATGTGCTGCGGCTGGCTCAGATCCTGGCGGTTGCCGCCGCGCGGAGTCAGCGCCACGCCCTGGCACTCGGAGATTTTGTCGATAATCAGCGTGCCTTCTTCTCCCTGGATCTCGCTGGGGATCGCCGAGTCGCTGACCTTGGAATGGGAAAGCGTGACGTCGAAATCGCCGTAGTTCAGGCAGACGGTGCCGTGGGCGTCCACACCGGTATCGAGCAGCGTGGCGCTGGCGAGCACCGACTGCGGCGCGCCGAACAGCGCCACCGCGCTGGCCAGGCAGTAGTAGCCGATGTCCATGATCGAGCCGTTGGAGAACTGCGGATTAAACGTGTTGGGGTTCTCGCCGGCCAGGTAGCGCGGGTAGCGCGAAGAGTATTGGCAATAGTTGATGAAGGCTTTGCGCAGCCGGCCGATTTTCGGCAATGCCTGTTGCAGCGCCAGAAAATTCGGCAGATAGGCGCTTTTGAACGCCTCGAACAGCACCACCTGGTTTTCCCGCGCGCAGGCTACCACCTGTTCCGCTTCGCGCTGGTTGGAGGCCAGCGGTTTTTCGCAGATCACATGCTTTTTATGGCGCAGGAACAGCAGCGATTGCGGGCAGTGCAGGGAGTTGGGGCTGGCGATATACACCGCGTCTATGGCATCGGACTGGGCCATGGTCTCGAGCGAGTCGAAAAACTGCGTGACCTGATAGTTGGCGCCAAACGCCTGCGCCTGTTCCAGGGAGCGTGAATACACGGCGCTCAACTTGAGTTTGCCGCTTTCATGGGCGGCATCGATAAAACGTTCCGTAATCCAGTTGGTGCCGACAACGGCAAAGCGAATCATAGCGAGCTCCGGTCCAGCCTAAAACCGCAGATTATCACGCCCTCACTCGCTATGCATACAGCTCGCCGAACAGCGAAAGGTGCGTCAGATACAGCCGGGTATCGAACTCCAGCTGGTGGTAATCCGGCTCCATATGGCAGCACAGGCTGTAGAACGCCTTGTTATGATCTTTCTCTTTCAGATGCGCCAGCTCATGCACCACGATCATGCGCAGGAACGGCTCGGGCGCGACCTTGAACACCGTCGCCACGCGGATTTCCGCCTTGGCCTTCAGCTTGCCGCCCTGCACGCGCGAGATGGCGGTGTGCAGGCCCAGCGCATGTTTCATGACGTGGATCTTGCTGTCGTAGGCCACCTTGCTCAGCGGCTGGGCGTTGCGCAGATACTGGTTTTTCAGATCGACGGTAAACTGATACAGCGATTTGTCGGTGGTGCAGTCGTGCACCTGCGGATAGCGCTGCAGCAGCACGTCCCCCAGCCGATTCTGATGGATCAGTTGCTGCACCTGGCTTTGCAGATGCGTTGGGTAGCCTTGCAGGTAGGTCAATTCAGACATTCTTGTTCCGTATCAACGGCCATTCAGCCGGTCATTCTATGCTGTTTTTTCGCTCAAATCCTGACATACGCAATTTATCCGAAAAAACATTTTACTGACGGGCGTTTTTAGGGGATAAACAGCCCAAATTTTATCAGTCAGGAGGGGCAATGAGCCAACTCGATCTGGGAACACAGCAACTTGAGCTGGAGCGTTATCCCCAACAGGAAGAATCCACCCAACTGCAGGCGTGGGAAGCGGCGGACGAATATCTGCTGCAACAGCTTGAAAACGTAGATATCGGCGGCCGCCCGGTGCTGATTTTCAACGATAACTTCGGCACCCTGGCCTGTGCGTTGCACGCGCATCGCCCTTACAGCGTCAGCGATTCGTACATGAGCCAGCTGGCGACGCGCCACAACCTCAAGCTCAACGGTCTGGATCCCGAGCAGGTCACGCTGCTGGACAGCCTGGCCGAGCTGCCGGCGGCGCCGGCGGTGGTGCTGATTCGCGTGCCGAAAGCGCTGGCGCTGCTGGAACAGCAGCTGCGCGCGCTGCGCCACGTCGTGACCGAAGACACGCTGATCGTTGCCGGCGCCAAAGCGCGCGACGTGCACACCTCGACGATGCAGCTGTTTGAAAAAGTGCTGGGCCCAACGCGCACCAGCCTGGCGTGGAAGAAGGCGCGCCTGATCTTCTGCCAGGCGGCGGACATCGTTCCGCCGGCGGCAGCGGAAACCACCAACTGGACGCTGGACGGCACCGATTGGCTGATCCACAACCACGCCAACGTCTTCTCGCGCGGCAGCCTGGATATCGGTGCGCGCCTGTTTATGGAGCATCTGCCGCGCGGCCTGAACGGCCATATCGTCGATCTGGGCTGCGGCAACGGCGTGATTGGTTTGACGGCGCTGGCGCAAAACCCGGAAGCGCAGGTGACCTTTGTCGATGAATCTTACATGGCGGTGGCCTCCAGCGAGCTGAACGTGGAGCACAACCTGCCGCAAGAGCTGGATCGCTGTCAGTTTGAGGTGAACAACGCGCTGGCGGGCATCGAGCGCGAAAGCGTGCAGGCGGTGCTCTGCAACCCGCCGTTCCACCAGCAACACGCCATTACCGATCACACCGCCTGGCAGATGTTCTGCGACGCCAAGCGCTGCCTGCAGGTGGGCGGCGAATTGCGCATCGTCGGCAACCGTCACCTCGACTACCATCAGAAACTCAAGCGCCTGTTCGGCAACTGCACGCTGGTGGCCTCGAACAAGAAGTTCGTGATCCTTCGAGCGGTGAAATCCGGCGCGCGTCGCTGAGCGTGAATAACAAGGGGCGCCGGGCGCCCCTTTTTTATAGCGTCATCGCCAACCGCGTGCCCTGATCGATCGCGCGGCGGGCGTCCAGCTCGGCGGCCACGTCGGCGCCGCCGATCAGGTGCACGGTTTTCCCCATCGCCAGCAGCGGCTGCTGCAGTTCGCGGCGCGGTTCCTGCCCGGCGCAAATGACCACCGTGTCCACCGGCAGGCAGCTGTCTTGCTCGGCGCGGGTGATGTGCAGCCCTTCGTCGTCGATCAGCCGATAGCTGACGCTGTTGAGCATTTTCACGCCGCGCATCGCCAGGCTGGCGCGGTGGATCCAACCGGTGGTTTTCCCCAGGCCTTCGCCCACTTTGCTGGTTTTGCGTTGCAACAGGTAGATCTGCCGGGCGGCGCGCGGCGCCTGCGGCCCTTGCTCCGCCAGCCCGCCGCGCTGCTCAAGGCGCCCGTCGATGCCCCATTCGCGATTGAATTCCGCCTGATCCAGGCTGCTGGACACGCCGTGCTGGCTGAGGTACTCGGCGGTATCGAAGCCGATGCCGCCGGCGCCGACGATCGCCACCCGCTGGCCGACCGGTTTTTTATCGCGCAGCACGTCCAGATAGCTCAGTACCTTGGCGTGCCCGATGCCGGGAATATCCGGGGTGCGCGGCACGATGCCGCAGGCGAGGATCACCTCATCGAATTCGCTTAAATCCGCCGCTTCGACCTTGACGCCCAGCCTGACCGTCACTTCACGCAGCGCCAGCTGGCGGCGGAAGTAACGCAGGGTTTCATGGAATTCTTCCTTGCCGGGGATCTGCTTGGCGATGTTGAACTGGCCGCCGATCTGCTCGGCGGCGTCGAACAGCGTCACCCGATGGCCGCGGCTGGCGGCGGTGGTGGCAAACGCCAGCCCGGCGGGGCCGGCGCCGACCACCGCCAGTTTTTTCGGTTTTTCCGCCATCGTCAGCGGCATTTCGGTTTCACGGCAGGCGCGCGGGTTGACCAGACAGGAAGTCAGCTTGCCTTCAAAGATCTGGTCGAGACAGGCCTGGTTGCAACCGATGCAGGTATTGATCTCGTCGGCGCGCCCCTCGGCGGCTTTCTGCACAAAGGCGGCGTCGGCGAGGAACGGGCGCGCCATCGACACCATATCGGCGCAGCCGTCCGCCAGCACCTGCTCGGCCACCGCCGGATCGTTGATGCGGTTGGTGGTGATCAGCGGGATGCTGACCTTGCCCATCAGCTTGCGGGTCACCCAGCTGAATCCGGCGCGCGGCACCATGGTGGCGATGGTCGGAATACGTGCTTCGTGCCAGCCGATGCCGGTATTGATGATCGTGGCACCCGCCTGTTCGATCGCCAGCGCCAGCTGCTCGATCTCCTCCCAACTGGAGCCGTCTTCCACCAGATCAAGCATCGACAGCCGGTAGATCAGAATGAATTCCGGGCCCACGGCCTGGCGTACCGCCCTGACGGTCTCGACGGCGAACCGCATGCGGTTGGTGAAGCTGCCGCCCCATTGGTCGTCGCGCTGGTTGGTGCGCGTCGTCAAGAATTGGTTGATCAGGTAGCCTTCGGAACCCATCACTTCAACGCCGTCGTAGCCGGCCTGCTGCGCCAGCGCCGCGCAGCGGGCGAAGTCGGCGATGGTCTGCGCGATCTCCGCTTCACTCAGGGCGCTCGGCGTAAACGGGTTGATTGGCGCCTGCAGCGCGGAAGGGGCCACCAGCTTGGGTTGATAGCTGTAGCGGCCGGTGTGCAGGATCTGCAGCGCAATTTTGCCGCCCGCCCGGTGGACGGCCTCGGTTACCGGGCGGTGGTGAGGCAATTGCGCTTCGCTGTTGAGGATCGAACCGCCGCGAAACACCACGCCCTGTTCGTTCGGGGCAATGCCGCCGGTGACGATCAGCGCCACGCCGGCGGCGGCGCGCTCGGCATAGAACGCGGCCAGGCGCTGCGGGCCGTCGGGCAGCTCTTCCAGGCCGGTATGCATCGATCCCATCAGCACCCGGTTTTTCAGGGTGGTGAAGCCGAGATCCAGCGGCGCCAGCAGGTGAGGGTAATTGCTCATTGCACTCTCCATCGTTCATCCCCCGCCTCTTTCAACCTGCAGCGTTGTTGCCTGCGTTCGCTCGCCCCAGTCACTTACTTGAGTAAGCTCCTGGGAACGCCCGAACTTGCCGCCTAGCTGCAGGTTGAAAGCGATTGGGGATGAGCATCTGTTATTATTATGTGAACACAAGTGGTCGGATGAGATAAATCTAGCCGTTGTCGCGCCGCTTGGGAATCTGCGTTGCGCCGAATGTGATAGATGTCATGAATCTCAGACTCTGTTTGCATAACGAACAAAAGATCGGTTAGCCTTTACGCGTTGTAAATTCCTTCTCTCTGCGGAGCCATTACCGAAAATGAACACCCACACCTGTTGATATCGTGTCCCACGCTGTGCGCTCTCGCGCCCTGTGGGGATGTTTTGATCTCATTCAGGAGTGCTTATGGCTCATTTAGCGCAGTCCCCTTATTTCGTTTTACATCAACTGACCTGCCAATTTGCTGACGGCGAAACGCTGTTCGGCCCGCTGGATCTTGCTTTCGACCGGCAGCGCTGCGGCCTGGTGGGGCGCAACGGCGTCGGCAAAACCCAGCTGCTGCGCCTGATCGCCGGGCTGGATCAACCGGGCAACGGGCACATCGAATCTCATGCCGCAGTAGCTTACGTTGCACAGCAACCGGAGATCGCGCCGCACACCACGCTGGCCCAGCTGTTGGGCTATGGCGAGGCGTTCGCCGCGCTGGCGCGTCTCGAGCAGGGGCGGCCGCTGGCGGACGATATCGATCGTCTGGAAGGGCGCTGGGATCTCCACGATCGCCTGCAAAACGCCTTCGCCGCCGCCGGGCTGCCGGCCTTCGATCCGTTGCGATCCGCCAGTTCGCTGAGCGGCGGCGAGCGGATGCGCGCGGCCCTGTGCGGCGCCTTGCTGGGCGAGGCGGATTTTCTGCTGCTGGATGAACCGACCAACCACCTCGACAGCGCCGGGCGCGCCTGGCTGTATCAACAGCTGGATCAGTGGCGGGGCGGGTTGCTGATCGCCAGCCATGACCGGCAGCTGCTGGCGCGCATGGAGCGCATCGTCGAACTGACGCCCGGCGCGCTGCGCAGCTACGGCGGCAACTATGATGACTACCGGCGCCAGCGCGATACGGAGCAGCAGGCGGCGCGCGCCGATCTGGAACATGCGCGCGAGGAGCGCCGCCGCACCCGCGCCCGCCAACAGAAAGAGCACGACATGAGCCAGCGGCGCTCGGCGCAAACGCTGCGCGTCGTCGATACGCTGAATATCGCCTCTTTCGAACGGGTGGCCTACAAGTCGGCGGCGAAGGAGAGCCTCGGCACGCTGCGCAAACAGCATCAGGATCGGCGCGACAGCCTCGATGCGGCAGTGCGCGAAGCCTATCAGCGGGTAGAAGAGGAACAGCCGGTGTTGCTGGCGCTGCCCGGCAGTGAAGTGAACGCAAACAAGCAGGTGCTGGTGCTCGAGCGGCTGCAGTTGCCGTTCGTCAGCGCGCCGCCGCTGGATTTGCGGATCGATGGTCCGATGCGCGTGGCGTTGACCGGCCCCAACGGCTGCGGCAAATCCACCTTGCTGAAGACCGTTCTCGGTCAGTTGGCGGCGCTTTCCGGCCATTGTCATTGCCCGCTGTCGACGGCCTACCTCGATCAAACCCTGTCGCAGCTCGATCCGGGCCTGTCAGTAATGGAACATCTGGGGATGCAGGATTCGCCGTTGGCGGAAGGGGCGTTGCGCACCCGGCTGGCGCAGCTGCAGCTTGGCGCGGATCGCATCGCGTTGCCGCTGGGCTCGCTGAGCGGCGGAGAACGGCTGAAGGCGGCGCTGGCCTGTGCGCTCTGGCGGCGACAACCGGCGCAGCTGCTGTTGCTCGACGAGCCGACCAACCACCTGGATCTGGCGTCGTCGCTGGCGATCGAAACCGCGCTGGCGGATTTCCCCGGCGCGATGCTGGTGGTGTCGCACGACGAAGACTTCCTGCAGGCGTTGCGGCCCACGCACCGCCTGCACCGACAGGCGAACGGCTGGCGGTTTCAGGCCTGGTGAGGCAGGCGGGCGGCGCGCTGACTTAGTGCGGGGCGTTGATGCACGCCAGCAGTTGGGTGAAGGCGGCGGCCATTTGCTCTTCCGGCACGCAGGCAAAGCCCATCAGCAGGCCGCGCCGGCGGTTGGGCAGCATGTAGTAGCGCGACAGCGGCCTCACCAGCACCCCTTGCGCGCCGGCGGCGGCGGCGATCGCCACGTCGTCGGCCTCGTCCGGCAGGTTGAGGATCAGGTGCAATCCGGCGTTGCTGTTGAACTCGCTGAGCGCCTGTTTGCCGAGGTGCTGTTCGATCAATCCGGTCAGGAAGGCGCGCCGCCGGGCGTACAGCAGCCGCATGCGACGGATATGCGCCGTGTAGTGCCCCGCCTGAATAAACTCCGCCAGCGCGCTCTGGATCAGCAGGTGCCCGCCGCGGTACAGCTCGGCGTGGGCGGTTTTCAGCGCCTGCACCAGCGGCGGCGGCAACACCACATAGCCGAGACGCAGCGCCGGGTAGAGCGTTTTGCTGAAGGTGCCGATGTAGATCACCGGCGCATCGGCTTCCAGCCCCTGCAGCGCCGGGATCGGTTGGCCGGAAAAGCGGAATTCGCTGTCGTAATCGTCCTCGACGATCCAGCCGCCGGCGTTCCGCGCCAGCGCCAGCAGCCGTTGGCGGCGCGCCAGGCTCATCACCGAGCCGAGCGGATATTGGTGCGACGGGGTGACGAAAATCAGGCGGGGCGGCGTCGTTGGCTGCTCCGGCGGCACCAGCCCGGCCTCGTCCACCGTCAGCGGGCAGATGTTCAGCGCATTGATGCGCAGGATATTGCGGATCCCCCAATAGCCCGGCTCTTCGATCCAGGCGTCATCCCCCGGATTGCACAACATGCGCGTCACCAGATCGATCGCCTGATGGATGCCTTCAGTGATCAGGATCTGTTCCGGCGAGCAGCGCACCGAGCGCGCCACCCGTAAATACTCCACCAACGCATGCTGCAGCTCCGGGCTGCCGCCCTGATTGCTGTAGGTCAGCCGCTGCGGCGTCGGGCGGCGGCTGAGGCGCGCCTGGATCTTGCTGAACAGCTGATGAGGAAAGGCGTTGACGTCGGGGACGCCCGGAATGAACGCCCCCCACTGTTTGGGGCTGGCGCTGGCGTGGTGCAGCAGCGTGGCGCCGCGCTCCGACAGTTCGACGCGCCGCGGTTGCCCGTTGCCGTCCGCCGGAGCGCCGCCGGTGGACAGGCAGCTGTCCGGCACCGTGTCGGCGACGAAGGTGCCGCTGCCGGCGCGCGCCGACACGTAGCCTTCCGCCAGCAGTTGTTCATAAACGGTTAACACGGTGTTGCGTGACAGGCTGAGCTCCTGCGCCAGATCGCGCGAGGCGGGCAGGCGGCTGGAAGGCGGCAGGCTACCGTCGAGAATGCTGGTGCGGATCGCGTTGTAAAGCCGCTTGTGCAGCTTGTCATCGGGCTGTTCGCCGAGGCGCTGCAGCAACAGATCACCACTCAATGAGCGCAATTGGATCCCTCAATTATTCGTAACTGGCACTCGATTATAGGGCCACATCCTGTGTAAATAAACGTCATTGTTTCACGAATGTGAACGAAACGTGTAACTGGCACCGACCGGAGAGAACAGCATGAAAAACGCAGAATTGAACCAACGCCGTCAGGACGCCACCCCGCGCGGAGTGGGCGTGATGTGTGGTTTTTACGCCGAGCGCGCAGAGAACGCTACGCTGTGGGATGTGGAAGGCAAGGAAGTGATCGACTTCGCCTCGGGGATCGCCGTGCTGAACACCGGCCATCGCCACCCGAAAGTGATCGCCGCAATTGAAAAGCAGCTGCAGGCCTTCACCCACACCGCCTATCAGATCGTTCCTTACGAAAGCTATGTCTCGTTGGCGGAGCGCATCAACCAACGCGCGCCGATCGCCGGTCCGTGTAAAACCGCTTTCTTCACCACCGGCGCGGAAGCGGTGGAAAACGCGGTGAAGATTGCCCGCGCTTACACCGGCCGTCCGGGCTTGATCACCTTCGGCGGCGGCTTCCACGGCCGCACCTATATGACCATGGCGCTGACCGGCAAAGTGGCGCCTTACAAACTGGGCTTTGGCCCATTCCCCGGCTCGGTGTTCCACGGCCAGTACCCGAACGCGCTGTACGGCGTGACCACCGAAGACGCGATGAACAGCCTGGATCGCCTGTTTAAAGCGGATATCGATCCCAAGCAGGTGGCGGCCATTGTGCTGGAGCCGGTGCAGGGCGAGGGCGGTTTCAACGTGGCGCCGGCCGATTTCATGCAGGCGCTGCGCGCGCTGTGCGACCAGCACGGCATCCTGCTGATCGCCGACGAAGTGCAGACCGGCTTCGCCCGTACCGGCAAGCTGTTCGCCATGGAGCACTACAGCGTTAAGCCCGATTTGATCACCATGGCGAAAAGCCTGGCGGGCGGCATGCCGCTGTCGGCGGTGGCGGGCCGCGCCGAGGTGATGGACGCGCCGGCGCCGGGCGGGCTGGGCGGCACCTATGCCGGTAACCCGCTGGCGGTGGCCGCCGCGCACGCGGTGCTGGACGTGATCGAAGAAGAGCAGCTGTGCCAGCGCGCCGAGCGCTTGGGGCAGCACCTGGTGGAAGTGTTGCAGCAGGCGCGCAAAACCAGCCCGGCGATCGCCGATGTGCGCGCGCAGGGATCGATGGTGGCGGTGGAGTTCAACGATCCGGCTACCGGCAAGCCTTCGGCGGAGATCACCCGTCAGGTGCAGCAGAAGGCGATGGAGGAAGGGCTGCTGCTGCTGAGCTGCGGCGTGAACGGCAACGTGATCCGCTTCCTCTACCCGCTGACCATTCCGGACGATCAGTTCACCAAGGCGATGGGCATCCTGTCCCGCGCGCTGGCCCACTAAGGAGCGAACGGCATGAAATTGAACAATCCCGAGCTGTTGCGCAGCCAGTGTCTGATCAACGGCGAATGGTGCGATGCCCTGAGCGGCAAGCGCGAAGCGGTGACCAACCCGGCCACCGGCGCCGAGCTGGCCAGCATTCCGCTGGTCAGCGAAGAGGAAACCCAGCAGGCGATCGCGGCGGCGCAGCGGGCGCAAAACGACTGGAAACAGCTGACCGCCAAGCAGCGTTCCGCGCTGCTGTTGGCCTGGGCCGACAAGGTGCTGGCCGCGCAGGAAGATCTGGCGCAGCTGATGACCGCCGAGCAGGGCAAATCGCTGGCGGAAGCGCGCGGCGAAGTGGCCTACGCCGCGTCGTTCATCACCTGGTTCGCCGAAGAGGCCAAGCGGGTGGACGGCGCGGTATTGCAGGCGCCGCAGGCTTCGCAGCGCCTAGTGGTGGTGAAGCAGCCGATCGGCGTGTGCGCGGCCATCACCCCGTGGAATTTCCCGGCGGCGATGATCACCCGCAAGGTGGCGCCGGCGCTGGCGGCCGGTTGCGCCATCATCGTCAAACCGGCCGAGCAAACGCCGCTGACCGCGCTGGCGCTGGCCAAACTGGCGCAGGACGCCGGCATTCCCGCCGGCGTCCTGCAAGTGGTGACTGGCGAAGCGGCGCAGGTGGGCAAGGTGCTGTGCGACAGCCCGGTGGTGCGCAAGCTGAGCTTTACCGGCTCGACCGAGGTCGGCCGCATCCTGATGGCGCAGTGCGCGCCGAGCATCAAGAAACTGTCGCTGGAGCTGGGCGGTAACGCGCCGGTCATCGTGTTCGACGACGCCAATCTGGACGCGGCGGTGGCGGGCATCATGGCCTCCAAGTTCCGCAACAGCGGCCAGACCTGCGTGTGCGCCAACCGCATCTACGTGCAGGACGGCATCTACGAGCGGCTGGCGGAGAAACTGGTGGCGGCGGTCGAGCAGTTGAACGTCGGCGACGGCAGCCAGGAAGGCACCACCCAGGGGCCGCTGATCGACAGCGATGCGGTAGCGAAGGTGCAGAGCCATATCGACGACGCGCTGATCAAAGGGGCGCAGATCGCCACCGGCGGCCAGCCGCACGCGCTGGGCGGCACCTTCTTCCAGCCGACGGTGGTGACCGGCGTAACGCAGAAGATGCGCTTCGCCAAAGAAGAGACCTTCGGGCCGGTGGCGCCGCTGTTCCGCTTCCATGACGAGGCGGAAGCCATCGCCATGGCCAACGACACCGAATTCGGCCTGGCCGCCTACCTGTTCACGCAGAACGCCGCGCGCCAGTGGCGCGTGCCGGAAGCGCTGGAGTACGGCATGGTCGGCATCAACACCGGGCTGATTTCCAACGAAGTGGCGCCGTTCGGCGGCGTGAAACAGTCAGGGCTCGGGCGTGAAGGATCGCGCTACGGGATAGAAGAATATCTGGAGCTGAAATACCTGTGTATCGATGTGAGCCGTTGAGCGTCAGGACGTTAACCCATCCCGGCGGCCAGCGTCGCCGGGCGATAAAGGATGATGCATGTCTGATAATATCTCTGTTTCTCCGGCGCTTGCCGCCGGGGTGCGAGCACCTGCACCCGCCAAATCGTTAAGTTTCCTCGAAGGGGTGGCGATGATCGTCGGCACCAACATCGGCGCCGGGGTGCTCTCCATCGCCTATGCCTCCAGCAAGGCCGGCTTTCTGCCGCTGCTGTTTTGGCTGGTGCTGGTGGGGAGCCTGACCACCATCACCATGCTGTACGTTGCCGAATCTACGTTGCGCACCCGCGCGCATCTGCAACTGAGCGGACTGGCGAAGCGCTACGTCGGCGGCCTGGGCGCCTGGCTGATGTTCGCTTCGGTGTGCGTCAACAGCGTCGGGGCGCTTACCGCCTACATGACCGGCAGCGGTAAGCTGCTGCAATCGCTGTTTGGCATCTCGCCGGCGCTGGGCAGCCTGCTGTTCTTCGTGCCCGCCGCCGGCGTGCTGTACCTCGGTTTGAAAGCGATCGGCCGCGGCGAGAAGTTCATCAGCATCGGCATGGTGGTGATGTTGACCGCGCTGGTGGCGGCGACGCTGCTGAAAGACACCACCCAGATGCGCAACCTGCTGGACGGCGACTGGCGCTATATGGTGCCGGTGTTCAACGTGGTGGTGTTCTGCTTCTCGGCGCAGTACATCGTGCCGGAGATGGCGCGCGGCTTCGCCGACAAGCCGGAACAACTGCCGAAGGCGATCATCGTCGGCATGGTCGTGACCTTCATTTTGCTGGCGGCGGTGCCGATGTCGGTGATTGCGCTCAGTGGGCTGGATGACATCTCCGATGTGGCCACCATTTCCTGGGGCCAGGCGCTGGGGCAGTGGGCGTTCTTCTCCGCCAACATCTTCGCGCTGTGCGCGATGCTGACCTCGTACTGGGGGTTGGGCGGCAGTTTTCTGACCAATATTTTCGACAAGTTTAGGCTGGGCAACGACGAGCTGCCGCTGCGCCGTTTCGGCGTGCTGCTGCTGGTGGTGGTGCCGCCGTTCGCGCTGGCTTACAGCGGGCTGGTGTCGTTCGTCAACGCGCTCTACTTCGCTGGAGTGTTCAGCGGGGTGATCCTGTCGATCATGCCGATGCTGATCTTGCGCGGCGCGCGCAAACACGGTGACCAGACCCCGCGCTGGCAGTGCAACTGGATCACGCACCCGCTGCTGCAGGTCAGCATTGTGTTGCTGTACCTGGCCAGCGCGGTGTACGCCATCGCTTCATTGTTAGGCTATCTGCCCTCTGGATGGTGATTTGCCTTCCCTCAAGCAGTGATGTTGTTTCTCGGCATTGAGAACGGCGGCGTCGTGGCCGCCGATTTTTTTCTCAGGCGCGCCGTTTTTCCGACAACGCCAACCAGGCCTGCACCGACGGGCGCTGCCACTGCTTGTGCGCATAGTGGCGCACGCGCTCCGGCACCGGATCGCCGTGCATCACCAGCCGGTTGAGCATCAGCGCCAGATCGGTGTCGGCGATGCACCACTCCCTGAACAGATTATCCTGCCCGTGGCTCAGCAGCTTTTCCACGGCGGCGATCAGCTTGCGCGCGGCCTCCTGCGCGGCTTCGGACAGCGGCGGGAACTTGCCGTTGTTGAACACCACTTCGGTCGAACGCTCGGCGCGGATCGGCAGCAGATCGCTGCGCAGCCAGGCCTGGATCTCGCGTGCCTTGGCGCGCAGCTTCACGTCGCGCGGATACACGGCGTGGGCCGGGTGGATGTCTTCCAGGTATTCGGCGATCGCCGAAGACTCCGACAGCTGGAACTCGCCGATCGCCAGCGTCGGCACCCGGCGAGTGAGCGACAGCGCCGCGTAGGCCGCCTCTTTGTTCTCTTCTTTCGCCAGATCCACCGGTTTCACGGTGAACGGAATGCCTTTTTCCGTCAGCACGACAAAGGCGGACATGGCGTACGGGCTGAAAAATTCACTATCGGTATAAAGCTCGGTGATCGGTTGAGACATCGGCGGTTCCTCGGGGTTAAGGGGGGAACATTCATCATTGTTGAGGGGAGGCTAAAAATCAATCTGTTAGCCTAAAAGTTCTTGGGCGGCGCGGTTTACGGCGCCGTGAGTTCCTTCAGGATGATGTGATATATTTGTTGCCAACACGTGAATTGAGCCGTATTGGGTAACATGAAGACGCAGTGGATAGAACGGGTGAAAGTGGGATGCGCGCGCCTGTGGCCGCACCCGCTGGCGGTGGGCAAACGAGAGATGCTGATTTCCAGCGTCGGCGCCGGTTTGGGGCTGATGCTCGCCGGCTGGATCAGCCACTTTATTTTGGGCGAGGTGAACCTGTGGTTTATCGCGCCGATGGGCGCTTCGGCGGTGCTGCTGTTCGGCGTGCCCAACAGCCCGTTGGCGCAGCCCTGGTCGATCGTCGGCGGCAATACGCTGGCGGCGACGGTGGGCGTCAGCGCCGGTCTGCTGATCCCCGATCCCGGCCTGGCCTGCGGCGCGGCGGCGGCAGTGGCCATCGGCCTGATGTTCAAGCTGCGCTGCCTGCATCCACCCGGCGGCGCGGTGGCGCTGACCGCCATCCTCGGCGGCCCCGGCATTCACCAGATGGGCTACCACTTTGTGTTGTACCCGGTGCTGCTGAACTCGGTGCTGCTGGCGGCGCTGGCCATTCTGTTCAATAACCTGGCCGGGCGGCGCTACCCGCACGCGCTGGCGCCGGCGGAGGCCAAACCGGCCAATCTGCCGATCGATGCCGTTTCCATTACCCGCGCCGATCTGCACGAGGCGCTGATGGAGGGGGATCTGTTCGATATCGACGAGGACGATCTGCAGGAGATCCTGCTGCGCGCCGAGCAACTGGCGCATCAGCGGCAAAGCAAGATTGCCTGATCAGCCCAGCGTTTTGCGGTAAAACACCACCCGTTCCGTTTCGGCAAAGCCCAGCGCTGCATGCAGGCGTTGGGAGTCCAGATTGGCGATATCGGTATCCGACGCCAGCTCGCTGCACCCCTGTTGCTTCGCCCACTCCTGCACCTGCGCGATCAGGTGCGCGGCCCAGCCCTGGCGACGGGCGCATTCGACGGTGTAAATCCCTTCCAAAAACGCCACCGGCGACGATTCGCAGCCGTTGACGTAATCGTGGCGCAGCGCGACCTCGGCAAAGCCAACGAAAGCGCCGTCCAGCCCCCGCGCCATAAACGCGGTGTGATGCGGCGAAGCCAATATTTCGCGCATCTCCGCGCGGTGCTCTTCCAACGGACAAGTGGGCCACAGCGCTGAGCGCAGCGCCAGCCAGGCGTCGAGGTTGTCGTGGTCGCAGTTGACGATCATGCAGGGGCCTTATCTGATGGCAGAGAAGTGATGGGGAATAATATCACGTTGCATCGTCAGTGAGCGGCCGGACATGCCGGCATGCGTGATTGGCGCATCCTGGATTTATCGCCACAGATGGCGACCGCACCGTCAACGTCATCGAAAGACGGGGATCGTGCCTGAAGCCGTCCGTCGCTCGCCGGCCTCTTCAAGTCTGCGCCCCAGTTCGGCGATGCGGCGTTCACCGGCTTCCAACGCGGGTGCTGAGGTATGTACCGAATAGGCGCCGAGGTGCAGCGGGTGCGGGTGAGGCACGGCTGAGCCGAGAACGAATACGGCATCTTCATTGCCGGATGCTTCAAGTGCAATGGGCATTTCCCCCGGTTCGAAGACCACCATTTCGCCCGCGTCGACAGGAGCGCCGGCGCTGAGACGGCCTTTGGCCAGTGCGAGCCAGCCGACAGAATGATGCGCTGGCGGCCGATAAGTCCAGCGTTCGCCCGGTTTGAGTGTGACGAGCAAGTAATTGATGCCTTCCTGCGCGGGCACCGGGCTTTGCACGCCTTCATGGTTGCCAATGATGACATGCGCCGGCCCGATTTGGCGCATGTTCTGGGCTTCGATATAACGGCTTTCCTGTTCACCGTTTTCCAGTTCGGCGGGCAAGGCCAACCAGAGCTGGAATCCCTGGATGCGCGGCGTATCCGTGGCGGACAATTCCTTGCCGTGCCACATGCCGCCGCCCGCCCGCGCCCATTCCACCGCGCCATAGCCGAGCGTCCCGACAGCGCCGCCGGCGGGATCTTCGTAATGAAAAGCGCCTTCGAGCGGTACGGTCACGGTGGCTATGCCTGAATGCGGATGCAGCGGCATGTTGGCCAGCATTGCCATGGTGCGCTGATCCGCATCGAACAGATCGAGGAATACGAAGGGTTTAAGCACTTGACCCAGATCGGAAGGGCTCATCAGCCGGGTGATCGGGCCGTGGCTTTGGCCTCGGGTGCGTTGTGTAATACGCCGCGGGTTGGGCGCGAGTGGCGAGGTCAACGTGGTGTTCATGATTGAATCTCCAGTTTACAAATCCGGCGCGAACGAATTCCGGGGTACGCGGCACAGGCATAGGATTGAGCGGTATTGCATCGCCGGTGGCCAGCCCAAAAAAGGGACTGGCCGCGATCCTGTTATCGTTGTGCCGAACAGGCTCGATTAAGCGGTCAGGCCGTCAATCTGAGCCGCCGCCGCATCGATGGCGACAGTGCGGTTTTCCGGGCTGAGTGCCAGTCCCTCTGCTCGAATGAAGGTGATGTCCGTAATGCCAAGGAAGCCGAAGAAACTGCGCAGATAGGTTTCCTGATGGTCCAGGAAGGCCAGTGGCGTGCCTTCGCCGTACAGGCCACCGCGGGTGGAAGCAACGATAACGCGTTTCCCCTTGGCGAGGCCTTCAGCGCCGTTTTCCGTATAGCGGAAAGTTCTGCCTGGCACTGCAAGTCGGTCAAGCCAGGCGCGCAGCTGAGTGGGCAACGTAAAGTTATACATAGGCGCACCGACGATAATGACATCGGCGGCAAGGAAGTCGTCGACGAGTTTGGCGTTGCGGGCAACGGCCTGTTTGACGTGCTCGTCTTGCGGCTCCACGCCCTGCAGAGCCAAAAATTCGGCGCTGGAAAGGTGGTTAATCGGGTCGGCGGCGAGATCGGTGTGGATGATCCTGGCGTCCGGCTCGGCAACAGAAAGGTGTTTGACGATCGCCGCCGTGAGCTGGCGGCTTACCGACTGTTCGTTGAGAATGCTGGAATCGATATGAAGCAGTGTCATGGTGAAATCCTTAGGTATAAAATGGTAACCAGGGATAACAATATAACCATGCCCTAAAATGGCAGACAATAAGGCACATTAGGAGAACCCGGTATCATGAATGTGACTGATCAACCTCGAGATTTAAGACATGCCGACTGCCAAAAGATCAGCCAGGTATTGGCGCGCGTTGGTGAGAAGTGGAGTGTCCTGATCATTATGCTCTTGGCGAACGGGCCACGCCGATTCACTGAAATAAAGCGTACAATCAATGGAATATCTCAGCGGATGCTGACGCTGTGCCTGCGCAATATGGAACGAGATGGGTTAGTCAAGCGGACAGTTATTGCCGTCATGCCGCCGCACGTCGAATATGAATTGACGCCGCTCGGTTGCTCATTGACCGTACCCGTCATCGCGCTGGGAACCTGGGCGAATGAACATATTGCCGATATTGATGCGGCGAGAACTGCATTCGACGCGCAAAATAGCGAGGCCGGTGAGGATGTTAATTCACGCTAGAGGCGGCAGGGGGGCGAATGAAATTTGCGTTCTGTTGCAAAAGAGGCGAACGCCTGGTTGCGCCGCAGAAAAAACTAAAGGGGCTACGCTGTTAACGTAACCCCTTGATAATTTGGTGGCCCCTGTTGGGTTTGAACCAACGACCAAGCGATTATGAGTCGCCTGCTCTAACCACTGAGCTAAGGGGCCAAGCCGCGAGATTATAGGGAATCCTTAAGCATCGGTCTACTGTTACCCGCCCGTATGTTGCTTTTCTGCGCAGTTCTAGCCTGTTGTAATTGCTGGCGGATTTTGCGATAACCGCAGTAAATCCCTGCAATGGACTCACGACACTCATGGAACTTCTGGCGCCCAATCTGCGGGTGGTGTTTTGCGGCATCAACCCCGGCCTTTCTTCCGCCCATCAGGGCTATCCTTTTGCCAACGGCAGCAACCGTTTCTGGAAGGTGATCCATCAGGCCGGCTTTACCGAGCGCCAGCTGGCGCCGGAGCAGTGGCAGCAGCTGAAGGACAACGGCTGCGGCATTACCGCGCTGGTGGCGCGCCCGACGGTGGCGGCCAGCGAGCTGTCGCGCGACGAGTTGCGCAGCGGCGGTGAGGCGCTGCAAGAGAAGATCCTGCGCTATCAGCCGCGCGCGCTGGCGATCTTGGGCAAACAGGCATTCACCACCGCCTTCGGGGTGAAAAACGCGCCCTGGGGCAAGCAGGCGATGATGCTGGGGCAAACCGAGGTGTGGGTATTGCCCAACCCCAGCGGATTGAATCGCGCCACGCTGGAGCAACTGACCGCCAGCTATCGCGAGCTGTTCCTGGCGCTGCAATGAGATAAGGGGAGTGTGCGATGACATCGATGATGAAAGGCTGTTTGATGGCGTTGCTGTTGGTGACCGGCGCCGCACAGGCGGGGCATTCGCCGCAGGAAGCGCGCAACAAGCAGAACGTGCTGGAGTTTTATCGGCAGGGGCTGAACAACAAGGATTTTGCGGCGGCGCGGCCGTTTTTGGGCGAACAATACAAACAGCATAACCCCAATGCCAAAGACGGCGTGGCGGGTTTTCGTCAATTTGTCGAGCTGCTGAAAACGCGCTACCCCAACTCGCACAGTGAAGTGAAGCAGGCGTTCGTCGACGGTGACTTCGTGATTTTGCATGTGGAAGTCAGCGGGCGCGAGGCCGGTAAAACCGCGGCGATCGTCGATATCTTCCGTCTGGACAGCGCCGGAAAGATCGTTGAACACTGGGACGTGACGCAGCCGGTGCCGGAGAAAACTGCCAGCGGCAACGGCATGTTCTGAGGCATAAAAAAACCCCGGCAGGCCGGGGTTTTTGTTTTGGGTGCGGCAGCCGGACTTAGTCGTCCAGGAAGCTGCGCAGCACTTCGGAGCGGCTTGGGTGACGCAGCTTGCGCAGCGCCTTGGCTTCGATCTGACGAATACGCTCACGGGTAACGTCAAACTGCTTGCCTACCTCTTCCAGCGTGTGGTCGGTGTTCATGTCGATGCCGAAACGCATGCGCAGCACTTTCGCTTCGCGCGCGGTCAGGCCGGCCAGCACGTCGTGGGTGGCGGAACGCAGGCTTTCCGAGGTCGCGGAATCCAGCGGCAGCTCGAGGGTGGTATCCTCGATGAAGTCGCCCAGATGCGAATCTTCGTCGTCGCCGATCGGCGTTTCCATCGAGATTGGCTCTTTGGCGATCTTCAGCACTTTGCGGATCTTGTCTTCCGGCATCAGCATGCGCTCGGCCAGCTCTTCCGGCGTCGGCTCGCGGCCCATCTCTTGCAGCATCTGGCGCGAAATACGGTTGAGCTTGTTGATGGTCTCAATCATATGCACCGGAATACGGATGGTGCGCGCCTGGTCGGCGATGGAGCGGGTGATAGCCTGACGGATCCACCAGGTGGCGTACGTCGAGAACTTGTAGCCGCGGCGGTATTCGAACTTGTCTACCGCTTTCATCAGGCCGATGTTGCCTTCCTGGATCAGATCCAGGAACTGCAGGCCGCGGTTGGTGTATTTCTTGGCGATAGAAATAACCAGACGCAGGTTGGCCTCAACCATCTCTTTCTTCGCGCGGCGGGCTTTCGCTTCACCGATCGACATGCGACGGTTGATGTCTTTGACCTGCTCGATGGTCAGGCCGGTTTCTTCTTCGATCTGACGCAGTTTCTGCAGGCTGCGCTGCACGTCTTCAGCAACGTCTTTCAGCTTTTCCGACCATGGCTTGGCCATCGCCAGCGCGGCTTCAAACCAGGAATCGCTGGTTTCGTTGCCGGCGAACAGGGTGACGAAGTTTTTCTTCGGCATTTTGCACTGTTCAACGCACAGCTTCATGATGATGCGTTCCTGGGTGCGAACGCGGTCCATCATGGTGCGCATGCTGTTGACCAGGAAGTCGAACTGTTTCGGCACCAGGCGGAACTGCTTGAACACTTCAGACAGCTTCAGGATCTCGTCCGCGGCGCTAGCGTGGCTGCGGCCGTTTTTCTTGATCACCAAACGCGTCGCTTCATACTGATCGCGCAACTCGGCGAACTTCTGACGCGCCAGCTCAGGATCGATGCTGTTATCGTCTTCGGTGTCGTCGTCTTCGTCGTCTTCATCTTCTTCGTCGTCGTCTTGCTCTTCGCTCGACAGTTCAGAACCGATGTGGGTCGCGGTGGGGGCGATGTCCTCTTCCGCGTTAGGATCGACGAAGCCGGTGATCAGATCGGACAGGCGCGCTTCACCCGCTTCGACGCGATCGTACTGCTCAAGCAGGTAGGTGATGGCTTCCGGGTATTCGGCAACCGAGCACTGTACCTGGTTGATGCCGTCTTCGATGCGCTTGGCGATGTCGATTTCGCCTTCGCGCGTCAGCAGTTCGACGGTGCCCATTTCGCGCATGTACATGCGCACCGGGTCGGTGGTGCGGCCGATTTCGGATTCCACGCTGGACAGAACCTGTGCGGCGGCTTCTTCCGCATCTTCGTCCGTGCTGTTCGAGTTTTCGGCGAGCAGCAGGTCATCGGCGTCCGGTGCTTCTTCCATCACCTGGATGCCCATGTCGTTAATCATCTGGATGATGTCTTCGATCTGATCGGAGTCGACGATATCTTCCGGCAGATGGTCATTGACCTCAGCATAGGTCAGATAGCCTTGCTCCTTACCACGGGTGACAAGTAGCTTCAGCTGTGACTGCGGGTTTTGCTCCATAAGACGGTATCCACACTTCAGAGTATTTAGGTTGGTGTCGGTCGGCGAAACCGCCAACAATAGCATTTGGGGCGTTTTCGTTATCGCCGCGGCCCACTATGGCGGCACTGTGCAGGGCTCTGCCCTCGCAATTATCGGCACTTAAGCCGTTTGGTATTCAGTTTTTCTTCGCTAAAACCTGGTTGAGGGAACGGACTTCTTCACGTTCCTCCGGGCTCAGGCCGCGCGTTCTGGCCTGCGCGATCAGCGTTTCCAGCCGTTGCTCGAGCACCGAGTCGTACAGGCTGGCCAATGTATCCAAAAAGGTCTGTTCGACCATGTCCTCAACGATCATATGGTTCCAGGTCGCCAAGGTTTCAAGCTGCTGGCTGAATTTGTTGTCGCGATACAGCTCCAGCAATTGCCCGGTCGTCAGGCCCGGCTGCGCCAAACAGGTCTGCACCAGTTCGACGAACAGCGGCAATCCCGCCTGTTTGGTCTGCTCCAACCCTTCCAGCGAAGGGATAAGTGTAGCCAACTGCGGATTTTGCACCAGTAACCCTATCAGTATACGCATGGTTGTGCGTTTTAGCTGGGGCGCCTGATAAGGATTCGCATTTTCAGCCTGCTTGGGCATCAGCTTGTCGAGCTGGCTGTCGTCCAGCAGCCCCAGCTTGTTGCCGAGCTCCTGGCGCAGGTACAAGCGCAACGTTTCGCCCGGCACCTGAGTAATCAGCGGCAGCGCCAGCGTGCTCAGCTTGGCGCGCCCGTCCGGGCTGCTCAGATCCACCTGCGGCAGCAGGCTTTCGAACAGGAACGTGGACAGCGGCTGCGCCTGCTCCATTCGTTGTTCGAAGGCTTCTTTGCCTTCCTTGCGCACCAGCGTGTCCGGGTCTTCGCCGTCGGGCAAAAACATGAACCGCAGCTGGCGCCCGTCATTCAGGTATGGCAGCGCGGTTTCCAGCGCCCGCCAGGCCGCTTCGCGGCCGGCGCGGTCGCCGTCGTAACAGCAGACGACGTTGTCGGTGGCGCGGAACAACAGCTGAATGTGTTCCGCCGTCGTCGAGGTGCCGAGCGAGGCGACGGCATAGTCGATGCCGAATTGCGCCAACGCCACCACGTCCATATACCCTTCCACCACCAGCAGCCGCTGCAGGTTAGGGTGGTTCTGCTGTGCTTCATACAGGCCGTACAGCTGGCGGCCCTTATGGAAAACTTCGGTTTCCGGCGAGTTCAGGTACTTCGGCATACCGTCGCCCAGGACGCGGCCGCCGAAGGCGATCACGCGCCCGCGCTTGTCGCGGATGGGGAACATCACCCGTTCGCGGAAACGGTCGTACGAACGCCCCTGATCGTTAGTCACCAGCATGCCGGCATCGTTCAATGCGCGGCGCGAGTCGGCGTCGCGGCCGAAACGCTTCAGGGCGTTGTCCCATCCCGCCGGCGCGAAGCCGATGGCGAAATGGCGAATAACGTCGTCACTCAATCCGCGCTGCTGCAAATAGCTGCGCGCCGGCGCCCCGGAGGACTGCTGCAGTGACTGTTGATAGAACGCGCTGAGCTGTTCCATCAGTTGGTACAGGCTCTGGCGCTGATGGCGCTCGATCTGGGTTGGCCCGGTGCCCGCTTCGTAAGGCACTTCCAGCCCGTGCATGGTCGCCAGTTCTTCGATGGTTTCGACAAACTCGAGTCGGTCGTAATTCATCAAAAAGTCGACGGCGTTGCCGTGCGCACCACACCCAAAACAGTGATAAAACTGCTTTTCGCCATTAACGGTAAAGGAAGGCGTCTTTTCGTGGTGGAACGGACAGCACGCGTGATAGTTCTTGCCTTGCTTCTTGAGCTTCACGCGGGCGTCGATCAAATCGACGATGTCGGTGCGAGCCAGCAAGTCATTGATAAATACGCGCGGAATTCGTCCAGCCATAAGCCCTTACTTCATTAGCCTATAAACGAGAACAAGCCGCGCATTCCTTTCGGAAAGCACGGCCTTCGTATGCAACTACTCGGTCTGCGCGATTTTGAAAATCAGAAATTCACGCGGTGGGGTTGCCCCCGAAGAATTAATACAGACGAGTGCGGCGTGCGTTTTCGCGAGCCAGTTTCTTCGCGTGACGTTTCACAGCAGAAGCTTTAGCGCGTTTACGTTCGGTAGTTGGTTTTTCATAAAACTCACGACGACGAACTTCAGCTAAAACACCCGCTTTTTCGCAAGAGCGTTTGAAACGACGCAGAGCAACGTCAAATGGCTCGTTTTCACGTACTTTAATTACCGGCATGTGCCTCTCACCTCAATAAAATTCGGTTTGCTGCTGGCCAAGCGCCAGCCTTTTCAAAATGGTGCGGAATTTTACTCCAATGGATGCTGCTTTGTAAAGCATCACAGCAAATTGAAACCCGCGTCGCTCTGCCGCAACGTGCGCAATTTTGCACCGGGCGCTGATTATAGACTAATCAGAAAAAAATGCTCGTGTTTAATCGCTCGGGCATTTTCTGGATGAATCATCGACATAGGCGCAAGCCGGTGACAAGATGCGCCGCATCGGCGGTAAATGCGGCGGAATGTGGTAGACTGGCGGCCGCACGTGAATGATGGGAAATGTAATGCGAGTACTGGGTATAGAAACGTCCTGCGATGAAACCGGAATTGCAGTGTATGACGATCAAACCGGTTTGTTGGCCAACCAATTATACAGCCAGGTGAAGCTGCACGCCGACTACGGCGGCGTGGTGCCGGAACTGGCCTCCCGCGATCACGTGCGCAAAACCGTGCCGCTGATTCAGGCGGCGCTGAAAGAGGCCAATCTGACCCCGGCCGATATCGACGGCGTGGCTTACACCGCCGGGCCGGGCCTGGTGGGGGCGCTGCTGGTCGGCGCTACCGTGGGGCGTGCGCTGGCGTTCGCCTGGAACGTGCCGGCGGTGCCGGTGCACCACATGGAAGGCCACCTGCTGGCGCCGATGCTGGAAGATAACCCGCCGGCGTTCCCGTTCGTCGCGCTGCTGGTCTCCGGCGGCCACACTCAGCTGATCAGCGTCACCGGCATCGGTGAATATGAACTGCTGGGCGAGTCGATCGACGATGCCGCCGGCGAAGCGTTCGACAAAACCGCCAAGCTGCTCGGCCTGGATTATCCCGGCGGGCCGATGCTGTCGAAGATGGCGCAGCAGGGCACGGCGGGGCGTTTTACCTTTCCGCGGCCGATGACCGATCGTCCGGGGTTGGACTTCAGCTTCTCCGGGCTGAAAACCTTTGCCGCCAACACCATTCGCTCCAACGGCAACGACGATCAGACGCGTGCCGACATCGCCCGCGCCTTCGAGGATGCGGTGGTGGATACGCTGGCGATCAAATGCAAACGCGCGTTGGAGCAGACCGGCTTCAAACGCCTGGTGATGGCCGGTGGCGTGAGCGCCAACCGCACGCTGCGCGCCAAACTGGCGGAGATGATGCACAAGCGCGGCGGGGAAGTGTTCTATGCCCGCCCGGAATTTTGCACCGACAACGGCGCGATGATCGCCTATGCCGGCATGGTGCGCCTGAAGAGCGGCGCCAACCCGGCGCTGAGCGTTTCCGTGCGGCCGCGCTGGCCGCTGGCGGAACTGCCTGCGGTATAAAACAAAGGGCCGGATTATCCGGCCCTTCTGTTATTCTTCTCTCGGCTGGTCACCGTTATCCGCGTCGTTTTTCTTCTTGCGGAACTTGCCCCAGATCTTGCCTTCCTGGCCGCGCCACAGGCGCTGAATATTGTCGTGATGCCGCATCAGGATCAGGCAGGAGAGCATCGCTACCGGGAAGGTGAACTGCGGTTTGAACCACCAGACGTAGAACGGGGCGATCAACGCGCTGACGATGGCGCCGAGCGAAGAGTAGCCGCTGAGCAGCACCGTCAACAGCCAGGTGCCGGTCATCAGGCCGGTCAGATCCCAGCCGATAGGCGCGATGGCGCCAAACGCCGTCGCCACGCCTTTACCGCCGCGGAAGTGGAAGAACACCGGATAGATGTGCCCCAGGCAGGCGGCGATCGCCGTCAGGCCGAGATACAGCGGCGGCACATCGAGTTTGTAGGCCAGCCAGACCGGCAGCATCCCTTTCAGAATATCGAACACCAGCACCGCCGCCGCCGCCAGCCGGCCGCCGATGCGCAGGACGTTGGTCGCCCCGGGGTTTCCTGAGCCATGTTCACGCGGATCCGGCAGCCTGGCGATCCGGCAAACCAGGATCGCGCTGGAAATCGAGCCGCACAGATACGCGAAGATAATCATGCCAAGCGCGGTAGCACTCATAACGCGGTTCCGTTTAATAATGGTCGTTTTACTCGCAACATCTATGGATAATACGCACATTCCGCTGGAAGTGGTATCCGGCAAGGCCAAAAACAGAGAATGACGTGATGGATATCGTATTTATTGAAGAGCTTACCGTAATTACCACCATTGGCGTTTATGAGTGGGAACAGGGCATTCGTCAGAAGCTGGTGTTCGATATCGAAATGGGCTGGGATAACCGGCCGGCCGCCGCCAGCGACGATGTAAATGACTGTCTGAGCTATGCCGATGTCAGCGACGCCGTGATCCAGCATGTTGAGTCGAACCGCTTCGCGCTGGTGGAGCGCGTGGCGGAGGAAATATCCGAAATTTTGCTTCAGCGCTTCAATTCCCCGTGGGTCCGTATTAAGGTCAGCAAACCGGGCGCTGTAGCACATGCCAATCGGGTCGGCGTGATCATTGAGCGCGGCACTCGTCCCGCATGATTTTATGTCATCTGCTTGCAACGAAAGACCGTTAAACTGGTCTTAATCCTGAGAATTGTTTTAGCGGCATTGTCTTTTAAGCACTGCCGCTTTTTTATGTGATGGCCGTTATTTTATGGGGTGAGCGAAGCACATGGCTGACATGCATTCACTGTTTATTGCGTTTGTTCTTGGGGTTGTCGAAGGGTTAACCGAATTTCTGCCGGTGTCTTCCACCGGGCATATGATTATCGTTGGCGAGTGGCTGGGTTTTACCGGCGACAAAGCCAAAACCTTTGAAGTCATCATCCAACTGGGGTCGATCCTGGCCGTGGTGGTGATGTTCTGGCGCCGGTTGTTCGGCCTGATCGGCATCCATTTCGGCGGCAAGCCAGTGGAGCACGAGGGCAAAACCAGCGGCCAACTGAAGCTGGGGCATATCCTGCTGGCGATGATCCCGGCGGTGGTGCTGGGTCTGGTATTCCACGATGTAATTAAATCGCTGTTCGCGCCGAAAAACGTGATGTACGCGTTGGTCGTCGGCGGCCTGCTGTTGCTGGCGGCGGAATGGCTGAAGCCGAAGAAACCGAGAGCGGAAGGGCTGGATGACATCACCTACCGCCAGGCGTTCATGATTGGCTGCTTCCAGTGCCTGGCGCTGTGGCCGGGTTTCTCCCGTTCGGGTTCCACTATCGCCGGCGGTATGCTGGTGGGCGTAAACCGTTATGCGGCGTCCGAGTTCTCCTTCATCCTGGCGGTGCCGATGATGATTGGCGCCAGCGGTCTGGATCTGTACAAGAGCCTGCACTTCTTGACCTGGAGCGATCTGCCGATGTTCGCCGTCGGTTTCGTTACTGCCTTCGTGGTGGCGCTGATTGCGATCAAGACCTTCCTGTCGCTGATCAAACGCATCTCGTTCGTGCCGTTCGCCATCTACCGCTTTATCGTGGCGGCCGTGGTTTACATGGTATTCCTGTAAGCACGATGGCAAGTAAAAAACCCCGCTCTGCGGGGTTTTTTTATGCCTGATCGTTGAGGATGGTTTGGTTGAGCTTCCAGTCGGCCAGCGCCTGCTGGCGACGGCGTTTGAGCTCATCGCGGATCGCGGTGCCCTGCAGCCCGCTGGCTACCACCTCTTTAATCGATACCGCGTTCGCCACCTGATACGCCTGGCGCAGATAGTCGCCCTGCGGATAAGGATTCTCCTCAAAGCCGGTGCGGCCGCGCGCGTCCGCTTCGCTGGTCAGGATCATCTGCTCCAGCCTTTGGGGCTTGCGCCAGACGTCGATGGCGTCGAACAGCTTCAGCAGGGTCTCCGGCCGCAGCTTGTTCACGGTGTGGATCAAATCATGGTACTCGGCCACCAGCTTGCTCAGATCGCGCACCGGGTTGGGCACCCGCAGCCGCTGGCACAGCGCCTCGACCAGCCGTACGCCCGCCGGGCCGTGGCCGTGGTGATGCGGCCAGAACGCTTTCGGCGTCAACCCTTTGCCAAGATCGTGGCACAGCGTGGCGAAGCGCACGTCCACCTCCGGCGTGAGGCGGGCGGCCATCGCCAGCGCCATCAGCGTGTGTACGCCGGTGTCGATCTCCGGGTGCCACTTGGCGGGGGCCGGTACGCCGAACAGCGCGTCGATTTCCGGGAACAGCACCGCCAGCGCATCGCAGTCGCGCAGCACCTGAAAATAGACCTGCGGGCTCTGGCTTTGCAGCGCTTTTTCAGTTTCTTTCCAGACGCGTTCGGCGGTCAGCGCGGCCAGTTCACCGCTGTGCGCCATCCGGCGCATCAGGGCCAGCGTTTCGTCGGCGATGCGAAAACCCAGATGAGCGAAGCGAGCATTGAATCGCGCCACGCGCAGCACGCGCAGCGGATCTTCGCCGAACGCGTCGGAAACGTGGCGCAGCACGCGCGCCTGCAGATCGGCCACGCCGCCGTAAGGGTCAATCAGTTCCCCTTCGGCGGAACGGGCGATGGCGTTGATGGTCAGATCGCGCCGCAGCAGATCGTCTTCCAGCGTCACGTCCGGCGCGGCATAGCAGGTAAAACCGGTGTACCCCTGGCCGGATTTGCGCTCGGTGCGCGCCAGCGCATACTCCTCGTGGGTATCGGGATTGAGGAACACCGGAAAATCTTTGCCGACCTGCTGGTAGCCCAACGCCAGCAACTCCGCCGGCGTGGCGCCCACCACCACCCAATCATGATCGACCACCGGAATGTTGAGCAGGCTGTCGCGAACGGCACCGCCGACCAGATAAATCTGCACTGTTGACTCCTGAATATCGTGTAAGGCCCTGTCTATCAGATTACATGAATTGGCCGCGGGATGTCGGCGCCAATGAAAAAGGCGCCCGCAGGCGCCCATACTCAAACTGAACGATACTGAAATCAGTTCATCCAGCGATTGTTGTTCTTGCGACGCGGGATCAGGTGCGGCAACAGCAGGCCCAACAGCAAACCGACGCCGGCAACGCCGCCGCCGTACATGAACCACTGCAGGATAATGGTGCGCTGCTTGTCGTCGAGCTGCAGGTTAACGGCGTTGACCTTCTTCTGCGCGACCACCAGCTGGTTTTTCAGATCCTGGTTTTCCTTCTGCAGGCTGCTGATGGTGCTGTCGCTGCCCGCGACTTTTTCCTGCATTTCCGAGGTACGCTGGTTCCAGGTGTTATCGATGTTGGCCAGTTTGTCGGTCAGGGTTTTCACCTGCTGTTCCAGCTCCGGCACGCGGGTGCGCAGGCTTGGCGTCTGGCTGAGCTGATCGAGCGGGATCCAGGTGGTGCGGCCTTTCGGATCGCGGATCTGGCCGTAATTGGTGCTGTCGTTGACGCTCAGCAAGGTCACTTCTTCACCGGCGTTCAGAGTGCCGACAATACGGTACTGATTACCTGGGCCGCTATGGACGTAAGTGCTTAACTCATCGGAGATATAGCGTTTATCTTCGGCATGTGCGGCCCAAGTGATGCTGAAGCTCAGCGCGGCAAGGAAAATCAGGCGTAATTTCTGCATTAGTTCATCGTTTCTGGGTGAATTTATGGAACGATAGTAGAGGGTTCAGTCTGACGACGCAACGCCAAAACCGGAATGAGAACTATCTTACTGTGGCTGATTCTGTGAGTTGCGCAGCGTTTTATAACGTAACAGGTTTTTTCTACAGTTAGCAGGGTTAAGGCGCCGGGAATCGCGGTAAGATAATGACAACTGTGCGTCAGTGGGCAGCATACGGTGGGCCGAGCGCGCCGCGCTGAAACCGACGCGAATGCGTAACTTATTGGTGTTAAAGAATTATGACCGTTGAAATTGAACTGAAATTCATCGCCGCGCCGCAAGCGGTGGCCGCTCTGCCACACTGGCTCGCCGCCTGGCCGCATCAGCATTCCGCGCCGCAAAAGCTGACCAACATTTACTTCGAAACGGCCGACAACTTCCTGCGCCGTCACGACATGGGGCTGCGCATTCGCGGTTTCGACGATCGCTTTGAGATGACCATCAAAACCGCCGGTAAAGTGGTGGGCGGCCTGCACCAGCGCCCGGAATACAATGTCGCTATCGCCGAGCCGCAGCTGGCGTTGGCGCAGTTCCCTGCCGACATCTGGCCGCAGGATTGCGATATCGCGGCGCTGCAGCAGGCGTTGCAACCGCTGTTCCGTACTGATTTCGTGCGTGAGAAGTGGGTGGTTACTTACGGCCAAAGCGAGATAGAGATTGGCTTGGATCAGGGTGAGGTGCGCGCCGGTGATCTCAGCGAAGCCCTGAGTGAGATAGAACTGGAGTTGCTGAAAGGCAATACCGCCGATCTGCTGGCGTTGGCCGGTGAGCTGGCGGCGCACGACGGGCTGCGTCAGGGCAGCCTGAGCAAGGCGGCGCGCGGTTACCACCTGGCGCAGGGCAATCCGCCGCGTGAGGTGCGTCCGCTGCGGGTGCTGAAGCCGGCGGCGAAGGCGACCGTAGAGCAGGGGATGATCGCCGCCTTCGAGCTGGCGCTCAGCCACTGGCAGTACCATGAAGAGCTGTGGCTGCGCGGCGACGCGCAGGCGCGCGCTTCGGTGATTGAGGCGGTCGGAACGATCCGCCAGGCGCTGGTGATCTTCGGCGGCCTGGTGCCGCGCAAGGCCAGCGCCGATATGCGCGCCCGCCTGACCGAGCTCGAACCGCTGTTGGCGGACAAAACCGCGCAACCAGAGACCCTGTGCTACAGCGCGGTCTACCTGCAATGTAAGTTGGCGCTCACATCATGGCTGGTGAGCGGCGCCTGGCGACCGTTTATCGACGCCAAAGCACAGGCCAAGCTGGATGGTTCTTTCAAACGCTTCAGCGACATCATGCTGGGGCGCAGCGGCGCAGAGCTGAAAGAGGCCTTCAGCCGTACGCTGAACGAAGATGAATATCAGGAACAATTGCCGCGCCTGACGCGTCAGATTTCGGCGCTGGTCCTGCTGTCGGGCGCTTATCCCGACGAGCAGACCGGGCCTTATATTGAGGCCTGGCGCGAGCTGCAGGCGGCGCTGAGCGAGCGCCGTCAGGGCTGGTATGAAGCCAGCCGCAAACAGGCCTTATCGCATGCGCCATTCTGGTTAAACGGCGCGCTTCGTTAATCAAGCCGGCCCGCCAGCCGTGGGCCGCAGAACGGGTCATACACTATGTCGCCACTTTCAGCCGCGTTACAGTCTCAGGCACAGCAGATTGTGCAGCGTTTTCAGGAAGTTCACGGCGCGGACTGCGCCTTTAGCGAGCAGGAACAGTGGGTGCTGGCGTCGAGCGATTTCGTCAGCGACGCGCTGCTCGCTCAGCCTGCCTGGCTGGCGACGCTGCGCGAACAGCCGCCGGCGCCCGGCGAGTGGCAACACTATGCCGCCTGGCTGCAGGACGAGCTGGAAGAGGTCCGCGAGGAGGCGCAGCTGATGCGCACGCTGCGTCTGTTTCGCCGTGAAACGCTGGTGCGCATCGCCTGGGCGCAGGCTCAGGGGCTGTGTTCGACCGAAGAAACGCTGCTGCAGCTGAGCGGACTGGCGGAAACGCTGATCGTCAGCGCGCGCGACTGGCTGTACCAAACCTGCTGCCGCGAATGGGGCACGCCGTGCAACGCCGCAGGCGAGCCGCAGCCGCTGTTGATCCTCGGCATGGGCAAGTTGGGCGGCGGCGAGTTGAATTTCTCGTCGGATATCGATCTGATCTTCGCCTACCCGGAGAACGGCCAGACCCAGGGCGGACGGCGCGAGCTGGACAATGCCCAGTTCTTCACCCGCCTAGGCCAGCGGTTGATCAAGGCGCTGGATCAGCAAACCATCGACGGCTTCGTCTATCGCGTGGACATGCGGCTGCGGCCGTTCGGCGACAGCGGCCCGTTGGTGATGAGCTTCGCGGCGCTGGAAGATTATTATCAGGAGCAGGGGCGCGATTGGGAGCGCTATGCGATGGTGAAGGCGCGCCTGATGGGCGGGGCGGAAGACGCCTATAGCCAGGAGCTGCGCAAAACCCTGCGGCCGTTCGTGTTCCGCCGCTACATCGATTTCAGCGTCATCCAATCTTTGCGCAACATGAAGGGCATGATCGCCCGTGAAGTGCGGCGGCGCGGTCTGAAGGACAACATCAAGCTGGGCGCCGGCGGCATTCGAGAAATCGAATTCATCACTCAGGTATTCCAGCTGATCCGCGGCGGCCGCGAGCCGGCGCTGCAGGGGCGTTCGCTGCTGCCGACGCTGCAGGCAGTGGGCGAGCTGGGGCTGTTGGAGGCCGAGCAGGTGCGGGCGCTGAGCGCCGCCTACCTGTTCCTGCGGCGGCTGGAGAACCTGTTGCAGGCGATCGGCGATCAGCAAACCCAGACGCTGCCGCAGGAGGCGCTCGATCAGGCGCGGTTGGCCTACGGCATGGGATTGGCGGATTGGCCGGCGCTGATGGCGGCGCTGGACGCGCACATGCAGGCGGTGCGCGCGGTGTTCGACGACCTGATCGGCGACGATAGCCCGGATGTCGGTGAAGATCCCGACTACCAGCACTACCACAGCCTGTGGCAGGACGCGCTGGAGGAGAACGAGCTGGCGCCGCTGACGCCGCACCTCGACGAAGAGGCGCGTCGACAGATGCTGCGCACCATCGCCGATTTCCGCCACGACGTCGACAAACGCACCATCGGCCCGCGCGGCCGCGACGTGCTCGATCAGCTGATGCCGCGCCTGCTGGCGGAGGTGTGCCCGCGTCAGGACGCGCCGACCGCGCTGGTGCGGCTGGCGCAGCTGCTGCTCAGCATCGTCACTCGCACCACCTACCTCGAGCTGCTGGTGGAGTACCACGCGGCGCTCAGTCATCTGATCCGCCTGTGCGCCGCGTCGCCGATGGTCGCCAACCAGCTGTCGCGTTACCCGCTGTTGCTGGACGAACTGCTGGATCCGGCCACGCTGTATCAGCCTGTGGCGCTGGACGCCTACCGCAGCGAGCTGCGGCAGTATCTGCTGCGGGTGCCGGAAGACGACGAAGAGCAAAAGCTGGAGGCGCTGCGTCAGTTCAAACAGGCGCAGCAGCTGCGCATCGCCGCTGCGGATATCGCCGGCGCGCTGCCGGTGATGAAAGTGAGCGATCACCTGACTTATCTGGCTGAGGCGATCATCGACGCGGTGGTGCAGCAGGCCTGGATCGACATGGTGGCGCGCTACGGCCAGCCCACCCATTTGCAGGAGCGTGAGGGGCGCGGCTTTGCGGTGATCGGCTACGGCAAACTGGGCGGTTGGGAGCTGGGTTACAGTTCCGACCTCGATCTGGTGTTCCTGCTGGATTGCCCGCCGGAGGTGATGACCGACGGCGATCGCTGCATCGACGGCCGCCAGTTCTACCTGCGGCTGGCGCAGCGGGTGATGCATCTGTTCAGCACCCGCACCTCTTCCGGCATTCTGTATGAGGTGGACGCGCGGCTGCGGCCTTCCGGCGCCGCGGGGATGCTGGTCAGCACCGTCGAGGCGTTCGCCGACTACCAGCAAAATGAAGCCTGGACCTGGGAACATCAGGCCCTGGTGCGCGCGCGTATCGTGCATGGCGACCCGGCGCTGCATCAGCAGTTCGACGCGATCCGGCGCGAGATCCTGTGCAAAACGCGCGATCCGGAGACCCTGAAGCGCGAAGTGCGCGAGATGCGCGAAAAGATGCGCAACCATCTCGGCAACAAGCAGCGCGATCTGTTTGATATCAAAGCTGATGAGGGCGGCATTACCGACATCGAATTTATCGCCCAATATCTGGTCTTACGCTATGCGCCGGGTGAACCGCGCCTGACGCGTTGGTCGGACAATGTGCGCATCTTCGAGCTGATGGCCAATTACGACATCATGCCGGAAGAGGAGGCGCGCGCGCTGACCCAGGCTTATGTCACCATGCGCGACGAGATCCACCACCTGGCGCTGCAGGAGCATTCCGGCAAGGTCGACAGCGAGCTGTTTGCCGCCGAGCGCGAGCAGGTGCGCGCCAGCTGGGCCAAATGGCTGGATTGATACCTTTTTGCGGGTATTCCGGCGGTCTGTGGTAATATCTGCGCCACTAAAATTTTGTTCTTTTTTGGAGTTATCGGATGAAAGTTACGCTGCCTGATTTTCGCCGCGCCGGTGTGCTGGTGGTCGGTGACGTCATGTTGGATCGCTATTGGTATGGGCCGACCAGCCGCATTTCACCGGAAGCCCCGGTGCCGGTGGTCAAGGTCGATACCATCGAAGAGCGTCCCGGCGGCGCGGCTAACGTGGCGATGAACATCGCTTCGCTGGGCGCCACTTCCCGCCTGGTGGGTCTGACCGGCATCGACGATGCGGCGCGGGCGCTGAGCGCCAAACTGAATGAAGTCAACGTGCGCTGCGACTTCGTCTCGGTGCCGACCCATCCGACCATCACCAAGCTGCGCGTGCTGTCGCGCAACCAGCAGCTGATCCGTCTCGACTTCGAAGAAGGCTTCTCCAACGTCGATCCGCAGCCGATGCTGGAGCGCATTCAGCAGGCGTTGCCGCAGATCGGCGCGCTGGTGCTGTCCGATTACGCCAAGGGGGCGCTCAGCCAGGTGCAGGGCATGATCCAGCTGGCGCGCGCCGCCAAGGTGCCGGTGCTGATCGATCCGAAAGGCTCCGATTTCGAGCGCTATCGCGGCGCGACGCTGCTGACGCCGAACCTGTCCGAGTTCGAAGCGGTGGTGGGCCACTGTAAGGATGAGGCGGAACTGGTGGAACGCGGCATGAAGCTGGTGGCGGATTTCGAGCTGTCGGCGCTGCTGGTTACCCGCTCCGAACACGGCATGACGCTGCTGCAGCCTGGCGTTGAGCCGCTGCACTTGCCGACTCAGGCGCAGGAAGTGTTTGATGTGACCGGCGCCGGCGACACCGTGATCGGCGTATTGGCCGCCTCGCTGGCCGCCGGCAACTCGCTGGAAGAGTCCTGCTTCCTTGCTAACGCCGCCGCCGGCGTGGTGGTGGGTAAGCTCGGTACGTCTACCGTGTCGCCCATCGAGCTGGAAAACGCGGTGCGCGGCCGCGCCGAAACCGGCTTTGGCGTGATGACCGAAGCGCAGTTGAAAAACGCCGTGGCGCAGGCGCGTCAGCGCGGCGAGAAAGTGGTGATGACCAACGGCATCTTCGACATTCTGCATGCCGGCCACGTCTCTTATCTGGCCAACGCCCGCAAGCTGGGCGATCGCCTGATCGTTGCGGTGAACAGCGATGCGTCGACCAAACGCCTGAAAGGGGAAAAACGCCCGGTCAACGCGCTGGAGAACCGCATGATCGTGCTGGGCGCGCTGGAAGCGGTGGATTGGGTGGTGCCGTTCGAAGAGGACACGCCGCAGCGCTTGATCGCCGACATCTTGCCGGATCTGCTGGTGAAAGGCGGCGATTACAAGCCGGAAGAGATTGCCGGCAGTGCGGAGGTGTGGGCCAACGGCGGCGATGTCAAAGTGCTGAACTTTGAAGACGGCCTGTCGACCACCAACATCATCAAAGCGATCAAAGACGGGCGCGGCTAACGCCGGGCGACGTAAAGTACAAGGGCGCGCGGTGCGCGCCCTTGGCGGGAATTATTCGTCTTCCTGCTTGGCGGCCGGCGCCGCGCTCAGCTTGCTTTCCAGCTCGGCCATGCGCTGCTCCAACAGCGCCAGCTTCTCGCGGGTGCGCAACAGCACCTGAGTCTGCACGTCGAACTCTTCGCGGTTAACCAAATCCAGACGGGTCAGCTGCGACTGCAGCACCTGACGGATTTTTTTCTCAACGTCTTCCCCGAATTCACGAACGCCTTTAGGCATGGACTCATGAACCTGGCGTGCGATTTGTTCGATTTTTTTCGGGTCAATCATGGCGTATCCCTTTCAGAGTTTAATAGCTGCCGCTTAGTGTAATGCGAGTTGCCCGTCGGATAAACCATTAAGCGCATTCGCCGTACGTGGCCGAATTGTGCTTTTGCCAATTGCCCTGCCTACCCATTAGCGTTATAGTCATCTTGCTTATTCTCAGGGCGGGGTGAAAGTCCCCACCGGCGGTAAATCACCTTCTACGGTGAAAGCCCGCGAGCGCTCAGCCAGCCTGTAAAGGCCGGTTAGAGGTCAGCAGATCCGGTGTAATTCCGGGGCCGACGGTTATAGTCCGGATGGGAGAGAGTAACGGTATCTGCCGGGCATGCGCCCGCTTGCGTTATTTTTTTAGCTACTGCTAGCTACTCCTCAAGATCGCCCTGGTTCTGGTAATCCATAATTTTTAATGAGGTTTTTTACCATGAATCAGACGCTACTTTCAGACTTCGGCACGCCAACAGAACGCGTTGAACGCGCGATCGACGCACTGCGCAACGGGCGCGGCGTAATGGTGCTCGATGATGAAAACCGTGAAAACGAAGGTGACATGATCTTCGCCGCGGAAACCATGACCGTTGAGCAGATGGCGCTGACCATTCGCCACGGCAGCGGTATCGTGTGCTTGTGCATCACCGAAGAACGCCGTCAGCAGCTTGAGCTGCCGATGATGGTGACCAATAACTCCAGCCAGTTCCAGACCGCCTTCACCGTGACCATCGAAGCGGCGCAGGGCGTGACCACCGGGGTTTCCGCTTCCGATCGCCTGACCACCATCCGTGCGGCGGTGGCAGACAGCGCCAAGCCGAGCGACCTGAACCGCCCGGGCCACGTGTTCCCGCTGCGCGCGCAGCCGGGCGGTGTGTTGAGCCGTCGCGGCCACACCGAAGCGACCATCGATCTGGTTTCCATGGCCGGTTTCAAACCAGCCGGCGTGCTGTGTGAACTGACCAACGACGATGGCAGCATGGCGCACGCGCCTGAAGTGATCACCTTCGCCAAACAGCACGACATGGTGGTGCTGACCATCGAAGATCTGGTGGCCTACCGCCAGGCGCACGAGAAAAAAGCCAGCTGATAGCCGGCCGCTTTCAACGATAAAAAAAGCCGCGTAAAGCGGCTTTTTTTGTGGCTACCGTTTTGACAGGCGTTCGCCGATGCGGCTGGCGTAATTCATCACGTGGAAGGTGTAGTTCTCCTCCACCGTGCCCTGGAACAGATGCGCCCAGGGGCCGATGGCGTAGATGCCGAGATCTTCCCCGCCGTGCGTCTCGCTGTTCAGCGGCACCAGCGCCGGCTGAATAAAGTCGGGCGCGGTGGTTTGCTCCATGGTCAATGCCGGGCGCTCGGTCAGCGGGATCGCGCCGCCGGGGCCATTGGCGAAACCGAGGGTGGTGTAGGGCTTGCCGTCGCTGCCCAGCCGAGGTTTGCCGTCGACGCCGACGGAAATGCCGAGGATAGGATTGCCGCGCTTGGCATAGCCGGCGATGGTCAGCGTGTGGCTGTGATCGCCGGTCACTATCACCAGCGTGTCGTCCAGATCGACCTTATCGACGATGGTTTTCACCGCTTCGTTCAGGGCGACCGCGTCGCTCAGCGTGCGGTAGGCGTTGCCGTTATGGCTGCCATGATCGACGCGCCCACCCTCCACCAACAGCAGATAACCCTCAGGATTCCTGGACAGAATATCGATGGCCTTGCCGGCCATTTCCGCCAGTGAGGGTTCTCCCGCCGCGTCTTGTCGCCGGTTGTGCTCGAAGTTCATGTGCGACGGCTCGAACAGAGCCAGCAGATGGTCGACGTTGCCCGGTTCGATTTTGTTGAACTGCGCCTGATTCCAGACGTATTGTCCGCGCTCGCCGTAGCGTTGCAGCCAGGCCTGCGTCAGGTCGCGGCCGTCCTTTCTGGCACCTTTCTTGCCGGGGTATTCCGGATCGCTCACGCTGTCGGGCAGGAAGTTGGCGCGCCCGCCGCCCATCGCTACGTTCAGGCCGTTGCCGTACTTCATTTCCACCAACTGGCGCGCGATGTCGCGGCAGCCTGCGGCCAGGGCATTTGCCGGCATTTTGGCGTCAGACTCCCAGTCGCGATTGGCGATATGGGCATAGGTGGCGCCCGGCGTGGCGTGGGTAATGGTGGCGGTCGTCACGGCGCCGGTGGACATGCCGAGCGTTGCGGCCATCTCCCACAGCGTGGTGACGGCCTTGGTTTGCTGATCCTCGCAGTTGTTGAGGGTAGCCGTATGATCGAGACCCATCAGATCGTTGATGGTTTTGACGCCGGTGGTCATCGCCACCGCGCTGGGCGCAGAGTCGGTGATTTGGGCGTCGGCGGAGTAGGTTTTGGCCGCCGCCAGATAGGGGAAGGCCTCCCAGGCCAACACGTTGGATTCGCCGTCCACGCCGCGCTGCTGCCCTTCAAAAATGCGGGCGGCGGTCACGGTGGAAAACCCCATGCCGTCACCGACGACCAGAATGACGTTTTTGGCGCGGTTGGTGTTTGGGGTTTGTTTCAGTCGCTGTTGCAGCTGAGTTTGCGCCTGAAGGAAGTAAGGATCTTCGCGCTGCGTCAGTTGCGCGTTGTCCGCCGCGCCGGTGGTTGCCGTCCAGCCGGCGAGTAAGAACATGGAAAGCGCCAGGCGGGTTGCCAGTGTGAGTCTGAACATGAATTCCTCCTTGGTGAGACGTAATTCCTATCGCGCGACGGCGTTGCCTGCTCCCGTCGGCAGAGGAGGAGTGTATAGATTTTGTTAACAAAAAATACATAAATTGTTCACAAATTGGATCTGTGTGGCAGTAATGTCATGGTATTCACTGATCTTATTATTTTATTGAAAGATATGATTTTTTTATCTTTCTGTTGACCGGCGTATTTCTCTACTTTTAATTCAAATTTATTGAATATCTTCATCACGGTTATCCGGCTGTGTTGCTGCGGCAAAGCGCGTAATGTAGCGGCATAGCACAATTTGAACTAAGGATCCCTCTATGAACACCTCTCGTATGCCGGCACTGTTTCTTGGCCACGGTAGCCCGATGAACGTGCTGGAAGACAACCGTTACACCCGGGCATGGCGTGCGTTGGGTGATTCATTGCCGCGCCCGAAGGCGATCGTGGCGGTTTCCGCGCATTGGTATACCCGCGGCACTGCGGTCACCGCGATGGAAAAACCCAAAACCATTCACGACTTTGGCGGGTTCCCGCAGGCGCTGTTTGATACCCGTTATCCGGCGCCAGGCTCTCCCGCGCTGGCCGCGCAGCTGCAGCACATTCTGGCGCCAGTGCCGGTAACGGCTGATCTCGGCGAGTGGGGGTTGGATCACGGCACCTGGGGCGTATTGATCAAGATGTATCCCAATGCCGATATCCCAGTGGTGCAGCTCAGCGTCGACGGCACGCAGCCGGCGGCTTACCACTATGAGCTGGGCCGCAAACTCGCGGCGCTGCGGGATGAGGGCGTGATGATCGTCGCCAGCGGCAACGTGGTGCACAACCTGCGCATGGTGAAATGGCAGGGCGACACCAGCGCCTACCCATGGGCGGAATCGTTCAATAACTTTGTCCGGGATAACCTGCGTTATCGGGGCGATAATCACCCGCTGGTGGATTTCATGCGCCATGAGGGCGCGGCGTTGTCGAATCCGACGCCGGAACACTATCTGCCGTTGCTGTATGTGCTTGGCGGTTGGGATGGAAAAGAGACCATCAGCGTGCCGATCGACGGTATCGAAATGGGGGCGCTGAGCATGCTGTCGGTACAGGTGGGGTAAAGAAAGAACGCCAGTCAGAGACTGGCGTTTTTGCTTTCAGCGGGGCGATCAGCCGAGAATAGTGTGCGGATAGAAGCGCGACAGATCCTGCGTGATCAGTTCGCGATCTTCGCGCAGGCCGATGCCGCAGGGTTGATCGTTCACCAGCCAGCTGCCGATCAGCGTGTAGCTGTCTTCGAACTTCGGCAGCGGATGGAACTGCTGCACGATCATGCCTTCTTCACCGTACGGCCCATCGACGCGCGCCACTTCCTGACCGTTTTCGACGATCTGGATATTGGCGCCTTCCCGCGAGAACAGCGGTTTGGTGACGTAATGATCCATCGGCGGATGATCGTCTTGCGCGAAATAAGCCGGCAGCAGGTTAGGGTGGTTCGGGAACATTTCCCACAGCAGCGGCAGCAGCGCCTTGTTGGAGATGATGCTCTTCCAGGCCGGCTCCAGCCAACGCACGCCGGCGTCTTCCAGCTTGGTGGAGAACATCTCGCGCAGCATGAATTCCCACGGGTATAGCTTGAACAGGTTACCGATCACCTGATCCTGCAGATCGGTGAACTGGCCTTTCTCGCCAAGGCCAATCTCTTCCATGAACAGGAATTCGGTCGGCAGACCGGCTTCCTGCGCGCAGTCCTGCAGATATTGCACCGTGCCGCGATCTTCTTCGCTGTCCTGGCAGCACGCCAGGTGCAGCAGGCCGAAGCCGTGGTGCGCTTTCAGCTCGCCGAAACGCTCGATCAGCTTCTCCTGCAGGCTGTTGTACTGATCCGATTGCGGATCCAGCTTGCCGGCATTGATCTGGTCTTCCAGCCACAGCCACTGGAAGAAGGCCGCTTCATACAGCGAGGTCGGCGTATCGGCGTTGTTCTCCAGCAGCTTCGGCGGGTTGACGCCGTCGTAGGCCAGATCGAGACGCGAATACAGCGACGGCTGGTTGGTGCGCCAGGAGCTGCGCACGAACTCCCAGGTGTGTTTCGGGATGCAGAACTTGGCCATCAGCTCGTCGCTGCCGACCACTTTTTCCACCACCTGCAGGCACATCTGATGCAGCTCGGCGGTGGCGCTTTCGATCTCTTCAATCTGCGCCAGCGTGAACTGGTAATAGGCGTCTTCACACCAGTACGGCTCGCCGTACATGGTGTGGAAACGAAAACCGAACTCGGTCGCTTTTTCACGCCAGTCCGGGCGCTCGGTAATAGCAATACGTTTCATGCATCAACCGCCCATGCTGCGAGAGCCGGAGTTGGAAGTGGCGCTGCTGCGCTGCATGCTGGTCTGCTTGGCCACGGTCTCGCCGAAACCACCGCGGGTCACGGTATTGGTGACCGCAGGCTTCGGCGCCATGGCGGTTTTCGGCACCGTCATGGTGCGGCCGCCGGCGGTGGCCGGGCCGTAGCTCTTGCCGCTGGCGTCGACAAACTTGCCGTTCGCCGGGCTGGCGGCGTTCTTGGAGGTGAACAGCGGCTGCTGCGCGAAGCCGGAACCGCCCATCAGGCGGCCCATCATGTAGCCCGCCATCAGCGGCATCCAGAAGCTGCCGCTGCTTTGTGATTCCGCCGCCATGCCGGCCTGTGCCGGAGCCTGGGTACACTGCGCTTCGCCGAACTCGGCGACGCAGTCTTCGCGAGTGGCGTATTTCGGCGCGGTTTTCGCGGCTTCTTTCAGGGCATTGTTGTAGGCGGTGGTGCACTGCTCGCTCATCGAAGGATTGGCGCGCGAACAGTCATCGGCATTCTGATACAGGGAGACCGTTTCATCGCTCTTCTCGCAGCCGGCCAGCATAAAGACGGCGCTGATCGCCAAAGCCACGGGCGCGACACGGTAGCTGCGCCAGGATTTGCGGAACGTCTCTTGGTTGATGTTTTTTGTCCGTTTCATCGTTATCAATCCCATCATGCGGGCTGTTTTCGCCCTTTCCCAGTAGTGGCGCTAAGGATAGGGGAAACATGGTCAAAATTAAAGCTGAAACGCCCGCAGAATCGACTCTTTACGCAGTTATACGTTGGGGTGTGCGCCAGTTCGCTTTCGCGGCGAAAAAACGCGCGTTGGCGTTTCATCATGAAACGTTGTCGCTATGATGATGTTCCATAATGGAACAAAAATCGCGTGGCTCGCCAGGTGGGCGGCAGGCGCTCATAGTCGAAGCACAACAACAAGCCGGCGGCGAAGTCGGCGCGTCATCACCTGATATCTGAACGTACCATCGCCAACTCCCTACAAGGATCCGGTTATGTTGAGAATCATCCAGTCACCAGGCAAATACATTCAGGGCGCCAATGCGCTGGCCGCCGTCGGCGAATACGCCAAATCCCTCGCCGACCATTATTTCGTGATCGCCGACGACTTCGTGATGCAGCTGGCGGGCGACACCCTGATGGGCAGCCTGCGGCAGCACGGCGTGAAACATCATGCGGCCCGCTTCAACGGCGAGTGCTGCCGTAAAGAGATAGACCGGCTTGGCTGCGAGCTGCAGACCCATGGCTGCCGCGGGGTGATCGGCGTCGGCGGCGGCAAAACGCTCGACACCGCCAAGGCCGTCGCCCACTACCAACGGCTGCCGGTGGTGCTCATTCCCACCATCGCCTCCACCGATGCGCCGACCAGCGCGCTGTCGGTTATCTACACCGAACAGGGCGAATTCGCCGAATACCTGATCTACCCGCGCAACCCGGACATGGTGGTGATGGACAGCGCCATCATCGCCAACGCGCCGGTGCGCCTGCTGGTGGCCGGCATGGGCGACGCGCTCTCCACCTATTTCGAAGCGCAGGCCTGTTTCGACGCCCAGGCCACCAGCATGGCCGGCGGCAAATCGACACTGGCGGCGCTCAGTCTGGCGCGGCTGTGCTACGACACGCTGCTGGCCGAAGGGGTGAAGGCCAAGCTGGCGGTCGAGGCCGGCGTGGTGACGGAAGCGGTGGAACGCATCATTGAGGCCAATACGTATCTGAGCGGCATCGGCTTCGAGAGCAGCGGGCTGGCGGCGGCGCACGCCATTCACAACGGTTTCACCGTGCTGGAGGAGTGTCACCACCTGTATCACGGCGAGAAAGTGGCGTTCGGCACCCTGGCGCAACTGATGCTGCAGAACAGCCCGATGGCGCAGATTGAAACCGTGCTGGTGTTTTGTCATGACATCGGCCTGCCGATCACGTTGGCGCAGATGGGCGTCACCGGCGATGCGGCGGCGAAGATGATGGCGGTGGCCGAGGCCAGCTGCGCCGCGGGTGAAACCATTCACAACATGCCGTTCAAGGTCACCCCTGCGGGCGTGCAGGCGGCGATCCTGACGGCGGATAGGCTGGGCGCCGCCTGGTTGCAGCGTCATTGATACCGTTGGGGCGCGGTGCGCCGCGCCCCTGTTCTTACAGAGGAAACCATCGTGAAAAAACTGATTAATCAGGTCGAGTCGGTGTTGGAAGAGCAATTGCAGGGGCTGGCGGAGGCCCATCCCGAGCTGCTGGTGCATGCGGATCCGGTGTTCGTGACCCGCGCCGACGCGCCGGTGGCGGGCAAGGTGGCGATCTTGTCCGGCGGCGGCAGCGGCCATGAGCCGATGCACTGCGGCTTCGTCGGTGAAGGGATGCTCGACGGCGCCTGTCCGGGCGAGATTTTCACCTCGCCGACGCCGGATAAAATGTACGAGTGCGGTCAGGCGATCGACGGCGGCGCCGGGGTGCTGCTGCTGATCAAGAACTACACCGGCGACGTGCTCAACTTCGAAACCGCCACCGAGCTGCTGCACGACAGCGGCGTCGCGGTGGCGACGGTGCTGGTGGATGACGACGTGGCGGTCAAAGACAGCCTGTTTACCGCCGGGCGGCGCGGGGTGGCTAACACCGTGCTGATGGAGAAACTGCTGGGCGCCGCCGCGGCGCGCGGCGACGATCTGGACGGCGTGGTGACGCTGGGGCATCGCATCAACAACCACGGGCATTCAATCGGCATCGCGCTGGGCGCCTGTACCGTGCCGGCCGCCGGCAAGCCGTCGTTCACCCTGGCGGAGAACGAAATGGAGTTCGGCGTCGGCATTCACGGCGAGCCGGGCATTGCGCGCCGCCCGTTCACCACGCTCAACGCGGCGGTGGACGACATGTTCCATACGTTGATCGACCACGGCCATTATCAGCGCGCGATCCGCGTCTGGGATCGTCAGCAGGGCGAGTGGCGCGACGAGATGCAGACCAAGCAGCCGCTGACGCGCGGCGATCGGGTGATCGCGCTGGTCAACAATCTGGGCGCCACGCCATTGTCTGAGTTGTATGGCGTGTACCATCGGCTGGCGGAGCGCTGCGCCGAGGCGGGCATCATCATTGAACGCAACCTGGTGGGTTCTTATTGCACCTCGCTGGATATGCAGGGGGTGTCCATCACGTTGTTGAACGTGGACGACGAGCTGTTGTCCTTGTGGGATGCGCCGGTGAAAACGCCTGCGCTGCGTTGGGGTTGCTGAGGAGGAATCATGGCGTTGACCAAACAACAGGTTGTCGATTGGCTGATGCGTTGCGGCGAGGTGTTCAGCCGGGAGCGCGATTTTCTGACCCAGCTGGACACCGAGATCGGCGATGCCGACCACGGTTTGAACATGAATCGCGGTTTCAACAAGGTGGTGGAAAAGCTGCCGTCGGTGGCGGACAAGGATATCGGCTTTATCCTGAAAAACACCGGCATGACGCTGCTGTCGAGCGTGGGGGGCGCCAGCGGTCCGCTGTTCGGCACCTTCTTCATCCGCGCGGCGCAGGCGGCGAACGCCAAGCAGAGCCTGGATCTGGCGGAGCTGCATCAGGTGATGCAGGAAGGGGTGGAAGGCGTGGTGATGCGCGGCAAGGCGGAGCCGGGCGACAAGACCATGTGCGACGTCTGGTGGCCGGTGGTGGACAGTCTCGGCCAGTCCGCGCAGCAGAACCTGAGCGTGGCGGAGGCGCTGCAGCGCGCCGCCGACAGCGCCGAGCGGGCGGTGGAGAGCACCATCACCATGCAGGCGCGCAAAGGGCGGGCCAGTTACCTGGGCGAGCGCAGCATTGGCCACCAGGATCCCGGCGCCACTTCGGTGATGTTGATGATGAAAACGCTGGCCGAGGTCGCCGGCAGTTAGCAGGAGGCGAGATGATTAATATCGTGGTGGTTTCGCACAGCGCGTTGCTGGCGCGCGGCGTTGAGCAGTTGGCGCGGCAGATGATGCGCGGCGACGGCTGCAAACTGGCGCTGGCGGCGGGCGTGGATGACGAGCAGCACCCGATCGGCACCGACGCGGTCAAAGTGATGGAGGCGATCGAAGCGGTCGCCGACGGCGACGGCGTTCTGGTGCTGATGGATCTGGGCAGCGCGCTGCTCAGTGCCGAAACCGCACTCGATCTGCTGGATCCGGATCTGGCCGCCAAAGTGCGGCTGTGTTCGGCGCCGCTGGTTGAAGGCACGCTGGCGGCGGTGGTGGCCGCCAACTCCGGCGCCTCGCTGGAGCAGGTGGTGGCGGAGGCGCAGGGGGCGCTGCAGGCCAAACAGGCACAGCTGGGCGAGGCTTCACCGACGGCGAAAAGCGTGGCCTTGCCGCTGGCGCAGGGCAAAAGCGCAACCTGGACGGTGCAGAACCCGCATGGGCTGCATGCGCGCCCGGCGGCGCGGCTGGTCGAGACGCTGGCGCCGTTCAAGGCCGAGCTGGTGCTGGAGAAGCAGGGGCAGTGCGTCGATCCGCGCAGTCTCAATCAGCTGGCGCTGCTGCAGGTGCGTCACGGCGACACCGTTCGCCTGATCGCCGACGGCGCGCAGGCGGACGAGGCGCTGGCGGCATTCAAAGCGCTGGCGGAACAACATTTTGGCGAGACGGTCTCCGAGCGGCAGCAGCCTTCGCTGCACGGTATCCCGGTGGCGGAAAGCGTCACCAGCGGGCCGGTGTTTCAGGCCCACAGCTTCTGGCCGCCAACCGCCGATCGGCGTATCGGCGCGGACGAGGTGCTGGGCGAACAGCAACGCCTGCGGGAGGCGTTACAGCACACGCTGAGCGATCTGAACCGGCTGGCGGAACGCACCGGCACGCTGATCGGCAAGCCGCAGGCGGCGATCTTCGGCGCCCACAGCATGCTGCTGGACGATCCGGATCTGCAGCAGGCGGCTTACACCCGCATCGCGCAACAGCTGTGCAGCGCCGAGCAGGCCTGGCGGCAGGTGCTGGAGGCGATCGCCGAAGAGTACCGCGAGCTGGATGACGACTACATGCGGGCGCGCGAATTGGACGTGCGCGACATGCTGCGCCGCACGCTGTGCCATCTACAGAGGCTGCCGCTGCCGGTTATTGCGCTCGCAGAACCGTCAATATTGGTGATGGACGAACTGATGCCTTCGGAGGTGGTGATGCTCGATCGCCGGCTGGTGCTCGGCATCTGTCTGAGCGGCGGCAATGCCCTGTCGCACAGCGCCATTCTGGCGAAGGCGATGGGCATTCCGATGGTGGTCGGCATGCAGGATTGCCTGAGCAAAACCCGCAGCGGACAGAAGGCGATGCTGGACGCCGCGCGCGGGGTATTGCAGCTCAGCCACTAAGCGCGCAGCTTGAACTGGCGGATGTCGATCCCGTGCTGTTTGATCTTCCGCCACAGCGTGGTGCGGCCGATGCCCAGCAGCTGCGCCATCTCCGTCACCTGGCCGCGGCTGACGGTCGCCGCGCGCAGGATCGCCTGGCGTTCCATGTCCGTCAGCGTCAACAGCGGCGCGCCGGGCTGCGGATCGCTTTCCAGCAGCGACGGCTGGCCGAGCAGGTGCGCCGGCAGATCCGCCAACTGGATGTGGTGGCCGTGGCAAATCATCGCCGCGCGCTCCACCACCCCTTTCAGTTCCAAATCGTTGCCCGGCCACAGATAAAGCGCCAACTGGGCCATCACCTCGTCATCCACCCGGAAGCGACACTGAAAATGCTGCTCCAGCGTGCGCAGATGGTGTTTGACCAGCAGCGGAATATCGCTCAGCCGCTGGCGCAGCGGCGGGATCTGGATCTCGAACGCCTGCAGGCTGTAAAACAGCTGGCGGCGGAAGCGGTTTTGCTGCACCAGCAGCGGCAGGTCGGCGGCGCTGCCGGCGATGACTCGGACATCGACCGGGATCACCCGGCTGGAATTGAGGCGGATCACCACGCCGGTTTTCAGCACCTGCAGCAGCGCCGACTGCATCTCCGCCGGCAGGTATTCGATCTGTTCGAGATACAGCGTGCCGCCGTTGGCCAATTCGAATTTGCTGAGCTGGCCCGCCTCTTCTTCGCTGGCGTCGCTGCCCAACAGTTCACGCAGCCCCTGCGCCTGCGGCAGCAGCTGGCAGTTGAGGGCGATATACGGCCCGGCGGCGCGTTCGCCGGCGTTGTGGATAGCCTGGCTGAGCAGCTCTTTGCCAACCCCTTCCTCTCCGCGCAGCAGGATCGGATGCTGGCCCTTGGCCGCCTGCTGGCCGTAACGGATCAGCCGCCGCATTTCCAGCGAGGCGGAGGGCATTTGCTCGAAACTGTGGCTGACGCGCCCCAACTGGCTGCTGACGTACTGGCGCAGCCGCTCGAGCGGGTGCAGCAGGGCGATGAAACTGCAGCGATCGCCGTCGAAAATCGGCTTTAGCGTCAGCAAAGCGGCAATAAACTGCCGCTGGCTTTCGAAGGTGACTTCGACGTGTTGCAGCGGCTGCCGGTCGGCGATGGCGCGCTTGAGCAGGGCGGGCAGCGTCAACAGCTGCGCCAGCGGTTTGCCCTGGCTCTGCTGTTCGTCCAGCTTCAGCAGGCCGGCGGCGCGCTGGTTGATGTATTGCAGGTAGCCGCGGTGATCCCAGGCCATGACGCCGTCGTCCACGCCGTCCAGCAGGCCGTAAAGTTGATTCAGATGGCGGTTGGATTCCGCCAGCAGGCCGTCGGCGTTCAGCGAGTTGCCGATTTCGCGGGCGATGGCCAGCGTCAGCGACAGATCGCCGGCGGCACAGTCGGCCAGCAGGCAGCCCAGCGCGATCGAGCCGCGCTGGCGGCCGCTGTTGTCGTAGACCGGCGTCGCGCAGAATGACCAACCGTGCAGCGCCCGGCGCACGTGCTCTTCACCGCTCACTCGTACCGGGTGGCCTTCCGCCGCCGCCAGCGCCGGAGCATTGGTGCCGATCTGCCCCTCGGCCCAGTAGGCACCGGGGGCGAACCCCAATTGCTGCAAAAGCTCCCAGGTTTGGGCGTCGCCGCATCGCCACAGCATGCAGCCGCTCTCGTCGAAGATCATCAACAGACAGCGACGCGGCTCCATGTATTCGCAGGCGTCTTCCAGCGCCGCCTGGCCGAGCGTCAGCAGATCGTTCTTGCGGCGGCAAATCGATTCGAAGGTGGCGCCCTGAGCGCGGTGCGGTGCTTGCCAGACATCGGGTTGCATCAGGCTGCGGCAGCGCAGCCAGGAGGCGTACACCGCCGGCGTCGGGCGCAGCGGCGGCGGCAATTCGCCATCGTTAATCAGACGCTGCCAGCGTGAATCGTTGTCCATCGAACCTCATCCAGACTGCGAAAACGAGAGTGACGATGATACCACCTGACGCGGCGGCGGCTGTGAGGCGGCGGGCAGAAGCGGGGAAAATCGGGACAAAAAAAACGGGGCGCGGCGCAGGCCGGACCCCGTGTTTGTCAGCGTGCGCGCATCAGTTGCGGAATGGGTTGCCGCTGTTGCGAGCCGGTTGGCTGGTGGTAACGGCCGGCGCAGATGCGCGAGTGGCCGCCGGTGCCGGCGCCGCAGTTTGTTGCATCGGCGCATTGTCCTGATAGCCGTCCGCATAGGCGTCCTGCGCGCGATTCTGCGGTGCGACGGCGTCAGGCGCGGTCGATACCGGTTTGCCCAACGCGCCGTTCAACAGCAGCAGATCGTTCTGGTTCAGCGTGCCGAGCGCCGACTTGATGTTCAGTTGGTTGATCAAATAGGTATAACGCGCGTCGGACAGCTGACGTTTGGCGTTATACAGCGTGGTGGTGGCGTCCAGCACGTCGACGATGGTGCGGGTACCGACCTGATAACCGGCTTCCATCGCGTCCAGGGAGCTTTGCGCGGAGATCACCGCCTGTTTGTAGGCGTTGATGCTGCTGATCGAAGCGTTAACGTTGTTGAACGACGAACGCACGGTCTGCACCACGCTGCGGTGTGAGCTTTCCAACTGCTCGCTGGCGCCGACGAAGCCGTACTGCGCTTGTTTCACCTGCGAATTGGTCGCGCCGCCGCTGTACAGCGGCAGGTTGAAGCTCAGACCCACTTTGTTTTCACCGAGGTCTGCGTCGCGCGTGGTGTTGCGTGAGCCGCCGTAATTGTTGTTGGAGATCGCCGTGGAGGCGCTGAAGTCCACTGTCGGCATATAGCCGGTCTGCGCGGCGCGGATCTGTTCGCGCGCCAGATCCTGGCTCAGGCGGGCGGACAGCAGGCTCAGGTTGCGCGCTTCCGCTTCTTTCAGCAGGTTGTTCACCGCTTCCGGGCGTTGGGTGCTGAAGCGATCGGTGTTCAGCGAGGCCAGCTCGGGGTAGAAGGTGCCGGTGACCTGACGCAGCGTTTCCAGCGCGTTGTCCAGATCGTTGCGGGCGGAGACTTCCGCCGCCAGCACGGTGTCGTAGTTCGAGCGGGCGTTCTGCACGTCGGTGATCGCCACCAGACCCACGTTGAAGCGCTGGGTGGTTTGATCCAGCGTGCGGTACACCGCGTCTTTCTGCGCCTGGGTATAGGACAGCGTATCGATCGCTTTCAGCACGTTGAAGTAAGCGGTCGCCGTGTTGAGAATAAGCTGTTGCTCAGCGGTCTGGAAGGTGACGTCGGAGATGCCGGCGGTCTTTTCCTGCAGCGTCAGTTGGCGCCATTTCGACATGTCGAAGATGGTTTGCGTCAGCGCCAGCGAGCCGCTTGTGCTATCGCTATGGGTGTCGCGGCTGTCTCGATACCCGCTGGTGTAGTTGTAACCGGCGGTCAGGCCGAGCTGCGGCAGCAACGGGCTGCGCGCTTCGTTGATCTTTTCGAATGCGGCGTCGCGGTCAGCTGCACTTTTGCGCAGATCCGGGTTACTTTCCCTGGCCTGTTTGTAGACCTGCAGCAGGTTCTCTGCCTGGCTCATTGCACTGAAGCCGCCCAGGCTCAGTCCGATAAGAAGGGGGAGCAGTTTCTTCATTTGCATTCCTTGTTGTGCAGCAATATTGCTATGTTAGCGCTGACGATAGACGAAATAGTTGCCGATTCTAGCAGAGTCTGAGGTACGCATCAGGTGGCTGAATGTGCCATCTCACGTAACTTTTACCTTTCAGACCGCCCATTTACCTTGGCGTACTGCCCGGGTCGACTGCAGCTGATATTATGGCTGACAATCCGGATTGTTTCCCGCTATTACCTGCGAGCGCACAAACGTGCCGCATCCGGCGGCGAAAAACAGCCTAACATAAAGCCGCGGCGGAGAGTCCCGCTGTTTCTGTCATCAAAACCGTTTATTTTATCGGCATACTCAAGCAGGAGAATTCGCGCATGAACCGTTCGCAGCCGTCGCCCGTTACTTTCGATAAAAAAGATGTAGAAATTATTGCACGCGAGACGCTGTACCGTGGTTTTTTTTCACTCAATTTATACCGGTTTCGCCACCGGTTGTTCAATGGTGAAATGAGCCCTGAAATCACGCGTGAAATTTTCGAACGCGGCCATGCGGCGGTGCTGCTGCCCTACGATCCGGTGCGCGACGAGGTTGTGCTGGTTGAACAACTGCGCATCGCCGCGGTCGATACCAGTAATTCGCCCTGGCTGCTGGAAATGGTGGCGGGTATGATCGAAACCGGTGAAAGCGTCGAGGACGTATGCCGCCGCGAAGCGCAGGAAGAGGCCGGCGTGGTGGTCGGGCGCTGCAAACCGGTGCTGAGCTACCTGGCCAGCCCCGGCGGCACCAGCGAACGTTTGTCGATCATGGTCGGCGAAGTGGACGCCGGCACCGCCGAGGGCATCCACGGCCTGGCGGAAGAACATGAAGACATCCGCGTCCATGTGGTCAGCCGCGAACAGGCTTACCGCTGGGTTGAGGAAGGCGCGATCGATAACGCCGCATCAGTGATTGCATTGCAATGGCTGGCGTTGCACCATGAATCGTTGAGAAAAGAGTGGGCCAACTAATGAAACAGCGCTATACCCCTGATTTCCCCGAAATGATGAGATTGTGCGAAACCAACTTCGCGCAATTGCGCCGCTTGCTGCCGCGCAACGACGAAGCGGGCGAAACGGTGACTTATCAGGTGAACGGCGCCGGCTATCGTTTGACCATCGTTGAGTCCACGCGTTACACGTCGCTGGTGGAGATCGAGCAGATCTTTCCGGCGGTCAGCTACTGGAGCCTGCCCGCGATGACGGTGCGGTTGTACCATGACGCCATGGTTGCGGAAGTGTGTTCCAGTCAGCAGATCTACCGCTTTAAAGCGCGTTATGATTATCCTAATAAAAAGTTGCATCAACGCGACGAAAAGCATCAAATTAACCAGTTTCTTGCTGATTGGCTGCGCTACTGTTTGGCGCATGGAGCGATGGCGGTTCCGGTTTGTTAGACAGACTGAAATAACAAAGGACACCATTTGGAAAGCCTGTTTAAACTGCCCGTGGCGAGTGGGGCCGCGGTCAGGATTCTACAAATAACAGATACCCACCTTTTTGCCGGCGAACACGAGACGTTGCTCGGCATCAATACCTATCGCAGCTATCACGCGGTGCTGGACGCCATCCAGGCGCAGCGCCGCGACGTCGATTTGATCGTCGCCACGGGAGATTTGGCGCAGGATCATTCGCAAGAGGCGTACCGCCACTTCGCCGCCGGCATCGCGCAACTGCCGGCCCCCTGCGTGTGGCTGCCGGGCAACCACGATTTTCAACCGGCGATGGTCGACGCGTTGGCCGCCGCGGGCATTGCGCCTTCCAAACAGGTGCTGTTGGGTGATAACTGGCAAGTGCTGATGCTGGACAGCCAGGTGTTCGGCGTGCCGCACGGCGAATTGAGCGAATACCAGCTGGAGTGGATGGAGCGTTGCCTGCAGGCTCACCCCGAGCGCTATACGCTGCTGCTGCTGCACCATCATCCGCTGCCTTCCGGTTGCACCTGGCTCGATCAGCACAGCCTGCGCAACCCGCATATGCTGGGCGCAATCCTGCTGCGTTATCCGAAAGTGAATACCGTGGTGTGCGGGCACATTCACCAGGATCTGGATTTGGAATGGCAGGGTCGGCGCCTGTTGGCGACGCCGTCCACCTGCGTGCAATTCAAGCCGCACTGCACGAACTTCACCATCGACGACGTTTCCCCCGGCTGGCGCTACCTCGATCTGCTGCCGGACGGTCGCGTCGAGACGCAGGTGTTCCGCCTGGAAAACGACGATTTCCGCCCCGATATGGACTCGGATGGATACTGATGCCTTCGACACTGCTCTACCTGCACGGTTTCAACAGCTCGCCGCAGTCGGCTAAGGCGGTGGCCTTCAAGGCCTGGCTGGCCGAACACCATCCCGATATCGAGATGCTGGTACCGCAGCTGCCGGCCTTTCCGGCGGAGGCCGCCGAGATGCTGGAAAATCTGGTGCTGGAACGCGCCGGGCAAACGCTCGGGCTGGTCGGCTCGTCGCTGGGCGGCTATTACGCCACCTGGCTGTCGCAGTGTTTTTCCCTGCCGGCGGTGGTGGTCAACCCGGCGGTCAAGCCGTTTGAGCTGCTGGTCGACTATCTCGGCGCCAACGAGAACCCCTACACCGGCCAGCAATATGTGTTAGAGTCTCGGCACGTTTACGATCTGAAAGTGATGCAGATCGATCCTTTGGAGTCGCCGGATTTAATCTGGCTGCTGCAGCAAACGGGCGATGAAATTCTCGATTACGGCCAGGCAGTGGCGTATTACACCGCGTGTCGGCAAACGGTGGAGTCGGGTGGAAACCACGCCTTCGTCGGTTTCGAGCACTACTTCCCCCAGATTGTGGATTTTTTAGGGCTAAACGCGGTCTGACGGACCGTTCCGGCACCTCCCTTTAACCACGAAAAAATAATCAACGATGACTCAATCCAGCTATAACGCTGATGCCATTGAAGTACTCAGCGGTCTAGAACCAGTGCGCCGTCGTCCCGGCATGTATACCGACACGACGCGCCCAAACCACCTCGGCCAAGAGGTGATCGATAACAGCGTCGACGAAGCGTTGGCCGGTCACGCCAAGCGCATCGACGTGATCCTGCACGCCGATCAGTCGCTGGAAGTGATCGACGACGGCCGCGGCATGCCGGTGGACATCCACCCGGAAGAGGGCGTGCCGGCGGTTGAGTTGATCCTGTGCCGGCTGCACGCCGGCGGTAAATTCTCGAATAAAAACTACCAGTTCTCCGGCGGCCTGCACGGCGTTGGCATCTCGGTGGTCAACGCCCTGTCGAAGCGGGTGGAAGTCAACGTGCGCCGCGACGGCAACGTCTACGGCATCGCCTTCGAAAACGGCGACAAAGTGCAGGATCTTACGGTGACCGGCACCTGCGGCAAACGCAACACCGGCACCAGCGTGCACTTCTGGCCCGACGAACAGTTCTTCGACAGCCCGCGTTTCTCGGTATCGCGCCTGACTCACCTGCTGAAAGCCAAAGCGGTGCTGTGCCCCGGCGTCGAGATCTATTTCATCGACAAGGTGAACAACACCGAGCAGCGCTGGTGCTACCAGGACGGCCTGACCGACTACCTGATGGAAGCGGTTAACGGCCTGATAACCCTGCCGGAAGCGCCGTTCGTCGGCAATTTCGCCGGTGACACCGAAGCGGTGGACTGGGCGCTGCTGTGGCTGCCGGAAGGCGGCGAGCTGCTGACCGAAAGCTACGTCAACCTGATCCCGACCATGCAGGGCGGCACTCACGTCAACGGCCTGCGTCAGGGGCTGCTGGACGCGATGCGCGAGTTCTGCGAATTCCGCAATATTCTGCCGCGCGGCGTGAAGCTGTCGGCGGAGGATATCTGGGATCGTTGCGCCTACGTGCTGTCGGTGAAGATGCAGGATCCGCAGTTTGCCGGGCAGACCAAAGAGCGTCTCTCCTCGCGTCAGTGCGCGGCCTTCGTTTCCGGCGTGGTGAAAGACGCCTTCAGCCTGTGGCTGAACCAGAACGTTCAGGCGGCGGAACAGCTGGCCGAGCTGGCGATCTCCAGCGCCCAGCGCCGCCTGCGCGCGGCCAAGAAAGTGGTGCGCAAGAAGCTCACCAGCGGGCCGGCGCTGCCGGGCAAGCTGGCGGACTGCACCTCGCAGGATCTGGCCATGACCGAACTGTTCCTGGTGGAAGGGGATTCGGCGGGCGGATCGGCCAAGCAGGCGCGCGATCGCGAGTATCAGGCGATCATGCCGCTGAAGGGCAAGATCCTGAATACCTGGGAAGTGTCCTCGGACGAAGTGCTGGCCTCGCAGGAAGTGCACGACATTTCCGTGGCGATCGGCATCGATCCGGACAGCGAAGATCTCAGCCAATTGCGCTACGGCAAAATCTGCATCCTGGCGGATGCGGATTCCGATGGCTTGCATATCGCCACGCTGCTGTGCGCGCTGTTCGTGCGCCACTTCCGTTCGCTGGTGAAAGGCGGCCACGTCTATGTCGCCATGCCGCCGCTGTATCGCATCGATCTCGGTAAAGAAGTGTTCTACGCGCTGGATGAAGAAGAGAAAGCCGGCGTGCTGGAACAGCTGAAGCGCAAGAAGGGCAAGCCGAACGTGCAGCGCTTTAAAGGGCTGGGCGAGATGAACCCGCTGCAGCTGCGCGAAACCACCCTCGATCCGAACACCCGCCGTCTGGTGCAACTGACGGTGGCGGAGGATGACGTCGATCAGACGCTGGCGGTGATGGACATGCTGTTGGCCAAGAAGCGTTCGGAAGATCGCCGCAACTGGCTGCAAGACAAGGGCGACATGGCCGAATTGGCGGTCTGAGCCTGACCCTGGCCCGGTGAAACGCCGGGCCGGCTTTCCCGCAGGGCGTTCATGCGGCGCCCGATAACCTGGGCCGGAATGCATGAAGATCACGCTTGAAGAATTGCTGGCGTTCACCTCGGTGGTCGACAGCGGTTCCATCACCGCCGCCGCCGATCAGCTCGGCCAGACAACATCCGGCATCAGCCGCGCGCTCAGCCGCCTGGAGAATAAGCTCGATACCACCCTGATGCGCCGCACGACGCGTCGTTTGGAGCTGACCGAAGAGGGGCTGAGCTTCCTGAACCATGCGCGTACGATCATCAGCTCGGTGGAAAATGCCGAAGAGCAAATGGCGGTGCGCCGGCAAATGCCCGCCGGGCGGCTGCGGATCAATGCGGCCGCACCTTTTATGGAGCACGTCATCGTGCCGCTGGTGGCGGGGTTTAGAGAACGTTATCCGCAAATTTCGCTCGAGCTGAACACCGACAACCTGATTATCGATCTGCTGGAAAAACGCACGGATATCGCCATTCGCATCGGTGCGTTGCGTGATTCGACCATTCATGCGCGCGCGCTGGGAGCCAGCCGGCTGCGCATCCTCGCCAGCCCGGTTTATCTGCAGCAGCACGGCACGCCGCAGAGCGTGGAGGAGTTGCATCGGCATTGTCTGCTCGGTTTTACCCAGCCGGAGTCGCTTAACCAGTGGCCGTTGCGCTATCGCCAGGCGCCGCATTTCACCATCACGCCGACTATCTCTGCGTCCAGCGGGGAAACGTTGCGGCAATTGGCGCTGCGGGGCGAGGGGATCGTACAGCTGGCAGACTTTATGACCCGCCGCGATCGGGAAGCCGGCAAGTTGGTGACGTTGCTGGAGCAGGAGACGCTGGACGTGCGCCAGCCGATCAATGCGGTGTATTACCGCAATACGCAATTGGCGGCGCGCATCACCTGTTTTCTTGACTACGTCAGCGCGCACATCGACGCGCAGACGTTATAAGGCGGAGCTTACAGGGCGTTTTCCAGGATGTATATCTCGGTGTCCAGCACGCTGTCCTTGATGGTCTCGCGGTGTTTGAGCATGTGCTCAATGGCCAGGTGTTTTTCCAGATGCGCCATGCTTTCCCATTTCTCCAGCATGAATACCGAATCCGGCGACCGTTTCTGCCAGGGTGCCTGGGTATTGCTGTCGACCATCGGCGTATATTCGCCGCAGCCGTCTTCCGCCAGCACCAGCGGCACCAGTTTTTCAATGGCTTGCAGTACGGTGGCGCGGTGGCCGGGTTTCACTTTGATTTCTGCGATTACGGTGATCATGTCTGCCTCGTTGATGAGAATGTTCTGCGTCAGTTAAGCAAAAATTTTCGCCAAATGCTCGCGATAACGTGCGATATCCGCTTCGATATCCGGTTGTTTTATCACGTTATTGCAGATAAAGGTCGGCAGCGCTTCCATTCCCAGGAACTGGTTGGCCTTGTGGAAGTGCAGGTAAACGCCGTCGACGCCGATACCGTGGAAGAACTGATCGGGATCGGTGAAGGCCTCCATCGGGGCGTTCCAGGTCAGGCTCAGCAGGTATTTTTTGCCCTGGATCAGGCCGCCGGAGCCATATTTTTTGCTTTCGTCAGAACGAGAGCGACCGTCGTTGGCATACAGGCTGCCGTGACCGGCGGTGAACACTTCATCGATGTATTTTTTCAGGATCCAAGGTTCGCCCATCCACCAGCCCGGCATCTGATAGATGACCGCGTCGGCCCACAGGTATTTCTGTACTTCGGCTTCGATGTCATAGCCGTCGTCGACCACGGTGACCTGCACATCGTGCTGCAGATCGCGCAGGAAGCCTTCCGCCACGTCGCTCAGGGTTTGGTTGAGTTCGCCGTTGGAATGGCCGAATTGTTTTTTAGCGTTGATAATCAGGATATTGCTCATCTTTCGCGGCTCCCGTCAGAGTTAAGATATGGCATGCTTCCCGCTGAAAAGGCGGAAACCATCTCGCTGGTGACGAGTGTAATCGTGAGTCAGGCAAGTAAAAATGCGATCCAGCGCACAACAGTGTTGACTGCCAGTCAATAAAGAGGCCGCCAGGTAGCGAAATTTTGCATAAACCGCATCGCGCAACCGGCCGCCGGCGGCGATCCTTGCGCCAACTGTGACAGCTACCCCGCAGATGGGTTACTATCGCGGGCAGAATCGACAAGCGATGCCTTTTGTCGTCCAAGGGATTGCCAAGCCACGGTCTGAGGATAATTGAGTAATGAGTGATCTGACTCATGACGGTGTAGAGCGTTTACCGCTGCACACATTCACTGAAAACGCCTATCTGAACTATTCCATGTACGTCATCATGGATCGGGCGTTGCCGTACATTGGCGACGGTTTGAAGCCGGTACAACGCCGCATCATCTACGCCATGTCTGAACTGGGGCTGACCAACAGCGCCAAATTCAAGAAATCCGCCCGCACCGTGGGCGACGTGCTGGGTAAATACCACCCGCACGGCGACAGCGCGTGTTATGAAGCCATGGTGCTGATGGCGCAGCCGTTCTCGTATCGCTATCCGCTGGTGGACGGCCAGGGGAACTGGGGCGCGCCGGACGATCCCAAGTCGTTCGCGGCGATGCGTTATACCGAATCGCGCCTGTCCAAATACGCCGAGGTCCTGCTGGCCGAACTGGGCCAGGGCACGGTCGACTGGATCCCGAACTTTGACGGCACGCTGCAAGAGCCGAAGATGCTGCCGGCGCGTCTGCCGAACATCCTGCTGAACGGCACCACCGGCATCGCGGTCGGCATGGCGACCGATATTCCGCCTCACAACGTGCGCGAAGTCGCCGCTGCTGCGGTGGCGCTGCTCGACAAGCCGGGCGCCTCGCTCGATGACCTGCTCGAGTTCGTGCAGGGGCCGGACTTCCCGACCGAAGCCGAGATCATTACCCCGCGCGATGAAATTCGCAAAATTTACCAGAGCGGCCGCGGCTCGGTGCGCATGCGCGCCGTGTGGAAGAAAGAGGACGGCAGCGCGGTGATCACCGCCTTGCCGCATCAGGTCTCCGGCGCCAAGGTGCTGGAGCAGATCGCCAGCCAGATGCGCGCCAAGAAGCTGCCGATGGTCGAGGATCTGCGCGATGAATCCGATCACGAGAACCCGACGCGTCTGGTGATCGTGCCGCGTTCCAACCGCATCGATCTGGAGCAGGTGATGAATCACCTGTTCGCCACCACCGATCTGGAACGCAGCTACCGCATCAACATGAACATGATCGGTCTGGACAACCGCCCGCAGGTCAAAGGGCTGGTGGAGATCCTCACCGAATGGCTGGCCTACCGTCGCGATACGGTGCGCCGCCGCCTGAACTACCGCCTCGAGAAGGTGCTCAAGCGTTTGCATATCCTCGAAGGTTTACTGGTGGCGTTCCTCAATATCGACGAGGTGATCCACATCATCCGCAGCGAGGATGAGCCGAAGCCGGTGCTGATGCAGCGTTTCGGCATCTCCGATACCCAGGCGGAAGCGATCCTCGAGCTGAAACTGCGTCACCTGGCCAAGCTGGAAGAGGTCAAGATCCGCGGTGAGCAGGACGAGCTGGCGAAAGAGCGCGATCAACTGCAGGCGCTGCTGGCGTCCGAGCGCAAGTTGAATACGCTGATTAAGAAAGAGATCCAGGCCGACGCGCAAACCTACGGCGACGATCGCCGTTCGCCGCTGACCGAGCGTGCGGAAGCCAAGGCGATGAGCGAGCACGATTTCGTGCCGTCCGAGCCGGTGACCATCGTGCTGTCGGAAATGGGCTGGGTGCGCAGCGCCAAGGGCCACGACATCGATCCGGCAGGGTTGAGCTACAAGGCCGGCGACAGCTTCCGCGGCGCGGCGCGCGGCAAGAGCAACCAGCCGGTGGTGTTCATCGATTCTACCGGGCGCAGCTATGCGCTCGATCCGATGACGCTGCCTTCGGCGCGTGGGCAGGGCGAACCGTTGACCGGCAAGCTGACGCCGCCGCCGGGTGCCACCATTGAGCAGGTGCTGATGGCGGCCGACGATCAAAAACTGCTGATGGCGTCCGACGCCGGTTACGGTTTCGTTTGCACCTTTAACGATCTGGTGGCGCGCAACCGCGCCGGCAAGGTGATGATCACGTTGCCGGACAACGCCAGAGCGCTGCCGCCGATGGAAATTCACGGCGCAGACGATATGCTGCTGTCGATCACCGCTGCCGGGCGCATGTTGATGTTCCCGGTCGCCGATCTGCCGCAACTGTCGAAGGGCAAGGGCAACAAGATCGTCTCCATTCCGGCGGCGCAGGCCGCAGCCGGTGAAGACAAGCTGGCCTGGCTGTTCGTGCTGCCGCCGCAGGCGTCCGTCACGTTGTACGTCGGCAAACGCAAGCTGACGCTGCGTCCGGAGGATCTGCAGAAGTTCCGCGCGGAGCGCGGCCGCAAGGGCACCCAGCTGCCGCGTGGCCTGCAGCGCATCGATCGCGTCGAAGTGGATGCGCCGGTGCGGGCGTCGGGAGGCGACAGCGAAGAGTAAGCGTTGGCGCCGGCGTTAAAGGGCGGTCGCAGCATGCTGTGGCCGCCTTATTTATTTTTGCTGGCGTTTATTTTCCAAATAGTTAACATTTCTGCGCATAAAATTATTGTGCGTACTGCCGCCTGGCAGGAAAATAGCGAGAAATGCAGGCGACATCGGCGTGCTTACCGCCTGGCCGGCAAATAATGAGTAAAGGAATCTGCGCAGCGAAGTAAACTGCGTTGGCAGTGTGCTAATGAGGTTGTTATGTTATTGATTTTGCGTGCCGTTCTCGCCACTCTTTTCTGTATTCTGGTGTGTATTTTCGGTTCTGTTTATTGCTTGTTCAGCCCGCGCAACCCTCGCCACGTGGCGACCTTCGGCCATCTTTTCGGCCGCCTGTCGACGCTGTTCGGCATCAAGGTTGAAACCCGCGTACCGGCCGATGCGGCCAACAATGGCAACTGCATCTATATCGCCAACCACCAAAATAACTACGACATGGTGACGGCCTCCAATATCGTGCAGCCGCGCACCGTGACCGTCGGTAAAAAAAGTCTGGTGTGGATCCCGTTTTTCGGCCCGCTGTATTGGCTGACCGGTAATCTGCTGATAGATCGTGATAATCGCGCCAAGGCGCACGGCACCATCGCCCAGGTGGCGGAGCAGTTCAAAAAGAAAGACATTTCGATCTGGATGTTCCCGGAAGGGACCCGCAGCCGCGGTCGCGGGCTGATGCCGTTTAAAACCGGCGCGTTCCACGCGGCCATCGCCGCCGGCGTGCCGATTGTGCCGATCTGTGTATCAACCACCAGCGGTAATATAAATCTTAATCGCTGGAATAACGGTCATGTGATCGTCGAGATGTTGGCGCCGGTGGATACCAGCAAATACGGCAAAGAAAACGTGCGTGAGTTGGCGGCCCATTGCCGTGAGCTGATGGAGGCGAAAATCGCCGAATTGGACGCCGAAGTCGCCCAGCGCAACGCCGCCAAAAAATAAGAGTCTACCGGCTTCAAAGAATAGGGTTTTAATTGGCGTTCAGCGCCGTTAACGCCTGAACGCCTGCTAATCTTGATTGGCGGGCGTTTGGGTTTTTCACACGGTTTAGTTATTGCTTTTCATGGAGAAAATATGTCACTCAGTCGACGTCAGTTTTTACAGGCATCGGGCCTGGCGCTGTGCGCGGGCGCCGTGCCGCTGAGGGCTGAGGCGAGCGGAACGCAGACCCCGTTACCCATTCCCCCGTTGCTGGAGTCTCGCCGCGGTCAGCCGCTGTTCCTGACCTTGCAGCGCGCCCATTGGGCGTTTATGGATAACCGCAAAGCGGCGGTGTGGGGCATCAATGGCATGTACCTGGGGCCGACGGTGCGGGTTTACAGCGGTGACGACGTCAAACTGATCTACAGCAACCGCCTGCAGGAGCCGGTAGCGATGACCGTCAGCGGTCTGCAGGTGCCAGGCACGCTGATGGGCGGCGCGCCGCGCATGATGTCGCCTAACGTCGACTGGTCGCCGGTGCTGCCCATTCGTCAGGCGGCGGCCACCTGCTGGTACCATGCCAACACGCCGAACCGTATGGCGCCGCACGTTTACAACGGGCTGGCCGGGCTGTGGCTGGTGGAAGATGCCGTCAGCAAAGCGCTGCCGCTGCCCAACCACTACGGCGTCGACGATTTCCCGCTGATCATTCAGGACAAACGCTTCGATAACTTCGGCACACCGCAATACGATGCACCGTCGCAGGGCGGTTTCGTCGGCGATACGCTGTTGGTCAACGGCGTGCAAAACCCGTATGTCGACGTGTCGCGCGGCTGGGTGCGTCTGCGCCTGCTTAACGCCTCCAACGCGCGCCGCTATACCCTGCAGCTCAGCGACGGGCGGCCGTTCAACGTGATTGCCAGCGATCAGGGCTTCCTGCCTGCGCCGGTCGCGGTGCAGCAGCTGTCGTTGGCGCCTGGCGAACGCCGGGAAGTGCTGATCGACATGTCGAAGGGCGAAGAGGTGACCATCACCGCCGGTGAAGCGGCGGGCATCATGGATCGCCTGCGCGGCCTGTTCGAGCCGTCGAGCATTCTGGTGTCCACCCAGGTGCTGACGCTGCGCCCGACCGGCCTGCTGCCGCTGGTGACCGACAACCTGCCGATGCGCCTGCTGGCGGATCAGCTGTTGGACGGCAGCGCCAGCCGCACCCGCGATTTCCGCCTAGGCGACGGCGGCGTCGGCATCAACGGCGCGATTTGGGACATGAACCGCATCGACGTACAGGCACAGCAAGGCACCTGGGAACGTTGGAACATTCATGCGGATACGCCGCAGGCGTTCCATATTCAGGGCGTGCAGTTCCTGATCAAACGCGTCAACGGCGCGCAGCCGATGGCGGAAGATCGCGGCTGGAAGGACACCGTCTGGGTCGATGGCGACGTCGAGCTGCTGGTGTATTTCAACCAACCTACCTCCGAACACTTCCCGTTCCTGTATTACAGCCAGACGCTGGAGATGGCCGATCGCGGCACCGCCGGCCAGCTGATGGTGCAGCCGACGATGTAATCTGCGCTGCGGGCCGCTTACGGCGCCCGCAGCATTTCCAGGAAGGCCTGCACCACCGGCGTGACGCTGTCGGCGCGATACACCGCGTACAGATCCGCCGGCGGCGCCTGTTGCAGCGAGCAAAAGCGTACGCCGGGCCACGGGATGCGGCCGTAGCTGTCCGGCAGCAGCGTGATGCCACAGCCTTCCGCCACCAGCGCCAGCAGGGTCTGCGGTTCGTTGACCTGATAAGCGACGTCCGGCAAAAATCCCTGCTGCAGACACAGATTGTGCAGATACAGCCCCAGGCTGGCCTCATGCGGCGGCAGCACGATGAAGCTGTCGTTCTGCAGCGCCGCCAGCGGGATATTTTCCTGCTGCGCCAGCGGATGATCGAGCGGCAACACCACGGCGATGCTCTCGCTTGCCAACCGTTGGCAGGTTAACCCCGGCAGCGTCTGCTGCTGCGCCTCTCGCCAGACCCCGATGTCGATATGCCGCTTTTGCAGCGCGGCGATTTGCTGGCTGGGCGTCAGCTCGTTCAACGACCAGGTGACGCCGGCGCTCCGCTCGCTGAATCGCCGCAGCGCCGCGATCAGGCCGCCCCAGGCCGAGGTGCCGACCATGCCGACCACCATGTGGCCGCCTTCGCCACGCCCCATCTGTTGCACCTGATGCAATGCGCTGTCGGCCTGATCCAACAGCCGCTCGACGTTGCGCAGCAGCGTACGGCCGGCCGGCGTCAGCGTCATGGAGCGGGTGGTGCGTTTGAACAGCACCACCCCGAGCTGACTCTCCAGCTCCTTGATGTGCTTGCTGAGCGGCGGCTGTGACATATTCAGCCGCCGCGCCGCCTGGGTGAAGTTCATCTCTTCCGCCACCACGCGGAAATAGTGCAGCAGGCGGAAGTTAATCCGGCCGGGATCGGGCAGGGCTTGGGGCGGGTTCATCCGGGGTATCGCCTCCTTGTGACGCAGCTCAACTTATAGGTAAATGGAATAAATCGGCCGCCAAGAATGTATTGGTCTCGGCCGCGCCTCGCTCTCTACTATGGGGCTTATTATCCCCCGCTGAAAGAGAGAATACGATGTTTAATCAAGAAGATGCTTTTACCTGCGCCGACATCGTCCGCGCGCGCCTGCCGGGTTTCCAGCCGAAAGCGGCCTTGATTCTCGGCTCCGGGCTTGGCGCCCTGGCGGAGGTGATGACCGAAACCGTCACCCTCGATTACGCGGAGCTGCCGGGCTTTCCGGTGAGCGGCGTCGCCGGCCACGCCGGGCAGCTGGTCGCCGGCAAGCTGGAGGGCGTGCCGGTATTGTGCATGAAAGGGCGCGGTCATTTCTATGAAGGGCGTGGCATGCAGGTGATGACCACCGCGGTGCGCACTTTCAAACTGCTGGGCTGCGAATTCCTGCTGGCGACCAACGCCGCGGGTTCGCTGCGCCGTTCGGTGGCGCCGGGCAGCCTGGTGGCGATTACCGATCACATCAATTTCATGCCGGAATCGCCGCTGGTCGGCGCCAACGACGATCGCTTCGGGCCGCGCTTCTTCAGCCTGGCGAACGCCTACGATCGCGATCTGCGCGCCGGGCTGGCGGCGGTGGCCGAAAGCGCGGGCATTCCGCTGGCGGAAGGGGTATTCGCCGCCTACACCGGGCCGAATTTCGAAACGCCGGCGGAGATCCGCATGATGCAGACCCTGGGCTGCGACGTGGTGGGCATGTCGATCGTGCCGGAAGTCCTGGCGGCGCGCCACTGCGGTCTCAAGGTGCTAGTGGTGTCCGCGATGACCAACTACGCCGAAGGGCTGTCGGATACGCCTCTTTCCCACGAACAAACGCTCAGCTGCGCGGCGCTGGCGGCGGACGATTTCATGCGCCTGATCCGCGAGCTGTTCAAAACGCTGTAACACCGCAAGCAAACCGGCGGCGGGCTGCAGGGGGCCCGCCGCACCAATCATCGTTGAAAGCATAATAACAAGGTGATGGCGATGGCGATAAAAACACGATTAAAAGTCATGATTTTCCTGCAGTTCTTTATCTGGGGCGCCTGGCTGGTGACGCTGGGTTCCTACATGATCAACACGCTGCATTTCAGCGGCATGCAGGTGGGGATGGTCTACAGCGCCAAAGGCATCGCCGCGCTGATCATGCCGGGGCTGGCGGGCATCATCGCCGATCGGTGGATGAAGGCCAACTATCTGTATGCGCTGTGCCACCTGCTCGGGGCGCTGGCGCTGTACTGCGCGGCGCAGGTCGAGCAACCGATGCTGATGTTCTGGGTGATGCTGTTCAATGCCATGGTCTATATGCCGACCATCGCGCTCTCCAACGCCATTTCCTATTTTTGCCTCGAAAAGCACGGCTTTGACACGGTGAGGGACTTTCCGCCGGTGCGGGTGTACGGCACCGTGGGATTCATTCTGGCGATGTGGTTGGTCGGCTTCAGCCGCATCGAGCTCAGCAATCTGCAGCTGTATCTGGCTTCTGCGGCGTCGCTGCTGCTGTCCGCCTATTCGCTGACGCTGCCGCGTTGCCCGACCAACCGCGCGGCCGAGTCGAAAAGCTGGGTGAGCGTGCTGGGGTTGGATGCGCTGGTGTTGTTCCGCCAGCGGCGCATGGCGCTGTTTTTCCTGTTCGCCATGTTGCTTGGCGCGGCGCTGCAGATAACCAATACCTTCGGCAACCCGTTCCTGCACGATCTGTCGCTCAATCCGCTGTATCAGGACAGCCTCAGCGTCCGGTATCCGGCGGTGCTGCTGTCGCTGTCGCAGATCTCCGAAGTGTTCTTTATCCTCACCATTCCCTTCTTCCTGCGCCGTTACGGCATCAAGCAGGTGATGCTGATCAGCATGGCGGCCTGGACGCTGCGCTTTCTGTTCCTGGCTTACGGCACGCCGGTCGGCTTTGGTTTCGTGCTGCTGTTGCTGTCGATGATTGTCTACGGCTGCGCCTTCGACTTCTTCAATATCTCCGGCGCCATCTTCGTCGAGAAAGAGGCCGATCACCGCATCCGCGCCAGCGCGCAGGGGCTGTTCATGACCATGGTCAACGGTTTGGGCGCCTATCTGGGGGCGCTCGCCAGCGGCGAGGTGGTGGACTTCTTCAGCCATGACGGCGTGAAAGACTGGCAGAGCATCTGGCTGGTGTTTGCGCTGTATACGCTGGTGCTGGGGATCGTGTTCGCGTTGAGCTTCAACTACCGCCACCCGCCGCAGGAGAGCGCGGCGGCGGCGCAGTAAGGCAGGGGGCGCAGCTGGCTGCGCCCTGAAACGTCAGGCCTGCGGGAAGCGCTGCTGCAGCTGCTGCCAGTCCGGCGGATTGGCGGCGCCGAGGCTGGCCACCACGCAAGCGGCGACCCGGTTGGCCAGATCGACCGCCCGCGGCAGTGGCCAGCCGGCAGACAGGCCCGCCAGCAAACCGGCGCAGTGGGCATCGCCCGCGCCGATGGTGTCAACGACCTCTACCGGATAGGCCGGAATGTGCAGCGGCGGCGTGCGGCCGTCGCAGATCCACGCGCCGTCGCGATCCAGGCGACAGATCAGCGTCAGATTACGGGCGGCGGCATAGCGCTGTGCGGCCTCCACGGCGTCGCCGGCGCCGCACAGCGCGGCCACTTCGTCGCGGTTGAGCGTCAGCAGAGTGTGGCTGTCGCTGAGCATGGCGAAGAAATCTTCGCTGAGCTGGGCGATGCGCGGGCCGGGATCGATCAGGCGCGGTTGGTCGAACGGCATGCGCGTCAGCCACTCGCGCAGCGCTTCACCGTTTTCGCCCGCCAGCTCGTAGCCGCTGGCGTAGATCAGCGTGTGTTCCGTCAGCGGCAGGGTCGCCAGCTGCGCTTTATTCCATTGGCTTTCGCAACCGGACACCGTGATAAAGGTGCGTTCGCCGTCGGGCTCCACCAGCGCCAGGCACCAGCCGTTGTCCATCTGGCCGTGGCGCAACAGCACCTCCAGCCCCAGTTCGCCCATGGCGGCTTCGATCGCCGCGCCCCACTCGCCGTTGCCGACCGGCATGCCGTTGATCACCGGCGCTTCAAGGCGCGTCAGCGCGCGCGCCACGTTGAACGCGCAACCGCCGATTTGCCGCGCCTGCGGCAGGGCTTCGATATCTTCACCGCGGATCGGCAGGCGCGGCAGCGTCATCACCAGATCGCCGACCGCGCCCCCAATCACCAGGACAGGTGTTACAGCTTCCCACTCATTCATTGATGTTCTCTGCGTTGGGTCAGGTACAGACCGTAAGCGATCAGACTCACCGCAAACGACACAAACAGCCCCAGGCTGGAGTCGGCGAACAAGCCTTTGGCCAGCGGGCCGTCGATAAAACCGGTTTTGGTGACCAGCAGGCCGCACAGGGCGCCGAGGAACCAGCAAAACAGCGGGGCTTTGCGCACGCCGCGGTTCTGGCCATGCAGGCCGTACAAAGCGTTGCCATCATACCCGTGGCGGCGGCGCAGGCACAGGTAATCGAGCAGGAAAATCGCCTCCCAGGCCGCCAGAAACACCCCGCAGAACACCAGGAAGGAGATGAACGGCCCCATGAAATCGCCGGAGATGAACAGCACATAGAGGGCGATGCCCAGCACCACCACGGCGTCGATCGATACCGCCAGCCATTGTTTGACCTGCACGCCGATGGTCAGCAGGTTAAGGCTGGCGGAATACAGGCTGAGCACCGCGATGGTGACGATGCCGGCGGTGGCGGCCAGCAGATAAGGGATAGCCATCCAGGCGGGCAGCACCGAGCCTATCAGCGCGATGGGGTTGGCGGCGCTGGCCAGATCGGGGAGCTGCACGGAAAGCAGAATACCGGCCAGCATCAGCAGCATCAGCGGCAAACAGGCACCGCCCATCACCGCGGCGAAAATGCCTTTGCTCGACGAGCTCGGGCTTTGATAGCGGCTGTAATCGGCGCCGGCGATTGCCCAGCTGATGCCGGTGCCGGCGGCGATCACCGATACCGCCGGCAGGAAACCGGTCAACCAGCTGCCGGAAGGCAGCGCCAGCACCTGGCTCCACTCGGTGTTGAACAGGATATAGAGCACCACGATCAGCGTCATGGTGCCGAAGATGCGGCTGAACCAGCTCTGCATCCAGACCACGGTATTTTGCCCCAGCAGGCTGACGACGACAGTGAGCCCGCCGAACAGCAGCAGGCTGAGCGCGGTCAACAGGTGGCTGGTTCCCAGTCCGAAGGCCTCGAACAGCGCCGCCAGCGTCAGGGTGCCGGTGATCACGTTGACCGCTTCCCAGCCCATCAGGTTGATCCAACTGAACAGGGTGGGCGCCACGTTGCCCTTCAGCCCGAAAATCACCCGCGAGAGCGTCAGCGTAGAGGTGCGCCCGCGCTTGCCGGCGAAGCTGGTGAGGCCGACCAGCACGAAGCTGGCGACGCCGACCAGCGCGGCGAGTACCGATTGCAGAAAGGATAAGCCGAAGCCGACGATGATGGCGCCGTACACCACGCCGAGAATACCGATATTGGCCGCCGACCAGATCCAAAACAGCTCGATGGGCTTACCGGTCTGTTCCGCGTCCGGAACCCGGTCGATACCGGTGCTTTCTACCTTCCATGCTTCATTGCGATTGATATCGGTCATAGCAAATGATCCCTGTTGCGCAGGGCCGCGAGGGCCGCCGCAGTTGACTGAAAATCGATTCCGTTGGCGCGGTTGAGGCCGGCTATCCCGCTGTCGGTGAAGACGCCGATTCCGCGCAGTGTGTAGCGGCTGACGCCGCCGGGTCTGTCAAAATGAGGGCGGTATCCGCCTTATCGGGTGAGGCACGTCGGCCGCACGGCGCCAATGAGTGTAGTCAAAGAGTGGGGCTGCAGCGGGGATTGGCGAAGCGGGAACGTTTCTATTTGCCGACATCGATCCGCTTCGCCCTCCGCGATGGGATCCTGTGATGCGGCGATGAGCCGTGAGCAGGCTATCCATTAGCTCCGTTGCTTATTATCGGCCGTTTGCGCCGGCAGTATAGGCCCGCTGCCGGCCATCAAGGGTATCCTTTAGGGCTGGCAGCGGGTTTTTTATTGTTTTTAAAGTGGGTCCCTGGTGTTGGTGCTATTGATGTATCAACATCAATAAGCACAGATTACGCGCGATCTAGATCCAATGAAAGTCCATTAGGCAAAAATTGTGATGCCACTCTGAAAGCATTAGCGATATTTTAGTTAAAGTGAGGTGCCTATCGCCGGACAGGCGATAGGATAACAATGAGACTCAGACGAATGGCATAAGCAAGAGGGCGGGCGAATGACGGATTTTATGGCCTGGCTGCGTGGCCATCTGGCGCAGGGGGCGGTAGCGCCGCGTTATATTCAGCTGGCGGCGGCGATAGAAACCGCGATCAGGCAGCAGGTGTTGGCGGCGGAGGCATTTCTGCCGCCGGAACGGCAGATGGCGGAGGGGCTGACGCTGTCGCGCGTCACCGTCAGCAAGGCAATGAAGCTGCTGGAGGATAAAGGGCTGATTTCACGGCAGCAGGGGGTCGGCACCCGCGTGGCGATGCGCATTGGTTATTCCCTCGATAAGGACAGCGGTTTCACCGCTCAGGCGCTGCGTCACGGCAGCCGCGTCAGCAATCGATGGCTGCTGCGCACCCGAGTCGGCGCGCCGGCCAAGGCCGCGGCGGCGCTGGGGCTGGCGGAGGGGGATGAAGTGATCAAACTGCGGCGGTTACGCTTGCTGAACGGCAGCCCGGTCTCGCTGGAAACCACCTATATACCACCGCGCTTCTTGCCCGAACCGGCGCAGCTGGAGCATTCACTGTATGCGCTATGGCAATCGCGCGGCATCGTGCCTGAAGATAAACACTTTCTGTTGAAGGCGGTGTCCTGCAGCGATGAGGTCGCCGAACTGCTCAACGTGCCGTGCGGCGCGCCGTTGTTGCACATCATCCAAACCAGCCGCAACGCTCAGGGTGAGGCGCTGGAGTTCAGCGATATCTTGTGCCGCAGCGACGTTTATGAATTCGAAGTGAACGGTTAGCGAAATAACCATGCTCTTTTTGCTGCTAGTGCGTATAATCGCCGCCCGGCGATTAATTAACCTGTAAAAAGAGCAGCAGAATGAGCACCACCAGCCTGATCCAACCCGATCGTGAACTGTTTTCCTATAAGCCCTATTGGGCCGAATGTTTTGGCACCGCGCCGTTTTTACCGATGTCGCGGGCAGAGATGGATCAACTGGGCTGGGACAGCTGCGACGTGATCATCATCAGCGGCGACGCCTACGTCGATCACCCAAGCTTTGGCATGGCGATCATCGGCCGCATGCTGGAAGCGCAGGGCTTTCGCGTCGGCATCATCGCGCAACCGGACTGGAGCAATAAAGAAGACTTCATGCGGTTGGGGAAACCGAACCTGTTCTTCGGCATCACCGCCGGCAACATGGACTCGATGATCAACCGCTACACCGCTGATCGCAAACTGCGCCACGACGATGCCTATACCGCCGGCAACGTCGGCGGCAAGCGGCCGGATCGCGCCACCCTGGTCTACAGCCAGCGCTGCAAAGAAGCCTATAAAGACGTGCCGATCGTGCTGGGCGGCATCGAAGCCAGCCTGCGTCGCATCGCCCACTACGATTACTGGTCGGATACCGTGCGCCGCTCGGTGCTGGTGGACTCCAAAGCCGACATGCTGATCTACGGCAACGGCGAGCGTCCGTTGGTGGAAGTGGCGCACCGTCTGGCCGCCGGTGAGAAGATCGGCGATATCCACGATATTCGCAACACCGCGGTGATGCGCAAAGAAGCGCTGCCGGGCTGGAGCGGCGTGGATTCCACCCGCCTCGACAAGCCGGGCCGCATCGAACCTATTCCGAACCCGTACGGCGAGGATCTGCCGTGCGCCGACGGCGCCAAGCCGAAAGAGCCGGAAGCCAAGCCTGTCACCGTGCGCGCCGCCAAACCGAAGCCGTGGGAGAAGACCTACGTGCTGCTGCCGTCCTTCGAGAAAGTGAAGGGCGACAAGGTGCTGTATGCGCACACCTCGCGCATTTTGCACCATGAAACCAACCCAGGCTGCGCCCGCGCGCTGATGCAAAAACACGGCGATCGCTACGTGTGGATCAACCCGCCGGCGATCCCGCTGACCACGCCGGAGATGGACAGCGTCTTCGCCCTGCCTTATCAACGCGTACCGCACCCGTCCTACGGTCAGGATCGCATTCCGGCCTATGACATGATCCGTTTCTCGGTGAACATCATGCGCGGCTGCTACGGCGGCTGTTCGTTCTGTTCGATCACCGAGCATGAAGGGCGCATCATCCAGAGCCGTTCGGAAGATTCGATCGTTCGCGAAATCGAAGAGATCCGTGACAAGGTGCCGGGCTTTACCGGTGTGATCTCCGATCTGGGCGGCCCGACCGCCAACATGTATATGCTGCGTTGCACCAACCCGCGCGCTGAGCAGACCTGCCGCCGCGCCTCGTGCGTGTATCCGGAGATCTGCACCTATATGGATACCAACCACGAGCCGACCATCAAGCTTTACCGCCGCGCGCGTTCTCTGGAGGGCATCAAGAAGATCCTGATCGCTTCCGGGGTACGTTACGATCTGGCGGTGGAAGATCCGCGCTATATCAAGGAACTGGCGACCCACCACGTCGGCGGCTACCTGAAGATCGCGCCGGAGCACACCGAAGAAGGCCCGTTGTCGAAGATGATGAAACCGGGCATGGGCAGTTACGATCGCTTCAAGCAGCTGTTTGATCACTATTCGAAGCTGGCGGGCAAAGAGCAGTACCTGATCCCATACTTTATCTCGTCGCACCCGGGCACCCGCGATGAAGACATGGTGAACCTGGCGCTGTGGCTGAAGAAGAACCGCTTCCGCCTCGATCAGGTGCAGAACTTCTATCCTTCGCCGATGGCCAACTCCACCACCATGTATTACAGCGGCAAAAACCCGCTGAGCAAGGTGGGGTACAAGAGCGAAGACGTGGTGGTGCCGCGCGGCGATCGCCAGCGCCGCCTGCATAAGGCGCTGCTGCGTTACCACGATCCGGCCAACTGGGCGCTGATCCGCGCCGCGCTGGAAGAGATGGGCCTGAAGCACCTGATCGGCAGCCGCCGCGATTGTCTGGTGCCGGCGCCGAGCATCGACGAACAGCGCGAAGCGAAACGGCTGCAGCGCCATACCCGGCCGGCGCTGACCAAACATACCGATATCAATCGGCAGCGCACGCCGTCCAACCGGCCGCCGCGCAAACCGATTCGCAAAGCCAAGCCGTAACGGCCGCGCCGCATGCGTAAACAAAAAGGAGAACCCCCGGGTTCTCCTTTTCACTGTTGAGCGTCACAGCTGCTCGTACGCGGCTTCCACTTTCATCAAATGGCGCGGCGCCTGCGGCGCGGGATGGTATTTGCGCACGTGCCAGTTAAAGGCCTCCGGCGACAGGTTGTTAATCATCGCGATGGCCTGCTGACGGTTGCTGGAGAAGGTGCGCAGCAGTGCCCCGGTGCCGTTGACGTAGGCGATGATGGTGGCGTAGCGCAGCGTGACGGGATTGGCGATCCCTTTGAGCTGTTGTTTTTGCAAGGTGGCCAGATAGGCGGCGCCGAGATCGATATTGGTGTCGGGATCCCGCAGATCGTCATCGTCCGGGCAACCGCGTTTGCCTTTGTAGCGATAGGCGTCGCAGCCGGCGGTATCGGCTTTCAGCTGCATCAGGCCGATCGCATTGGATCTGCTCACTGCGGCGGGGTTGAAACCGGACTCCACCTGGATCATGGCGGTGATCAGCTTGGCGTCTACGCCGTATTCGCTGGCGGCGTCTTTGATGGCGCTATCGAAGGCGTGGCGATCGTAGCTGACGCGCTGTTTCTTGCCGGCGCAACCCGCCAGCACCAGCATGACGCAAAGCATGCCCAGCCGTGACCCGTGTGAGAAAGAGAATTTCATGGTGCTCCGTGCTTGTCTGTTTTTTAACGGCGTTAACCGGCGGGCGGAGCCTCCGGCGTCGTCATCATAACGTCAGGCGGCGCAAAGGAGCAATGTGCGGGAAGGAAAAGCCCCCTCCGGCCGGAGAGGGCTTGGGGGGAGATTACAGGGTATCCGGATCCGGCCCGAGGCGGTTGCCGACATCCAGCTTGGCGATCTCGCCCAGTTCATCTTTATCGAGTTTGAAATCAAACACCTCGAAGTTTTCGCGAATCCGCGACGGCGTGACCGATTTCGGGATGACGATAAGACCGCTGTCCAGGTGCCAGCGCACCACAATCTGCGCCGGGGTTTTCTCGTATTTTTCGGCCAGCGCCTTGATCAGCGGCTGGTCGAACACGCCTTCACCGCCTTGCGCCAGCGGGCTCCAGGATTCGGTGGCGATATGGTGCGTGGCGTTCCAGGCGCGCAGCTGGCGCTGTTGCAGCAGCGGGTGCAGCTCGATCTGGTTGACGACCGGCGCCACGTTGGTTTCATCCAACAGACGCTGCAGGTGCGGCGTATGGAAGTTGCATACGCCGATGCTTTTCACCAGGCCTTGTTCGCGCAGCTTGATCAGCTCGCGCCAGGCGGAGACGTATTGATCCTGCTGCGGGCGCGGCCAGTGGATCAGATACAGATCCACATAGTCCAGCTTGAGCTTTTCCAGACTGCTTTCCAGCGCCGCCAGCGGATCGCCCTGATCGTCGTTCCACAGCTTGGTGGTGATGAACAGGTCGCTGCGCGGCAGCGAGCTGGACTGCAGCGCGGCGCCGACGCCTTCCTCGTTCTTGTAAATCGCGGCGGTGTCGATGGAGCGGTAACCGATCTCCAGCGCTTTGCTCACCGCGCGGGTGGTCTCTTCAATACTCGCCTGCCAAACGCCGAGACCCAACTGCGGCATCAGATTACCATCGTGGAGTTTGATGATGGGTTGTTGCGTTGTCATGCGCATCTCCTTGTGTACGGATTGCGGCGCCTGCGGCGCCGAAACGGCTATAGATAAATTCTAGTTGGCAAAATGGGCGGTTGCCGGGTTTGCCAGCCTAATTTCAGCGGTGGCGGGAGGGCCATTTTCTCCCCGCTCTCCCTGCGAATGAGCGGTAAGACGAGTGGTGCGAAACGATCGGCGGCGCTGAAGCGCCCGGCTGCGCCCGGTGATCGGCCGGGCGCAGGATGCGGCGAAAAATGGCTGGCGGAGACTAAAGCCTAGCAAAAAATCGCCGTTTTGCGATTAACGCGCCGCTTCATAAATGCGGCGGCTGACGTCCAGGGTGATGTCCTGATGCTCGCCCAGGGCGGTCATGCCGTGCTGATGGAGCTTGTCGAGCAGCGCCGGAATGCTGCTGCCGTCGAGCTGATAATCCGCCATGCGGGTCGGCACGCCCATCTGTTCGAAGAAGGCGCGGGTGGCGGCGATGGCGCCGTCGATCCGGCTGTCTTCGCTGCCTTCGCGCAGGCCCCAGACGCGTTCAGCGTACTGCAGCAGTTTTTCGCGCTTCTGCGCTTTCTTCTCGTGCAGCAGCGCCGGCAGCACGATGGCCAGCGTTTGCGCGTGGTCGAGATCGTGCATGGCGGTCAGCTCGTGGCCCAGCATGTGGGTCGCCCAGTCCTGCGGCACGCCGGCGCCGATCAGGCCGTTCAGCGCCATGGTGGCGCTCCACATCACGTTGGCGCGCACCGCATAGTTCTCCGGCTCGGCCAGCGCGCGCGGGCCGTCTTCCAGCAGGGTCAACAGCAGGCCTTCGGCGAAGCGATCCTGCACCTTGGCGTCGACCGGGTAGGTCAGATACTGCTCCAGGGTGTGCACGAAGGCGTCGACCACGCCGTTAGCGATCTGGCGGGGCGGCAGCGAGTAGGTCACCACCGGATCCAGCACGGCGAAGCGCGGCTGCACCAGCGGCGAGAAGAAGTGCTGCTTGTCGCCGCTGCTTTTGCGGGTGATCACCGCGCCGCTGTTGGACTCGGAGCCGGTGGCCGGCAGCGTCAGCACGCAGCCCATCGGCACTGCGTCGGCGATGTGGCTGCCGACGGTCTGCAGAATGTGCCAGGCGTCGTTGCTGGCCGTATAACGGGCGGCGGCGGCGATGAACTTGGTGCCGTCAACCACCGAACCGCCGCCGACCGCCAGCAGGAAATCGATGTTTTCCGCTTTCACCACCTCGACCGCTTTCATCAGCGTTTCGTAGGTCGGGTTAGGCTCGATGCCGGAAAACTCCCGCACGTCGCGGCCGGCCAGCGCGCTATGCACCTGATCCAGCACGCCGTTTTTCTTTACGCTGCCGCCACCGTAGGTGATCAGGATGCGCGCGTCCGCCGGGATTTGGCCGGCCACGTCGGCAATTTGGTCCTTGCCGAACAGGATTTTGGTTGGGGTATGCAGAATGAAGTTGTGCATGGTTGATTTCTCTCTTTCTGTCAGGCGGGCGCCAAAGTGGCGCAAAGGTGTCTGGCCCGTATTGTCAGGAACCGGGCGGCAACGCACAATGCACATTCCTGTTTGGTTCTTGCCTATTTCTACAACTGGCTGTAGAAATGGCGAGTTTTAAATTATGATTTATGCCGAATCGTTCTGACTGTAAGAGGGTGTTTCCGTGATTGAAATCGATGCGCTGCGCAGCCGCATGGCGCGCCAGGCGATGGCTATCGCCAGCGGCAACGGCTACACGCCGTCGCCGGTGCCGCGGGTGAAGATTTTGTATGTCGATCGCCACAGCCCGCGTCAGCCGGTGATGTATGAACCGGGGATCGTCATTGTTTTTCAGGGGCACAAGGTCGGCTATTGCGGCAATAAGAAGTTCCAATACGATCCGCGCAACTACCTGCTGATGACGGTGCCGCTGCCGTTTGAATGCGAAACCTTCGCCAGCCCGGAACTGCCGCTGGTTGGGTTGGCGGTCAATATCGATACCCAAATGCTGCAGGACTTGCTGATCGACATCGGCGATGACGACTACCTGATGCAACCGCGCGCGGAGAGCAACGGGGTGAACCTGGCGGAAATGACGGAAGAGTTGCTGTGCGCCACCGAGCGTCTGCTCGACGTGATGGCCAATCCGCTCGACGCCCGGGTGCTTGGGCCGCAGATTGTACGGGAGATTCTCTATTATGTGCTGCGCGGCGCCTGCGGCGCGTCGCTGCAGGAGTTGGTCAATCGGCATACCCACTTCAGCCAGATCGCCAAGGCGCTGCGGCGTATCGAACATCAGTATGCCGACAGCATCAACGTCGAGCAGTTGGCCAGCGAGGTCAACATGAGCGTCTCGGCGTTCCACCACAACTTCAAGGCGGTGACCAACACCTCGCCGCTGCAGTACGTGAAGTCGTACCGGCTGCATAAGGCGCGACTGTTGATGGTTCATGACGGTCTGAAGGCCAGCACGGCGGCGATCCGCGTCGGCTACGAAAGCGCGTCGCAGTTCAGCCGCGAGTTCAAACGGCTGTTCGGCATGACGCCGAGCGATGAAGTCGCCCGGCTGCGCGAGGCCAACCCGCTGTTGCTGGAGGGCTGAGCCGCATTTATGGGGTTAAGACGATCTTGCCGAATGGCCCGCGATCGAGGTGATCCAGCGCCTGCGGCAGCTGATCGAAGCGGTATACCTGGTCGATCACCGGCTGCAGGTTGACGGCGTCCACGGCGCGCACCAGGTCTTCCAGCGCGCGGCGGTGGCCGACGCCGATGCCCTGAATCACTGCGGATTTTAATAGCAGCGGGCCGGCGGGGGCGGAAATTTCGTTGCCTTCCAGGATGCCTATTACCGAGATGCGTCCTCCCACCGCCACGGCGCGCACCGAATTGCCGAGGTTGGTGCCGCCCACGGTATCCACCACATGGTCGATGCCGCGATCCTGGGTCAGCTGATAGACCTTCTCCACCCAGTCGCCATGCAGGCGATTGATGCCGCGGTCGGCGCCCAGCGCCTTGGCGCGCGCCAATTTTTCGTCGCTGCCGGAAGTGACGTACACCTCGGCGCCGTGCGCTTTGGCGATCTGCAGCGCGAACAGCGCCACGCCGCCGGTGCCTTGCACCAATACCGAGTCGCCGGCGCGCAGCCTGCCTTGCTCCACCAGTGCGAACCAGGCGGTCAGCCCGGCGCACGGCAAGGTGCTGGCCTGAACATCGTCCAGCGACGCCGGCGCCGCCACCAGCCAATCTTCATGCACTATCACGTATTCCGCCAGCACGCCCTGATAAAAACCGCCGAGGGTGTGATAAGGCACCCGGCGCGCATCGCCGTAGGGTTTTTGCTCGCCGTCGAGCCAACCGGGGCTGAAGGTGGAAATGACGCGCGCGCCGGGCTGAAAGCGGCTGACGCCGGGGCCGATGGCATCGACCTCGCCGGCCATGTCCGAGGCGGGCGTGAACGGCTGCGGCAGCGTGAGCCCCATGCCGCTTTCAATCATCAGTTTGTCACGGTAATTGAGTGAGACAGCCTTCACTTTCACTCTGATTTCGTGCGGCCCCGGCTGTGGGATGGCGCTTGCGCTCAGCTGTAGGTGCTCACGCCCCAGGGCGCTCATCGTCCAGCGTTGCATTGTATTGGTCATGATGTTCTCCAAAGTCAGCGATTAACAGACCTGCCGATAATATCGTTGATAGAGGTTCGCCAGTGGCGATAAGATTTCCGCAGATTGTTTCTTTCAGAGCGACAAATCATGAGCGATCGGTTGAGCGGCATTTCGGTATTCGTTACCGCCGTGGAGGCGGGCAGTTTTGCGTTGGCGGCCAGTCGGCTGCATCTTTCGCGTTCGGCGGTCGGCAAAACCATCGCCCGGCTGGAACAGCGGCTGGGGGTGCGGCTGTTTCATCGCACCACGCGCAGCCAGAGCCTGACCGACGACGGTGCGCTGTTTTATGAGCGCTGCCTGCGGGCGCTGGAGGAGATCCGTGGCGCGGAAACGCTGCTGGAGTCGGGGAAACGACAGGTCAGCGGCCGGCTGCGGGTGTCGATGCCGGTGCTGTTTGGCCGCATGTGCATTGCGCCGCTGCTGACCGAACTGACGCGCGAGCATCCTGGGTTGGAGCTGGAACTGTCGTTCAGCGATCGGGTGGTGGACCTGATTGAGGACGGCTTCGATATGGCGATTCGCAACGGTACGCTGGCCAACAGCAGCGGCTTGGTGGCGCGCCGCATCGGCGATCACCGCATGGCGCTGTGCGCCTCGCCGGCCTATCTGCAGCGGTGCGGCGAACCGCTCAGCATCGAGCAACTGGCGCAGCATGAGGCGGTGACCTATATGCGCGCCGGCGCGCGGCGCAGCTGGTTGGTATTGGATAGCGACGGCAAGCCGCAGGACGTAATGCCGAATAACCGGCTGCAAATGGACGACCTGCAGGCGATTGCGGATGCGGCCACGGCGGGTTTCGGCATTGCCTGGCTGCCGTGCTGGCTGGTGCGTGAGCAGTTGTTGAGCGGGGCGCTGGTGCGCTTGCTGCGCGATCGGCCGGGCGCCGCCTTTGAAGCGCATGCGGTGTGGCCGCACACGCCCCACCTGCCGCTGAAGGTGCGGCTGGCGGTGGATACGCTGGTGAACAAACTGCCTGCCAGTCTGGCGTTGGTCGAGAAGGCGCTGTAGCGCGCCCGGTTCAGGAAGAGGCGGCGCGTTTTTTACGCCAGATCACCAGCATGGCGCCCAGCAGGCCGACGAACAGCAGCAACAGCGGCAGCAGCATCAGGCCGGTCATCACCTGGCTTTCATAGCGTTTCACCAGAGGGATTTGGCTGAACGCGTAGCCGAGGCCGACCAGCGCGCAGACCCAGATCGCCGCGCTCAGCCAGTTGAATACCTGGAAGCGCGAGCTGTTGAGCCCGGAAATGCCGGCCATGGTCGGCAGCAGGGTGCGCACGAAACCGAGGAAGCGGCCGATCAGCAGCGCCGTCAGCCCGTGGCGGTTGAACAGGTTGTGCGCGCGCTGGTGGTACTGTGCCGGCAGTTGCAGCAGCCAGCTCTTCACCAGGCCGGTGTGGCCCAGCCAGCGGCCCTGGATATAGCTCAGCCAGCAGCCGAGGCCGGCTGCGGCGGTCAGTATCAGCAGAGTGGGGGCAAAGCCCATCACGCCTTTGGCGATCAGCGCGCCCGACAGCAGCAGCAGGCTGTCACCGGGAAGGAAGGAGGCGGGCAGCAGTCCGTTTTCCAAAAACAGAGTGGTGAAAAGTACGGCGTAAACCACCCAAATTACGCTTGGATCGGCGAGGGCGATGAAGTCCTGCTGCCAAAGCGCATGAATAATCTCTCGTAATACATCCATTTTATGTCCTGTTGCATGCCGGTTGCGCCCGGGGTCACGTTCTCCAGGATGCGGCGGTTACCGTATCTGACAGTTACCCGGTTAGTGTACCGCTAATAGCTTAAGCCGACATTAAACGAGACGAAGAAAATTATCGGAATCCGCCTTAGCGCACGCCGTTGAGGCGATCGAAGCCGGCCGCCAGATCGGCGATCAGGTCTTCGACGTTCTCCAGACCGATATGCAACCGCACCAGCGTGCCGGAAAAATCGACGCCGCCCGCCGGGCGGATCGCTTCCAGTTCTTCCGGCTGGTTGGCCAGGATCAGCGACTCGAAGCCGCCCCAGGAGTAGGCCATGCTGAAGTGGCTGAAGTTGTCCAGGTAGGCGGCCAGCTGCGCCTCATCCAGCCGCTCTTTCAGCACGAAGGAGAACAGCCCGTTGCAGCCGCTGAAGTCGCGGCGATAGAACGCGTGGCCTTTGCAACTGGGCAGGGCCGGGTGATTGACCGTCGCCACCTCCGGCCGTTCGGCCAGCCAGTTGGCGACCTCAATGCTGCTGCGTTCGTGCTGCTTCAGGCGCACGCTCAGGGTACGCAGGCCGCGGCTCGCCATGTAGGCGGTGTCGGCATCCACCATCTGCCCCATCAGATAGGAGTACTCGCGCAGTTGATCCCAACAGCGCGCGTTGGCGACGGCGGTGCCGAGCATGTAATCGGAATGGCCGATCAGGTATTTGGTGCCGGCCTGAATGGAGATATCGATGTCGAAATCCAACGCCTTGAACAGCACGCCCGCCGCCCAGGTATTGTCGATCATGATCACCACCTCCGGCGCCACGGCGCGAATGGCCTGCACCATCGCCGGAATGTCCTGCACTTCCAGGGTGATGGAGCCGGGGGATTCCAGGAACACCACGCGGGTGTTGGGTTGGATCAACGTGGCGATATCGGCGCCGATCAGCGGATCGAAATAAGTGGTGCTGACGTTCATGCGGCCGAGGATATGGGTGCAGAAATCCTGGGTCGGTTCGTACGCCGAACCAGTGACCAGCAGGTGATCGCCGGCGCCGACGAACGACAGGATCGCATTGGCCACCGCCGCCGCGCCGCAGGGGTACAGCACGCAGCCGGCGCCGCCCTCCAGCTCCACCATTGCATCCTGCAGGGCGAAGTGGGTCAGGGTGCCGCGTCGGCCGTAAAACAGCTCGCCGTGGGCGCGTTGCGCGGTGGCGTGTTTTTTGGCAGCGACGGAGTCGAAGACCAAAGAAGAGGCGCGTTGCGTGACGGGATTGACGGAGCCCTGGGTGTAACGCTGGCTGCGGCCGGCGCCGATCAGCGTGGTTTCGATATGTTTTGACGTCATGGTACCTGGCTCACCTCTGGTTGCTCTGCACGTGCCCGTTTGCGATAGCCCTTACGTTAACATGAGTTAATATAGCCATCCAGACGTTTTAACTTCCAGATATAGAAACGGCTATAATTGTCTGTCGGGCGCGCATTTCTCGCCTCATCCTTCTGCCGTGGTGCGAGAGAGAAGCCCATTCATCGGTCAAGACGCCGTTCGGCAGCGCGGCGTTGTTGCGTCGTTGTGGGAGAAAAGTAACGAAATAACCCTATAAAAGGGGCAGTTGGCGGTGAACGGACGCAGATTGGCGCTTTGTGGCGGGGCTGGCTAAAATTTTCTCGTTTATTTGGTAAATAATAATGAGAACTACTATCAATCCCCGGTTGGTTTGATATGATCGCACGCTGAATTATTCCTTAATTTTGATCGGTAATGGGTGGAGGCACAGCGTGAAAACGGCTGGCAAGAATTTAAATCAAGGATCGTTCGGCCAGGGCCGGGCGCAGTGGGGCAAGGCCTTCGGCCGCAGCCTGATGGCTTCTATGGTGCTGGTCGTGGGGCTGGCCGGCAGCGCGCAGGCCGCGCCGGCGAGCAATCCGGCCGTTGCCGAAAGCGTTGCGCCGACCACCGCGCCTGCACCTGCGGCAGCCGCCGCGCCGGAGAGCATCACGCCGGTGAATCCGGCGCCAACGATCCAGCCACCGGAAACCCGCGGCATGGACCTGTCCGTTTGGGGCATGTACCAGCACGCCGACGCGGTGGTGAAAGCGGTAATGATCGGCCTGGTGCTGGCCTCGATCGTGACTTGGACCATTCTGTTCTCCAAAGGCAGCGAACTGCTGCGCGCCAAGCGCCGTCTGCGCCGCGAGCAGTTGGCGCTGGCCGAAGCGCGCTCGCTGGATGAAGCCTCCGAGCTGGCGCAAAACTTCGCCCCGGAGAGCGTCAGCGCGGTATTGCTGAACGATGCGCAAAACGAGCTGGAGCTGTCTGCGGAATCCAACGACAACAACGGCATCAAAGAGCGCACCGGCTTCCGCCTCGAGCGCCGCGTGGCGGCCTACAGCCGCAACATGGGCCGCGGCAACGGCTTCCTCGCCACCATCGGCGCCATCTCGCCGTTCGTCGGCCTGTTCGGCACCGTGTGGGGCATCATGAACAGCTTCATCGGCATTGCCCATTCGCAGACCACCAACCTGGCGGTTGTGGCGCCGGGCATCGCGGAAGCGCTGCTGGCGACCGCGCTGGGCCTGGTGGCGGCGATCCCTGCCGTCGTTATCTACAACATCTTCGCCCGCGTCATCAGCGGCCACCGTGCGCAGGTGGGCGACGTGGCGGCGCAGGTCATGCTGCTGCAGGGCCGCGATCTGGATCTGGCCGCGACGGCGGAAGCCAAGCGCTCACAGCACGCGCACCAACTGCGGGCGGGGTGAGTCATGGCGATGCGCTTAAATGAAGATCTGGACGACAGCGGCGAACTGCATGAAATCAACGTGACGCCGTTTATCGACGTCATGTTGGTGCTGTTGATCATCTTTATGGTGGCCGCGCCGCTGGCAACGGTAGATATCCGCGTCGATCTGCCGGCTTCTTCCGCCAAGCCGCAGCCGCGGCCGGAAAAACCGGTGTTCCTGTCGGTGAAGGCCGACAAGCAGCTCTACGTCGGCGATCAGCCGGTGAATGCCGATCAGCTGACTTCGGTGCTGGATCAACGTACCCAGGCTAACAAAGAAACCACCATCTTCTTCCAGGCGGACAAGAGCGTGGACTATGAAACGCTGATGAGCGTGATGGACACCCTGCGTAAAGCCGGCTACCTGAAAGTGGGGCTGGTGGGCATGGAGGGCGCCGCCAAGTAGCGGCAGCAAAACGATAAAGGGCGCTCAGGCGCCCTTTTTTATTGATTCTGAGATATCACTCCCCGGCTAACAAAGCCCGGGAACCGGCATGACGCCAGTGGATACGGCCCGGCAGATAAAGCGCGCTCTGTTCCAGCGGCCGTTCGTCGATAAGCGCGGTGACTTGGTCGAAGCTATGTTGCGCCAGTGCCAGGCAGTCTTGCGCGACCGTGTCTATCTTCAGCGTCATGCAGTCGAACAGGTAGTGATCGTCGAAGCTGCACAGGTGAATGTCGCTCTCCATCAGCTGATGCTGAGTCAGATAACGCAATACGCCTTCCAGCAGGCCGCAGGCGGCGGTAAACAGCGCTTTAGGCGGACGCCCCAGCTGTGCGCACAGCTGAGCAAACATCTCGTAACCTGAGCTGGGGTGATAGTTGCCGTTGATGATCCATTCCGGTTTGCATGTGATGCCGGCGCGCTCCAGGCCAAGCTGGAAGCCGGCGAGGCGATCGCGGGTCGGCGAAATGCGCGGCTGCCCGCCGAGAAAATAGATCTCATCCGGATGTTGGCGCGCGACCTTTTCCACCAGGTCGGCAGTCGAATTGACCGAATCGGTGATCACCAGCGGCAGTTCGGAGCCGGCGATCAGACGGTCCATCTGCACCACCGGCAGCCCGGCGTTGATCTTCTGGTATTCCGCGTCGTTCAACTGGCTGGAGGCGACGATCAAGCCATCCACCTGCCGCTGCACCAGACTGTTCACCGCCATCATCTCCTGCGCCGGGTTTTCATCGGTGCAGGCGATCAGCAGCTGCAGACCGGCTTCACGGCACAGCGTTTCTAGCTCGCGCGAAATCACCGCAAAGCCGTAGTTGGTCATCTCCGGCACTACCAGCCCCAGCGTGTGGCTGCGGTTGGAGCGCAAAGAGCGGGCGTGAATGCTGGGCTGATAATGGTGTTCGTGCGCCAGCGCCAGAACGCGATCGCGGGTGTCGTCGGACACCCGATATTCCTTGCTGCGGCCGTTCAGCACCAGGCTGGCGGTCGATTTCGACACCCCGGCCAGCGTGGCGATGTCACTGATGGTAATGCGTTTATTTTTTTTCACTGACGCCATCTGAAGTCATCGGAGGATGCGTCATTCTAGCATGCATGGCGTCAGCGGCCAGTATTCCAACGCCAGCGGCGCGCTCCCGCACAGCCGCAGTTGCGGCTCACCAGCCGGGAAGTAGCGCGCGCTCATCACCGCCTCGCCGCGGTTGATGAAAATTTCCACGCTGGAACGATCGAACAGCAGTTGCAGATGCGTGACCGAGCCGCGCCAGTAACGGTGCTCCGGCCGGCCGTCGGTCAGGGAAGTGCGCGTCAGCTGCAGCCTTTCGCCGTCCCAGTTCAGCGTCATCGCGTCGCCAAAGGTTGCGCTGAACGCGCCCTGCGGCGTCATTTGCAACTCCGCGGCCTCCAGCGCATAGGCGGGGGCGTCATCGGCGCGGCCTTGCCAGCCTGCTCGCTCACCGCGCAGCTGTTGCAGCTCGCGCGCCGGGCGCTGGTGGAGGCGGCCTTGCCAGCCTGCTCGCTCACCGCGCAGCTGTTGCAGCTCGCGCGCCGGGCGCTGGTGGAGGCGGCCATGCCGCAGCGACAGCTCGCGCGGGCAGGTCATGGTGTGGATCCAGCCGTAACGGCGCGTCGGATGGGCTTCTTCATCTTGCTCGGGCACGCCCATCCAGCCGAACAGCAGGCGGCGGCCATCTTCCGCCAGCGTCGTCTGCGGCGCGTAGAACTCGAAGCCGGCGTCCAGCTCGCGGAATTCGCCGTGGCTGAAGGCCGCCTGCCGGTAATCCAGCTTGCCGAGCAGATAGCCGGCCTGATAACGGTTGAGATAGTGTTCCGGCTGCGGCGCCAGCCCCTGCGGGCAGCAGATCAACACATCAGCGCCGTCCAGCGTGAACAGATCCGGGCACTCCCACATGTAGCCGAATTCCTCTAAGCCGTTCAGACCGGAACCGGCGATCTCGCCCAGCGATTGCCAGTCACGCAGATTGCTGGAACGAAACAGCAGCACCTTACCGCGATCCTGCAAGTCACGCGCGCCGAGCACCATGTACCAGTCATTTTGATGACGCCACACTTTCGGATCGCGTACGTGACCGCTGTAGCCCTCCGGCAGCGGCAGCACCGGCCCGAGCTTGCGGTATTCGCCCCGTTCGCTTTCCTGAGCCAGGCATTGGTAAGCGGTGCGTGAGCCGTCTGGGAATTTCACGTTGCCGGTGTAGATCAGCGTGATTTTGCCTTCCGCCGCCACCGCCGAGCCGGAGTAACAGCCGTGGCTGTCGTAACAGGCGCTGGGCGCCAGGGCGATTGGCTGGTGCTCCCAACGCAGCAAATCGGCCGACTGCCAGTGTCCCCAGCATTTGTTGCGATGATCGCAACCCAGCGGATTCCACTGATAAAACAGATGATAAACGCCGTTGTGCTGGATAAAGCCGTTGGGATCGTTCAGCAGGCCAACGCTGGGCGCCAGATGCCAGGCCGGGCGGTGCGGATCGCGCAGCGCGAGCGGCTGGCCGTTCATGACCGCCCGCATTGCCTGTTTGATTAAGCTGAGTTCTTCCATCATTGCGCGTCCGTTTTGTATTTCAGCAGCAGAGAGAGGACAAAGGCGCTGCCAAACGCGATCGCCAGACCGATGATATAGCTGACCAGAGAACTGGCCTGCACGATCGCCATGCCGGGGATCGCCGTCAGCCCGACCGCGTTCATGCCGACATGGTTGGCCACCACCCAGGCCCCGCCGAGCGCGCCGCCCGCCAGCGCCGCCAGAAATGGTTTCACGAAGCGCAGATTGATGCCGAACAGCGCCGCCTCGGTGATGCCGAGCATGGCGGAAAAGGCCGAAGGCACCGCAATGGCTTTGATTTTGGCGTCGCGGGTTTTGAAATAGACCGCCAGGCAGGCGCCGCCCTGAGCGATGTTGGCCATCGACCAGATCGGCAGCAGGAAGTTGACGCCGATAGTGGGGTTGCCGAGCAGCCCGGCCTCTACCGCGTGGAAACTGTGGTGGATGCCGGTAATGACGATAGCGGAATAGAGGCCGCCGAACAGCAACCCGGCGAACCACCCCGCATGAGCGATCAGCGTGCTGAGCACGAAGGAGATGCCGTCGCCCAGCGCACGGCCGGCGGGGCCGATAAACAGCAGGGCGACAAAGCCTGAGATCACCACCGTCAGGAACGGCGTCAGGATCAGATCGAGCGCGTTGGGGATCACCTTACGCAGACGTTTTTCCAACAGGCTCATGAACCACACCGTCAGCAGCACCGGAAATACCGTGCCCTGGTAGCCGATCATGGCGATGTCCAGACCGAAGAAATTCATGGTGTGGAACCCGCCGGCGACGCCCCAGGCATTGGTCAGCGCCGGATGCGTCAAAATGCCGCCGAGCGTGGCGCCCAGATAGGGATTGCCGCCGAATTCGCGTGCGGCGGTGAAACCGATCAGAATCGGCAGGATAATGAACGCCGCCGAGCTGAACATATCCAGCATGATGAACAGCGCGCTGTTGGCATCGGCCCAGCCGTAGGTTTTCACCATGCCGAGCAGCCCCATCAACAGGCCGGAAGCGACGATCGCCGGGATGATTGGCACGAAGATGTTCGACAGCAGGCGCGCGATGCGCTGCAGCGGGTTGAGCTTTTTCGCCGCGATATCGGCGGCTTCGGCCTTGCTGGATTCGCTGACGCCCGCCGCCTTGATGAATTCCGCATGCACCTTGTTGACCAGTCCGGTGCCGAAGATCACCTGGATCTGACCGGCGTTGCTGAAGCAGCCTTTAACGCCGTCCAGTTTGCCGATGGCCTCTTTGTCCACCTTGCTGTCGTCCACCAGCACCAGGCGCAGGCGCGTGGCGCAGTGGGCGGCGCTGGCGATGTTCTCTTTACCGCCGAGCAGCGGCAACAGCGCGTTGGCGGTTGCGGTAATGTCCATGTTGTCCCCTTGCTAAATAAAAATGCCGCCGCGCAGTTTGCGGCGCAGCGCCGTGAATCGATGTCAGAAGAAATACTTGAATCTGGCGCGCATGCCGTAACGCTGGTCGTTGTCGCCGTTGGCGATCTTGTTGTCGGCGTTGGCTTCCAGCAGCGACACATAGGCGCCTAAATACAGGTTGAAATTCTTCATATTCATAATGTTAGGTATCTGATACGACGCGTGAACGGTGTGGATGTCGTAGTTGCCCGGTTCGCTGAGCGGGTTGTGGATATCGGCGGCGATCCCGGCGGTATTGAACTCTTTGATATTGTTATGGGCATAGATATAACCCAGTTCGAAGCGCCGCCACAGCACGTTGACGCCGGCGGTGAAGTCTTGCTCGCCTGAGGCATCCAGATAGGCGGTGCTCAGGTTGGCCACCACGCCGTTATCCGGGTTGGCGGCGCTGTTGTTCCAACTCATCGTCATGCCGTAGCCGTTGCGCTTGGATTGGTCGACGAAGCGGCCCTGACTGTCCTGATAGCCGTAAGCGTTATTCACCACGTTGCTTTCCATCGCCGCCGCGATGCTGAAGGCGTCTTTCTTCCAGGCGATCACCGGGCGCAAATAGGCGACGTTTTTCTTATTTTCCAGCGCATTGCCGTGGTAGCTGTTGTCCTGGAACAGCGAGGTGCCGTCTTCCACCAGCGTGTTCAGTTCGAAATAGACATCCCCGGCGTATTTGCTCAGCATCAGGTTGCCGCCGCTGCTGCTGCGGCCGCGGCCTTCTTTCATCATGTAGATATAGCCGAAGCCGTCGGCGTACAGGTCGTTGGCGGTATTGCCGGAGTATTGAATGAAGGTATCCTGATTCAGCGGGAACATGTCGTAGGCTTCGAAGCGGCCGATTTTGGTTTGCCAGTTCTTTTCATTGCCGAAGAAGAAAGCGGCGTCGTCCAGGTTCATTTTGCCGCTCATGTCCGCCAGCGGCTGGACGCTGAAGCCGGAGAAGTTGCCGTCCGGATTGCGGCGGTAGCCGTCCAGCCCGACCAGAATGCGGCCATTGATGTCCCAGCGCTCTTTGTTGCCGGGTTTCCAGTCCTTGTGGTCGCTGCCTTTCAGCGACGTCAGCTGGCCGCTGCGGCTGGCGCCGTCCAGATTGAACTCCACGTCGCCGTACAGTTTCAGATCGTTGAAACCGTTCAGTTTCAGCGCGCTGGTCGGAGAGGATTGCGTTTCAAGCGCGGCGGCGCGCTGCACGACCTGCGCGGTTTGCCTTTCGGTGCTGGCGGTGCGCAGTTCCAGCTGTTGCGCCCGGCGTTCCGCCGCGGTGGCGCGAGTTTCAGCCTGAGCGGCGCGCTGTTCCGCCTGCGCCAGGCGTTGTTCCAGCGCGTTGAGGCGCGCCTCGATGCCGCCGTCGCCGGAGGCTGCAGCGGCAGACGTGGAGAGGAAAAGCCCTGTTGTTATCGCCAAATAGCTGAGTTTTTTCATCATCGTCTATCATCCGGGAAGGGTTGTTATTATTTTTTGCTAAATTGCTAAACCGGTTTTTCATGGCGAAAGATAACGATCGAGGAGCGGACTGGCAATCAAGTTTGCTAACCCGATTCAGCTATTGTGATCGAGCGCGCAAATCGCGGGTTAAAAGACCACGGCGCCCAGGGGATCGCCGTGGATGCAGGGGATCAACGCAGAAAAGCGGCCAGCTCTTCGGCGTGAGGCAGGGCGGTCATGGCGCCCTTGGCGGTGGTGGCCAGCGCGCCGCAGGCCTGAGCCTGGGCGATAACCGCCGGCCACTGCGCGTCCTGCGGCAATGCGTGAAGGCGCGCCAGCGCCGCTAACAGCCCGGCGACAAACGCGTCGCCGGCGCCGGTGGTATCGACCGGCACGACCGACGGCGCGCGGAAATGGCGCAGGCGATGCCCATCGTGTACGCAGACGCCGTCGCCGCCCAGCGTCACCAGCAGCAGGCGCAGCGGATAGGTTTGCATCATCCAGCGGATGCCGTTCTCCACATCGTCAAGGTGGCTGATGAAAGCCAGCTCTTCGCGCGACAGTTTCACCACATCCGCCAGCAGCAGCGCCTTTTGTAGGCAGGGGCGCAGCGCTTCCGGCTGACGCCAGACCTCTTCGCGGATGTTGGGATCGAAACTGACCCGGCCGCCGACTGCCCGCATGCGTTCCATCGCCGTAAAGGCCGCGCTGCGGCTGGGCTCCTGCGACAGCGCGATGGAGCAGAGGTGCAGCCATTCGCCCCGTAGGAAAGCCGGCAGATCGTCGGGCTGCAAAAACAGATCGGCGCTGGGCTGCACCATAAACGTGAATGAGCGCTCACCGTGCTGATCGAGATCCACCACCACCGTGGAGGTGTGGTGTTCGGGATCCGGTCGCATATGACCGATATCCACCCCTTCATCGCTCAGCACCTGCTGCAGAAAGGCGCCGAAGCTGTCTTGCCCCACCCGGCCGATAAAGGCGCTGTCGCCGCCCAAGCGGGCGATACCCACCGCCACGTTCGCCGGCGCGCCGCCGGGGCATTTGAGATAACCGTTGGCATTTTCCGGCATCAGGTCGATCACGGCGTCGCCCAGCACCCATACGCGATTCATCATGCTTAATCCCTGTTTTTGTCGTTGTCAGATGGTGAGCTAAAATAGAAGAACCGGTTTAGCAAGGCAATGAAATAATCCTCAGAGCCGCTTGGTCAGTGAGGAAGATCAATCTTTCTGCTGGGCTTGGGGAAGAGGGAATCTGCCCCGCGAACCAGCGCGGGGCGAGATAGCGGGGCGTTTAGCCCAGCTTCGGATAGACGCCGGGACCGATTGGCAAGCCTAGCGCATACCAGACCAGCAGCAGCAAAATCCACACGCTGAAGAACACCACGGGATAGGGCAGGATCAGCACGTAATAGGTGCCGAGCTGCGCGTCTTTGCGGTAGCGCTGCAGGAAGCCGAGGAACAGCGGCAGGAACGGTGACATCGGCGCCAGCGGCAGCACTGCAGAGTCGGCGATGCGAAAGATCATCTGGGCGAACGCCGGGTGGAAACCGAGCAGCATAAACATCGGCACGAAGATCGGCGCCAAAATTGACCAGATCGCCGAGCCGCTGGCGATGAACATGCACAGGAAGGCGGAGAGGAACATCAGGCCGAGAAATGCCGGTGCGCCGCTCATGCCGGCGGCTTCCAGCATATCGGTCAGACCGACGGCCATAAACTTGCCCATGTTGCTCCAGTTAAAGAACGCCACGAACTGCGACAGCGGAAACACCATCACGATGAAACCCGCCATGCTTTTCATCGGATCGAGCAAGTGGTGGGGAATATCGTCCGGCCGCCGGATCTGTTTGGTGACTACGCCATAGGTAATGGCGACGGTGAAGAAGAACAGGATGATGATCGGCACAATACCCTTGATGAACGGGGAAGGGATCACCGAACCGGTGTTCGGGTCACGCAGCGGCGCGGCCTCCGGCACCACCAGAGCGGCGATGATGGCGATAAACACCAGCGCGGCGATGCCGCTCATCATCAGCCCCCGGTTCTGCAGCGGGGTCAGCGCTGCGATTTTGTCTTCGGCGCCGCCTTGCCACTTCGGCAGACGGGGCTCGATAAACTTGTCGGTGAGCAGCGCGCCGGCGATGGTCAGCACGATCACGGAGGTGGCCATAAAGTACCAGTTGTCTATCACGCTGACGTGAACCGCGCCATCCACCGCTTTGGTGGCTTCGGTGCTGATGCCGGAAAGCAATACGTCGGTGGTGACGATCAACAGATTGGCGGTAAAACCGGAGGCGACGCCGGCGATCGCCGCCAGCAGTCCGGCTATCGGGTGGCGACCCACCGCTACAAACATCAGCGCGCCGAGCGGCGGCATCACCACCAGCGCGGCGTCCGACGATATATGACTGAAGAAGGCGATAAACAGCACCATATAGCTGGCGTAGCGGGCGCTGACGCGCGAGGCCATTTTATACATCAGCGCCTGCAGCAGGCCGACCTTTTCCGCCAGGCCGGCGCCTATCACCAGCGCCAAAATAGCCCCCAGCGGCGCAAAACTGCTGAAATTATGGATGATATTGGGAAATATCCACTGCATGCCCGCCACGCTCATCAGGTTATTCACCTTGATGAGCTCGCCGGTGGCCGGATTTTTCACCGCCACATCGAGCCAGGAAAACAGCGCGGTGGCCAGCATAAGCACCAGGATCAAATAGACGAACAATAAAAACGGATTGGGGATCTTATTGCCGATGCGTTCCACCCAGTAAAAAACGCGTCCGGGGCTTTTATTGATTGGCGTTGTGGCCTCACTCATGATTTTACCCTCTGTGTTTGCTCTGTTGTGTGATTGTTATTATTTGATTTATTTATAATTATGCTCGGTGGCCCGGTGTTCCGGGCCCTGTCTGTTCATGCTATTTCAATGGAGATGGCTTCACCCCCTGCGGGATGGGGCAGCGGTACGGCTGTTCGGCGCGCTGGCGCTCAAACTCGCTGCGGCAGCGCGCCAGCAGGGCGCTGTCGCTCAGCAGATCGACGGCGGTCGCCGCCATCACCTTGCCGGCCAGGCACATGCCCTTATGGGCGATAGCGGTGCGGCCCTGCGCCACCAGTTGCCAGGTGTGCAGCGGAGTGCCGAGTGCGAAACAGGGGCTAAAGCATTGGGCGGTCGGCGCCACCCAGCTCACGTCGCCAACGTCGGTAGAGCCGTACAGCAGATCGTCGGATTCCACATAAGGAGCGACCTCGTCCATCAGCACCTTATCTCCCAGCAGTTGCACCCACTCGCGCCCGGCTGCACCGCCGGTGCGGGCAATGTTGAGTTTGGCGTTGCGCAGATCGTCGCGGCTCAGCGTCTGGCGGATTTCCTCGGCGAAGCGGCGTTCGGCGTCGCTGTACTCGGGCAGACCGAAATCACACAGGTTTTGATACATCGCGCGTTCAAGACTGCGGTTTGGCACATAGTTGGAGCAGGCCTTGTCGAAGCGCACTTCCATCTGGGTGTCAGTCATCAGCGCTGCGCCCTTGGCGATGTTGATCACCCGTTGGTAAATGTCCTGCGCCTGGTCGAGCTGCGGTGCGCGGATCAGGTACAACACCTCGGCGTCGGCCTGCACCACGTTGGGGGAGCTGCCGCCGGTGTGGGTGACCGCATAGTGCAGCCGCGCTTCTTGCACAATATGTTCGCGCAGGAAGTTGGCGCCGGTATTCATCAGCGTCACCGCGTCCAGCGCGCTGCGCCCCAGGTGCGGCGAGTTGGCGGCATGGGCGGCGACGCCCTTGAAGTGAAACGCCGCCTGAATGTTGGCCAGCGTACTGGTGTTGAACATGCCGCTGAAGCCTTCCGGGTGCCAGGTGAGGGCGGCGTCGACGTCGTCGAACAGGCCTTCGCGCACCATAAAGGTTTTGCCGGAGCCCCCCTCTTCGCCCGGGCAGCCGTAGAAGCGCAGGGTGCCGGTCAGCCGGTTCTGCTGCATCCACGCCTTGGCGGCGAAGGCGCCCGCCAGCGCCGCGGTGCCCAGCAGATTGTGGCCGCAGCCATGGCCGTTGCCGTTTTCCACCAGCGGCTGCGGCGTGGCGCAACCGGACCGCTGGCTCAGCCCGGCCAGCGCGTCGTACTCGCCCAGCAGCGCGATAACCGGGTGACCGCTGCCGTAGCTGGCGATAAACGCCGTCTCGATGTCGCCCACGCCGCGCTCGACCGAGAAGCCTTCCTGTTCCAGCGCATCGGCCAGCAACGTGGCGGAATAGGTCTCGTTAAAGCGCGTTTCCGGATGGTCCCAAATCGCGTCGCTCAGCGCGCTGAAGCGGGACTGGCGTTGGTCAATGTAGTCGTCGATAAAAGCCTGCAGTTCTGAGTTGCTCATGCTCCGCTCCCGAATGTCGGCAGGTTCAGCGCCAGCGACGCCAGCGTTTTCACCGCCACCGCCATCACCTGTTCGTTGAAGTCGAATTTCTCGTTATGGTGTCCGGCGCTCAGCTCGGTGCCGAAAATGACATATGAGGCTTGGCCGCCGCGGGATTTCACCCGTTCCATCATGTAGGTGGCGTCTTCCGAACCCGCAGCCTGTTCGCGGCGATCGACCACCGAGGTCAGCTCGGTTATCTGCTGCGCCTGGCGACGGATGTAATCCACCCACGGTTGGGTCGGTTTGCTGCTCTGCGCCGCGCCCATCAGCGCGATGTCGCAGGCGACGCCGTGCATTTTGGCTGCGCCTTCGATGGCGTTCAGCGCCTGTTGATAGACGAACGCGTTGATCTCATTGGTGGCGCCGCGCGTCTCCACCTTCATAAACGCCCGATCGGCGATCACGTTGCGGCCGGTGCCGGCCTGTAGCACGCCGACATTGATGCGCGAGCTGCCTTCGCTGTGGCGCGGGATGGCGTAAAGCCCCAGCGCAGCCTGCGCCGCTGCCAGCAGCGCGTTGCGACCGTCTTCCGGCTTGGCGCCGGCGTGGGAGGCGACGCCGCGAAAGGTAACGTCCAGCTTGCTGGTGGCCATAAAGCTGTCGCTGCCGCACACCAGCTCGCCGGCCGGCACGCCGGTGCCGATATGCACCGCGGTGAAGAAATCGACGTCGTCCACCACGCCGGCCTCCACCATCGATTTTGCGCCGCGCGTGCCTTCTTCCGCCGGCTGGAAGATCAGTTTGACGGTGCCGCTAAGCTGGGACTCCAGGCTTTTGAACACGTGCGCCAGCCCCAGGCCGATGGTGGTATGGCCGTCATGACCGCATGCATGCATCATGCCGCTGTTGCAAGAGGCGAATCCTTCACGGAACGGCAGGTGCTCGGGTTCCAGCAATTCGTTGAGATCGAGGGCGTCCATATCCACGCGGTAGGCGATAGTCGGGCCGGGGCGGCCGGTATCGAGCGTAGCGACGATGCCGGCGAAGCCGCCGGAAAAATGCGGCAACCATTTTTCCAACGCGCCCTGATTGCGGGCGCGCAGTTCCTGCGCCTCCAGCTCATCGGACGAGGGCAGTCCCATGCGCGCCTCGGCCTTGATGACCTCGCGGCCCAGCTGCAAACGATAACCCAGCCGATCGAGTTCTTCCGCCACCAGGGTGGCGGTGCGAAACTCAAACCAGCCGGATTCGGCATAGCGGTGGAAGTCGCGGCGCCAGGCCTGCAATTGCGGGTACAGATCGGCCACCAACATCGAAAGCGAATTAGTCATAGTGATATCTCATAAGTTATCGCGCGCTGGATCGCTCCAGGCAGCAGTTATGCTCTGAACTGAAATCAGACGGTGAAGCTATTGCAAAGAAAAAGGTGCGTTTGGTTACTAACTGCCGTGAATGGCGCTTATTGGCGCAGAAAATGCGCTTAATTAAGCGAAATAAGAATTTGGTTATTTATTATGTTTTTTCCGAATGTACACAATGGAATCTGGCTAAATAAGATGCCAATATCTTGCTATTGATAAATAACGGTTATCGCCTTTCGCCTATGCCAGCCTCGATAAAATTGCACCAATTGCGCGCATTTGTGGACGTTAGCCGCCAGGGCAGCATCCGCGCCGCCAGCCGCACCTCTCGCCTTTCCCAGCCTGCACTGACCAAAGCCATTCAGGAGCTGGAAGAGGTGCTGGGCGCCAAGCTGTTTATTCGCCGCAGTCAGGGGGTGGTATTGACCGACTGCGGCGATAACTTTTTCCAGCATGCCAGCCTGATCCTCGAAGAACTGCGGGTGGCGCAGGAAGACATTCAGCAGCGGCTGGGGTTGGCGGGCGGCACGGTGAATATCGGCGTTGGCGGCAGCATTGCGCGCACCGTGATGCCGCAGGTGGTCACCCAGTTTCACCGTGAGTATCCGAACGTGAAGGTGCGCATCGTCGAGGGGCAACTGGTGTCGATGATCCCAGAACTGCGCCAGGGCGAGCTGGATTTTACCGTCAATACCTATTACCCCAGCAGCCTCGACAACGAGCTGCAGTATGAACGGCTGATGGAAAAAGAGTATCGGGTGGTAGTGCGCAAAGGGCATCCGATGGAGGGGGCGACCTCGCTGAAACAGCTGCAGCACTGCGACTGGACCATGCCGACGCCGAAAGGCAGTTATTACCGGCTATTGCACGATCTGTTCGGGGACTTGGGCATGGCGCCATCGATCAGCGTGACCTGTGAGACCTTTATGGCCTGTACCAGCCTGGTGGCGCAGAGCGATTTTGTCAGCATTCTGTCGGTGGACGTGATTTCGGATCCGATTCTGGGCAAGCATTTGGTGCCGCTTGAGCTGGAAGAGCGTCTGCCGAAAGCGACGTTTTATCTTATCCAACGGAAGGACACCACCTTGACGCCGATGGGCGCGCACCTGGCGCGCCTGTTTCGTCTTTATTGTCGGTGATACCGAAGCCCCATCGGGGCCTGGGTATCAGAAAGCGATCGACCCCTGCACGAAGAAGGTGCGCGGTTCGCCGACGTACTTGCCGAAGTTATTGTCGTTGGAGCGGGTGAAGTAGCGCTGATCGAACAGGTTTTTCACCCCGGCGCCCAGCGTCAGGTTCGACAGCTGCGGCCCGAAGTTATATTCCCCGCGCATATTCCACACCATGTAACCGGCGATGTTGCCGAACTGGCCATCGGCGCTTTCCTGCGTGATGTACTCCGGCCCGGTGCCCGGCGAATGCTGTTTCGACTGCGCATAACCGTCCAGATTCCATACCCAGCTGCCGGTGGCGTAACGCGTACCGACGGTATAGACCTGGCGCGAGTAGAACGGCAGATCTTTACCGGCGAAGTCGCCCTTGTCGGTGCTGGCCTTGGTGTAGGTATAGCTGGTGTAGACGCTGGCGCCGTCGAGCGCCCGATTCAGCTCGCTGAGATCGTAGCTGAGCGCCAGCTCGATGCCTTTGTGCTTGGTGGCGCCCATGTTGGTCCAGCCCACGTCGTTGCTGATGTACTGCAGCTGGTTATCGAAGTCGATGTAGAACAGCGTGGCCTCGGCCTTAACCACGGTGTCGTCGTAGCGGGTGCCGAACTCATAGGTGCGCGCTTTTTCCGCCGTCAGCCCCGGCGCCGGCTGGTTGCCGTTGCCGCCTTTGGTCAGTTGGAAATACTGCATGCTGCCGAACGAGGTGTTGGCGTTGGCGAACAGTTTCCAGGCGTCGGACAGGTGGTACATCACGTTCAATGACGGCAGCGGCTCGCTGTAGCTTTTCTCGCGGCTGATGTTGTTGAACGAATCGTCCACGTGGGTGCGAATGCTTTCATAACGCAGGCCCGGCGTGACCGTCCAGTTGCCGACGTTAATGGTGTCGTCGATATAGAACGCGTTGGCTGCGGTGCCGCCAGAGGTGTGCTGATAATAGTCCGGGGTCTCCGGCGTCGAGCCGATATTCGCCGGGTTATACCAGGCCGAACGAGACGCCTTTTCATCCATGGTTTCATTCAGGTAGCGGTAACCGAGGGTGATCTCGTGCGCCATATCCCAGAAACGGAAGACCTGCGAGTAACTTGGTTCGATCGCCCAGGTTGAATAGTGGCGCGGATAGGAAACCATGCGCCGCTGGCCCGCGTTTTTGCCGGTGCCTTCCGATTCGATGTTGCTGCCGCGGTAGCTGTCGGTGAAGTAGGTCAACACTTCGAACTGTTTGTCGTCTTCCTGATGTTTGTACTTGAACGACATATCCTTGCGGCGGCCTTCGAACTGGTCCCACGGCCGCGTGGACTGGAACGGGTTCTGCGCGTATTGCGCGCTGCTCAGCCCGCCCGGCATGCCGGCTTTGGCGTCGTAGTAGTGGAAATTGGCCAACAGTTCGTCGCGATCGGTAAACGCATAACGCGTTTTCAGCATGAAATCGTCGATGTCGGTGTTGTCGTTGTTGTCGCGGTAGCCCTGGCCGTGCAGGCCGGAATAGAGCAGTTCGGCGCCGAGGCCGTTGTCTGCGGTGCCGCCCACGGAGGCGCTGGTCAGGGTCTTCAGGCCGCCGTGGCTGGCGCCCTGGGTTTGTACGCTGGCGGTGCCGCCAAACGTTTTGGGAATGTCTCGGGTAACGAAGTTGATCACGCCGCCGACGTTCTGCGGCCCGTAGCGCACCGCGCCGCCGCCGCGCACAACGTCCACCGATTGCAGATTACCGATAGACAGCGGAGCCATCGACAGCTGCGGTTGGCCGTAAGGCGCGACCGCCAGCGGGACGCCGTCCATCAGAATGGTGGAGCGTGGAGAAAGGCGCGAAGTCAGGCCGCGCACGCCGACGTTGAGCGAGATGTCGCTGCCGCCGGTGCCGTTGCTGTCGCGCACTTGCACGCCGGGTACGCCGCGCAGGCTATCGGCGATGGTTTGGTCGCCCTGTTCGTGCATTTGCTGCTGGGTGACGATGGAACGCGCGCCCGGATGGTTGAGCAGCACCGAACTGGTATCAGGGTTGTCCAGCCAGTTGCCGACGACGGTCACGGTGTCGGTATCGTTCTGAGATGAGTTATCAGTAGCAAGGACAGGGAATGCGATGGCGATGGAAGCCGTCAGCAGAGAAAGCCGAAAAAGAGGTGACATAATAATGCCTTAAGAGTTTCAGACCCGGATGTATTTTTTAGAAAAGACAATCTTAATGATAATTATTGGCAAGTAAATAAAATTGTTACGGGATAGTTAAGTAGGCAACTAAATAATGACTGCGGGAAACAGGGCCCGGCTGGCGGGCCCTGGCGGGGGTTATTGTGGCGTAAGCCAGAAGACGCCGCTGTAATCCAGCGCGGTGAATTTCCGGTGCACCATTTTGATATCCGCTTGCGGATCAATATCTTTAAACAGCGCCGGGTGCAGGAATTTGGCGATCGCCTCAACCGCGATAAAGTTGAGCGGCGTGTCGTAAAATTGATGATAAATCGCCATCACGCGTTTTTCTTTCACCGCTTTCAGCACGTTAATGCCGGTGCGATCCAGCAGGTGCGCCAGTTTCTTTTGGCTGGTGGCCATATCGGTGGCGTAACCCAGCGGCACCGCCAGCGTGCCGCGATGGCCGCGGCTCCAGTCGGCGCCGGTCAGCAGATAGAAATCCGGGTTGCTGCTGATCACCTGTTCGACGTTCACTTCACCGCCCATGTCTGAAAACAGCGTGCTGCCGATATTGTTGCCGCCGGCGGTATCGATGAACTGCCCGAAACTGCCTTTGCCGAAGGTGTTGCAGCACTGTTCGCCTTTGATGCCGGCGCTGCGCTCGATGAAGACGCTGGGGCGCTGTTCCGGTTTCAGCGTGGCGACCCGCTGCCGCACCAGCTCGAGGCGCTGCTGATAGAGACGGATGAAGGCGTCGGCATTGGGCTGCTCGTCAAATACTTTACCCAACAGTGCCATGCTGGCGATGGTGTTGGTCAGCGGCTGTTGGCGAAAATCGATGATCAGCACCGGGATGCCGACTTTTTCCAGCTGGGTCAGCACGCCGCTGTCTTTCAATTTGCTCAGCAGGCCAATGTCGAAAATGATCAGATCCGGTTGACGCACCACCGCGCTTTCCACGCTGAAATCACTGGTGTAGGGGTTGTCGAAGGTGGGGATCTGCATGACCTGCGGGAATTTTTTCGCGTAGGCTTCAACCAGATCCGGCGCTTTGACCTTCAGCGAGTTGTCCCAGGCGATGATGTTTTTCAGCGGCTCCTGCGGATGCAGAATATTCAGCGCCAGCAACGCGCGGGCATCGGCCAGGATAACGCGTTTTGCCGGTTGCGGCAGGGTGACCTGGCGGCCGGCGACATCGGTGACGACGATCGGCGCGGCTTGAGCGGCGCCGGCCAACAGTAAAACGCAGGCGGCCAACCAGCGGCCGGCTTTGGCGATAAGAACAGCGGGCATGAAGATCCTTGGGTAATCGGCGAAGAACGAGAACGCAATGATAAGCGATATCCTTTCGATTTTTGAACTCCCACAGTGCCGATAGTTACTCATGGCCCATCAGCGGGTCGCTGACGCTGTGTTCGCCATCTTCCAGCCGCCCCGCCAGACGACGCAGCCAGCCCCCGGCGCTTTGCAGCGTAATATCGTACCAACCGCCGCTGGCGCGGGCGTCAAACGCTTGCTGGTGGCTGCCGCCCGCAGGCAGCGTGACAGGCCACGGGCCTTGCTGCGTGTAAGGGCAGCGTTCGAGGGTGATCGCTATCGCTTCGGTGCCCGGGTTATTCAACTGCAGCAGCAGGTTGCGGCCCGTCGGGCGCAAACGCACCTCAGGCTGCGGCCGGCTCAGGGCGCCGCGCAGTTCACGATGAAAGCCGTTGGGGCCGAGCAGCCACAGATGGTACTCATTTTCTGCCCGCCAGTCGTCGCTGACCGCCTTGCCGGCCTCGACGGTATAGCGACGCGGGATTTGCGTCAGGTCTCGCCGATCGTAGACGTGAAACACCGCTCCCTGCTCGCCGGTATTGAACAGGTTCAGCGTCACGCGGCGCTGCTCGGTCGCGACGCTGGCCTCGACGTGCAGCTGGTAGGGCAGAGCGCGGGAAGGGCGCGCCAGGCGGCGTTGGTGGGGTAAACGCTGGTGGGTGGGCGGCGGCAGCGGCACCTGCGGCAGCTGTTCCTGACGCTGGCGCAGGCCGTCGGCGGCGTGGCGGCTGGTGGCGGGCAGGCTCGGCAATGCTTCGCCGTTAGGATCGACAAAGTTGAACGCCGAAGTGAGATCGCCGCACACCGCGCGGCGCCAGGCGCTGATGTTGGGTTCATGCACCTGAAAGCGCTTTTCCAAAAATTGCAGCACCGAGGTGTGATCGAAAACCTGTGAATTGACCCAGCCGCCGCGGCTCCAGGGCGACAGCACCAGCATCGGGACCCGCGGGCCGGGGCCGTAGATGCGGCCGTCCGGCGGCGGTTGATCCTGCGAGCCGGGCGGCGCCACGTGCTGGAAGATCTCGGTGTCGAACGGTACGGTCGATTTACCGGCGAAGCTGCCGTCTTCGCGCAGCGACGGCGCGGAAGGCGAAGGCATATGGTCAAAAAAGCCGTCGTTTTCGTCGTAGTTGACCAGCAGGACGGTTTTACTCCACACCTCCGGGTTGTCGGTCAGCGCGTTGAGGATCTCTTGGGTGAACCAGCCGCCCTGCACCGGGCTGGAGGGATCGGGATGTTCCGAATAGGCCGCCGGCGCGATGATCCAACTGACCTGCGGCAGTTTGCCCTGCTGCACGTCGGCGCGGAATCCGGCCAGCATGGCGTCCAGGTCGTTGCCGTCGGCGGCCGGCAGGGTGTTGCCGTTGCCTTTATAGAGCGGTGCGGCCTCGTTGAGCGCATCGCTATAAGGCACGAAAGCGTTGAAGTCTTTCGGCGGCCGCGCCGGGTTGCCCACTTGAATGCTGGCGGCGCGGTATTGGCGAAAACCCGCCAGCGGGTTGTCGGTAAAGTTGTCCGGCAGGAATTGATACACCTTCCAACTGACGCCGCTCGCCTCCAGCCGTTCCGGATAGGTTGTCCACTGGTAGCCGATGTCCGCCGGGCCGGGGCTGTCCCATTCGTTGACCACTATCGCCACGTCGGCGGCGGACGGGCCGTTGGTGCCGGTCCAGTGGAACAGCCGGTTGGTGTTGGTGCCGGCGTGGATGGAACAGTGATAGGCATCGCACAGGGTGAAAGCGTTGGCCAGTGCGAACTGGAACGGCAGCTCTTGCTGACGGTAGTAGCTCATCGAGGCCGGCGTTTTGTAGGTGGGCCAGGCGCTCATGCGGCCGTGATCCCAGGCGGCTTGCTCATCCACCCACGAGTGCGGCGTGCCGGTGACGCGCTGGGCGTTGCCGCGTTTGCTGTCCAGATGGTAGGGCAGCACCAGCCGTTCGGCCCCCTGTTGCTGCCAGACGAGGCGATCGCCGGGCAGTGGGATGGTAAAGCGATCGCTGAAGCCGCGCACGCCCGGCAGGGTGCCGAAGTAGTGATCGAAAGAGCGGTTTTCCTGCATCAGGATCACCACGTGTTCGACGTCGCGCAGGGTGCCGGTGCGGTTGTTGGCGGGAATGGCCAGCGCTTTGCGAATCGAGGCGGGCAACAGCGAGAATGCCGATCCGATGGCGGCAGCCCGCAGGATATCTCTGCGTGAAAGGTCAGGCATGCGTCGTTAATCTCCGTCAGTGTGCTTTGAAGATAGCCGCTGACGACGATAATGGCGAAAAATAACAGGGAGATGAAAGCGAGGGAAACAATGCTCCCTGGCGGGAGCATTGGGGGGTAACGCTTACTGCCTGATCAGGCGGCCGAGCGCCGGCGCTGTCTCGAAATCGCTGCGGAAGGGGTTGATGTCCAGGCCGCCGCGGCGGGTGTAACGCGCGAACACGCTGAGTTTTTCCGGGCGGCAGCTCTGCTTGATGTCGTTGAAAATGCGCTCGACGCACTGCTCGTGGAATTCGTTGTGCTGGCGGAAGGAGATCAGGTAGCGCAGCAGGCTTTCGCGATCGATTTGGCGGCCTTCATAGCGGATCACCACGCTGCCCCAGTCCGGCTGGTTGGTGACCAGGCAGTTGGATTTCAGCAGATTGGAAGACAGCGTCTCCGCCACGCGGTCCCCTTGATCGGCCGCGCCGCTCAGGTATTCCGGCTTGAAGGCGAAGTCGTCGATCGCGATATCCAGATCGTCGATGTTGATGCCCGGCAGGCGATCGATTTGCGCCGGGTAACCTTCCAGCCCCGGATAGAGTTTGACGGTGACCTGGCCGTTGGCCGCCTGCGACAGATCTTTTTGCATGGCGGCGCTCACCTGTTCCACGCTGTCGAAGCGCGTTTGGTTGAAACTGTTGAGATACAGCTTGAACGACTTGGATTCGATCAGGTTGGAAGAAGAGTGCGGGAAGGTAAATTCGCCGATGCCCACCACCGGTTTGCCCTTGCCGTTGAGCCACGACAGCTCGAAGGCGGTCCAGAGATCAAAGCCGCTGAATGGCAGCTGCCGCTCGTCCACGCCGATTAGATCGCGGCCGCGCGCGCGCGGCAGGGCTTCGAGCAATGCGGGAGCATATTGATCCGGATAATCGGAGTTCGCGCCAAGATGGGTGATCTTATCTTGCTTTTGGATATGCATATTCATTGCCCTTTGCTTGTTCGGTATTGATGTAGCGGTTAAACAGACTGCGGGTGGCGTAGATCGGCCCGACGCCCAGCAGGGCGTAAACCACCTTGATCAGGAACTGCGACAGGATCATGGTCTTGATGATGTCCCAGCTCAGCACGTTGTAAAACGCCAGCGTACAGAACACCACGCTGTCGATGGCCGACGCCACTACGGTACTGGTGATCACGCGCACAAACAGGTAACGGGAGTTGGTCAACTCTTTGATTTTGCAAAGCAGATAGGAATTGACGTTCTCGGAAATCAGATAGGCCGCCGACGAGGCCACCAGCACCGCCATGATGCTGTGCACGATGCCGTTGTAGGTCTCGCTGTACTCCCACTGCGGAATGCTCGGCACCAGCGTTGTCACCCAGACTCCCAGAACGAAGGTCAGGTTGGCGATAAACGAGATGATGATGGTGCGCCGAGCCAACCGCAACCCATAGAATTCGTTAAGGATGTCCACCAGAATGAACGTGAGCGGGTAAATGAAGATCGCCGGCGGCGTGATGAGATTCAGTACCGGGATTTGGATCGGCTTGACGCCGCACAGCGTTGAGAAAATATAAATCACGCTGAGCGCCACGGTAATAATCAGATAGGCGTACCAGGAGCGTTCGTGGCGATCGCTGAGCTCGTAGGCGGTTTTTTGTTGGTTATCGCCATAGAGTTTGCGGTACAGCGCCTGCAGCTCGTGCCGGCTCAGATCTTCTGATATTTCGCTGTCGGCCAGCTCATTCAGCCCCATGGTAATGGTTTTGCCGGTGGCCAATACCATGACATTGGCCGCGATGGTGCCATGCCGGGTGAAGCCCAACAGCTTGAACTTCTGATTCGGTTCCATTTATAACCTTTCTCCAACGATGTAACCCAGGAATTGCACGGTGTCCTGAGGGCGTTTGTCCATGCTTTCGCTGTCTTTGTCTTCAACCACAAAGAAGCCGCTTTTTCCCGAGTGATACAGCAAAGGCGAATCGCAAATCAGTACCGGCGGGCGTTTGATGATGATGACCTCGCCGGGAATAAATGACCCTTTAATTTCGGTCTCTATTTTCATTGCCAACATGTTCGACTCATCGCCGAAGAAATAAGTCAAAGGGAACTCAGTGACCAGCTGCCCGATCTTGCGTTGCGAGACGGCCAGATAGCGCGACTGCGGGATCACCGGAATGGCGGAAGGGTTCTTGTTGCCTTCGGTGGACAGCGTTTCGTTAAGCAGCTCCAGCTTTTCCAGATCGTAATCTTCGATCTCTTCACAGGAGACACCGAAGAAATCGGAGATCCGATTCACGGTGGATTGCTGAACGTTGTTCACTCTTCCGTCAAGAATTTTGTAGAGGGTAGTGCGCGTCAGGCCGCTGCGATTGGAAAAGGAAGCCTTGGTTTCACCGCGGGTACGCATCAGATATTCAATATTTTTAATGATGTTGATTTTGCGCTGTGCGTTGGTGGTTTTCATTGGCTGTCCTTACAAACATTACGCAGGCTTCACTATATCTTACGCATTGGCGTTGTCCAGATAAAAAGGCGCGGACGGGCGGGTAACGAACTGATTATTAGTGGTAATTATTGTTTATCGTCAGCCGTTTAGCGCAGTGATGTCAGCGGGGGTAGCCTGCTTCCTCTGCGAGAAAGATAAAGCCGTGCAAATCAATTGATTAGGTTTTACTTATGGAAAAGTGAACACAAAAGCCGGTTTTATGTTTACTTTTATGTTGACCAAAGCCGATTTCATGGGCTACTGTTCATGCAAGCTGAAGCTTTTCTTTACGATCAAAATACGGAAGCCGACAGTTTTTATAATAAAAAGCTCAGAGGGGGCATTGCCACACTCTGAGCATAAATGGATAGCTTGCTACCGACACCAGGGACCCTAACCACCACGGCCGCTTGTCTGCGCGATCGGCCCCTTCTTTTGCATTGAATCCCCTTTTCGAGCGTCAAACACTCCCCCGGGACCTGGAGGAGTGCATTACCGCGTTCACGAAAATCAGAGCGATTTCTGTGATGCCAGCGGTTTTTGCGCCCGGCTGAAGACCAGTTTAAGCACCCAATACAGCAGGCTGGCAGCGACCAGGGAATTGATGGTCGGTACGCCCCATTCGGTCGCCAGGCCGACGGCGCCGCCGGCGATGCTGGCGACGATCGCCGCCCAGCCGATAGTTGGCGTTTCGTTCGGCAACTGGCCGGTACGGCGGCTCTCATCCAGGATCTTGCGATGGCTGCGCAGCAGATAATAGTCCACCAGCATGATGCCGATAATCGGCGGGAAGACCACGCCAAGCACCGTCAGGAAGTCGACAAAGCGGTCAAGAATGCCCAGCACCGACAGCGTGGTGCCCAGAATACCGATCACCAGCGTAGTGTAGGTGTACTTCAGCTTCTTGCCGGTGATGCCTTCCACCGCGTTGACGATGCCCAGCGAAGAAGAGTACAGGTTGAGATCGTTGACGCGCAGGGTGGAGAACACCACCACCAGCAAACCGGCGCCGCCGGCCGCTTGCGACATGATGGTGACCACATCCGCGGTGCCCAGGGTTTTGGCGATCAGGATCGCCAGGCCGTTCACCACGAACTCGCCGGCGATGATGGTGAAGAGCGTGACGCCGAGCACGTGCTTGCCGTTTTTGGAGTAACGGGTCAGATCGGGGGTCATCAGGCTGGCCACGATGGCGCCGCCGACGACGATGGTGATGCCGGCGCTGATGGTCAGCGGTTCACCCGGCGGCGCCAGCTGGATGATCTCCTGCAGGTTATGGCCGGAAAGCGCGGTCACCGAAATATAGGCCACCAGCATGATGAACATCGGCACCGCGATACGGGCGGCGATGCGCAGCGCCTTGAAGCCGAATGCCACCAGGATGGTCAACAGCGTGCCCGAGAGCCCGGCGGCCAGGCCAAAGCCCAGCTTATTGCCGAGCGCGAAGTCGAGCGATTTGGCGAAAATGGCGTTCTGAATGCCGAACCAACCCAGCAGGCTGACGGCAACCACCACGCCGATCAGCACCGAGCCCAGACGGCCGAAACCGCACCAGCGCGCCAGCAGGCTGCCGGAAATGCCTTCGCGCATGCCTGCCAGCCCCAGGCCGAAGGTCACCACGCCGAAGATCAGGCTGCCGACAAAAATGGCGGTGAAGGCGTCAATCAGCGTCATGGAGTTGCCGAGCACGGCGCCGAGCATGAACTGGTCCAGCGCGGTCAGCATGCCCATATGCACGATGGCCACGCTTAAAAACGAAACTCGTTTATCTTGCGGCACCCGGGTGAGCGGATAATCTTCGATCTTTATCACGGTGAGATCTTCCTTGCGGTTCAAATAAACTGAATGCCTTTGGTTATCAGGCGATCGGGAATGTAGTTATCCAGATTGGCGTATTTGCAGTATTCCTCAAATTGCTGCTGAGTATGCACGTTGGCCTTCTGGTAAATGTTATAAATGCGGTTTTCGATGGTCTTATTGCTGACATTATAGATTTTGGCTATCTCTTTCACTGTAAATCGTTGCAGCATAAGGAAAATGACATCGAGTTCGGCACGGGTGAACAGCTCGTTATTGACTTCGGTGGTCAACACGCTGGGTTTTTGCTGATTGATGTACTTCAACGGCGACAGGCTGTTCATCGGCTTGGCGTTCCAGATCACGCCAATCACCTGTTTGTCATCGTTGTACACCGGCAGCTTTTCGCTGATAAACGGCGTCAGGCTGTCTTTGCCGTACCAGTAGTGCGTTTCTATGACCGTGACCCGATCGCGCGCCGCTTCGGTCATTTTGTCATGTTCGATAAAGTCGGCGGCGGAGTCGGCCCAGTCGGCGGGGAACTCGTGGTCATATTTGCCGGCGACGTCGAAATTCAGCGGCGTATTGGTATAGAGATAAGCGGCGCGGTTCATATAGAGGTGGCGGGACAGGTGATCTTTGATGCCCCAGGGTTCGCTCAGGTGCTCCATCATGGTGATGAGGCCCTTAAAATAAGATTCATTATTTTTATGCGATGAACCCATACCCACCTCTGTGCCGCTCAGGCCGCGTTACAGGCTTTTAGCCAGATAATGGCGGGTGTGGCGATGCGCATAGTCGCCCAGTTCGCCGTAGACCCGGTAGCCCAGTTTTTCGTAGAAGCCTCTGGCCTGGAAATCGAAGGTATCGACATAGGCCATATGGCAACCGCGCTTGCGGGCTTCTTCTTCGGCCAACTCCATCAATTGGCGGCCGTACCCGCTTTTGCGGCATTGATCGCCAACCCACAGATACTGCACTTCCAGGCCGCCCCACCAGGTGCGCGCGACCAGGCCGCCGACGATCTGCTGGCTGTCGTCGGTAACGGTCAGGAACAGCGGGTGAATGTCTACGGGCTGGGTTTTATGATTGTGCGCCCAAAGGCTGTCGATAACGAACTCTTCATCCTGCGGGTTGGGTTTGTCGGTGATATTAATATTCATTTTTAATATAATTCCCTGATTTAATTATTCAAAACTGAACTAGGCGCTTTCGCCCTAACCGCTTCTAATATCACTTTCGTTAATGTATTTCAAGGGTGGTTTTCACCCTTTTCCACCTGGTGAGCGGGCGCTTATGATAGGCGCCACAGGGAGAAGAAAATAGTGAAACAGGCGGTATTAAAACGCTGAAATGCCCTGCTTACACCATCTTTTCCTACTTGCGCCTCACCAGGGCCCCACCGGGAAAACTGCAGTACTGTATGGCTCCACCGGATAGAGCAAGCTCACTTGCCGACGGGGGAGCCACTTTGTTTTTTGACGCGCTCGCCCGCGGCCACCGTTCTCTGTCTCAGATATTAAACACTCTTCTTATCAGAAGATATGCGCCGCAGATGAAAATGTGGCCGATACCTTCTGAGCCGCGGATTCAGTCTTCTGCGATGACGCTGTCCAGCGCCGGCTCGATGGTCGCGCCCAGCATGGCGCCGTGCCCTAAGGTGGGCCATTCCCGATAGCCGACGGTGAAACCGTCGAGCTGCGCCAGCTGTTCGGCCAGCAAATGCGTTGCGTCCGCCGGCAGAGCGGGGCTCTTCACGCCGGGCGGGGTCGTGCGATCGCGTTCCGCCAGGCCAACCCACAGTTGCAGCCTTACCGCCGGCGTCGCGCGCCGTTCCGTCCTCTGCTGCGCTTCTTGCAGGATCATGCCATTGCCCCACCACAGCGAGGGTTCCACGGCGATATAGCGCTGAAAGGCGGCGGGATGGGTAAACAACGTGTGCAGAACGAAGAGCCCGCCGTAGGAGTGCCCCCACAGCGTCTGCCGCTGCGGATCGACCGCCAGTCTGGCGGCGATCGCCGGTTTGATCCGAGTTTCAATCAATTGCAGGAACGCATCCGCGCCCCCGCCGGACCGTGGCGGTGTCTTCATGCCTGCCGGCAGAGGGAGCGTATAGTCGTAGGCGCGGCCGGCGGCATCGATGCGCAGATCGTTGTCATAGCCGATCATGACTAGCACCGGCGGCCGCTTCGCCGCTGCCAATTTGGCCAGTAAGGCGGCGTTTAACTCCATCAGCACCGCGTTGCCGTCAAGGAAATAAATCGTTGGATAGCCGTCCGGCTCAGGCGCCCGATGCGGTTGGGCGATGCGAACGCGATAATGCCGTCGGCCATCGGCGGAGGTGAAGCGCAGGTCGCTGAAACGGTAATCCGCAGAATCGCTATCGGCTACGGTAGCGCCGATCTTGCGTTCCAAATCGGGCCTGGCCAGCACGGAGCCCGGCAGCCAAAGGCCGATGGCGAGCGCCAGAAGCGCAGAGATAAAATGCCGGTTGGACAAAAACATGCGGGTTAACACCTTCGGAAAAAGGCCGATAGTAGCATCCGTTCGCGCCCGGCAAAAACCTAGCTTTAGGGCGGACATTCCGGCCGAGAATGGCGGCCAAAACCCGGAAGAGGGGCGCCAGTTGCTTTGCCGGGTTAATAGCAACTCATTGTTATTATTGGTAAGTCAGGAATAAGAGAGATTGCAATTAATTAGAAATGGTTATGATTTTTATGGTGAGAGGAATGGCGAAGGGAGGGGGAACTACACGGTTATCAACGATTTTTAGCAAAAAAAGCCCTATAAAATAGGGCAAAGACACACAACAACACCAGGGAAACTTTCCGGTATCTTATATTATAGCTTCCTATACATATAGAACATTTTATTATAAATATGTAAGTGATTCTTATTGATTATTTAATGCCATTATTTTTCAAATGGTTATGTGGTCCGGCTGAGGCATTGCTCTTGGGTCGGCTGCGGGCTATCAGGGATGGGTGGCGGGGCTTTTCTGTAACGGCGGCATGAACAAGCGAGGTCATTGGCCCGATAACCCTCAGGGCAATACCGGCCGGCAGGCTGCGAACATGCCGGCCGGTATTCCTCCTCGCGCTGGATACTGCGCCGCACGATCTTCTCTGCGGGCGTCCGGTGAAAATCAGTGCTGTTGCAGCGTCAGCATCTTGCCAAGCAAAATATCGGTCGGCGGCAAAATATCCGTATCCAACCCGGCGGAGGGGGTAAAAGTCAGCTCGCCAAAAATGATCTGGCCTTGCGAGATGTAGAAATCAACGCGAACAAACTCAAAGGGCGCCGACAAGCGAGTGGCGTACTCAAACAGTTCATCATATCCCTCAGGTTTCACGAAAGCGTTTATCTCCTCCTGGCTCAATGCCAGGCAGTCCTCGCTATAGCAAAGGAACTTGAACTCTTTGTCGAAGAAGTAATATTTTGGCGTCCCGGTATCCCTGCCGACGCACAGTAAGGTGCAGTAAGGCACACCGCGGAAACAATAGATTTTATAGTCTTCAGGCCCGTGACCATTGGCCGATTCGATATATTTTTCCCCAATGATCTTTTTTTGTATCCCTTTGTAGTTGAGTTCTACATAGGTTTTCCAGTAATCGTCTTTCATCCACCCATCAATCAGATGAGAGGCGCTTTTAATGTTCAACGATTGCTTATTTTGGCAAATTAAATTATACCCTGAACCGTGGTTTCCCTTGATGACAAATTTATCAGGCAGCGTTTCCCACGGTATTTCCTGCACTGAATCACAGGAAAAATACAACTCATTAAGAATCTCTTCACATCCCTTTTCTTTGATGTACTCTCTCACCGCATATTTATCTGCACATTGAGTCACTAATGCGTTATTACTGTAGTCATTCAACTTAAGATGATTTATCTTTTCATTCCAGGTTGAGGGGGACTGTAAATTCAGCGGTTTGCCAAATGCCCTTTTGTATATCAATCTGGCCTTGAATTCGGGGGCTAATACGGCCAGCTGATTCAGAATAAACTTCTTGAATTGTCTCTTCATATACGTAATTCCATCAAAGCATAATGACAATGATTAAGACGTTCTTGTATTTAAAACGCGGGCGGCACGCTTTCACTGCGCCATTGAATGGCTGTCGGCGTTGTTCCCAGATCAAATGGCTTGTGCTCTAACGCCCGATTAAGAATGCGGGCCGATCGCCAGGCCATCAGGCTCAGCTGAGGATCGGCAATGCCGTGATTATGCATACTGGCGTTCATCGCAAATAAGCAGTTCTCCGCTGGGCCTTCCCACTCAAAGGTAAAGTCAGGGGCTATGCGGTATTCGCCGTCCGCAGTCTTCAACAACCGGTGGGCCAAAGGCTCAAGGAACTCAGGCGTCGCCGATTGATAACCGGTGGCAAAGATCACCACGTCCGCCTTGAAGGTTTCCTGGCCGTGATCGAGATGATGACGCGTTTCGAGCTGGTAGGCGTTATCCAGCGTGTGTTTCACGGCCGTCAGCGAACGGCTGGGCAGCAGGCGCACCCATAATTTCTCGCGCAGGACGTCGAAGCGGTGGTACATGGCGCGATAAATCGCCAGCAGCGACTCACTGGTGATGCCATCTGAGGTCATCTTCTGTTCGGCCAGCATATGCCGCTTGGCCGCGCTGTCCAGTGAGTAAAAGCTCTCGACGTAATCGGGCGTGAAGTATTCGTTGGCAAAAGCAGCCTCATCGAGCGCATTGTAGTTGTTGCGGCGCGATATCCAGTCGAGCTGCTCCGGCTGCCCCCATTCCCCTTTAAAAATATTCAGGAACAGATCTGCGCCGCTCTGGCCGCCGCCGACGATCGCCACGCGTTTCCCGGTCAGATCGGGGTTGCGCAGCATCATTTCGCTGGCGTGGAAACAGCGATCGCTTTGCGTCGTCACGCAATCCGGCAACTTTATTTTCTTGCCTATACCTATGCTGACGTGTTTGGCGTGGAAGACCTTATTCGAGGTGGTCACCACGAACTGGCGCTGCCGATCGTCAAATTCGACCCGCTGAACGTCTTGATTGAATGCCAATGATCCCATCCCGGCGGCGGCCCAGGTAAGGTAATCGGCGAACTCTTCGCGCGATGCGGTGCGCTGCTCCGTCGTCAGGAAACGATAAAATTTTCTGTTTTTCACCAGATAGTTGAGAAAGCTGTAGCGATTGGTTGGGGCAACCGCACTCACTAAATCTTTTAAGAAGTTGGTCTGCATACTGCAATCCGCCAGGATCATCCCTGGGTGCCAGGAGAAGTGAGGCTTGCGTTCAAGGAATTGTCCCGTAAATCCCTCTATTTCACTTCCTAAGGCTGCCAGGCTAAGATTCGATGGGCCAAGGCCAATACCGATGATATCCAAACGCTGATTCATTAATAAGCTCCAGTATAATGAGAATAATACCCAGAAATACGGCTGCAGATAGGGTGGCTTATAGCAACCAGGCTGCCTTTTTCTTATAAGTAAGCTTCACGAATTAAATGTAATTAAACGGTGTACGGGCCAAAATGCCGCATTTTTAAATGCCCGTTGAGAATTCGGTAGCGCATCAGGTAAAGGCTACAGGCGTATTTCTTTCCATGAAAATCCCTATGAAGGTTTGCGCGTGTATTTAATGAATATTCCTAAGTAAAAATCCGATGCCGCCTGATTCATCAAGCCATGAAAACGGCCACCAGGGAGGATGTCCACCGTATGAGTTCTTATCTGCTTTTCTGGTGTATATGCCATTGCATTGCCGGGATCGGTGTATTCGTTGCTTAGAATAGCCTTAAAATAGGCGCGGGGAAGGTGAAATAACGTGATATTAGAGGCAGGATGCTTTTTGCAAAGATGAAATCGGAAGTGAAATTATGAAATTTGTGCGTTGTGAGGTGGTTTTTATCATTTAATTCAACGTATTATTTTGTTTTTTGCGGCAGAGTATCACACTCTTTCACTGAGGTGATACGCACGCTTCTGTACCTTTATCTCCTCTTGTTGCCCCCCGAACGGCAATATTTTACCCCGAGTTGCATCACCCTAATGGGCGCGGATGGTTCGCGTTAACTACCGGGGTCAGGATTCGTTTAATTAATGCCGGACAAAGGCTGGCCGGAGAGGACGCTTGCTCGAGCCGAGTGTGAAAAAACCTGGCCACGCTGGCGCAACGATCGCGTCCGATCCGGCAATCTGCCTTGTCATCATCATTGACCATTCTTACCGACAATAAAAATCTTTTGGTCAGCTCGGGGCATTTTTGCGCGCTGGACAGAATGACAACCGTTGCGCCAAAACCGTGAAGACCTGCCAGGTTGATCAATCACGGGAGCTTCAAATTGCTGAGGTAGTCATACTGGGCTTGCGAAATGTCCAGTTCCCCATCGCTGAAAAAGACTTTTATAAACATATCGCCCTGGCCGACGATATCGACACGTTGGTAGGTTCCCGTCACAAAACGGCGCACGATAGCCTGAATGGCAGCGGTATGATTAGCAGGAACTGCATTGTTATCCGTGACTTTCTGTTCAAAAGTAATAGGGTGCTCTGCCTGAGGATCGGGACTGTATTGTGCGCGTTTGGCTGCGCTTTCGAACTTGAAATCATTAAAGGCGTTGTGGGTGGAGTTAAACATATCGGCAAGGTTTTTGATATGCGCCGCCATCTGATTCACGACCATGGTTTTATTGGTCACGAAGCGTTTACCCAAATAAGTGCCAGTCACTACCGCGAGCTGGGCGGCATTTCTGCCTAAAATGCTGCCAACGCCAGAACCGGCCCCCGTCCATAATCCCGCGATCAAAACCAGTCCGGCTCCGCCGACGGTACTCGATGCGATATTCTCAAAATGCTGAACACGTGCCCCCATTTGCCATGAGGTTCCGGGAAAAGAGACATTAATGCGGTTATCCAGGTGATTAATTCTTCCGCCTGGTCGTTGTCCTGACTCAATATTATTGGCTGTCAGCCGGCGGTTGTTTTCATCTTTGAGTTCGCCCAGCGTAAACGCGATCTGTCCGGTCTCCGTTTTTGTTAATCGAAAGACTTCTTCTGGTGACAGAGACCTGACGAGGATCAGAGCCTCATTTAAAATCTCACGGGTCAAAAAGTTGGCTGACACCCGATTATTCGATTCGTGTTGCGATGTCAGAGCTAAAATTTCATGTGACTTAGGAAATGCCATAATCCCCCCGCCATTACGATATGCACCGTAATGTGATTAGCTTTCTTTATTTTGCTTAATATCCCAGCCCATCTGCACCGAAGCTCCTTTATTGCCTTGCTTCGCTTGCTCCCAATATTCCATCGATACTTTACCGGCCTGAAAAGAGTATTCAATGCCTAGCGTGGAACCGTGCTCGACACCGATGAAGTCGGTATGAGTCACTAATACATCTTCCAGGGTAATACGGGTATATTCCACTTCCTGCCCACCGGCTTTGCAAAGCGACAACTGCACTTTGGCGAGGTGTTTACCGGCCGAGCAGTATTTCAATAAGGCAGGTGTCGCTTTATCTATCAGAGCCTGTACGGTCAGATCGCGAAAATTTACTTTACCCGCACCGCCGCCGCCGCCAACGGCCATATTGCCAGGCTGCCGCGCGCCCCAGTTAAAGGAAAAGACATCGATCCATTGCTTGTGATTCGCATTTTTCGATTCGCCATTAATGCCTTCAACTTTTAAAAACATATCCATTGCCATGATTTTATCACCCGATCATTAACGTATTGTTAGGTGCCCGAATGCGCTTAGCTCTCTTTATTCTGCTTGATATCCCAACCAGATTTGCTTTCCGCGCCTTTAGTGCCGCTGCTGCCTTGTTCCCAGTAACTCATGGTGACTTTTGACGCCTGGAAGGCGTAATCAACCAGGATCGCATCATTTTGACCGACACCGTTAAAATCGGTTTGCGTCACCAGCACGTCTTCGAGAACGATTTTGGAATATTCCACCTGGTTGCCGCCCGCTTTGCAGACGGAAAGCTCGATTTTCGCGACATGTTTTCCACTGGAACAATATTTAAGAATGGCGGGCGTAGATTTGTCGATAAGCGCTTGAATACGGAGGTCTTGGTAATTCACTTTCCCGGAACCGCCCCCACCGCCGACAGCCATATTTCCTGGCTGTGAAGCCCCCCAGTTAAACGAAAGTACGTCGGTCCATCCTTTATGATTGCTGTCTTGGGACTCACCCGTCATTCCTTCAACTTTCATATACATATCAATTGCCATTGTCGTCGGATTCTCCATTATTTCGCGTTGGTAGCGGAATAGGTTAAAAATGTCTTATCAATGGGTAAAATTCAGCATAGCCTTATATGAATGAATTAACAGCAATGTTGTTTTTATTCGGAATGTTCCTAGTTTTAATCCAATATGTTGTGATTTAACAAAGTGATACCGTTATAGGTTCGTGGCTATATTCCATCACCGAATGACAATAAAACACTCGATAAACGGAGAATAGGCGTGCGCTCGTTTGACGCTTGGGTGGTCGGGGATTGGGGGGGGGGCGGGCCTTTCGAGAAAGTGCACCTGTAATGCGAAATTGCACATCCATCGGATGATGCGGTGGCGCTTGAGCGCTGGCCCGCAGGGTGAGGTCTTCAGACCGAATAATCGAACGCAGTTCGATGGAGAGTCCGTATCCCAGAAAGCGAAAAACCCGCCATAGGCGGGTTCTTCTGAATATGGTGCCCGGACTCGGACAACCGGCGCTGGCGCCGTGTTGAACAGCGCTTGAGCGCTGGCCCGCAGGGTGAGGTCTTCAGACCGAATAATCGAACGCAGTTCGATGGAGAGTTCGTACCTCAGAAAGCTAAAAACCCGCCATAGGCGGGTTCTTCTGAATATGGTGCCCGGACTCGGAATCGAACCAAGGACACGGGGATTTTCAATCCCCTGCTCTACCGACTGAGCTATCCGGGCAACGGGGCGCATTAAACCGTATTGGCCGGATGGCGTCAATCGCTTTCTGTCACAAAGCCGATCGGTTGCTCTATTTTCAGGCAGCGAGCCCGGAGGGGCGGGGGACGGGAGGATATCCTCATTCAATAAATATGCATATAAAACGTGTATTTATACTACTCCAGAACGCGCCATTTATTATTTTTCAATTAAATAACAATGGATTACGTCTTGGTCAACGGACGTTCAATCAAGACGATTCTCGCTTGAACCCCGCAACGAATCATGCAATCATTGCGCAAATTTTAGCACTCTCCGTTCGCTAACGGTGTTCCCGCTTCTTATAAGCCAGAGGGTTATTGGCATGACTGGTTTTGTTGCTCAAGCGCTGCTGCGCACCAGACATCTGACGCCGCCACCGTTCCGCCGTTGTTTCCTCCGCACGTCATCCGCCCGAATACGCCTGCCGGCCATGCGGTAAGGCCGCCTGACGCTCGCTGTTAGGCATGCGTAAAGCCAGCGCTGCGGCCCTGATTTTACTGATGCCTGTCGGACGCTGCCAAGACCAGTTCCCCCGATAGCCGCCTGATGATCCCCGATCATGAGCCGGTCACGCACGCCGCTTATGCTGCCGTGCCCGGGTATCGCTTTTACCGGGATAACCGCGTTATCTCATTACCGTGCCGATGGCACACCCTCATCCTTCACCGTTTGAGAGTCAGCATGATGAAAGAATTGAAAATCGCGACCAGCGCCAGCCTGGTCGCCACCATTGAGACGCTGCGCCAGATCGTGCGCGTAGAGCAGACGGACTACACCGACGTGGCGGCGGTGGTGGTGTCGGTCGCCGACGTGAACGCCGGCATTCTGGCGCGTTTGCAGGCGACGGGGTTCGACATTCCGACCTTCGTGGCGGTGGAAGGGGACGAGCATCTCTCGCCGGACTATCTGCCGTTTGTCAGTGGGGTTTTCGCGCTGCTGGCCGGCGCCAGCAAGCCGTTCTACATGGCGCAGCTGGAGGCCGCCGCCGACGCCTATGAGCAGGCGCTGCTGCCGCCGTTCTTCAAAACGCTGAAGACCTACGTCGAGATGGAAAACTCGACCTTCGCCTGCCCAGGGCATCAGGGCGGCGAGTTCTTCCGCAAACACCCGGCCGGCCGGCAGTTTTTTGATTTCTACGGCGAGACCCTGTTCCGTTCCGATATGTGCAACGCCGACGTCAAGTTGGGCGATCTGCTGATCCACGAAGGCTCGGCCAAGGATGCGCAAAAGCACGCGGCGCGGGTGTTCAACGCCGATAAAACCTACTTCGTGCTCAACGGCACCTCGGCGGCCAACAAGGTGGTGACCAACGCGCTGCTGACCCGCGGCGATCTGGTACTGTTCGATCGCAACAACCACAAATCCAACCACCACGGGGCGCTGATCCAGGCCGGCGCCACGCCGATCTATCTGGAAACCGCCCGCAACCCGTTCGGCTTTATCGGCGGCATCGATGCGCACTGCTTCGACGAACGCTATCTGCGCGAGCAGATCCGCGAGGTGGCGCCGGAGAAAGCCGCGGCGGCGCGGCCGTTCCGGCTGGCGATCATTCAGCTCGGCACTTACGATGGCACGATTTACAACGCTCGCCAGGTGATCGACACCATCGGCCACCTGTGCGACTACATCCTGTTCGACTCCGCCTGGGTGGGCTACGAAGGCTTTATTCCGATGCTGAAAGAGTGCTCGCCGCTGCTGCTGGAGCTGGACGAGCACGATCCGGGTATCTTCGTCACCCAGTCGGTGCATAAACAGCAGGCGGGGTTCTCGCAGACCTCGCAGATCCACAAGAAAGACGACCACATCAAAGGGCAAAAGCGCCACTGCAACCACAAGCACCTGAACAACGCATTCATGCTGCATGCGTCGACCAGCCCGTTCTATCCGCTGTTCGCCGCGCTGGACGTCAATGCCAAGATGCACGCCGGCGCCGCCGGGCGCCGCATGTGGATGGACTGCGTCAAGCTGGGCATCGAGACGCGCAAACAGCTGCTCACGCGCTGCTCGCAGCTGAAGCCGTTTATTCCGCTGCAGGTGGCGGGCAAAGACTGGCAGGATTACGATACCGATCTGATCGCCAACGACGCGCGCTTCTTCACCTTCGTGCCGGGGGAGACGTGGCACGGCTTTGAAGGCTATGCCCAGGACCAGTATCTGGTGGATCCGTGCAAGCTGCTGCTGACCACGCCGGGCATCGACGCTTCGACCGGCCAATACACCGAGTTCGGCGTGCCGGCCACCATTCTGGCCAACTTCCTGCGCGAGAACGGCATCGTGCCGGAGAAGTGCGATCTCAACTCGATCCTGTTCCTGCTGACCCCGGCGGAGAACCCGGCCAAGATGGAACAACTGGTGGAGATGCTGGCGCAGTTCGAACGTTATGTCGAAGAGGATGCGTCGCTGAGCGTGGTGCTGCCGACGGTGTACCGCAAGAACGAGCAGCGTTACCGCGGCTACAGCATTCGCCGGCTGTGTCAGGAGATGCACGATCTGTACGTCAGCTTTGACGTCAAGCAGCTGCAAAAGGAGATGTTCCGTCAGGATCATTTCCCGCCGGTGGTGATGAACCCGCAGGACGCCAACGTGGAATTTATCCGCGACAACGTCGAGCTGGTGCCGATCGGCCAGGCGGAAGGGCGCATTGCGGCGGAGGGGGCCCTGCCGTACCCGCCGGGCGTACTGTGCGTGGTGCCGGGCGAAGTGTGGGGCGGCGCGGCGCAGCGCTACTTCCTGGCGCTGGAGGAGGGCATCAACCGCCTGCCGGGCTTCTCGCCGGAGCTGCAGGGGGTCTACATCGAGAAAAAAGATCACGGCTGGAAGCGCATCTTCGGCTATATGATCAAGCCATGAAAAAAGGGCCGGTTCGCACCGGCCCTTCTTCCATCCACGCGGGAAGCGCTACTTCCTGCGGTAGCTCTTCTGCGCGGTATTCACTTTCACCAGATAGCGGCGCGACTCGGCGGCCGGGTGCTTGGTGGTCAGCGTTTGGTACACGTCGCCCGGCTGCATGCCGTTGATGATGCCCACCGCGCGCGTCCTGTCGCTGGAGAACACCCGCAGCACGCTGCCGGCGCCGCCGTTGTAGGCGGTGATCACCGCATAGCGGCGCGAGGTCGGGTTCTGAATGCCGCCCAGGTAGTTGTTTTGCAGGATCGCCAGGTAGGCGGTGCCGGTGTCGATGTTGTTCTCCGGATCGAACAGGTAGCTGCGGCTCGGGGTGCCCCATTTGCCGCGCATCTGGAACACATCCTTACCGGCGGTGTGCTGCACCACCTGCATCAGGCCCAGCGCATCCGAACCGCTCACCGCATAGGGGTTGAAGCTCGATTCGGTCTGCATGATTGCCAGGATCAGCGATTCGTCCACGCCGTATTTTTCCGACGCCTTGCGCACCATCGGCAGATATTTGTGCGCACGTTTGTCCAGGTGGTTCGGCACCAGCTGGATGGTGACCGAGTAGATGACGTGCAGGCCGGAGGTGCGTTTTTGCAGCTTGGTCTGCAGCAGGTAATCGGCGAAGTGCGCCGCGCGCCATTCCCAGCGGATCGGCGCGCCTTTGTTATCCAGCACCTGGCCGTACAGGAACGGCTCTTTGCTGATCTGGATATCGTTGGCGTCGGAATAGAGATCGATGGAGCCCGGATCGTCACCCATCAGCAGCGTGCTGATGATCGCCTGGCGCAGGTGCGCGGCCGGATCGGTGGTGGCGATGGTCTCGATGGTGATGGCGCCGGTGTCGAAGTTGATGTGGCTGCGGGTTTGGTATTGGTCGGTATATTTGACGTAGTCTTTCGGCCCGGCGATCAGAACTTCGTTCAGACCCCAGATGTTCTCGATGTTGTGAGCGAATTGCCCCATCAGAATGTCGAAGCCGTTGGTGTCTTTGATCCAGGCTTCGTTGATTTCTTCACTTTTTTTGCCGGAACAGGAGATCAGCAAAGGCGCTATTACGAGCAAAGCTAAAATTTTCTTCATCTTAAAGCCGTTTGGAAGAAGTATAAGAGGATTGAAGCGGGCCAGCGCCTGGCCCCAACAGCGTTATTCGCTTGGCGGCGTATAGCCTTCGATGTGCACGTCGTGCCCTTCGAACAGGAACTTGATCATTTCCTCTTCCAGCAGTTTGCGGTCATCCACGTTCATCATGTTCAGCTTCTTCTCGTTGATCAGCATGGTCTGCTTCTTCATCCACTCGCCCCAGGCTTCCTTGGAGATCTCGTTGTAGATGCGCTTGCCGACGTCGCCGGGATAAAGCTGGAAGTCCTGGCCTTCGGCGTCGCGCTGCAGGAAAGTACAAAAAATGGTGCGGCTCATGCTAATTCCTCGTCGATGGCGCTATCGCCATATAAGTTTTGTTGGATCGGGGGCTGCTTCGCCAGCTGTTGCAACAGGCGATCCACCGGCGCTGCCAGCCCGACCGACGGCGGCTGCGCTAAGTTATACCAGAGACCCGCGCCCTCATCCATGCCGCTGCCCGCCGCGTCGAGCGACAGCCACATCGGCACGATATCGAGATGGAAATGGCTGAACGTGTGGCGAAATGCGGTCAGCTGTTCCAGGCGCTTGCCTTTCAGACCGCGCTGCTGCAGCCAGAGTTCCAAATCCACGCGCGCGCTGAACTGCGGGAAGCAGAACAGGCCGCCCCACAGGCCCACCGCCGGGCGCTGTTCCAGCCACACGCGGTCGCCGTGCTGCAGCAATAAGAAGTAGGCGGTTTTTTCCGGCAGGGTCTGTTTGGGTTTCTTGCCGGGGTAGTTGGCCCAGCTGTGGTTGGCGTAAGACAGACAGCCGACGTTGAGCGGGCAGAGTTCGCACTTGGGCTTGGAACGAGTGCAGACCATGGCGCCCAGATCCATCATCGCCTGGTTGAACTGGCCGACGCCCTGCGCCGGGGTGACCTCTTCGCTGATTTTCCACAGCCGGTTTTCGACCTCTTTTTTGCCCGGCCAGCCTTCCACCGCGTAGCAGCGGGCCAGCACGCGTTTCACGTTGCCGTCGAGGATCGGATAGTGTTGGCCCAGCGCCAACGACAGCACCGCACCGGCGGTGGAACGGCCGACGCCCGGTAAATCGGCGATTTCCGCGAAGGTTGTCGGGAACTCGCCGCCGTGCTGTGCGACAATGGTCTGCGCCGCTTTGTGCAGGTTGCGGGCGCGGGCGTAATAGCCGAGGCCGGTCCACAGATGCAGCACTTCGTCCAGCGGGGCTTCCGCCAGCGCGCGCACGTTGGGAAAACGGGCCATAAAGCGCTGAAAATAAGGAATGACGGTGGCAACCTGGGTCTGTTGCAACATCACCTCGGAGAGCCATACTTGATAGGCGGTTTTTTCCAGCTGCCACGGTAGGGTTTTGCGGCCGTAGCGCTGATACCAGTCAAGCACCACCTGTGCGAATTGTTGTGCTTGCATCATGAGCAGCGTCGTTATCCGGCAGAAAATGAAGCGAGATTGCAGCATAGAGTCATGGTGCTGTAAACCGGAACTTTCCGACGCCGCACGGCGGGTACAGAAGATGAACACTTGCTAAACCAATGTATCTTTGCATAATGCGCGTTTCCCTAATTGGCAGCCAAACAGACAGAAAGCACTATGATTAATGACGTCATCTCCCCGGAATTTGATGAGAACGGCCGCGCGATGCGCCGTATCCGCAGTTTTGTTCGCCGCCAGGGGCGGCTGACCAAAGGCCAGCAGCACGCGCTGGAGAACTATTGGCCGGTGATGGGCGTGGAGTATCAGGCTGAGGCTGTCGATCTCGCCGCGCTGTTCGGCCGCGAAGCGCCGACGGTGCTGGAGATCGGTTTTGGCATGGGCGCCTCGCTGGTGACCATGGCGGGCAACAATCCGCAGCAGAACTTTTTAGGGATCGAAGTGCACTCGCCGGGCGTGGGCGCCTGCCTGGCCGACGCCCACGAGGCGAAGCTGAGCAACCTGCGCGTGATGTGCCACGATGCGGTTGAAGTGCTGGAAAACATGATCCCGGACGGCTCGCTGGACATGGTGCAGCTGTTCTTCCCCGATCCGTGGCACAAGGCGCGCCACAATAAGCGCCGCATCGTGCAAACGCCGTTTGTCGAACTGGTGCTGCGCAAGCTGAAGACCGGCGGGGTCTTCCACATGGCCACCGATTGGCAACCTTATGCGGAACATATGTTAGAGGTTATGAACGGGGTCGCAGGCTACCGTAATCTTTCCAGCGATAATGATTATGTGCCGCGTCCGGATTCGCGCCCACTGACGAAATTTGAATTACGCGGCCAGCGCCTGGGACATGGCGTTTGGGACTTGATGTTTGAGAGGAAAGAATAATGGCTAAGAACCGCAGTCGTCGTTTACGTAAAAAGTTGCACATTGAAGAATTTCAGGAGCTGGGTTTCTCCGTAGCCTGGCGCTTCGCCGAAGGCACGTCGGTGGAAGACATCGACAGCACGCTGGATACCTTCATCGATGAAGTGATCGAGCCGAACGGCCTGGCGTTTGACGGCAGCGGCTACCTGCAGTGGGAAGGTCTGATCTGCCTGCAGAAGATCGGCCACTGCACCGACGAGCATCGCGAACTGGTGAAAAACTGGCTGGAAGCGCGCAAACTGACCGACGTTAAGGTCAGCGATCTGTTCGATATCTGGTGGGATTGATCGCGGCTGCCCGATGAGCGCGGCTTCGCGCCGCTTATTTCCCCCTAAATAATTGGATTTGCATCACGGCGGCAAGAGTGTGAGTCCCCAGGAGCTTACTTCAGTAAGTGACTGGGGTGAGCGCTCGCAGCCAACACAGATGCGGATTCAAGTATGACGGGGATGGATTTAAGGTGCCTTAACGGCGCCTTTGTTTTGCCCGGAGTGTGACCGAGGTGGTAACAACATTGGATAACGCGTTGCTGGAAGAGATCCTGCAACAGGTGCGCCCGCTGATTGGCCAGGGAAAAGTGGCCGACTACATCCCGGCGTTGGCGGAAGTGCCCGCCGATCGGCTGGCGATCGCCGTGTGTACGGTGGATGGCGAACTGTTCCAGGCCGGCGACGCCGCGGAGCGCTTCTCCATCCAGTCGATCTCCAAAGTGCTGAGCCTGACGCTGGCGCTGACGCGCTATCAGGAGCCTGAGATCTGGCGGCGCGTCGGCAAAGAGCCTTCCGGCCTGCCGTTCAATTCGCTGCTGCAGCTGGAGATGGAGCAGGGCAAACCGCGCAATCCGTTTATCAACCCCGGCGCGCTGGTGGTGTGCGACATGCTGCAAACCCGGCTCAGCGCCCCCAAACAGCGCATGCTGGAGGTGGTGCGTCAGCTGGCCGGTGAAGACGACCTGGCCTATGACCTGCGGGTGGCGCGCTCCGAGTTCGAACACTCCGATCGCAATGCGGCCATCGCCTATCTGATGAAGTCGTTCGGCAACTTCGAAAACGACGTCATCACCGTGCTGCAAACCTATTTCCACTACTGCGCGCTGCGCATGAGCTGCGTGGAACTGGCGCGCAGCTTCGTCTATCTGGCCAATCACGGCCGCGATCTCAGCGGCGAGGCGGTGATCAGCCCGCTGCAGGCCCGGCAGATCAACGCCCTGATGATGACCAGCGGCATGTACGACGGCGCCGGCGAGTTCGCCTATCGGGTGGGGATGCCGGGCAAGTCCGGCGTGGGCGGCGGTATCGTGGCCATCGTGCCGGACGAGCTGTCGATCGTCGTCTGGTCGCCGGAACTGGATGCTTCCGGCAACTCGCTGGCGGGAACTGCGGCGCTGGAACTGTTGTCTCAACGTATCGGTCGTTCGATTTTTTAATCCCAGTCTGGATGGGAGTCAGGAGAAGCTATGTTGAAGAAAACCGGGTTAGCCTTACTGCTGCTGGCGGCGACTGCCGCGCAGGCCCACGCCGAGTACCAATGCAGCGTTAAACCCCAGGACGATGTGATCATCAGCCCGCAGAGCGTGCAGGTGAAAGGCGCCAGCGGCGACCTGCAAATATCGCCGGATGGCGACGTGATCCGCAACGGCCAGGCGCTGAGCCTGAACGACAGCCAGCGGCAGAAAGCCTTCAGTTACCAGAGCGCCTTGCGCAAGCAACTGCCGTGGATCGACGACGGCGCGCAGAAACACCTGGAGAAAGCCCGCGCAGCGCTGGATAAAGTGATCGTTAAAGAGCTGGGCAGCAACAGCAACGTGCGCAACCGCCTGACCACCCTGAACGGCCAACTGAAACAGCAGATGAACCGCATCATCGAGCACCGCAGCGACGGCCTGACCTTCCACCACCAGGCGATTGACCAGGTGGAACAGGATGGCCGCAACATCGTGCAGCAGAGCATGGGCGGCGTGCTGCAGGACAGCCTGAACGAAATGGGCGTCAAACAGGCCGCCAACAGCGGCGGTAACCCGCTGCAGGCGATCATGGGCAATCTGGGCGGCTTGCAGAAGGCGATCCAGAACGAATGGAACAATCAGGAGCAGGACTTCCAGAACTTCGGTCATGACGTGTGCAACCGCGTCACCGCACTGGAAACCCAGCGCAAGGATTTGCTTAAGGCGTTGAAGTAACGGATAGATATCGCATATCCATATCAGAGACGCTGAGGCGAAGCGAAATTCTGGTTGATACCTATCAGGCATTGTTTTTAGAGGCTTGGCATGCGTATTTCGGCTAAACGCGTCAGCTTTGACGATGCGACGATGTGGGTCGAACTGAGCGACGCCCGAATTATTGGCGTGCCACTGGCCTGGTTTCCGCGTTTGTTGAATGCGACGCAAGAACAGCGGGCGGGGTATGAGCTCAGCGCTCGCGGCATCCATTGGGATGCGTTGGACGAGGATGTTTCCGTTGAGGGATTGCTGAAGGGGCGTGGCGACGTGACGTACCGCCCTCATAATGCCGCCTGAACATGAAAAAAAGCGCTGATCATTCAGCGCTTTTTTTTACTCGTCGTCCGCCAGGAACAGTTCCAGCAGCGAGTTGAGGAACAGCTTGCCCTTCTCGGTAATTTGCCAATGCTCCGCGGTTTCTTCCAAATAGCCTTTGGCCAGCGCTTCGTCCAGCTGCGGGCGAATAACGCTTTCCGCCAGCCCGGTGTAGTTGACGAAGTCGGCGCGCGGCGCGGCTTCCAGCAGACGGAAGCGGTTCATGAAGAACTCGAACGGCCGATCCGCCGCCGCCACCTCATGCTGCTTGTCCATGTAGTCGCCGCGCATAAAGCCGCGCGGGTGCTTGGTCTTGGCGGTGCGCAGGATGCGTCCGTCGCTGAAGGTCACCTTGCCGTGCGCGCCGCAGCCGATCCCCAGATAGTCGCCGAAGCGCCAGTAGTTGAGGTTGTGCTGGCATTGGTAGCCCGGCTTGGCGTAGGCCGAGGTTTCATACTGCTGGTATCCGGCGGCGCTCAGCAACTGGTGGCCGCGCTCGAAGATGTCCCACAGCGCATCGTCGTCCGGCAAAACCGGCGGGCGCGAGCTGAACAGGGTGTTCGGCTCGATGGTCAGCTGATACCACGACAGGTGCGGCGGATTGAGGGCGATCGCCTGGCGCAGATCGTCCAGCGCCTCTTCCAGCGACTGATCCGGCAGGCCGTGCATCAGATCGAGGTTGAAGCTGCGCAGGCCAAGGCCGGTCGCCAGCGTCGCCGCGCGTTTGGCTTCTTCCGGGCCGTGGATGCGCCCCAGGCGGGTCAATTTCTCGGCGCTGAAGCTTTGCACCCCGATGGAGATGCGGTTGACGCCGGCGCGCTGGTAGCCGCTGAAACGATCGGCTTCCACGGTGCCGGGGTTAGCCTCCATGGTGATTTCGGCGTCGTCGGCGACGCGAATGCGCGCCCGCACCCCGTCCAGCAAGGCCTGCATCGCCTCGGCGCTCAGCAGGCTGGGGGTGCCGCCGCCGATAAAGATAGTGCTGATTTCCCGGCCGCCGGCCAGTGGCAGGTCGGCATCCAGATCCGCCAACAGATGATCGACGTACTCCTGATGCGGCACGTCACCCTTCAGCGCATGGGAGTTGAAGTCGCAGTACGGGCATTTCTGCACGCACCACGGGATATGGATGTAGAGACTCAGCGGGGGCAGCTTAAGCATTGCGCATGGCTTCCAACATCAGCTTCAGCGCCTTGCCGCGGTGCGAAATCGCCCGCTTCTCGTCGCGGCTTAGCTCGGCGGCGGTGCGGCCCAGCTCCGGCACGTAGAAGACAGGGTCGTAACCGAAGCCGCCTTCACCGGCGGCCTGCTCAGTGATTTCGCCGGCCCAACTGCCGTGGAACACCAGCGGCGTCGGGTCTGCCGCATGGCGCAGATAGACCAGCACGCAATGGAATTGCGCGCCGCGCCGGCCCGGCGCCACGTCTTTCAACGCCGCCAGCAGCTTGTCGAGGTTTTGCCGATCGTCGGCATCTTCGCCGGCATAGCGTGCGGAGTAGATGCCCGGCGCGCCGCCCAGCGCGTCCACTGCCAGACCGGAGTCGTCGGCGATCGCCGGCAGGCCGGTGACCTGTGCCGCATGGCGCGCTTTCAGGATGGCGTTTTCGATAAACGTCAGGCCAGTTTCTTCGGCGGATGCCACGCCCAGATCGGTTTGCGCGACCACGTCCAGGCCGAAATCGGCCAACAGGTCGGCAAGTTCGCGCACTTTGCCCGGGTTACCGGTGGCAAGAACGACTTTTTGCATAAGTGACTACCTTGAAAATTATTCGATGATACTCTGCGTATCTGAAGCCGCAGCCGCGTTGGCTGCACGCTCTCACCCCAGTCACTGGAGTGACCCAGCTCCTGGGGACTCAAGCCCTTGCCGCCTTGCTGCGGCTCCAGCTACTTTGTGTATAGCGCCGCGACCACGGCGGGGATCTGTTGCGGATTCACGATGCGTAACTGTTTATGCCGTCCCAGTTCGCCTTTCTCGATGGTGACGTTGCTTTTCGCCACTTTGAACTGCTTGGCGATAAACTTGATCAGATGGGCGTTGGCTTGGCCGTCGACCGGCGGGGCGGTGATGGCGACTTTTAGTTCGTCGCCATGCAAGCCGATAATTTGGTCGCGGCTGGCTTTCGGCTGAATATATAGCCTGATCGTCAGCCCGTCCAGCACCGGAGTGACCGCACTCACAGCAGGAACCAGATCTCGCCGAACAGATCCATGCCTAGGTAGTTGATCAGATAGAGGATCAGGATCACTACCATGGCGGAAAAGTCGATGCCCCCCATCGCCGGGATGATGCGACGGATCGGCGCCATCAAGGGTTCGGTCAGTTGGTACATCACGTAGTCGATCGGGCTGCGGCCCTGGCTGATCCAGCTCATCAGCGCACGAATGATCATCACCCAGAAGATCAGGTAGCCGGCGGACTTCACCAGCGAGATCAGGCCGAACAGCAGGTTATACGGGCTGAGCGACATCGCGCCGCCCTGAATCAGCAGCAGCAGCGGGTACTTGATGGTCATCAGCAGGAACGCCAGCAGCAGCGAAGCGCTGTCGATAGGCCCCAGTGACGGGATGATGCGGCGCAGTGGGCCGACCACCGGCTGGGTGATCTTCACCACAAACTGTGAGAACGGGTTGTAAAAATCGGTGCGCGCCCACTGCATCCAAATGCGCAGCAACAGCACCATCACGTACAGATCAATAACGGTCTTGACCAGGAAAGTCAGCGTTAGCATGAAGTGGTCCTTCTCCTTAACTCGCGGTTATTTAAAATAATTTTTCCATCTCTTGGGCGCGGGAAACGGCGGCCTGCATCGCTTGCCCCACGGTTTCCGGCAGTTGGCGTTCGTTGAACACCCGCAGCGCTTCGGCGGTGGTGCCGCCTTTGGAGGTCACCTGTTCGCGCAGCGTGCCCAGCGGCGTATCCGGGTTGGCTTCCACCAATGCGGCGGCGCCGGAAGCGGCCTGTTGCACCAGATCGCGCGCGGTCTGGCTGTCGAAGCCCATGCGCTCGGCCTCTTTTTGCATCGCCTCCATAAACAGGAAGAAATAGGCCGGAGCGCTGCCCGCGGCGGCGATCACGCCGTTGATGCCATTTTCGTCATCGACCCAGCAAACTTTACCGACCGACGCCATTAAATCGCCGGTGTAATCGCGATCCCGCTGGCTGACCTGCGCCGGCGCGTACAGCCCGCTCATGCCCTTGCCGACCAGCGACGGAGTGTTGGGCATGATGCGCACGATGTCCAGCTTGTCGCCGAGCAGTTGATAGAAACGGCTGACCTGAATGCCGGCGGCGATCGACAGCACCAGCTTGCCGCTGAAATCGACCTGTTCGCGCAGCGGCTGACACACGTCGGCCATCATCTGCGGTTTGACCGCCAGCACCACCACCTCGGCTTCACGCGCGCAGGCGACGTTGTCGCCGCTGCTGACGATGCCGTAGTCCGCCGCCAGCGCGTCACGGTTTTTCGCCGAAGGGGCGCAGACGCTGATGGATTTGGCCGGATAGCCGCCCGCCACCAGGCCGGCGATGATTGCACGCGCCATGTTGCCGGCGCCGATAAAGGTAATCTTGCGATGTTGCATCAAATCCCTCGTCTGTGTGTCAGGCCTGCGAGTAGTCGCGGGCGCCAAAAATTGCGGTGCCGATGCGCACCAGGGTGCTGCCTGCGGCAATCGCCGCCGCCATATCGTCCGTCATGCCCATCGACAGCGTATCGACCTGCGGATAACGCTGGCGCAGGGCGAGAAAGGCGTCGTTCATCCGGTTGAATACCGCCAGCTGCCGCTGATAATCCGCTTCCGGCGCCGGGATGGCCATCAGGCCGCGCAGCGTCAGGTTCGGCAGTGCGGCGATCGCGTCGGCCAGCGCCGGCAGCTCGCTTAACGCGATGCCGGATTTGCTCTGCTCATCGCTGATGTTGATTTGAATCAGCACGTTGAGCGGCGGCAGGTCGGCCGGGCGCTGATCGCTCAGGCGCTGGGCGATGCGCAGCCGATCCACGGTATGACACCAGGCGAAATGTTCCGCCACCAGCCGACTCTTATTGGATTGCAGCGGGCCGATAAAGTGCCACACCAACTCGCCGCCCTGCGGCGACTCGGCGAAATGCCGGATCTTGTCTACCCCTTCCTGCACGTAGTTCTCGCCGAAGGCGCGCTGGCCAGCGGCGATGGCTTCTTCGATCGCCGCCACAGGTTTGGTTTTGCTGACTGCAAGCAGGGCAACTTCTTCTGGCGCCCGCGCGCAATTTCGCGCGGCGGCCGCGATGCGGTTTCTGACATCCTGCAGGTTCTGTTGGATAGTGCTCATTATTGACCCGGGAGAGTGATATGGATATCGATGAATTCGTGGCCCTTAGTGTAAAGCATAATGCTTCCGATCTGCACCTTTGTGCCGGTCATCCGCCGATGTTGCGCATCGACGGTGAACTGCAGCCGCTGGCGGCGGCGCCAACGCTGACGGCGCAAGGCGTGCAGGCCCTCTGCGACGGATTGCTGAATGCGCAGCAGCGCGAGAGCCTGCGGCGGCTGGGGCAGGTCGATCTGGCGTTGCACAGGCCGGGCGGGGAGCGGTTGCGCGCCAACGTTTTTCAACAAAGCGCGGGGATTTCTCTCGCGTTGCGGCGTATCGCCGGGCAATCGCCTTCGCTTGCCGAGCTGGCTGCGCCGGCCATCGTCCCGGCGCTGCTGCGGCGCGCCGACGGATTGATCCTGGTCACCGGCGCCACCGGCAGCGGCAAGTCCACCACGCTGGCGGCGATGATCGACGAGATCAACCGGCACCAGCAGCGGCATATTTTGACGCTGGAAGATCCGATCGAGTTCCTGCACCGCAGCCGGCGATCGCTGATCCAGCAGCGGGAGATCGGCCGCGACAGCCACAGCTTCGATGCGGCGTTGCGCGCCGCGCTGCGCGAAGATCCGGATGTGATCCTGCTGGGCGAGCTGCGCGATACCGCCACCATCCGGCTGGCGCTCACTGCGGCGGAGACCGGCCACCTGGTGCTGGCGACGCTGCATACCCGCAGCGCGCCACAGGCGGTAGAACGGCTGGTGGACGTGTTTCCGGCGGAAGAGAAACCCTATGTGCGCGCCCAGCTGGCCGGCAGCCTGCAGGCGGTGATCGCGCAAAAGCTGATGAGGCGCCCCGGCGGCGGACGCGTGGCGATCTTTGAAGTGCTGACGGCGACGGCGGCGGTCAGCAACCTGATCCGTGAAGGGAAAACGCATCAGTTGGCGAGCGTGTTGCAAACCGGCGCGCAGTCCGGCATGCAAACCTTTGAGCAAGGTTTGCAGCAGCGGATCGACGCCGGCGTGTTGGGGGAGTGCGCGGGGGAAAGGGCGGGCGTTTAGCCCAGCTGCCGTTCGAACCAGCTTTCGAGGATCACCACCGCGGAGGCGGAATCCACGCTGCCTTTATCAAGGGCGCGGAAGCCGCCGCGATCGAACAGGTTGGCGCGCGCTTCCACGGTGCTCAGACGCTCGTCATGCAGATCGATCTGGATGCCGAAGCGGCCGTGCAGGCGGTTGGCGAACTTGCGCGCCTGGGCGGTAACGGGTTGTTCGGTGCCGTCCATGTTCAGCGGCAGGCCGACCACCACCAAATCCGGTTGCCACTCCTTCAGCAGCTTTTCGATTTTCAGCCAGTCCGGCGAGCCGTCCTGCGCTTTGAAAGCCGGCAAGGCGCGGGCGCTGCCGGTCAACTCCTGGCCGACGGCCGCGCCGATGCTTTTGGTGCCGAAGTCGAAGGCGATAATGGTGCGGTTGCTCATCAGGCATGTCCTGCGTGGTTGGCGATGCTGCGAATGTCGATACCCAAAAGGTTCCCCGCCTCGCGCCAGCGGCTGGCGATCGGCGTGCGGAACAAAATGTCGGTGTTGGCTTCGATGGTCAGCCAGGCGTTTTCCAATACTTCCTGCTCCAACTGGCCCTTTTCCCAACCCGCATAACCCAGCGCCACCAGCACGTCGTCCGGTTGCTCTGGCGTGCCGAGCGTTTCCAGCACGTCTTTCGAGGTGGTGATCATGGTGTTGGGCGAAATTTGAATGCTGGCGCCGAAGCCGTGGCGCGGCGTATGCAGGATAAACCCGCGATCGTCCGCCAGGGGGCCGCCGGCGAACACCGGCTTGTCCAGGCTGATGGCCGGATCGCGCGCAGGCGGCATGATCTTCAGCTTGCTCAGCACCGTGGCTACCGTGAACTGCTCCACCGGTTTATTGATCACCAAACCCATGGCGCCTTCTTCATTGTGCTCGCAAATGTAAATCACCGAGCGTTTGAAGCGAGGATCCTGCAGCGTTGGCATGGCGATCAGAAAATGGTGCTGTAAATTCATGGCGTTAGTATAAGGTAATCAATGGGTGAGAAAATAAACAGCCGCCAGTATGCGGCTATACCCGCCGCCTTTCAAGCCGTTGCCGAAAGGCGCGCTTTGGCGGGCGCGATACGGGATAGCGGGCGGCATGCCGCCCGCATGACGCATTACTTCGCCGCCAGGCGCTTTTCAATCGCGTCCATCAGCATGCCGGTAATCGAAATCGGGAATGCCGCCTCAATCTCGCGTGCGCAGGTTGGGCTGGTCACGTTGATCTCGGTCAGGCGATCGCCGATCACGTCCAGGCCGACGAAGATCAGCCCTTTCTCTTTCAGCGTCGGGGCGACGGCGCGGGCGATTTTCCAGTCGCTTTCGCTCAGCGGGCGCGCTTCGCCGCGGCCGCCGGCCGCCAGGTTGCCGCGGGTCTCACCCTGCGCCGGAATGCGCGCCAGGCAGTAAGGCACCGGCTCGCCGTCCACCACCAGGATGCGTTTGTCGCCGTCCTTGATCGCCGGCAGGAAGTTCTGCGCCATGCAGAAACGGCTGCCGTGTTCGGTCAGGGTTTCGATGATCACCGACAGGTTAGGATCGTCCTGCTTCACGCGGAAGATAGACGCGCCGCCCATGCCGTCCAGCGGTTTCAGGATGATGTCGCCGTGCTGCTGGTGGAATTTGCGGATGTGCGCGGCGCTGCGGCTGACCAGCGTATCCGGCGTCAGTTCCGAGAACCAGGCGGTGAACAGCTTCTCGTTGCAGTCGCGCAGACTTTGCGGCTTGTTGACCACCAGCGTGCCTTTAACTTCGGCGCGTTCCAGAATGTAGGTCGCATAGATGTATTCGGTATCGAACGGCGGATCCTTGCGCATCAGGATCACGTCCAGTTCGTGCAGCGCCAGATCCTGCTCGGCGCCGAAGCTGAACCAGCTCTCCTTGTCTTCCTTCACGCTCAGCAGGCGGGTGCGCGCGCGCCCGTCACCGGCGTGCAGATAGAGATCGTTCATCTCCATGTAGTGCAATTCGTAACCGCGGCGCTGCGCTTCGAGCAGCATGGCGAAGCTGGTGTCTTTCTTGATGTTGATGGAATCGATAGGATCCATCACGATGCCGAGCTTAATCATCTTTTCTCCTTTAACCCAGGTCGCCGAAGCGGACCTGCAGAGCGGTAATGGCGGTGAGCGCTGTGGTTTCGGTACGCAGAACGCGTGGTCCCAGCAGAATATCAGTAAATCCGTGGTCGGTGGTCATGGCGATTTCGTCGGCGGACAAACCGCCTTCCGGGCCGATCAGCAGGCGAACATGATCCACCAGCTGCGGCAGCGTGTTGATGCTGTGGCTGGCGCGCGGGTGCAGGTTGAGTTTCAGGCTGCCGTCCTGCTCGGCGCACCAGGCTTCCAGCGACATCGCCTCGCGGATTTCGGGAATGCGGTTGCGGCCGCACTGTTCGCAGGCGGCGATGGCAATCTTTTGCCATTGCTGGATTTTCTTCGCCAGACGCTCGCCGTCCAACTTCACGCCGCAGCGCTCGGAAAACAGCGGGGTGATGACGTTGACGCCCAGCTCGATGGATTTCTGGATGGTGAACTCCATCTTCTCGCCGCGCGAGATCACCTGGCCCAGGTGCAGGTTGAGCGGCGATTCGATGTCATCCACGCGGCCGTCGCCGAGGCGCACCAGCACGCTCTTTTTGTCCACCCGGACTATCTCGGCGTCGAACACCTGGTTGCTGCCGTCGAACAGCTGCAGCGCCTGGCCGGCGCTCATGCGCAGCACGCGCCCGACGTGGTTGGCGGCGTCCTCGCTGAGGGCGATCTCCGCCCGGTCGGTCAACGGCTGCGGATGGTAAATGCGGGGTATGCGCATGGGTAGTCTGATCCTGACGAAACGGCGCCGCGGGTTGGCGGCGCCATGAAAGATAAAGGCTATAGTAGGTTAGCTTTTCCGCTGCTGACAAGCCTGTTGAATATAGGGGTTGTGGTTGCCCTGCACCTTGGCGATACGTGCTTCGCGCTGACATTCCCATTGGCTCACCGGATATTGCCGGTTCCACACCTCGAACAGCCGGGTTTGCTGGCGTGACAGCCGCAGCTGGTAGCGATCGCGCATGTAGAAGTAGGTGCGGGCAATGGCGCCGCGCGCGCGGGCGGGCGGCTCCGCCTGTTTATTCTTGAAATCCACCTTCATCGGGCATTGCCCGTACTGGCCCGCGCCGCCGTTCCATTGGCTGTACATGAAGTTGTTGCGGTCGCCGTTCACTTCGCCGATCGCCGGCTGCAGGTTGTGCAGATCGGTTTCGATCTGGCGATAGGTGGCGTCTTTGTTGCAGTTCTTACGCCCGCCGTCCTGCCAGCACTGCAGCTGGTGGCCGAACTGCCAGGCCGGCACCACGTGTTCCCACTCGATACGCTGCGCGCGTTGGGCGTTTTTACGCACCTGATAGCCGCAGCCGGCGAGATCCGGGATGCCCTTCTTGCCTTGCCAGTCGATGCGGCAGCCGCAGTAAAAACTGCCCGGCGCATCCTGGTTAATCTTGGCCGCCGCCGCCTTGGCCTGAGAAAAATTATTGATGCCGTGCGCCTGTACGGCGCCTGCGGCGAAAACCGCCATAAACAAAATTCTGCGAAGCATATTCCAAAACAGCTCAAAATTGGAAAAGCAGGCAGGGTAACGGAACTTGCCGGCAGTGGCAAATGGCGATATTTGCTTGTTTTAACGTATAAATCGTTTAACTAAAGGTTCTCGCTAGCAAGAAATTTCAGTTTTTCGCCGCACCGGCGGCAGCGGTATTCGCTTTCGCCGCGCAGCACGCGGTTATGGCGGCGAATGGTGAGCTGGTGCTGTCCGCAGCCGCAGCGGTAGGGGAAGGTTTTGCTTTGCACCGAGGCGGTTTCGAAACGGTGAGTGCGGCTGGCGGGGGTCAGCAGTACGCTTTCCATCATCCAGCGCCATTCGCGGCCGTGCGGCGCCACCCGGCCGAATTGGCGAAACACCAGCAGGTGCGCCAGCTCGTGCGGCACCACTTCATCGATAAACGGCTGTTGGTTTTCCAGCAGCAGCACCGGGTTCAGACGGATTTCCCAGCTTTGCAGCCAGGCGGTGCCCGCGCTGGTGCCGCGTTGCTGATAGACGATGCTGGGTTCGGGGAACTCGACGGCAAAATGCCGGCGTGCCAACTGCAGCTTTTCTCGCAGGCAGCGCATCACCGCTTGTTGCAGCGCGATGGGGATTCTTGGTTTGTTCATTGCGGCCTAGCTTAAGCAATGGCGCGGCGGCTGACAATATGCCCCGGCCTAAATCCGCATCCGACGCTTTCTTGGCGCTGTGCGCCGGTTTTTCGCCACATTGATAAGACGATCGCCGTCGATGGATTGTAATCAATGTGTTAACTGCGGGATAATAAAGCGTGCATGATGAGCCTGTACCCGCAGTTCTCACCGGACAAGGTTGAAACGCCGCCTGTGGTAATCCCTTACGCAAAGAGCGGTTATTTTGCGATTTGGCGCAATAACTGACTGATTAAAAATACGTAAGGTGGAGGCAGTTTTTTGACAAGGCGCCGCCTCGCGCGCCGCAAGTGTGAATTTAACGCAGCTGATGTTGCAAGTGAGAGATCAATGTCGAATAAACCGTTCCACTATCAAGATCCGTTCCCGCTGAAGAAAGACGATACCGAATATTATCTGCTGAGCCGCGACCACGTTTCCGTGAGCGAGTTTGAAGGCCAGGAAATACTGAAAGTTGCCCCTGAAGCGTTAACCCTGCTTGCCCAGCATGCGTTCCACGACGCCTCGTTCATGCTGCGCCCGGCGCACCAACAGCAGGTGGCCGATATCCTCGACGATCCGGACGCCAGCGAAAACGACAAGTACGTTGCGCTGCAATTTCTGCGTAACTCAGAAATCGCCGCCAAGGGTATTTTACCGACCTGCCAGGACACCGGCACGGCGATCATCGTCGGCAAAAAGGGCCAGCGCGTCTGGACCGGCGGCGGCGATGAAGAAGCGCTGTCGCGCGGAGTCTACAACACCTACATCGAAGAGAACCTGCGCTATTCGCAGAACGCCGCGCTGGATATGTATAAAGAGGTCAATACCGGCAGCAACCTGCCGGCGCAGATCGATCTCTACAGCGTGGACGGCGAAGAGTACAAATTCCTGTGCATCGCCAAGGGCGGCGGCTCCGCCAACAAAACCTATCTGTACCAGGAAACCAAGGCGCTGCTGTCGCCGGGCAAACTGAAAAACTACCTGGTCGACAAGATGCGCACGTTGGGCACCGCGGCTTGCCCGCCGTATCACGTGGCGTTCGTCATCGGCGGCACCTCGGCGGAAGCGACGCTGAAAACCGTCAAGCTGGCCTCGACCAAGTATTACGATGGCCTGCCGACCGAAGGCAACGAGCATGGCCAGGCGTTCCGCGATCTGGAACTCGAAGCGGAATTGCTGCAAGAAGCGCAAAACCTGGGGCTGGGCGCGCAATTCGGCGGCAAATACTTCGCGCACGATATCCGCGTGGTGCGCCTGCCGCGCCACGGCGCCTCCTGCCCGGTCGGTATGGGCGTCTCCTGCTCGGCGGATCGCAACATCAAAGGCAAGATCAACCGCGATGGCATCTGGCTGGAAAAACTGGAGCACAATCCGGGTAAATTCATTCCTCAGGAGCTGCGCCAGGCCGGGGAGGGCGAAGCGATCAAGGTCGATCTCAACCGCCCGATGGCCGAGATCCTCAAACAGTTGTCGCAGTACCCGGTTTCCACCCGCCTGTCGCTGAGCGGCACCATCATCGTCGGCCGCGATATCGCGCACGCCAAGCTGAAAGAGCGTCTGGATCGCGGTGAAGGCCTGCCGCAGTACGTCAAGGATCACCCGATTTACTACGCCGGCCCGGCCAAAACGCCGGAAGGCTACGCGTCCGGTTCCTTGGGGCCGACCACCGCCGGACGTATGGATTCCTACGTCGATCTGCTGCAATCTCACGGCGGCAGCATGATCATGCTGGCGAAAGGCAACCGCAGCCAGCAGGTGACGGATGCCTGCCACAAGCACGGCGGCTTCTACCTCGGCAGCATCGGCGGCCCGGCGGCGGTGCTGGCGCAGCAGAGCATCAAGAGCCTGGAGTGCGTGGAGTACCCTGAGCTGGGCATGGAAGCGATCTGGAAAATTGAAGTGGAAGATTTCCCGGCGTTTATCCTAGTGGATGACAAAGGCAATGACTTCTTCCAGAAGATCCAGGCCGGTCAGTGCGCCAGCTGTCTGAAATAATCGCTGCCCCCTCCACCGCCCGCGGGCGGTGGAGGGGATTGTGTAAAGTCCTGTAGCTTGCTGGACGTCGAGTTTTAACCTGTATACCCTACGCGAATAGCACTAAAATTCGACTAATGGAATATCGGCAACATAAGGTTCGGCAAGCACATGGGCACGCAGGAAAGTCACATCAGGGAGTTACTGGTCTGGATTGAAGATAACCTGACCAATCCGCTGTCGTTGGATATCGTTTCCGCCAAGTCAGGCTATACGAAATGGTACCTGCAGCGCATGTTCAAGAAGCAGACCGGATTATCGTTAGCTTCCTACATTCGCGCTCGCCGCCTCTACATCGCCGCCTTCGCCTTGCGTTTCACGCAGAAGAGCATCCTCGATATTTCGGTTGAATATCAATTCGATAATCAGCAGACATTCTCGCGCTGTTTCAAGAAACATTTCGCCGAATCGCCTAGCGTTTATCGTCATGCCCGCAAACAGGACTTCAGCAATCTGGTGCGTTCGCTGGCGGCCAGCCAGCCCGGCGATATTCAGGTCGAACGCGTCAGCATCGCCAGAGGGCAATACGCCTTTCAGGGCAAACAGTACGCTTATCACCTGGATATCGAAAAGTTGGACAAGTCGCATCTGCCGCAGCGCAGCGCGCTGCGGGCGCAGTTCTACACCTTGTTGGGCGAGCGTCCGGCGCAGACCTATTCGTTTACCCAACTGGTGCCGGACGGCGAGCGGGTCAGGGTCGACTATACCCTGGGCGTGACGGCGGACTATCCGCTGCGTGAAGGCGTGGCGCTGGAGCCGCTGCCGGAGGTCCACGGCGAGTTTTGCCGTTTTCGCTATTCCGGCAAGCCGGTGGCGCTCAATGACCACATCATTCAAATCTACACGCAGGTGCTGCCCGAAATGGGGCTGGCCCGCGGCGACGGGCCGGACATGACGGTGTTCAGCTATTCGCTGAGCGGGAAAGAGGAGCTGCACCTGGAGCTGCAACATCTGGTGCCGGTGGTGCCGCTGCACTGATCCCGTCGGCGGCCGGCCGCCGGTTTTTTTGCTGCACGATCGCCGCCATCACCGCCAGAGCGATCTCCGCCGGGGTTTTGCTGCCGAGCGGCAGGCCGATCGGCGCGTGAATGCGTTCCAACTCCTGCGGCGTGAATTCGGCGATCTGCTGCAACCGCTGGCGCCGCCGCGCGCTGTTTCTGAGCGAGCCCATGGCGCCGATGTAAAACGCCGGGGTGTGGATCGCTTCCATCAGCGTCAGATCGTCCATACGCGGATCGTGGGTCAGCGCCACGACGGCGGTATTGGCGTGGCAACCGCCGTCCTCAATGAACTTGGCCGGAAACTGGCGCAGCAGCGCCACGCCCGGTTTTAACTCGGCGGCGAAGTTATCCAGCGCCTCCGGGCGGTTCTCGCACACCAGCACCTCAAACCCCAGCGCTACGGCGAAATCGGCGCAGTACAGCGCCACGCTGGACAGCCCGGCGATCAGCAGGCGCGGCGCGGCCGCGATATGCAGGGTAATCTGTTCGAGCCGGCGTTCAACCTGAGTGGCGCTGGTGAAATGGCTCTGCTCAAGGCTATGGCAGGCGTTGGGCAACGTCAGGCGTTTGAGCAACGCATGATGCCCTTCCAGCGCGCCGGCGATGCGCCGCAGGTAAGCGACGCTGGCTTCTCCCGCCGGCAGATACTCGATCAGCACGTCCAGCACGCCGCCGCACGGCAGCGCCATATTGGGCGTCATGCCGCCTTCGCCGTAGCGGATCACCTGGCTGGCCGCCTGATACTCCCCGGCGGCCACGCGCCGCAGAAAGTCCTCCTCCACGCACCCGCCCGACAATGAGCCGCTGTAGCGGCCGTCGCGGGTCGCGGCCATCAACGCGCCCGGCGACCGCGGCGAAGAGCCATAGGTGCTGAGCACGGTGCATAACCAGACCGGCTGTTGTTGCAGCCAGCTTATCGCCTGGCTGACCACGGTGACATCAAGATGTTGCATAGGTGAATTTACTCGCTGGCCGGGAGTTGCGATGGAAGATCAATATCCCGCACGACGCCGGGGTGTTCAAGCGGCAGCAGGTGCACCGCTGCGCCTTGCAGCAGTTCACGCGCGCCATTATCGCCGCGCAGTTGGCAAAGTGGTTTGCGCAATCGGGCGGAAAAGCCGACCGGGTGGCCGGGCTGTTGCGCATAGCTGGGGCGCACGATCGGGTGCTGCCGCAAGGCATCCGCCACCTGTCGGAAAACGTCGGCGCCGACGAACGGCATATCGGCCAGGTGGATCAGCCAGCCTTGCCAGTGCGGCGTGGCCGCAACGCCCGCGGCGATTGAGTCGCCGAGGCCCGCGCTGGCGAGCAGGGTGACCGGCACCTGGTTGGCGGCGCAGGCTGCCAGCACCGGCAGATTATCCGGCCGGGCCACCACATGTACCGGCAGGCCGGAGGCCAATGCCCGGCGCAGGGTGTGTTCAAACAGCGATCGCCGCTCGCCCGCCGCATCGGCAAATCCGGCGTTCAATTTGTTGCCCTGGCCGCCGGCCTGAATAAAGCGCTCTCCGCGTCCGGCGGCGGTAATGACAATGCCCGTGGTCATGGTTGAAGTCCGCGTTTGCGCAAATTATTTATTAGCCTACAAACTACCTGTGTTTTGTAAATGTTTTTTTGTTGAAAACAACCTGTTAATCATCACATAATTTTAGTTATAAGCATATGCTTATGACGTCTACGGCAAGGTCGTCAGCGTTTGCGCAACAACACCGCGAACAAAAACCAATTACAAGAAAGACGTGAAGGACTTATTTATGAGCAATTTCAACCCGTCGCGGCGCCGCTTTATCAAAAGCGCCGTGATTGCGGGGGTCTCCGTGTACCTCGCCCCCCTGTACAGCCGTGCCTACGCCGCGCTGTTCGAGCAAAAAATCCTCCAGTCGCCCAACTGGGATCCGCAGGCCAAGCGCGTCCGTTTCCGTATCGATGGCCGCGCCAAGGTTATGGGGCAGAAGGTGTTCGCGCGCGATATCCGCGCGGTGGACATGCCGCACTGGCCGCAGAAACAGGCGCACGCCTTCATTCTGCGCGTGACCAAAGCCGACCGGCTGTTCGAAGGCGTCGATCTGTCGCTGCTGGGGGACGATCTGCAGCCCGATCGCCTGGTGACGGCGGAAGATCTGGCGCGCGATGGCCTGGCCTTTCCGGCGTTCTACGGTGACGACATGCTGCTGCCGAACGGCAAAACCCCGGCCTATCTCGGCCAGGCGGTGGCGATCCTGATCTATCACGATTTCGCCCGTTTCCGCTTCGCCAAGGACAGGCTGAAATTCCGCGAAGAAACCATCAAATACGGCGCGGTCACCGGCCCGCTGGAGCGCGATCCCTGGGGCAGCTTCCGCTATGTGCGGGTGGGGGGAGAACAGCCGTTCGACGACGACCGCTTCTCCAGCCTGAAGGACACGCCGATCTTCCCGGTGTCGATGAAAAAACACCTGCCGGTGTGGCCGGAAGGGCGTGAGGGCGGCAAGCTGGATCAGGAAGGCATGCGCTATGCGGGGATGATCGCCGACGAGATGGCGAACCCGCCGGCCGACTGGCTGGTAATGTCGCGCCGCTACACCACGCAGTCGATCGACACCTCGGCGCTGGAGCCGGACAACGCCAACGGCTGGTTCGACGCGCAGACGCAAACCCTGCATCTGGTGGTGCCGACTCAGTCGCCGCAGGAAGTGGCCGACGAGATGCCGCGCATGCTGGCCAAGCGCAACCCGCCGGTGAAACAGCTGATCCTGCACCCGTGCTACACCGTGGGCTACGGCTCGAAAGACCACTACAACTTCCCGTATTACGGCGCGGTGGCGGCGATGTACGGCGACGGCCACCCGGTGCGCCTGGCCAATGATCGCTTCGAACAGTTCCAGACGGCGCTGAAGCGCCACGCCTTCGACATGAACTACCGCATCGCGGTGAATAAGCAGACCGGCGTCATGCAGTCGTTCCTCGGTGACATGACCGCGGACGGCGGCGGCCGCAGCAACTTTACCCCTTCGGTGGTGATGGTCGGCGCAACCGCCGCCCAGTCGATTTACTACTTCCCGAAAAGCGATCTGTCGTCGGTCGGGCTGGCTTCACGCGCCATCGACGCCGGTTCGGCGCGCGGTTACGGCACGCTGCAGAGCATGGCCGCCACCGAGATGATGGTGGATGAGCTGGCCGCCGAGCTGAAGATCGACCCGATCGAGTTTCGCCTGCGCAACGTGCTGAAATCCGGCATGAAAAACACCCAGGGGGCGATCCCGGCCGGTGCGATCCGCGCCGATGAAGTGCTGGAGAAGGCGGCGAAGCTCGAGATGTGGCTCAAGCGCGCCGAACGCAAGGCCGAGTTTGAGAGCCGCCATCCCGGCAAGCGCTATGGCGTCGGCTTCGGCTGCGTGCAGAAAGACTTCGGCACCGGGGCGGAAACTTCGTTCGCCCGGGTGGAGCTGAGCGAAGATGGCCGCATCACCCTGCATCACAGCGGCGCGGAGATGGGCACCGGCATGTCGACCTCGCAGTCGGTATTGTGCGCGCAGTGGCTGGGCAAACCGGCCGACGAAGCGCACTTCTCGGTCACCGACTGGTCGGTATTGCCGATGGTCACCAGCGGCGATCCTTACCTGATGTCGCAGGAAGAGCAGGACAAGCTGCAAACCAACCCCAACTGGACGCCGAGCTACTGTTCGCCGTCCAGCGCCAGCAACTCGGCCTATTACTTCTCGCACAGCACTCGTGAAGCGGCGCGCCTGATCTTCGATCACGGCCTGTGGCCGGCGGCGATGGCGCTGTGGCAGGCCGGTATCGGCGGCGGCCAGGCGGCGCCGCTGGTGGTGCGGCGCGAAGATGCGCGTTGGGTCGAAGGCGGCCTGACGGCGGCGGGCATGTCGGTGCTGAGCCTCGAGCTGCTGGCCAAGACGGCTTATCAGATGGGCGGCGTCACCGGTGCCGCGGTGCACGTGTTCAACCGCTGGCAGTGGGCGGAGGCCGATTTCACGTTGAACGGCAAAAGCGAACGCCTGCCGGTCGACGGCATGGCGCTGCGCAACGCCGGCGGCGAATTCAAACCGCTGGCGCGCGGGCAGGTCTACTACCCGCCGACCCAGCGCAACAATGCGGCGGTGACCTACTACAGCGCCGTCGGCACGTTGGCGGAAGTGGCGGTGGATATCGCCACCGGCCAGGTGGAGTTGTTGAATCACCACTCGATCATGGAGTGCGGCAACCTGATCGTGCCGGAACTGGTTTCCGGCCAGCTGCAGGGCGGGCTGGCGATGGGCATCGGCCATGCGCTGCACGAATATTTACCGCTGTACGAAGACGGCCCGGGCAACGGCACCTGGAACTTCAACCGTTACCACCTGCCGCGCGCCAGTGATGTGGCGGTGTGGAAACAGAGCGGCGACATCCTGCCGGCGCTGTCGGAAACCGATCCGCCGAAAGGCATGGCGGAGGTGGTGATGATCCCGATCGTGGCCGCGCTGGTCAACGCCATCGCCGACGCCACCGGCCACCGTTTCCGTGATTTGCCCGTTCGTGCAGAAAATATTCGTGAGGTATTACAATGAGCATTAAAACCCAGCCGATTTCCCTGACCATCAACGAAAAGCAGTACGGCCCGATCGAGGTGCCGGAAGGCCTGATGATGATCGATTTCCTGCACGAGTATCTCGATTTGACCGGTTCGCGCCTCGGCTGCGGGCAGGGCATTTGCCACGCCTGCGTGGCAATCGTCGATCACCCGAGCGGCACCAGCGAAGAGGTGCGCACCTGCATCACCGGCGCGCATTTCTTCAACGGCAAGAAAGTGCGCACTGTCGAAGGCCACGCCAGGGTGGACGAACAGGGCGAGGTGGTCGAGCTGTCGCCGATCCAGCAGGCGTTTCTGGAACACTACAGCTTCCAGTGCGGCTACTGCACGCCGGGCTTCGTCAACGCCGCCACCATTTTCGTGGAAAAGCTCAAGCGTGAGCCGATCGCCCGCGATCAGCTGGAGAATGCCATCGAGCAGGCGCTGGATAGCCACATCTGCCGCTGCACCGGCTACGTGCGCTACTACGAAGCGGTGCGCGACGTGGTGCTGAAAACGCCGGGCCTGCTGAAGGAGACGGCGCAATGAAAAAACGTCTCGCAGTGTTGATTGTGCTGGTGGCGATCGTGGTGATTGCGCTGCTGTGGTGGCGGGAAAACCGCCGTTACGACGGCCCGGTGCAGCAGATAACCGCCAGCGCCGAACAGATCGCCCGCGGCCGCTATCTGGCGCAGGCCGCCGACTGCGCCGCCTGCCATACCGCCAGCGGTGGGGCACCGTTGGCCGGCGGCTATCCGCTGGACACGCCGTTCGGCACGATTTACGGCAGTAACCTGACGCCGTCGGCCGACCACGGCATCGGGCGCTGGAGCAAGGACGACTTCTTCCTGGCGTTGACGCAGGGCGTGGCGCCGGGCGGGCGGCACCTGTACCCGGCGATGCCTTATACTTCGTATAAGGGCATGTCGCGTCAGGACGCCGACGACATCTACGCTTACCTGATGACGCGCCCGGCGGTGGACGTGGCCATTCCGGCCAACGACATGCCATTCCCGTTTAACCAGCGCATGGCGCTGATCGGCTGGAATCTGTTGTTCCGCAGTCAGGATCCGTTGCCGGCCAGCTCGCAGGGCAGCTCGCCGCAATGGCAGCGCGGCCGCTATCTGGCCGAGGTGCTGGGCCACTGTGGCGAATGCCACACGCCGCGCGGCGCGCTGGGGCAGATGGATCTCGGCAAACCGATGCAGGGCGGCGATCTCGGCCGCTTCATGGCGCCGGACATTACGCCGCACGGTCTGGCGCAGCGCGGCTGGACGCCGCAGGACGTCAGCCGCTTCCTCAGCACCGGCCTCGCACCGCAGGGTTCCGCCTTCAGCGAGATGCACATGGTGGTGGATCTCAGCACCCGTCATTTGACGCCGGAAGATCATCAGGCGCTGGCGCTGTATCTGATGGGGGAGCAGCCGCCGACGGCGGTGCCGGTGAAAATGGGCCAGGGCAGCGATGCCGGGCGCATGACCTATCTGGATCAGTGCGCCGGTTGCCATGCGCGCGAAGGCGAGGGCAAACCGCACGTCGCACCGGCGATGCGCGATAACGCCACGCTGCGCCAGGCGGACGGCAAGAACCTGATCGTGTCGGTGCTGGATGGCCTGCCGGCCCAGCAGTTCCCGAACGGTGAAAGCATGCAGAGCATGCCGGGCTTCGGCGAGCGTCTGAGCGATGCTGAAGTGGCGGAACTGGTGAATTACCTGCGGGTGACCTGGGGCGGTTTGCCGGCGGACGTCACCGCCGAGCAGGTGAAAGCGCTGCGCAAGTAAGCGGCGTTCAGGCGAAAAAAATGGCCCGCATCTGCGGGCCATTTTATTGCGCGGTCACGGGGTTCAACGGCTGGTGACGCCGTCGACGCGCTGGCTGCGCTGTTTGATGGCGTAACCGACGGCCAGGATCGCTACCCACACCGGGATCAGCAGCACCGAGATTTGAATGCCCGGCGTCAGGTACATGATCACCAGGATGCCGGCCATGAACAGCAGGCACAGGTAGTTGCTGAACGGATACCAGAACGCTTTGAACTTCGGCACCACGCCTTCGCGGTTTTTGGCGGCGCGGAACTTCAGGTGCGCCAGGCTGATCATCGCCCAGTTGATCACCAGCGCCGATACCACCAACGCCATCAATAGTTCGAAGGCGCGGCCCGGGATCAGGTAGTTAATCAGCACGCACAGCGCGGTGGCGAGGGCGGAAATGCCGATGGCCACCACCGGCACGCCGCGGCCGTCGACCTTAAGCAGGCTTTTCGGGCCGTTGCCCTGCTGCGCCAGGCCGTACAGCATGCGGCTGTTGCAGTAGACGCAGCTGTTGTAGACCGACAGCGCGGCGGTGAGCACCACGATGTTCAGCACGGTCGCCACCAGGTTGCTGTTCAGCGCGTGGAAGATCAGCACGAACGGGCTGCCGCCTTCGACCACTTTGCCCCACGGGTACAGCGACAGCAGAATGGCCAGCGAACCGATATAGAAGATCAGGATGCGGTAGATCACCTGATTGGTCGCTTTCGGAATGCTTTTTTGCGGGTTGTCGGCTTCGGCTGCGGTGATGCCGACCAGCTCGAGGCCGCCGAAGGAGAACATGATCACCGCCATCGCCATCACCAGGCCCATGACGCCGTTCGGGAAGAACCCGCCCTGCGCCCACAGGTTGGTGACGGTGGCTTCCGGGCCGCCCATGCCGCTGAACAGCAGGTAGGCGCCGAACACGATCATGCCGATAATCGCCACCACTTTGATGATGGCGAACCAGAACTCCATCTCGCCGTAAACTTTGACGTTGGCCAGGTTGATGGCGTTGATCGCCAGGAAGAACACCGCGGCGGAAACCCAGGTGGGGATCTCCGGCCACCAGTACTGCACGTAGATGCCGACCGCGGTCAACTCCGCCATCGCCACCAGGACATACAGCACCCAGTAGTTCCAGCCGGAGGCGAAGCCGGCGAAGTTGCCCCAGTATTTGTAGGCGAAGTGGCTGAAGGAGCCGGCGACCGGCTCTTCCACCACCATTTCCCCCAGCTGGCGCATGATCAGAAACGCGATGAAGCCGCCGATGGCGTAGCCGAGAAGCACTGACGGGCCGGCCATTTTTATTGTTTGAGCGATACCGAGAAATAACCCGGTGCCGATTGCGCCACCTAAGGCGATGAGCTGAATATGGCGGTTTTTCAGGCCGCGTTTCAGCTGGTCACCATGCTGTTGACCATCCATCAATCTAACCCTCTGTCGTTGTGAATGCCCACTTGCTTGTAAAGCAGTGGTTACGATGTGTGTTTTGTTTTATTTACGGCGTTATAGCTATTAATTCCACGGCGCCGCTACCGTTTGGCAGAGAATAATGTTATGTGCGTCGGTTTGCACCTGCTTTGTCGTGTGAGTGATTAAGATTGCAGCAGTTTAGGAAACAAAATGCGGGTTGTGTGACGGCGGGGGGGATTCAGTGCATGAAATAAGCAACAAATCACATAATGCGCAAAAATAACGTAGATCTGAACGGTGGGGCGCATTCAAATAATGAACGAACCACCGTTGCGCCGCTCGCCAAATAGCCATTCATTAAAGCGTCATAACCATGCAATAAAACTCGGGCAAAAAGTTTGCACTCTGCCTTGCGTAAGGTTTGGTAAAAGTTAAATCCCCAACCCGCCGCGTAAATGGTAATACCATCACGGCGTTACCGGTTTGCAGCGGGGTTTTCAGCGGGGTGTTAAAATGTGCGGGTAACCTGATTTCGATCAAGGCCCGTATGGACAGGAGGTGAATACTTTGTTACTTTACCGTCACGTTTTTGAAATTGGTATTACCAATTGACTCCGCGCCATTCGCAGAGAAGAATTCACTCATGGCCTACAGCAAAATCCGCCAACCCAAGTTGTCAGATGTTATCGAGCAACAGCTCGAATACCTGATCCTCGAGGGGACACTGCGCCCAGGCGAAAAACTGCCTCCGGAGCGCGAGCTGGCGAAACAATTTGATGTCTCCCGTCCTTCTCTGAGAGAGGCCATTCAGCGCCTTGAAGCGAAAGGGCTGCTCCTGCGCCGTCAGGGCGGCGGCACCTTCGTGCAAACTAATCTGTGGCAGAGCTTCAGCGATCCGCTGGCCGAGCTGCTGGCCGACCATCCCGAATCACAGTTCGATCTGCTGGAAACCCGTCACGCGCTGGAAGGCATTGCCGCCTATTACGCGGCGCTGCGCGGCACCGATGAAGATCTGGCGCGCATCCGCGACTGCCATATCGTGATTCAACAGGCTCAAGACAGCGGCGATCTCGACGCCGAGGCCGATGCGGTCATGCAGTATCAAATCGCCGTGACCGAAGCCGCTCACAACGTTGTGTTACTTCACCTGCTACGCTGCATGGGGCCGATGCTGGAACAGAACGTGCGTCAGAACTTTGAATTGCTCTACTCGCGCCGTGAGATGTTGGCAAAAGTGAGCAGCCACCGCGCCGGAATTTTTGAGGCGATTGTGGCACGCGAGCCGGAAAAGGCCCGTGAAGCCTCGCATCGCCACTTGGCGTTTATCGAGGAAATCTTGCTGGATCTCAGCCGGGAGCATACTCGGCGCGAGAGATCGCTGCGGCGTCTCCAGCAACGCAAGGATTAAGAGCTGTCCTCTTCAGGGTACACCAGCCTGCGGGGGTTAAGTTCGAGGTACTTAGTTAAGTACTTAAGCGGCAACTAAACTGATGGGCCTGTCTTCGTGTGTTTTGGCACAGAACACAGGAAGACAGGCTCCAAACAAACCATTAGACAGATAAGGAATACCACCATGTCAGAACGTTTAAACAATGACGTGGATCCGATCGAAACCCGCGACTGGCTGCAGGCGATCGAATCGGTCATCCGTGAAGAGGGTGTTGAGCGAGCTCAGTTTCTGATTGATCAGGTATTGGGAGAAGCCCGCAAAGGCGGCGTTAACGTTGCGGCAGGTGCTGCAGCGCACAACTACGTCAACACCATCGCGGTAGAAGACGAACCGGCCTACCCAGGCAACCTGGATCTGGAACGCCGCATTCGCTCTGCGATCCGTTGGAACGCGATCATGACCGTTCTGCGCGCATCCAAAAAAGACCTGGAGCTGGGCGGCCACATGGCTTCCTTCCAGTCTTCCGCGACCTTCTATGAAGTCTGCTTTAACCACTTCTTCCGCGCACGCAACGAGAAAGACGGCGGCGACCTGGTGTACTTCCAGGGCCACATCTCTCCGGGCGTTTACGCGCGCGCCTTCCTTGAAGGCCGCCTGACCGAAGAACAGATGAACAACTTCCGTCAGGAAGTGCACGGCAACGGTCTGTCCTCTTACCCGCATCCTAAGCTGATGCCGGAATTCTGGCAGTTCCCGACCGTATCCATGGGCCTGGGCCCAATCAGCGCCATCTATCAGGCGAAGTTCCTGAAATACCTGGAACACCGCGGCCTGAAAGACACCTCTGAGCAGACCGTTTACGCCTTCCTGGGCGACGGTGAGATGGATGAGCCGGAATCCAAAGGCGCCATCACCATCGCGACTCGCGAGAAGCTGGACAACCTGGTGTTCGTCATCAACTGCAACCTGCAGCGCCTGGACGGCCCGGTCACCGGTAACGGCAAGATCATCAACGAACTGGAAGGCATCTTCTCCGGCGCAGGCTGGCAGGTGCTGAAAGTGATCTGGGGCGGCCGTTGGGACGAGCTGCTGCGCAAAGACACCAGCGGTAAACTGGTTCAGCTGATGAACGAGACCCTGGACGGCGACTACCAGACCTTCAAATCCAAAGACGGCGCTTACGTGCGCGAGCACTTCTTCGGCCGTTACCCGGAAACCGCGGCGCTGGTCAAAGACATGACCGACGACGAAATCTGGGCGCTGAACCGTGGTGGTCACGATCCGAAGAAAATCTTCGCTGCACTGAAAAAAGCGCAGGACACCAAAGGCAAACCGACCGTTATCCTGGCCCACACCATCAAAGGTTACGGCATGGGTGAAACCGCGGAAGGTAAAAACATCGCTCACCAGGTGAAGAAAATGAACATGGAAGGGGTTCACCACTTCCGCGATCGTTTCAACGTGCCGGTTGCCGATGCTGACATCGAAAAACTGCCGTACATCACCTTCGAGAAAGATTCCGAAGAGTACAAATACCTGCACGAACGTCGCCAGGCGCTGAAAGGCTACGTGCCTACCCGTCTGCCGGAGTTCACCCAGAAGCTGGAAATGCCGGCGCTGGAAGATTTCAGCTCGCTGCTGGAAGAGCAGAACAAAGAGATCTCCACCACTATCGCCTTCGTGCGTGCCCTGAACGTGATGCTGAAGAACAAGTCGATCAAAGATCGTCTGGTGCCAATCATCGCCGACGAAGCGCGTACCTTCGGTATGGAAGGTCTGTTCCGTCAGATCGGTATCTACAGCCCGAACGGCCAGCAGTACACCCCGCAGGACCGTGAGCAGGTTGCTTACTACAAAGAAGACGAGAAAGGCCAAATCCTGCAGGAAGGCATCAACGAACTGGGCGCAGCCTCTTCCTGGCTGGCCGCAGCGACCTCCTACAGCACCAACGATCTGCCGATGATTCCGTTCTACATCTACTACTCGATGTTCGGTTTCCAACGTATCGGCGACCTGTGCTGGGCAGCGGGCGACCAACAGGCGCGCGGCTTCCTGATCGGCGGGACCTCGGGCCGTACTACCCTGAACGGCGAAGGTCTGCAGCACGAAGATGGCCACAGCCACATTCAGTCTCTGACCATCCCTAACTGCATCTCTTACGATCCGGCTTACGCGTACGAAGTGGCGGTGATCATGCACGACGGTCTGGTGCGCATGTATGGCGACAACCCGGAAAACGTGTACTACTACCTGACCACGCTGAACGAAAACTACCACATGCCTGCGATGCCGCAGGGTGCGGAAGAAGGTATCCGCAAGGGTATCTACAAGCTGGAAACGCTGGAAGGCAGCAAAGGCAAGGTGCAGCTGCTGGGCTCCGGCGCCATCCTGCGCCACGTGCGCGAAGCTGCGCAAATCCTGGCGAAGGACTACGGCGTGGGTTCCGACACCTACAGCGTGACCTCGTTCACCGAACTGGCGCGCGACGGCCAGGATTGCGAGCGCTGGAACATGCTGCACCCAACCGAAGCGCCACGCGTGCCTTACATCGCTCAGGTGATGAACGACGCACCGGCGGTAGCCTCTACCGACTACATGAAACTGTTCGCCGAACAGGTTCGTACTTATGTGCCGGCCAGCGATTATCGCGTACTGGGCACCGACGGCTTCGGTCGTTCGGACAGCCGCGAAAACCTGCGTCACCACTTTGAAGTCGATGCGTCCTACGTGGTGGTTGCTGCTCTGGGTGAACTGGCTAAACGCGGTGAGATCGAAGCTTCTGTGGTTGCTGACGCAATCAAGAAATTCGACATCAACCCGGAAAAAGTTAACCCGCGTCTGGCCTAAGAGGTACTGAATAATGTCTATCGAAATCAACGTACCGGACATCGGTGCAGATGAAGTCGAAATCACCGAGATTCTGGTGAAGGTCGGCGATAAAGTTGAAGCGGAACAATCGCTGATCACCGTGGAAGGCGACAAGGCTTCCATGGAAGTGCCCTCCCCGCAGGCGGGCGTGGTGAAAGAGATCAAAGTGGCGGTCGGCGATAAAACCGAAACCGGCAAACTGATCATGATCTTCGAAGCGGCAGGCGCAGCGGAAGCTGCTCCGGCGGCGAAAGCGGAAGAAAAACCGGCGGCAGCAGCAGCTGCCCCGGCTGCCGCTGCGGCCAAAGACGTTGCCGTGCCGGACATCGGCGCCGACGAAGTCGAAGTGACCGAGATCCTGGTGAAAGTGGGCGACAAGGTGGAAGCCGAGCAGTCCCTGATCACTGTGGAAGGCGACAAGGCTTCCATGGAAGTCCCTGCGCCGTTCGCGGGCACCGTGAAAGAGATCAAGATCGCGACCGGCGACAAAGTGAAAACCGGTTCCCTGATCATGGTGTTCGAAGTGGCCGGCGCCGCTTCCGCTGCCGCCCCGGCTGCGGCTGAAGCACCGGCTGCCGCTGCAGCGCCTGCGGCCTCTGCGGCCAAAGACGTCGCCGTGCCGGACATCGGCGGTGATGAAGTCGAAGTGACCGAGGTGATGGTCAAGGTGGGCGACAAGGTTGCCGCCGAGCAGTCTCTGATCACCGTGGAAGGCGACAAGGCCTCCATGGAAGTGCCAGCGCCGTTCGCGGGCACCGTGAAAGAGATCAAGATCGCGACCGGCGATAAAGTGAAAACCGGCTCCCTGATCATGGTGTTCGAAGTGGAAGGCGCTGCGCCTGCCGCTGCCGCCGCTCCAGCCGCTAAAGCGGACGCTGCGCCGGCGCCGGCCGCCGCTAAAGCCGCCGCGCCGGCTGCGAAAGCTGAAGACAAAGGCGAGTTCGCCGAGAACGCGGCCTACGTGCACGCGACTCCGGTCATTCGTCGTCTGGCGCGCGAATTCGGCGTTAACCTGGCGAAAGTGAAAGGCACCGGTCGTAAAGGCCGCATCCTGCGCGAAGACGTTCAGGCTTACGTGAAAGACGCGGTGAAACGCGCTGAAGCGGCTCCGGCTGCTGCCGGCGGCGGTCTGCCGGGCATGCTGCCATGGCCGAAAGTGGACTTCAGCAAGTTCGGCGAGATCGAAGAAGTCGAGATGGGCCGCATCCAGAAGATCTCTGGCGCGAACCTGAGCCGCAACTGGGTGATGATCCCGCACGTGACTCACTTCGACAAAACCGACATCACCGATCTGGAAGCGTTCCGCAAGCAGCAGAACGAAGAAGCGGCCAAGCGCAAGCTGGACGTGAAGTTCACGCCTGTCGTGTTCATCATGAAAGCCGTCGCTGCCGCTCTGGAGCAGATGCCGCGCTTCAACAGCTCGCTGTCCGAAGATGGCCAGAAGCTGACGCTGAAGAAATACATCAACATCGGCGTGGCGGTAGATACCCCGAACGGCTTGGTGGTTCCGGTGTTCAAGGACGTGAACAAGAAGAGCATCACCGAGTTGTCTCGCGAGCTGATGACCATCTCCAAGAAAGCGCGCGACGGCAAGCTGACCGCGGGCGAGATGCAGGGCGGCTGCTTCACCATCTCCAGCCTGGGCGGCATCGGGACGACTCACTTCGCGCCGATCGTCAACGCGCCGGAAGTGGCTATCCTGGGTGTCTCCAAGTCTGCGATGGAGCCGGTCTGGAACGGTAAAGAGTTCATGCCGCGCCTGATGATGCCGATGTCGCTGTCCTTCGACCACCGCGTTATCGACGGTGCCGATGGTGCGCGCTTCATCACCATCATCAACAACATGTTGTCCGACATTCGCCGTCTGGTGATGTAATGCAAAAGGGGCGCAGCATGCTGCGCCCCTGACGATTCTGTAGCAGTTTTGTCGGATTTTGCATAACTCGACAAAATTGTTGAGACACGGGTCACTCGAACACGCTTTGCAGATTATTAACAATTCTGTAAACTGCTCGCGGTGTAAGCGTCCCGGTGGATGAAGGGCGTTATGAGATCGATTAGCAATAAAAATGACGTCTGACCCGCCGGACAATCAATTAAGAGGTCATGATGAGTACTGAAATTAAAACTCAGGTCGTGGTACTTGGGGCGGGCCCGGCAGGTTACTCTGCAGCCTTTCGTTGCGCTGACTTAGGTCTTGAAACCGTTCTGGTTGAACGTTATTCCACTCTGGGCGGGGTTTGCCTGAACGTGGGATGTATCCCTTCCAAAGCACTGCTGCACGTTGCCAAAGTGATCGAAGAAGCCAAAGCGCTGGCCGAACACGGCATCGTTTTCGGCGAGCCGAAAACCGACATCGACAAAGTGCGCGTCTGGAAAGAAAAAGTCATCACTCAGCTGACCGGCGGTCTGGCTGGCATGGCGAAAGGCCGTAAAGTGAAAGTGGTCAACGGCCTGGGCAAGTTCACCGGCGCTAACACCCTGGTTGTGGAAGGCGAAAACGGCCCAACCACCATCAACTTCGACAACGCCATCATCGCTGCAGGCTCTCGTCCGATCCAACTGCCATTCATTCCTCATGAAGATCCACGCGTGTGGGATTCCACCGATGCGCTGGAGCTGAAAACCGTCCCAGAGCGTCTGCTGGTTATGGGCGGCGGCATCATCGGCCTGGAAATGGGCACCGTATACCATGCGCTGGGTTCACAGATCGACGTCGTTGAAATGTTCGATCAGGTTATCCCGGCGGCAGATAAAGACGTGGTGAAAGTCTTCACCAAACGTATCAGCAAGCAGTTCAACCTGATGCTGGAAACCAAAGTGACCGCGGTAGAAGCCAAAGAAGACGGCATCTACGTCACGATGGAAGGTAAAAAAGCGCCGGCAGAACCACAGCGTTACGACGCGGTGCTGGTGGCGATCGGCCGCGTGCCGAACGGCAAACTGCTGGATGCCGGCAAAGCCGGTGTGGAAGTTGACGAGCGTGGCTTCATCAACGTCGACAAACAGCTGCGCACCAACGTGCCGCACATCTTCGCCATCGGCGACATCGTCGGGCAGCCGATGCTGGCGCACAAAGGCGTGCACGAAGGCCACGTTGCCGCAGAAGTTATCGCCGGCATGAAGCACTACTTCGATCCGAAAGTGATCCCATCCATCGCTTACACCGAGCCGGAAGTGGCGTGGGTGGGTCTGACCGAGAAAGAAGCGAAAGAGAAAGGCATCAGCTACGAAACCTCCACCTTCCCGTGGGCGGCTTCCGGCCGTGCGATCGCTTCCGACTGTGCAGACGGCATGACCAAACTGATCTTCGACAAAGAAACTCACCGCATCATCGGTGGCGCGATTGTCGGCACCAACGGCGGCGAACTGCTGGGTGAAATCGGTCTGGCCATCGAGATGGGCTGCGACGCGGAAGACATCGCGCTGACCATCCATGCTCACCCGACCCTGCACGAATCCGTGGGCCTGGCGGCGGAAATCTACGAAGGCAGCATCACCGACCTGCCTAACCCGAAAGCCAAGAAGAAGTAATTCTGCTGGCTTGACCGGTTAACAAGCGGCTCCTGAGAAGGGGCCGTTTTTTTTTGCCCAGATGCACAAAACGGTTTTTTGTGGCCGCTGCGCCAAATTCCGATCCTCATGCTTATATCCGTTTTAATTATGTGGATATAATGCCCTGTTTGTCCGGCAGCCGATTACGCTGCGCTCAACGATTCAGCAAAGATTTAATGTTGCTTTTATGTGAACGAATTAACAACCGTTTCAAATCCTGATATGCTGGCTGAGCGGAACCGGGCACTGTACCTTACAGTCCAGGACATCGACAGCAGTGCCCCGTCAGGATAGATGGCATCAATATCGCCGTGCGCTCTACCCATCAGTCTTTCATGCTGTAACGCTGTTTGACCGCGCTTGTTTGCCCCAGTCACCGTTTCGGGGCCTTTACGGGCCGATCGCCTAGCCACAGAGTGAAACCCAAAGGGTATAAACCCGGTTTGCATATACGCCAGGCACAATAAATGACAATGAGAGCGAGGAGAACGTCGTGCTAGAAGAATACCGTAAGCACGTAGCCGAGCGTGCTGCTGAGGGCATCGCCCCTAAGCCGCTAGACGCCACCCAAATGGCCGCGCTGGTCGAACTACTGAAGAATCCGCCAAAAGGCGAAGAAGAATTCCTGTTAGACCTGCTGATTAACCGTGTTCCACCGGGCGTCGATGAAGCCGCCTACGTCAAAGCAGGTTTCCTGGCGGCCATCGCCAAAGGTGAAGCGACATCCCCCCTGGTTACCCCCGAGAAAGCCATTGAATTGTTAGGCACCATGCAGGGCGGCTATAACATTCATCCGCTGATCGAAGCGCTGGACAACGAAAAACTGGCGCCGATCGCCGCCAAAGCGCTGTCCCACACGCTGCTGATGTTCGACAACTTCTACGACGTGGAAGAGAAGGCCAAGGCCGGCAACCCGCACGCCAAGCAGATCATGCAGTCCTGGGCTGACGCCGAATGGTATCTGTCGCGCCCTGAGCTGGCGGAAAAGATCACCGTCACCGTGTTCAAAGTCACCGGCGAAACCAACACCGACGACCTTTCTCCGGCGCCGGACGCCTGGTCGCGCCCGGACATCCCGCTGCACGCGCTGGCGATGCTGAAAAACGAACGTGAAGGCATCGTGCCGGATCAGCCTGGCAGCGTCGGCCCGATCAAACAGATCGAGCTGCTGAACAAGAAAGGCTTCCCGCTGGCCTACGTCGGCGACGTGGTCGGCACCGGTTCCTCCCGTAAATCCGCCACCAACTCGGTGCTGTGGTTCATGGGCGACGACATCCCGCACGTGCCGAACAAACGTGGCGGCGGCGTGGTGCTGGGCGGCAAGATTGCGCCTATCTTCTTCAATACCATGGAAGATGCCGGCGCCTTGCCGATCGAAGTGGACGTGTCCGAGCTGAACATGGGCGACGTGATCGACGTTTACCCGTACAAAGGTGAAGTGCGCAACCACGAAACCGGCGCGCTGATCGCCAACTTCGAGCTGAAAACCGACGTGCTGCTGGATGAAGTGCGCGCCGGCGGCCGTATCCCGCTGATCATCGGCCGCGGCCTGACCACTAAGGCGCGCGAAGCGCTGGGTCTGCCGCACAGCGACGTGTTCCGCATCGCCAAACCGGTAGCCGCCAGCAGCAAAGGCTTCTCGCTGGCGCAGAAAATGGTCGGCCGCGCCTGCGGCGTCGCCGGCATTCGCCCAGGCGAATACTGCGAACCGAAGATGACCTCCGTCGGCTCTCAGGACACCACCGGCCCGATGACCCGCGATGAGCTGAAAGACCTGGCCTGCCTTGGCTTCTCCGCCGATCTGGTCATGCAGTCGTTCTGCCACACCGCCGCGTACCCGAAACCGGTCGACGTGACCACGCACCACACGCTGCCTGACTTCATCATGAACCGCGGCGGCGTATCGCTGCGTCCGGGCGACGGCGTGATCCACTCCTGGCTGAACCGCATGCTGCTGCCTGACACCGTCGGCACCGGCGGCGATTCCCACACCCGCTTCCCGATCGGCATCTCCTTCCCGGCCGGTTCCGGTCTGGTGGCGTTTGCCGCCGCGACCGGCGTGATGCCGCTGGATATGCCTGAGTCGGTGCTGGTGCGCTTCAAAGGCAAAATGCAGCCGGGCATCACCCTGCGCGATCTGGTGCACGCCATCCCTTACTACGCGATCCAGCAAGGGCTGCTGACCGTCGAGAAGAAGGGCAAGAAAAACATCTTCTCCGGCCGCATTCTGGAGATCGAAGGCCTGCCGGACCTGAAGGTCGAGCAGGCGTTTGAGCTGACCGATGCGTCCGCCGAACGTTCCGCCGCCGGTTGTACCATCAAGCTGGACAAGGCGCCGATCGAAGAGTACCTGAACTCCAACATCGTGCTGCTGAAGTGGATGATCTCCGAAGGCTACGGCGATCGCCGTACGCTGGAGCGCCGTATTCAGGGCATGGAAAAATGGCTGGCGGATCCGCAACTGCTGGAAGGCGATGCGGATGCGGAATACGCGGCGGTGATCGACATCGATCTGAACGAGATCAAAGAGCCGATCCTCTGCGCGCCGAACGATCCTGACGACGCGCGCCTGCTGTCCGACGTGGCCAACAGCAAAATCGATGAGGTATTCATCGGTTCTTGCATGACCAACATCGGCCACTTCCGCGCGGCCGGCAAGCTGCTGGATCAGCACAAGGGCCAGCTGCCGACCCGTCTGTGGGTGGCGCCGCCAACCAAGATGGATGCGGCTCAGCTGACCGAAGAAGGCTACTACAGCGTCTTCGGCAAGAGCGGCGCGCGTATCGAGATCCCGGGCTGCTCGCTGTGCATGGGCAACCAGGCGCGCGTGGCGGACGGCGCGACGGTGGTTTCCACCTCAACCCGTAACTTCCCGAACCGTCTGGGCACCGGCGCCAACGTCTATCTGGCGTCTGCCGAACTGGCCGCGGTAGCGTCCCTGCTGGGCCGCCTGCCGACGCCGGACGAGTACCAGACCTATATGGCGCAGGTCGACAAGACGGCGGCGGATACCTACCGCTACCTGAACTTTGACCAGCTGGGCCAGTACACCGAAAAAGCCGACGGCGTGATCTTCCAAACCGCCGTGTAAGCCGCTATATTGCGCAACTGTTTAACGGGAGGCCTTGGCCTCCCGTTTTATTTTGCTCAGTTGCCAACTTTGCGAGCGCTCACTGAGTTAGTCAGCCATTTATGTTTACACTAAGAAAAAGGGCTCAGGAGGGCATGCTATGGATTACGAATTTCTGCGTGACGTCACCGGTCAGGTGATCGTCAGATTTTCGATGGGGCATGAAGCGATTGGCCACTGGATCAATGAAGAAGTTAAAGGCGATTTCAACCTGCTGGACCGGATTGAAGCCGGTGCGGCCGAGGTCAAAGGCAGCGAGCGTCAATGGCAGCTGGAAGGCCATGAATATACGCTGCTGATGGACGGTGAAGAAGTGATGATCCGCGCCAATCAGCTGGAGTTCGAGGGCGATGAAATGGAAGAGGGGATGAACTACTACGATGAAGAAAGCCTCTCATTCTGCGGCGTTGAGGACTTCCTGCGGGTGTTGAAGGCCTATCGTTCTTTCATGCTGAAGTACTAAGCATCAGGGCGCGGCGTGCCGCGCCCTTTCCATCATAGATGCGGAATATTGCGGCCGTAATAGATTTCCTGCATCTCTTTCCATAACAGATCGGTGATCTGCTTGCGCTCGGCGGCGCTCAACGCCTCCGGCTCCGCGTTAAACAGGTAGTGCTTCAGATCGAAATCCTTCAGCAACATCTTGGTATGGAAGATATTTTCCTGGTAAACGTTCACGTCCATCATGTGGTAAAGCGCCTTGATGTCTTCCGACATAAAGTTCTGGATCGAATTGATCTCATGATCGATGTAATGTTTCACGCCGTTCACGTCGCGGGTAAAACCGCGCACGCGATAGTCCATGGTGACGATGTCGGATTCCAGCTGGTGAATTAAATAGTTCAGCGCCTTGAGGGGCGAAATGACGCCGCAGGTCGAGACCTCGATATCGGCGCGAAAGGTGCACAGCCCGCCTTCCGGATGGCTTTCCGGGTAGGTGTGTACGCAGATATGGCTTTTGTCCAGGTGCGCGACGACCGTATTCGGCAGCGGGCCTGGGTGTTCCGACGTATCGACGTCTTTCGGATCGATCGGCTCTTCGCTGACCAGGATGGTGACGCTGGCGCCCTGCGGCTCGTAGTCCTGACGCGCGATGTTCAGAATATTGGCGCCGATGATCGAGCAGGTTTCGCTCAGGATCTCGGTCAGCCGGTTGGCGTTATATTGTTCGTCTATGTAGGCGATATAGCCATCGCGATCGTCCGCGGTTTTGGCGTAACAAATATCGTAAATACAAAAACTCAGGCTCTTGGTCAGGTTGTTGAAGCCGTGCAGTTTTAGCTTATGCAATTTGGGCCACCTCCTTTATCTTCTCGCTTAACGTGTTACGTTCAGGGCATTGAGCAAATATTGCGGCAGGGCAAAGCTGCCGACGTGAATTGCCGGGTTGTAATAACGGCAGTGTAGGCCGCTTTGGTTAAAGCGCTGTTGCAGGGTAGGCAGATCGCGCTGGCGCAGCGCCGGGTTCTGGCTCGCCCAGGCAAAGGTCATGATGCCGCCGTAATAGGTCGGGATCGCCGCCTGATAGAAGCTGACGTCGCTAAAGTAGCGGCTCAGTTTGGCGTGGCTGTTGACCGCCTCGTCCTGTTGCAGGAAGCAGACGCCGTTCTGCGCAACGAAAATGCCGCCCTCATTCAGGCAGCGGGCGCAGCCTTCATAAAACGCCGAGGTGAACAGGCTTTCGCCGGGGCCGATCGGATCGGTGCAGTCGGAGATGATCACATCGAACGTTTCGTCGGTTTGATTCACGAAGTTGACGCCGTCGTCGATCACCAACTTGAAGCGCGGATCGTCATAGGCGCCGGCGCTGTGGTTGGGCAGGTATTGGCGGCAGAACTCGACGACGCCGGCGTCGATCTCGACCATGGTGATCTGCTCCACGCCAGGGTGCCGGCTGACTTCGCGCAGCATGCCGCCGTCGCCGCCGCCGATGATCAGCACTTTCTTCGCCTGGCCATGCGCCAGCAGCGGCACGTGGGTCAGCATTTCGTGATAGATGAACTCGTCACGCTCGGTGGTTTGCACCACGCCGTCGAGCGCCATCACGCGCCCCAGCACCGGGTTCTCGAAGATCACCAGATCCTGATGATCGGTCTTCTCGCGGTACAGCACCTTCTCTACCGAGAAGTACTGGCCGAAGCCCGTATGCAGCGTTTCGTACCAAATTTCTTTCTGGGTCATGTGCGGGAAACTCCGTAATAACAGCCATGAAAAATCGGCGCAACATCATAGCTAACTCTGTCTGGCGATGCACGGTTGAATTTCAGACAGAGAGAGCGAAAGGCGGGTGGGGGAGAGGGGCGGAATTAGTTGGCGTAGGCCAGCAGGCTCAACGAGTCGCGCGCCAGCGATTTGCACTTCTTAGGCGTTGGAATGGCGATGCCGCTGAGATCGCGATAGCTGTCTTCGCCCAGCGCCTTCATGTTAAAGCTGTTGTAGTTGCTCAAATCCCAGCGGTTTTGTTGTGCGAAATAGACGATAGCGCGTTTGATTTGCACATTTGGCAAATCGTTGTAGCCGCAATCATTTTTCAAATAAATAAATACCGCCGTCAGATCGGCCAGATCTTCCGCCTCGGATTCATTCAGCGCCAGACTGGCGTTGGAGAAGCCCAGCATCGCCAGCAACAGCATCGATAACGTTGTTTTTTTCATCATGAAATAGGCCTGTTTGTCGTCTGTTGACGTTACCACACTTGCCTGTAAAGGCACCAAATTTTATTGCTGCCGGGCCGGCGTCGCGTGTGTCAGTCACACTCTCTGATTGTGAGGCATAGCTTAAAATACCGCCAGGAAAGGCTTGACCTTCCGCCTGGGGGAAGGTTTAGGCTGGCGGCATTGAGTTATGTCACTGAGAAAAGGGAGTCAGCGATGTTACGCCGTGATTTTATTAAATTAACCGCTGCGCTGGGCGCGGCGAGCGCATTGCCGTTATGGAGCCGGGCGGCTTGGGCGGCCGATCGGCCGGCCCTGCCGGTACCGCCGCTGTTGACGCCGGGCGCGCAGGGAAAGATTGCGCTGGCGCTGCAGGCGGGGGAAACCCGCTGGTTGCCCGGTGCCGCCACCAAAACCTGGGGATTCAACGGCGCGCTGCTCGGGCCGGCGGTGAAGCTGCAGCGTGGCCAGCCGGTGACGGTCGATATCAAAAACAGCCTGGCGGAGGCCAGTACCGTCCACTGGCACGGGCTGGAAATTCCCGGCGACGTCGATGGCGGCCCGCAGGCGCTGATCCACCCCGGCGCGACGCGCACGGTGAATTTCACCGTCGATCAACCGGCGGCCACCTGCTGGTTCCACCCGCACACGCACGGTAAAACCGGCAGCCAGGTGATGATGGGGCTGGCGGGGTTGGTACTGCTGGAAGACGATGAAAGCGCCAAACTGCCGCTGCCGAAAACCTGGGGGCAGGATGATATTCCGGTGATCCTGCAGGATAAGCGGCTGGATAAAGACGCGCAGATCGAATACCGCCTGGACGTGATGAGCGCGGCGGTGGGCTGGTTTGGCGATCGCATGTTCACCAATGGCGCGCAGTATCCGCAACATCTGGCGCCGCGCGGCTGGTTGCGTCTGCGTTTTCTCAACGGCTGCAACGCCCGCTCGTTGAATCTGGCGGCCAGTGACAACCGTCCGCTGTATGTTATCGCCAGCGACGGCGGTTTCCTGGCGGAGCCGGTGAAGCTGACCGAGCTGCCGATGCTGATGGGCGAACGCTTTGAAGTGCTGGTCGATGCCTCCGACGGGAAAGCGTTTGATATCGTGACGCTGCCGGTGAAGCAGATGGGCATGACGTTGGCGCCGTTCGATCAACCGCTGCCGGTGCTGCGCATTCAGCCGTCGTTGGCGCAGGGTATCAAAACCATGCCGGACAGCCTGGTGAAGCTGCCGACATTGCCTGCCACCACCGGCATCCAGGAGCGTTGGCTGCAGCTGATGATGGATCCGCAGCTGGATAGGCTCGGCATGCAGGCGCTGATGGATCGCTATGGCCACCAGGCGATGGCCGGCATGAGCATGAATCATGGCGCGACGGGCGCTGGAGACATGAAAGGCATGGAGAAGGGCGGCATGCAGGGCATGGACCACGGCAACATGAAGGGCATGGATCATGGCAAGATGGCCGGGATGGATCACGGCGGCGCGCAGAGCAAAGCCAAACCGTTCGACTTCAGCCACGGCAACATGATCAACGGCAAGGCCTTCGATATGACCAAGCCGATGTTCGCCGCCAAACGAGGCCAGTATGAGAAATGGACCATTTCCGGTGAGGGCGACATGATGTTGCATCCGTTCCACATTCACGGCACCCAGTTCCGTATCTTGTCGGAAAACGGCAAACCGCCGGCGGCGCATCGCAGCGGCTGGAAGGACACGGTGCGCGTCGAAGGGTGGCGCAGCGAAGTGCTGGTGCGCTTCGATCATCCGGCAAGCAGCGAACATGCGTATATGGCCCACTGCCACCTGTTGGAACACGAAGATACCGGCATGATGATGGGCTTTACCGTCGACGACTGATTGCGGTTCATCGCTCAGGTGGCGGTGCGCTCGCGTCGCCACCGCTTGGTTCAATGAAAGGAAGCCGTTATACTGATTAAAATATCAGCTTTTGAGGAGTGCGTCATGCCGACAAAATTGGATCCCATCGTTTCTGAGTTTGAGACTCAAGAGCAGGCTGATAGCTACGATCGTTGGTTCAGAAGCACCGTGGAATCTTCCATCAATAGCGACTCCTCCCGTATCCCCCATGACGAAGTCATGGCAGGCGCTCGTCACATTATCGAGCAGGCGAAAGCCAAAAGAAAATCGGCCTGACCCTTATGTTAACCGTCAAATGGACTGACGAAGCAAAAACGGGTTTATATACGCTGCTGGCTTTTATCGCTGAGTGAAATCCACTTGCCGCTGAGGCTTTGTTACAACGCATTGAAGAGTCGGTTATCCCGTTAGCGGAACATCCTTATCTATTCCGGCCAGGCAGGGTGAACGGGACTCGTGAAATGGTTGTTCATCCTAATTACATTGTGGTTTACCGCGTGCTGGCTGCGCATATTGAAATAGTGAGTGTCCTGCACGCTCGTCAGGAATACCCTTAATAAAGAAAACTCCCCTGTCCGGGAGAGAGGCAAGTCGTAACGGCCTATGCTAAACTCTGCGCCTTTCTTCCGGCAACTGACCTGAATACTATGAAACACACTGTAGACGTAATGATTTCCGAGCAGGAAGTTAAGACCCGTATCGCCGAACTTGGCCGCCAGATCACCGAACATTACCGCGACAGCGGCAGCGACATGGTGCTGGTCGGGCTGCTGCGCGGCTCCTTCATGTTCATGGCCGATCTCTGCCGCGCGATCGAGGTGCCGCACGAAGTCGACTTTATGACCGCCTCCAGCTACGGCAGCGGCATGTCCACCACCCGCGACGTGAAGATCCTCAAGGATCTGGACGAAGACATTCGCGGCAAAGACGTGCTGATCGTGGAAGACATCATCGATTCCGGCAACACGCTGAACAAAGTGCGCGAGATTTTGGCGCTGCGCGGGCCGAAGTCGCTGGCGATTTGCACCTTGCTGGACAAACCTGAGCGCCGTGAAGTGCAGGTGCCGGTCGAATATGTCGGCTTCTCGATCCCGGATGAGTTCGTGGTGGGGTATGGCATCGACTACGCTCAGCGCTACCGTCACCTGCCGTACGTCGGCAAAGTGGTGCTGCTGGACGAGTAATTGGATGTGGGGCGCGGCAAGCCGCGCCCGCGGCGGGGTTATACGCCTTTATCCTGCTTCAGTTTGGCTATCGCTTTGCGGTAGCCCATCTCCAGGCTCTCGCGGCTGGTCGCCAGCACTTCCATATCGCGCAGACGGCCGTCCTGAATGCCGTACACCCAACCGTGGATCATCACCTTCTGGCCGCGCTTCCAGGCGGACTGCATGATGGTGGAGTGGCCCAGGTTGTACACCTGTTCAATGACGTTGATCTCGCACAGCATGTCGAAACGCTGTTCCGGCGGCAGCTCGCCCAGCAGCGAGCTGTGCTTGTACCACAGATCGCGAATGTGCAGCAGCCAGTTGTCGATCAATCCCAGCTCCGGGTTTTCCACCGCCGCCTGCACGCCGCCGCAGCCCAGGTGGCCGCAGATGATGATGTGTTCGACTTCCAGCACATCTACCGCATACTGCACCACCGACAGGCAGTTAAGATCGGTGTGGATCACGAGGTTCGCCACGTTGCGATGGACGAACAGTTCACCCGGCTCGAGGCCGGTCAGGCGTTCTGCGGGAACGCGGCTGTCAGAGCAACCAATCCATAAGAAGCGGGGCTTTTGCGCCTGGGCTAAACGTTCAAAAAATTCCGGGTCTTCCTGACTGATATTGGCCGACCAGGCCTGGTTGTTGGCGATAAGCTCTTCGATTTCTTTCATGAAGGTGATTGACCCGTAACGGACAGATTGCGTTGGGGTAATATAGGGTAAGCGTCACAATTTGGAAATCGGAACAGTGGTGCAGCCTCATTTACCGCACGGATTCGACGCAGTGAAAACGCCGTCGATGCTAGGATTATTGTTAGTGTTTCAAGCCTCGCAAACAGGGGCGCGGCGGCATACTCATCGTTATAAGGTACTATTTTACATATGAATTATGCACTGGAATTAGCGCAGCTGACCAAGACTTACGCCGGTGGCGTCAAGGCGCTGCGCGGCATCGACCTGAGCGTCGAAGCGGGGGACTTTTATGCCCTGCTGGGGCCAAACGGCGCCGGAAAGTCCACCACCATCGGCATCATCAGCTCGCTGGTGAACAAAACCGCCGGCAGCGTGCGGGTGTTCGGTTACGACATCGATAAAGACATCGTCAACGCCAAGCGCCAGCTCGGCCTGGTGCCGCAGGAGTTCAACTTCAACCCGTTCGAGACCGTGTTGCAGATCGTGGTGAACCAGGCGGGTTACTACGGCGTCACGCGGCGTGAAGCGATGGCGCGCGCCGAAAAATACCTCAATCAGCTGGATCTGTGGGGCAAGCGCAACGAGCGCGCCCGCATGCTGTCCGGCGGCATGAAGCGCCGCCTGATGATCGCCCGCGCGTTGATGCATCAGCCGAAGCTGCTGATTCTCGATGAGCCGACCGCCGGGGTGGATATTGAGCTGCGTCGCTCGATGTGGGGCTTCCTGAAAGAGCTGAACGCCCAGGGCACCACCATTATCCTCACTACCCACTATCTGGAAGAGGCGGAAATGCTGTGCCGCAACATCGGCATCATCCAGAATGGGGAACTGGTGGAAAACACCTCGATGAAGGGGCTGCTGGCCAAGCTGAAGTCGGAAACCTTCATCCTCGATCTGGCGGCGAAGAGCCCGCTGCCGAAGCTGGACGGTTACCACAGCCGCCTGACGGATACCTCGACGCTGGAAGTGGAGGTGATGCGCGAGCAAGGGCTGAACGGCCTGTTCGCCCAGCTGAGCGCGCAGGGCGTGCAGGTGCTGAGCATGCGCAATAAGGCGAACCGCCTGGAAGAGCTGTTTGTCACCCTGGTTAACGGCAATGGAGAGAAAGCATGACGCGTTTGTATTGGGTGGCCTTACAGAGCATCTGGGCCAAAGAGGTAAACCGGTTCGCGCGCATCTGGATCCAGACCCTGGTGCCGCCGGTGATCACCATGACGCTGTACTTCATCATCTTCGGTAACCTGATCGGCTCGCGCATTGGCGATATGCACGGCTTCAGCTATATGCAGTTCATCGTGCCCGGCCTTATCATGATGGCGGTCATCACCAACTCCTATGCCAACGTCGCCTCGTCATTCTTCAGCGCCAAGTTTCAGCGCAACATTGAGGAACTGCTGGTGGCGCCGGTGCCGACCCACGTGGTGATCGCCGGCTATGTCGGCGGCGGCGTGGCGCGCGGCATCTGCGTCGGCGTGCTGGTGACCATCATCTCACTGTTCTTCGTGCCGCTGCAGGTGCACGCCTGGTGGGTGATTGCGCTGACGCTGCTGCTGACGGCGATCCTGTTCTCGCTGGCGGGGCTGATCAATGCGGTGTTCGCCACCACTTTCGACGACATCAGCCTGATCCCGACCTTCGTGCTGACGCCGCTGACTTACCTGGGCGGGGTGTTCTACTCGCTGTCGCTGCTGCCGCCATTCTGGCAGGCGGTGTCCAAGCTGAACCCCATCGTTTATATGATCAGCGGCTTCCGCTACGGTTTTCTCGGCATCAACGACGTGCCGCTGGCGTTCACCATGGCGGTGTTGGTGGCGTTTATCGCGGTGTTTTACCTGCTGTCCTGGTACCTGATCGAGCGTGGCCGCGGCCTGCGCAGCTGATCGTATCGCGCCCTCGCTTTCCCGGCGGGGGCGTTTTTCTTGATTTGGCGCAGGCGGCGCGTAAATCAATAGAATTGCTCAAATAACCGCTAGTTCCCCGCTGTTCAAATCGTGCTATGCTGGCGCTCCACATTTCCTCCACTTTTGTCATTACGCACTCGTAAGCAGAACATCATCATGCGGTCTCAATACACGTTAACGGCTGGGTTGCTCGGCATTCTGATGTCGTTGGTTTCCCCTGTGAGCCTGGCTAGTCTGCTGTCGGAAGACAGCGCGGTTAAATCTGAATACATGGAAGCGCAGCGCGATAGCGAAGTCTATGCGTTGGTGGGCGAGCATGTGATCCCGGTAGGGGAAGTGAAGCGCGGGCAACTGCTCCAAGTCTTCCCGGCGGATGCGGAATACTACGAATTCAAATTCGGGCACGGTACCGGCTTTATCGATAAAGACGACGTGCGTGAATTGAAGAAGTCGCGCAAGGTGCAAGACGATCTGGGCGAGCTGAACAAACCGCTGACCAACCAGAATCTGATCACGCAAAAAACGATCGACGTATACACCGCAGCGGACAAGGACAGCGAGGTCTTGGGCACGCTGGAAGGCAACCTGCGCTATCCGATCATCGGCAAGCTGAAGGATCGCCTGAACAACACCTGGTACGAGGTCAACATCGGCGAGCGGCTGGGGTTCATTAATGAGTTGGACTGCGAGATCGATAACGGCATACCGGTGCTGACTTACCACCACCTGCTGAAAAACGAAGAGAACAAACGCTTCCGCCACACCTCGACCACCACTTCAGACGTGGCGTTCAGCAACCAGATGACCTACCTGAAGCAGGCGGGCTACGACACCATTTCGCTGTACCAGCTGGAAGCCTACCTGAAAAATCAGATCAACCTGCCGGGCAAGGCGATCGTGCTGACTTTTGACGACGGCCTGAAATCGGTGTATCGCTACGCTTATCCGGTGCTGAAGGATTACGGTTTCCGCGCCACGGCGTTCATCATTTCTTCGCGCATCAAACGCCACCCGCAGAAATGGAACCCGGACTCGCTGCAGTTTATGAGCGTCTCGGAGCTCAAGCAGATTCAGGACGTGTTCGACGTGCAGTCGCATACCCATTTCCTGCACCGCACCGACGGCAATCGCCAGCCGATTTTGCTGAGCCGTTCGCTGCACAATATCGAGTTCGATTTTGAGCGCTCGCGCCGCGCGCTGTCGCAGTTCAATCCGCACGTGCTGTATCTGTCCTACCCGTTCGGCGGCTATAACCAACGGGCGATTCAGGCGGCGCAGGACGCCGGTTTCCATCTGGCGGTGACCACGGTGCAGGGCAAGGTAAAGCCGGGGGATAACCCCTATACGCTGAAGCGGCTGTATATTCTGCGCACCGACTCGATCCAGACCATGGCGGATCGGATAGCCAACAAGCCGGGCACGGTGGTGGTGCAATAAGGAAGAACGGGCGCGCAAGGCGCCCGTTTTATTGTCAGGCGACCTGAACCGGCACGGCTTTCGCCTTGCGCTGCAGGTTGTTGTCACCTTCGAAATAGGCGACTTTCGGGTGGTGCTGGCGGGCGTCGGCGTCGGTCATTTGCACATAGGAGCAGATGATCAGTTTGTCGCCGACGCAGGCGCAGCGCGCGGCGGCGCCGTTGACCGATATGATGCGCGAACCGCGCTCGGCGGCGATGGCGTAGGTGGAGAAGCGCTGGCCGTTATCCACGTTGTAAATATCGATCGCTTCATATTCCAGAATGCCGGCGGCCTCCAGGAAATCCTGGTCGATGGCGCAGGATCCTTCATAGTGCAAGTCAGCCTGAGTGACTTTGACGCGATGCAGCTTGCCTTGCAGCATAGTACGTATCATAGCTTTACCTAACTGAATATCGGCCTTCACAGGCGCTGGGGTTGAACATCTCTCCTGCATCCCTGCAATCTCTATCGTCACCGATTGCTTCGCCATTGTCTATCAATGGCCAGGGCTTCAGGGTGACGACAGTATAAAAAACGGCTTACAGCGTCAGGTCGACCTGCTGGTTGTCGATAAGACGCGCCTTGCCCAGCCAGGCGGCCATCAGCACCACCGCCCGCTGGCTGTCCACCGTCAGCGGCTGCAGGCTGTCGGCGTCGCGAATAAACAACTCATCCGGCGTAAAGCCGGCGGCGCGCAGCTGCTCGGCGGTCTGCTCCAGCAGCGCTTCGACCTGGCGCTCGCCATTGGCCAACTGTTGCGCCAGCGCGTTCATGATTTTGCTCAGCTGCGGCGCAACCTTGCGCTCTTCGGCGGTCAGGTAACCGTTGCGCGAGCTGAGGGCCAGGCCGTCTTTGGCGCGCACGGTCGGCACGCCGACGATATCGATGTCGTAACCCATGTCCGCCACCATTTTGCGGATCAGCGCCAGCTGTTGGTAATCCTTCTCGCCGAAACAGGCCAAATCAGGCTGCACCAGGTTGAACAGCTTGCTGACGATGGTGGAAACGCCGCGGAAGTGGCCCGGCCGGCTTGCGCCTTCCAGGATGGTGGAGATGCCCGGCACATCGACGTAGGTCTGCTGCTCCAGGCCCTGCGGATAAACCGCGGCCGGGGCCGGCGCAAACACCAGATCGACGCCGCGGCGAGTCAGCTTCTCGCTGTCTTCCTGCAGCGTGCGCGGGTAGCGCGCCAGATCGTCCGGCCGATCGAACTGCATCGGGTTAACGAAGATGCTCACCACCACCACGTCGGCGCGGGCGCGCGCTTCATCGACCAGCGTCATGTGGCCGTCGTGCAGGTTGCCCATGGTCGGCACCAGCGCGATGCGTTTGCCTTCCTGGCGCCAGCGGCGGATCTGCTGACGCAGCATCGGCAGGGTTTCGATAATAATCATTGGGGGACTCCTGGAACCATCGCTTAGTTAAAAGAGTGTTCAGCCGCCGGGTAGAGGCCTTGCTCCACTTCCTGAATGTAATGCTGCACCGCCGTGCGGATATCGCCGCTCTGCGCCAGGAAGTTCTTGGCGAACTTCGGCGTGTGGCCGCCGGTGATGCCGAAGGCGTCATGCATCACCAGGATCTGGCCGTCGGTGCCGTTGCCGGCGCCGATGCCGATGACCGGAATGGACAGCGCTTCGGTGATCTGGCGCGCCAGCTCGGTCGGCACGCATTCCAGCACCAGCAGCTGAATGCCGGCCAGTTCCAGATTCTGCGCGTCCTGCAACAGCTGTTTGGCGGCCAGTTCGTCGCGTCCTTGCACCTTATAGCCGCCGAACACGTTGACCGACTGCGGCGTCAGGCCCAGGTGTCCGCACACCGGTACCGCGCGTTCAGCGAGCATTTTCACCGTGTCGCACAGCCAGCTGCCGCCTTCAAGTTTCACCATGTTGGCGCCGGCGCGCATCAGCTCGGCGGCGTTGGCGAAGGTCTGTTCCGGGGTGGCGTAACTCATGAACGGCAGATCGGCCAGCAGCAGGCAGGCCGGCGCGCCGCGGCGCACGGCGCGCGTGTGGTAGGCCACGTCGGCGACGGTGACCGGCAGCGTGGAGTCGTGGCCCTGCAGCGTCATGCCCAGCGAATCGCCCACCAACAGGACTTTGATGCCTTGCTCTTCAAACAGTTTGGCAAAGCTGGCATCGTAGGCGGTAAGGGTAGCAAACTTGCGCTGCTCTTGTTTCCACTGGCGCAAATGGGTCACGGTGGTGGGTTTCATCACAACGTCTCCTGAAACGGGCCGTGCGGCTTACGCAGGCCCAGGCTGCAAAAAAGTGCAGCCATTCTACTGTAACCCGATCGGGGTGGGTAGCGCGGATCGCCATGCTTAAGCGGTTCTTAAGAACCTTGTGGTGCAATGGCGCCAAGACTCAAAAGGGATACTCATGCGAATTCTGTTGATCGAAGATGACAAATTGATCGGGGACGGCATCAAGGTCGGGCTGACCAAACTCGGCTTTAACCTGGACTGGTTCACCGACGGCGCCGTCGGCAAAAATGCGCTGGACAGCGCACCGTATGACGCGGTGATCCTCGATCTCAGCCTGCCGGGCCTCGACGGCCTGGATCTGCTGCGCCAGTGGCGCCAGGCGGGGCAGGACGTGCCGGTGCTGATCCTCACCGCCCGCGACGCGCTGGAGCAGCGGGTCAGCGGGCTGCAAAGCGGCGCCGACGATTATCTGTGCAAGCCGTTCGCGCTGGCCGAAGTGGCGGCGCGCCTGCAGGCGCTGATCCGGCGTCGTCACGGCCAACTGATGCCGCAGCTGACGCACGGCAACGTAGTGTTCGACAGCGCCACCCGCAGCGTGAGCTGCAACGGCGAACCGGTGACGCTGACGCCGCGCGAATTGGCGGTGCTGGAGCTGTTTTTGCACAACAAGGGGCGGGTGCTGGCGCGGCCGTTGATTCAGGAGAAACTGTACAACTGGGACGACGAGGTGAGCAGCAACGCGGTGGAGGTGCATATTCACCACCTGCGGCGCAAGCTGGGCAACGGCTTCATCCGCACCATCCACGGCGTGGGTTACACGCTGGGGGATGCGCCGTGAAGCGTCTCAGCCTGCGGCTGCGCCTGATCCTGATCTTCAGCCTGTTGGCGCTGCTGACCTGGAGCACCGCCAGCGTGGTGGCCTGGGTGATGTCGCGCAACACCATCAACGAAGTGTTCGACACCCAACAAATGCTGTTCGCCAAACGGCTGGCGACCGCCAACCTCGGCGATCTGTTGGCCGATGAAAGCGCGCGCAGCCTGCCGAAAACCAAGAAGCTGGTGCATCACGGCAAGCGCGGCGAGCAGGACGACGACGCGCTGGCGTTCGCCATCTTCGATCGCCAAGGCAAGATGCTGCTCAACGACGGCGAGAACGGTGCTGATTTCCTGTTTGACGGGGAGCGTGAAGGTTTTACCGACGGTGAGCGCAAAGGCGATGACGACAGCTGGCGCCTGGTATGGTTGACCAGCCCCGACGGGCGCTATCGCATTGTCGTGGGGCAGGAGTGGGATTACCGGCGCGATATGGCGCTGGGCATGGTGACCGGCCAACTGGTGCCCTGGCTGGCGACGCTGCCGGTGCTGATGTTGCTGATCGCGCTGATGGTCGGGCGCGAGCTGCGGCCGCTGCGCGCGGTGGCGGCCGGTTTGCGCCGGCGCGCGCCCGATGACGCCACGCCGCTGGATGCGCGCCAGGTGCCGACCGAGGTGCGCCCGCTGGTGGATGCGCTCAATGCGCTGTTCGCCCGCATCAACGCTTTGCTGGTGCGGGAGCGGCGCTTCACCTCCGATGCTGCGCACGAGTTGCGCAGCCCGCTGGCGGCGCTGCGGGTGCAGACTGAAGTGGTGCAGCTGGCGGGGGACGATGCGCCGATGCGTGAGCACGCGCTGGACAATCTGACGCTCGGCATCGACCGCGCCACCCGGCTGGTGGATCAACTGCTGACGCTGTCGCGGCTGGATTCGCTGTCGGATCTGGCCGAACTTACGCCGGTCGACTGGAACGATCTGGTGACGATGACCCTGGCGGAGCAGGATCGGCAGGCCCATGCGGCGGGCGTGACGCTACGCTATGAACATCAGGGAACGCCACCGCCGAGTCAGGGAGAAACCTTGCTGCTGTCGTTGCTGTTGCGCAATCTGCTGGACAACGCGGTGCGCTATACCCCGCAGGGCGGCGTCGTCACCGTGACGTTGAGCGAACGTTCGCTGATGGTGGAGGACGACGGTCCGGGTGTCACCACGGAGCATCTGGCGCGGCTCGGAGAACGTTTCTACCGCCCGCCGGGACAGGAACAAACCGGCAGCGGTCTGGGGTTATCTATCGTGCAGCGTATCGCCGGCTTGCATGGTTTGCAGGTCAGTTTCGCCAATCGCCCGGCGGGGGGATTTGTAGCGCGGTTGGCGCTGTAGGTGGGTCAGGACTTGGGTTTTGGCTGATGCCACAGCGCCATGCCGTTTTCCGGCACGCGCTTGAGGCAGCTGGCGAGCGGTTCGCCATCGGGGAAAATCAGATCGGGGGCGATTTCCGCCAGCGGGTAGAGCATGAATTCGCGCTCTTTCAGGCCGTAATGCGGCACCGTCAGGCGCTCGGTATGGATCACCTTGTCGCCGTACAGCATGATATCCAGATCGAGCGTGCGCGGCCCCCAGCGTTCATCCTTGCGCACGCGCCCCTGATTGCGTTCTATCGCCTGGGTATGGTCGAGCAGCTGTTCGGGCGGCAACAGGGTATCCAGCGCCACCACCGCGTTGAGAAAGTCCGGCTGGTTTTGCGGCCCCAGCGGCTTGGTGCGGTAAAACGAAGAACAGATGACCAGCCGGGTGCGCGGGAGATGCTCCAGCGCCTCCAGCGCGGCGTTAACCTGTTGCAGCGGCTGCGCCAGGTTGCTGCCCAGCGCGATATAAACGCGGATCATTATGCCCCTTCTTTGCGCGGTGCCCGGCGGCGAGGGCGGCGTTGGCGCGCGCGGCGCGGCGCGGGATCGTCGCCCAAGGTGCTCAGCATGGCTTTCTGCCGCGCCGGCGTGGCGTCCTGGAACTCGCCCCACCACTCGGCCAGACGCAGCATCTCCTGATTGTCTTCCACTTCCGCACGCAGCGCCAGCAGGTCATAGGCGGCGCGGAATTTCGGATGTTCCATCAGTTTGTGCGCGCGTTTGCCCTGACGGCGAGACAGGCGCAGCTGCAGCTGCCAGATATCGCGCACCAGCGTGGTGATGCGTTTCGGGATCGCCAACGAGCGGCACTGCTCGTCGAGCACATCGTTCATCGCCAGCGCGAAGGCGTCGTAGTAGGCCAGGCCGCTTTCCTGCGCCAGCTTCTGCGCGTGCTCCAGCAGCGGGTACCACAGCATGGCGGCGAACAGGAACGCCGGGTTGACGCGCATGTCGTTCTGCAGGCGATGATCGGTGTTCTTCAGCACCTGCACCAGAATGCGCTCCATCGGCGTATCGTGGTTCGGCGTGAAGTTGCGGGCGATCAGCGGGAACAGCGGTTGGAACAGCTGATATTCGCACAGCTTCAGGTAGGTTTGGAAACCGTAACCCGCCTGCAGCAGCTTGAGGGATTCTTCGAACAGACGCGCCGGCGGGATCTCATGCAGCAGCGAGGCCAGGCGAGGGATCGGCTCGGCGGTCTCTTCGCTGATGCGCATGTCCAGCTTGGCGGCGAAGCGCACCGCGCGCAGCATGCGCACCGGATCTTCGCGGTAGCGGGTTTCCGGATCGCCGATCAGGCGGATCACGCCTTGTTTCAGATCGTTCAGGCCGCCGACGTAATCGCGCAGGGTGAAATCCGCCACGCCGTAGTACAGGCTGTTGATGGTGAAATCACGGCGCTGGGCGTCTTCCTCGATCGAACCGAAGATGTTGTCGCGCAGCAGCATGCCGTTTTGCGCCTGCTGGGAGGAATTCTTGTCGGATTCCTGATTCTGTTCGTGGTGACCGCGGAAGGTGGCCACTTCGATGATCTCCGGCCCAAACATCACGTGCGCCAGACGGAAGCGGCGGCCGACCAGGCGGCAGTTGCGGAACAGTTTGCGCACTTGTTCCGGCGTGGCGTTGGTGGTGATGTCGAAGTCTTTCGGCTTTTTGCCGAGCAACAGATCGCGCACCCCGCCGCCGACCAGATAAGCCTCGTAGCCGGACTTGTTCAGGCGATAAAGCACTTTTAGCGCATTCTCGCTGATGTCTTTGCGCGAAATCGAGTGCTGTTCGCGCGGGATCACGGTCATCGAGTCGTTGCTCTCGGCGAGAGGGAAAGGCGGACGCTTGCGCGGCGTTGAGCGGCGGGCAGGGGCGTTGCTGCCGTTATCGGCGGCGCGCTGCTGCGGCGCAGGGCGGCTTGGCGCCGCGGCACGCTCTTCGCGGACTACGTTTTTATCGCCGGCCGCCGCGTCGTCGCGGGGCAGCTTGTCATCGCGGGTCAGTACCTTACGACAGAAGTTGGCTACTCGGGTAAAAATGGTACACCTCGATAGTGACTGATAAAAATGGAGCTAACAAAAAATAGCGGCTAATCATAGCTCACCATGGCTCCTTTGAGAATGCCGGCGTGTTTTCATCCAGAGGGATAGCCTCCTGACGCGGCACGTTTTCCAACCGCCAGTGTTCGATCGCCCAGCTCAATAATAATGGCAGGTCAAGATCTTGCCAGCTTTCCGGCAGCGGTTGGCGCAGAAATTTCAGCGCGGCGATCAGCACCGGCCGCGGATCGCCTGCGGGCAACGCCGGCGCATGATTTTGCTTCGACAGCTTGATGCCGTTGGCGCCCAGCGCCAGCGGCAGATGCACATAAGCGGGCACCGGCGCCTGCAGCTGGCGGTAGAGGGCAATTTGGCGCACCGTTGGTTCGATCAGATCGGCGCCGCGGACAATCTCGGTCACGCCCTGAAAATGGTCGTCGATCACCACCGCCAGGTTGTAGGCGAACAGCCCATCGCGGCGGCGAATGATAAAGTCTTCCCCCGCCAGCGCCGGATCGGCCTGCAATTCTCCCTGCAGGCGATCGTGGAACCGGTAAACGGGCGCGGTCTGGCGCAAGCGGATGGCGGCGCCCTGCGGGCCGAGCTGCAAGTCACGACAGTGGCCGTCGTACAATCCGCCGATGTGCTGGATGCGGCTGCGGGTGCAGGTGCAGTAATAGCTGAGCCCCTGGCGCTGCAACAGATCCAGCGCGGCGCGGTAGGCGTCGTGACGTTGGGATTGATAGATGACCTGGCCGTCCCAGTGGAGACCATAATGTTCCAGCGCGGACAGGATGCGAGCGGCGGCGCCGGGGACTTCACGCGGCGGGTCGATATCTTCGATGCGAACCAACCACTGCCCGCGTTGGGCGCGAGCCTGAAGGTAGCTTCCCAGAGCGGCAATCAGCGAACCGAAATGCAGATCCCCGGAAGGCGATGGGGCAAAACGCCCCACATAATGACTTTCTTGCATATCAGAGGGGAGGGGTTCCCTTTTCTCTGTGCGGCGCACGCGGGTACGCACGCCGCAGCGGTAACATACTCGTTATGCTTGAAACTGCATCTGTGTTAGCTGCGCCTGCTTACCCGAATCACTTACTTGAGTAAGCTCATCGGGATGCGCATTCTTGCCACCTTGATGCAGCTCCAATCATTTAGAGTAGCGGTATTAGCCGGCCATCTGCTTTTCGCGGATCTCGGCCAGCGTCTTGCAGTCGATGCACAAATCGGCGGTCGGACGCGCTTCGAGGCGACGAATACCGATCTCCACGCCACAAGATTCGCAGTAGCCGAAATCATCGTCTTCCACTTTCTTCAGCGTTTTCTCGATCTTTTTGATCAGTTTGCGTTCACGGTCACGGTTACGCAGTTCAAGGCTGAACTCTTCTTCCTGAGTGGCACGGTCGGCCGGATCAGGGAAGTTGGCTGCCTCTTCTTGCATATGCGATACAGTACGGTCCACTTCGTCCCTGAGCTGGTTGCGCCACGCTTCAAGAATGCGCTTGAAATGCGACAACTGGGCGTCGTTCATGTACTCTTCGCCCGGCTTCTCTTGGTACGGCTCCACCCCAGCGATGGCGAGAATGCTCAAGGACGAGGTTTTACGGTTTTGCCCTTCTTGCATGTTGCTTCTCCTACATACACACGCACTATCGAATCCCCAATGCGGGGGAAAAACAGGCCGCTATAAATAACAGAAGGAAGGTAGGTTGGCAATTATTCCTGTCGCCCGCTTGACAATCGTGTGAAGGAGGGCGTATTTGGCGATCGTGCTGGCCGGTTGTCTATTTATAGGGACCCGACTGCGCTAATCGATAAAAAACGGCAGCTTATCGCAGAGATAAATACCGTCAGGTGATAATTTTGCCCCGTAGCAAACCACTTCCACTCCCAACTGCCGGACCTGTGCCAACAGCGCCGCATAGCGCTCATCTATATGATGTGCCGGTGCGACCTGCTCAATACCGCTGTGTAACACGGCAAAGAACAACACCGCCCGTTGCCCGCTTTCAACCATGCTGAGCAACTCACGCAGGTGCTTTTGCCCTCTGAGCGTTACCGCATCAGGAAAGTAACCACGTTGTTGTTGCAGTAATGTGACTGACTTAACTTCAATATAGCAGTTAACCCGATTTTCTGCCTGTAATAACAAATCGATACGGCTGTTTTCACCGCCGTATTTCACCTCGCCGCTGATTTTACTGTAACCGGATAATTCATTGATTAAATTGTGTTCAATCGCCTCGCGCACCAGCGCGTTGGCGCGCAGGGTATTGACGCAGATCCAGTGCCCCTGTTGGGTATGGGTCAACTCCCAGCTGTGAGCGTATTTGCGCTTGGGATTGTCCGAGGTGGAGTACCAAACGGTGTCGCCGGGCGTGGCGCAGCCGGTCATGGCGCCGGTATTGGCGCAGTGCAGCGTAAAGGTTTCCCCTTCCGGGGTGATCACGTCCGCCAGAAAGCGTTTGTAACGTTTGATCAGCGTGGCGGAACGCAGCGGTGGAGAAAAAATCATGCGGATGCCTGTTTGGCCAGCGGCCACTGTTCGAGGTGTTGATAGCGGGTGCGGCCGTTTTCGAACACCGACTCATATAAGGAAAAGGCGTCGGCGCTGAACGCCCAGCCCGGCGTCGCCGGCGGGATCGCCACCGGCTGGGTGGCGGCGCGCAGCAGCGTGACATGCGGATGGAACGGCAGCGCGCTTTGATGGCAGCCGCTGCGGGCGGCCTGCGATCGCAGCAGCTCGGCCAGCTGCAGCAGCCCGCGCGGCGCGCGGCGGGTGCCGAGCCAGACCACGCCGGGGCGCGGCCAATGGCCGAGATCGTCGAGCCGCATGCTGAACCCGGGTTGTACGATGCGGCCGGCCAGCTTGCGCAGCGCTTGCTCTTTCTGCGCGGTGACCTCGCCGAGAAACGCCAGCGTCAGATGCAAATTGGCCGCCACCACCGGCCGGCCGGCCTCCGGCGCAAACGCCTCGGCGCGCCAGCGGATCACCTGCTGTTGCAGGGCGTCAGGCAAGGACAGGGCGAAAAACAGGCGGCGCGAATTGGACATAAGGGCTCGGCAAATGCATGACAAAACGGTCGGGAACAGCGGTAAACGTTGCTGGCAGCGGCCCCGCGAGGGGCGCGGCGCACGAATGAGCTCCGTACTATAGCTAACGACGCCGCAGTTTGAAAGGCTACGGGGACAAAGCTAATGCTACACTGTACGCCGTTTAACGTTAACCACCACGGAGAGTTCAGTGTCTTCATTGCCCGTCAGCGCGGTGCTTGATGAGTTGCTGGCTGCGTTGCAGTCCGCTCCTCAGGTGCTGTTGCACGCCCCGACCGGCGCCGGTAAATCCACCTGGCTGCCGCTGCAGCTCCTGGCGAAGGCCGGGTTGCCGGGGCGCATTATCATGCTGGAGCCGCGGCGGCTGGCGGCGAAAAACGTCGCTTACCGCCTGGCACAGCAACTGGGGGAGGAGCCCGGCCAGACCGTGGGCTACCGCATGCGCGCCGAAAGTAAAAGCGGGCCGCAGACCCGGCTGGAAGTGGTGACGGAAGGCATTCTCACCCGCATGTTGCAGCAGGATGCCGAGCTGCAGGGCGTGTCGTTGGTGATCCTCGATGAATTCCACGAACGCAGCCTGCAGGCCGATCTGGCGCTGGCGTTGCTGCTCGATGTGCAGCAAGGGCTGCGCGACGATCTGAAGCTGCTGATCATGTCGGCCACCTTGGATAACGCTCGCCTGTCGCAGTTGCTGCCGGAAGCGCCGGTAGTGGTGTCCGAGGGGAGAAGCTTCCCGGTTGAGCGTTTATATCAGCCGTTGGCCAGCCATCAGCGGCTGGAGGACGGCGTAGCGGCGGCGGTGAAGCGGTTGCTGGCCGAACAGCCGGGATCTTTGCTGCTGTTCCTGCCGGGCGTGGCGGAGATCAATCGGGTGCTGGAGCGATTGACCGGCGAGGTGGCGAGCGATACCGATCTTTGCCCGCTGTATGGCGCCTTGCCTCTGGCGCAACAGCAAAAAGCGATTCAGCCGGCGGCGCCTGGTCGCCGCAAGGTGGTGCTGGCGACCAACATCGCCGAAACCAGCCTGACGATCGAGGGCATTCGGCTGGTGGTGGACAGCGGTCTGGAGCGCGTGGCGCGTTACGACGTGCGCAACGGTTTGACGAGGCTGGCGACGCAGCGCATCAGTCAGGCCTCGATGGTGCAGCGCGCCGGGCGCGCCGGGCGCCTGGAGCCGGGCCTTTGCTGGCATCTGTTCGCCAAAGAACAGGCGGAACGCGCGGCGGAACATGCCGAACCGGACATTTTGCAGAGCGATCTCACCGGCTTCTGGCTCGAACTGTTGCAGTGGGGTTGCCACGATCCGGCGCAACTGACCTGGCTGGATGCGCCTTCTGCGGCGGCATTGACGGCGGCCAGGGCGCTGTTGCGCCGGTTGGGGGCTACGGATGACGGCGACAAACTCACCGCGCCGGGGCGCCAGATGGCTGCGTTGGGGGGCGAGCCGCGGTTGGCGGCGATGCTGGTCGCCGGCGCGACGCTGAGCGCCGACGGCCTGGCGACGGCGGCATTGTTGGCGGCATTGCTGGAAGAACCGCCGCGCGGCGGGCAGATGGATATCGGTTATTGGCTGAGCCGCCCGCAAGCGAACTGGCGGCAGCGCGCCGCGCAGTTGGCCAAACGCCTGCCGCAACGTGCGGGGCAAGTCGACGTCGAGCTGGCGCCGCGTCTGTTGGCACAGGCATTTACCGATCGCATCGCCCAGCGGCGTGGCCAGGACGGCCGCTACCTGCTGGCCAACGGCCTGGGCGCGGCGATGAATCAGGACGAGGCGCTGTCGCGCGCCCCCTGGCTGATCGTTCCCAGCCTGTTGCAGGGCCACAACAGCCCCGATGCGCGTATCCTGCTGGCGCTGCCGGTGGACATCGAAGCGCTGGCGGCGCAGCTGCCGGCGATGGTCATGCAGCGCACGGCGGTGGAGTGGGATGAAGAAAAGGGCACGCTGCGCGCCTGGAAACGCCAGCAGATCGGCCGTCTGACGCTGCGCGCTCAGCCGCTGGCCAAACCGGCGGACGAAGAGCTGCAGCAGGCGCTGCTCGATTGGGTGCGCGCGCAGGGGTTGGCGGTGCTCAACTGGGAGGGCGCCGCTGAACAATTGCGGGTGCGCCTGCAGTGCGCGCAAGCCTGGCTGCCGGAGGCGGAATGGCCGGCGATGGATGAAGAGCCGCTGCTGGCGGCGCTGGAGCAGTGGCTGTTGCCGTCGCTGAACGGCGTGCGCGATCTGCGCGGCTTGAAGCAGGTCAACATCGCCGAGGCGCTGTCCCGCCTGCTGGACTGGCAGCAAAAGCAGCGGCTGGATAATGCGTTACCCACTCATTACACTGTGCCGACCGGTAGCCGCCTGCCGATCCGTTATGAGGCCGGTAAACCGCCGGCGCTGGCGGTGCGCTTGCAGGAGGTTTTCGGCGAGCAGCGCAGCCCGATGTTGGCGGAGGGTCGCATCCCGGTGGTGCTTGAGTTACTCTCACCGGCGCACCGGCCGTTGCAAATCACCGGCGATCTGGCGGCCTTCTGGCAAGGCGCCTACCGCGAGGTGCAAAAAGAGATGAAGGGCCGCTACCCGAAACACGTGTGGCCGGACGATCCGGCCACGGCGGTACCGACGCGCCGAACGAAGAAATATCAGTAGGTCGCGATCATTCAAGGTTTGGAATTCAGATGTTTCTTCTGGTCAGCGCTGCGGCGTCGGCACAGATTAAGCGACTAATCATGGCCGGCAGTGTCGGCAAGCTCGGAGAACAACAGCCATGGCTGGGGATGACCGCGAGCCCATCGGGCGCAAAGGAAAACAACCAAAAAGCACCGCGTCGCGCAAGCCGCCGCGCCGTCGCCGAGACGACGATTATGACGATTACGAAGAAGACGAGTATGACGATGATGAGTATGAAGAGGAGGAGGAACGCATGCCGCGTAAGGTAAAAGCGACTCCGCCGCGTAAAAAACGCCGCTGGCTCGGCCTGATTATCAAACTGATCCTGGTGCTCGCCGTCTTGTTGGCGATCTATGGCGTCTACCTGGACTCGCAGATCCGCAGCCGCATCGACGGCAAAGTCTGGCAGCTGCCGGCGGCGGTGTACGGCCGCATGGTCAACCTGGAACCGGGCATGCCGTACAGCAAGAAGGAGATGGTCAACCTGCTGGAAGGCATGCAGTATCGCCAGGTCAGCCGCATGACGCGTCCGGGCGAGTTTACCGTACAGGCCAACAGCATCGAGATGCTGCGTCGCCCGTTCGACTTCCCGGACGGTAAAGAAGGGCAGATCCGCGCCCGCCTCGATTTCCAGAACAACCGTTTGGCGAAGATCGAAAACCTGGACAGCGGCCGCAGCTTCGGCTTCTTCCGCCTCGATCCGCGTCTTATCACCATGCTGCAGTCGCCGAACGGTGAACAGCGCCTGTTCGTGCCGCGTTCCGGTTTCCCGGATCTGTTGGTGGACACGCTGATCGCCACGGAAGACCGCCACTTCTACGAGCATGACGGCATCAGCCCATACTCCATCGGCCGCGCGGTGCTGGCCAACCTGACCGCCGGCCGTGCGGTGCAGGGCGGCAGTACCCTGACGCAGCAGCTGGTGAAGAACCTGTTCCTGACCAACGAACGTTCGCTGTGGCGTAAGGCCAACGAAGCCTATATGGCGCTGTTGGTGGATTACCGTTACAGCAAAGACCGCATCCTGGAGCTGTATCTGAACGAGGTGTACCTCGGCCAGAGCGGCAGCGACCAGATCCGCGGTTTCCCGCTGGCCAGCCTGTATTACTTCGGCCGCCCGGTGGATGAGCTGAGCCTCGATCAACAGGCGTTGCTGGTTGGCATGGTCAAGGGCGCGTCGCTGTATAACCCGTGGCGTAACCCGAAACTGGCGCTGGAACGCCGCAATCTGGTGCTCAAACTGCTGCAGAACCAGGGGGTGATCGACGGCGAGCTGTATGACATGCTGAGCGCGCGTCCGCTGGGCGTACAGCCGAAAGGCGGCGTCATTACGCCACAACCGGCGTTTATGCAGATGGTGCGTCAGGAACTGCAAACCAGGCTGGGCGATAAGGTCAATGACCTGTCCGGCGTGAAGATCTTCACCACGCTGGATCCGGTGTCGCAAGACGCGGCGGAAAAAGCGGTTGAAGACGGCATCCCGGCGCTGCGCGCCGCGCGTCACCTGCAGGATCTGGAAGCGGCGATGGTGATCGTCGATCGCTTCAGCGGTGAAGTGCGCGCCATGGTCGGCGGCGCCAACCCGCAGTTCGCCGGTTTCAACCGCGCCATGCAGGCGCGACGCCTGGTCGGCTCGCTGGCCAAACCGCCGACGTACCTGACCGCGCTGTCCGAGCCGGACAAATACCGCCTCAACACCTGGCTGGCGGATGCGCCGCTGTCGCTGAAACAGCCCAACGGCGCCGTCTGGCAGCCGAACAACTACGATCGCAAATTCCGCGGTCAGGTGATGCTGGTGGATGCGTTGGCCAACTCGCTGAACGTGCCGACGGTGAACCTCGGCCTGTCGGTCGGGCTGGATCAGATCAGCGCCACGCTGCAACGCCTGGGGATCCCGAAAGCGGAGATCAATCCGGTGCCTTCGATGCTGCTGGGGGCGATCGGCCTGACGCCGATGGAAGTGGCGCAGGAATACCAGACCATCGCCAGCGGCGGTAACCGTGCGCCGCTGTCGGCGGTGCGTTCGGTGATCGCCGAAGACGGCACCGTGCTGTACCAGAGCTTCCCGCAGGCGGAGCGCATGGTGCCGGCGCAGGCCGCTTACCTGACGCTGTACGCGATGCAGCAGGGCGTGGCGCGCGGGACCTCCCGCTCGCTGTCGGTGAAGTTCCCGAACTACAACCTGGCGGCGAAAACCGGTACCACCAACGATCTGCGCGACAGCTGGTTCGCCGGCATCGACGGCAAGGAAGTGGCGATCGCCTGGGTCGGGCGCGATAACAACGGCCCGGCCAAGCTGACCGGCGCCAACGGCGCGTTGACCCTGTATCGCCGCTATCTGGAAAACCAGACGCCGCTGCCGCTGATGCTGCAGCCGCCGGAAGGCATTAACCAGATGAGCATCGACTCTGCCGGCAACTTTATCTGCGGCGGCGGCAGCTGGCGCACCATCCCGGTCTGGACCGACAATCCGCAGGGATTGTGCCAGGCCAGCCAGGCGGCGGTGCAGCAACAGCAGCAACAGCAGCAACCGGCGGCGGGTGAGCAAAAAGATGGCGATGGCGTCGCCGGCTGGATCAAGGATATGTTCGGCCAGTAATCGCTACCGGGGCGTCGGCCCCGGTGAAAGTTTTTTCTTTGTTATTAAGCCCGTAACCTTGGTTGCGGGCTTTTTTATTTTTCTGCTCGTTTTATTTCCCTGCTAACCGCAAGGCTAAGCGTCTAATCCTTAACCTATTTGCCCTATGAATTCGGCTTGCAGTTTAATTTGGCTTCTGCATAAAATGCGACGCTTATAATAATTATTATCGTTTACATTCGTCATTTAATTATTCATCAGAGAAATCAACTATGCCGACCAAGCGTCTTCCATCATTCGCGGCCAAGCAGGGCCGCCTCCCCGTCAGCGCGTTAGCGATCACCGTCGCCGCGGCGCTGGGCACGCTGGCGATGCCGGCCTTTTCCGCCGACGCCAAGTCGTCCGCCAAGGAAGACACGATTACCGTTGTGGGCGGCAGCAATACCGCCCAGCAGGAAAGCGCCTGGGGGCCGGTCGGCACCTATGTCGCCAAACGCAGCGCCACCGGCACCAAAACCGATACGCCGATCGAAAAGAACCCGCAGTCCGTTTCCGTGGTGACGCGTGAAGAGATGGACATGCGCCAGCCGGATACGGTGAAGGGCGCGCTGGCCTATGCGCCGGGCGTATTCGCCAGCCGCGGCAGCTCCACGACCTATGATGCGGTGGCAATCCGCGGCTTCCCGGCTACCAACACCACCCAGTATCTGGATGGCCTGCGGTTGCTGGGCGACAACTACAGCGAAGCGTCCATCGATCCTTATTTCCTCGAACGTGCCGAGCTGCTGCGCGGCCCGGTCTCGGTGCTGTACGGTAAAAGCAACCCGGGCGGTTTGGTCTCGATGGTCAGCAAGCGGCCAACCACCGAGCCGCTGCGCGAAATCCAGTTCAAAATGGGTACCGATAACCTGTTCCAGACCGGTTTCGATTTCAGCGACGCGCTGGACGATCAGGGCATTTATTCCTATCGCCTGACCGGCCTGGCGAAAGACAGCGATACGCAGCAGAACATGAGCAAAGAGAAGCGCTATGCGATCGCGCCGTCCTTTAGCTGGCGCCCGGATGACAAAACCAACTTCACGCTGCTGGCCAACATTCAAAACGATCCCTATACCGGTTATTACGGCTGGTTGCCGAAGCAGGGCACGCTGATCCCGTTGCCGGACGGCAGCAAACTGCCGACCGATTTCAACGAAGGCGAAGCCAGCAACTATATGGCGCGCAAGCAGCGGATGATCGGGTACAGCTTCGAACACGCCTTCAACGATACCTGGGCGGTGCGCCAGAACCTGCGTTATATGCAGGTGGACACCGATATGAAGAGCATTTACGGATTCGGCTTGTCATCACCGACGACGATCAATCGCGCTTACGTTCAGTCGAAAGAACACCTGAACAATTTTGCGGTTGATACTCAGGCGCAGGCGAAGGTGAAAACCGGCGATATCGACCATACGCTGTTGTTTGGCGTAGATTATTCGCGTATGCGCAACGATATCAATTCCGACTATGGTTCCGCAGACGGCCTGAGCATGACCCAGCCGCAGTATGGCAATGATGTGGTCAATATCAACTTCCCATACAAGTACTTGAACCGTCAGGAGCAAACCGGCCTGTATGTGCAGGAGCAAGGGGAGTGGAACCAGTGGCTGTTGACGCTGGGCGGGCGCTATGACTGGGCGAAAACGTCGGCCAATAACCGCGTTCTCGGGTACACCAACGAACGCTCCGATGGGCAGTTTACCTGGCGCGGCGGATTGAATTACCTGTTCGACAACGGCGTGACGCCGTATTTCAGCTACAGCGAGTCGTTTGAACCGACCCTCGATACGTCAATCAATGGCCAGACCTTTAAGCCCTCGATCGGCAAGCAGTATGAAGCCGGTGTGAAATACGTGCCGAAGGATCGCCCAATCGTGCTGACCGGCGCGCTGTACCAGCTGACCAAGAACAACAACCTGACGCCGGATCCGGATAACGCGCAGTTCAGCGTGCAGAGCGGCGAGATCCGTTCGCGCGGTGTGGAGCTGGAAGCCAAGGCGGCATTGAATGCCAACGTCAACCTGATCGCCTCCTATACCTATACCGATGCGAAGTACACCAAGGACAATACCTATCAGGGCAAACCGACCGTCGAGGTGCCGAAACATATGGCGTCGCTGTGGGCGGATTATACCTTCCACGAAACGGCGGTGAGCGGCCTGACGCTGGGTTCCGGCGTGCGTTACGTCGGCTCCAGCTCGAGCTTCAACAGCGATAACTCCACCTTCAAGGTGCCGGACTACACGCTGGTGGACGCGACCATTAAATACGATCTGGCGCGCTTTGGCCTGCCGGGCTCGTCCGTGGGCGTCAACATCAATAACCTGTTCGACAAGACCTACGTGTCGAGCTGCTACCGCGACTACGCCTGCTACTGGGGCGCAGAACGCCAGGTGGTCGCCACCGCAACCTTCCGTTTCTAACCGGATAGCCGGGGCGGCGCCGCGTCGCCCCGGACAAAGCAGGATCTATGCAGGACAAACTTCTTAATCCCGGCGCGACCTTCGCGCTGGATAACGCCAGTTTCGCCGTCCCCGGCCGGGTGCTGCTGCAACCGCTGTCGCTCAGTTTTCCCCAGGGCAACGTCTGCGGCCTGATCGGCCATAACGGTTCCGGTAAATCCACCCTGTTGAAACTGCTCGGGCGGCACCATGCGCCCAGCGGCGGCCAGGTACTGCTCAATCGGCAGCCGTTGGCGCAGTGGGACAGCAAATCCTTCGCCCGCCAGGTGGCCTACTTGCCGCAGCAGTTGCCGGCGGCGGAAGGCATGACGGTGCGCGAACTGGTGGCCGTCGGGCGCTATCCGTGGCATGGCGCGCTGGGGCGGTTTGGCGCCAACGATCGCCAATTGGTGGAAGAGGCCATTTCACTGGTGGGGCTGAAGCCGTTCGCCAACCGCCTGGTGGACAGCCTGTCCGGCGGCGAGCGCCAACGCGCCTGGCTGGCGATGATGGTGGCGCAGGACAGCCGCTGCCTGCTGCTCGACGAACCGACCTCGGCGCTGGACATCGCGCATCAGGTTGAGGTGTTGGCGCTGATCCAGCGCTTGAGCCGCGAACGCGATCTCACGGTGATCGCCGTGCTGCACGACATCAACATGGCGGCGCGCTACTGCGACCATTTGGTGGCGCTGCGCGGCGGTGAAATGATCGCCCAGGGCGGCCCGCTGGAACTGATGCAGGGGCCGGTGCTGGAGCAAATTTACGGTATTCCTATGGGCACGTTGCCGCACCCGAGCGGCGGCGCGCCGGTGAGTTTTGTCTACTGATGTCCTCTGCATTCACTTCTTCTCACGATCCGCTGCGCCGCCGTCTGTTGATGGCGCTGGCGCTGTCGCCGCTGTTGGGATCGTGGCCCGGGCGAGCGGCGGATACGCCGCCGGATATCGCGCGCGTTGCGGCGCTGGAATGGCTGCCGATCGAGCTGCTGTTGGCATTGGGCGTAACGCCGCTGGCGGTGGCCGATGTGCATAACTACAACCTGTGGGTGGCGGAGCCGAAGCTGCCGGCGACGGTGGTCGACGTCGGCCAGCGCACCGAACCTAACCTCGAACTGCTGCAGCAGCTCCAGCCTTCGCTGGTGTTGCTGTCGCAGGGCTATGGCCCGACGCCGCGCAAAATCCAACCCATCGCGCCAACCATGAGCTTCGGCTTCAACGACGGCAGCGGCAAACCGCTGACCGTCGCCCGTCAGTCGCTGCTGGCGCTGGGCCAGCGGTTGGGCATAGAAAGCCGGGCGGTAAACCACCTGGCGCAGTTCGACAGTTTTATGCAGGACGCGCGTCAGCGCCTGCAAAGCTACACCCGTCAACCGTTGCTGCTGTTTTCACTGATCGACACGCGTCATGCGTTGATCATCGGCCAGAAAAGCCTGTTCCAGGAAGCGATGGACCAACTGGGCATCCGCAATGCCTGGCAGGAGCCAACCGACTTTTGGGGCACGGCGGTGGTGGGGATTGAACGGTTGGCCACGGTGCGTAACGCCCGGGTCATCTATCTCGATCACGGCAATCAGGCGATGATGGACAAGGTCAGCGCGACGCCGCTGTGGCAGTCATTGCCCTTCGTGCGGCAAAACCAGCTGCGGCAGGTGCCGGCGGTGTGGTTCTATGGCGCCACGCTGTCGACGATGCGGTTTTGCCGCCTGTTGGCGCAGGCTCAGGAGAGTGCGTCATGAATGCGGGCATCCGGAAATTGCCGCTGACGCTGATCCTGCTGTTGCTGGCGGCGGCAGGTGGCCTGACGATATACAACCTGGCGCAGCAGCTGCCGCCGGCGCAATGGGCGCGGGCGCTCAGCGCGCCGGACATCGACGACGTGCTGCAAATGCTGTTCCATTACAGCCTGCTGCCGCGGTTGACGGTGTCGCTGTTGGCCGGCGCCGGCCTGGGCTTGGTCGGCGTGCTGTTCCAGCAGGTGTTGCGCAATCCGTTGGCGGAACCGTCGACGCTCGGCGTGGCCGCCGGCGCGCAGCTCGGCCTGACCATCGCCACGCTGTGGGTGCTGCCGGGGGGCGAATTCACCCGCCAGCTGGCCGCTATGGTGGGCGCGATTGTGGTGGGCGGGCTGGTGTTCGGCGTCGCCTGGGGCAAGCGTATGTCGCCGGTCACGCTGATTCTGGCCGGGCTGGTGCTGGGGCTGTACTGCGGCGCGGTCAACAGCCTGTTGGCGCTGTTTCATTACGATCAGCTGCAGGGTATGTTCCTGTGGGGCACCGGCGCGCTGAACCAACAGGATTGGAGCGCCGTACAGTTCCTCCTGCCGCGTTTGCTGGTGGCAGGCCTGCTGGCGGCGCTGTTGCTGCGCCCGCTGACGCTGCTGGGGCTGGACGACGGCGTGGCGCGCAACCTGGGGCTGGGGCTGTCGATGGCGCGCTTCTGCGCCCTGGGGGTGGCCATTATCTTCAGCGCCATGCTGGTGAGTGCGGTGGGCGTTATCGGCTTTATCGGCCTGTTTGCGCCGCTGATGGCGAAGATGCTGGGCGCGCGCCGCCTGGCGCACCGCATGATGCTGGCGCCGTTGCTGGGGGCGCTGCTGCTGTGGCTGACCGATCAGGTGATGCTCGGGGTGACGCAGGTGTGGCGCGAGATCCCGACCGGTGCGGCCACCGCACTGTTCGGCGCGCCGCTGCTGTTGTGGCTGCTGCCGCGTTTGCGCAGCGCCGCTACGCCGCCGCCGATGAACCTTGGCGACAAGGTGCCTGCCGAACGCGGGAATCTGCCTGGCTGGGCAGCGCTGGCCGGCGTCGTGCTATTGATCGGCCTGACGCTGGCGCTGATGCTGGGCAAAAACGCCGGCGGCTGGCACTGGAGCCTGGGTGCGGAGCTGGACGCGTTGCTGCCGTGGCGTTGGCCGCGGGCGCTGTCGGCGATGGCGGCGGGCATGATGCTGGCGGTCGCCGGCACGCTGATCCAGAAGCTGACCGGCAACCCGATGGCCAGCCCGGAAGTGTTGGGCATCAGTTCCGGCGCCGCTTTTGGCGTCGTGATGATGCTGTTTATGGTGCCGGGCGACGCCTTCGTTTGGCTGCTGCCCGCCGGCAGTTTGGGGGCGGCCGCGACGCTGCTGATCATCATGATCGCCGCAGGCCGCGGCGGTTTCTCGACTGAGCGCATGTTGCTCGCCGGTATCGCGCTCAGCACCGCCTTTACCACCGTCATCTTCCTGCTGTTGGCCAGCGGCGATCCGCGTATGGGGGGCTTGCTGACCTGGCTCTCCGGTTCAACCTATTCGGTTGAGCCGGCGCAGGCGCTGCGCACCGCGCTGGTGGCCGCCGGCCTGATGGTATTGGCGCCGCTGTGCCGTCGCTGGCTGACCATTCTGCCGCTCGGCGGCGCCACCGCCCGCTCGGTGGGGATTGCGCTGACGCCGGCGCGGTTGACCATTCTGTTGCTGGCCGCCACGCTGACCGCCATGGCGACCCTGACCGTGGGGCCGCTGAGCTTTGTCGGGCTGATGGCGCCGCATATGGCGCGCATGTTGGGCTTCCGCCGCGCGCTGCCGCAGATGGTGATCGCCGCGCTGTTGGGCGGTTTGCTGATGGTATTTGCCGACTGGTGCGGGCGGATGCTGCTGTTTCCGTATCAGATCCCCGCCGGGTTACTGGCGACCTTTATCGGCGCGCCGTACTTCGTTTATCTGTTGCGTAAGCAGACGTCGTAAGCTTCATCCCTACTTTGCTTTCTCCGCCATCAAGGGCCCAGCGTTGCTGGGCCTTTTTTCAACGCCTTGCAAGGCGTTGCGTGTCGCTGCGCAAGAAAGACATTTAACGTGAAAAGGAACGCGGGAAGAGAGGGGGAGGTGAATATACTGTGTGCGGGTGCTCTGGATCTTTGTCTCTGGAGCCTGCGTGAAAGATACAAAGAGAAAAGCCCCGAGTCGATATCCATCAACCCGAGGCCTACTCTAACGCGTGACAACGTTAAGTTAGCCTCTTACCCGCCGCGAGGCAAGGAGAAGAAGGCATGATGCCGAACAAACGGAGCCTGTTAAAATTGGTGGTTATTTGTGCCACGGTAATATCACTGGCATGGATAACCCGCAGCACGCTGTGTGAACTGCGTATCCGATCGGGCACTACGGAGGTTGCGGCCATTTTGGCTTACGAATCCGAACGGTAAGACAACCCGGTGGCGGGGGCTTTGCCTCCGCCGGCCGGCAGTTGATGCGTTGATCCATGAGCACCCATCTGCTCAAAAAAAACGGCGAGCCCAGGCTCGCCGTTTTCATGTTGATGTCGGGGCTTATTTCAGGCCGGCGGCATCGCGCAGCAGTGCGGCTTTGTCGGTCGCTTCCCATGGGAAGTGTTCGCGGCCGAAGTGGCCGTAGGCGGCGGTTTCGCGGTAGATCGGCTGCAGCAGATCCATCATCTGGATCAGGCCGTATGGGCGCAGATCGAAGAATTCGCGCACCAGCAGCGTCAGCTGTTCGGTTGGCACTTTCTCGGTACCGAAGGTTTCCACCATGATGGAGGTCGGTTCCGCTACGCCGATAGCGTAAGACACCTGAATCTCGCAGCGATCGGCCAGGCCGGCGGCAACGATGTTTTTCGCCACATAGCGCGCCGCGTAAGCCGCGGAACGGTCAACCTTGGACGGATCCTTACCGGAGAAGGCGCCGCCGCCGTGGCGCGCCATGCCGCCGTAGGTGTCGACGATGATCTTACGGCCGGTCAGGCCGCAGTCGCCCATCGGGCCGCCGATAACGAAACGGCCGGTCGGGTTGATGTGGTATTTGGTGCCCGCCGTCAGCCATTCCGCCGGCAGTACCGGCTTGATGATCTCTTCCATCACCGCTTCTTGCAGATCTTTCAGCGAGATGTCTTCAGAGTGCTGGGTGGACAGCACCACGGCGTCGATGCCGACGATTTTGCCGTCGTCGTACTGGAAGGTCACCTGGCTCTTCGCATCCGGGCGCAGCCACGGCAGGGTGCCGTTTTTACGCACTTCGGACTGGCGCTGCACCAGACGGTGCGCGTAGGTGACAGGTGCAGGCATCAGCACGTCGGTTTCGTTGGTGGCGTAGCCAAACATCAAGCCCTGATCGCCGGCGCCCTGTTCGAGAGGATCGGTACGATCAACGCCCTGATTGATATCCGGGGATTGCTTGCCGATAGCGCTCAATACTGCACAGGAGTTGGCGTCAAAGCCCATGTCCGAATGAACGTAGCCGATCTCGCGCACGGTCTTGCGGGTAATCTCTTCGATATCGACCCAGGCGCTGGTGGTGATTTCACCGCCGACCAAGACCATGCCGGTTTTCACGTAGGTTTCGCAGGCGACGCGCGCCTTCGGATCTTGTTCCAGGATGGCGTCGAGGACGGCATCGGAGATCTGATCGGCGATTTTATCGGGATGTCCTTCGGAGACGGATTCGGACGTGAAGAGGTGTTTAGCCATTGTGTTCTTTACCTTGCATAAGACGGGTTAGAAATTACTGCACAGCGCTGGAGATCCGGCATCGAAGCGAAGGGTCTTCCGCTGATGGCGCGAGATGCATCCTGCAACGCCCCTCAGGCAAAGCCGTTAAGCAGTTTATCAGTTAACCAGTATAGATGGATTAACATCTGGACGTCTATTTTAGGTCAGGGTTTAGCCAGATTGCCAGTAATTTTTTGCGCTTTCGCTCTTTTGCGCAAACGGGTTGGCGCCATTTTCATCGCTTGAAACAGTTTTCGGCGAATTTTCATTTTGCTTTTTCACCTGCTTACCGGTATAAACTGCGCGCGCGGTTCATTTGCTGCACAGTATGGCGGTCTGGCGTGGTGGAAGGTGCGATTAACTTCCGCTTTGCATTCGCCGGCGTTGCGCTATTATCCGTCGCGGGCGTTCGCCGTAAGCGCCGCCGCTTCATCGAACGGTCACGTTCTTACACTATTTTAGAGGCTGGGTCGTTCACTCCGAACGGCGCGCGTGGAGGTGGTTGGATTAATGATCCGTTGTCTACCGGTTGTTGGTTCTCAACAGCAGTGCCGTTCTGGCGCACATTCTTCTGCTATTTCCCGTCTTGTCTCTCTGTCACTTACCAGGTGCGATAAACACTTGGCCGCTACTCAGGATTCTCGGGCCGGCTAACGGTCGTCTGAAGAACTGAACAAGGGTAGCCTGCAGCCTTCCTGTGGGATGTTTCTTGGCCCGATTCACGAGGTTTGAACAGGGTGTCTTACAATTATATGAGTGATAAACCGATCGCTGACCGCGAACGGCAGTTCTCTTCGCTGCCGCCGGCGCGGCTTGTTGGGTTGTTCTCGCGGGTTGTAGCTGCGATAGTGGCTGACGGTTTCGTCAGTAGGGAATGTGAGGCGAACCATGTCTGATGATCTGTTGATTCACCGTCCGCCGGTTGCGGGCGAGTCTTTATCTTTGCGCTCCATGCAGGAGGTTGCCATGAATGATCGTAATGCCAGCAAGATGCTGCGTACTTATAACGTCGCCTACTGGGGCAACAATTACTATGACGTCAACGAGCTGGGCCATATCAGCGTGTGCCCGGATCCGGATGTCCCGCAGGCGCGCGTCGATCTGGCAGAACTGGTGAAAACGCGCCAGAAAGACGGCCAACGTCTGCCGGCGCTGTTCTGCTTCCCGCAGATCCTTCAGCATCGCCTGCGTTCGATCAACGCTGCGTTCAAACGCGCGCGTGAATCCTTCGGCTACCAGGGCGGTTATTTCCTGGTGTATCCGATCAAGGTGAACCAACACCGCCGCGTGATTGAATCGCTGGTGAATTCCGGCGAACCGTTGGGGCTGGAAGCCGGCTCCAAGGCCGAGCTGATGGCGGTGCTGGCGCATGCCGGCATGACCCGCTCGGTGATTGTCTGTAATGGTTATAAAGATCGTGAATACATTCGCCTGGCGTTGATCGGGGAAAAGCTGGGGCACAAGGTGTACCTGGTGATCGAGAAAATGTCCGAGATCAACCTGGTGCTGGAAGAGGCCGAACGGCTGAACGTCATACCGCGCCTGGGCGTGCGTGCGCGTCTGGCATCGCAAGGCTCCGGCAAATGGCAGTCGAGCGGCGGCGAAAAATCCAAGTTCGGTCTGGCGGCGGTGCAGGTGCTGAAGCTGGTAGAAACCCTGCGTGAAGCGGGCCGCCTCGACAGCTTGCAGCTGCTGCACTTCCACCTGGGTTCGCAGCTGGCCAACATTCGCGACATCGCCACCGGCGTGCGCGAATCGGCGCGCTTCTACGTTGAGCTGCACAAGCTGGGCGTCAACATTCAGTGCTTCGACGTGGGCGGCGGCTTGGGCGTCGACTACGAAGGCACCCGTTCGCAGTCCGATTGCTCGGTCAACTACGGCCTGAACGAATATGCCAACAACGTGATTTGGGGCATCGGCGACGCCTGTAACGAACACGGCCTGCCGCACCCGACGGTGATCACCGAGTCCGGCCGCGCCGTGACCGCGCACCACACGGTGCTGGTCTCCAACGTGATCGGCGTCGAGCGCAACGAATTCAGCGAACCGCAGCCGCCGGAAGCCGACGCGCCGCGCGCGCTGGAAAGCATGTGGGAAACCTGGCTGGAAATGAACGAGCCGGAGAACCGCCGCTCGCTGCGCGAATGGCTGCACGACAGCCAGATGGATCTGCACGATGTGCACACCCAATACGCGCACGGCATGCTGGACTTGACCAAGCGCGCCTGGGCCGAGCAGCTGTATCTGAACATCTGCAACAAGATCCAGCAGCAGCTCGATCCGAGCAACCGCGCACACCGCCCGATCATCGACGAGCTGCAAGAGCGCATGGCGGACAAGTTCTACGTCAACTTCTCACTGTTCCAGTCGATGCCGGATGCCTGGGGTATCGACCAGCTGTTCCCGGTGTTGCCGCTGGAAGGGCTGGATAAACCGCCGGAAGGCCGCGCTGTGCTGCTCGATATCACCTGCGACTCCGACGGCACCATCGACCATTACGTCGACGGCGACGGCGTGGCGACCACCATGCCGATGCCGCCGTACGATCCGGAGAACCCGCCGGCGCTGGGCTTCTTCATGGTCGGTGCGTATCAGGAGATCCTCGGCAACATGCACAACCTGTTCGGCGACACCGCCTCGGTTGACGTGTACGTGTTCCCGGACGGCAGCGTCGAGACCGAGCTGTCCGACGAGGGCGACACCGTGGCGGATATGCTGGAGTATGTGCAGCTCGATCCGAGCGCGCTGCTGTCAAAATTCCGCGATCAGGTCAAAGAAACCGATCTGGACAGCGAGCTGCAGGCGCAGTTCCTGGAAGAGTTTGAGGCCGGTCTGTACGGTTATACGTATCTGGAAGACGAGTAACCGCCTTCTTCATGGGGGGCGATATCGGCCCTCTTGAAGCATGGATAAAATGCGGCCATAATCTGCCGTATCGGTAGCACCGAAACACACATCGAATAAATCCCTTTCTCGTCGGGCTAACGACGCGGGAGGGATTTTTTTTTGTAACGGCCCGGCGTCTGCGCCCGGCAACTTGTTGAACTACGAGGGTTTACTATGAGCACCTTAGGCCATCAGTCCGATAATTCATTAGTGTCCAACGCCTTTGGTTTCCTGCGCTTTCCGCTGAACTTCATGCCTTACGACAGCGATGCAGAGTGGGTCATCACCGGCATTCCGTTTGACATGGCGACCTCCGGTCGCGCCGGCGGCCGTCATGGCCCGGCGGCCATCCGTCAGGTGTCCACCAACCTGGCCTGGGAAGGCAACCGTTGGCCGTGGAGCTTCGATCTGCGCGATCGCCTGAACGTGGTTGACTGCGGCGACATCGTGTTCAACTTCGGCGATGCGCAGGACATGAGCGACAAGCTGCAGGCGCACGCGGAGAAACTGCTGAAGGCCGGTAAGCGCATGCTCTCGTTCGGCGGCGACCACTTCGTCACCCTGCCGCTGCTGCGCGCGCACGCCAAGCATTTCGGCAAGCTGGCGCTGGTGCACTTTGACGCCCATACCGATACCTACGCCAACGGCAGCAAGTTCGACCACGGTACCATGTTCTATCATGCGCCGAACGAAGGCCTGATCGATCCGCATCACTCGGTGCAGATCGGCATTCGCACCGAGTTCGATCACGACAATGGCTTTACCGTACTGGACGCCGCGCAGGTGAACGATCGCAGCGTGGACGACCTGCTGACCCAGATCAAAGGCATCGTCGGCGATATGCCGGTGTACCTGACCTTCGACATCGACTGCCTGGATCCGGCGTTCGCACCGGGCACCGGCACGCCGGTGATCGGCGGTCTGACTTCCGATCGCGCGCTGAAACTGGTGCGCGGCATGCAGTCGCTGAACATCGTCGGCATGGACGTGGTGGAAGTGGCGCCGGCCTATGATCAGTCCGAGATCACCGCGCTGGCCGCGGCGACCCTGGGTCTGGAAATGCTGTACCTGCAGGCGGCCAAGAAACACGCCTGACGCCAGACCACGCCTCGCTGAAAAAGCGGCTCCCATTGTATGGGGGCCGCTTTTTTTTATTTCATTTGTCGCCATCCGTGCGGCGATTTTCAGTCTGTTGCAACGCCTTTGCGCAATTTTGCGCAGAAATGAAACGGAGTCAGTAAAAAGGAACCGGGATAACGGGGAGGATGAATATACTGCGCGCGGGTGCTCTGGATCTTTGTATCTAGAGCCTGCGTGAAAGGTACAAAGAGAAAAGCCCCGAGTCGATATTCATCAACCCGAGGCCTACTCTAACGCCAGCAACGTTAAGTTAGCCTCTTACCCGCCGCGAGGCAAGGAGAAGAAGGCATGATGCCGAACAAACGGAGCCTGTTAAAACTGGTGGTTATTTGTGCCACGGTAATATCACTGGCATGGATAACCCGTAGCACGCTGTGCGAGCTGCGGATCCGATCGGGCACTACGGAGGTTGCGGCCATTTTGGCTTACGAATCCGAACGGTAAGGCAACCCGGCGACGGGGGATGGCCCCCGTCTGCTGGTTGTTGGCGTCCAGATCCATGAGCACCCTCTCAAGGCCATTGGCTTTCTCTGCCGCAACGGTGCGGGAACAGACTATGCCCGTTTCACCTGCCGCGTCAGCAACATACGGCTAAACAGCGCGCCGCCCGCCAGCAGCGTCAACAGCTGTGAGGCAATCAGCACCGCAAAGCCCGAGGACACCTTGCCCTGGCTGGCCATCACCATGCCCATCGCCATCGGCACGAACGCCGAGAACAGATTGCCGATGCCGTTGATCAGCCCATAGGCGCTGCCGACCGCCTCCGGCCGCGCATAATGCTGGAGCAGCGTGGGGATCGCCGCGCCCTGCGCACCCCAACAGGCGTTGGCCGCCAGCAGGAAGAAGGCGATCCAACCAAGCTGATGGCTGTTCATTACGCCATAGATGCACAGTGCGGTCGCCGCGCCGCCAAAGACGAAGATCAGCGGCGCCTGATAGGGGCGGATACGATCGAGCAACGCGCCGCCGAGGTATTTGGAGGCGATGCTGACGATGAACGGCAGCGCCGCCATCCAGCCCATTTGCTTGATGGAGAACCCCTTTTCATCGGTCAGGTAAGCCGGCAGCCAGGCGCTGGAGCCCCACAGGTAGCTGAGCGTGGCGATCTCGATCAGCAGGATCCAGCCGAGCATCGGCGTGCGCCAGGCCAGCGCAAAGGTGTGCCAGACGCGGCTTAGCACCGGTTGCGAATCGGCAGGGCGTGAAGAAGATGAGGGTAAGGCGAGCGGATGAACGAACAACCGAACCAGCGCCAGGCCCAGCAGCAGGTTGAGCAGCGCCAGCAGGTGAAACGACATCGCCCAGCCGAAGTGCGCCATCAGAAAACTCACCAGCGGAAAGCCGAGCACCAGCCCCAACGAGACGCCCAGCGCGCTGACCGCGTTGGGCTTGCCGCGCTCGTCGGCGGCGAAATGATCGCTGATGTACATGGTTTTCAGCGAGAACAGCGGCCCTTCGCTGACGCCAAGCAGCGCGCGCACCGCGCACAGCAACAGCAGCGATCCCGCCAGCGGCGAGGCGGCGGTGAGCAGCGCCCACAGCACCACGCTCAGCGTCAGCGCGCGGCGGTAACCCATCAGCGTTTCCAGAAACGGCGTCAGCAACATGGCGGACAGGCCGTAACCGAGTAAAAACACCGTCATCAGCGTGCCCTGGTGAGCGCGGTCACCGCCGAGTTGAAAGTGTTGCAGGAAGTCGGGATTGACCAACATCACGGCGATATTAACCCGATCCGCATAGGCGATAACGATCAGAAACAGCAGGGCGAGCACCCCAAACCAGCGTTGACGTTGTTGCACGGCGCGTTCCTCAGTGCGAGCGGTTGACGAATTCAGGCAGCAGTAAACTCACCCGAGGATGCCATTTGGCGCAAACGCGGGGATGGGGCTGATTGATGTAAATTTATTGTTATCAAATAGGGCGTAAATGACAGAGGGAAAACACTTTTACGCGCAATTCGCCGCAGAGATCAACGCGTTTTTTGCCATAAATTAGCGAGGGAGCGCACAACTGACATAGGTTTTTCATATCGGTGCATGATTTCGTGATCCTTCCCGCATTTGTCATTTTTAAACAACCTTTCATTAACATTTGCCGTTCCGCTCGCTTGACGAAAGTTTCGCCAGACTTATAGTGGCTGTATTAAATAAGAAACTGAGTTTCATATATGAAACAATCAGATAGAGGATAAAAGCAATGAGCTGGAAGAATGTGTGCGAAGTGTCTCAGGTGAAAGAAGATTTTCCTTTCTCCGGCAAAGTGGAAGGAAAAGAGATCGGGGTGTACCTGCTCGACGGTAACTACTACGCGCTGGAAGACGTCTGCCCGCATGCTTATGCCTTGCTCAGCCAGGGGTTTGTAGACGACGGCAAGGTTGAGTGCCCGCTGCACGAAGCGCTGTTTGACGTGCGCACCGGCCAGTGCCTGCGCGAGCCGGGCGGCCGAGATCTGCAAACCTATCCCACCCGGGTGGTCGACAACCAAATCCAGATCACCTTTATCGCGGAGGAGTAATCATGCAGCACATCACCGATTTCAATCCCTGGCTGCCGGACACCCAACAAGTGACGCCAGCCCGCGAAGGCGGCAACGGTCAAATCCATCAGCCGGGCCAGTTCCGCAATGTCATCTGGCAAAACCGCGCCCGGGTGCCGGACGGTTTCGAAACCGCCCTGGTGGCGGCGCTGGAAACGATCTTCGATCAGGGGGGGGAAGAGCTGGAGCAGATCGTTAGCGCGTTGAATCAGCGTCGTCTGTTCGATCGCAGCGGCCAGCCTTGGAATGAGGCGACGTTCCGCGAATTCCTTCACGTTAACGGTTTCTGAGCGACACCCGGGAGAAGACAATGACAGCAAACACAACATCCTCCGAACAGAGCTTGCAGGACTATCTTGACCAGGGGCTGCGCGGCATGTGGTATCCGGTGCTGGCCAGCTGGGAAGTGGGCAATAACCCGGTCGGCATCACCCGCCTGGAGCAGCAAATCGTGGTGTGGCGCGACGGCGAAGGCCAGATCCACGCGCTGGAAGACCGTTGCCCGCACCGTGGCGCGCGGCTTTCCATGGGGTGGAACCTCGGCGATCGCATCGCCTGTTGGTATCACGGGGTGGAAGTCGGCGGCGACGGGATGGTGAAAGACGTGCCGGCGGTGGATCGCTGCCCGCTGGTGGGGCAAAAATGCCTGCGATCTTACCCGGCCAAAGAAGCCTATGGCGCGGTGTTCCTCTATTTCGGCGTGACGGCGGATGAAGCGCCGGCGGAGCTGACTTTCCCGCAAGAGCTGGCGGACGAAGCGTCGTACAGTAATTTTCTGTGCACCGCCAGCTGGAACTGCAACTACCAGTACGCCCTGGAAAACGTGATGGATCCGATGCACGGCACTTACCTGCACTCTTCTTCACACTCGATGGCGGAAGGGGATCGCAAGGCGGACATGGCGCTGGAGCCGACCGACAGCGGCTTCATCTTCAAGAAAAACGGCCAGATCGGCGTCAACTTCGACTGGGTGGAATTCGGCAACAGCGGCGCGTATTGGATGCGCCTGTCGATCCCGTACAAGAAGCGTTTCGGGCCGGGCGGTCACTTCTGGATCATTGGCATGGTGGTGCCGGAAGACAAGGATCACTGCCGGGTATTCTTCTGGCGCATTCGTAAGGTCAAAGACTGGCAGCGCGACATGTGGCGCTTCATGTACCGCAATCGCCTGGAATCGTTGCATTGGGACGTGCTCGAGCAGGATCGCATCGTGCTTGAGAACATGGCGCCTAACGCCCGCGGCCGCGAATATCTGTACCAGCACGACGTCGGTCTTTCTCGCCTGCGCCGCCTGATGCAGAAAGAGGCGCAAAAACAGCTGGCGACGCTGCGCGAGCGGGAGGCGGCGCAGTGAACGGCCTGCTGAACGATAAACGCATCGTGGTCACCGGCGCGGCGCGCGGCCTGGGCTACAGCTTCGCCGCCGCCATCGCGGCTGCCGGCGCGCAGGTGGTGATGTGCGACATTTTGGCGGATGAGCTGGCGGCGAGCGGCGCCGCGCTGCGCGAGCAGGGCGCTCAGGTGGAAACGCAAATCATCGATCTGGCCTCACCGGATTCGATCCGTTCGGCGTTCGAGAAGATCGCCACAGGCGGCGGGATCGACGGGCTGGTGAACAACGCGGCGCTGGCGACCGGCGTCGGCGGTAAAACCATGATGGAATACGACATCGATCTGTGGGATCGGGTAATGCAGGTCAACGTGCGCGGCACCTGGCTGGTGAGCCAGGCGGCGGTGCCGCTGCTGGCGCGCAACCCGCACGCCAAGATCGTCAACGTGGCGTCGGACACCGCGCTGTGGGGCGCGCCGCGCCTGATGGCCTATGTTGCCAGTAAAGGCGCGCTGATCGCGATGACCCGATCGATGGCGCGTGAACTGGGGCCGCAGGGGATCTGCGTCAACGCCATCGCGCCGGGCCTGACGCGGGTGGAAGCCACCGAGTATGTCCCCGCCGAACGCCACCAGCTGTACGAGCAGGGGCGCGCGCTGGCCGGGGCGCAGCACCCGGACGATGTGAACGGTACGGTGCTTTATCTGCTGTCGCCGCTGGCGAATTTCGTCACCGGTCAACTGCTGCCGGTCAACGGCGGCTTCGTATTCAACTGACGGCCCGCAGGGCAGGCGCACAGCGCAGGAGCGAGAGATGGCGGACGAGCAAGCATGTAAGTATCTGATCCCGGGGCTGGATCGCGGGTTGCAGTTGCTGCTGGCGTTTGGCGAGCAGCATAAGGAGATGACCTTCGCCGAGTTGCATCGCCTGGTCGATATGCCGAAGGCCACCGCTTATCGCGTGGTGCAGACGCTCGAACACCTGGGCTTTCTGGAGCGCAATCCGCGCACCAACACCTTTGCGCTCGGCATCAAGGTGCTGCGCCTCGGCTTCGAATATATCGCGTCGCTGGACGTCGCGCAGGCCGGCCAGCCGGTGATCGAGCAGCTGCGCGATCGCAGCCAGTGCAGCAGCCATCTGGCGATCCGCGACGGGCGTGATGTGATCTATATCGCCCGCGTCAGCGCTGCCGGTTCGCAGATCAATCAGGTCAGCGTCGGCACCCGCTTGCCGGTGCACCAAACCTCGCTCGGCCGCATGTTGTTGACCAGCGCGACTCGCAGTGAGTTCGAACAACTTTATCCAGACGCGCAACTGCCGGGCAATGCGCCGGGCACCCCGGCGGATCGCGAAACGCTGTGGCAGATGGTGCAGCAAGACAAGGCGCGCGGCTATGTGATCGGCGAATCGTTCTTCCGCCACGGCATCTCCTCGATCGTCTATCCGATCTTCAACCGCGAGCAGCGGGTCGAGGCGGTGGTCAGCATCATGGTGCCGTCCGATGAGATCCCGAAAGCGGATCGCGAGCGGCTGCGCATGGAAGTGCGCGACGCGGCGGAGAAAATTTCCGGCTTCCTCGGCGCGCCGCCGCAGGCCAACGTCGGCTAACCGACAGGACCGACTCTTTTACTCAGGCAGGGATAAGGCCCGCAGCAAACACGGGCCGGGGTTCAGTCATGCCTGAAAACCGTATGCAGCGAGAATGTGAGGCTGAACAATGAGCGTAATCGGAATCGAAAAACTGGAATTTGGCGTCGAAGATCTGCCAACCTGCGAAAAATTCATGCAAGATTTCGGCCTGCAGCCCGCCACGCAACATTGGGGCGAAGCGCAGCGCGAATTCACTACCCTGAGCGGGGCGCGGGTTGTCCTGCACCCGTTGCAAAGCGCGGCGCTGCCTGCGGCGTTTGAAGGCGGTTCCACCCTGCGCCGCATGACCTGGGGCGTGGCCTCGCCCGCCGAACTGGCGCGCCTGCAGCCGCGTTTGGCGTTGATGCCCGGCTTCCGTCAGGTGGGAGAAGAGTTGGAATGCCGCGATCCCAACGGCATGACGCTGCGCTTCGTCGTCAGCCGCCAGCAGGCGGTCGAGGTGCCGGTCACGCCGATCAACCAGTGGGGCGACGTGCGCCGCATCGATCAACCCAGCCCGGTCTATTCGCAGGCGCAGCCGATCAACATCGGCCACGTGGTGTTCTTCGTCGACGATCTGGCGGCGACCGAGCGTTTCTACCGCGAGCTGTTGGATTTCCAGGTTTCCGATCGCTATATCGATCGCGCCGTCTTCCTGCGCACCCAGGCGCGCGGCGGCCATCATAACCTGTTCCTGCTGAAGTTGCCGAACCGCCCACGCGGCCTGAATCACGTGGCGTTCACCGTGCGCGATATCCACGAAGTGATCGGCGGCGGCATCGCCATGAACAAAGAGCAGTGGAGCACCTTTATCGGCCCCGGCCGTCACCCGATCTCCTCGGCCTATTTCTGGTACGTCAACAGCCCGACCGGCGGCGCGTTCGAGTACTACACCAACGACGATTATCTGACGGAAAACTGGCAGCCGCGCGAGCTGGAGCATTCGCTGGTCTCCTTCACCGAATGGGCGGTAGAGGGCGGCATCGATCACGACACGCGCCGCCAGCATAAAAAAGCGGAGGCGTTATGAACCGGGCTGAACAGGCGGGCATCGTCATCGTCGGTGGCGGCCAGGCCGGCGGCTGGGCGGCCAAGACGCTGCGCGACCGCGGTTACAGCGGCCGGCTGACGGTTGTCAGCGACGAACCCTACGATTTTTACGAGCGGCCGCCGCTGTCGAAAGCGGCGTTGCTGGATGCCGCGGCTTCCCTCAGCCGGCTGTTCAGCGAACAGACGGTGGCGGAGCTGAATATCGACTGGCGCCGCCCGCTGCGCGCCGAGTCCATCGACGCCGAACAGCAAATCGTTACGCTCAGCGATGGGCAACGGCTGCAGTTCGAGCAGTTGCTGATCGCCACCGGCGGGCGGCCGCGTGTGCCGGGCGCCGCCTGGGCGCAGCACCCGCGCGTGATGACGCTGCGTTCCTGGGACGATGCGGCCCGGTTGCGGCAGGGGCTGCAGGGCTGTCGTCGCCTGGCGATCGTCGGCGGCGGTTGGATCGGGCTGGAGATCGCCGCTTCCGCGCGGCGTCTCGGCGCCGAGGTGACGGTGTTTGAACGCCAGCCTGCGCTGTGCATGCGCAGCGTCGGCGCCGATGTCTCGCAGGCGTTGCTCGAACTGCATCGCCGGCAGGGCGTCACGGTGCTGTGCGGCTGCGGTGAGATCTCGCTGGAAGATCGCGACGGCGCCGCCTGGATCGGCAGCGAAGTCAGCGATCCGCAGGCCTTCGATCTGGTGGTGGTGGGGATCGGCGTCGAGCTGAATCTCGAACTGGCGCGCAGCGCCGGGCTGGCGATCGAGTCCGGCATTGTGGTCGACGGCCAGGGGCGCACCAGCCATCCGGCGATCTTCGCCGCCGGCGACGTGGCGCGTCACCCGACGCTTGGCCTGTGCCTGCAGTCCTGGGCCTACGCGCAAAATCAGGCCATCAGCACCGCCTGCGCGATGCTCGACGCCTTCGCCGCCCCGTATGACGACGTGGCCTGGCTGTGGTCGGATCAATATGACGTCAATATCCAGATCCTCGGCGTGCCGAGCGGCGGCGTGCACCATGTGGTGCGCCGCACGCCGCAGTCGCAGGTGTTCTTCACGCTGAACGCCGATCGGCAGCTGGTGCAGATGGTGGCGTTCAACGACGCGCGCACCATCAAACTCGGCAAGCGTTGGCTGGCGAGCGGCCGGGTGCTGGATCCGCAGCAACTGGCGGATGCGGAGTTTTCTTTGATGGCGTTGAAATAACGCCCGAACCTCGGGAGCGTTTTATGACTACGCAAGACATTGACGCCCGCGCTGGACGGGCGGGGGAAACCGTTGCCGAAAATCCGCAGCAGCGGGTGCGCTGGTCGGTGCCGATCGCGCTGTTCGCCTGCGTGCTGCTGGCGTTTTTCGACAAGATCAGCATCGCGGCGCTGTTTTCCGACGCCGAGTTTCAGCAGGCGTTGGGCATTGGTTTTGACCCGGCGCGGCTGGGCTTGCTGATGAGCGCGTTTCTGTTCTCCTACGGCATTTCCTCCATGCTGCTCAGCGGCATCGGCGATCGGCTTAATCCGGTCAAGGTATTGATTGGCATGATGGTGGTGTGGGGCGTGCTGATGGTGTTGATGGGGCTGGTGCGTTCCTATCACGCCATGATGACGCTGCGCATCCTGCTCGGCATCGCCGAAGGGCCGTTGCTGCCGATGGCCTACGCCATTATTCGTCAGGCTTTCCCGCCGCAGCTGCAGGCGCGCGCCACCATGCTGTGGTTGCTCGGCACGCCGTTGGGGGCCGCGCTCGGCTTCCCGGTCACCCTGTACATCCTCAATACCTTCGACTGGCAGGCCACCTTCTTCTTTATGGCGTTTCTGACGTTGCCGGTGATGTTGCTGGTGCTGTTCGGCATGCGCCACCTGAACGTCTCGCGTCCGGCGGCGGCGGCCAAACCGGCGGTGTCCGAACGCAAACAGCACCGCCGCGAGCTGCTGCGCAGTCCGCACTTTTGGATGATCTGCCTGTTCAACATCGCCTTTCTGACCTACCTGTGGGGCATGAACGGCTGGTTGCCGAGCTATCTGATCAAGGGCAAAGGCATTCATCTGGAGCATGCCGGTTACCTCTCTTCGCTGCCGTTCATCGCCATGCTGCTCGGCGAAGTGCTGGGCGCCTGGCTGTCGGACAAGCTGGATCGCCGCGCGCTGGCCTGCTTCCTGTCGCTGTGCGGCGCCGGCCTCGGTCTGGCGGTGGTGTTGCACCTGCAGGGCACCTACAGCGTGATCGCCGCCATGGCCTTCAGCACCTTTATGTGGGGCGCCGGCGCGCCGAATATTTTCGCGCTGTTGGCGAAGGCCACCAGCAGCAAGGTGAGCGCCACCGCCGGCGGCATCTTCAACGGGTTGGGCAATTTTGCCGGCGCGCTGGCGCCGGTGCTGATGGGGGCGCTGATCGCCGCCACCGGCAATATGGATAACGGCCTGCTGTTCCTGGTGGTGATGGCGTTCGTCGGCTGCCTCATTCTGCTGCCGTTGCTGAGAAAGTACTGAATTAACAATTACTAAGCCCAATGGATTTCATGCTGTGGCTAGGCGGCAAGTTCGTGAGTCTCCAGGAGCTTACTGTGGTAAGTGACTGGTGCGAACGAATGCAGCCAACAACGCGACAGCGTGAAAGACGAAGGGGATAACCATTTGATTCAACAGAGGAGTGACAACATGTCTCAGGTTGAGAACAAAGCCGGCGTCAAGCCGCAGGATCTGTCGATGGAAAACTGGGTGGAGTCGCGCATTGCCCGTTTCGAAGGCCGCAAATATGACTGGAACGCGCTGAAATTCCAGGCCGATTTTGACCCGAAATACCGCCGCGCGCAGATGCGCTACATCGGCACTGGCGCCACCGGCGTGGCCAGCGACGCCAACACCATTCCGGCGGGCAACTTCACCTTCTCCACCATGGTGCTGCCGTCGAAGTGCGAGGGCCCGCTGCACCTGCACGACGACGTGGAAGAAGTGTTCTTCATGCTGAAAGGCAGCATCACGCTGATGATTCAGGATGGGGAAGAGTATTACGAAACCAGGCTGAAAGAGCGCGATCTGATCTCGGTGCCGGCGGGGGTGTATCGCGGCCTGTTCAACCACGGCGAGGAAGAGGCGCTGATGTGCGTGATGCTCGGCACCGCCAAGCCGGAGATCCCGACCTATCCGGCGGATCACCCGCTGTCCAAAGTGAAGCGCAACTGATGAACGGCCTGGCGCAACGCCAACGGGCGCGCTGCGGGGCGTACACCCTGAGCTGGCGCGAGGCCGGGCAGGGGCGGCCGGTGGTGTTGCTGCACGGCATCAGCTCCGGATCCGCCTCGTGGATCAAACAGTTCAACGATAACGGCCTGACGGACGGCCACCGTCTGTTGGCGTGGGACGCGCCGGGCTACGGCGGCAGCCTGCCGTTGGCGGATCCGCAGGCCGATGCCGCCGGTTATGCGGCGGCGTTGGCGGCGCTGATTGATGAGCTGCAGCTGGTGCAGCCGCTGATCGTCGGCCATTCGCTGGGGGCGCTGATCGGTAGCGCCTATGCTGCCGGCTATCCGGATGGGCTGTGCGGGCTGGTGTTGGCGGATCCGGCGCAGGGCTATGCCACGGCGCCGGAGGAAAAACGCCGGCAGGTGTACGGCCAGCGCCAGCAGATGATAGAGACGCTGGGGCCGGTGGGCTACGGCGAGCAGCGGGCGGCGGCCTTGCTGCGTGAAGGGGCGGATCCGCAGGATATCGCCTGGGTGCGCAACGGCATGCAGCAGCTCGATCCCGACGGTTTTCTGAGTGCCGCCTGGATGTTGGCCAACGATGATATCGGTCGCTATCTGGCGCGCTATCGCGGCCCGCTGGAGGTGTGGTGCGGTGAACAGGATCGCATTACGCCACCGGAGAAGGCGGCCGAGCTGGCGCGCGAGCAGGACGCGACGCTGCGTCTGATCGCCACCGCCGGTCATGCCAGCTACCTCGATGCGCCGGCGTGTTTCAACCGCTATCTGCGGGACTTTACGGGAGCAATCCAACGATGAATTTTCAGCTTGAGGATCGGGTGGCGGTGGTGACCGGCGGCTCGTCGGGCATCGGTTTTGAAACCCTGAAGCTGCTGCTGGCCGAAGGGGCGAAAGTGGCGTTCTGCGGCCGCGATCAGGACAAACTGGCCGGCGCAGCAGCCAGCCTGCGCGCGGACTTCCCGCAGGCGGATATCCTGGCGCTGCGCTGCGACGTGCTGGACGCGCAGCAGGTGGCGCAGTTCGCCGCTCAGGTGACGGCGCATTTCGGCGGCGTGGATCTGCTGATCAACAACGCCGGTCAGGGCTTCGTCGCCCATTTTGACCAGACGCCGCGCGAGGCCTGGCTGCATGAGGCCGAGCTGAAGCTGTTCGGCGTGATCAACCCGGTGCAGGCGTTCTTACCGGCGCTGGAACGATCGGCGATCGCGTCTATCACCTGCGTGAACTCGCTGCTGGCGCTGCAGCCGGAAGAGCACATGATCGCCACCTCGGCGGCGCGTGCCGCGCTGCTCAACATGACGCTGACGCTGTCGAAAGAGCTGGTGGGCAAAGGCATTCGGGTTAACTCGATCTTGCTGGGGATGGTGGAGTCGGGCCAGTGGCGCCGCCGTTTCGACGAGCGCAGCGATAAAGATCAAAGTTGGGAGCAGTGGACGGCGGCCATCGCCGAACGGCGCGGCATCCCGATGAAACGCCTGGGCAAGCCGCAGGAGCCGGCGCAGGCGCTGTTGTTCCTCGCTTCGCCGCTGGCTTCCTTTACCACCGGCGCGGCGCTGGACGTTTCCGGCGGCTTTAACCGCCATGTGTAGCAGGGGCCGAGAAAGATGAAGAAGATCATGATGATTGGCTACGGCGCGATGGCGAAGGAAGTGATCGCCCGTCTGCCGGAAGGCGTGGAGGTTGGCTGGATCCTGGCGCGCGCAGCTCATCATGCGGCGATCGCCGAGGCTTTTGACGGGCGGGTGCAGGCGCTGACCCATCCGGAGCAGTGTTCGCAGCGGCCGGATCTGGTGCTGGAGTGCGCCAGCCAGCAGGCAGTGGCGGAGTTTGGCGAGGCGGTGCTGCAGCGCGGTTGGCCGCTGGCGGTGGTCTCGACCGGCGCGCTGGCGGACGCCGCATTGCAACAGCGGCTGCAGCAGGTTTGCCGCCGCCATCACGGGCAGCTGATCGTGCTGTCCGGCGCGGTGGCGGGGATGGACGGGCTGGCGTCGGCGCGTGAAGGCGGGTTGGAGAGCGTGACCTATCAGGCCAGCAAGAGCCCGGCCAGCTGGCGCGGCAGCCCGGCGGAGCAACTGATCGACCTCGATGCGGTGCGCGAGGCGCAGGTATTTTTTGAAGGCTCGGCGCGCGAAGCGGCGCGTTTGTTCCCGGCCAACGCCAACGTGGCGGCCACTATTGCGCTCAACGGTCTGGGGATGGACGCCACCCGGGTGCGCCTGCAGGTCGATCCCGCCACCCGGCGCAATACCCATCGCCTGCAGGTGTGCGGCGACTTTGGCGAGTTTCACATTGAGCTGAGCGGCAACCCGCTGGCGAGCAATCCCAAAACATCAACCCTGGCGGCGCTGAGCGCGGTACAAGCCTGCCGCCGTCTGGTGGACGGCGGTTTTATTGCCTGAACGGCAGGAGCGGAGCATGGAACGATTGAATATTTTTGTCGCCGGGCGCTGGCGTGAAGGGCGCGGCGAAGAGATGGCTTCGGTATTCCCGGCCGACGGCAGCGTCAACGCGCGGCTGCGCGCCGCTAACGTCGAGGATGTCAACGAGGCGGTAGAGGCGGCGGAAAAGGCCTGGCGCGCGCCGGAATGGCGCGGGCTGGTGCCGCACCAACGCGCCTCAATTCTCTACCGCGTGAGCAACCTGATCCTGGCGCAGCAGGAACAGCTGGCCGAGTTGCAGACGCGCGACAACGGCAAACCGCTGGCGGAAACCCGCGGCCTGGTGGCCAGCGCGGCGGCGACCGCGCGCTACTTCGCCGCCGCCTGCGAGGTGTTGGAAGGCGAGCTGCCGACCCCGCGCAGCGCCGAAGTGATGACGCTCAGTCAGTATCAACCGATGGGGGTGATCGCCGCCATTACGCCGTGGAACTCACCGATCGCCAGCGAAATGCAGAAGGTGGCGCCGGCGCTGGCGGCGGGCAACGCCGTGGTGCTCAAACCGGCCGAAGCCACGCCGCTGATGGCGCTGAAGCTGGCCGAGCTGTTCGAACAGGCGGGGCTCCCTGCCGGGCTGCTCAGCGTGCTGCCGGGCAAAGGTTCGGTGATCGGCGAGGCGTTGGCGCGCCATCCGTTGGTGAAAAAGATCGCCTTTACCGGCGGGACCGGCACCGGGCGCCATTTGGCGCACATCGCCGCCGACAAGCTGATCCCCACCTCGCTGGAGCTGGGCGGTAAATCGCCGACCATCGTGCTGGAGGACGCCGATCTGGAACAGGCGGCGCGCGGCATCTGCTACGGCATTTTCAGCTCCGCCGGCCAGGCGTGCATCGCCGGTTCACGGCTGTTCGTGCATCGTTCGCTGTATCAGCCGCTGCTGGCGCGCTTGACCGAACTGACGGCGGGGTTGCGCATCGGCAACCCGCTGGTGCCGGGCGTGCATCTCGGCCCGCTGATCAGCGCCAAGCATCGGCAAAGCGTGGCGGACTACGTGGCGTTGGCGCGGCAGGAGGGCGGCCGGGTGAGCATAGGCGGCGAAGCGCCGGCCGATCCGCAACTGGCGAGCGGCAGCTATTACCTGCCGACCATTATCGAAGGTTTGAACAACGATGCCCGCGTGTGCCAGGAGGAGATCTTCGGCCCGGTGCTGGTGGCGCTGCCGTTCGACGACGAGCAACAGCTGATCGAACAGGCCAACGACTCGGTGTACGGCCTGGCGGCCGGCATCTGGAGTCGCGATTTCCCGCGGGCGATGGCGCTGGCGGAGCGGCTGGAAACCGGCACCGTCTGGATCAACACCTACAAAACGTTCTCGATTTCCACGCCGTTCGGCGGTTTCAAGGAAAGCGGACTGGGCCGCGAAAAGGGCCTGAACGGCATCAAGGCCTACATGCAGCAGAAAAGCGTGTATCTGGCGCTGAGCCATCAGGTGAACCGCTGGAGCGACTAGGCCGACACCTCTACGCATAACCCTAATAACGATTACCCTAAGAAGGCAGATGATGAGCGATAAAATCACGGTTGGCGAGGCGATAGCCCGGACTCTGGAACAGTACGCGGTGTCGGCGATGTACGGCATCATTTCGATTCATAATCTGCCGATCGCCGATGCGGTGGGGCAGCGCGATAAAATTCGCTTCGTGCCGGCGCGCGGCGAAGCGGGCGCGGTGACCATGGCCGACGCGCACGGGCGTTTCTCCGGCCTGGGCGTGGCGTGGACCAGCACCGGCGCCGGCACCGGCAACGCGGGGGGGGCGATGATTGAGGCGCTCAACGCCAACACGCCGCTGTTGCATATCACCGGCCAGGTGGAAAAAGCCTATCTGGACGCCGACGCCGGTTTTATTCATGAAACCCGCGATCAGCTCGGCTTCCTGCGCGCCTGCTCCAAGCGCGCTTACCGGGTCAATTCGCCGGAGCAGGCGGTGGCGGTGATCCAGCGAGCGATCCTGGATGCGCAAACCGTGCCCTGCGGCCCGGTGGCGGTCGAGATACCGATCGATATTCAAAGCAGCCTGGTGTCCCGCTCGGTGCTGGCCGAACCGTTGGCGCCGGCGCCGCTGCCGAAGGCGGACGCCGCAGCGGTGGAGCGGCTGCATCAGCGGCTGAAACAGGCCAAGCGCCCGCTGTTATGGTTGGGCGGCGGTGCGCTGGCCTGCGGCGACGCGGTGCGCAAGCTGGCGGACGCCGGCGTGGCGGTGATCTCCAGCACCCACGGGCGCGGCATTCTGCCGGACAGCCATCCGCGCAGCCTGCGGGCGTTCCACAACTCGCCGAGCATTGAAGCGATCCTGACGCAGTGCGACCTGACGCTGGTGGCCGGTTCGCGCCTGCGCAGTAATGAAACCCGCACCTGGACGCTGCCGCTGCCGCGCCCGTTGGTGCAAATTGACATCGATCCGGCGGCGGCCAACCGCAACTACCTGGCCGATGAACAAATCAATGGCGACTGTGCGGCGCTGCTGACGGCGCTGGCGGCGCGGTTGACCCCTGGCGAGAAGGTGAACGCCGAGTGGGATGCCGAGATCGCGGGAGCGGTGCAGCAGGCTGAGAGCGCGCTGCGCCAGCAGTCCGGCGAATACGCCAAACTCAATGACGCCATCGACGCCGCGCTGCCGCAGGACGGGCTGTTGGTGCGCGATATCACCGTTTCCGGCAGCGTCTGGGGCAGCCGGCTGTTTCGGGCGATTTCGCCGCTGTGCAACATACACTCGCTGGCTGGCGCCATTGGAATGGGGCTGCCGATGGCGATCGGCACCGCAATCGCCAACCCGCAGCGCAAGGTGGTGGGGCTGGTGGGCGATGGCGGTCTGGCGCTGGGCCTGGGGGAACTGGCGACCATGGCGCAGGAACAGGTGAACATCACCCTGCTGATCATGAACGACGGCGGTTATGGCGTGATGCGTGGCATTCAGGACAAGTATTTCGCCGGGCGCCAGTATTACAACGAGCTGCATACGCCGGCCTTTACCCAGATCGCCGAAGCGATGGGGTTGAAAGCCTGGAAGGTGGACGCGGCGTCGCAGTTCAACGGCGTGCTGGCCGAGGCGATCAATTACCCGGGGCCGTCGGTGGTCGAGGTGGACATGAAGCGGGTCGGGCCGCTGACCTTCGCCGGGCCGCCGCAGAAAACCCTGTATTGATACGATAAAAAACGCCCGGCGGTTGCCGGGCGTTCTCGTTGTTACTTCTCTGCCGCGATGCGATCGCGAATGTGCTGTGCGCGCGCTTGGGAAGATGGGTGATCGTCGAACATGCTGCTCTGACGGCCGGCTTCCATTTGGGCCAGTTTTTCGAAGCTGGTGGCCAGGCCGTTCGGATCGATGCCGCGTTTTTTCAGCAGATCGAACGAGTAATCATCCGCTTCGCTTTCCTGCTTCTGCGAGAACTGGGCGCTGACCAGCTTCTCGCCGATATCCGCCAGCTGCGACTGCGACAGCGAGCCGATGACGCCGCCGGCGGAGGACGCCGCGGTGCGCAGCGCCACGGTGCCGTAAGCCACCTGCATCGCTTTACGGGTGTGGCCCAGCGCCACGTGGCCCATTTCGTGGCCCAGCACGCCTTCCACTTCGTTGTCGTTCATCATGTCCATCAGGCCGCTGTAGACGCGGATACAGCCGTTGGCCATCGCCCAGGCGTTGACGTCTTTGGTCACGTAGACCTTGTAGTTGGCCGGGGTGCCGTTGATGTTGTCGCCCAGCGCCGCGGCGATTTTGTTGAGACGCTTGGCGTAGGTGCTGCCGGCCGGCGCGATTTGTGCCTTGCTGTCCATCTCGGCGCAGGATTTATCACTCAGGGCCTTAACGTCGTCGTTGCTCAGGGTCGCCGCCTGGAACGCCTGCGCGCCGGACTGCATCAAGGTTTCGGTATTCAGGTTTTGACAGCCGGTTGCCAAGGTGGCAATGCCCAACGCAATCAAAGAGGTACGAATTTTCATAACGCCATCTTCCTGTGAAGGTAACAAGGTAAAAGAGTCATTTTGCTTTGAGGAAATCTTGTCGCAAGAGCCTAGTGTACGCCAGCTAAGGCGAGAATAGTGTTATTCCGAAAAAGCGTCCAATCGTGCTAATAAGTGGTGAACTCGCTCTCATTTGGCATTAGGGATTGCCGTTGTGATGTGGAGTCTGAGAAAATAGGGAACTTGACTGCTTTTTTTATCCGACCTGGAGTAAAACATGTCCTCTCGTAAAGAGCTTGCCAACGCTATCCGCGCACTCAGCATGGACGCCGTACAAAAAGCAAATTCCGGCCACCCGGGGGCCCCTATGGGCATGGCGGACATCGCCGAAGTCCTGTGGCGTGACTACCTCAACCACAACCCGACTAACCCGCACTGGGCTGACCGCGACCGTTTCGTGCTCTCCAACGGCCACGGCTCCATGTTGATTTACAGCCTCCTGCACCTCACCGGCTATGACCTGCCGATGCGCGAGCTGGAAAACTTCCGTCAGCTGCACTCCAAAACCCCAGGCCACCCGGAGTACGGCTACACCCCGGGCGTTGAAACCACCACCGGCCCGCTGGGCCAGGGCATCGCCAACGCCGTCGGCTTCGCCATCGCCGAACGCACCCTGGCGGCGCAGTTCAACCGCCCCGGCCACGACATCGTCGACCACCACACCTACGCCTTCATGGGCGACGGCTGCATGATGGAAGGCATCTCGCACGAAGTCTGCTCCCTGGCCGGCACCCTCAAGCTCGGCAAGCTGACCGCCTTCTACGATGACAACGGCATCTCCATCGACGGCCACGTCGACGGCTGGTTCACCGACGACACCGCCCTGCGTTTCGAAGCCTACGGCTGGCACGTGGTGCGCAACGTCGACGGCCACAACCCGGACGCCATCAAGGCCGCGATTGAAGAAGCCCGCAAGGTGACCGACAAGCCGTCGCTGCTGATGTGCAAGACCGTTATCGGCTTCGGTTCGCCGAACAAGGCCGGCACCCATGACGTGCACGGCGCTGCGCTGGGCGCCGCCGAAGTGGCCGCCACCCGCGAAGCGCTGGGCTGGAAATACGCCGCCTTTGAAATCCCGCAGGACATCTACGCTCAGTGGGACGCCAAAGAAGCCGGTCAGGCCAA